>NZ_SWDV01000141.1 GCF_005877905.1 Pseudomonas nicosulfuronedens | reverse complement strand
ACAGCTCTTTTATCTTCTGCTTCGCTGAAAGATTCATTTCCGTTAATAGTTTGTGAATCTATGAAGAAATATTCTGGTATTATTTGCTCTTGCGCGATGTATATTGCTATGCATAGGGTTGATAGCAGTATTGCTGTTGAGATTCTTATCTCTTTCGCGATATTTGACTGCATTTAATTTCTCTTTAAGTGCGAAGATATCTCCTCGTCAATTTTTTTGTTGAGCGTTTCGTGAAGAAATTCGGGTTTGAGTTTTAGTGCTCCCTCCACTAACTCGATAATGTTCTCTGCGGTAGGTGCTAAGTCGTCGAGGTAGTAGTCCAATCGCTGAACGGCGGTAAAGAATGATTTGACCTTGGAGTCCCAGTTTAATCCTATAGAAGGTATTCCTAGAGAGTAGGCAATAATATTTGCGTGTAATCGATGAGCAATAACAATATCGGCTTCCGATATGTGGCTTTTTAAATCGCTTGGGGTTAATGGTTGAGGGTGGCAGTGATGTATTTTTTCTGAGTTTATGTTGTAT
>NZ_SWDV01000140.1 GCF_005877905.1 Pseudomonas nicosulfuronedens | reverse complement strand
CTTCACTGTATTGAATGTAGAACTTTCAAGAGCGCCAATACGGACTAAGCACTCAGCTATGGATGCCAGGCGAGTTAAGGATTTTGCGGAGGGCTGCTTCACACTTAACAGGTTAGCAGCACACACAAAATGCGCACCGATAACTGTTCTAAAACCCATGAGCTATCATTACATCCTTGAACACTTCGCGATAGGTACCAGTGGGCGATTCGCATCTGTCCCCATCAATGCCGTACTCACTAGTCTGAAATCCGCTTTGGAGTTCTACATTCAATACAGTGAAGATATAGTCTCATCCTATTTGAGAATTGCCAAAGCGGCATCTAATCAGTCCTTGTCTATAGTCCAATTTTGCTCAAAGGGATCTATATCTGAATACCTATCCCCGGCCGTAATTAACTTAGGCGTTACCAAGTGGTCGACCGAAGCCACCGTCGATAAATTTGCGTCAACCAGGCGAAGTCGATCTGATTTTTTTAAAGAGTTTAGGCGGTCTCCTGGATTATGGGATTTAATACGCGTCAT
>NZ_SWDV01000139.1 GCF_005877905.1 Pseudomonas nicosulfuronedens | reverse complement strand
AATAATCAAGTTCTCGAGCATATTGCGAATGGCGTGCTGTCGCCGGGAGATGATGCGCATATCGGCTACCTTGGTTCTAGCCGTATCGGTGTAAACCTCGTCAGAATCGTTCAGAAGAGCGGGGCGCAAGCTGGTTACGACTATTTGAATAAGTACGCGACTACGATCGCAGCTCAGTCGAGTTATAACCTAATTGTAATGCTACTTGGCGTTGCGGAAGCAGGAGTTACGAGTTCAGATATGCCCAACGCAAAGCAGAACCTTAAAAGTCTGCGATCCGCCAGGGCTGACATCAGAAGCCAGTACGACCAGTACATCCAGGTGAGTCTTAAAGATAAAGACGCCGACGCTGATGCATCCAGCATGATGGAGATGAGCCCGCCCGACGATGGTGGACACTTGTATCAAGGGTCGAGCAATCAGAGCAGTGGCTCATAAGGGGGAAGCATGGATTTTACAATATACACTGCGGGGAGCTCCGAGTTTCTCCAGATAATGCTCAATTCATGCGCCATGCTTACCGGCAGCGGTTCAATAGATGATATGGCG
>NZ_SWDV01000138.1 GCF_005877905.1 Pseudomonas nicosulfuronedens | reverse complement strand
TGGTTTTTGGTCTTAAATGTCAATGTTTTTAATATTTTGAGCAACCATAATGGTCGCCCTTGGGTGTTAGAAGTTCGCGACTGGATTGGTAGCAAGAGCTTGCCAAACATTGAGATAACCGCAGAGCCCTACCCCCCCGAGACTTACATGAGTCACGCCAAAGCGCTCCAGGCCGCCGCCAAGAGCTGCCCTAAACCTCAATAACTACCAGAGCACCGATCGACAAACTCAACCGACGCCCCTCCATTTAAGACCAAAAACCAGCGCACCTGGAGAACCCCTTGATTTCTTACCAAAGTAAAGGCTCCTGGGTTGCCTTCATAATTTTCCTCCCCCTGATACTGATCATAGCCCGCTATGAATTTAAGGTAATGACGAGCACATACAACAAGGACTTAGGCAACGGCGTCGTGATCTACGCCGATGACTACGTGAAAAGTGGGCTATGGGTATTCGACTGCAAGTATCGGCGCCTAGTCAGCCGACAACCATTGCCTACACCATTCCTTGAGTTAAAGCAGGCAACAACCTTCTCTATCGTCTACAAGATGGCTCCGGCGGAGGTGCAGTTCGCTGGCCATAC
>NZ_SWDV01000137.1 GCF_005877905.1 Pseudomonas nicosulfuronedens | reverse complement strand
ACCAATTGCCATTACCGCGATTCCTTTCTCACTTCCTAAAAAAATGATCTAACCGCCGGCGTTAAAAAATCGTCAAATACTTGTCGGCTTATTTTCTGCAACATTTACGTTCGAAATAGCATGTAACCTAACTAATGCAGAAGAGCACCCTCCCCTCCCCTGCTCTGGAGCGACTGCGCGATCGAAATGATGACTTCATCGAGACCATCTATTTCGGCAATTCCCCCACTTATGGTGGGCCTATTTTCGAGCTTATCCGACGGAAGTGTCATCACGAATCGGTCCGGTGATGGCAATTGGTGGAGTTTGGAGTTCAGCTTCTCGGGATTGATGCTTTTTTCGATTGTGAGTTCCAATTTCTCACCGGCGACCTTCAGCTTCCCAATACCCTGAATGGTCTGGATCTGGGGGCTACGTCGTGGTGAGTGGTTGGATTCGGGCCGCGCCAGGAAGCGCAGAGCGGCTTCTTGAGTCATGCCCTCCTCTGCCATTTTCGTAACCACATCTCCGAGCTTTTCAGGATCTTGCTCACCGTAGGCGACGAACTTTGGTGCGTAGTTAAGCGTAATTAGCCACGGCTTCTCATCGAGAAT
>NZ_SWDV01000136.1 GCF_005877905.1 Pseudomonas nicosulfuronedens | reverse complement strand
AACCTCAGTTTGTTCCTTTTTCCCAGTCGTGTTCGAATTTCAGCTCACATTTCCACGAGGCAGTACGCCCGCATTGTGAAAACCTGGATAACCACAATCGGCCTCGACCCCACACTCTACGGAACCCACACGCTTCGTAGGACCAAAGCATCGCTGATCTATCGCAGAACAAAGAACCTGAGAGCAGTGCAGTTGCTGCTCGGCCATACGAAGCTGGAGAGTACTGTTAGGTATTTGGGTATCGAGGTCGACGACGCTCTGGCGATGGCGGAACAAACTGAGGTTTGACCATGCATCCGCCTGGGTGCTGGCCGCCTGCGTAACGCTACCCCCGGCAATCAGCTGAAAGAGTCCGGCACCGTGAGCCGGTGCCGGCCATATGCCAAGCTGCAGCCAGACTCGCTACGGGAGGACTCTTTGTTCATATGCACCCAACTTACTGGAATGAATCTGGATCGGGTATCTTTCCCACCAAGTTCAATCCCATTAGGTAAACATCCCCGAAACTGCGACCATCAAAACCTCTAGCCAACATCTCAGAGAAGTCAAAAAAACAGAAAGACCAAATAAAAACTCATGATTCGAGGGGAACACCCATGACCTTGCGCAC
>NZ_SWDV01000135.1 GCF_005877905.1 Pseudomonas nicosulfuronedens | reverse complement strand
ATGAGGAGCAGCAGATGCTTATCGTTAGGATGAGTATGATCTAAGTAATCTCTCAAGCTGTATCGAGTGGAGTTCAGAGGCAGCAGATTGGTGTTCACGGGCCATGGGTCAGAAACGAAAAGCCCCGCGGTGCGGGGCTTAGGTCACGGATTGGCGAGGCGCCGTAGGTCGGCCATCAATATCTCGCAATGCTGCAAGTGGAGCTGAGCTTCTGCAGTGCTAACGTCTTCATTTACGTCGTAGTCTGCCTTCTGCCTTGCTAGTTTTCGCTGTCTAAGTCTGGCGCCAATTTTAGAAAGGCCACGCCCCTTTCCCTCGAAGGCCCCAATCAGCTTCTCATGCGACCCGCCGAGCATTCCGTCCGATGTGGCTAATGAAAGCCTTTCGACAGTTTCTCTGGCCTCATGAAAAGCAGCGTAATAGGACCGACCGATTGCAGCGCGCGCGAAAGCTTCACCTGAGTCACCGAGGAGTGCTTTAGCTACCTCAAGAATGTCATTGCTAGACACTGACACGAAACACCTCCATTTGCCGTGATTCGTGGCCTGGGACAAATGGGATGACATCAATGGATAGGATTTCGTTGAGCGGGCCATCAAAGTTGTCGATTAAAGCGTC
>NZ_SWDV01000134.1 GCF_005877905.1 Pseudomonas nicosulfuronedens | reverse complement strand
GCCGCGCAGAAGATCGGTGGTGACATCGCTGTCCTGGTCGCTGGCCAGAACGTCGGTGGCGTGGCCGAAGCCGCTGCCAAGATCGCTGGTGTTTCCAAGGTGCTGGTCGCCGACAATGCCGCTTACGCTCACCAGCTGCCGGAGAACGTTGCTCCGCTGATCGCTGAGCTGGGCAAGGGCTACAGCCACGTGCTGGCCGCCGCCACCACCAATGGCAAGAACTTCCTGCCGCGCGTAGCCGCCCTGCTGGACGTCGACCAGATCTCCGAGATCATCGAAGTCGTCAGCGCCGACACCTTCAAGCGCCCGATCTATGCCGGTAACGCCATCGCTACCGTGCAGTCCTCGGCTGCCGTCAAGGTCATCACCGTGCGTGGCACCGGCTTTGACGCCGTCGCTGCCGAAGGTGGTTCCGCCGCTGTTGAAGCTGTTTCCGGCCCGGCCGATGCCGGCAAGTCCGCCTTCGTCGGTGAAGAACTGGCCAAGTCCGACCGTCCGGAACTGACCGCTGCCAAGATCGTCGTTTCCGGCGGCCGCGGCATGGGCAATGGCGACAACTTCAAGATCCTCTACTCCCTGGCTGACAAGCTGGGCGCTGCCGTCGGCGCTTCCCGCGCTGCCGT
>NZ_SWDV01000133.1 GCF_005877905.1 Pseudomonas nicosulfuronedens | reverse complement strand
AACACTGGCCCAGCGGTGATCAGGTAAACGGAACGACCACCGACGCCACAATCTGTTGCTAGTAGCAACACGGATGAAAATGGTGTGGTCTGACGAAGTGTTGCTAGTAGCAACACTCAGCAAAAGCACTCATCTGATGCGAAAGAGCCACGCAGAATCCAGCGGCTGTTGCTAGTAGCAACACCCATTAGGAGACAAAAAATGAAGTCGAACGACTATCCAGGTCGAGCAAAACCAGGCGGTATGGTTGGGGTGCGCAAACCTGCCCGGGTTGTGGGTGATGGTGAAGGTCCGCCACCAGCTCCCACGCCAAGCCCCATCACTCCAGAACAAGAGAACGCTGTCATCCAGCCGCTGGAAGGAGAGTTTATTCTCGCCAACGAAGCGGTTCTCCAAGATATCGGAGTAGACCAGATAGTTCGGTCTCCGTATCAACCGCGCCTTACATTTAACGAGGAAGCATTAGAAGAGCTCGCGAACTCGATCCAAACGCTGGGCCTGGCTAAGCCCATCCTGGTGAGACCACTTCAGAACGGCATGTTCGAGTTGGTCGGTGGGGAACGCAGATGGCGAGCAACGAAGCTGCTTGGCCGGCCAACGATCTCAGCCATTGTCAGACCTATGACAGATGCGGTCGCTT
>NZ_SWDV01000132.1 GCF_005877905.1 Pseudomonas nicosulfuronedens | reverse complement strand
CTGAAGGTAGCAACGCAAACTCTTCTGGTTGGGGTGCTTCTCGGCGATCAGGAGCATCCTGGACTGGTGTTTCTTCAGCGCGATCCTTCGGCTGCTTCATACGCTGTGCTGCCAAGCGCAGCGCCTTTGCCCCTCGATCACACAGTTCGTCTTGCTGCTGTACGGGGAGCTTTGCCAACTGTTCAGCGATGGAGATGCTCACCTCTCCGTTCTTTACCGCCTTTACGAGCTTGGGTGCTCCATCACGCAAGACTCGCTTTGCGGATGAGACGGATCTAGGGGAGACATTCATCGTCTTTGCAGCGTTGGGAAGTAGTATGCGCGGGGCTCGCTCTGCTGCGTCTCCGTCGACTTGGGGATCCTCCTTGGCCAGCTCTACAGCTATCAAGGCACGCTGTGCTGTCGTCAGGTGCCTCCTGCGGAGGTTCAGTGCGACGACAAAGGCGAGAGGATCACCACCGTCATAGTCCTTGGTGATCGGGGTCACCCCCAACTCTAAGCAGACTCGATAACGGTTGCGACCGTCGAGGATCTTGCCTTCGAGCAGAATGATAGGTTCGAGCTGACCTTGTTCCTGGATGTCGGCCTTAAAGCCATCGAAGTCAGCCCCCGATAGGAGCGGGAAGATGTTTGCGAAGGG
>NZ_SWDV01000131.1 GCF_005877905.1 Pseudomonas nicosulfuronedens | reverse complement strand
CTACGAAGAACTTTACGCCATCGCTGCCGATGAGCGTAGGGAGAGGGGTGACTGTGAAGTTCTTCCCTCCCTTCTCGTCTGTTGCTGGTGTAATTATGAAAGACCCCACCATCGACATAATGAACTCGGCATTCTCATCACTTCCAAACAGAATCTGAGAAGCTAAGCTTGTCTTCTGCATGGCACACCACAGAACATTGCCAACGTCCTTGCAATTAGTTGCTTTCCCGGAAGAGACCAGTCTGTTGGCAGGTGAATCATCTGCGGTAGATTTTGCACTGAAGAAGTCCGTAGCCACATTATTACCGAAGGCACTGATCGCCGATGATAAGTCTGAAGACTCTTCATAAGCCTTTTTTGCATCAGTAATTAGACCGCTGGCAATTTGACAGCTATTCGAGAACATCTGATTTAGGGACTGGATCTTATTCGCCAGGTTCCGAATGACACCTGCAGTTTGAGCATCCATTGCATCAATAGCGAGATCAAATGCAAAGCCAGATACGATCCCAGTCGCGTTTGCAGCGATGTTCCGCATCAGTGCCACGAACTCCTCGCCATTAATAAATGAAAAAGAACCGGAGTACAGATTAATACCGCCACATCCAGCTTTAGCGCTGGGAGGAGTAATGCTGATCAAGTTTGACGTTGA
>NZ_SWDV01000130.1 GCF_005877905.1 Pseudomonas nicosulfuronedens | reverse complement strand
CGACTTCATCGCCCCCGAAACGCCCAAGCCCTTTCAACAGGAAAGCGGAATACTACAAATACAACAAGAACTCTCAACGCTATTCCCCGAAGAAGGTGATTACATAAACGAGCTAGCACAATCCCTGTTGCGACCAACAACAATGAGATCCACCTCTGGTGTAATTACATTCTTAAACACTGGAAGTGTTTATGCCATGGCAGAAGCACTCGGCCATACAAAGTATGACCCAGACCTACTGGAAAGATATTTGCCTGCAAGCATCCTTCACTTTTTTAGAGACCGCTGGGTAAGAATATTCCAAACTGGAATTATCATACAGGCGATGAAGGACAGCCCATACCTGCTCGAGTCTAGTGGCTTTCGAACCATGAGTGAACTTGATAGCTTCTTGGAACAGAACACCATCAGATTCTCCCAACACTTAAATGAGCCCCCACCTCAAGATAACAAATCGAAGCCAGAAAACAAAACGCTGATCGCACTTAATATACAAATCGCTCAAATATTGCTTTCGATATTAAAATCGAAAGAAGAAAGCATAAGGCCGCTTAATGCCAAAGCGGAGCATTGGGCAGAGTTTGCACATCACCTACTATCATTCCTAAAATCAGACAACGAAAACCACCTTGAAGCCTTGGACATCCTAGAAAGAGCCGCCTT
>NZ_SWDV01000129.1 GCF_005877905.1 Pseudomonas nicosulfuronedens | reverse complement strand
TCGTTGCGCCAGTCGCGGTGCAGCTCACAGGCCACGCCGAACCAGGTCATCAGCTGCGCACCGGCCGCTTCCATCCGACGCCAGGCGGCGTCACGGGTCATCTCGTTGAAGGTGCCGGAAGCATCCGCCACCACGAACACATCGAAACCTTCGGCCAGGGCCGACAGCGCCGGGAACGCCACGCAGACCTCGGTCACCACGCCGGCGATAATCAGTTGCTTCTTGCCGGTGGCCTTCACCGCCTTGACGAAGTCTTCGTTGTCCCAGGCGTTGATCTGGCCGGGGCGGGCGATGTACGGGGCGTCCGGGAACTGTGCTTTCAGCTCGGGGACCAGCGGGCCGTTGGGGCCGGTTTCGAAGCTGGTGGTGAGGATGGTCGGCAGGTTGAAGAATTTGGCCAGATCACCCAGCGCCAGCACGTTGTTCTTGAACTTGTCCGGATCGATGTCGCGGACCAGCGAGAGCAGACCGGCCTGGTGGTCGACCAGCAGGACGGCGGCGTTGTCTTTGTCCAGGCGGTTGTAGGTGGCGTTGGTCATGGTGAAATCCTCGATTTGCTTTCAGTGGGGCCGGCTGGGCCGGAAGGTTTTGGACTCGTCTGCAGTGCGTCACTGCATGGGAAGAGAGATTAAATTCGACACCCTTGCTCCACCAGACGGCAAAATTC
>NZ_SWDV01000128.1 GCF_005877905.1 Pseudomonas nicosulfuronedens | reverse complement strand
GTAATATAATGGTAAATCATTTAACGGAAGCATAGACTTCTTCTGCGATTATTTCGAGACCCCTTTAGACGCTGAGGGGCGGCGCTATTATTTTAGACACCATCAACTTCGACGTTTTTTTGCGCAAATCTTCTTCTGGCACCAAGATGAAGATAAAGACGGCCTCGACGTACTCCGATGGATATTAGGTCATTCGGATTCCGAAATGATTTACCATTATATTACTGAAACCACACCAGGCAAGGTATTGCGCCAGATTAAAGCAGAATGGGGCTCAAATAAAATAAAATCTGCCTCAAATGAAGTTGACAACTTGCGATTATTCTTAACGGACAAATATGGAAGCCTAGACTTTTCGATAATTTCAGAAGAAGCTTTAGATTCCTACATTGAACATAGCTTACAAACGGGAGAAGTAACTATCGAGCCACAATTTATACTTGGCCCAAACAACACCTCATACAAAATATTGGTCACAATCAATTATATTCCCCCATCATGAAAAAGCCATCCGAGCTAGAAAAACACCGATCGACCCTTGCCATCATTGACATCCTAGTTGACACAGCTAAACATCCTGAAAAGTACATTGCAGACAAAAACTACTTGAATTCCCTCAGAAGCCAAGGAGGCCTGTGCCATCTCAGCATCCCAGAACGACACATATGTCCTATATCACTGAATACATTC
>NZ_SWDV01000127.1 GCF_005877905.1 Pseudomonas nicosulfuronedens | reverse complement strand
AATCAGGCTTGCTGCAAGGCGCGGGGGCGGTTGCTGCGGTCTTCGGCGTCGGCGGAAACGGCCTGCTGCAGCTGGAAGTCGAACTCGATCTCGGCGAAGCGCCCTTCCACACCGCGCGCCTGGGCGGCGGCCGCGTCCTCGACGAAGCGCACCTCGCCGATCAGGCCGTCGCGGGTGGCATAGGCGAAGTCGTCCCACAGGTACTGGTCACCGGCCAGGTTGATCTGCGTGGTCAGGTGGCGATGGCCCGGCGCGGAAATGAAGAAGTGGATGTGCGCCGGGCGCTGGCCGTGGCGGCCGAGCTGGTTCAGCAGCTCCTGGGTCGGGCCATCCGGCGGGCAACCATAACCACTGGGCACGATGCTGCGCGCCTTGTAGCGGCCTTCGGCGTCGGTGACGATGCGCCGGCGCAGGTTGTACTCGGACTGGCTGCTGTCGAAGTACGAGTAGGTGCCGTTGGTGTTGGCGTGCCAGAGATCGACCACGGCGCCGGCCAGGGGCTTGCCGTCGAGGTCGAACACGCGGCCGGAGAGGAACATCACGGTGCCGGCGTCCTTCCCGTCGTCCATGCGGGTTTCGCCTTCGGACAGCGGTGCGCCGGCCACATACAGCGGACCTTCGATGGTGCGCGGAGTGCCACCTTCGATGCCGACCGCCGCGTCCTGGGCGTCCAGCAGCAGGTCGAGGTAGTGCTCGATGCCCAGGCCGGCGACGACCAG
>NZ_SWDV01000126.1 GCF_005877905.1 Pseudomonas nicosulfuronedens | reverse complement strand
GGGTAGATAGATCAAAGGTGCCGTCCTCGGCTCCCAGGCTTACTCTCGACTGGTAGGTGTCAGCAATGTTCTGGGCGAGATCTTGAGCTAATTGCCCGCTACCTGATTTTGACGTGCCATCGACAACGACGAAAAGGCCCCGCCGTTCATCGATAACAGCGTGCGCGTAATCGCGATTTTCACCCCTGACACGTCCCTTAAAGCTTTTCGCCGTATGGTTCATCCCAGATTGCTCAGGTCTTTCATCCGCTGATGGATAAGCTTTTCCCTTCCTGGGTTGGCAGTCACAGATCCTGAGCTTTGAATCACATAGTCAATGCCATTCAGCTTCATTAGCGAGGTGATCCCGTCGGCGATGTACTGCCGCAATTCAGCAGTACATAGCGCGATCTCTGCCTGCAGCTCTGGCCTACCGTCAATGAGAATGACCATATCCTCAACATCCTTGTGATAGGGGTCTCCGTTGCCGCGACCGCTAAAAGCTTCCAATTTGGTGGCTAGAAAATAGGACGGCTCGAAGATCTGAATGCTGCGCCCATTCGGGAGAGAAAATTTCCTGGCGTTTGCGAGGCCATCTACGAACCAGCGATTGGCGTAGCCCAGTACTGATGCATCTGAAGGCATCACATCTACGATGATGTCGTTGAAGCGGAATCGACAATTGACCTCATCTTCTCCCGTAATCTTGAATCCTTTTTGCGCCAGGCGGTGTGTCAGCTTTTCCCATGCGGCAATACCCGCCAGCTCTAT
>NZ_SWDV01000125.1 GCF_005877905.1 Pseudomonas nicosulfuronedens | reverse complement strand
TCACGTTGGCTTAGATTAGAGTAGGAAAAATAAATCTGTCCCCTTTTCGCCACAGACTTTAAGCATTTCAGCACATCTAAAAACTCAACCTTTATGTCCTCCACGGGCATAGACTCCGGAAGAGCTTTATAATAACTAGAAGATTTCATCTCTCAAAAATCCACAGGAATATGTGTCAAATTGGATGGTTTTCTATACAGAACCCCATCCTGGCCCAACAACTTATTTCCTTCAACCGTCGCAGCCCCTTTTACAACTTAGAGCCCCAAGCCCTCACGCTCCATAACCGCCCTCAACTCCATCGTTATCATCAACGCCTCCTCTATAGGGACCCCTGCCCTTAACAAATACTCTTTCCGGCCAATTAGAGCAAAAGACTCCCGAAGACATGAAAGAACAAGCTCTAGCTCCCGCGAGTTCAAGATAAGCATAAAATCTTCACCAGAGCCTTTTTGCAAATCCATAAAGACCTCAATATGGAACAGCTTGAGCAGGAAGAGTGGAAGTATACTTTTCCCAGTTTTGGCTGGAACGCTGTACTTTCACCGCCGCTAGAGAAAAAGGGGACGAGAAAAAGGGGACAGATTTATTTCCCGTACTCTAACTCTGACTCAGCGCCTAGTTTTAGAGTAGAAAAATAAATCTGTCCCCTTTCCGCCACTCACCCCTTGAACAGCCCCTACCCCTTTTACACCATCTCAACTATGGCTGTTGTAAATTTTTAACTGCCTGACTCAACAGAGACATAAATTCTTAAAGTTCAAAACTCCACTTCC
>NZ_SWDV01000124.1 GCF_005877905.1 Pseudomonas nicosulfuronedens | reverse complement strand
CACGACACCATTGCTCTGCTGCGGTAGCTATTAACTCTTCGCGAGTAAACTCAAATTCATTTGCCCCTTGCGTGTAATGAGAGAAGAATACTTTCTCTATTACTGAGGAGTAACGGCTCGGTTTACGTGTCGGTTTTAATTCAGGCATTTGCTAGTTCCGTTAGCGTTTCTGCAGTAGCGGATTTTCGGGTGCGCTGAGCAATGGTGTCGTGAGGGACGTCGAAGTGCCTGGCAGCTTTGCTCATATCAAATTTCAAAAGCTCTATAGGTCCTGTTTTTAGGGTTTCTACTGGCTTTTGTGGTTTTATACCGAGCGCTTTAATAATTGAACAAGCGATGGCTCGTCCCAGCAATGGCGGCACACTGTTTCCAATTTGTCGGAACCCATGCCACTTCGTTGCATGAAAACGGAACCAGTCCGGGAATGAGTGGAGTCGTGCCGCCTCGCGTACGGTTATCACTCGAGGTAAAGTCGGGTGGATTGGGCGCGGGGAAGTAAATGCACCACGTGCGCTGTCGGTACCTGCACGCAGTGTATTGCACAAGCCGTCGAGGGGCAGCTTACGAAAACGGCTTACAGGCTCAGTCTTCCCTGGTTCAGTGGCAAGAAAACGCTCTTGCGATAGTGCTGTATGTTCGGTACGGAGACTTGAAGTCAGAAGATCGTGAGCAAAGTGCCGTGGGTAGCCAAAGTCATCCGGGTCTGATGCTAGTTGGCGTAGCCGGCGTGCGTATTCAGCATCCGTTTTCCATGTGGCACGCACCTCATCACTTTCCCGAAGCTCGTCGAATTTGTTTGCG
>NZ_SWDV01000123.1 GCF_005877905.1 Pseudomonas nicosulfuronedens | reverse complement strand
GGCCCGAAAGAGACCTTGGCGCAACCCAAGCAAGGCAACTGGGATGACGCGCTAACCACCTGGGAAGCCAAGGTCGCCGAAGCGAAAAAGGAGTTCTCCGAGAAGATCAAAGAGAACGCCGACCAGCTCAAGGGTGTGTTCGATCTGAAGCTCGGCGAGGGCGGCGGCAAGCTCCCCTGCGACACCTTCGTGGTCTGGAAAAAGACCGTCAGCCTCTGCTTCACCGAGTACGAGGAAAAGCTCTCCTACCTGCGCTACGCGCTGATGTTTATGGCATCGGTGCTGGCCGCCTTCGTCATTCTGAAGGAGTGACCCTCATGGAATGGCTATCCAGCTTCTTTGACCAGATCGTGCTGTTCCTTCAGTGGATTTGGGACTTCCTCACCCAGGGCATTTACGACTTCATCAAGGACGGTTTCGTGGTCGCCACCCAGTGGGCCATGTACAGCGCGCTCCAGTCGTTCCTGTTCCTGCTCGATGTCAGCTACACCGTGGCGCGCGAGCTGATCGACAGCCTCGGCGTCTCCAACATGGTCCGCTCCATGTACGCCACGCTCCCTGGACCGCTGGCGGCAGCGCTGCAATTCCTCGGCGTACCGCAGGCGCTCAACATTATGTTCTCCGCCCTGGCCACGCGCTTCTGCATGCGCTTCGTGCCGTTCATAGGGAGGTGAGTGAATCATGTCCATCAAGATTCACCACGGCCCCAACGGCTCGTACAAAACCTCCGGCGCGATCCAGGACGATGCCGTCCCCGCGCTCAAGGACGGCCGCGTCATCATCACCAACGTCCGGGGCTTCACCCTGGAACGGGCCTACACCGTGTTCCC
>NZ_SWDV01000122.1 GCF_005877905.1 Pseudomonas nicosulfuronedens | reverse complement strand
TTTTTCGTTTCAAAAACCCTGACGGGGCACACCTCCGTTAGGGGGTTCTCCGTCGGAAAAACGGAGAACTGAAATGATCAAATCCAATGAAACCCTGAAGGCGAAAGTGCTGGTTGGTTATGGCTTTCTGCTGTCCTTCCTGGGCGCGCTGTATGCCCCGGCGTTCGTAAAGGCAGTTGTGCCCTTTGCACTTTGCATCGTGCTCGCTGCTGCTTTGATGCACGCTCCGTCGCTCATGGCGCTAATCCGAGGGGCTCTGAAACGCCGCGCGAGAACGACGTCCCAGCAAGCTACACGCGTTGGAACGGCTACTGCAGTCTGGTGCGACCACATCGACTACGACAACTTCCACATGCCCACCTACCTGCGCCAAGGGGAGGAGTGCTGATGAATACTGTCCGTGTTGATTTTGATGAGCCGGCCTACCTCAGAAGTTACAAGGGGATGTGCGTCCATTCGCATCGGTACTGTCGTGACGATGTGACGCTGCAGCTGAATGATGATGTCTTGGCTCTCGAGCCCGTCATCCTCAATCGCCTGTATCGCCCGCAGGATCGGCTACAGCCGGCAATGCAGGCTGCAGTTGTTTCGGTCGAAGGGGAACTCCTTGAGCAAAATGACCACCGGGGACTGGATGCAGTCGATGCCGAAGCTTCGAACTCCTGTGCTGCTGAAGAAGACATCGAGCTTTCCTTCCGGCAGGGCATGGAGGGGGAGTTTGTTGAAGGGATCTACAACGGTTCAGGTTCGCACTGGTATCGCTTCAATAAACGTAATGGTCGGTCGTTCTATCTGCGCATTGGCAATCACCTCGTTTGGGGTGCGGAGCTGGCGATGGAGATC
>NZ_SWDV01000121.1 GCF_005877905.1 Pseudomonas nicosulfuronedens | reverse complement strand
CTTTGCAATTACAGCCAAAGCGTTTTGAAGTTGCTCGCTCATTAGATTTCCTTTTATAAAAATAACGCACCCGAAGGTGCGTCTTTCTTGAACAGTTCCGACTTCAGCTAATCAACAGCAAGCAGCGGCTGATGGGCGCGAACGGAATGTCGTCATCGAACGAGTCGTAATCCGGAGCTGGCTGCGGTGCCGGCTGCGGTGCCGATTGTTGCGGTCGCTGTGGCGGGCGCTGCGTGGCGTGGCTCGCTGATCGTTGCTGACTCTGAGCTTGTTGCTGCCCATCGTCTTGACGATTTCGGTTACCACCAAGCAATTGCATTTCTCCGTTGATGTCCACAACCACTTCCGTGGTGTAGCGATCCTGGCCGTCTTGCGCTTGCCACTTACGAGTTCTCATCGATCCTTCAACGTAGATCTGAGAGCCTTTTTTTACGTATTCCGCTGCGACTTCAGCAAGTCGACCGAAAAACACCACTCGGTGCCATTCGGTGCGCTCCTGCTGTTGCCCAGTTTGCTT
>NZ_SWDV01000120.1 GCF_005877905.1 Pseudomonas nicosulfuronedens | reverse complement strand
TGTGGCTCACCGCCCGTGGCGTAACCCGCCCGATCCTCAACGTTGCTGCCATGCTGCGCAACATCGCCAGCGGCGAGGGCGACCTGACCAAGCGCCTGGACTACAGCGGCAAGGACGAGCTGGGCGAGCTGGCTGGCTGGTTCAACCGCTTCCTCGACAAGCTGCAGCCGATCATCCGCGACGTGAAATCCTCGGTGCAGGACGCCCGCGCCACGGCCGACCAGTCCTCGGAGATCGCCAGCCAGACCAGCGCCGGCATGCAGCAGCAATTCCGCGAAGTCGACCAGGTCGCCACCGCCTCGCAAGAGATGAGCGCCACCGCCCACGACGTCGCCAACAGTGCTGCCATGGCCGCCGACGCCGCCCGTGGCGCCGACGGGGCAACCCGCGATGGCCTCAATGTCATCGACAACACCACCCGCCTGATCGATGAGCTCGCCAGTGACATGAGCAGCGCCATGAGCCAGGTCGAAGGGTTGGCGGCGAGCAGTGAACAGATCGGTTCGGTGCTGGAAGTGATCCGCGGCATCGCCGAGCAGACCAACCTGCTGGCCCTCAACGCCGCCATCGAAGCGGCCCGCGCCGGTGAAGCCGGCCGCGGCTTCGCGGTGGTCGCCGACGAGGTACGCAACCTTGCCAAGCGCACTCAGGATTCGGTGGAGGAAATCCGCCAGGTCATCGAGGGCCTGCAGAACGGCACCCGTGATGTGGTCGGCGCGATGAGCAACAGCCACCGTCAGGCGCAGGACAGCGTAAGTCAGGTCGAACAGGCCGTGGCCGCGCTGAAACGCATCGGCGATGCGGTGGGTGTGATCACCGACATGAACCTGCAGATCGCCAGCGCCGCCGAGGAGCAAAGTGCGGTGGCCGAGGAGATCAACCGCAACGTCGCTGGCATCCGTGATGTGACCGAATCGCTGTCGAGCCAGGCGCAGGAGTCGGCGCAGGTCAGCCAGTCGCTGAACAAGCTGGCCAACCATCAGCAGGGGTTGATGGATCA
>NZ_SWDV01000119.1 GCF_005877905.1 Pseudomonas nicosulfuronedens | reverse complement strand
CGACAGGTCGCAAGTCTTGGGTATTTCGCTTCCAGCTAAATGCGCGGCGCCGCGAAATGGGGCTGGGAGGCTTTCCGCAGGTGAGCCTCAAAGATGCTCGCCTTGCCTGCAGTGCATTTCGAATACAGCTCAGTTCAGGAGTAGATCCGCTCGCCGCGAGAGATGCTGAGCGGGCAGCCCGAAAACTAGCTCAGCAGGAAACCAGGCTAGGCGAGAAGTCATTCGAGACAGTCGCCCGAGAATACTTCGAAGCACACAGCGGTGCTTGGTCGGAGCGTTGGCGTAAGGGCTGGATTCGTAAGCTGGAGCATTACGCGTTTGATCGGATCGGTACTTCAGCTCCTAAAGATGTGCAGACTGAAGATGTGCTGAGCATTCTGCGTCCGATCTGGGCGGTTAAAAGTCGGACTGCGGATGAAGTCCGCTCCCAGATTGAGCAGATTCTGGATGCTGCGAAGGCGCGAGGTCTTCGTAGTGGTGAGAACCCGGCGCGTTGGAAGGGGCACTTAGAGAATCTACTCAGCAGGTTGGAGAAGAAAAAGGCTCGAACATGCGAGCGCTTCATAGCTTTGAATTGGAAGGATGCACCGAAGCTCATGCATCAACTCGACGAGCTTCGAGTACGCAATGCTCAAGCGCTGCAGCTGCTTCTACTGACCGGCGCACGCAGTCATATGGTTCGATTTGCCAGGTGGGAAGAGTTTGACCTGGTAGAGCGAGTCTGGAGGCTGGACGAGTCCCGCATGAAAACTCGTCAAGCATTCGCCATTCCTCTGTCCGAAGAAGTTCTACGGCTACATGAGGCGATCCCTAGAAATAGCGATTCCCAGTACCTCTTCCCTGGGCACGGAAGGTCAGGGGTCATGCATGGAAATGCTATGCGGGACTTGCTGCAAGAGGACCTTGCTTATCGGGGCGTGACCTGCCACGGTTTTCGCTCAACATTCCGCGACTGGGCAGGGGAATGCACCAACTACCCTAGGTACATCTGTGAGCTCGCGTTGGCGCACGATGAAAGGGGCGCCGTTGAAAGCTCCTATTCCCGATCTGATTTCCTTGAGAAGCGTCGACCGCTGATGGCTGATTGGGCCAAATACCTTTCGAGCTTTCAGAGCCCTGGCGCGTAACCTCAAGGAAATATTGCATCGCGACGGTCAGGCGGCTTTGGAGGCAGAA
>NZ_SWDV01000118.1 GCF_005877905.1 Pseudomonas nicosulfuronedens | reverse complement strand
CGCAGGACCAGCAACGCAGCCAAGCGGATTGGTTGCTCTTTGCGAGCAAGGGATCGTCTCGTCGCTCTCAAGATATCTGGCAGAAGATGTCGATGTCGGGGGTGTTCACCTGGTGAGAACTATCGCAATTGTTTCGTTGGACCTTGGGACTGCCGGTGCCTTCCCTATCGTGATGATTGATCACCATGACGATGACGACGAAGCGATGCGATTTTCTGTTGCAGTATTTTCTGCCCTCAAGAACCAGGGTAAAGCGAGTTCCGAGCAGGTCGCTCGATGGCGACGTGCGCTGTTTGCTGTCGTCCCGAACTCTCAACATTGACCTTTAAATGACAACGGATGACGGTCGTTAGCTGGGCAGCCCCCGGCGGCGGCTCCTGCCTGACCACAAAACGACTACAGATTACGGCACAGCTACATTTCGATTGCCTGACTGCAGCGTCGAGCAACAGCCCTACAACGAATGACGGCCAATAGTCGGGAATAAAAAAACCCGGCTAGGCCGGGTTATGCTGTTGCTAGTAGCAACACTCTTCAATGCATTTCGGCGTCCGCCATCTCATGCTCCTCATTCAGCAGTTCGCCAAATGCGTCAGAAAGCGGCGTGTCACTGTCCCAACTCCCAGGAATGAATTCGGGTTGGTCCGGCAGAACCAATGGCATCTGCACTGCGTCCTTGAAGGCAAACTTGATTGCCTTCACCTTGCGCCCGGCCTTCTGCAGCTCGTAGGTCACAATCAGCCCACTCTTGGCCTCGAGCTCCTTAACCGCAGGATCAATCACCCGCTGCCGCAGATTGTTAAAGCGCTCGTAGGCTCCATCTAGCCCAAGGGCCTCGCGCAGCCGATCTACTTCAATATGCGCCCAACCTGTACTCCGAAACTGCATCAACATCTCGAACAGTCGATAGCTATTTGTCGACTCAAGTTGAGCGACACGGCGGAGATCGTAAGTGGTTACGCGTTTGGTCAGGTGCGAGAGGTACGGCATCACGTGAACGGTGAAGTACAGATCCACCCGCCCTTCCCCCGTCACGTACTTCGCGCGATCAACCCAGCGCTTCCGGTCCATTCCTTTGTTGTCGTAGGTCTTGATGTCACGCTCGTAAAGGGAGTCCGCGGCCTCCTTCATGTACTCGTAGCAGTGACGGAGTGGGATGCCGTAGATCTTGGCAAAGTCGGAGGCATAAACACTGATCACCTTCTCCATCGGCTTGCGCGGATCCTGCTTACAGATGGCAGCCAG
>NZ_SWDV01000117.1 GCF_005877905.1 Pseudomonas nicosulfuronedens | reverse complement strand
GTAGCAATTTAATACTATAGATGCAGCCAGGAAGGAAGATGGCCCTTCGCATGGAGGCACGACATGGAAAACTTTAAACCTGGATGACAGCTCCAGTCGTCCTGCAAAGTAAATGAGATTTGTTTATGCCACGGTTGCCGAAAACTATCAAAATCACTTGCCGTCACTTGCTACCAACGCCTTGGGCGGCCCTGCTGAATGGCCCCGTTTAGGTGATATCAGCCAAAAATGGCCATCGATAGCCCCGTCCCCGAAAGGTTCACATCCCTATTCTTTCTGGGCCACAGCGAGGGCTTTGAGTGCGCCTCCATGGCCTAGCGAAGATGCCAGATCAGCAGGTGTTGACCCATTGGCATCCCGGACAATTTCGGCACCGAGTTCGAGAAGCAGCGCTACGGCCTCGGGGTGCTCCTGCTCTACAGCACAATGGAGTGGAGTAAAGCCTGTCTCGCCGGGCAGGTTGATATCTGCGCCAGCGGCGACGAGTACACGTATGGCTTCGCAGTCCCCCCAGCAGCAGACAACATGCAGCGGAGAGTCGCCCCAGCCATTTCGATAGTGAACGGAGTCAATCTGGTGCTCGAAGAAGTCGGGCACTGTGGCAATTTCCGAGAAGATATCTTGGAGTGACCGCATGGGGTTCGAAGCCTAATCAGTCCTTGAAGGCAGCAAGCCTTCCATTGAAGCCAGCCCGGTTGCGCCTAGCCTAGCAAGGTCGTCACGTCGTGCGAGTCG
>NZ_SWDV01000116.1 GCF_005877905.1 Pseudomonas nicosulfuronedens | reverse complement strand
CGCCAGAGTGCCCCTCAATTTCATTAGCGCCTTTGCCCCCAGCCGGGTCAACATAGCTGATCGGGCCTAGCCTATCCGTTAATAGGTAGTAACTCCACACCTGCGGCCGTCCGAGTCCAGTGCCAGATGGTTGAGTATGAAGTCTTCAAGGAAGTCCATCTGATATCCGGGTTCGCGATTTCCAAGTGAGCGAATGGAGTAAAGCTCAGCTTTCAGCTGGTCGGTGGCAGCCGTCCGCCTCTGGCCGGTAGCTGCCCCTCGTCACGGGCAACTCTGGCCATGGCGTGCATCCGAGACTTCCGCTTCTGGCTACTGAACGGCTGTATGGTGTACACCCAAGGGTCGTGAGTGAGTGACGAGCACCCGATGTTCAAGCGTTCCTAGTCGACCTCTGGAACATCCTTTAGAAACTTCGACGCCACCCAGCCCCCAGTATCTCCCGCAGTTCCATGCCGGCGGACAAATGTCCACCCATCAGAGGTCTCCTTCACGACGGAGACGATGGAGCCAGGAGCAAGCGGACTATCGATTTTTGGGTACTTCTTACCAGGGCCAAGCCGAACATTGAGCGGCTTCACAACGAGCTTTTCAACTCCCCCAACTTTCGCCGCAATCTCCCGCGCCTCGCGGATATTGTCATCCGCTTGAGCCGGAGTTTTGTCATCGGGGGTGGCTACCTGAAGAGCAACAGAGCAGAGCGACAGCAGTAATGCGGGCAACGTTTCAGGGGGGAAGAGCTTCTTGATTACATACCAAGACTTGAGCGCAGCCTGAGGACTGAGCTGCTTCATCCACCACTCGAGCCCAAACGCCATGATTGCGTCTCGCTGCGCATCGTTGGCAGCAAAGGCATCTGCGACTCTATCGACAGCGATAACGCTTCTGGCCATCGAGGTGATCGACCAAATTAGCGCTACAGATTCGGCTCCCAGTTCGCTCTGCAGCTTGCTCTGGTGTGGGCCTAGGGTCGAACTAAGGCGGTCATGCGCTGCTGGTGCGAGATCACGAAGGGTGAATGCCAAGTCTCCCAGCATGAACTTTGCGTCCAGGCCCAGAAAACGCTGACGCCCCTCTGCCGTAGATGTTGTAGTTCTGAGCAGAGTGGCGATAGTCGCCTGGCGGTCACCAAGTGACGCGAGCGAGGCAAGGTCGTCGGCGAGCAATTCTGCAAATGCTGAGCTGGCACCCTCCATGGTCTATGTTCCTCCGGTGGGGGGCTTAGTTTTTTTGCAGCCGGTCGGTAAGTGATTACTAGTGGGGCTTACAGTATCGAAACCTCTCGC
>NZ_SWDV01000115.1 GCF_005877905.1 Pseudomonas nicosulfuronedens | reverse complement strand
TAGCTAATGAAAAGCGGCAAGTGAATCACCTGCCTGGCCACCACTCTCAATTTCAAATCTCTGTAAGTACTTGATTTTCAAGTTCTTTCATCGCTTCGTCGCTGGGAGTGGTGCGCATTATAGGGACTTAAAAAGACCCGTCAACGACTTTTTGCAGAAAGATGACAAATAACCTCTCCCCTTCCCTCTCCTCATATAGAGGCAAGCCCTTCCCGTAACCGCACACCGCCATGAGCACCGACGGCGGACGGGCCCAAGCCGGTGCGCCGCCCCTCTCGGCTACCTCTTCTATATAGAGAAAACTCACTAGGACCTCACACCTCAACGCGCTTCCTGGATTCCTACGAGCTTTGCAGGTTGCCGCCTCGGAAAGCCGTCCGCCATCCTCCGGGCGTCACGGTCAATCCCGTGACCGGGTTTAGCGACTCGAAAGACACTGGCGCGACTGCGCAGAAAGCGCATGCGGGAAACAGCGAAGGTTTCCTGTAGGCCCTTTCACGCTTGTAGTATTTACTACTGGCTCTATGGCGGATCGCGCGGGGAGACCCTCGGGTCTGCCGGGTCCAGTGTCTCCGGTTCGCTAACCCCGCGCGCTTTGCCACCCTACGCTTAGTGACGTAGATGGCAGCCCTCTATGTGGACACTGGAGCAATGCCATGCAAGGACCTTTCACCCCTGTCGTTTTCCAACGTCACACCCACCAACTGCGTGCCGTCCTGATCGACCGCCAACCCTGGTTCGTCGCCCACGACTTCTCCCTCCTGATCAACGCCCGCCGCCCCTACCGCCTGCCCCAGCGCATGGACCCGGAACAGAAACGCGCCGTCATCCTGGAATACCTCGGCGGCTTCCGCGAGGAAGTGGAAGTCATCAGCGAATCCGGCGCCTACAAAGCCCTCTACCGCTTCTGGCACCCCGAACACCGCAACATCGCCAAATGGCTCAGCGACGAAGTCCTCCCCACCCTCCACGACACCCAGCACATCCCCGACACCGATCCTCACCGCGCATTCATGACCTGGGCCGACCAACGCATCGGCGTCATCAAGTGGCAAGGCGAAATCTGGATCGCACGACGGGACCTGCCGACCTTCCTGGCTGCACAGGATGATTGGGCGCTGAGGGATGCGCCGAGCTGGCAGTCGATCTAGGTAATTTTGCGGAAAGAGAAATGCAAAAAGGCCGGCTCATTGCTGAACCGGCCTTTTCAAGTTTGGGCGGGACGGAGTGATTCGAACACTCTACCCCTTGCACCCCATGCAACACACACCAAGATTAAAACTACTTGATTTAGCTAGTTTTCAGCCCAAACAGTGAAGGCAAAATGAAGTGAAAAATTCATACTTCGCAAACGATTAAACGAGCCTTTCAGAGGAGTTTTTGCGCACAACATCACCGCAATTAACACAGTCAGAACCGATGCATCCC
>NZ_SWDV01000114.1 GCF_005877905.1 Pseudomonas nicosulfuronedens | reverse complement strand
ACCGGGCCCTGGTTGGCGAAGAGCTTCATGCCCAGTTTCCTGGCGAACAGGCTGATGCCTTCGCCGACGGCGGTGGTGAAGCGCTTGGCGACGCTGATGTCCATGTTGGCGCCGGCGGTGGCGATCAGGTTCTGCGCGGCGGCGATCTGCAGGTGCTGGCCGCTGGTGAGGGCGATGCCGTCCGGGGCGCTGGCGAGGATGCCGGGTTGCTGCAGCAGGTCGAGGGCGGCCTTGAGTTGTTCGGGGGCGTAGAGGTCCGGTGCCTCGACCATGGCCAGGGCGGCGTCGCGGGCCATGCCGCGGAGTTCTTGCAGGGCTTGCTCCAGCTCGCGAACGGCGGCCTGCATGTCCAGCGTTTCGCCCTGGGCGCCGGGCTGGGCGTCGGCGCTGATGAACAGGCCCTTGCCGGCACGCACGGCACCGTGGCCATCGGTGCGCAGCTCGAAGCCTTCGCCGCGTTTCTGTTTCTGCGCGTCCACCAGGTGCCCGAGGTTGAGCTGGCTCTTGCCGCTGTGCTCGGTGGACAGCTTGATGTGCTCCTGGCCGCGCGTGTCGTCCATCCGCAGTTTGTTGTTGGCCGGCGTGCGCAGCACGTTGCGCTTGTAGTTCTGCAGGGTGACGAGGTCGGGGTGCCGCGAGTCGTGCATGGCGTGGGCGATGTAGGGCCGGTCAGGGTCGCCGTTTTCGAATTCGACGCGGACTTCGGTGCCCTGGATCAGCGGGAAATGCAGGCCATAGGTATCCCCGGCATAGGGGCGCGCCAGGCGCAGCCAGAGGCTCTCGCGGCCGGCCGGCCAATGGTCGCGGTCGAAGAGGAAGTGGCATTTGTAACGGCCTTCCTGGTCGATGTGGCCGTACAGGTCGTTGGGCTCGGGGCTGGTGACGCGCGCCGGCAGGCTGCCGGCGATGACGGGTTTGGTTGGCACGTCGGGGCGGAAACAGACCTGTTCGTCATAGGGAATGGCCTCGAACTGCACCTCGAAACTGCGATCGCGGGCGGCACTGCTGTGCAGGTGGACGATCACCGCGCCCTGCGCATAGGCCTCGTCGACATCATCGAGCTTCAGCACCTGGCCGGGGACCAGGACGGGGCTGCTGGTGCTGCCGGTCAGGCGCGTGCGGTTGTTGAGGTAGCGCTCGTGGGCAAGGCGCGCGTAGAAGTAGCCGCTCTCGCTCTCCAGGTCTTCGTCCTGGGCGTAGGCGTCGCCGAGCGTCTGGTGCGGCTCGCCGTAGTGATAGGCCTCGCCATAGGTGGTCTGTGGCGACTTGAGCAGGTCGACCTGCGCATCCAGCGAAGCGCCGGCATCGCGGTAGTGGTAGGCGCGGTTGCTGACCTGCTGCAGCGCCAGTTCATCGCGGCTCTGCAGGCCCCAGACGGCATCCTGGCCGCTGGACTCCAGCGATGACAGCGGACGCAACGGCAGGGCTGGCGCGGGCAGGTAATGGCGTTGGTCGTCATGGAACTCCAGCACCTCGATGCGCAGGCGCTCGTCCATGCTGAAGCG
>NZ_SWDV01000113.1 GCF_005877905.1 Pseudomonas nicosulfuronedens | reverse complement strand
AAATGTCTCGACACCGGCTGAGCAAGTTAGCTTGATCATGCCGGCGCCGGGCGAACAGCTTTGCATGGGGTTCTGATCCACCGTTGCACGGCTTGGGATCGCAAAAGCGCATGTGATCGTGGTGCTCCAGCTCCTAAGCAGGTTGCACCATGAACGCCACGGCAAAAATCCCCACGGTCACTTCTGAAGTACACCGCAAGAACATCGTCAAACTCCTGGAACGTGCCAGTCGCCGTCACCACCTGTGGGACGTCTTCGGCGACTTCGTTGAAATGGCCGCAATCGCAGTATCCAATGGCGTCGACCTTTCACAGAGAGAGCCGCGCGAGGCACGCTATATGGCGTTGATGCAGCGCTACGAAGCGGATGAGCAAAAGCTGTTCCCTCAAATGCTTGCCGAGTTGACGATGGCCCTCGAGTTTGGTCCCGATGATGTCCTAGGAAAGGTCTTCGGCGAACTCGAATTGGGGAACACTGCCCGTGGTCAGTTCTTCACGCCCTACTCGGTGTGCGCCCTCATGGCACGTCAGCAGGTAGGCGACGGCCGCGACTTACGACGCCTCATTGCGAGCAAAGGGTTCATTACGCTGCTCGAGCCTGCGGTCGGAGCCGGCGCCATGGTCGTCGCCATGGCTGAGGCCCTTCAGGAAGAAGGGTTGAGCTATCAGAACCACATGCACGTGACGGCCCAGGACATCGACTCGCGCGCCGTTCACATGAGCTACCTACAACTCAGCCTGCTGCACATCCCCGCAACGATCATTTTGGGCAACACCCTGGCGGCCGAGGAGCGGGAGCACTGGTACACGCCGGCCCATATTTTTGGGCTTTGGTCGGTCAGACTCCGCCGCGGCTATGCCCTTGGCAGCGATCTGGATCAGGACCAGCAGAAGCCAGCTGAAACACGACAAAATATTATTGTACCGGTTAGAAATCAGGACAAACTGACGCAACTAGCCCTGTTCTAAGGCTGTAACTCCGGCAATCCCGAATAGGCA
>NZ_SWDV01000112.1 GCF_005877905.1 Pseudomonas nicosulfuronedens | reverse complement strand
CCATATAATAATATTATACGAGTATTGTGGTCGATAAATTACTTCCCCCAATCCCAGCTTGCGCGGAACAAATATATTATCCTTGACTAACTCCAGTTTGCGCTTAATTATTCGCACGCCGGACAATTTCGTCTTTAGGGAATCTCATGAATCAACTTCGACACTGCATACTGGCGGCGGGGCCCGTCTTGCTTTTAGCTCTCCTAGGCGGGTGCGATTTTCTCGAAACCCCTACTAAGGCTCATGCCGTCCCTAACCAGGACGGCAAGTATGTACAGTTCTTCTTCGGTGAAACTGGAGACACACTCTACGTAGAGGCGGCGGTGGTCACGGGGAGCAAGAAACAGGTCGCGAATGGCTCTGCAAAGGGGATTCCACGTGGCCCTGTCGGCCGGATAGGGCTTATTCAGGTGGATTTCGAAGCCTGCGGTCGAGTGTCATTAGGCCAGAACGGAAGCGATCAGAATACGATTATTGCTGTTCAAGATCCTAACTTGTCGATACCCACCGCAACATGTCCTATCGCATCGTGGAGCGGTGATTGGCGCGTTATA
>NZ_SWDV01000111.1 GCF_005877905.1 Pseudomonas nicosulfuronedens | reverse complement strand
GCACCGGATCATGCAACGCCCAGAAACCGACCGGGCGTGCAGAATAGGCGGCCTTAGGATTTGCTAGCGGTCTCAAGCCCCCGCTTCAACTCTCCTACGCACTTTTTGAGTTCCGGAGCGAGTCTCGGATCCGAAGTGTTTTTGCCTACAGCAGAGCCTGCCACTTCTGCAGTCCCCTGAACGGCATCTGTCGCTGTAGCTTCTGCAGGGAGCCTTTTCTGAACCTCGGTGAGGAATTGCTTCACCTCACCTTGATGATCCGCGATGTTGGTCGAAAGCCTCATGCACTCGTTGTAGTCACCAATCGTCGAGTAGCCCCCTATCATCATGCCGGCACTGATGAACAGATATGCCCCGTAGGCCATAACGCCTAAGCCCCCAACAACACCGCCACGAACTACAGCTTTATTCACTAGATCATCCTTACTAGATCAAGAGTTAGAATCCGCACAGCGCAACTGATACGAGGCCGGCGCATAGCCACAAAGCTGGCCACCCACAGCACTCTGCACGAGCTTCATCGCAGCTCTAAATTGCCGAGCCCCATCGTCATCGCAATCTCGCCCGCGAAGCTTGCACCTACGCGATTCGCGAACCGGTCAAAAGCATTTCCTCGCGGCGTGAAATCCACAATTTTCTCAGCGCCGACCACGTCGCGCGCGACGTAGTCAACGTCACCGAGCTTGTCGACCAAGCCGAGCCCCATTGCCTGATCTCCAGACCACACCAAGCCAGAAAAGAGCTCTGGGTGGTCCTTAGTCTTCAACCTATCGCCGCGGCCGTGCTCCACAGCCGCAATGAATTGCCTATGGGTCTGTTGCAGCACGCCCCGCCAGAACTCGGTCTCAGCGCGATTCTCAGGCTGGAACTGATCAAGGAAAGCCTTATGTTCGCCAGAGGTGTATGCGCGCCGTTCGACGCCCAACTTCTTCATCAGGTCGACATAGCCAAAGCTCGCTGCAGTTACCCCGATCGATCCAACCAGGCTGGCTTTGTCAGCGAAAATCTCATCCGCCGCGCTGGCGATGTAGTAAGCCCCCGAAGCTCCAAGATCTCCTATCACCGCATAAACCTTCACGTCTGGATGGAGGCTCCGCTGCCGCTTGATCTCGTCGTACACCCGTCCAGCCTGCACAGGGCTGCCGCCAGGACTGTTGATGTCCAGGATCACTGCCTTCGTCCGGGGTCCTTGAACGCAGCCGCTAAGCCGCGATTCACAATCGCAGCACCCGCGCGCTCGCCTTCGGCGATCGTTCCGCTGACCGCAACCTTCGCGGTAATTCCAGCGCTCTTTTCTCCCCACATTTCGGAGAGTGGCGGGCCGCCGGCGGTGTAAGCCGCTACCACCAAGCCGAGCGTGCAGAGCTGGAAGAAACTCTTCCAGCGGCGCGCGGCCCGTTGCTCGCGAATGCTTGCCTGAAGAACCCGCTCCAGGACCTCTAGCCCATTATCCAATCATCACCTCACTTGATCGCCGTCTGGTCAACGGCGGTACCAGGTTGCCCAAGGGAGAAAATCAGTTCCACCGAAGTGGGGTACATGTTCTCCCTCTGCTCTGCGCGCCCGGAACGGTGCCGCTCCTACAAACGGCTTGCTACTTCCCAACCAGGTGGCTGGAACGGCGCTTGTCACACCTGATGCGGGCACGCAGAACGAATTCTGAGAGAGCGCGAACTTGGGATCGGCTTTTTTCCGTCCA
>NZ_SWDV01000110.1 GCF_005877905.1 Pseudomonas nicosulfuronedens | reverse complement strand
ATGACCGAACGTATCCGCGATGTTTCTTATCCTGCCAGGGCCTCTTTGCTCGAAGTCCTCCAGAACCCACTTTGACAGTAGCTCGACATGCGATTCATAAGGGGTGTTCGAGAGAATATCTCGAAGTGTGCGGCCAGTTCGGCCCTTGCAGTCACGCCCTATATGCGTGCCATCAGAGAGAGCGCGCTCGAACTCATCTGCTAGTCGATTAAGACGGATTGCTTGCTCTTCGCAGGCCATTCAGGACTCTCCATGTGAAACCCCCTCAGGCGATGAGTAGCAAAGCCCGCTCAGCGGCGGGCCCTGGCAAAGCTATCGATCGGTCATATTTCGCGCGCTCTTTGACGACGCTCCTCGACTAGCTCATCAGCGGTAGCAGCTGCTTCCCGCGCAGCTAATTCAGGTCGAGAGGGATAACGCTCAAGCGCCATCCCCAGGGCTGCCGCCGCGAACTGATCCCAAGCAGCGAGTTCCTCTTCATTTAGCCTGATCATCCTTACCTCCTAGTCGATGGAGGCCAACATATATCAAGCCATCATTTTGCAATCAAGCGAGCCAGATGCAACCTAGATGAGCTCGTCATCAATCCGAACCACTGCCTTACCTGTGTTGCTGTAGGGAATGCTCACCCTCACAACCTTGCCAGAATCAGTCGTAATCTCCACCACCATCTGGGTTGGCGGAGCAGCAAAGTCGTCGGTGAACAGGGTGTGAATCGCGTTTTGGCAGGACTCCCCCTTTTCGTGAATCCAGTAAGCGGAGCCGTCCACTGCTGGAACATAAACCTCGATATTCGACATGCGTCCTCCTTTTCGAGCCAGAGGGAAAGAGGGTGAACCTGGACAAGATAGACCGTCTGCTGCGCCTTCATTTGGTGCTAAACATCATTCTGCAGGACAAACCGCGCAGCGTGCTGAGCCTCTGCAAAGGCTGCTGACCCGACCGAAGGCGAAGCTGCGGCTCTCGCTTCTTCTCACCCAACTTCCCTCCAAGGCGGCCTTCAACTGCCTGGCGCAGAACTTTGGGCTGACCATCGCCACCCATGACGAATGGAAAGCCATTGCGCTCCAACCATCTGGCTTGCGCAGAGGGTTTTCGGTAACCGCTAAGCTCAACCAATTCAATCGCTGTCAGCACGATGGATGTTTCCACTTCGAATCTCCAGGGGAGTCCACAATCCAGTGATTGAGGAACCAACAGTGAACACCGCATTTCTGCTGATGGCCCAGTACAACGGAGCAGCCATCATCCCGCTCGAGCGCGTATGCGCCGACTACTTCAGCCACCTGTCACCGGAGAAGCTCCAGCGGAAGGTGCTGGCGGGAGAAATCAATCTGCCTATCGTACGCATGGAGCGCTCGCAGAAGACCGCGCGGGGTGTCCATCTAGCTGACCTGGCCAGGTACATCGATGATCGCCGGTCAGAAGCCCAGGAAGAGCTCAGAAAGCTGAGGCGGTGACACACACGCTGGTCTAGCTCTGGTCTAGTTAACTTGTTAACCATTTGCTGATTTCAAATGGCAGTTAACACCGGGCGTAAGCCTAGTGCCACAAGGGTTATAGGGCTGATGACGACCGGTAAGGTAAGGTAAAGCTTTTTGAAAAGGGGAATTTTTTCTGCGCGTGCGAGGGGGCGTGGTTTCCAGTCGAAAGGGGATTGGAGTATCCAACTACCCCCCTACCCCTGACGTGAGAACACAGCAAAATTGTTGCGATTAGTGCTCAGCGAATTGGTCAGACGGTTTCCAAGTAGGCGTGCCCGACGATCTCCCTTCCCCGCCCCTGGTACTGCCTGGACAACG
>NZ_SWDV01000109.1 GCF_005877905.1 Pseudomonas nicosulfuronedens | reverse complement strand
TTCACCCACAGCGTCTTGCCATCCGGCGTCTGGGTGATGCCGGTCAGCTCGCAGCCGCGCGGGCCGACCAGGAAGCGCCGCACCTCGCGGCTGTGCGGGTCGGCGCAGAGCAGCTGGTTGCAGCCCATGGCCTGCATCGCCGGGACATCGTCGTCGTAGTCGGTCTCGATCCACAGGCGACCGGCGGTGTCGAAGTACAGGCCGTCCGGCGAGGAGAAGATGTCGCCGTTGATGGTGCCGATCAGGTTCTCCGGCGCGTTGGCGCCCTTGTGCTCGCCGGCCAGCAGGAAGATTTCCCACTGGAAGGTGGTGGCGGTCGGATCGCCGCCGGTTTCGTTCCAGCGCAGAATCTGCCCGTGGAGGTTCTCCTGGCGGGGGTTGGCGGCGTCCACCGGCTGCTTCTTGCCGCGCGCGTCGTTGTTGGTGAGGCTGACATAGACCTCGCGGGTGGTCTGCTGCACGGCGACCCATTCGGGGCGGTCCATGGGCGTGGCGCCGAGCTTGTCGGCGGCAGCGCGGGCGTTGACCAGCACTTCGGCCTGGCTGGCGAAACCGTTCTCGGCGGTCAGACCGTTCTGCCCGTGCACCAGCGGCAGCCACTGTCCGCTGCCGTCGGCGTTGAAGCGGGCGACGTAGAGGGTGCCTTCGTCCAGCAGGTCAATATTCGCCGCGCGGTTGTTCGGCTGGTACTGGCCCGCCGGGACAAACTTGTAGATGTACTCGCCCTTGGTGTCATCGCCGTAGTAGAAGGCCATGCGGTTGTCGGCGCCCAGCGAGAGGGTCGAGCACTCGCGGCAGAAACGGCCGACGGCGGTGCGCTTCTTCGGCGTGGAGCCGGGGTCGAAGGGGTCGATCTCCACCACCCAGCCAAACCGGTTCGGCTCGTTGACGTGGCCGCCGTGGGGCTGGTCCGCCTTGGGCGTGGCGTCGAAGCGCTCATCCACCGCTTCCCAGGCGTAATAGTTGCTGAACTGGCCGTTGGACAGGCCGTAGCGTTTGTGCGAAACGCGCTTGGTGTAGTCGTCCTTGTCGCGGTTGACGAAGTACTGGTGCCAGTTCTCTTCGCAGGCCAGGTAAGTGCCCCAGGGCGTGACGCCCATGGAGCAGTTGTTCAGGGTGCCGAGCACCTGTCTGGCCTCGGGGTCGCTGGCGGTGCGCAGCAGGTCGTGGCCGGCCAGGGGGCCGGACAGGTCCAGCGGCGAGCTGCCGGTGATACGGCGGTTGTAGCTCGAGCCTTCGACACGCTGCCAGTGGCCGCCGGCGTCCTTCTTCACCTCGATCACGCTCAGCCCGTGGGCGGCAATCTCCTTGCGCACTTCGCCTTCCGGGCGGCCGCGCGAACCATCGGGGCGGTCCTCGAAGGTCTGGCCCTTGGGGTGCAGCGTCGGGTTGATGTACTCGTGGTTGATCACCAGCAGGCCGTGGCTGTCCGGCGCATCGGGGAAGGGGAAGTAGTGCATGCCGTCATGGTTGTCGCCGGCCTGCAGCTCCTGGGCTTTCCAGTCCTCGCTGGCGTCGCCTTTCCAGGCCGGCGAGCCGCTCACCACGGCGTCGCCCCAGGAGAAGAACGGCCGTGCGCTGTAGCCTTCGGCGACGATCACCCGGTCGAACTTCGGGTCCTGCTGCACCGGCACGCCCTTGAAGCCCAGCAACCCGGTGGGCACCGGGGCGTCGGCGGCGAACAGCGAGCGGCCGGGGAACAGGCTGCCGCCAAGGAAGCCGACGGCGCCCAGCACCAGGCTGTTCTTCAGCAGGCGGCGGCGTGAGGCATCGATGAGCTCGCTCATCGGCACGTTGCCGGAGGGGTTGATCGGCTGGTCGTCGAAGGC
>NZ_SWDV01000108.1 GCF_005877905.1 Pseudomonas nicosulfuronedens | reverse complement strand
AACTCAGTATAAAGAGCGCGTAGACTTTCCGCAGGCAAAAGAAAAGGGGTTTAGCTTTCGCTAAACCCCTTTCGAGAGATGGTGGCTACACCGGGACTTGAACCTGGGACATCAGCATTATGAATCGCATGAGAGTCACCCTGTGCCACCTCGAAGCCTTGTAAGTCGGGCCTTTCAGCGTGGACAAAACCCCACTTCAACAGGCTGTTTCTGACAATACCCCCGATGTAGTCACCCCAGAGGCTTTACCGATACTGGCACCTCGCGCTAGGGTCTGGACCACATAGTGGAGCGGTAGGCGGAAATGGATTTGTCGATTCCTGGGGCCAAGGAGGAGCGTGCCAAGCTCAAGCGCCTCCATCAGATTCTGAATACTTCCGACCTTGTCCCCGATCAGGCGTATCGGATGTCCTCGGGTCTCTACCCCTTGGTTAGCTTCGTCAACCACTGCATCGGGCTCTACCTCAGCAAGAATTACGACGTCATTCCGTTGTTTCTCGCCCGAGCCCACGCCTTCATGCAGGATCGACCGTTGCAGCCCAATGCCGCCGCGTACTCCAAGTGGGTGGATATCTATCTGCGTCAGATGGCGTATGTCTTGAAACACTTCACGGGTACATCTGCTGAGCTGCTGGCGCTTCATTTGCCAGCGGAGCTGATGGACGCCGGGCCGCAGGACATTCCCGAATGACCCGCCCGCAGATCGTTACGATTGATCTTGGTGACGTGCAGGGTAAAGAGGAGCTGCATGAGTGTTTGGCGCAAGCCCTGAAATTTCCCGATTGGTATGGTCGGAATTGGGACGCTTTCTGGGATTCCATCACGGGATTGGTGGATATGCCGGAGGTGTTGGAATTCCAGGGGTGGTCCGCATTTTCCGTGACTATGCCGCAAGAGTCGAAGCAGCTGATGGACCTGCTTGGCGAGATGAATGAGAAATACCCGACTGAGGCACCGAAGGTCATTTACCGATGATCAGCCATTAGTCGCATGAGAGCCTCTAGGCCGCCCAAAAACTCAGTAAACCGGGCCTTTCCTGGGCGACGAAGCCTCATTTCAACCGGCTGTTTCTGACAATTGGCCTTATGTAGTCCCCTTAGAGTCTTTACGGGTACTGGCGTCTCGCGCTAGCTTCGACATGGCCACATGCCATGTACGGATGCACGCAGGGAAGGACCATGGGACTGGATGACCGCGAATGGATGCGTCGCGAAAGTAGTGAGCGGCAGCGAGAGGGGATAACTCGGAAGCGGCGCAAGGCCTTTCGTTGGAACGCTCTGCACCTGTTTGGCGGCATGGTGCTGCTTACAGTCCTCACGCTGACCTGGCCTCTTCTCCGTTCTTTCGTAGATCGTCTCTCGACCCCTGCGCCCGTCGAAGAGAGTATTCCGATTGCCGAAGATCCTCAGGACCTTCCGGCACCTCCTTCTGAAGTAGCCCATCGCTCAACCGCGCCAGAAGCCTCAAATCGTCGCTCACTGCGCGATTGCTTGAACGGTGGGAATGCCATCGATGAAAACGTGATCCGTTGCCAGAACGGCGGCGAGCTGCCGCGCGTCCGTACTCCGCAGGTAGCGTCTGAGCCCCAAGGCATGGTGTCTCAGGAATACCTAGCGCAGTTTCAGGCCGAGCGGGACCAGCGAATAACTCGGCAGGGCAGTGCTCAAAATTACACCCAGGAGCGTGATTCGCAGTGGATAAAGAGCTGGGGTGGTGGCAGTGGCTATCTAGCTGAGTGGGTTGTAGTTAACAACGTGATTGACGGTGGATCTGTCTGCCGGAACCAGGGCTGGGGTTCCGTTGAGTATCGAGAATGCCGAAAGGGAGCGAAGGTGCACTTTCGGGAGCAATGCCGAGCTTGGGCAGCTCGGGCTGGTAGAGATCGTGCGGATAGGAGCTATCTG
>NZ_SWDV01000107.1 GCF_005877905.1 Pseudomonas nicosulfuronedens | reverse complement strand
ACTGCCTTATCGATCAACTGGGTCATCCCCATTCCAACTGCGTCGAGTCCGTTGGTGGCGAAACTCTCAGCGGTATCATGCACGGGTGTGGTGGACGCCACGGCGATCTTGTTCACTGGTACCGGATTGTCAGCCTGCAGCGCGTTCATCCGCTCGTTCGACATATCCCTTTCTTCATTGACTCTGTCGATCGCACCGTCGCGCGCCTCCTGGACGACCAGGGGGCCACTCTCTTTCATGTCAGTGAGGCCAGATCTGGTCATGTCCTGGTTACTACGGAAAGCCTCGGACGCTCCGGCGTCTAGCTGACTCATCCTGGTCTGCAGGTTGCCTGTACTGATTGAGGTCTCGGTCAGCCCCGAGCTCTCGTTGCCGCTGACGGCAGCCATGGAGAAGTCGAACGGCGACATCTTCGAGCTCACCAAGTCACCCAGCCTTCCGTCCTGGTTCAACGCGCGTATTGCAGCCATGGCAACACGCTCTTCCCTATCGGTCGAGAGCCCGCGGATAGAAGCGCTCGCCATCGCCGTATTAAACGCCGCACGCCCTCCTTCGGTTTGGCCGGCAATCTCAGCAAGGGCCTGGGCAGACTCCGCACGAGACTCTCCACGAAGCAGCGAAGTTACTGCTGCCTGCTTGAGGTTCAATGACTGACTCGCAGCGTAAACATTCTCCATTTTCGAAGCCCGGGAGTAGGTTTCCTGCGCTTGACGCGCCTGCCCGATGGACTGACTGAGAGTTTCACCAGTCGATTGGCTTACGCTCGCCTGGGAAGAGCGACTGAACGAGTCTGCAGCGTTGAAGGCGGTTTGGTCGTTCGAGCTTGCCTGCACCGCTGAAGTGAGTTGGGTAAAGGCCTGTTGGGCTTGCTGCTGCTGAGTGGATGACAGTTTCTGGAACTGTTCGGAATCCTCAAGACGTGCGCCTGCCAAGCCCAAAGGCGCCGCCGCTCCAGCGCTGGCTGCGAAGACCCCCTGAGCAATTTTATTCTCATTGAATCCCAGACTTTTGAGCTGGCTCGCGGCACTGGTGAACTGGGAGTTCTGCGAAAGATTCAGGCTCGACGCCACCTGGTGTCCCAGCGATGCGAGGTTCTGCTGACCCGTGGTTGTCTGTGCAGATTGCTGAATCGCGCTTTGAAGAGATCGCTGCATGTTCTCGGTCGCGGTTACCGAGGCGTTCTTCGAGCTCTGAACGTAGGCGGAAGCCGCTTGCTGCCCACTGATCGTTTCGGCCAATTGTGTCGCACCGGTAACGCTGACGCCCTTGCCAACCTGGTCGGCTGTGTAGACTGCCTCCGTCGCCATAACTGGAGAAGGCCGCTGAGTCCGAGGGGTCATATCCTCGCTGTTGAACTTAGTGTCAGAGGTCGCACCCGACATGATCGCAGTCATGCCAAAGGCTCCAGCTCCTACGATCGATGCGGCGATTGCGGGAGTGTAAGCCGCGAGGTAACCACCCAGGCCAAGGGCTGAGCCTATGGCTTGGTCGATGTCCAAGAGTTGCATCTGAGCGAAGCCCGTGGAGATCGGGTCGTACCCGTTGAATATCGCTTCCATTTTGGCGCCGGCATACCAAAGCGTGAACGCATTCACCACCGACAGCAGAGGCATGCAGAGCGAAGTCGACAGCGGCAATGCGCAGAACTTCGCCAGGGTCATTGCCCCCCTCGAACCCATCATCAGAAGCAACGCCATGAACGGCGCAACCGCATAGACCAATCCCTCAAGGAAGCCAAGCATGGGTTTGATATAGAACTTGAAGCTATCCCCCTTCCCTGCCCACTGGATCTCCTGTTGGCTGAGCGACTGCTGAAGTGCCATCGCTGCACGCCGCTCTTGCCAATGGTTCAGTGCATCAACACGGCCCTGATTGAAATACCGCTGAATCAACGAAGCAGCAACATACTCAGACGCTTTTTTATAAGACAAAGCAAAGGACTGGAGGG
>NZ_SWDV01000106.1 GCF_005877905.1 Pseudomonas nicosulfuronedens | reverse complement strand
CTCGGTGGATATGGCGTCAGCTGCCGCGTTTGAAGCTGGATAACGCATGTCCTCATCGAGGAACGGATCATTACGAATAGTTTCAACAGAATTGCGCGAGAACCTCTCCGCTTTATCTAGCATTAACCTCTGAGCAAAGTAATACGCGCTCATGTTTTCGCGAGTGGGATTGTCAATCGCCTGGTCCCGTAATTTTGGGAGCATCACGCGCAACCACGCGACGGTACCAGGGGCTGGATCAGCAGCCGGCGCTGGTTCAGGAGTTTTCGGAGACTCCGGCGCTTTGGGTGGATCAGGCTTCTCAGGTTCCACCGGCGGAACAGTCTCTTCTGGCGGATCCTCATACCAGAACCACCCACGCTCCTTGTCCTGGTAGAACGAACTCCCAGCCAGGGGATCAGCAGGCGCGGCCGCGGGTACGTCTGCCGCTATCGCTCCAGTAGCGAAGACGGCGAGAACAGCGGCAGAGAAAGAGTGAGTAAGCATGGCAAACCGCCTTGGCGCAGCAATCGATGCTCAAATTCTGCGTGGCGGAGTGAAGCGCAAAGGGCGTTTTCAGGCAGAAAAACGTACGGAAAAAAGTAAATCAGGAGGGAAGGCCTGAGGCCTACCGCACGTGGCGGTAGACCTCTTGCCCGGGGAAACCGGCCGGGCCCTGCCAAAGCAGGACGTCGTTCCAATCAACCCCTTTGGCGCCATGCGGTATGTCTAGTGTCGGCTCCAGAATTCTGGCCCTAACTCCCAAACTCCACAGGCGCTTTTTGAGCGCGACTCCAGCATTCACGCCGGCGCTTTTTCGGTCCTTGTCGATCCAGATTCGAACCTCCTCAGTTCCCGCCGGCGGCACGAACATCTCCATCAGGTAGGTGTTTACCAGTGGCCATACCGGCAACCCCGTTGCGGTCTCGATTGCCAACGCTGTTTCCAACCCTTCGCAGACATCAATCACGCTGCCAGGCGAAGCTGTCGGAATCGCGCAGCCAGGCAGTGCTCTATCGCTTGGAATTGCAAACATCTTCTTCGGCTCCGCGATCGGGGCTTTCTCACCCTTTGGGGTCAGAAAGTGCCTCTGGACCGTCACGGCCTGCTTTGCCGGGGACATCAGTACACCGATGATCCCAGGGAAGGTCGTTTTCTCCCCATCAGGGCCTTTGTGGGTCAGCCTTGGGTGGAACCGCACGAAGCGGCTCAACTCAGGCCGGTCCCAGACAAGGATTCCGCGAGATCGAAGGTAGAGACGAGCAGGTTCGGCATCCGGGTGGGTCAGTGCGACACTCTCTTGCACCATCGTTCGAAGAGTGGCGATTACCCATTCATCCGATAGGCCCTTACTGGCAGCCTTCGGTACAGCACGCTGGGGTATCACCCGCTGAACGTCACCGGCGGTCCGACCATGCTTGTCCTTCACTCCCATGAGGCTTCCGACTTCCTGCAGCGCCTCGTGGAAACTCCAGCTGTTTACCCACATCACCAACGCCAAGCCGTCCGGCTTGATTCCACAGGTACGGCATACGCCGCCACTGGTTGTGTCGCTGGTTTTTCGGAAGATCTTGAACCCATCTCTACCACCGTGAACCGGGCAAGGATAGTTTCGGCCAGGCTTGCCGTTGGCATCTGCCAACCCTGGTGCCAGTTGCTCGAAGACGAATTTCCACCGTCCTTCTGCAGCTTCCAGCACGTCTAACTTCTCGGGGGCGTATACGCCCATCTGATTTGCAGACATGAGTAACTCCAAGGAAATGAAAAGCGCCCCGTAGGGCGCTTCGTGGTGGATCAGTCGATACGGTCGATTTGCCAGGAATTCCTGTGCGTGTTCTTCCATTCGACTTCGTCGTTTTCTTTTCGAATCGGCACAGTGACCGGCGTCTTCTCAAGGAAGGTGAGCCGGATTCTGTCCCCCTTCTGGATATTGGTTCGATTGATCTCCATCGCCAGCTCCGCACCCCAAACGAGGTG
>NZ_SWDV01000105.1 GCF_005877905.1 Pseudomonas nicosulfuronedens | reverse complement strand
CGAACCAGCGAGGAACGTTCAGCAAAGAATGTCCTCGCAGCACGCATCTGACCCGATACACGTTTGAAACGTAGCAGTTTTGACGTCCGCTATGAGTCGGTAGCGGCCTCTCGCCAGGGGCGGCAACCGGTCAGAAGCGGACGGACGGCATTCGCTGGATGCTGACTAGCTGGCTTGAGCTTCACAGGAACACGCCGGGCAATCTCTTTCACGCTTCCGGGACAACATCGGCAACTTGAGAGAATCCAAGAAACTACTTCACAACTGCAGCATTCAAATCAGCCTGGCACCTCTGTTTTAATCGACAAATCTGGTCAGCAAGCGATATCCGTCGCTGGTGACTTCAACCATCACCGAGAGCACCACGGAGTCGCCTCCGTCTGATGTAAAGGCTTCAAGCCCATTGCTCAAACTGACACGGGTGTTGTATTCGCCTGTTTGCGCCAGCACATACACATTGAGTACCTGGCCTGCATGCATCAGGAGATTGCTCGGATGTGCAGGGCGGTACCCGAGAATCTGCGGCGGCTCAATACGCGCGGCCCCCATGGCGTAACCACAATACTCCCTGACGGGATAAATGTGGCTCGCATTCAGCGTCTTCGAAATTGCTTCGCCAATACCATCCAGCTCAGCCCCGGCATGTACCTGCTCGACGCCTTCACGTAGTGCAAGCCGGGCGGCTTCCAACATCATCTTTTGCTTCTGGGTGGCATTCTTGCCGGCAAATGTCCAAGTCTGGGCCAAGTGCGAGTAAGGCGTTCCCGCTACCAACTCAACCTTTACCAGCGTGTTTTGCGGGATCGGTTGCGATGTGGGGAAACCGTTCAACACGCCATCATTCATGGAAATGGCTATCGCCGCCGGATAGCCATTGTAACCAACCATCATCGGCTGCCAGCCCAGTTCATGAAACCGCTTCAGCACATGGCGTTGAATGGCAAGGCCACTTTCGCCTCTGGCGATGAGGGGTGAGATGGATTGCAGTAGCACACTGATCTCAGGTGCTTGCTCGCGCTGGTCTGCAAGGCGCTTGTCACTTGCTGTGCCTGCGATCTTCAGTGCCAGCTGGCCATTGCCAAGGAAAAACTGGTCCATCAACGAAGTGCTGGCGAAGCTCTCCTGGCAAGCCAGTGCGGCTGCACATGCAAATAGAACGGCTATCAATCGGGAAGACATCGCTTGCATCCTTGCTCAAGCTATAACCGGGCATTATGGATCAGTCGAACTCAAAGTGCTCCGCAGTTATCGGCCGAAGCTAGCGGCCCTGCTCAAGTGGAGCAAATGCAAAATGCCCTCCCTAACCGAATGCTACCTGATCCCACTGGCTGCCAAGGGTCGCAACCGGTCTCGCCAGCGGCAGCAATCGGCCAGAAGCGGCCTCTCGCAGCGAGTACGTATTTCGTTGTACGACCAGCTTCAAGGACACCAGCTCAAAGGTGTTCCAAACGCTTCTGCAACACGAGCCAGCTTCTCAGCGGACTTGGCAGAAATAGCGAGAGGCGGCTCTTTGATCATGTAGAACAGATGATCAAGGGCGATGCCCGCCTCGCCGTGTGCAAGGTAGTCCAGAACGAT
>NZ_SWDV01000104.1 GCF_005877905.1 Pseudomonas nicosulfuronedens | reverse complement strand
GTTTCACCCCCATCCCTAGCGCTTTGATTGATCTGGAGTGAGGCCAAAGTCGATACGCTTTATGCCATCGGCACCTACAGCGACTACTGCAGGCTCCCCTGCGACCGGTGCTAGCCCATAGATCGGTGTTGTGTTGAAGGGGATTGCTCTTTCGAAGTGAGCAGATTCGTTGCTTTGGCTGATCAGTAGTTCACCGTCGGCGCTGGCCAGCGCCGTCCGACCGTCCGGCAGTAAAATCCCGCTGGTGATAGTGCTATCCGTACCAGTGTCCACTTTGGTCCAGTCTTGACCTCGGTTATGGCTCAGGTATGCGGAGCCACGAAGACCAAAGAGCAATAGAGACTCTCGCTGGGCAACGAGGCCGAACCATGTCCCGTTATAGGGCGTCGGGATGGGGGTGAAACGATGGCTTTCAGGATCTTCTTTCAGTAAGAGTCCTTGCTCGCCGACTAGGTAGGCGCTTCCATCCATCACCTGCACAGCGTTGAAGTGAAACGCTGACGGGTTGTCCGTCAGGTCAGCCAGCACCTGCCAATGGGTGCCGCCGTCATCCGTGCGCAGCAGGAGGTTGTATGCACCCACGGCATATCCAGCTTTTTCGTCCGTAAAGTGAACATCGAGGAAGGGGCGCCCAGGGCCTTCCTCCTTGAACCGTTCGGCATCTTGCAGCGCATAAGTTGAGCTTGGGTTGTCCTCATTGGCGTGTTCAGCCAACGGTTTCCAGTGCTGAATCAGCAGGTCTGCTAGCTGCTTTCCGTCAAGTTGCTTGGTCCAGGTCTGTCCTGAATCGGAACTGTGGAGAATGATGCCTCCATGACCGACGGCCCATCCATGTTTAGCGGTTGGGAACTGCACGGCCACCAAATCTACTGAAACCGGCACACTGGCTTGTTTCCAAGACTTTGTGTCATCGGAGTAAATAATGTGGCCGCGTCGGCCGACTGCTACCCATCGCCCGCCTGGCGTTTGCGTCACCCCGATTAAAATACTGCTCTGAGCTTTATTACTTGGCTGAGCAGGTATGTTCAGTGGATCGACAAAGTCTGCTGAGGCGGTCGAAATACCCGCGCAGAGCACCAGCACGAGAGCAACTAAGCCTCGATAAAGAATTGGCATACTCAAGACCTTTGAGCGTCGGAGGACTGCCGAGCAAATCCGGCAGCCCTCAGTGGCTGGGCGAATTAACGGCCGCTACGTGCTTGTAATGCTTCCGGGGTGAAGGTCGATCGGGGTAGGGGCTTGTCCAGAACACGCCAGCCAAACTTCAGATCGGAGTAGTTCTGCGAGAAGGAATACACACCGGTCGAGAGGTCGTAGGCCCAATAAGTACGCGACATTGGTGCCTGCTTGTCGTAGAGCTGGCTCATGCCCATCTGCAGGCCCTTGTAGAGCTTGCCTGCTCCGTCGTACTCATCACTCATACCTGCGCCCGACCAGTCCTCATCAAAGTAGAAGACTCGCTTGCTATAGACGTGTCGAAGGCCAGGCTTCAGCGTGGCCTCCACGACCCAAACGCGGTGCAGTTCCCAGCGCACTGCATCTGGGTTTACATGGTTTGGGGTAAGTGCCTTGTCCGAGGTGATTTTGAAGCTTAGGTCGTAGATGTTGTACGGGATGTACAGCTCGCGTTTCCCAATCAGCTTGAAGTCGAAACGGTCCAGTTTTCCGCAATAGAGTTCTGCATCATCGTAGGTCGTCACGCCGCCTTGGGATGCAATCGGCGTGTCGTATGCGATGTCGGGGCTGAGTCGTACTCGACGTGTGCTTGCCGAGTAGGAGTAAGCACGGCGTGGCATAGTGACCATGTCGACAGTATCGAAATACATCGTCGCGTCACCAACGCTGCGTGCCGGACCGGTGAAATTGTATGCGTTCTGGAAAATGAACGAATCTTCCTTCTTGATAGATTCGCTGGTGGCTGCGGGGTTATGGAAGGTGAAGTTCCGCGAGAGTTTGATTTCACCGGAGTTGATCAGCTTACCGTT
>NZ_SWDV01000103.1 GCF_005877905.1 Pseudomonas nicosulfuronedens | reverse complement strand
ACCGCCGGCGCCAACATGGACATCAGCGTCGCCAAGCGCTTCACCACCGCCGTCGGCGAAGGCATCAGCCTGTTCGCCAGGAAACTGGGCATGAAGCTCTTCGCCAACCAGGGCCCGGTAACGATCCAGGCGCAGAACGACGGCCTGGCACTGCTCGCCCGACACGGGCTGGACATTGTCAGCACCGAAGACGAAATCCGCATCACCGCCAAACGCAAGATCACCCTCAACGCCGGCGGTACCTGCATCACCCTCGACCCGTACCACATCGAGCTGGGCACCAAGGGCGACTTCACCATCAAGGCCTCGCACTTCGACATGCGTGGGCCGGCCAAGCTGCATCCGGACGTCCCCTGGCTACCCCGCGAACTGAACGACGAACCCAAGCCCCAAAGCGGCTACCCCCTCTCGCTATAAGCGAAGCGCAAGGACCCTTCCGATGATCATCAGCCCTCCCTTCATTCCCGCCCCGATAGCGGGTGAAACCGACGAAGCCTTCGTCGAACGCGCCATGCCTGGTGGCCAGCCCGGTGATGGCGCCTTCCCGCTGAGCTTCGACCTCAACTGGCACGGCGGCATGCACCTCAGTGCCCCCCGGGAGAACGGCCAGCCGCTGCCAGTACGCGCCATCGCGGACGGCAAGCTGGTTTACTTCCGCGCCCCTACTGCCAAGACCAACGACGAATTCCACGCTCTCAAATACCGAACCCCGCAAAGCGTCGACGATGGCTGGACTGACAACGGCTGCCTCGTCCTGCGCCACGAAACCGAGATCGGTGAAGGCGAACGCGGCCAAGTGGTGTTCTTCTCGATCTACATGCACCTGTCGAAAATCAACATCGCCAACCCGCAGATCAACCAGCGCATCTACCGCAAGGACAGCATCGGCGAAGCCGGGCAAATCTACGGCAGCGCCGGCAAGATTCACTTCGAGATCATCGCCGACGACAGCCAGATCGCCCACCTCACCGGCCGCCAGCAGCGCGACCTCGACTACCAGGCCCAGGACGGCCGCACCGACAGTTGCTGGGGCGACATGTACTTTTTCGTTCCTGCCCCGGTGCAGGGCTACGCCTCGCCCCCCAACAACTTCGCGCAACCCACCAATCCGTCGGCACTCAGCTTCCAGAGCCCAAGCTTCCCCCCAAGGCTGGTACGACGCGAACGGAAAGTTCACTTCGCTGGCCGTAGTCACCTCGCAGATCGACGGATACCGGCCGGAAATCGTCGGCGAAATGAACAAGGGCCTGATCGTGCGCATGCGTTATGAACGGGGCCAATGCCAGCTCACCACCTACTTCCTCGGCGGCGAACTGATTGGCACCCAGCAGGAAGAGACGGACTTCGAATACAACCTCTACACCACAGCGACCCGCCGCTACCCCGGCTGCCCCAGTGCCGGCTATGAACTACTGCGCTTCGGCCGCGTGTTGGGGCCAGATGCCCTGCAACCGGCCAACGCCGCCCACTGGCGGAAGATCAGCCTCCCGCCGCGCACCGAGGCCGGCGAAACGGAGCGCAACGCCTGGTTCAACCTCAACGCACCCGGCGTGACCCGTTTCAGTGATGCCGACTTCCCCCACTGGATGGGCTGGCGCCTGATCAACGACGACACCAACGAGGACAGCCACTGCCAGTCAGACTACATCCGCAGCCTGCTCGAACCACCGAGCTACCTGAGCGACCCGCCACCGCGCCAACCCGATGCCGCCACGATTGCCACCTCGGCGGAGTACGACAGCATGTATGAGGGCGACCGGCGGCGACTGTCCGAGCAGTACATGGATGAGCGGAAACTGAATACCACCCGGCTGGAGGATGCCGAGAATCAGAGCAAGCTCAAACGCCTGATCTGCAAGTTTCCCACTGAATGGGCGAAGAATGATTTTGAAGTTCGCTATAAATGGCTGAAGCGGGTCGCGGATCACGGGCCAATGTCTGAAGATGACTTCCTGAAGCTTGAGAAGCACCATCAGGCGTTGGCGTTTTGGGAGGAGGCTGGCTTAGGGG
>NZ_SWDV01000102.1 GCF_005877905.1 Pseudomonas nicosulfuronedens | reverse complement strand
TCTATATGGCACTGGGAATCTAGACGGCCGAGAAACGGATGGTCTCCGTATGGTGATCGAACCGATGCACGACTATGGCGACGCCATTCAAGCGGTGCTTGCAGGCCCCGGTCGAAACTTTCCGTTTGAGTACTACACCGTCAGGTTCCAGACCTTTGCGCGTAACCCGTACACCAGTTTCAATCGTCCGGTCCGCCACCTCCTGCTCGACAGTTCTCGCATCGACAACGAGTATGCTGCGCGGGAGTACACCCGCTCTGCGTATCACTTCAACGCGACTGTTGAGACGCGTTATCAGTTGGAAAATTCGTACCGCATGGGGAAGCAGGAGTTCAAAAACAGGGAGCTAACGGCGCTCAACCAGGACCTCGCCGGCTTCCAGTTCGACGTGCGGTCGAGTGTGCGCTCCAACCTGGAGTCTGATCTCGTCATCACGGAGGGGGGCATCGCCCTAGAGCACCGTGGTAAAGGCCGACAGTGCTTCATCAAGACTCAGTTCGCGCTAAATACTCGCAGGGCTCAGGCCGGACTCGATGTCATGCTGCTCGAAGAGCCTGAAAATCACTTAAGTCATACCTGGATGAAACGGCTGGTCGATCAGCTCAGCCAGAATCAGGACACCCAACTCTTCGTGGCGACACATAGCAGCCACATCTGCTCGCGCCTCGACCTACGTAAAGCCCTCTTACTCGGCACTGATCAACGCAGCGGAATGCTCAAAGACCTCAGCGAGGGCACCGCCGAGTTCTTCATGAAAGCACCGGACAATAACGTCTTGGAGTTCGCGCTCTCCAGCAAGGTAATCCTCGTCGAAGGGGATGCTGAGTTCATCCTTTTGGAGGCCTTCTACAAGAAGGTGACTGGCGGTAGGCGAGCGCATGAAGACCACATTCACGTTATTGCCATCGGAGGTACCAGCTTCAAGCGGTATCTCGAACTGGCGGGCCTGCTGGGTACCAAAGTGGCCGTAGTTCGGGACAACGACGGTAATTACGAGGGAAACTGCGTGGAGAACTACGCGGGTTTGGTCAACGATCACGCTATGGTCTTTGCCGACCAAGACAACACGCGCAAGACCTTCGAAATCGGCCTTTACCACGACAATCAGGCCATCTGCGACGAGTTGTTCGCACCGGGCCGCAAATCGCTGACCCCCTTGGAATACATGCTGGGCAACAAGGCGGAGGCTGCCTTCGAGCTTCTGGACAAGAAAGAAGATGAGTTGGTCGTTCCGGGCTACATCGTGGAGGCGATCGAGTGGGTAAGGATGTAATGTTCGCGGTCGCCGGGTCCGGCAAGACCTCGACGCTCATCGGGCGCCTGAACCTCGAACAGCGCGCGCTGATCATCACCTATACCGACAACAATCACAGGCACCTGCAACAATCGATCATCCGCAAGTTCGGGCATGTGCCGCCCAACATTACGGTGCTCACCTATTTCGGCTTCCTCTACAGGTTCTGCTACCGGCCACTGCTTGAGCTGCAACTGGGCACGCGAGGCCTGAACTTCAGACTCCCGCCTCCTCACACACAGACTATCCCGCGCCAGGAAATTGAGTACTACAAGGATGGGCAGGGCAACCTATTCCACAACCGCCTGGCAAAGCTCCTGCAGATCAAGGAAGCCGTGCCCCGAGTCATTGCCCGAATTGAGCGATTCTACGACCAGTTTTTTGTCGATGAAGTCCAAGACTTCGCCGGTCATGACTTCGACTTGCTCCTCGCCCTCATGCCTGCCCATGTCGACATCTTGCTCGTCGGGGACTTCTACCAGCACACCTTCGACACCAGTCGGGACGGGAATACCAACAGCAATCTCCACAACGACATTCATAGGTATGAACAGCGGTTTACCCGCACCGGTCTATCCCTCGACAAGCAAACTCTGAGCCGCAGTTGGCGGTGCGGAGCCACCATCTGCGACTTCATCAGCAGTCACCTGCAGATCAACATGCAGTCGCACAGGAATGACCACACGACCATCATCCCAGTAGGCTCGCAGGCGGAAGCCAACGCCATCCACGCCGATCCAACCATCGTG
>NZ_SWDV01000101.1 GCF_005877905.1 Pseudomonas nicosulfuronedens | reverse complement strand
CCAGCCTGTAAATTGGCGCCGCTTCGCGACACCAATTCATCAAGCAGGTATGCATTATTTATCTAGCCAAGACTCAAAAGTTTCAGCACAGTGCTCTGCCTTCCATGCTTTCAGAATCTTGTGGTTACCCCCTTGTGTTTCTACGATTTCACCAGGGTGCGGATCTTCGTACACCTTGACCGTACGTATGCGACGCGGCGATTGAATTGCCCGCACCCCACGGCGAGAGGATTCCGGGTTAAGGATCGTGATCACATCACGCAAGTGACTTGCCGTACTGGCTCATCAAGCTTTTAATTTTCTCAAAGCTACAAAGATTGAGAAGCGCCGGCGAGCTAAGTTGGCGTAATTCGACGTTAATATGGCGCACTTCGCATGAGACTGGAACCCCACACTTTTTATACTACGTATGAATTTCGAATGGGGACAGCATACTTCCCTCATTGAGTGGCGATGGAGTTCCGGCGGTGCAAAAAAAGACCTTCCCAATCAAGATCGGCTGGCAGCCACTGCTGAAGGACCTTGGTCTGAAGCCTGGTCATGTGTTGCGTCGTGCCGGCCTTCCCGACGACTTGCTTTCTCGTGGAGCGCCCGGCCTTTCCACTGCGGACTATTTCCGATTCTGGTACGCCCTGGAGATCGAAGCCGGTGCCCCCCTGTTCCCCTTGCGCCTCGTCGATACCCTCTCCGCCGAAACCTTCGATCCTCCCTTGTTCGCCGCCCTGTGCAGCGCCAATCTCATGCAGGCCGTACAGCGCCTGGCCAAGTACAAGCAGCTCGTAGCACCCATGCGGCTAGAGGTAGAGGTTGGAAAGGACGGCGATCTCACGCTGACGCCTCAATGGCTATCCGTGCAGGCCGAAGTGCCCTGTTCGCTGCAGGTAGCCGAGCTCGCTTTTTTCCTGCGCCTCGCCCGACTCGCGACCTGCGAGCCGGCCAAGGCGCTTCGGGTGACGCTTCCGAAAGTGCCGCCCAGCGATCACGCCCGGCGCTACGAAAGCTTCTTCGGCACTCCCGCCCAGCAGGGAACGAGCCCGAGCGTCACATTTGCCGCCGTGGACGCCTTGCGTCCCTTCATCACGCTCAACGAAAACATGTGGCGGGTGTTTGAGCCGGACCTTCGCCGCCGCCTCGGTGAACTCGACGCGACAGCGACCACCGCGGATCGCGTTCGTGCTGCACTACTGGAGTTGTTGCCAGGCAACGCCGCAACGATCGAGAAAACCGCCGTGCGCCTTGGCATGAGCCAGCGCACCCTGCAGCGCCGCCTCGAGGGCGAAGGGCAAAGCTTTCGCGCCCTGGTCAATGCCACTCGAGAGAATCTTGCGCGCCACTACCTCGGGAAAACCACCTTATCGGGCGGGGAGATTGCCTTCCTGCTCGGCTTCGAAGATCCCAATTCCTTCCACCGCGCATTTCAGGACTGGACTGGTCAGACACCCGGCAGCATCCGACATGCTAAGCGCCTGAGCTGAGGAGGCCATCGCAAAGTGCAACTGGCCGGCGCCACGGGCCTTGTGTGAGGCCAGATGCTCCAGGAGCTGCCAGCGGAAAGCTCTGTCCGCGAGGTGCACGCCCTGAGTCGTCGGCCATTGAATCTAAGCCATCCCGAGCGCCAGGATCACATCGTCGACTTCAGATACCTGCCTGTGCTGCCAAAAAGCCAACGAAGCCAACCTGGCACTCGTCGTCCGTAAAGGCACGCCGTCCCCCCTCGCCAAAAGGAGCTTTGGTGTCGCGCCCTCGCAACAGGCGTCCAACTAATGTCTGCGGGCTTCGTAGCCGCGCGGCGGCTCGTGTGATTCTTCACTCAAGAGCAAAAGCTCTTGCACTTGTAAGTGTTTGCCGCAGGAGACGTATCCCCTCTCTGAGGACTTTTTCGGCGAGAAGCACCAACGAATCTGTGCTGATTAGCTTGCCGGAATCTGTAGTCGTATGCAGCTGAACTCGACGGCCAAACGCTGCGTTTACCCCAAGGTTAAGGCATCGGGCTTACCGCCAGTCACAGTGTTCAGCGTCCGGGTGAGCCAATGCCTTAGCCACTCCGCGCAACATCTGCTGCCCTAAAAAGACATGGATAAAAATCGCTGCTGAGACCTCA
>NZ_SWDV01000100.1 GCF_005877905.1 Pseudomonas nicosulfuronedens | reverse complement strand
TATCTTCTCGAGCCAAGCTACCGTCGCGTCGCAGCCTGAGCTTAAAGTCGGAAAGTTTGGTCCATATCTGTTATCGTAAATCCAGTAGTAAGGCTCTGCCACTGATGTGCTGGAGATTATTACGGCTAGAGTGGAAGTGACTAATAGCGTAGCGGTACGCTCTTTGCGCATAGGATTCACCTCGCTGTCGAGTTCCAATTGACTTTCATGAGAACTTATTGGGAATAAAAAATCCCGGCGCTCTACCGGGATTCTTGAAGCTGCATATCGTTGGAGTAATATTCAGCTTGGGTGATTTATATCCGCCGATTCTTACTTGTGAAATCCTGTGCAGTCAATGCACGATAATATGAGGGTGATGCACTAACAAAAGAGGGCGTGGCACGAGGACATGCTTCTCCAAGGGGCCCTTTAGAATTCATCGGTCCTACGGGTGGTCGCGTGGCGTCTATCAAAGGGATTGCGGCGGGGGTGAGGTGCGCGGGAGAGACCTATGTGCACTTGTCGCAGGAGCATCTGGGCGCGCTATGCGTTTATCACCAATTGCGCAGGGAGAAATATATCTTGGGGTGAGACATCCATTTCCGTCGACTCCCGGGGTCTTTCGCCTAGTCGGCGTATCGCGAATAGAACCTGATTTGCCGTCGGAAGGGAAGGAACCACAGGCAGCCTGGCCGGCGGTCTACCTCCGCTCGCACAGGCCACACAACTTCTCTTATGATATCAATGATTGCATTGATTTCGCCCGGAGGGCTCTATGGCCAGCATTACGATTAGAAACCTAGACGAAGACCTCAAGGCCAAGCTCCGAGTGGTAGCCGCGAACCATGGCCGCTCGATGGAAGAGGAGGTCCGAGTGATCCTCGCCCAAGCGCTTTCTCCGAAAGAGAAGCAGGGTGGTTTGGGCAGCCGAATTCATGCCCGCTTTGCATCCGTCGGTGGCGCAGAGATTGAGCTGCCGGCACGCAAGGCTAAGGCACGGGCTGCGGACTTCGACGAATGATTCTGCTCGATACCAATGTCCTGTCGGAGCTGATGAGGGCCAAGCCGGATCCGGCTGTGGTCGCCTGGATCGACGCTCAACCTGCCCAGGATCTGCTGATCTGCTCGATCACGGTGGCCGAGATCCTCTACGGCATCGCCAGGATGCCGGAAGGAAAGCGCAGGCAAGCGCTACAGGATGTGGCGATTGCAATGTTCGAAGAGGACTTTGCCGGGAGAATCCTGCCGTTCGATGCGGATGCAGCGGTGCACTACGCAGAGCTAGCGGCGGAGAGTGAGGCCAAGGGAAAGATTGCCGATATGGCGGACGGGCAAATTGCTGCGATTGCCCGGCTTCACGGAGTGCAGATCGCCACGCGGAATACTCGCCATTTTGAGGCTTTTGGAGTGGCGTTGATTGATCCTTGGCGTGATTGACGCTTCAACTTACTCAAAGTCATCCATGTGCTTTTGAATTGCTTCGGTCAGGCTGGCATGCCAACTGCTCCGGATCTCCGGGGACTCATCAAGGAAAAGCTCCATCGCTTGGATTTCTGAGGCAAGTATTGACTTGGAGTCTGCTGTCTTCTCGAAGAAGTCTGCGCTCTGTACCGCGAAGAGATTATTCGAAAGGTTTCTGAAGCATCGATACTTCACCAATAAACCTGCGGCGGTTCTACCCCACACGATGATCTCTTCAAAAAGCTCCATTGGGCCTCCGGTTTTTGGCTGAAAGCTGGCTATCTCTCTGAGCGGGCTGGCTCGTCGTCGGAGGCAATCCGTTTCAACAGGATGCTTTCCTGGGCTGCCCAGATCTTCGGCGCTGCGTAACCTACTCCGAATGAAAGCGCCCAGATTCGCGCGAAGGTACCTGATTCGTCGTTTAGTGTGCCGATGAAGTACAGGCCAAAGACAAAACCGAGCACTCCACCGATAAACATGCGCAAGAATAACCAGATCCCCCGAATTTTCTGAAGTTCGGGAGGGGCGATTTGCATGACGCCAAGCTTGTTGGGTGGCCCATCTAGCGTAATGGTCGCTACAGCAGCTTGTGTGAGACTGCCGAAGACTCCACCTAGCGAGCAGGCACGAGGTAGCAGCATCTCTTGAGGAATTCCGAACATCTGACC
>NZ_SWDV01000099.1 GCF_005877905.1 Pseudomonas nicosulfuronedens | reverse complement strand
AAGGGTGAGCTGCGCGGACTGGGTAACAATCTACGAGTCGTTGTGGAGAACACTCAAGGAGATATCTACGATCCGGCCTATCTACAGGCGCTTCAGCAGGTCAACGACAAGCTTTTCCTCACGCCTGGTGTGAATCGGCCTTATGTAAAGTCCATCTGGATGCCTGTGGTACGGTGGACGGAGGTGACCGAGGAAGGCTTCCGCGGCGGCCCAGTCATGCCAGATACCTACGATGGAAGCGCAAAGTCCATTGCCGAACTGCGCGCCAACATCGGCCGCGCGGGATTAATAGGAACTTTAGTCGCCAACGACCAGCGATCCACCATGATCGTCGCTCCGCTTCTTGAAAAATACGCGGACACTGGCAAGCCTATCGATTACGGCGCTCTTCAGCAGCAGCTAGAAAGCCTAAGGGCTCTCGAACGCTCTGTACTGCCAAATAGTCCTGACAAGATACGGATTCATGTCATCGGCTTCGGGAAGCTGATGGGGGATCTGATAGCAGGGCTGCATCAGATCATGTCCTACTTCGCGATTGCCGCGCTGATCGCTATCGCCATTCTCTTTGCCTACACCCGGTGCGTGCGTAGCACGGCACTTGTTGTCCTCTGCTCATTGGTAGCTGTCATGTGGCAACTGGGAATCGTCCAGCTCCTGGGCTTTTCTCTGGACCCGTACTCGATCCTAGTTCCGTTCCTGGTGTTTGCCATTGGCGTGTCTCATGGCGCTCAGAAGATGAACGGGATCATGCAGGATGTGGCTCGGGGCACACACAAATACGTTGCAGCCCGATACACCTTCCGCCGTTTATTCCTGGCCGGCCTGACCGCTCTAATGGCCGACGTGGTCGGGTTCGCAGTGCTGATAATGATCGACATCCCGGTGATCAAGGATCTGGCCCTAACCGCCAGCATTGGGGTCGCCGTCCTAGTTTTCACAAACTTGATTCTGCTGCCAATCTTGCTGTCCTATGTTGGCGTCAGCACAAAAGCAGCAGCAAATGCGAGCACAACCGGAGGTGAACCCTCACAATCCAAGCTGACCGCCTGGGATTGGCTCGTTCGCTTCACCGATCCGCGCTGGGCCACCGCCACAATAGTGGCGGCAGTTGCACTAGCGAGTGCCGGCTTCATGGTGAGCCTAAATCTCAAGATAGGAGATCTGGATGCCGGTGCTCCTGAGCTAAGAGCAAGCTCCCAGTACAACTTGGACACCGCTTACGTAACCTCACATTACGGCCTCTCCAGTGACCAGTTCGCTGTCATTGTAAAAACACGTCCTGGTGGCTGCGAAAAATGGCAGACGCAAATGGAGATCGACCGCTTGGACTGGGCACTACTCCAAGTTCCAGGCGTGCAAACCACGGTGTCTCTTGCTGGCTCAGTGGCGAGGCTATCCTCGGCCTTGTTCGAGGCATCACCGAAGTGGATCACCATCAGCCATAACCAGGCTCTGGTAAACACATCTGTGCTGCGGGCGCAGGAGGCAAACCCCGAACTTGTAAATCCTGATTGCTCGGTCGTGCCGGTGGTTGCTTACCTATCGGACCACAAAGCTGAAACGTTGGATCGTGTGCTCAAGGCTGTGGAGGCTTTCGCTGCGAAGCACAACAGCGCTGACATCCAGTTTCTGCCAGTCGCTGGCTCTGCAGGCATGGATGCTGTAACAAATATCGTAGTCCGAGATGCAAACCGGAGCATGCTAGTACTGGTCTATCTAGCCGTTGCGCTACTTTGTTTCATCACCTTCAGAAGTTGGCGAGCAGTAGTCGTTGCAGTAGTACCACTGATGATCACCTCCATCTTGTGCGAAGCGCTCATGGTGGGATTAGGCATTGGAGTCAAAGTCGCCACGCTGCCAGTAATTGCATTGGGCGTGGGCATTGGCGTCGATTACGCGCTGTATCTACTGAGCGTGCAACTGGACCAAATGCGAAAAGGGGCGACGCTTGAAACCGCGTATCGGCACGCCCTGCACTTCACCGGAAAAGTGGTCGCGTTGGTCGGTGTCACGCTCGCCGCAGGGGTCATCACCTGGGCCTGGTCACCCATCAAATTCCAGGCCGACATGGGGATCCTGCTCACATTCATGTTCATCTGGAACATGGTCGGTGCGCTGATCCTGATCCCTGCCCTCTCC
>NZ_SWDV01000098.1 GCF_005877905.1 Pseudomonas nicosulfuronedens | reverse complement strand
AGGTGCGTACTGCCGAAGACATCGGCAACGTCGTAAGAAAAGCTAGGAAAACGCAAAGAATTCTTCAGGACGACATGGCTGACATGATCGGAAAAAGCCATGTCCATCTGCGCGACATAGAGAAAGGGAAGGGCACCGTTGCACTGAGCAGCGTGCTGAAGCTGTTCGAAGAGCTGGGAATCCGGGTTTACCTGGATGTGCCGCATCCATGAGCAGATCGCTTGAAGTCCTGATCAACGATGACCACGTAGCAACGTTGAGTGAGCAGAACGAGGTGTGGCAGCTCACCTACACGCCAGATTGGCGGATGAGAGCGGACGCCTTCGATCTCGCACCCTCTCTGCCTAGGTCGAAAGGCGTCATTCTCGATGGCGCGTCTGAACGTCCTGTGCAGTGGTTCTTCGACAACCTGCTTCCAGAAGAGCAAGCCAGGCAATTGCTTGCCAACGACGCCAAGATTGTTGCTACAGATAATTTTGGCTTGTTGGCCTATTACGGAGCTGAATCAGCAGGGGCTGTAACACTGCTGCCAGATGCCACACAGCCACTGGCGACTGGCATGAAGCCGTTGCCAGATGACGTTCTGAGCCAACGCATCAGAAACCTGCCTCGCGTTGCACTGGCAACCGGTGCGCCCAAACGAATGTCTCTCGCCGGCGCACAACACAAACTTCCCGTCGTCATCAAGGAAGGCAAACTGTTCGAGCCGGAAGGCAACACGATCAGCACCCACATCCTGAAGCCTGACAACGAAACAGGGTTCTACAGCCACTCAGTGGCGAATGAGTGGTTTGTGATGAGCCTTGCCCGCATAGCAGGCCTAAATGTTCCCGATGTCGAGATACGCCGAGTGCCTGAGCCAGTCTATCTCATTGAGCGGTTTGACCGGCGCATTCGAGACGATGAGGTCGAGCGAGTGCACATGCTGGATGGTTGCCAGATCCTAGGCATCAGCAGTCATTTCAAGTACCAGCAGGCGACGATGGAGACCATGCGGAAACTCATTGAGCTTGTACGGACCAAGGCGGTTACCCGGATACGTCTGTACAAGTGGCTGGTCTTCAACCTGCTGGTTGGAAATGATGATTCACACCTCAAGAACCTGAGCTTTGAGGTCAGGCCAGACGGTTTCGAGTTGGCTCCGCATTACGATCTCGTATGCACATCAGTCTATGGGGCGGAGCCGACGCCGTGGTTGTCATCTCTGCTGACATGGCCTTTGGAGGGGCTGAGAACTCATGACGACCTCACTTTTGAGGCAACCCTCAATATGGGCGCTCATCTGGGGCTGACAGCCAGACAATCAACGCGCCTTCTCGAGGAGGTGATTGAGCCAGTCATGGCGGAGGGGCCAAATTTGCTTAAGGAATGTCAGCCGCAGATGAGCGCGGGGGAATGCCGACAGACGCGAATTATCTGGCACGGTGTGATCAAGGACATGCATGCCCGGCTGACCAGATGAGGAGAGTCGAAGCCCCGCACACCCAGCGGGGCTTCTCGTTTCTATAACTGTCGGAAGAAAGTACGTTATAGACCAGACGCCGATTGCCTGATCAGGCAGCCGTGGCCTCGCCTCTCATTACCGTCACATCCAGCCCACTGACAACCCGCGCACCTAGCCAGCCATCTGGGGGTGAGACGCGACATAGCTCAGTCCGTGGTCTGTTCCACCGCTGCATCAGCGGAGAGGGCTGGCACCTGAGCTTTCGGCTTCGCATGATTTCGTCGGTTCTGGCTTCGTTGCCGTGAAGCCTGCTGCTTCGCATGCAACATCTGAGACGCCGTCACAGTGCCAGCTATTTGACCGTTCAAATCCAGGCGCGGCGCATTCTCTACCATGCTTGCCCAGTATCGGGCTCCCCTACACCAGGTAGCGATGCCTAGCTTGAGCTGTTCGCGGGTGATTCCGAGCAGCCCAAGATGTTGCTCAGCATCCTGAAAAATCTCCTCCTTGAGAGGAACCTTAGGCGCTGGACTGGCAGGGAAGGCCAATGGGAAGTACTTCTGAAGTCGCCAGATTGCTTCTAGTACTGGATCTTGGCCCTGGGGCTTTTCTCGAGGTCCGGACTTTCGCTTAAGGTGCTTCTCGCTAGCGGCCTTCGCCTGCTCTTTCTCAGCCCGCAGGAGGTCACGTAGCCCTGCTAGGTGTTCATAACCCAGTGGTCGATTCACGGCT
>NZ_SWDV01000097.1 GCF_005877905.1 Pseudomonas nicosulfuronedens | reverse complement strand
GATAAGGGATGCCGGTATTCAGAAGCCATAAGGCAATGCTGCTAGCAGGAGTGCTGTGCACTTCAGCGCTGACACCTGCATTTGGCGAGTCGATAGGTTTCACTCTCAAGGGAACAGTTTGGGAGCGAGCAGCTCTGAGCGCTCCGTGCAAGATTGAGCCTGAACTACTCTTCTCGCTGGCATTGAAAGAGTCGCACGGCGCGGTAGCGAAAGGCCTAATATCCCCACAGCCCTACGCTCTAAGAAACGGCCCTAGTGGTCCTGCTTACCCTAAAACCCAAGGTGAAGCAGAGGCTCTCCTCGTCAGATACCTACAGGAAGATAAGCTGACTGATATCATGCAGATAAACTGCAGGTGGAACTGTGGCCGGGTGAAAAATGCTAGTGCTCTGCTCAATCCCGTGGAAAATATAAAGGTAGGCGCAGCCATACTCTGTGAGTCAATATCTGCAAACCCTGCGGATATGCAGCTTGCCATCGGCGGTTATCACACGATGAATCCCACCCGCGAGCTCGATGCGCGCCTGTACGCTCAAGATGTAATTGCCATCTGGCGATCTATTCAAATGCTGAAGAAATAAGGACAACTAAGCATGAAGTTTACGATCAACCGAACCCTGGTCCAAATGGCGGTCAGATGGCTAATTCAGGATGAAGCTGCATTCAAGCTGGTGCTGATGCAGCAGCGCTATCGTCAGGATGATATTGTCTGGCTCACAAATGTTGTAGCGAGCCCTCCCAAGCTACAAGCCCTGGATGCACTGCCGGTGTCGATCAACCGAATCGAGTACGAAACGCTGAGCGTGGGGAATACGCACCTCGACGACAAGCAGTTTTTCAATCTCGGCCTTCGTCTGACCATGTTTACTGAACTCTTCAACTTCGCGCGCCACAATAGCTTCAACACTCTTAGCGCCATTGGCTTGGACGACACAGCGTTTCGCCTGATGGAGACCTCGTCTTTCGAGGAGCGGCTGATGCTGATCCGATCCGGTGGGTTCACCATCAGCATCCGGTCACCTGTCCGAAAGCTTCGGCTGAATCCAAATTCCGCCCGAGACCAAATCCACGATACGACCCTGGTGCTTCTCGGGGACCTCCGATTTTTCCTGAAAAAGAACCCGGATGGCAGCGGCCGCATGCAGGACTTCGGGCCCACCATTCCAACCGAATCTATCGCGCGCGAGCTATTGCTAGCTCGCATCCAGCCGAAACTCGTCGCGCTGGCAACAGGGATGTCCCCTGAGGACGCCGGGAAGCTCAAGCGGAACATCACCCGCGGAGTACCCGGGGCGCAGTCACAGAGCGGGCGAATTCAAATCCCAGAAACGACACTCGCTGAGTACCCGATGCACAGCTTGCTGTACCTCACAATCTACAGGCTGCTAGCACACGATCCGTTGCGGAGAACAAACGTCCGCGCCCTGATGGCTGCCCATCGGGAGTACGAGCAAATCTGCGATGCCTTGAATGTGCCCAAGGGCGACACCATCAGCCCAACGAACGCATTCCAGTTGAGCAATGCGATAAAGTCTGGGGAGATCCTGATGCAGGAGTGCTCCAGCTGCAGCGAGATCAACGCTCGATTTGTACTCAAGCCAGCCAAGTGCATATGGTGCAGTCACTGACAAAGGCAAGCCCGACCAAGGAAAGGTCTGAATAGCACTAGCTCAAGTGCTGGGGCCAGTGCGCCCCTCTTGCAGTCCCTGCCCCCCTCACTGTCGGGCTTTGGCGAATGAACTGACCGAGATGAGCAACGTTGGCAATCGCCCTAACCTGTCATAGACCTGGCGTTGATTGATTTGGGATTCAGTGAACCCCATGCGATCATGACATCAAAGCGATATCAGGAGACCGCCTCATGACCCAGTCCACCGTGCTCTGCCATTGCTGCGGACACCACATGGTGCCGCAGGTAGTCAGGAGCCGAGGCATTTATGTCGGTTGGGAATGGGGTGGTCGCATCGGTGCTGGCCACCCGATCGACTCAGTTTGCCCGTTCTGCCTTTCGTCCAACTGGGATGGTGTAAAGCGCCCTGTGCATAGGAGCCCTGGCCAGAAGCTACTTCTCCTTCTTATTCTTTACATTGCCGGCCAGGTGATGAACAACGTCGTTAGTGCGATC
>NZ_SWDV01000096.1 GCF_005877905.1 Pseudomonas nicosulfuronedens | reverse complement strand
CATCGACATGCCCGCACGAACAGGTATCAACAGACAGCAGTACGGTTTGATCGAGAAATCGGGAAACCCAAGCCTCGAGACCCTAGACAAGATTGCAGAAGGGCTTGAAGCCGAGATCATGCTGATACCGAAGGAACTGACTCGGCTGGTGGAAAACATCCTGAAGACAGGAGTGAGCTACCAGAATCACCAGCGCTACCCCATTCTGAAAAGCGAACTTGCCCCCGGCCCTACGCTTAACGAGGAACTTGGGGACAGCGATGACCCATGGGCGATTCTAGAGAAGTCGAAAGAGGAAACGTGATGGCGGGGGAAAAGGTTTCAGCTTTACGCCTGTCTCTACAGGACCAGCTTGTCGGTTACGTGGCTGGATTCGTGAACAATCGAAACGTGCTCTCCCTGGCTCCCGAATACATCGAGAACCAGGGCAGATACTCCCTAACCCTATCGTTGGCCACGCAACAGAAATTCGACACCCTCGCGAATAGGCTCTTCCCCAAAGCCCATCGCATGCAGCTCCACCCGCTTCTGAGCAACCTGCTCCCCGAAGGAGCACTACGAGAGCTGCTCGCGCAACGGCTGAAGATCGATCGGATGAATGAGTTTCCCCTCATGGTCCACTTGGGAGCAGATCTTCCCGGGGCGCTGGTTGCCGAACCCGTCCCGGCGGATGATGTGCCTGATTACGCCTTTGGTGACCATGGCCGGCTGGACAGAATCGCCGTTGATGCGGTCGATCGGATAGCTCATTTCTCACTGGCCGGCGTTCAGATGAAGTTCTCCATGCAGAGCCGCGATGGCAGATACATCATGGGGGACTCGAACCAGCCGGGAGACTGGATCATCAAGACTCCCTCGACCAGGCACCCAAACGTGCCAGCTAACGAATTCACCTGCATGAAGTTGGCCGGCTTGATCGGCGTGGAAATACCCGAGGTCCGATTAGTCGGTCTGGACCAGTTGGAGCAGCTTCCTGAAATCAATCTGCCGAACGAGACGATGGCCTACGGGATCCGACGCTTCGATCGTGCTGAGGGGCGCCGCATTCACGCGGAGGACTTCGCTCAGGTGACCTTCTCCTATGCAGCGAGAAAGTACGAACGAGAGAGCTACGAGAACATCGCCCGCCTTATCTACGAGAACGTCAGCGCGGGCCAGTTGGATGCGATCCAGATGGCTATCCGCCTTCTCGCAAACATCCTGCTTGGTAACGGTGATGCGCACAAAAAGAACTGGAGCGTCATCTATCACGATGGGATTACACCGGCCCTGTCTCCTGCCTACGACATCCTGTTCACCAGGGTCTACATGGGCGACGAGCAAGAGTTCGGTCTATCGATGGCTGGCACCAAGCGCTGGTACGACGTGACGATGGACCACTTCTTAGAGTGGGCGGACCGAGCAGGAATACCTAAATCGCCGATCCTCTATAACCTGCGCCAGGCAATGAACGCAGCGAGAACCCTTTGGCCACAGGCCCTAGAAGAGAGCCCTATGGCGGACACCCACAAGGAGGCCCTACGCGCTCACTGGAAGGCCCTTCAGCCTGATTTCCGGATCGAGGCGTAGCCACTCCGATAGCTGTCCGTTGGGAATCTCAAGATGTGGTCGAGAATGGGATGGAGCTAATGGCTACCCGCTCCCAGGTTCGGCGGGTATCCTGCCGCTCACCATGGAGTCCACGATTAAGGAGTTTTCCCGATGGTTCATCGCTTCGCGCTCGCCAGCGCTATGGCCGTCCTAGTTGGCTGCGCCGCCGCTCCCCAGCAACCTCCTCTGCCTGATCCGCAGACTGTGCCTCGCCAGCAATGGTCGGATGCATTGACCGTGTTCGACGCAATGGGGCTGAAGGGTCAGCGCGATGTCCCGAAAGAATTGGTTGGACAAGCTCAGGGGCAAGGTTCAGCCTCCAACGTGAGCGGTGGTGCCGGTGATCTAGTTGCCGGGCCGTCTGTAGGGGTTGGGCTGGGTATGTTTCTGTTAGGAGGTGGCGGCGCCCCGTCAGAGGGTCTACCCCAGATAGCCGCATGGGTACCAGAAAGCCTGGCATCATCTCCGGAACAGGCAAATCGCCTTGTAATTTAAAACTGGAACTCTGCAAGTTCCAAAGTTCTACATGGGAATACTCGAAACATCCCAGTTATAACAGCAAGGTATCCATATGGCTGGAACCCATCAGTTGCGTTCGCAAACACTAAAGATGGTCTATTAGATCAGCCTATACAGTTCGATGGACATGCAACAGCGCGCCCTAGCTTCCTAAAGTCACGA
>NZ_SWDV01000095.1 GCF_005877905.1 Pseudomonas nicosulfuronedens | reverse complement strand
AACTAAGGGCGGCATGATCCCGTAAGGGGCATGTCGCCCCTAGGGGGTTTTTGAGAGGTTTTTGGTTGTATTTGTAAATCGGCCAACAAGCCGACCATGTGCAAAGAGCACATGACTAAACCTAAACGCTCAAGCGATTAGATTTAATTAGAGAATTCTGCTGGTCATGCGGCGAGCACTTGGTGTGCCGCAGAGGGTGGCCAGGAAGGCCGAAGATGCTTTTAACGCCATGCAGGCGTGCCGCAAGTCTGCAACAGCCGGTATCGATCTGCAAGATAGCGGGGTCGGCATCTTTTTTTCCGGTCAATTTGTTGCGTGAAAAAGCGAATCCTCACCGTCAGCGGCTCGGACAATTTCAACAAATTGATCCCGAGGATCCACCATGCCCAACTGGAAGTTCACCGGCCGATTTGGCCTCTACGCGGGACTGCTCCTTTCCGCGTCCTGTACGCACCAGCCACCGGCTGACAAAGCCGAGCAATTGCCGCTCGGCGTTCCGTATGTAGTCGAAAGCTACGGCCCTGACTTTCGCGATCACTACACCAGCTGGGGTCATGCGGGCCGCGGTGGCGCCGCGCTTCGAGAACCTACCTACCAGCCGGTCCTGGGAAGCAAGGACGTGCTCGACACCCGGAACGGCAAACTCTATCCGGAGCTTCAGCCGCAGCCGAAAGCATCCCACCAGCCGATGGTGGCCGTGCCCCCCGGCCTGGTGGCAGCCAACTGCGCCGAGAACAACGGTGTCGCCCAGACCTTCGCTCTAGGCACACCAGCAGGTGGGAAGTTCATCACCACGCTGGCCAACGGAAAAGGCACCGTCAACGAGTACGTGCAGGTCCGCAACAAGCTCTGCCGCGGCACTGAACGGCTCACCTATGACGAATGGCTGATCCTGGTGAACGGCACACCCAAAGACTTGCCGGTGCACCTGCAGGCTCCCTCCCGCCCATCTACCCCTCAATGGAAGTGAAACGATGTCCAATTCGAACCTGACCGGCCATATCGCGATCACTGTGCTTGGTGTGGCAGTAGCGGTCGGCGTGTCCTTCATGCTGAACGCGCGTTACACAGACGCCTATGTCGCCACTCAACTGGTAGAGAAGCTTCCAGGCCAAGTCGATAAAACCTTGGAGTTACGGGAATCGAAGGTCATGGCGGCGCAGCGCGATCGAATCCTTGCGGGCTGGACCGCCGCCAAGAACGCCGACATGAAGGATGGCCGCCACGTTTACGGCAACCCCCAGGCCGAGTTCACGCTGGTCGAATTCAGCGATCTGGAGTGCCCTTTCTGTCAGCGTTTCCATGACACCCCCAAACGCATCGCCGACGGCTCCAACGGCCAGATCAACTGGGAATGGCAGCACTACCCTCTGCAGTTCCACGATCCGGCAGCTAATGCAGCCGCCGTAGCAGCCGAGTGCATAGGCGAGCAGGTCGGAAACCAGGCTTTCTGGGCATTCACCGGCGAGTACTTCAGCCATACCCAGCTGAACGGCCAAGGCCCCGAAGACCTCGAGAAGGTAGCGCTGTCGGTCGGCGCTCAGCCGGACCCGCTGCGTAGCTGCATGAGCAGCGGCAAGTACGACGAGAAGATCCAGAAGCAAATCAGCCGCGGTACTTCACTGGGTGTCACTGGCACGCCGGCGACGGTGGTGGTGGACAACACCACTGGCAAGCACCTGATCGTGAAGGGGGCGCAGCCGGCGCAATCGTTCCGCGCCGCGATCGTGCAGCTGGTCGCTATGCGCAACGAAGCTCCCGACCAGGAAGTTCTGCCGCCACCGGAACAATCCCCCGCAACCATGCCAGCCCCGATCAAGCCCTTGGACCTCGGAGGTGCGCATGAGCAGTAGCCACGCCCCTCTCGAAGATGCCTCGATTCGCCGCCTGGCAGACCTTTTGGAGCAGGGCACTGAGCGTGAGCGAGTGTTTGCCCGCCTTCGGGCGGCGAAAAGCTGGTGGGCCGTGGGGGAAATCCTTCAGCAATACGGTCTCAGCGTGATCGGGAACGATGGCGAACTGTTCGCTGTGAACTTCGAGCAACGTGAGTTCTTCGCGCTAGCTGACTGCGGACACAACATGCAGGTTTTCGAGGAACGGCTAGGGCCCTACACCTGTGAAGGATGAGTCCGCGCCTTAGCAGTGCTCCGATCCAAGAGCGCCCTATAGCCGCCGTCAGGCGGCTTTTTCTTCCATAAATATGCAGTTCATATGCTTCACCACTTCATAGTTTGAAACATATGTGTATCACTTCGCTCTGATTGAACCATATGAGTTTCAGTCGTACACTGAT
>NZ_SWDV01000094.1 GCF_005877905.1 Pseudomonas nicosulfuronedens | reverse complement strand
GAACTGCAAAAACAATCTTGGAGCGGGTAGCGGGAATCGAACCCTCATCATCAGCTTGGAAGGCTGAGGTTCTACCACTGAACTATACCCGCGGAGCTTGCAGCTCACGCTTGAAACTGGTGGAGGGGGAAGGATTCGAACCTTCGAAGTCTGAGACGTCAGATTTACAGTCTGATCCCTTTGGCCGCTCGGGAACCCCTCCGAGTGAGGCGGCATTCTACAGCCTGCCACCGCGTTGTCAACTGTTTTTCTTTAAAAAACTTGAGCTTAGCTCTTCGACAACGGCTTCCAGTGTTCGACCTTTTCAGGCCACCCCTGTGAAGCGGGCGCCATTCTATTCAAACTATTGAGGGCTTGCAACGTTTTTACACGGCATTGTTTGTTTTTGCAGTTCCGGGAAATCCGGGGCCAGCTGACGCACCAGGGAATCGTCCACCAGGCGCCCGCTTTCCGCGCTTATCTGCGCCCAGTAATCATGCTGCGAACGAGCCAGCTCGCGCACCAGAGCATCGTACCCAGCAGCCTTCAGACGCTCTACGACGCTGTCAGCGGAATCCTTGCGCTGGAAGATTCCGAGGGAAATTCCATCAGTCAGGTCACCTTCAGTGATGATGTAACTATCGATCTTCCTCGCCTGCAGCTCGCGCAGCTGCCACAACGAAGCCTGTCGCGACGCCAGGGGCGGGAGATAAACCCAGTAATCGAGGCCAGCAGCAGCATCCACGGTTTGAACCGAAGCCTGGACATCCAGGCTCAGCAAGCGCTGGACCAGTTGCCGGGCACGATCCTCAACCGGGAAGCTGCCCAGGTAAACACACGCGGACGCGGGAGCAGTCGCCGGCTTTTCTTCTGCCGGACGGCGCTGAGGCGCCTCGGCAGACTCGCTGAGTAGCCGAATATTCTTCTGATCAGCATGAAACAGGCTGAGCGGCGCGATTTCCTTCGGACGGAGCGGCACCTGCTGCTGATGCCAGACGTAATAGAAGACATTGAGGGCGAGCAGAAAAAGAAAGAACCAACGCATCGATCAGACTCACTCGATCGGACAGGCGAGCGCCAGGCCGAGAAATACCAGGTCCGGAAGCACGACAGCACGAGCGCTCTCATCCTTGACGAGCTCGGCATCCCCTCCGGTCAGATAGACAGCGCAGTCATCACCCAGCAGCCTGTTTGCCAGATCGATCTGCTCCCGCACGAACCCCCGCAGCATCAACACACACCCGCGCTCCACCGCTTCAGAGGTCTCCTGGCCCGGCAGCAAATTCTGCAGTGCCTCATGAGCAGCATCGTCGCCATAGCGAATACGGCGCGTGTGCGTGCGCAACTGACTGCGCATCAGTGGCATCCCGGGCGCAATGTAGCCCCCCAGATGCTTGCCAGCAGCGTCGACCAGATCGGAGGTAACTGCCGTACCGAGATCGAGCACCAGGCAGCCACGACCCGCCAGACAATGACCTGCCACCAGAGCGAGCCACCGATCCATTCCGAGACGCTGGTACTCGCGATAGCCATTCACGACCCCGCTCAGCTCGGTCGCAGGGGCAGCAATATGCACCGTAACGGGAAAAGCGGTCTCCAGACCGACACGAAGAGCGTCGGTTTCCTGCTCGCTACGCACGCTGACCATGCGGCAGTAGTGGATATCCACCACCCCACTCGCCCGCAGTTGTGTTAACAACGCCTGATCAGAATCAGCCACACCACCCGCGACAGTCACCAGGTCGTGCCTCCTGACCACCCGCCACTTGATCAGGCTATTTCCGCAATCCAACTCAAGAATCATCCGACAACCTCAGACTCAGCTCGCCTCCGCTGTAGCTCTGCTCCTTGCCATCCACCAGGAGGCGCAGCGCCCCCCTTTCGTCGATGCCAAGGGCGCGCCCAACGATATTATTGGCGACAGTGGACAGCGTGACTTGCCGCCCCTGCCACAGATGAAGGGACTCCCACTCTTCACGACTGGCGGCAAAACCGCGCTCGCGATGGCGGGAAAGTGCATGCGCGAGTTGCGACTCCAGCGCCTGCAGCAACTCATTGCGATCGACCAGCCTGCTCAGCGCTTCTCGAACCGAGGTCCAGGGCTGATCAATGGCATCCGCCTTGCGCATGTTCACATTGATACCGATACCGATGGCAACGCTGCAGATATCAGCAGGATCCCCCGTCAACTCCAGCAGGATACCGGCGATCTTCTTGCCACCGACCAGAACGTCATTGGGCCACTTCAAGCCAACATCCTTTACACCCAGCGCCTGTATGGCCTTCGCGACCGCAAGGCCAACCACCAGACTCATTCCTTCCAGCTCCTGCGCACCACCGCGCACACTGATACCCAGGGTGTAATAAAGGTTGGCACCGAAGGGACTTTCCCATTGCCGCCCTCGCCTACCTCGTCCAGCAGTCTGGCGCTCGCCCAAGATGGCGAATGGCGCCGTGGCGCCGGCAGAGAGGCGTCGCAGAACTTCGGCGTTGGTGGAATCGATCGAAAACAGAACATCGAGAGGCCAGAGGCCGGTATCGGGTCTGGGCGCGATGATACTCAGCGGCTCTTCCAGGCGATAACCGCGACCGCGCACACGCTGCACGACCACACCGTAGTCGTGCTCGACCCCCTCAAGGCGCTTCCAGACAGCACTGCGACTTACTCCGAGCAGAGCACCCAGCTCTTCTCCGGAATGAAAGCGGCCATCGCTCAGCAATTTCAGCAAGGTCTGCATATCACCCCCGCAACAGTCAGGCACGCATCATATAGAGGCATGCCTGAATTGCCTACGCGGCAATGGCGCAACTTTCCCGCGCGCAAAAGCAAAACCCCCGGCCAGCGAAGCTGACCAGGGGTCTTGGGATAGGAGCTTGACGATGACCTACTCTCACATGGAGAAACTCCACACTACCATCGGCGATGCGTCGTTTCACTACT
>NZ_SWDV01000093.1 GCF_005877905.1 Pseudomonas nicosulfuronedens | reverse complement strand
AGAGTAAGACGGATTAGCTGACATATGAGGCACAGGTTATTCCTCTGAACTGCCGGCTTAGAGGAGATCACGGATGATTTTTCTTTAACTCCTGCTACGAACTACACGCCCCTTCACTGCGCGACACGGGTCAGTTGAATCTCATCCGCTGAGCTTCGAAAGTGATCCTGTTTAAGAGGCAGTACCCTACCGGGTAACCTTGAACGAAGTCCGACTTCAGCCCTGACTCGTTCTGGATCATGCAGGCGTCGACGTTGAATGAAAATCCAGCGGATGCATATTTCCGGGAGTTGATGCGGCATGTGGTGCCCACGAAGCTCGTGCCTTCGATCTCGGACCACAGCAGATGAATGCCCTCAGCGAACAGCCCGTCGGCGGTGACGCTGAATATCCTCATCACGCGTCCACTCTGTGGCACCAGGGAGAAAAACTCCCCATTGGGTAGTATCGGGGGGAAGTACTTCCCCCCCTCCAGCTTGCGGAACTCCAAATCCTTCCTCCGGTTGAATTGCTTTCCCTCGCCCTCAGTGGGAGTCAGAGGGGGTAAGCCGACGCATCACATTCCTGCCTGGCGCATGGGCCCTTAGCACTGGCAGCCCCACGCCAATTATCCGCTGCGTATCCGAAACCCAAGCCCGAAAGCGTGGGTCGTGATTCGAAGGAAAACCGGCCTCAAGTTGTTCTTCGCTTCGCGACACGGTGTCAGTCACAGTCAGACTTCCATCTCTTATCTATGGAAGTCTGGGCCTTCATTTCGCATAGCAGCATGGGTTAAAACACCTGCTTATGGCTGATGCCTCCAGATATGGCTGACACCTAGTGCCCCGGCACAGATCTCTATCGGAGCGGGGGAACACCTACGCCCGACTCAGCCATCATGTTCAGCTATCCCTTGATGACTGCTGGGATGGCTGACGCCCGTATTTCTGCGGGTTGCGCTGCACTTGACTCCATGGGATCACGACAAAGGCTGACGTCATGTCAGCTACTCGGATCGCGCGTCAGGCACCTCGGCCAGGCTGCGGAACGAGGCTTGTGTAACCTGCCTGGTGACTTTCCCATGATGAGCTTGAAGCGACTTTCGAAGGGCACGGTTTTCAGAGGCAAGCTGCCGCAGTGTCGCGAGCTCCATTTCATAAGCACGCACCAGCCCTTTCAGCGGCTGCTTGACGAAACTGAACGCTCCAACTGGGTACTTGAAGCCAATCCCTTTGTTGATCGTGCGCACCGACCGCCCCTGCGCAGAGATGAAGATCCGGACCCAATACGCTGCAAACGAGTTCTCGGATGGCTCCAGTACAGCGATCCCGATTGGTACGTGCCCCTTCTTATCAACCTGCAGCGCCAGCGCCCGCTGGAAAAACTGGTCACGCATTTCCTCGGCCTGCTCGCGAAGCTGCTTGTACAGCTGATCGACGACGGCAACAGGGTCTGGGGTTGTGCTTGGTGATGATGACAAAAGCGATCTCCTACTTGGCTTGGGATCATTTTTTGCCGTGGTAGAACAGAAATAGGTTTTTTTCTTACCACTTTTTGGTTGGAAAAAGCCTTTCAGACGGAATCTTGGGCGCCAACATCTGCATCGCCGTCAAACGTCGCAGCTTTGTTGCGTGACTCACCTGGTTAGCAGTTGAGCCAGGAACTCCAAACGAAGTGATGCGTGTTGCGCCGTCATCCAACGGCATTCCGTCGCATGATCAACTGAAGGACAGATCCAGATGCAGAGATTCCTTGGCCTCGATATCGGCTATAGCAACGTAATCGGGGTGTATGGCCACGGCGAATCCGAGTTTCAGACCTTTCAAGGCCCCGCTCAGGCTGCGCCTTTGACCTGTCTACCCGGTGATGCGGGCCTTCGGGCTGGTGAGGTAATTGTTACTGTCGGCGATACACAGTGGGTTGCATTTGCTTCTCCGGGACGCGTTCAAGAAGGAAGAGAGCTTCACGAGGACTACACGGCAACGGATGCTTATGAGGCATTGTTCAAAGCATCGCTTTTGCATGCCGCACAGGATGGCGACACGATCCACAGGCTTGTGACCGGGCTTCCCGTAAGCCAAGCGCGTGATGATAGCTACGTCGAACAAGTACGGAGCCGGATGCTTGGTCGCCATAAAGTGTCTCTCAAACGCGAAATTACAGTTGAACATGTGCAAGTGGTTGCTCAGCCACTCGGAACACTCACTGACATCTATTGCAATACCGCGCACGGCGCCGTACTGGAGCAATCCCTCACCCTCGTAATCGATCCTGGGTTCTTCAGTGTTGATTGGGTAGTTTTTGACCATCAGGAACTGGTGGCGAAATCCAGTGGAAGTAGCCTGAAAGCTATGTCTGTACTTCTTGACGCCTGCAACGAAGAAATCGCCAAGGATAACGGTGGCGTGCCTGGTGTTGAGAAGATCGAGCATGCACTCCAAACTGGAAATGACTACATCTACCTCTTCGGACAAAAGGTTCTCCTTGACGACTACCTCCGTCTCGCAGCAGATCGCGTAATTCCAGGTGTGTTCACCGAAATCAAACAAGGTCTGCGCTTCTTGCGCGGGCGCACTGTCGACTGTGTTGTTCTAGGCGGTGGTGGAGCAGATACCTATGAACGATTTGCTCGTAGTGAATTCCCGGAAGCGCTAGTCATTAAACCCGACAACAGCGTTCGCAGTAATGCGGACGGATTTGCCTGTTTGGCAAAAGACTAATCTCATGGCGCAGGGACGCGCCGGCCAAGGAAATATTATGCGCCTTCAATGCAGAATAACGCCTGCGGAGCAAGAGTTGTACGAGCACTTGGATAACATTCCGCCCGAGTACCGTGCCAAGCGGTTAATCGTAATGGCGTCTATGTACCTCAGCAAATGTACTCAGAGTGCGGGAATACCTGGTGACGTTACTCAACCTCCAGGTACATCACAGGAAGTACAACCAGCGAGCACGTCGCATAAGCCGAAGAAGCCAGCGGGATG
>NZ_SWDV01000092.1 GCF_005877905.1 Pseudomonas nicosulfuronedens | reverse complement strand
GAGTTGCGAAGGCGGCCTTTTCTGCGGTCATGTCACATCCCATCTTATCTCCTAGAGATATCATCGCTGCAATGTTAGCGAGACGCCCGTTCAGGTCGCTTGCATGCGTATCCCAGCCGGTAGTGCCGTACATTTTACCTGGGTCATTCAGCATGTTGTTCATTTTCAACCGAGCCATTGTAATTGCCGTTTGAGCTGAAGCCTTGATTGCGGCACAAGGGTCGTCAACATTCCGACAAGATCTATCATAGTGTCTCTTTTCTAGAGGCGACATATCTGCTGGCCGAGATTTTGTTGCTGATGACCCAGAGACAAGTGCCCCACCAACGAGCGCGCCTGTACCCCAGAACGCGGCGCTGCCTGCTGTTGCGCCTCCCGCCCCCTCTAAAGCAGCGAGGCCGATGGCGCAAAGAGGGGTTAGCGGGCCGCACAGCCCTAAAGGATCGGAAGTTGAAAGCGGATTTCCTTGAACATAACCATAGGTATTCAAGCCCCCCGCGAGCCCAATCGGATCGCTCTGCACATACCGGCCGGTTTCCGGATCGTAGTCTCGGAAGTAGTTGTAATGCAGTCCGCTCTCGGTGTCGTAGTACTGTCCAGCAAAACGGAGATTCAGTACCGTCTGTTGCCCACTCCCCAGTGGATCCTGATTCGGTGCGCCGTTGCCGAAGGCATCCGACTTCCACTCCCACACTAGATCCCTCGTTTCAGAGGTTGCTAAGCGTGGCGTGTTTAGGTGGTCGCTGTGCAGGTAGATCACGCGTGGCGTGGCACTGCTCTGTTTCTCCACGCTGGCCAGCGGCATGCTGTCCAGCCACAGGTAGGCTTGGCTGTGCTGCTGGGCGCCGGAGCTGTTGTAGTCGGCCTCTGCCAGTAGTTGGCCGTCCGGACCATGCAGGTAGGTGGTGAATCCCTGTCCGGTGAGCTTGGCCACACGCTGGCCGAGGCTGTTGTAGCGATACTCTGCAACCTGCTGGCCGTTAATCTTCACTGTTGCCAAGCGGTTCTGCGCATCGTAGCCGAGCAGTCGGCTGGCACGGTCCTGGGTCAGGTTGCCGGCGGCGTCGGTGCTGACGGTCTGTCCGTCGATGGCGATCAAGCGGTTGCTATCACTGGCGTACTGATAGGCCGTGGTCGCTGTTGCGCCGTTCTCGGTGACCTGGTGCTGTGTGCGGTTCCCTACGCCATCGTAGCTGTAGCTGCCTTGCTTGCTGGCGGTGTTCTCACTAGTCAGGCGGTCTAGCGCATCGTAGCCGTAGCTCAGCGTGCCCCAGATGTTGGTGGCCAGTTCGGTGATGTTGCCGTTCGCGTCACGCTGGTAGTCGTTACGCCAAATGCCGACGTCCTGGCGGGTGAGTTGGTAGTCCTGGTCGTACTGTCGGTTGAGCTGGATGCCATTGGCCCAGGTCAGTTGTTGGAGCGGGCCGAAGGGCAGGTAGCTGATGCCGCTGGCCACATTGGTGGTGCTGCCGCCATCGAGGGCGAGGGTCACGCTGGCGACCTGTCCGCCCGCATTGCGTGGATATCCCACTTGCACAGCGCCCGGATACCCGATGCCCATTAGCTGGTTAGCGGCGTCGTACTGGAAGGTCACGGTGTCCGCCAGCGTCTGGCCGTTGATGCTCAGGCTGCGAGCCTGCTCGATCAGGTTGCCGCGGGCGTCGTAGCGGTAGGCGAGGGTGCCGCTACCGTCCTGGATCGCGGTCAAGCGGCCGATGCCAACGTTGCCACCCGCCGTTGCGTCGTAGCTGTAAGTGGCGTCCAGTGCCGGCGTGGCGGGCCAGTGACGGGCTGTCAGTCGGTTCAGCGCGTCGTAGCTGAAGGTCACGACTACACCACGAGCATCTGTCTGTTTGGTGATGTTGCCGGCGGCATCGTACTCGAAGGTGCTGGTGCCGCTGTCCGGGCTGATCAGCTTGGTCAGGTTGCCCAGGCCGTCATACTCGTAGCGCGTAGTGACGCCGCGCGGATCCTGTACCTTGGTCAGGTTGTCCTGGGCGTCATAGCCCAGCTTGGTGACGCCATTTAGGGCGTCGGTCTGGCTGACCATTCGATCCAGGGCATCGAAGCTGCTGGAGCTGCTGAACTGCCGGGGATTGGTGTGGCTGGTGGGGTTGTCGTTGAGGTCGTACTGGTAACGGTCGGTCTGCGCGCCGGCGCCGACCGAGCGCAGAAGGCGGCCCAGTTCGTCGTACACCCAGGTTTGCTGCTGCTTGAGCGTGCCGCTGGCGTCCTTCAGCCGCTGCGCAGTGCGCTTGCCGGCGACATCAACGTCGTATTCCACGCGCTCGCCGAGGTTGTTGGTGATCGCGGTCAGACGACGCGCCGGGTCGTAGGTGTATTGCAGCCAGCTGCCGTCGGCACGGGTGATCTTGGTCAGTTGTCCGACCGCGTCGTGCTGGAAGCTGGTGGTGCTGCCGGCGGTTGTGATGCTCGCCAGCTTGGGATCGACGCCGCTGTAGGTCAGGGTACTGACCACGCCGTTGGCGTCGGTGAGGGTGCTGGGGTTGCCGCGCTCGTCGTAGTTGCCGAGCAGGGTTTCCTGTCCCAGAGCGTTAGTGACCTTGGTGAGGTTGCCCTTGGCGTCGTAGGTGTAATGGGTGACGTCCTGCACATCGGTGCGTGGGCCGTCGGCTGTTTTGATCAGTCCCTGGGCAGTGTAGGTGTAGTTCCAGCTACGGTCGGCCGCTGTTGCGGACAAAGCGATGCCGCAGGCAAGGGCGAGCGCGCCCAGCCTGTACATAGGATGTACCTGCATGATGACTTCCTTGGTGTTTAGCGGGGGGTGACGATCTGGCCGATCTGGCGGCCCTGGGCGTCGTACTGGTAGGTGGTGATGCGGGACGGTTCGGTGACCTTGGTTTTCAAGTACAGGCTCGGGTGCCACTCGGTGGTGACGGTGCGTGCCTGCGTGGTGCCGGAGGCTTCGGTGCGGCTGATTTCAAGGCCGCGGTCGTTGTAGGCGTAGGTGGTCAGGTTTCCTTTGGCATCCACCCAGTTTGTCAGCAAGGCGCGAGCGTCATACGTGAAGCTGGAGTTACTGTAAGGACAGTTGGGAGATGCTTCACCCTCGATCGAGACAATCC
>NZ_SWDV01000091.1 GCF_005877905.1 Pseudomonas nicosulfuronedens | reverse complement strand
CCTGTGCGGGAGTCTCCCGCAAGGGCTACCTCTGCGCATTGATTGAGAGGTAGTAAATGAAAAAAACGAAATTGAAAGATTGGTTCATCAACTTCTTTCTAGCCATGGGTGCCGGCTTTATCGTGCCTGGTTTGCTGCTACTTGGCTTGCCTCCGGACGAACGAGTCGACAACCTTGAGTGGGGAGCTTGGCTACTTGTGGTAGGATTTCTCTGCCTGGTAGTCAGTTTGATCATGGCTGTACTGGAAGATCTGAAAGGAGAAGGCGAATGAGTCCTCTTGGCATTGGTGTGATTGCGGTCGTTACGTTCACGGTCCTGATGGGTGGGACCGCGCTTCTGCTCGATCGCGTCATTCAACGGCACAAGAAGGAGCGTCAAGCTCACCGCCACGGATGAACCTACCTGGACGCCTCGTGCGGCTCGGTACCTAAAACCTAGAGCCTAGCCTTCGGGCTAGGCTCCGCTGTGATCACCCCTGGTGGGTGATCCCCGGAACCCTCTCAACGCTGAGGGCTGCGGGGATCACCTACCAGGAGTACGAATCGTGACCGCAGCCAACGCAATTTACTGTCGAGAACTGAGTGAGTTGATGGTCGATTCCGGCCGGCGCTTTCTGGTGCCACCGAAGATCGCCGATACCGTCAAGGACAGGAATCCAGACCCCCGCTACGTCAAGCGCTGGGCAGTGATTCACAATCTCATCTCCTCCGACGACGAGGTGATCGTCCACGTTCCGACGTAACCCCTACGGACCCCGGTCAGCACGTGCTGACCGGGGTTTCGTTTTTCTGCACAATCTTCACTGGAAAAGGCCTTCCGGCTCTATCCAGCTTCCATAGCATCGAGGCACTTCAACCTCGAGCACTCGCCCATGCCAAACCCATTCCGCGCCCGCCAATCGCTGATCCGTGCGGTCAGTACGGTTGTGGTGGGGCTGTACCTCAACATGACTGCCTTCAGCGCCTGGGCCGACGCTGTTTCAGCAGGGTCCAGTGCTGGCCAGGACGTTGGAAAGCAGGGCATCAGCGTCTTCAACGGATCCACCGGATCGGCAACACTGAAGGACATCTTCTCCGGCTACCAGGATGGGAACACCCAGTCCCTGGAAGGCGTTTATGGGAGTGATGCGCACACGATCGATCTCGGCCAGAAGGCGAATACTCAACTCGCCAGCGACTCCGGCACCACGGGGGATGCCTATCGCCTGCTTCAGGACTCGTCACGTAGGGTTCAACCCGACCTTTCGAAAGACCCCATGTACTCGAATGCTGACTCTGTCCGATCGAGCGATTACATGCAGGCATTCCAACAAAACTTTGCAGATTGCAAAAAGACCGATCAGTTTGCCGATGCGACCATCAAATCTCATATCGCGAACTACAAGACCTGCGAACGCCTCGTAAAGCCGCAGGGAAACTGCGATATCAGCCATGAGGTGAAGGTGAAAGCGGGTCCTGTGGACCTTGTTTTCCTTGTCGATAACTCAGGATCCATGGGGGGTGTGATTTCCGAGTTGCGTAGCTCGATTAGCAACCTGGCCATGCTGCTCGGAGCGACCAACTCTGGCGACCTCAGAATTGGTGGCGCGCTAACCCGTGGCACTGACTATGTCTCCCGCCATATTGACCTTACGGACGACACCGGCGCGTTCCAGTCGTGGATCAATGGGGTAGGGACCACCTCTGGCGACACCTACAACATCGCTGCAGCTAACTATGTGCTGGATACCTTTACCTGGAGAAGCGACGTTCAGAAGGTAATCGTCTTCATCGGTAACAAGGACGGTGCTGGTAGCGGTGGAGCTGAGCTGGTACAGAAAATGTCTTCGATCGGGGTTACTGCCTACGTGTTTCACGATAACGGAAGCGTGAAGGCTCTTGGGACCTGGATTGCAAACAGCTTCTCCGCGACCGGCCTCTACAAGATGGCTCAATTCCTTGTCGTGGTTGAGGACTACTGGACTCCCCAAGATTGTCTTGCTGCAGCGACTGCCACGCTTGAGGAGTTCTGCACTGGGTCATATAGCACCACTGCCGGGAGCAGCGGCGATGCCGATAGCTGTGTGAACCTGTCGGGCTTCGACGTTTGCCCAGGCGATCCGATTTATCAGAAGCTGCAACCGCCCCCCATTCCTAACGTCGATCGAATGGCAACGAAGGTCCATGTATCTGCACTCCAGTGTGATTACAACGTAGGCCAAATGGACTGCTATGTGGATGCGCAGGGCAAGACGCAATGCCCGTACAACGATGGATCGAGTTTGGATAGTTGCACCAGCTTCGAGCAGAACAGTTCCTGCGGCTTTGTTAGCCAATCGTGTGTTAAAGGCGCCAGTGGTTCGAAAGGGACATGTTACGTCTACAACGAGACCTGGGACTGCGGTTACGACGTTTCGGTACCGACTGTGGTGAACACCGGCCAGAAGATCGAGTGCCCGGGAGGAGCTCGCTGCATGGGAAGCGAATGCTTCGATACGTCGAATACCAAGAGTGGCGATTTCGCCTACGCAGTTGCAATGCTGCAAGTCACCCAGTTCGCGGAGCAGGACATGACTTGCGCCTCCCCGGAGAGCCTTGACTGCAAAATCTTCGGCGGCGAGGCCATGGAGTGCAAGAAGGCCTTGGGCGGCTATGTGGACTGCTGTGAGGCCCCTAGCGGGGTCAGTCTCATGGATTACGTGAACCTGACCATGTCGTCGCTGAAAATGGCTTCGTCGGTGGAAGCGTTGAATCGTACAGGGAGCCTTTTTGCTAATGGCTACTGGCAGGCGGGCGAGGCTGCATTGGAGTCCGGTGCAAGTGCCTTAATCAAGGGGCAGTGGGGGAGCATCGTGGATTCCGCAACAGGTGCTTTCACCGACAAGATGGCAGGCGATATGACGTTGGGTGTTCTGCAGCAGCAGCTCATGCAATGGGCATACGATGGGATGGTTCAGATGGGGGCAGCTAACGCAGCAAATGCGGTGTTCCAAACAGGGACAGACGGAGCTGTTTCTGGGTTGTCTAGTCAGGCAGCAATGGTGGTTAACGTAATTGGTTGGATCTATACGGTTTACGTAATTACTGACATGCTGATTAATATTATTTGGGAGTGC
>NZ_SWDV01000090.1 GCF_005877905.1 Pseudomonas nicosulfuronedens | reverse complement strand
AGGCCCCGCCACATTTGGGTGTCAGGAAACATGTCCTTTTAATCACTCAATGTGCAGTGTGGATACCCAACCCAACTGACACGATGGTCAGCAGCGAGGCCGAAGAGAGGTATGAGAAGTACAGCCGAACAGAAGCTCATTATTGCCTATGGGGGGCGCACGTTGGTCGTTAAGGCATTCGCCGGTTGCGGCAAGACCTGGACCCTCGTCGCATACGCCAATGCGCACCCGAATCGCCGGATCCTCTACCTGGCCTACAACCGAGCCATTCGGGATGAGGGCGCTCAGAAGTTCCCGCCGAACGTGATCTGCAAGACGTCCCACCAACTGGCTTGGCCGCAGTTCGGGCGACTGTACGATCACAAGCTTGGGAAAATCAGGCTGACGGACGCCGCCGAGCTTCTGGAAACCAGGAAATGGGCGGATGTCCGAGAGTCGATCGCCGTCCTGAATGCCTTCCTCGCGAGCGCGGATTCTGAGGTCATGCTTCCCCACGTCGCGGCGGCATTGGACCAGGAAACGTACGAGACCTGCGGGGAAGCCCATATCGACAAGCTGATGGCCAACGCGGCTCGGCTGTGGGAGGCGATGATCGATGTCGAGCATTCTCTGCCGTGCCAGCACGATGCCTACCTGAAGCTCTACCAACTGAGCAAACCGGTTCTGGACTACGACGTCATCCTGTTCGATGAGGCCCAGGACAGTAACCCAGTGACCGCGGCGCTGGTCGCCGGGCAGCAAGCCAGGAAGATTTTTGTTGGGGACCAGTGGCAGCAGATCTACCGCTGGCGCGGAGCCGAGAACGCATTGGACCAGCAGGTCGAGGCAGGCGCTGACGTCATGTACCTGACCAACAGCTTCCGCTTCGGCCCGATGATCGCAGGCGTAGCCAACGCAATCCTCCGGCAGCAAGGCGAAACACGACCACTGGTTGGGTTGGGCCCCCGGGACAAAGTGATGACGTCGCTGCCGTTCGGTTGTGGGCACTACACCGTGCTGAACCGTACTGTCATGGGAGTGCTGATGACGGCGATCGACGCGGTGCTAGCCGGCAAGATGGTCTACTGGGTTGGGGGTATCGAGGCCTACCAGCTAGCAGACCTTGAGGACGTGCATGCACTGAAGTCGAATCGTCACGGCGACATCCGGAACAAGCGGCTATTCAGACCATTTGGTGACTTTGGGACCTTCGTCGAGGCGGCGGAGGAGAGCAAAGATGCCGAAATGAATCGCCTGGTCCGGATCACTAAAGAACATCACGACATCCCCAGGTTGGTGGCTGACTTGAGAGACCACACCACCGATGACCCGGCCGCGGCGGACATTGTCGTCAGCACGGCACACAAAGCGAAGGGATTGGAATGGGACGTGGTGCTCCTGCAGGACGATTTCCCCGATATCTTCGATACAGAAAAGGTCACGCCAGAACAGCGCAAGGACGAGTTGAACCTGCTGTACGTTGCGAACACGCGCGCCCGGAAAGTGCTTGTCATCAATCCCATCACCCAGCTGGTGATCATGAAGAGCCATGCTGAAATGCGCCGGGAGCGAGCGTCTGCTTGAAGCAAACTTCGCAATTTTGCGTACCGCCAGAGGCTTGCAGCCCTGGCGGCAAGCCGGCATGATTCAGGGGCCGAAAGGTGCGTAAGCTGCGCGCTCAAGCAGCTCAAGAATTTCCTCGCACAGCCTTCGGCTGTGCCGTTCAAGCGTTGAGCCTCCCGGCTCCGCATCCTCCAGAATCAAACGCTAGCGCATGAGCGCTGGTGCTTGTCCGTGCTCTGCACGGGTCGTCAGCTGCGACACAACAGCTTAAAAACCCTCGCGGGGAAATTTCCCCGTGTGGGAATTTCTCCGCTTCAACTTGGAGCGAGAAATGGAAAACGTAATCAACCTGACCAAATTCAAAACCACCAGCGAACTTGCGAACTTTGGAGTTCAGGATATTTCCAGCTGGAGTGAATTTAAAGAAATCCGCGATCTGCTGTATTTCCCGAGCGCACCGACAACTGAGGTCATCACTCAGCGTGTCGAGCGCCTGGGCGAGATCGCTGTTAAAGAGTCGAAGAAGACTGGGCACAAGACCGTTCTGGTCAGTTGCCCGCCGTGGATGACTGCTGCTCTGTGCCGTGAGTTGATGTATCACGGAATTGCACCGGTCGTTAGCTTCACAAAGAAATCGATCGATGAAGGCCTGACTGTTATCGCGTTAGTGCCTGCTGCTCGATCTAACTACCGAATACCCTATGGGGAGTTTTCCCCTTGGGGATTCTCCTTATCTGGGCCTCGCTTGAGAGAAAGGAGAAATTCAAATGCAATTCAAGGCACAAGTCCCTGTTTCGGCTTTTGGTTTTGTTTCCGACAAGACGGCACCCGCCTTCTCATCGGGGCATGAATGGCAAATGTACGTTCCCCCGGAGAAGAAGTATTTCTTTCGGGAGATGTTGCTCAAACCGTTCATGAACTGGCTGTACGCACCCTTCGGGGACAGCGCACTGCTGGTGGGGCCAACCGGATCGGGCAAGTCCTCGATCGTGGAGCAACTGGCAGCACGACTGAACTGGCCATGCATTACTGTTTCGGCTCATAGCCGAATGGAGATGCCGGAACTGGTGGGGTACAACCTGCCGGTCACCGACCAGCTGACCGGGGATCTAAACACCAAGTTTGTTGATGGCCCCCTCACCAAGGCTATGCGCAACGGATTCCTCTTTGTGCTGGATGAGTGGGACACCTTGGATCCTGCTGTCACCGTAGGCCTTCATGCTGTACTCGAAGGCCGTCCGCTGGTGATTGCAGAAAACAATGGTGAGGTCGTCAAAGCGCATCCGAACTTCCGCTTCGTAGGCTGTGGTAACACCAAAGGCCAAGGAGACGGGAACGGACTGCACGCGGGGACGATGATGCAAAACCTAGCGTCTCTGGATCGGTTCCGGGTTTTCGACTGCCCGTACCTGTCCGAGAAGGAAGAGTTGAAGGCACTGCTGGATGCTCTACCGGAAGTTGACGCGTCGATCGCCCAGCGAATGGTGCGGATTGCGAACTCGATTCGTGACCAGCACCAAGGCAAGAACGGCCAGTACCTCAGCGTGACGATGTCCACCAGGACAGTGCTTCGTTGGGCGCGTATTGCGACTGGGTACGCCAGCCAAGGCGTCAGCGAGCCGGCCAAAACTGCGTTGTTTGAGTCGCTGCTCAATCGCTGCGATCAAGTTCAACAAATCGCCATCAACCAAATCGCGAAAAGCGTATTCGGTAACGACTGGAAGTAAAAACCCTTTGGGGGAATCATCCCCCAAACAGGGCGTGATTTCCCCTTTCATGTTCGAGAGAAAGGAAAAATCACAATGGCTATTCAACCTAATGAAATTAAGATTCTTCAGCAGCTTCTGCTGGTGGATCTTTCAGATATTCATCTTTGGACAGCAAGAAAGAAACTTCAGCCTTCGATGTTTGAGGGTAAGGTTCCACCAGAAACTTTGGCGTCACTCGGGTCAATGCGCGTCATTGATCCTGAAGTTTT
>NZ_SWDV01000089.1 GCF_005877905.1 Pseudomonas nicosulfuronedens | reverse complement strand
GCGTTCTCTTTGATCTTCTCGGAGAACTCCTTTTTCGCTTCGGCGACCTTGGCTTCCCAGGTGGTTAGCGCGTCATCCCAGTTGCCTTGCTTGGGTTGCGCCAAGGTCTCTTTCGGGCCCTCGCCGCCGTTGGTGCCGCCATCCCCGCCGCCCGTGCCACCACCCGTTGAGCCACCGCCGTCGCCGTTGCCCGTGCCCGGATCGGTGCCGCCGTCGCCGCCATTGTTTCCGCCATCACCGCCACCGGTATTACCGCCGGGGTTGTCGGGGTTTTCGTTGCCGCCGCCCGTGGTGGGGAAGCAGGCGGTGCCGGACCACGAATAGCCATCCGGGCATTTGTCGTCGGGGTCGATATCGGGAGGGGTGGTTTGCGCGCCAGTGCAGCCGACCGTGCCGTTGGCGGTTTTCTCGCACTTGAATTGCTTGGCGAGTTGGTCGAGGTAGTCCTGCAGCTGCTGGTCAGGGTTGTCGGGGTTATCCGACATGTCGTCGTTGCCGACCGGGTTCATATCGACGGTGCAGACGTTGTCGTTGCAGTTCTCTGGCGAGCCGGGTTCGTAGATGCAGCCGTCTTTGATTTCCGGATCGAGGTCAAGCACCGCGCCGCCATCGGTGAAGACGAACTGCACGGCTTTGGTGTACTTGTCGCGGGTCTTGCACTCGGCGTCGCTCGGGCGCTGGATCTCGCAGGCAGCGGTTGCCGGGTTGTACTCACTGCCCTGAGCGCAGCCATCACCTACGCGGGTCAAACCCTGCGAGGCAGCAACCGTTGTGCTGGGCCAGGCCACCGAGAAGTTACAGGAGGCTTTGTCTGCACCCACCATGACATAGCCGGAATAACTGACTGTCGCGCCCTGATTGATTCGCTGCAGGTACGCCAAGGTGTCGGAGCAGGCGGACGCCGGAGAGTCGAAGTTCGGGCCACTCCGATCGCTGAAAATCCAGTGGTACGGCGTCAGTGCGTAAGCGCCGCTACTGAGCAGAAAGACCAGGGCGGCGATGGCGAGTCGAAGATGCAGCCGCATGGTTCCTCCAGATAAAAAGAACCCCGCCGAAGCGGGGTCCAGGTTCGGCCACATGGGTGGGGTCAGAAGAATTCGCCGCATCGGTAGCCCGTGATGAAGGCCCCGGCGAAGAAGGCCCCCAACCACACCGACCAGAGCACTTACGCCTTGCGCAACATGCTGTAGATCAGGCCTGCGACGGCCAGGATGACCAGGGCACCGACGATGTAGCCGCCGATGTTGGACATGTCCCCCTTGCCGTCAGTGATGGCCTGCTCGACCGCGCTAGTGTCGATGACACTGGCAGCGAAGGCCGGAACCGAAGTCACGGCGGTGACGGTGCCGGCGATGCACAGGTTGCGGAGCGCGGTTACCGGGTTGAGTTTTTGCAGTGCGTTCATGGGTGTTTCCTCTCTACTTGGCTTTACGAAGAAGTGACGCGACCCAGCCAGTCAAAAGCCCCGTCACGAAGGCTCCGAGAACGCCCGCAGCACCGATGCTGAAGGCCTCCAGGGAGAACCCGCCGTTGACCAGGATTTCAATTGCTCCAGCGGCCTCGGGCGGAATCAGATAGGCCTGTTGCCATTCGATCTGCTGGCAGTGCATCAGGCCGTCCGCCGTGGACGCCCAACTGGTGCAGACCTGAACGGCAACCACGCCTGACATGTCAGCGGGCCTCCTTGCGCGGACGGTCGCACCAGCTCCAGAAGGAGCGCAGGACGAACCACCACAGGGCGAAGAAGGCGAACGCCGCCGCGACCACAGCGATCACGGAATCCAGCGGGTAGGGTTGTAGGAACTCGCGCACCGCCCGTACGACCGGCGACACCGCGCAGACGATGGCGACGTAGAGAACCCAGCCGAAGGCGAAACGGAGCGGCGCTTTCATCTACCTACCCTCGCCGTCAGGACTTGCTGCTGTCGGAGGGTTTATCAGCGGCGGGCTTGTCGCTGGCCGGCGGCTGGGTTGGGCGCTGGGCTTGTGCCTGGGGTTGCTGCTGGCGGCTCGGTGCCGGGGTGTGCACGTCTTTGCCGGTGGCGAGCAGTTCGGTCAGCACCTGGGTGTTTTTGGTGTTGCCGAAGCGGTCCTTGGTCGGACGGACCACGGTGGCGAACTTGCACAGCACCGGGGAGCCTTCGAAGACGATGGCGTCGAGCAGGGTCGGCTCGATGTCGTACTGGGTGATTTCGAAGCCCTTGGCGTTGCCGCGAGCGCCTTCGGGAATCGGCGAGATGGCCTGCACACTGGCGAAGACTTCGCCGGAGGTTTTCGAAGTGAAGGTGTCGGTCTGGATGACCCAGAGTTCGACTACGCCGCCAGTGGTTGCAAACATATTCATGTGAAGCTCCTTTGCCTTTTTCGGGCATGAGTTGGCCCGCTGCTGCAAATTGGGCGCGTTGGTGGCCGTCTTTCAGCGGGTGTGGTGGTGCCTGGGTTTTGCGGTGGTGCGGGCGGTGAGTGGGGGCAACACAAAGGGCTCTGCCCTTGTCATCCCGCTCTCGCCGCCGAGGGCTCAGGAGCGCGGGGCGGTGGTGCTGCCCCTCACTCCCGAGCGGAGGCTATTCAGGGCGGGGGACGGTCAAGGGTGCGCTTCGCCCGGCGCTCCGTTTGTCCGAACGAAAAAGCGCGTTCGGACAAGCCGGTGCGGCGGCCCTGGACCTGATTGGCCTTTGCGCAGGCAATGGCTAGGGCGAGCAGCAACACCGTGGTGGTGCGCAGGCTACCGTCAGGATCGGCAAAGACGAGCTCGGCTTTGAGGTCTTTCTTCGATGGTTCGAAAACCGCCGCCACCAGCATCAGCAGCAGGCCCAAGGGGCCGAAGAAGAAGAGCAGCCAATTGAAAACTTCATCAAACATGGCTCAGCCCTCCAGCTCGAACGGCTCGCGCACAGGGACGAAGGGCGTCGGCCTGCCACTGTCGTAGATAACGTGCCAGTACTTCGGGGGACGGAGCGCGGGCATGTGTTTCGCGCAGGTAAAACCCGGTTCCACCCGGTACGTCGAGTGGATCGAGCGCCACACTCCCGCGACCTTGGCCATCGTGGTAACGACCGTGAAGACTCGCGTAGGGCGGCACTCGGTGCAGGGTGTGGACTGGGAGACTACGGGCTTCGCCAGTTCGCGACGGGACCAACAGACAGAGCAGTCGCAGTCCGATGCATGCGGCTTGCCCTGGTAGGCGCGGAGTAGGTTCATGGCTCATGCCCTCACCCCACGCACTCGGTAGCCCTGCAGGGCACGTTCACGAGTCAGGCTCCAGGAGCGCGGAGCTTCGGCATTGGAGGGAAAGCCGGAGACGGCTTCATCAATCCATTGCTGGCATTCCACGCGGGAAGTGCCTTGATGAACACGGTGCCAACGGCGCTGGCGGGTCGGACCGTGGAAGGTGCACATCTCAACCAGATAGCGGTTACTCATCGTCGTAGTCTCCTTGGCAGAAGATCGACTTACCCCGGTCGAGGTCGCGGCGGATTTTGTGGAGATTAATGACGCGGCGGCGGCCAATCTTGGCGGTCGGCACGGTCTTGGTTTCGACCCAGCCACGCACCACGTCTTCCGTGATGTCCTCTAGGCCCAGCATCTGAGCGAATACCGCCTGGGAGCAGAACGGAGCGGTGCGGAAGTCCGTGACCTTTTCCATCGCCCCCGTGACGGTGAACCCCACTATTCCA
>NZ_SWDV01000088.1 GCF_005877905.1 Pseudomonas nicosulfuronedens | reverse complement strand
TACCCGCTGGCCTCTTTTGTGCCGGAATCGGTCTACGACCACTTCCATTTCACTTTCCAATATCACCGGTTGTTTAAAGCCTTCACCCTTAACGTGCTGCAACATCAGCACGCCCCCAGACTCCAACTCCCATAGATGGACTTTGGTGTCGCCACGGGAGGCCCAGGCCTTTCTCTTCACGGTGGTACCGGCAGTCATCTGCGCTGCAGCGAGGATTGGATTCATGCTGCTCACTCCGAGTTGACGGAGCGGCCCCCCATACGGAGTGAAGCCCCGTATGGGTTGTGCATGTCGCCGGCTACGCCGGCGGTCCTGCTGTTGCTATTGCTTGCAGTAGCTGTTGATTGCAGACGTTTTCTGGGAAGCCCAGGCAAGTGCCTGCGCGCGGCGCTCTATCGTCATGTAGCGCCAGCTGGTGTCCACTGCGTCCTGGAAGAAGCCGTAGGCGTCGATCCATTCCCAGTAGATGCCAGCGTGATCTACGCGGCCGAGATCGTGAGCTCGCGGGCGCAGGAGTGAGAACACCTGACTGAGGTTGTTCCCGACCAACGCTTCGCGTACCAAGCTCAGTTCACCTTGGCCCAAGACCGCGGAGCAGACCTTGTCCAGCAACACCAATCCGCTGCGAACCAGGTCGCTCTGAACGGCGTTTACTTCTTGCTCATTGCGCTCACGAAACTCCAGCGCCTGCCGGCGCAGGTTTTCATGGTTGAGGTCCATCTTTCTCTCCTTTCGATGCCGAAAAGAGAAAGCCCGCGAGGGGCTTTCCCCCTCGGCGGGCTTTTTTACAGTTTCAGTTTTGTCTGCAGTTTGCGGCAGATCCAGAGAACACCGTCCCGCACATCCTCGTGATCCGCACCGCGGTCGAGGTGAGCCTCAGTCCAGGCGTTACAGCAAGCCCGGAAGCTGAAGGGATGGTTGTCATCACTTTGGATCCACAGCAGTGCATCCATACGCGTTTCGTTGCTCGACTGGGGATGAACCAGTTGGCGCAACGTGAGCTTCAAGAGGTACTCCCTGAGCCACTGAACGTAGTCGTCAGTAACTTCGTCTTCCCCCCTCAACCGTTCCAGCTCTGCTTCGGACATCTCGATGATGTCGAGAAGACCGAGTTGGATCACCTTGGCAGCAGTGGAGCGGCGCGGGCGTGGCCCGAAGGTTCGGCGTTGGGTTACGACCTGCTCCCCGAACAAATCGAACAGGGGCATGGCAAGTACAATATTTTCCATTTCAGACCTCCACATTCCGCACGGAGGTCTCGCCCATTGGGGGAGACCCCCAATGGGATGATTGGTTACTTCAGGCGACCAGTGACTCTCGAACGAGCTCGTAGAGCGCGTTCTTGAGGTTGGATACTTGACCTATCGCTTGGTACCTCGAGAAGCACTTGGCAAGGACTGTGGCGGTTGCCTTTCCAAAACCCAGGCCAAACACCTCAATACCGCTCGCCTCGCAGCGCGCGACCAGTTCCCTCACCTGCTGCTCAGTTCCGGAGTCAGGCTCGCCATCGGTAGCAATCAGGAGCAGCTTTCGCTCACCCGGTGCCCGAAGGACTTCGCATGCCGCTGGCCAGATTGCTCTGTACAACGGGGTTAGCCCCTGAGCCGAAGCTCCGAAGCCACCCTCTCGCACCGCGGTTACAAGCCTCTCCCGCCAGCTTTTGATCAGCGCGCAGCGCTCTACACCATCGCCAGACATGTTCGGGAAGGACATAGCCCCCGTTGTGACTTGGGGAATGTTTTCCAGCGCATGAAGGACGGCATAGATCGCGGCTTCAGCTTCTCCCATCGACTCGCGCATGCTTGTCGACTTGTCCAGCAGCAATTGCACCGCTGCTGAACTTCGCTCTGCACGCGCCTTGTGACGGTAGATCCTGGTTTCCCCCGCCGGCAGCATGGCCAGGCGCCCGGTATCCAAACGCTTCCCGGAACGCCTAAGGCTTACTCGGCAATCCACCTTCGCCTGCAACAGCCCATACAGGCACTGTTGAAGTCCGGACGACTGGAATACTCCGTACCTGACGCGCGACTCGCCTTCCATTTGTGATCGGTCCATTGCGCGACCGCCCAAGGTGAATGGCGAGAGATTTGGCGGGTTGCTTTTAGCTCCCTGAGTCAGCAGAGCAGCGGCTACGTCACCCACGTCGGAAACTAAACCATCGAGATCAGCTTCCGAGGCCTCCATGGCCAGCTCGCGCAGGTTAGGAGCCCCGTCAGGTGCGCTTTCGCCTGAAGCATTCGGCTTTGCTGCTTCAGCAGGTCCATCGCAGGGCTCAACAGCCCCTTGATTCCCCGCCTCCGATGCATCGTCGCCGGAACTGTTTGGGCCTTCCTGGTTGGACTGTTGCCCTTCCTGGTCAGACTCACCTGCCTCCGGCGAGCCGGGTTCGTTAGCATCACCCGGCTGCGGACCGTTTTTATCGCGTGGCGCCTCAGATGAGGACGGCAGCAACGCAATAATCTCGTCGACCAACTGGAGAACTTCCCAGGTAGACCCGCAGTCGAGCGTCCGCTTCACTATCTCCATCACCGAACGCGCCGCGTCGGTGCCGATTAGAGAGTCCAGGCGGGCGAGGTACGCCTTTGCCGGAACCTCTAATTGCGGCTCCTGCAGCAGCCAGTAGCCCCCGAAAAGAACAGCGTTGGCGACGACGTGCAGCGGAGGACATGCGTCCACCGAAGCTGCCACGAACGGCTCCAACAGAACCTTTCGATTGAGGTAGCGGAGGTTGTCCTCCGTGCCCGGGTACTGCTCCATGCTTAAGCGCTCGATACGGATATCTTCGAGCGCATTCAGCAGGTGCCGGCGAAACGCGACAGATTTACTTTGCTCAAAGGCTTCCAAGTCGGTGTTGCGGACGTGGGAGCACTCGTGGTCGATGTAGCCAAAGGCTAGGTCCAGGTCATCATCAGCGAAAGGGACATACACCTCCCTGTTCACATTCGTGTAAGCAACCGAGCCTTCAACAAACACCTTTACGCCGGTTTTCTCGGCCAGGTGTTGAGCGTAGATCGGCAGTGAGCCGACCAAGGATTTCGTACTCATCGTTGTCTCCTTTCTCGCCACCGCGGAAAGGAGTTCTCCCCTTGCGGAAGAGAACTCCCGCACGGGGTTTTTGATGGTTAAAACCAGAAGTTTTGCGGTATCGGTTGAGGGGCTACCTCCACCGGCGCCGACGTTGCTGGCGTTGGGCTCGGGATCTCAGCTACCACCGGGGCGGGAGCATCTACCGGAAAGAGCAGATCGGCGGGCTCCTGTTCGGCACTCGCTGCAGCTGAAAACAGCTCGGCGAGTTGTACCTGTTTAGGCTCCACTCGATCCGCATCACAAGGAGCCGTTGACGTGACCTGCAGTGCAGGTGCGCCGGCGTTTCCCTTGGCCAGATTGAGGTTTTTGACGAGTCGCCGAATCGAGTCCTCGTCGCTCAGGCTCGATACCAGCGTGACCACAGTGTTGTACTCCACCCCCGACACAGGACCAGCCTGCGGCAGGGATGCCAGCACCTCTTCGATATGGTCAGTCAGCACCTTCACATCCGAGGACAGGAACATGAGGCCTCGGAGTTTCGTGCTGATTTTGCGCACGGTGTTCAGTGTCACCTGAGTCACCTGGCCCCGCGTCGCGAGTCCCGTTTCCAGGAGCCGGAGCGCTGTGTCTGCCGTTTCAGCGTAAAGCTGATCTGACAATCCACGGACCTGCTTACCGAGCGTGTCGGACAGGTGGGTATCACCGTCCGGAGCCACTCGGCACGCGGCATAGCCGAACTGCATTCCTTCCTCGACTTTCGCCTTGGGCGTCACCGAAGCCTGAATTGCATTTCGCCACTCTTCTTT
>NZ_SWDV01000087.1 GCF_005877905.1 Pseudomonas nicosulfuronedens | reverse complement strand
GGCTCGTACAAAACCTCCGGCGCGATCCAGGACGATGCCGTCCCCGCGCTCAAGGACGGCCGCGTCATCATCACCAACGTCCGGGGCTTCACCCTGGAACGGGCCTACACCGTGTTCCCAGATCTGCCCAACACCGCGCAGATCATCAACCTCGATCTGGAGTCGCTGGCCGACCTCGAAAAGATGCGGACGTGGTTCCAGTGGGCACCGCGGGGCGCGTTCCTGATCTTCGACGAAACCCAGCTGCTGTTCCCCAAGTCCTGGCGCGAACGCGATCTGGAGAAGTTCGACTTCCCCGGTGGTCCCGAAGCGGCACACGAAGCCGACCGCCCCATGGGCTGGCTCGATGCCTGGACCCGGCACCGCCACTTCAACTGGGACATCGTCCTGACGACGCCGAACATCAGCTACATCCGCGACGACATCCGCATGACCTGCGAGATGGCCTACAAGCACTCCAACCTCGCAGTGATCGGCATCCCTGGTCGCTACAAGGAGGCCCAGCATGACGCCCAGCTCAACCGACCACCTGCAGACGGCACCATCGTCGAATACAAGCGAATCAAAAAGCAGACCTTCCGCCTCTACCAGTCCACCGCCACCGGCAAGACCCAGGACACCAAAGCCGGCAAGAGTCTCTTCCGGTCGCCTAAGTTGGTTCTTCTACTGGCACTGCTGGCCGGCACTATTGGCTTTGTCAGCTATATGGGACCTCTCAAGGTCGTCGGTGGCGGGGCTCAGCAAAAGCCTGATCCAGCCGATCCTCAGCCGGCTGGCTCGGCTCATCCTCAAGGGCCTGCTGTACCTGCTCAAGCGCCTGTTGCTGCGAATCGCGCTCTTTATGCTGGTGCTGTTCTTGGCCAATCAGGTGTTCCGGCTCTTCCACTAGCTGAGCATCCCTTCGCGGGCCGGCAGATCGCAGTGGCGGCCCGCGTGAAAGGGCTGGTGAAGGGCATGCAGCGCGAGATGTACATGTTCGTCATCACCGATGCCGAAGGGCGCCGGCTGATGCTCAATTCCTGGCAGATGGGCGAGTCCGGCTACGGCGTAAAGGCCCGCTCCGAATGCGTGGCCGAGCTCTCCTACGGTGAGTACCACGAAACCATCGTGTGTGCCGGAGCCTTCCCCAAGCCGGCGCAGATGCCTGCCACCGCGCCCGCAATGGCCGCTACCGCACCGCCAGCACCCGCACAGCCCACGCTCACCATCGTCCCCGACTCCGAATACCCGGCACGCCCCTGGAGGACCCAATGACCCTACACGGCCTGATCAACGCCCTCGGGCTGCTTGCACTCGCCTATGCGCTCGGTTTCCTCACCGCCCTGCAGGTCATGCAGCCGGTGTCGGCGTTTCCGTTTTGAGTCGGCGAGACGCGCCGCCGGCCGGGAGCGCCAGGCACGAGCGGTAGGCCGAAGGCGCGGCCGACGACCCTGTAACACGTCGGATAGCTAACGAGTAAGCACCTCAATAAACCTCATTGAAGGTACGAAAGAATGAAAAAGGCAGTTCACCCCCTCCGCCTGATCCTCAAGGAGACCGGGGATTTTTATGAGTCGTCCGAAGGACGGATTTTCATGGACCCGAGCAACGGCAGATTCGCCGACCTGTCGGGTGTGCGCTTGCTGCGCTGTGGCGTCGATACGGTGCGGCAGCTGTACAACGGCATGATCCGCCCGGAAGTGATGGCGCTGTTCGATGAGCCGGAAGACATCGTCAACTTCGCCGGCTACAAGTGGGCCAAGGGCCGCATCGGTCGGGACTCGGGCTACCAGTACCGCCTGCAGAACGCCGACATGGGCCTGATCCTGCTGATCAAGAACCACAACGTGAAGCTGGAGAACATCGGCCCGCACCTCAAGATTGAGGTGTCGCCCCACGCCCTGGATGGTGCCGATCCGAAGATCCTGCAGGGCGTAATGGATGACCTGGGCGCAGGCGTTCTCTCCGCCTGCGAGGTGAACCAGTGCGCCGTCCACATCGCCCTCGACGTCCAGGGCTGGACTCCACCGGCAGATTTCGTGGATCGCATGCACTGCCGCTCCCGGCGTGTTCGCCAGATCAGCGGCATCGACCGCATCGAGTACGACGGCAACGCCTCGGTCTATGGGCGTGGTGAGACCTTCATGTTCGGCTCGGCCAATGGCCTGCAGATGTGCCTCTACAACAAGACGCTGCAGGCGAGAGCGACCGACAAGCTCGACTATTGGGAGTCGGTGTGGGCCTCCCTGAACGGCGATCCTTTCGGCGATGGCGAACCCGCCTTCAACCCGCTGGAAACGGTATGGCGCATCGAGTTCCGCTATCACCACTCGATCATCCAGCAGTTCTCCGAAGGCTCCACGATGACCTCTGGCGAGGTGATCGGCTGCCGCACCTATGAGGGCCTCTGCCCGCACCTGCAAGGTCTCTGGCAGTACGCCTGCGACAACTACAAGCTCATTTCCCGGGAAGGGATCTTCGACGCCTTCTGGTCGCTGATCAGCCTCGACACCAAGGTCCAGGTGGAAGCCGATCCGCTCATCGAGCGCACCGAGTACCGCCGCTACTACAAGACCGCGCAGGGCTTCTCCGGCAAGAACTGCGAGATGTTCCTGGGCCAGTTCGCCAGCCTGATTGCACGGGAGCGCATCCCACCAAAAAAAGCGCTTGAGGTCGGGAGAACGCTTCCCTTCTGGCATGTGATCGAAGACCACTACACCGCCAAGGGCTACAGCACTCGCGACCTCGAAAAGCACGTCATCGGATTGATCAACGATCGCTACATCAGGCGGGGCTACGCGATATGACCGCGCGCAAGGATGGGAAGACGTGGACGGCTGACTTCTACGAGAACGGCCGCTCCGGTCGCAGGATCCGCAAGAAGGGCTTCGCCACCAAGTCCGCAGCCATTCGCTACGAACAGGACTTCTTCACCGTCCTGGGCGAGACAGGCCGCCCGCTGGATGATCGCCTCTCGGATCTGGTGAAGGTCTGGTACGACCTCCACGGCTGCACCCTGAAGGATGGCAAACAGCGCCTGGCTCGCTGCCAAGCATTGGCTGAACGCCTTGGAGATCCGCAGGCCTTTGAGTTCGATTCGCTCGCGTGGGCACGTTACCGGCAACGTCGTCTGACTGAGGTGAAGCCGGAGACGGTCAACCATGAACAGCGTTACCTGTCGGCCATCTTCTCAGAACTGATCCGTCTCGGTTCGTGGCACAAGGCGAACCCGCTGGCCAATGTCCGGCAGATCAAGACCGATCAGGTCGAACTGACCTTCCTCACCCTGGATCAGGTCGCCCAGCTCCTCGAGGAGTGCAAGGCCAGCACGAACAACCATACGTACCCGGTAGCTCTCCTGTGCCTCGCAACAGGTGCCCGCTGGGAAGAAGCCGAGAGCATCGCCCGCGGGGCTGTGCATGGGGGAAAGGTCCACTACCACCGGACCAAGAACCGTCAGAGCAGGTCAGTGCCGATCCCGGCCGAACTGGAGCAACTGATGTTCAAGGTGGGCATGCCTGGAACCGGCCGCCTCTTCATGTCCTGCCGCGCCGCCTTCCGTTGCGCCTATGAGCGCTGCGGATTCCAGACGCCAGGGCAACTGACCCACATCCTTCGCCACACCTTTGCGAGCCATTACATGATGGGAGGAGGGGACATCCTCACGCTGCAGCGGATCCTGGGGCATTCGTCGATCACGATGACCATGCGGTATGCGCACTTGTCGCCGGAGCATTTGGAGTCAGCGATGCGCTTGTCACCAATCGCGCAGGTCAAAATCACATTGGGCAACTAAGTTTAGGGAAAGTCATTCCTTGTAGTTGCTACAGGTTGCCGACGTAATAATTCCGCGACTGGCCCATATTTGGAGGCCGAGGTCCGTGAAGTCATAGCAGCTCTTTACGTCGCCATCATCGAACGCGACGGTCGTCTCGGTATCATCTGCCACCTGTTTGAGAAGTGTGCCTAGTTCGATGATGTTGGCACCTATAAAATTCAGGCCCTTGTACCAAAAGTCTCGATACGAGGTGATTGATACGACCAGCCCGTCTTCGGTGTTAATGTAT
>NZ_SWDV01000086.1 GCF_005877905.1 Pseudomonas nicosulfuronedens | reverse complement strand
ACCGCCGGCGCCAACATGGACATCAGCGTCGCCAAGCGCTTCACCACCGCCGTCGGCGAAGGCATCAGCCTGTTCGCCAGGAAACTGGGCATGAAGCTCTTCGCCAACCAGGGCCCGGTAACGATCCAGGCGCAGAACGACGGCCTGGCACTGCTTGCCCGACACGGGCTGGACATTGTCAGCACCGAAGACGAAATCCGCATCACCGCCAAACGCAAGATCATCCTCAACGCCGGCGGCACCTACATCACCCTCGACCCGCACAGCATCGAACTAGGGACCAAAGGCGACTTCACCATCAAGGCCTCGCACTTTGACATGCGCGGGCCGGCGGGCCTCGCACCGGAATTGCCGAGGCTCCCCGGCGCCGAAGCCGAGGCCCTTGCCGCACCGCCCCCGATACCACAACGCCTGGAGGGCCCGGTATGCGGCAAGCAAGCCAATGGCGTCTGCACGCGGGAGGACTGCCCATGCCTGCGGGGTTGAAAGCCTTCCTCGCCCGACTGGAGCGAGCCGACAGCGACCCCGGCGAGACCACCCAGCTGTTCATCTTCGATCAGAGTCAGAACCCGGAACTGACGGGCTCGTTGCGGGCCAGCAGCCTGGGGCTGCCCTATACCGCGCTGCCCCTGTTCGCCGGCACCGGCAACCTGCACATGGCCAGCCATGGCCCGCTCTGGTGCCAGTTTCCACCGCACTCCACGCTGTCCCGTGGGGCGTTGTACCGTGCCAGCAAATACGCCAACGGCATCGCCCTGGAGGCTGAAGACCCCATCGCCGCCCAACTGCACGCCCGTGACCTGCTCTACCTGCGCGAAGGTGCGGGCCTGAGCCTCTCCGCCTACTACCGCCCGGCGAAATGGGCCGCCCTCGCGCTCACCGCCCAGCCCGGCCTATTCGGCCCCTGGCGCCGCGTCTACAGCCCCGCCCCGAAACACATCGGTAACCCACGTGGCCCCTGGTTGCGCTGGGATGCCCCGGCCGCTGGCGATCCACTCGTTCCTCCGTACCGACAGCCTCCCGAGACCGCCGCCATCCACCGCACCCTGCGCTGGCTTTACTGGCTCGACCAGTACTTCGAAACGTTCGGCCAACCCTCACCGGCGCAATTGCCCGCGCTGCTGAGCAACCTCGAATTCCTCACCGAGCACGACATCATCGAGGCCGATTGGCTGCTCAACCTGGCCAGGCTGTGCCTGGGCGGGCCGCTAGTCGAGCGTGCGAATGTTTTGAGCATTCTCGAAGAGCCAAACGCAGCCTTTAACCATTACCTGCAATTGCAAGCGCTACGCCCTTGAAAGGACTCCGGCATCCATGAGCACCCAATCTCCCGCGCCATCCGCAAAGCAACCCACCAGCGACGCAGTTACAGTCCTGCAACTTCCCCCAAAATCCGGCAGCGCCTGTCAGCCTGCATCAGGCGAGCACTTCGGCAACCCTCGCATGCTCTGCTCACCAGTCTTCGACGACATTGTCTACGCCCCCAGCGAAGACCCGACTTCCAACACCAACGATGACAAATCGGCTTTCTGGTTGTTACCCGCAGCGGCGGCCAATGCGATTCGCCAGAAATCCCGTGAGCTCAGTGCCCTCATGAGCCCGGACAAACCCCTGGACGAGCGTCAGAAGGGGCTGGACGACAGTGGCTTGCTGGAATATTTCCTTGACCCGCGCTTGAGCCAGTTTCTTGTCGGTGAGCAGAAGACTCGGATGGAGTGGTTCGAGGAAAAAGAGCCCCGACTGTTGGAAACATTCAAGTCTGAGTACGCCGCGCTATTCACCGATCCACGCAACCAGGCCTCCTCCTTCTACACCCGGCGCCGTGCGGAGCTCGAAGAGTGGGATCAGCTACGTAAACTGGCCATCTTCAAGGCCCAGAGCCAGGGCTACACCTACCGCGACGGGCTGTTCTTCACCGCCGAAGCCGAAGCTGCGCGTAAGGCAGTGCAGGCCTACAACGAAGCGCGCGCCAAGGTAATCAGCCAATACGGCACGTTGGCCAAAGCGCTGGGCCAAATGGGCGAAGTGTTGCACGAATTCAAGACCCGTTACGAAGAAGCCACTCAATGCATCGGCGAATACCGGGAGTGCCGAGGAGAACTCATCGGCGTGCTGCTCTGGATGGATGGGCGCAAGAGCCTGTTCAACTACATCGGCCTGATCTCCCAGGTCGCCAACTATGGCTTGGCCGTGCCGGAGTTCGCCCTCATCGATACCCAAGGGGAGGTCGCCAGCGGCATTGCCCGCTTCCATCAGTACATCGCGACACTGGATGCACAGCGCAAAGTCGAGTCGGAGTTACGCAGCAAGTACCAACGCTGGGTCGCCGCCAGTGCCCAGAACGTGCCGCCCCCAGCCGGCCTGCTCGACCAGGAGCGCGAGCAGTGGGACCAATTACAAGTCCGGATGGACGAGCTCCACCAGGTGGCCATCGAGCAGGTCGCTCGCGACAAGGTACGTCGCCACCTGCTCTGGAATCCCGAAAGCTTCGTGCCAAAACCACTGGACCGACTGGTCAAGACCGACTTCCCGCTGCGCGAACTCAGTTGGCCCTTCAGCCTCGAAACGCCCATGCACCACATCAGCCTCGACATGCTCAAAGGGCTGAAAAAACTCCCCGGCAACAGCAACGGCAAGGCCGCCAAGGATCATGCCGCCAGCGACTTTCACGATTGGCTGATCGAGAACGGCGCCCTCCGGATCCCCGCCCAGGGCGACTGGTTCGACAAGGAAGGCTGGTTCGATGGCGATGCCTTCCACCACTACCTGCAAGCCCAGCACTACCAGGTTAAGACCCTCAGCACTACCAAGGCCCGTGAAGACTGGAGCAAGCAACTGCGGCAAATGCTCTTCAAGAAGGACGCGCAGCAAGGTCTGAGGTTGTTCGACAATAGCCCGTCGGCAGCACTGGTCCGCTTACTCACCCCCCCGCAAAAAGACCTGCAAACCGGTGCGGTGGTCAAGAAAGCCCTGTTTTCGCTCAGCGGCGAACTGAGCCTGGACATCAACCTCGCACGCGGCGAGGTGGAAATCTTCAAGTTCGACCTGCCAGAACGCAGCCAGGCGCAAGAGCTACCGGTTCCCTACCGGCTCGACGGCGACCCTACTCCACGCTCCATGAACATCGGCAAATTTTCCTTGCATCTTTCCATGCGCGCCTGGGGATTTGCCGGCGCCGCCGCGCTGCTTTCCGGTGCCTTGAAAGTCGGAGTCGGCAACTCCGGCTATGGCGCCAGCCTGGACCCCATCCAACCGGCCACCCGCAAGCCAGGCACCGCCAGTATCGCCGCCAATGCCAGCAGCGAACCCAAGACCACCGGGCTCGGCAGCAAGGTCAAGATCGAAGATGGCGCCAAAGCCGGCTTCAACCTCTTCGCCGGCGTACAGGCCGGCATCCTCGCCACCGGAGCCCTCAACTGGGCACCGCCCAAAACCCTGGTCTCACTCAAGCAAATCCCCGCCATGCCCGGTCAGGCCACCCCCGACAGCGAGTGGCTCAGCGTGGCCCGGCTGGAAGGCGGGCTGGGTGCGGCCATTGGCATTGGCCTCAAAGGCGACATCGGCCTCTCCGTCAGCAAGGGCTGCCTCATCCTCCGCCTTAAGGCCGCGGTGATCGCCGGCCCCGGCATACAGGGCAGCCTCTCCTTCGCTGTGGGCTATGAAGCTATCACCGACCTGCTCAACCTGGTGCGTCGCGAACTGCATAACAATCAGCAGAAACGCATGGAATGGGTAACCGACGACGCCATGCAACTGCTCGCCCGGCTCAACCTCGCCGGCGCCCTGGGCATCGATGTCGGCATGCTCTACCTGCTCAACCACGGCAACGAGCAACTCGATACAGGACTGAGGATCGCCGATGCGGTGATGTCGCTGTACGAAGCCATTACCTCGGGCGGCAAGGGCGGGCCCATTGCGCACGCGATTCTTAATTATGAAAACCAGGATGAGCTCAGGCGTTGGGTGGTGGAGTGCATTCCGGAAGGACTGGGGCCCTTGTTGATGACGTTGCTCTCGACGCCCAAGAGCTTTGAGGTCACGGAGCAGACGAATACTCCGCAAGGGACACGCGAGCGTAAAGAACCCTTCACCCAGGAGCAGTCCCACCTGTTCCAGCAGCAAGCCATCGAACGAATACTGAAGTGGATTGTGGATAATGCCGGAGGCACGTCACAGGGTCTTATCGATGCGCAAAAGCAATTCGACCAAGCCTGCTCGCG
>NZ_SWDV01000085.1 GCF_005877905.1 Pseudomonas nicosulfuronedens | reverse complement strand
AATAATGAACAGGTCGAAAGATGGATGTCGCGCGCACGCCTTTTGAAGCTCCTCGACATTCGAACACAATGCCATCCGAAATATCCCGAGACGATTGAGCATGGCACTGAACGTTATCTGGCGCCCGGAGTTCCCGCACAACACCAACGCCCTGACTGAAGTACCGAACATGAGAGTACCCAAAAGTATGAAGAGCCTCATCACTCTAGGATCTCGCCTCATAAATCTGTATCGGAACCAGCCCACTGAAAAGTAGGAACACGCTGACTACTAATTAAAATCAGTGCTAGACGTTGGATATCAACTCGCCTTGGGCAACATCAGATGTACGGAAATCGTGGTCCCATCTCCAGGACTGCTGCTCAGTTGGATTTCACCATTCATCTGCTCGACCAGTCGCTTGCACAGCGCCAGGCCGATTCCACTGCCCCCGCGTCGAATATTCAGGTCGTCCAGATGCTGATTGAAGGCGTCGAACGAGCGTGCCTGTGCATCTGCCGACATGCCGATGCCGGTGTCACGCACCCTTAGCTCGACACTGACCAAGCCCTGCCCCTGGCCAATGCTATGAAGCTGCACCTCGATGCTGCCTTGGTCGGTGAACTTGAGTGCATTGTCCAAGACGGCCAACGTTATGGTGCGAAACGCCGTCGGGTCTAGCCAGACACAGGGATGGAGGGTCCCGGAAGTATCAAGCCCGAGAGTTAGACCACGTTCGACAACGGCGGGCCTGAACTCCTCGACAAGCTTCCGGGTCAACGCCTCAATATCGACAGCCTCCGGTACCAACGGGTGCCTCCCTGCTTCCAGGCGCAAGTAATCTCGGAAGTCGCTGAGCATCTTCTGCAGACCTTGAGTTGCATGTTGGGCAATATCCAGCGCCTCTGCTTGCTTGTCGGCGTCCTGAGGGGCGATAGCAAGATTCAGCATGGCCGCGATTCTGTTCAGCGGAGCGGCCATTTCGTCGGTCACCCACTGCATGAAATGCCCCTTGGCCTGCACGGCAACCTCAAGGCGGCGACTGCTGCTCCTGAGATCGATCAGGTTGCTGTCCAGGTCGGTTATATCCACGTTGCCGCATATCAACCCCAGCAAGGTGCCTTCACTGTCTCGGTAGGGCTTGCCCCAGTGGCGAAGCACCCGCTCGCCCGTTTGCAAGCTCAAACAGACATCTGCCGTGTAGGGCTGCCCCTGCTTCATCGCGGCTATCAGCCGGTCATGAACATAATGTCCATGCTTGGCGGGCAACTCGCCCGTCTCGTAGATCCGTTTACCGACTGCGCTCTCCAGTTTGAGCGAGTGCTGTTCGAGATACTGGTTGTTGCAGGTGACCAAACGCCCTTCCACATCGCGAAAACTGACGGCGTGAGGCATCGCATCGATTATTGCCCGGAGCAGGTTCAACTCTCCCTGCGCTGCAGTATCCAGGAGTTCCGGCACGGCAACGTCGCTGCTGAATGCAGTGGCGTCTACGAGGCCGTGACGGCGAGCAATGTCGAGCAGCTCCAACATGGAACTGGCGCGCAACTTCTGCATGACACGCGCCTTGTAGGTGCTGATGGTTTTTTCACTCAGCAGCAACTGCTCGCCGATCGTGTTGTTGGCCAATCCTTTGGCGAGCATCTGCAGAACCGTCAATTCACGCGCGGACAAGGCTTTCAGCGGATTGGATCCCACCTGATCGGGCAACAGATTCGGCAGTGCCTGAACGGAGTCGCGCGGGAAATAAGTATGTCCGTTCAGCAACGCCTTGACAGCCATGCCTACTTGCTCGAGATCGGTCTGTTTGCTGATGAAGCCGAGCGCCCCTGCTTCACGGCTGCGAGCGGCAAAATAGTCGGTACTTTGTCCTGTCACTACCAGTACCTTGACATCTGATGCCTGACGGGCGAGACGCTGTATGGTCTCGAGCCCCCCTAGACCAGGAATGGCCAGTTCCAGCAGCAGCAGACTCGGCCGGAGCCGGCGTGCGAGGTCAAGCGCCTCAGTGCCATTGCCAGACTCCGCCACCACCGTGTGACCTTCCGCTTCAATGAGCAAACGCAGGGCATGCCTTGCAATCGGATGCTCATCAACGATCATTACCGTACTCATGACCTGCCGTCCTGATAGGTGATGTTACGACTAGAGTAGCGGTCCATACGCGAGCCGCCGGTCACCGCTTCAGGGACTATGCGCCAGCGAGGCCGCTTTCCAGGTGCTTACCGGCATCGATGGCCAGCTTCAATTGATGCTGTAGCGCATGCATCTCGTCGAGTACATCGTGCAGGCGCGCTTGCAGCTCGTCCTGGGGCGCATCTTTTCGGCAGGCGCGTTCGAGTCCAATGAGTCGCTCGAACAGCCCGGCCGCTCCGATCAGCGACACAGCACTGCGAATTCGATGAGCAAGATCAGCCAGCGCCACTAGATCACGGCGCTGCAGCAGCGGCTCCAATTGCGTCAGATCCTTGCCGTTCGCACTGTGCAGGCGCTGGAGAAGGTCCACAACCAACGCCGGATCGTTGCACGACATAGCCAGCACCGCGTTGTGGTCGAAGGCACCGAGCGCGCTCTGGACAGCCGTTCCACCTCTGCGCTGCAGATAGGAGCGAAGCTCTTGTAGGCCGATTGGCTTGAACAGGCAGTCGTCCATGCCTGCATCGCGGCAACGTTGTACTTCATCGGGCTGGGCATTCGCAGTAAGGCCCAGAATGGTACAGCGGGGTGCTTTCCTCTCCCGCTCGATATCGCGGATACTGCCGGCCAGTACATATCCGCTGATGTCTGGCATGAAGCAATCCGTGATCACCATATCGAAGTCGCCGGCCTGCCAAGACGTCAGCGCATCTCGAGCATTGTCGGCTACGACCACCTGGTGTCCCAAGTGGTCTAGCTGTCGGGACAGAAGTAACAAATTGGCCTCGTGATCGTCGACGATCAGAATCTTCATCGGAGTTGACGCACTCTGCGGCGGACACGCCGAGACGGCCGCGTTGCTCAAGGGCGCAAGCACACTGCAAAGCAATTGCACGCTGACGGTCGTCCCCTGCCCCGACAAACTCTCGATGCACAGACACCCACCCATCATCTCGGCGAGAGTGCGGCATATCGTCAGTCCGAGCCCGGTTCCTCCCCGCGAAGCCCTCCCCGCCAGCGCCTGCTGGAAAGGTTCGCAGACATGCGCCAACTCGTCTCCCGTCATGCCTATGCCGCTGTCCTTGACGGCCATATGGAGCATGATGCGCTCGTCTGCCAAAGGCTCACTTCGAACTTCGATATGGACGAAGCCGACATCGGTGAACTTGATTGCATTGCTCACCAGGTTGAAGAGGATTTGCTTGAAACGAAGCGGATCGATCATCACGTCACCGATGCCGTCCAACAGCATTTCCAGCCTGAGCTGCAGTCCCTTCTGCCGCGCAAGCCCCTCGAAGACGCGCGCTACCGATTCCACCAATTCGCGCAGACTGGCGCGTTCAGGCACCAGCGCCAGGTGCCCTGCTTCAATCTTCGCGACATCCAGAATGTCGCCGAGCAACAACAGCAACCCTTTGGCGGAGTCGTAGGCGACTTCAATTGGGTTTCCGTCATCGCGCGCCCTCTCCTGGGGATTCATCTGGGCGAGTTCTAACATGCCGATGATCGCGTTCATGGGCGTGCGAATCTCATGACTCATTGTGGCGAGAAAGGTACTTTTGGCGCGATTAGCCTCTTCCGCCTGATCCTTGGCTAGTTGGACTTCATGGTGAAGGCGCTCGCGCTCGGTCACATCGATCCAGCCACAAACCAGACCCGCAATCTCTGCTCCGCCATTGCGATAAGGCGTGGCCCAATGGTGGACTTCTCGCCTTTCTCCGCGTACAAGCCAGACCCGATCTCTCGACAGGCTTTGCGCTTGATCCATGTGCGTCAGGTACTCCTGATGGAGCTTCTGCGCATCCGTTTCTGACAACCATTTGTTGTCAGTCAAGCGCGTGCCCTGCGCCTCCTTCCGGATCATGCCGGTGTACTCAAGGAAGTTGCGATTGCAGGTGACCAGTCGACCGGCACGGTCGCGCACAGAGATGGGATGGGGAATGCCGTCGATCATCGCGCGCTTGAACTCGAGGCGATCGATCAGTTCCCGCTGCGATACCGCTCGGCTTCGCATCTTGGTCAATAACCGCCAGTTCCACATCAATACGCCGAGAAGGATCGCTATTGCGCCCCAGAAGACTCTGACCAACTGATCCTGATAGCCGTTCCAGAGGTCGGTGATCGACTTGAGACTGGCTATCCAGCGAGTGAGGAAGCTAACACTCGTGGTCGGCCGCTCATTCAGCACCACAGATGATCGGCCTGGAGCGACTTGCGGTTCAGGAAGAGAGACGGATGTCGATGCCGCACCGAGATTTTCCGCTAGGCGCCCTTTTGAAACTATGTGAGTCTGAGCATCGCGGAGATTCAAGCTATTGATTGAACGGACCGAACCTTGAACTATCGGCTCGTCGAGCTGCCAGGGTGTGCCCGCTTCATTGATATTTGCCCTCAACACGCTGGAGCCAAATAAGGAGCCAACTCCTAGCACGCTGACGCTAGTAGTGCTCGCTTCCGGAAAACATCCAAACAGAATCAAGCTCCCATGCAGGATAACTATCA
>NZ_SWDV01000084.1 GCF_005877905.1 Pseudomonas nicosulfuronedens | reverse complement strand
AACTGGAGAAGCTCAAAGGTTCTGAGCAGCTGCAGAAGGAGCTCGAGTTCGAGAAGAAGCTTCGCGATCTCATGGAAAAGCATCAGAAGTCGCTGCGCGACGTGATCAGTCTCCTGGATCCGGATAGCAGGCTGAAGGGGCAGGTGGCAGGCGCCCAAGCTGACTCCCGTCGCAAACCTCGCCAGGTGAAGACCTATAAAAATCCTCATAACGGCGAGGTGATTGAAACCAAGGGTGGCAATCACAGCGGCCTGAAGGCCTGGAAGGCGGAGTACGGTGCAGAAGTCGTAGAGAGCTGGCTTCAGTAACAGCGATCGTATTAACAAAGGGCCGAAAGGCCTTTTGTTGTTTAGGGGACGGAGTCGTGCACCAGATGAACTCGCCGCAAATTCCTGTCGTCGACGGGCCTGCAGCTGGCCAGCTTTGGCACCGCGGCCGATCAGCATCACGGTTATATGAAGAAGACGGCGACCTTTTCAGGTACCGCATCACCGTTGACGGTGATGGAAATGAACGGTGGTCCTGCGTGAAAATCAACCAGGAAATCGACTAGCTTGTGACATCTCTCTGGTATCTCGTGATTGGACCTTAAATGAACACCGCCCCCAGAACACCAAAGCTGGATGAAATATCGCCTCAACTTTCTGCGAAAATGATGAAGCTCATCGAGCAGATCAGTCATGAGACTGATCCTCTTCAAGTCCATGTTCGAACGGGTATCGTGCAGGGACACTACGACGCGCTCCTGGACGTAGGGATGTTGTCCGTATACAACCATCGCGCTCTGCGGAATATCGCCGCTTCATGGCGCGACTATCGTCTAGCGCAACTCACGAGTACTAACAGCCCTAAGGTGGCTGGGAGCGAGTAGGCACCAACCCCGCATCGATGGAGTTCCGCAAGGCGTGTCGCATTACCGTCACACAGAAAGGAACCCTCTCCTCAGTGATTAAGGGGGTCTTCCGGGGCGTCATTGCTGCCGGCGGGCGATCAGGTAGATCGACAAGGCGAAGCCCAGGATGGTGCAGATGTCGGCCAGGTTATGAAGATCGGGCATCGTTGGCGCCTCGGTAGTGGATTCGCCCCTGATCCTGGCGTCACGACCTTCTGGTGTCCTGTTGTGGGTTTTCCACGCCGGCGCTTGCCGGTGCGGGTGGTATCACGACGGTCGCGTCGGCAAGCCCCATCCGTCACTTCGAATCGCAGCTTGAAAGGAACCCGCCCCTGCTATGTGCCCGGATGACATCCCCGAAGCCCGCCGCCGGCGCAAGCTGGCCGAGCTGCGCGACACTCTGGCCCTGGCTGTGCAAGAGCCGGAAGCGGACCTGCGCGTGTGGTGGCAAGGCGTATTGCATGGCCGGCTGATCGAGCTGGAGGCCGCCGGGATGTTGAGCGCCGAGGACTGCGCGGCGTTCGCCGATCAGATACGGGTTACTTTCGAGCGCTGCCGGCCGCCGGCAAACGATGACATTTGAAATTGGCCAGCTGGCCGAGTTTGCATAACGGGCCCATTGTTAAATTGCCCCCCACATGAGCCCGCCACCCGGCGGGCTTTTTGTTGGGGACTGGTTGCCAGAAGTACCACTACTGGTACGCCAATTTAGGGCCAGTATTGGCGGCAGAGCGAAGCGGGATATTATCCGAGCCGAATCCCGCGCACTGGAGCACGCTCGTGGCGACCGACATTGGCTACTACCCTGACCACTGCTACAAGCTGCGTCGTTTGCAGGACGACGGCGGCCTCGATCCCTTCCCGGCCTTCTACCTGGTCGACCGCAACCTCTACCCGGTGCAGCAACTCATGCCTAACGGGCGGCTGTACGGGGAGCCGTTGGGCCGCGTGGAGCTCAATAACAGCTTGGCCCCCTTCCGCATACTCGCCGGCGCCGACGAGCTCGGGCAGATCGAGTTAGCCAGCGCGATCTACACCGCCGCCGACGGCCAGCGCTACCAACTGCAGCGCATCCCGTGTCCTGATGCGTAAACGCCCCTACAGCCCGTTCGCCTGCTACCAATTGCGTGACGCGAACGGTGATGACGCCGGCAGTATCCGCGACGGCGTTTACCGCGGCCGCGACTTCCAAGTGACTCCGCTGACGCCCTGGGACGGCGTGGTGCGCTCGGTGGACGTGGATCCGCCGGAGCTGTTAATGCGCTCCAACCGCGGCGGGGTGATCCTGGGCACGCGTGTAGTGTTCAACTCGGGGGAGGTGTTGCACCTGGTTCCGTTGCCGCGTGGCGAGGATCCGCACCGCGCGCCCAGGATCGAGGACGCCGATCAGTATCGCGTGTTGCTGGCCGCCCAGGAACTGGCCGAGGATGCCGGCGACGTGGAGCGCGCCGCTGGCATTGGCATTCGCCTCGACCTGGCGGCGTTCTATGAGTGCCCACGTTGTCACAACGACGCCACCGACCGCGAGGCCTGCGCGCTATGTCAGGGAGATGGGTTCGTTTGGGAAGGGATTGAGGAATCCTCGAGCTCAACACTGCCGGCGCCGCCACTCAGGTAGCTGTGCCACAGCTCCATCAGCGATCGACGCTTCTCCAAGAAATCACTTCGGTTGTAGGCCGCCTCGACTTTTCCTGCGACCCGATGCGCCAGTGCCATCTCGCAGACTTCCCTGGGCACGCTCGTATCCTCAGCTGCCCAAGTCCGGAAGGTCGATCGGAAGCCGTGAGGAACTCCTTGTGGAGCCTTTAGCTTCGAGAGTGCGCGCCCGATCGCATTGCTCGGCAACGGTCCCTTTCCGCGCGCATTGGGGAACAACCATACGCTGTGCTCCCCTTTCACCTGGTTGATGACTTCAAGCATTCGATCGGTAATAGGGACCCTGTGGGTGCGGTTGTTCTTCATTCGCTCAGGTGGAATCGTCCAGATGCGGTTCCCGAAATCAAACTCTGGCCACTGCGCACCACATACCTCTCCGTTACGAAGGACCGACAGGATTATCAGTTCAGCTGCTCGTGCAGCTATTCCATCGATGCTGTCGAGCTGGCTAAGCGAAGCCCTAGCTTCGATTGGAGTGGCAGCAGGGAAGGGGACACTCGTACGGATCTGCTTGGGCAGCAGCTTGTCGAGGTGTCCTCGCCAGCGCGCGGGGTTCTCTCCTTCGCGCATCTTTCGAGCCTTGGCAGCGTCCAGGACCAGCTCGATTCTGTTTCGCACACGCCGTGCGGTGACCGGGATTTTCAACCAGATCGGTTCGAGGACCTCAAGAACATCGTCGGTGTCGACATCGGCCGGGCGCATGGTACCGATCACAGGAAACACGTAGTCGGCGAGAGAGTTCTCCCACTGCTGTCGGTGTTTCTTGCTCCAGGCCGGAGCATGGGTCGCAATGTATCGACCGGCTTCATCCTCAAATGCCACGCGGCTACGGTTTACCGCTTCCGCCTCCAGCCGTTGCTGTCGCTTCTCGGCTTGAGGGTTTGTCCCTTTAGCGATCTGCAGGCGGTACTCATCCGCGGCAAGGCGGGCTTCCTTCAACCCCACACCGGGATAGGCGCCAATGGTCAAATCGAAGCGATCACCGCCGAAACTGTAGCGAAAAAGCCAAGTTTTTGTCCCGTTCTTTCGAATCTTAAGAATGAGCCCACGGCCATCACCGTATGAACCGGGACTGGTTTGATCCTTGACGAATGCGGCAGTGAGCTTTGACACGCTGGGCCTTCGGTTCTGCTGTTGAGTGTGTTGCTAGTAGCAACAGTTAATTTTTCATCTCTTCACGCGACAGAAAGCACGTCGCAGCCATGCGCGCCTGATACCCAACCTGTTTTTCGTCCGTCCAGTCTTGGGGGGGAACAAAGGAGGGGAGGGGGGGCACGGCTAAGTGCATGTCAGCCAGCGACCATCCCGCGGCAAATTCATCGGAGCAGTTTTCAGGCAACGGAATGGCAAGTCGCCCGGTGTGGACGCTCGTTCGTTGAGGCATCGTTCTTCCCTCTACTACGGTCGCGAAAAGTACCAGATTTCTTGGAAAAGTACGGGGATAAATTATCCCCGTACTTAAAGGCTAGAGGCAGCGCCAATACTAAGTTCAGGTTAATAGCTCCAGTTCTGAACCACAGTTTGTCCCACACATGTATTGTGTTGCGGCGGCGCCGTCCGCTTACTCGGGTGAGTTGAGCTCTCTGAGCTGCTCAGCTGTCCACGCCCAGTACCCTTCGAGGTAAATGCCGGCGGCTACCTGGTTGATCCACGTGGCCTGGTTGAAAAGGGGATGCTCGAAGCTGTACTTAGCTTTCAGCTCATCCGGTGACAGACGCAAGTCACTTGCGTACTCGCCCCGGGCGGACGCCACGGACGGCAATTCCGCTTCGCCCTGGCCGAAAGCGAGCCATGCCGGCGAGAGGCCAACCACGGACGCGATTGTTGCGAGTTGATGGAGCGTCGGGCACTGCGTTCCGGTGATGAAATCATTCAGAGAATCGCTGGGGATATGAGTCGCAGCGCTCAATTCATCCAGCGTAACCGCCCTGCTTTGAACCTCTTTAGCAAGTCGCGTCGCCAATACGGAATGGTTAAAATATTGGATCTGAAGGGGCTTCATAGATAAGACTCCAGTGGTGTGGAATCTCCCTTTTACGTCTGTAAAAAATATTCCCAAGTGCGTTTGGTTACTTTCGTATAACGCGCCAATCACCGCTCCACGATGCGATAGGACATGTTGCGGTGGGTGAATTGAGCGCT
>NZ_SWDV01000083.1 GCF_005877905.1 Pseudomonas nicosulfuronedens | reverse complement strand
GCGTTCTCTTTGATCTTCTCGGAGAACTCCTTTTTCGCTTCGGCGACCTTGGCTTCCCAGGTGGTTAGCGCGTCATCCCAGTTGCCTTGCTTGGGTTGCGCCAAGGTCTCTTTCGGGCCGTCGCCGCCGTTGGTGCCGCCATCCCCGCCGCCCGTGCCGCCACCCGTTGAGCCGCCGCCGTCGCCGTTGCCCGTGCCCGGATCGGTGCCGCCGTCACCTCCATTGTTTCCGCCATCACCGCCACCGGTATTACCGCCGGGGTTGTCGGGGTTTTCGTTGCCGCCGCCCGTGGTGGGGAAGCAGGCAGTGCCGGACCACGAATAGCCATCCGGGCATTTGTCGTCGGGATCGATATCAGGAGGGTTGGTTTGCTCGCCGGTGCAGCCGACAGTGCCATTGGCGGTCTTCTCGCACTTGAACTGCTTGGCGAGCTGGTCGAGGTAGTCCTGCAACTGCTGATCGGGGTTGTCCGGGTTATCCGACATGTCGTCGTTGCCCACCGGATTCATATCGACGGTGCAGACGTTGTCGTTGCAGTTCTCTGGCGAGCCGGGTTCGTAGATGCAGCCGTCTTTGATTTCCGGATCGAGGTCGAGCACCGCGCCGCCATCGGTGAAGACGAACTGCACGGCCTTGGTGTACTTGTCGCGGGTCTTGCACTCGGCGTCGCTCGGGCGCTGGATCTCGCAGGCAGCGGTAGCCGGGTTGTACTCACTGCCCTGAGCGCAGCCATCACCGACGCGGGTCAAACCCTGCGAGGCAGCGACTGTTGTGCTGGGCCAGGCCACCGAGAAGTTACACGACGCTTTGTCTGCACCCACCATGACATAGCCGGAGTAACTGACTGTCGCGCCCTGATTGATCCGCTGTAGGTACGACAAGGTGTCGGAGCAGGCGGACGCGGGAGAGTCGAAGTTGGGGCCACTCCGATCGCTGAAAATCCAGTAATACGGCGTCAGTGCGTGAGCACCCCCACTGAACAGCACGACCACGGCGGCGATGGCGAGTCGAAGATGCAGCCCCATGGTTCCTCCAGATAGAAAGAACCCCGCCGAAGCGGGGTCCAGGTTCGGCCACATGAGTGGGGTCAGAAGAATTCGCCGCATCGGTACCCGGTGATGAAGGCGCCGGCGAAGAACGCCCCCAACCACACCGACCAGAGCACTTACGCCTTGCGCAACATGCTGTAGATCAGGCCTGCGACGGCCAGGATGACCAGGGCACCGACGATGTAGCCGCCGATGTTGGACATGTCCGACTTGCCGTCGGTGATGGCCTGTTCCACCGCGCTGGTGTCGATAACGCTGGCGGCGAAGGCCGGAACCGAAGTCACGGCGGTGACGGTGCCGGCGATGCACAGGTTGCGAAGCGCGGTTACCGGGTTGAGTTTTTGCAGTGCGTTCATGAGTGTTTCCTCTCTACTTGGCTTTACGAAGAAGTGACGCGACCCAGCCAGTCAAAAGTCCCGTCACGAATGCCCCGAGAACGCCCGCAGCACCGATGCTGAAGGCCTCCAGGGAGAACCCGCCGTTGACCAGAAGCTCCACGGCTCCAGCGGCCTCGGGCGGAATCAGGTAGGCCTGTTGCCATTCGATCTGCTGGCAGCGCATCAGGCCGTCCGCTGTGGACGCCCAGCTGGTGCAGACCTGAATGGCAACAACGCCTGACATGTCAGCGGGCCTCCTTGCGCGGGCGGTCGCACCAGCTCCAGAAGGAGCGCAGGACGAACCACCACAGGGCGAAGAAGGCGAACGCAGCCGCGACCACAGCGATCACGGAGTCCAGCGGGTAGGGTTTGAGGAACTCGCGCACCGCACGCACGGCAGGCGATACGGCGCAGAGGATTGCCACGTACAGAACCCAGCCGAAGGCGAAACGGAGCGGCGCTTTCATCTACCTACCCTCGCCGTCAGGACTTGCTGCTGTCGGAGGGTTTCTCAGCGGCGGGCTTGTCACTGGCCTGGGGCTGAGTCGGGCGCTGGGCTTGGGGCTGAGGCTGAGCGGGGCGAGCGGCCGGAGCCGGTGCGCTGGCTTCTTTGCCCACGGCCAGCAGCTCGGTCAGGACCTGGGTATTGGTGGTGCGGCCGAATCGGTCCTGGGTCGGGCGGACGACGCTGGCGAACTTGCAGAGCACCGGGGCGCCTTCGAAGACGATGGAGTCCAGAAGGGTCGGCTCAACGTTGTATTCGCTAATTTCGAAACCCTTGGCGTTGCCGCGAGCGGTTTCCGGGATCGGGGAAATCGCCTGGACGCTGGCGAAGATCTCGCCGGACTTGGTGGAGGTGTAGGTGTCGGTCTTGGTGACCCAGAGTTCGACTACGCCGCCAGTGGTTGCAAACATGTTCATCTGAAGCTCCTTTGCCTTTTTCGGGCATGAGTTGACCCGCTGCTGCAAATTGGGCGCATTGGTGGCCGTCTTTCAGCGGGTGTGGTGGTGCCTGGGTTTTGCGGTGGTGCTGGCGGTGAGTGGGGTCAACACAAAGGGCGCTGCCCTTGTCATCCCGCTCTCGCCGCCGAGAGCTCAGGAGCGCGGGGCGGTGGTGCTGCCCCTCACTCCCGAGCGGAGGCTATTCAGGGAGGGGGACGGTCAAGGGTGCGCTTCGCCCGGCGCTCCGTTTGTCCGAACGGAAATGCGCGTTCGGACAAGCCGGTGCGGCGGCCCCGGACCTGATTGGCCCAGGTGGGGATGGTGTGGCGAGCGTGGTAGCGACCTACCACCGCGCCCACTGCCAGCAGGACGAGCCAGAAGATCAGGTGCGGGATCGGGTTAGAAAGCATGGCGGGCCTCCTGGATCAGGGGCAGCTGATACGGTTCCTGACAGATAACCGGAGTCGGCGAGCGGAGTTGCTCGATGACGTAACGGCCCCACTGCTCGGCCATGGCATCAGCGATGCCCTGATAGGTGCGGCTGCGATTCTTCCAGCGGTCAGGGCCTGGCCCCATGTAGTGCACGACCGGGGCGCGCCCGTCGACGATGTCGGTGGGCTCCAGCTTCGGCAGGTTCTCCAGCCAGAAATGGGTTTCCTTGCGCTCGCCGTGGCCGAACATCCAGGGCTGGACGATCTGGTCCGGCTTGCGGATGTGGCTGGAGATGACCGATTTGGGGTTTTCCAGGGCCTTGAAGCGGATCGGTGCAGCCAGCAGGGTGCGGACGAAATCCAGGGCGCGGGCCTGACGACCGTCAGCGATCTTCGCAGCGAAGTGCCGGGCGCCGGAGGTGGCTAGGTCGGTGCACGGAGGATGGGCGATCAGCAGATCCCAGCCCCAATCCAATAGCTCCAGGACATTGCCTTGGAAGTGCTCACCCTCCTGCTCGGTGGGCAGCAGGTCGCAGCTGACGGCGTAGAAGCCAGCACGGGTCAGGGCGTCACGAACACGCCCGGAGAACTCGCAGGCAACCAGGGCGGTGGGCTGACGATTACGCATGGCTCAGCCCTCCAGCTCGAATGGCTCGCGCACCGGGACGAAGGGCGTCGGCCTGCCGCTGTCGTAGATAACGTGCCAGTACTTCGGGGGACGGAGCGCGGGCATGTGTTTCGCGCAGGTAAAACCCCGTTCCACCCGGTAGGTCGAGGAGATCGAGCGCCACACTCCAGCGACCTTCGTCATCACGGTAACTACGGTGACGACTCGCGTAGGGCGGCATTCGGTGCACGGTGTGGATTGGCAGGGACTGATTTTCCCCAGTTCGCGACGGGACCAGCAGACAGAGCAGTCGCAGTCCAATGAATGCGGTCGGTGCAGGTACTTGCTCGGAAGCATCGGCGGGCACCTCCCCTTCGAAGCTCTGTTGAAGGCGGAAGACCAGTTCGGCGTTCAGGGAGCGCAGGGAAGCTTCGGCAGCTCGCTCCACCTGGGAGCGCAAGGCGGGAGGCATGCGCAGCTTGAACTGGGAGAAAGACCGGGCGTCATTCATCGTCGTAATCCCCTTGGCAGAAGATCGACTTACCCCGGTCGAGGTCGCGGCGGATTTTGTGCAGGTTGATGACGCGACGGCGGCCAATCTTGGCGGTTGGCACGGTCTTGGTTTCGACCCAGCCGCGCACCACGTCTTCGGTGATGTCCTCTAGGCCCAGCATCTGAGCGAATACCGCCTGGGAGCAGAACGGAGCGGTACGGAAGTCCGTGACCTTTTCCATCGCGCCCGTGACGGTGAACCCCACTATTCCAGACTCTTCCATAGCTATTGACCTATAATCGGAGCACATGGCTATTTATGACTGGCAGTATTTGCTAGTCACATATAGCCGATTATAGGCAAGAGAAAACTATTTACTAGCATTATTTGCCAATTTATTAGATGAAAAAAGAATGATAAGAGAGCGAATAGTCGCAATCTGGGAATACAAGAAGCTGACCGCCAAAAAGCTGGAAGAGCTCAGCGGCATCGATCGCGAGAAGTGGTATGCCTTGCGGAAAGGGGGGCGCAGAGCAAATGAGGACGATATAGAGTCGATGGTAAAGATCCATCCTCAGTACGCGCTTTGGTTGGTTAGCGGCCAAATCGCACCTGAGGCTGGTCAGACGAGTCCTGAGTTCGACGAAGCCAATCGAAACTTGACTGCTCACGGCGTGGGATAGCGATTACTACAAAGGTTGCTAGGCGCTGGTACGCCCATAAAGTGGATGCTGAGGAGTAGACGGTTGGATGCCTCCTACCAGAGAGCCTATATCCAGCCGTGACTAAAGTAGGACGGCTGCTCACGCAGAAGCC
>NZ_SWDV01000082.1 GCF_005877905.1 Pseudomonas nicosulfuronedens | reverse complement strand
AAATTTCTCACATCTAAATTCTTAAGCACCGTAATACCTGTTTTGCAGTCCTTGTCAGTAGAGCGATCTAGGTGCGAAGCATGCCAGATGGCCAGATCCAGAAACAACCGCTCGCTGCCGCGAGCGGCCACGTAGCTGCCCTTTCCTTATCCACTTTATCCATCCCCTAAAGCTTCCTCATCACGCGAGAACCACTCATGCATCCCATTTTCTACGCCGCTGGGCCCTTCCGGGCGGAGACGGTCCTGCAATGGCGGCAGGCGATCGAGGTTCGGTGGGCATGACGACGTACTCCCCCAAGGTCAGCCACTGCCGGAACTACAGCCGTCAGCGCGAGGGCCGCTTGTCCGCCCCTACCCGTCGGATGCCGGCGCAGCGGCAGCATTGTGATCTGTGCCGAGTACAGATAAATCAACCACTGCGCCATCTGCGCTGCGCCGAGAACGAGATGCAGCATGACAAGAAGCCAGCGAGGCCGAGCCCTGCGCGACCCTCATCGAACAGCTCAACGCCTAGCCCGACTGGACTTGCTACCCGTAGATGGCCGAATTCGACATCTTGGTGGTGTACGAGGACGATCGCCAGATCGGCGTGAAGGTGAAGCTGCTTGAAGGTCCGCCCAGACTGGGCAGGCGCCGAATGTCTTCACGCTCATGAAGAAGCACTGCATCGCTGTCACACCGGGATACCAAGGGCAATGGCGCGGCGAGGATGGAGAGGTACAGCACCATGCGGCAGCAGACGCTGCCAGACGACGCAGTATGCGCGGTCGTTGCGCTCGCCACTGTTCCGGCGCAGTGAGATCAGTGATGACTAATTCACCGACGCCACACGTCTCAAATTCATGCTGCGCAAGGACCGTCAGAGAATCGTCGACGTCTTGCACGGAAACCGGAAGGACGTCTAGGTCGAGGAAGGGGTCATGAGCGATAAACGCTGTCCGTCTCTATCGGTTCGCGGCAGTAACTGCGCAAAGGAGCCGCAGGTAGTGAAGTGCCGCGCCATCGACTCGGCCATGCAGCAGAGAGACTGCAATGGTTAACGAGCTATCTACGACATGCACCAATACAGCCGTGACACTGATGGCGAACTGATCTGCCGTTACCCGCATTGCTCGAAAGTTGGCAGCATGGGCTACCACGACGCCGATGAGGTCCTGGGCGAGCAGTTCACCTGGCACTGCGGCAGCATGCACCAGATCGACTTCGACGCCGCCGCGCGCCCACCACCCCGCGCAGAGTCCTCGGTAGCCGAATTTCGATCACTTGGTTGGGCTGCACGCCCAGTGAATTGGCCGCCGCAGCGATGTAAGCTTCGATGTCGTTCTCGTTGCCCGGCGCCCTACTGTGGATGGTCTTACGCACGGCGTCAGTGCCAGGGCTGCGCACGCCGGACATTCCGTTCTTGCCCCGGCAGGCCAGAAGCAGCTTGGCCAGCGCCCTGATACCGTTTTCCGGACTGTCGAACCGGGCGAAGCGCAGCTTCTGCACTCCCAGCTCCGGGCCGAGTTGCCCTGCCAGTCGTTTCGTGCGTTGTAGTAGATGTTTCCGGGACTGTTGTTCCGAACGCCGCGAGTGGTCATTCACTTTTGTCCAGACGAAAAAAGCCGGCTCAATGGCCGGCTTTGCGGGATGGGTTGCTTGAAAAGAAAACCCACTCACGCGGGCTTCTCGGTTTGCAAGCCTGGAGAGCTTCGACGCTTCCAGGCTTTGCGGAGATAGTCGTTTATGGGCTTCTCGTACATTTCGTACATGGCCACGGAAGTCACGACGCCTGTCAGGGTGGTAACTCCGATGAACCAGAGAACCTGATTCGGCTCGTCGATGTTCACCGTAGAGTTCCGCAGCGCGAGGGCGATAACGATCTGGTGAACCATATATAGGCTGAACGATGCCTCGCCAAGCAGGACAAACAGGCGGTTGCTGATCAGACGGGAGACGATCCCTTTACCGTGGGAGAAGGCCCACACGACGAGCATCATTGGCAAGAGATAGAACAGGTCGTATCGCCAAGTCATCGGGACGTGCTTCATGCCGACATAGGCGAAGGCGGCCAACAAGATCAGCGAGCCAACCTCCATGACGCTGCTTTGTCCAGCGGACGGCCGGAACCGGCCGCTACTGAATGCGCGGAAGATCAGCATACCGGCGATGAAGTCCACTGCCCGGAACGCAGGATTGATATAGAATGTCCAGCTATTTAAAGGATGGTTAGCCAGCGGTCCCACTAACAGATAAGCGATAGTCAAAGCCAGGGCAGCGCCCAGAATGGCCAGATACCGGGTGCGCAAGCGCACGAACAGGGCGATAAATGCCACGTAGAAGAACACTTCGACGGAGATGCTCCATGACACACCGTTGAAGCTGAAGAAGTACAGCGGGTCAGGAATGAACGCCTGAAGCAAAGCTGCGTTGACGGCCAGCACCTTCCCATCAACCGCGCCGAGGTTCGCGACGCCGTAATAAGCAGCGATCGCAGCACCAAGCGTCAGGAAATGCACTGGGTACAACCGCGCAAATCGGTTGAACAGGAACTCGCCAGTCGTATACGGACGTCGCTTTGCCTGGTTGTGGTAGCTGTAGCTAATAATGAAGCCGGATAGCACGTAGAAGAAGGTGACCCCCACGAACCCCTCAAACAAAGCCTTATAGGTGTACTGAAGCCATCCGTTCTGGGTGTGCTCGTAGAAATGGAAGTGATGCAGGAACACGCCCAAGGCGGCAAAGAAGCGCAGCGCCGTCAGCGAATTGATCTTCACTGGCTGCCCCTCTGCTCCGCGCCGGATTCCTTACGCAGTACCTGACCAGCAGCCTTAGCCTGAGGGTTGGAGTTGAAATCGTCGGGTTGAGCCGAGCAGCCGGCCAAAACTGCCGGGGACATCAAAACAAGGATGCGCATCTCTGCCTCCATTCTGAGAAGGTGCGCATCATAGCGCTATGCCGGGCAGGTCGCCATCTCACCCCAGCATGTGCTGACCATATCCAGGGCGAGTTCGGTACCGGCAGCGACAGCGGCTAGAACAAGATTCGACCGTCGCCGGTGGACAGCAAGCGGACTCCCCACCTGAACCGCCAGCAAAACCAACCTGATGGCCACTCAACACGCAGAATCCAGCAGGCAGGGCCGAACAGAAATCGCCCCTACTGCTTTTGCCGAGCCACGTTCACTGTTGCCTCCAGCCGCATGCCACCGTCTTCGCTCTTAGGAAGCCGGTACCTCGACGCGTGGAGCCGTAAGCTGAAATTCCTGAGCACAAATATGCCGCAAGCGAAGTGGTCAGGCCCGACCAAACCGACCGGCCGTCTGCAAACTATCGGGCCAAGGCCTGTCGGTGAACTAGATTTCAGCAGAGTCTGACATCGGCATCCGCACAGTTCGCCGCGTAACCGAAGAAATCCCGATCACGCGGAAGTGACCATGTACAGAGATCATCACGGCCGGCTCGGCAACGCCGAGCCGGCACTCGCCTACGAACCGCACACTGCCGGCTACAACCGGCACCACATCGCTAGTGGCCTGGGTATCAGCGCGCACTACCTGAGGGCACCTCAATCGTGCCGTCAGTTCGAACCAGTTGCGGGAGTTACTTCAAGCCCATAAAGGCCTACCCCCAACAGCCGAGTGTCCTGCCCCATCCCGACACTGACCGGCGAGATAGGCTTCTCGATCTGCAGCGCAATCTGGGTCGGCTCGCCGCTCTTCCCAGTCTGCTTGATTTCGACTTTCTGCCTCATCGCTGTAGCAGTAAATTCGACGGTTTCCTGTTCGACACCGTCGACCGAAACGGTCACTCTCTGATGAGAGTCAGAAAGCGGAACAAACGCTCCTAGGTCGAGAGCAACTTGGTTACCGCTGGAGACTGGCGGTAGATAGATGAGCGCGCGATAACCTTCCGACCATGTGAACGACTCGTCCGGTACGGTCCAGCCACTACCCAATAAGTAATCGGTAAAGAGATCGCGGTCCTTCTTCATCGTGAGCACTCCCGGCACCAGGGCTGCAGGCGGCGAATACTCGAAGAAAGAAATACCACCGAGGTTGATGTCGGGATTGCGTTGACTGCCCTCAACCGAGCGACGTACGACAAAACGCTTGCTATGTGCAAGCTCTTCTGGGGTGCACTTCAGTTGCTTGGTGAACGAGATGTACCAGTTCCTGTTTATGCAGAAAATGCTTTCGCCCTGGCGTTTCGCGTTTGCCCCGATACCGGTTGCCATCGCCCACACATGTGACCAGTCATTCGAGTCATCGAGATCCAGAACGAGGCGACCGCCATCCCCTTTTGCTTTGGAAAGAGCCTGATTTATCTCGCTTACTTGAAGGCCGTGATAGTGCACTAGGTAGAAC
>NZ_SWDV01000081.1 GCF_005877905.1 Pseudomonas nicosulfuronedens | reverse complement strand
GAGTGGCTCCTGGAGTTGGACGAGAACCCCGAGGGCCTGCTGGCAGTTACCGCCAATAATGGCGGTAACATTCATCACCCAGACATCGGCAATCCGTATTTCTGGGAGTTCCACGAAGTACGTAGCGCGCTCAAGGGTCTGTTCAAGGCGAGCTTCAGCTTCGATGACATTTTCCTGAATAGTCTGTCCGACGACCAGCAGACCTACTATCAGGCGCTTATTGATGCCTCCCGCGCTCCTACTGTTTTCCAGTTCTGTCGCAGCTTCGGCCAGCCGGAGGCTTTCAAGCAGCAGTATGGTGGTATCCACGTGCATCTCTGGCGCGAACCGCGAAGCCAATGGTGGTCATTCAAGATCAATGACTACTTTGACGCCGCCACACTGCTGATCTTTACGGCACCCCACCTGCCCCCCGCACTTCAGGCCATCAAATCCGTCAGCGGTATCGACATGTCGCGCAGCGGCAACCTGGGAACTGACCGAATCCTGGCCGAGCACAGCCCACTGAAGTGGCGCGAAAACTACAAGGCTTTCTTTGCGTTGTGGCTGTATGCCCAATTGAAATTGCGCGACTGCGTCAATCTGGATCTGTGCATCGACTATCTGACCCACAATGCGACCTATCGCAACACCAAGCTGGCGGAGTTCAACTCACTGGGGATCAACGACATCGATCTCTCCGACAGCCGCTCTCCGCTGATTCGCCTCACCCAGGCAGAATCAGCCCAGATGCGCGAGATTGAAAATCAGGTCGCGAACCTCTTTGAAGCCAATGGTTTCACAGCACAGGAAATCGCGCCGATTCTGCAGCAGATTGACGAAATCCAGAACCTGGAGGAGGCCTCCACTTCTGTCGCAGCAGCCAATGCTCGCGGTGTGGCACTGCGTTTGCTCGACCGAAGCGCCGAGTCGATGAACGAGAACCGCTCGCTGCAGAGCACCCTGCAAAGACTCAGCGATCACATCTCCAGCCAGGATAGAGCTATCAAGCTACTGACCGAACACAGCGACGAAGCCCGCCGGCAAGTGCTCGAATACGATGGAGCAGTCAATCGCCTGCGCAGCTACTCGAGCGACCTCGAAGAGGCACTGAAAAAGGTCCAGGAATATGCCGAGAACCTGGAGAAGGCACGGCTCGATGGGCTTGAGCGAATCGAATCGCTGGAGTCTGAATTGAGTCAACTGCGCCCGGCAGAGTGAGGCGGCTCATTCAATTCCATGGAAAGCATTAGAAACAATCAGGATCGAACCTTGAACACGAATAGCATTTGGCTGGACATCACCACTTCCATGCAATGGCCGGGGGGCGTAGTCGGAATCGTACGCGCCGAGCTAGAAGTCGCCGCCGCACTGAATCGTCAGTTCCCCGAACTGCGCTTCAGCATGTTCAGCAATGGAAGCTTCGTCGAAATCGACAAAAGCGAGCTGCTTTGGCTCCATGGCGACCAGAACGTCGCCGAGAAGTATCTGGAAACCCGCAACAAGAAGGGGCAACAACTGGCCAAGCTGGAAGCGGCCGAACAGAACAGCAAGGTTGACAACTACTTGTCCAGCCTGACGACTGAGACACCCAGTCGTTCGCTACGCCTGGAGCGCGCCATGTTGCTGGGCGCCAGCGCCCTTCCCTATCGCTTTCAGCCGACCGGTTTGGCATTGAGCTGGCTGCCGCGCAAGGCGCTCGGTGCCGCTATCAGCTCCAAACGCTGGCTGCGTACAGCATTGCCGGGAGCGCCGGTTCAGCCCGCCGCGGCAACTCCCGAGCTGCAGACTCAACCTTTGAGCTATCCGTACAAGAGTGGCGATCTGGTAGTCGCATTGGGGTGGCTCGATAGCGGCAAGGAGCGTTACTACACTCAGGTGAAGGAACGCGAGCCCGGTGTGGCACTAGCTTACATGTGCTACGACACCATTCTGCTGGGCGAATCCACCCACCACCTGTACCGTCCGCAGGAAGAAGAGAGTTTCCGTACCTACTTCAAATGGATCTCGGAAAACTGCGACTTCATCCTGTATGGCGGCCGCAGTCCCCAGCGCGACGGCGAGTACTACCAGAAAAAGTTTGGCTGGCCGACACCGCCCAGCATTGCCATTCCTTACGGCGGCACGGACCTCACCAAGAAGACCGGCAATAGCGATGACCAGCAACTGCTCCGCGACATAGGCGTTGAAGGCCCATTCGTACTGACGGTCGGCACCGTCGAGGTGCGCAAGAACCACGACACGCTGTATAAGGCCTATGTCTCGCTGATTGAGCGTGGTGCGAAGAATCTTCCGACCATGGTATTTGCCGGCAAGCCGGGCTGGCGAACCGGTGACCTGATCGACACCATCAAGCGCGACCCGCGCGTGGCCGGTAAGCTGCTGGTGCTCTCACCCAGCGATGCCGAACTGGATGCGCTGTACCGCAACTGTCTATTCACCATGCTACCTAGCTTCTATGAAGGCTGGAGTCTGCCGATGCCAGAAGGTCTGAGCTATGGCAAGCTCTGCCTCGCCTCGGATGTCGAACCGCTCCGTGAGATCGGCGGCGAATTCCCCGACTACATCCACCCGCTGGACGTGATGGGTTGGGCGGACCGTATCGAGTTCTACAGCAACAACCCCGACGCCCTGCGCAAGCGTGAGGACAATATCCGCGACAACTGGCATGGCACCTCCTGGGAAAAGTGTGGCAGCGACGTCCTCGAGGCCATCCGCAGCTTTGCGGCGATCGCCCAAACACGCCGAAAGACCGGCCACCTATGGGTCGACCTGACCCTGTCTTACGCCGTATGGCGTGGTGGCGTGACCGGCATTATTCGCTCCGAGCTGATCCTGGCCCACCACCTCGAGAAACTGGTCCCGGGAGTACGCTTCTTCGCCTTCCATGACGGTCGCTACTTCGAAATTCCTCGCGACCGCCTGATCTGGCTATTCGATAGTGCGGACGTAAACACTGCCTATGGACACTTCCAGAAGTTCTGGGGCGAAAAGGAAGCGACTGGCGAGGGCCACCGCATCCCCATCTTCGGCCATTTCAACGGCCAGAGCAGCCCGGCACCGGTCCTGCAACCGCACATTCCGGCCCTGGCGCATATCGCTTCGCCAGCACTGTCCAGCCGAGCTCGCCTGAAGATTGCCGCCGCATATATCGTCAGCATTCTGCCTCGTGCTCTCCGTGATATTGCGATCACCTACGCCAAGCGCTCCGGCAATATCCCGGCCCACGCGCTGACCGATGAAGAGTACAAGCGCAATCAGCAAGCCAGCCCGCATCAGGGTGACATTCGCGCCGACCTCCAGCCCTTGCTGGACGGACCTGCTCAAAAGCTGCCCTTCGGGCGAGAAGACATGGTGTTCTCCGCGGGCATCAACTGGGATCCGAAACCGCTGGCTGAGATTATCAAGGCAAAGCGTCAGTCCCCGTTCCACTTCGCGCAGATCATCTACGACCTGACGCCCCTGAATACGCCGCACCTGCACGCCAAAGAAGCTTACGACTGGTATCAGAAGTTCTTCTACCTGGCCGGCCTGGCGAGTGACAAGATCATCTACGGTGGCGAAACGGCGATGATCGACGGCCAGAAATGGCAGAAGGATCATGGCTGGGCAGTCGTCGAAGGCTTGCCGATCAAGTTCGGCTCCGACATAGCCCCGCACACCGACCACTCCCGCGACCATGAATTGCTCGAGGAGATGGGGGTTACCGGCCCGTTCATTCTCAGCGTAGGCACCCTGGAGATTCGCAAGAATCACGAAACGCTCTACAAAGCCTATCTCAAACTGCTTGAGGACGGCGTCAAGGAGCTGCCGCAGATGGTCTTCGTCGGTGGTCCAGGCTGGAAGGCCCAGGACCTGTTCGAAGTCATCATGCGGGACGAACGCGTCAAAGGACGCCTGCTGATTCTGCGCACCACCGATCAGCAACTGGATGTGCTCTACCGTCACTGCCAGTTCACCCTGCTGTCCAGTCTCTATGAAGGCTGGAGCCTGACGCTCCCCGAAAGCCTGGGCTACGGCAAGTTCTGCCTGACCTCCGACGTTCCGCCACTGCGTGAAACAGGCCGGGATCTGGTCGAATACATTCACCCGTGGGATGTGGTCCGCTGGGCAGAGCGTATTGCGTACTACTCCAGCCACCCCGACGAACTGAAGAACCGTGAACAGCGCATCCAAAAAGAGTGGCACACCATTACCTGGAAGGAATGCGCCTCGAACCTCATCGGCTATTTCCAACTGATAGCCCAAAGCAACTCGGAGGAAAAAGCATGAAAGGCTCCCGCGTTCTCATCACCGGTGGCAGCGGCTTCATCGGCCAATACCTGATCCATGAGCTGAAGGAGCGTGGGGCCATTGTGCTCGGTACCTCGATGGGCACCAAGACCGATGACCTGGTCCCGATTTCGTTGTCCGACAAGGAAGGCCTGACCCGTACGATAGAGGAGTTCGCCCCGGACTGGATCGTCCACCTCGCCGCCATTGCACTGGTAACTCACGGCGACATCCAGCAGATCTACGGCGTCAACGTCCTCGGCTCGGAGAACCTCTTCGAGGCCGTGCTGGCTGCACAGATCAAGCGACCGACCATGCTGCTGGCCAGCACCGCTGGCGTGTATGGCAACCAGAATGTCGAATACCTTTCCGAGGAACTGGCATACAACCCATCCAACCACTACTCGTACAGCAAGATGGTCATGGAAATGCTCGCCAAGCAGTATTCCGATGACATCAAGATTCACATTGTCCGCCCATTCAATATCATCGGCTCGGGACAGGCTGAATCCTTCTTGATTCCGAAGATTGTCCGCCACTTTGTCGACCGCGCACCCGAACTGAAGCTGGGCAATATCAACTCGGTCCGTGACTACGTCGACGTCCACCGTTGTGCCTGGATGGTTGCAGAGCTCATGTCCAGAAATCACCAGGACCCCTTTACCGTGAACCTCTGCTCTGGTCGCGGATGGACTGGTTATGACGTGCTAGATTGCCTGACCGAAATCAGTGGTTATCGACCGAGCATCGAGGTTTCCGACAAGTTCGTCCGCAAGAACGAAGTCTGGCG
>NZ_SWDV01000080.1 GCF_005877905.1 Pseudomonas nicosulfuronedens | reverse complement strand
TTACGTGGGTCATCCAGGGCGCGCTTTCCAATCATGGAAAAGCCTTGGCAGGGAGCGCCTCCAAAAACAACGTCAATTTCGCGATTGCCGATACCTGCTTGACTGCGGATTTCGTCCCCAGTGATATCTGTAACGCTGGCGCAGATCGTTGCGCAACGAGGAAAGTTGAATTTGTGCGTAGCGCAGTGGATGGGATCAATTTCCACGGATGCAGCGATATCAAAGCCTGCCTGCTCGAAGCCCAGCGATAGGCCCCCCGCGCCTGCGAAAAGGTCGATACCTATGGGACGGGAGGAGCTACTTGCTTTGGATGAAGTCATTTAATCTTTTCGCCAGCGTTTCGGTGTCTTTCAGCTCGCATTGCCAGATGGTGAGGACTCTCCAGTCCTTACTCTCCAGCTCCGCAATTTTTGCCGTGTCTCGTGCGCGATTGCGGTCGATTTTGGCCTCCCAGAAGTCGACGTGCGATTTGGGAAGGCGGCCGTACCGGCAACCGCGGTGACCATGCCAGAAGCAACCATTGACGAAAATGACTTTCTTTCGGCCAAGAAAAGCAAGATCGGGGCTACCCGGCAGGTACTTAGGGTGCAGACGATACCGGTAACCCATGGCGAAGACCAAGCGCCTTACGACGAGCTCAGGTTTGGTGTTCTTTGAACCGATCCTGCTCATCAGCCAGCTACGGTGTTCCGCAGTGAGTCTGTCCATCAGGTAGATCGCTCGGTTAGCTCTGTCCTTTGCTGAACCAGCGCAGTGCCACCGTCCTGGTTAGCTCTATCCCGCGCTGGGTGCGGCTAATTTGGCATCCGCCTCCTCATAGCCAGGAGCTACCTGGCCACGCGCAGGGTCAACGTCACCTTTTAGGAGCCAAAGCTCGTATTGAGGAAAGACGCGCAGCAGCTCTTCTAAATCCTCAATCCGCGCTTTTACCTTTCGGTTGGTCGCAACGGTCTGCCATCGCTGTCTTTCCGTAATAGCGGTGGTTTCGGCCAGCTTTGTCGCGCCGATAAATCGGACAAGCGTTCTAACCCGCTCTTCAATCATTCCAAATGGCTCTAAAAACTGATAAATAATTTATTGATGAATTATTTATCAGTGCTAGGATTTGTTCGTGATAAATAATTTATTAGGACACTTCGCCCTAGTGGAATGAATAGTGACGGAACGAGCATGGAACTGGAAGAGCTGAACCCCAGCGCCCTGGTAGGGCCGCAGCAAGATTTGGAGCGCATCGAAAAGTGGGCTGATCGAAACGGCATCAGCTACGGCATTGCCCGAGCCTGGGTATACCGGGGCATCTTGCCTTCCGTGAAGCTCGGCAAGCTGCGCGTAGTGAATAGCGCATTGCTCCGCGCCTGGTTGCTGGAACAGGAGTGGACGGCATGAACGACGGAATGGGAGAACGACTGTGAGCAAGGAGAGATGGAATCTGGACCTGTGCGGCATCGCCACCTTCGCGGAGATGTGCAGCGTGACGTACGACGAAGCGGCCCAGTGGGCGGAGGACGGCACCGTCCCGAGTATCCAGATGGGCTGCTTCCGCATGATCAACCTTGCACGCTTCCGTGATGACTTGGAGCGCGGCAAAGCCACCTTCGGTGCAGGGGACTACAGCGATGAATAGCCAACGCATCGTCTTGGACGCCGACAGCGCCCTGCCTTATTTGGGTAAGACCGTACTCGTTGAGTTGGCCTGGGAACAGGACCCGGAATCGCTCTGGTGCTGCATGCACATTGTGGGTGTTGCGCTGCCGCTGGCCGGCATCCAGGAAGAACCGTATTTCCTGGTAAAGCACGTCAACAGCGATGAGCAGTTTCCTCATGAGATGTTCTGGTCAAACGTGCGCACGATTCGGGTGATGCGGTACCGCGACCGGCAAGGTTCCGGCAACGTACTGGGCCGCGTCACCCACCCTAACGAGACGCGCTCAAGGGCCGCGCTCCCGGCTCGTCGGAACAGCCCTACCGTTCCGTCGAACGGAAGCACGGGCGCAGCGAACCCTTGAACGCATGCCCCTCATCAGCCTCGGCCGGTGAGTGTGGGGCAGCTTCTCCGCCCCGCGCTCCCGAGCCCTCGGCGGCAAGAGCGGGATGACAAGGGCAGCGCCCTTGGTGTGTTGGAGGCGTCCGCCATCAAGAAAGCTGATGGCTCGGAACGCCTGCTCGTGACCTCGAATGTCGTTCCGTCACTATTCGTTCCAGTGCGTCTAGAACGGGCTTTCAGCCATCAAATCAAACAATTAGTCGCGCCGCCGGCTGTTTGATTCAATACCCATATCCCACTGCAAAACCTCGATAGCGCAGATGAACTGGCGAGCGCGCCTGTTTATCCGTGCCGGGTCAACTCATGCCTGCGAAAAGGCAACGGAGGCAGCGCGATGCAACTACCCGATTGGACCTATGACCTTGTGCTGGTGGCGCTGGCCTACCTGTTGGGCGCGCTTTCGGCCCTGGGCTCTTCCTCGCCAGCGGTGGCGTTTCCCTATTGAGGTGCATGAGCCGGGCGTGGGCCGCGACGCCGGCCGGGAGCGCAAGGCACGAGCGGTAGGCCGAAGGCGCGGCCGACGCCCCCTGTAACACGTCGGATAACCCACTGATCACTGTTTCATTACGTAGCTATTTGGAGCACTTCAATGACCAAGCCAAAGCATCAAGTCCGTGTCACGGTTAAGTCCGCTGGCGAGATTTACGAGTCGCCCGAGGGGCGCCTGTTCTTCGACGACAAGCTGGCCAAGTTCACTGATCTGTCCGGCGTGCGGCTGCTGCGCTGCGGTGTGGATACGGTCCGCCAGCTGTACAACGGCATGATCCGTCTCGAAGTGATGGCGCTGTTCGATGAGCCGGAAGACATCGTGGAGTTCGCTGGCTACCAGTGGGTCAAGGGCAGGGTAGGGCGCGACTCCGGCTACCAGTACCGCCTGCAGAACGCCGACACGGGCCTGATTCTGCTGATCAAGAATCACAACGTGAAGCTGGAGAACATCGGGCCGCATCTCAAGATTGAGGTGTCTCCACACGCCCTGGACGGAGCTGATCCTGCGATCCTGCAAGGGATGCTCGATGACCTGGCTAGCGCCGTGCTCGCTCACTGCGAAACGAACCAGTGTGCTGTGCATCTCGCACTGGACGTACAGGGCTGGACGCCGTCCGCGGACATCGTAGAGCGCATGCGCTGTCGCTCGACTCGTGTGCGGCAGATCAGCGGCATTGACCGTATCGAGTTCCACGGCAACGCCTCGGTTTATGGGCGCGGTGAAACCTTCATGTTTGGCTCGGCCAACGGCATGCAGCTCTGCATCTACAACAAAACGCTCCAAGCACGCGCCACCGACAAGCTCGATTACTGGAGCAACGTATGGGCGTCACTGAATGGCGATCCCTTCGGTGATGGAGAACCCGCCTACAACCCGGAGGAAACGGTGTGGCGTATCGAGTTCCGCTTCCATCACTCGATAGTCCAGCAGTTCTCCGAAGGCTCCAAATTGTCCTCTGGAGAGGTGATTGGCTGCCGCACCTATGCCGGCCTATGCCCGCACCTGCAAGGCCTGTGGGAATACGCCTGCGACAGCTTCCGGCTGCTGCTGAAAGATCCGAAGTGGTACGACCCGTTCTGGTCGCTGATCACTCTGGATACCAAGGTCCAGGTAGAGGCCGATCCGCTGATTGAGCGCACCGAATATCGCCGCTACTACAAGACCGCACAGGGCTTCTCCGGCAAGAACTGTGAGATGTTCCTGGGCCAGTTCGCCAGCCTGATCGCGCGGGAGCGCATCCCCTCAAAAAAGGCACTTGAGGTCGGGAGAACGCTCCCCTTCTGGCACGTGATCGAAGACCACTACACCGCCAAGGGCTACAGCACTCGCGACCTCGAAAAGCACATCTGCGGGCTGATCAATGATCGGTACTTGAGACGGGGATACGCCATCTGATGAGTATCACCAAGCTCCCAGATGGTCGCTGGTTCGTCGATGTCGAGCCGATCAAGGGCAAGCGTTTCCGGAAGCGGTTCAAGACCAAGATGGAAGCGCAGCAGTTTGAAGCCAATGCTCGCCAGAAGTGCTCTGAGAATCCGGGTTGGACGATCAAGCCCAAGGATCGTCGCAAGCTCTCCGAGCTAGTCGAACTCTGGTACGAGCTGCATGGCCAGACTCTCGCGAACGGTAAGCGCTGTGTGGCGATTCTGCGGCTGATTGCGAAGGATTTGGGTGACCCGGTGGCGGTAGCCCTGGAGCCGGCGAAAGTGGCCCGTGTGCGTTCCTTGCAGGTCGCTAAAGGCATGTCGGGCAAGTACGCCAACAACCGCCTTGGCTACCTCAAGTCGATGTACAACGAGCTACGACAGCTGGGGACCATCGACTACGAGAATCCCGTTGGACGCATGCGTCCCCTGAAGCTTCAGGAGAAGCCGCTGTCATACCTGACCAAGCATCAGGTATCCGAGCTGCTGGCCGCGCTCGATGCTCGAACCACATCGCCACATCCGAAGATGGTCGCTCGCATCTGCCTCGCAACCGGTGCTCGATGGGGAGAAGCGCAGGCACTGACCCTGGATCGGTTGAAGGGCAACACGGTGATCTTTGCCAACACCAAGTCGAAGCGCGTTCGCTCGGTGCCAATCTCGGAAGCCTTGGCCAAAGAGATTCGTCAGCACTGGCAGACTCACGGACCGTTCACCAACTGCCTTGGCGTGTTTCGCATCGTGCTGCTGTCGACGTCGATCAAGCTTCCGCGAGGGCAGGCCAGCCACGTGCTACGCCACACGTTCGCGAGTCACTTCATCATGAACGGCGGGCACATTGTCACGTTGCAACACATCCTGGGGCACGCCTCGCTCTCAATGACAATGAGGTACGCTCACCTCTCTCAAGACCACCTGACTGAGGCAGTAAGGCTGAATCCATTATTTCGAGAGGGTTAGATTTTCGAAGTTGTGAACTCTAATGGTTCATTTCGAGTTCTCTGGAGGGATCTCAGTATTGTTGAGCAGCTTTCAAGCTGATTTCTGATGTCCCTTAAATGGAGTCTCTGGTTAGAGTTTCCAGTGGTGAGCTCCGTAATGTTGGGCGGCACATGCCCGAACTTGCGGATGATCGATTGTTGCAGGTGCCTGTGATTGTTGTCGG
>NZ_SWDV01000079.1 GCF_005877905.1 Pseudomonas nicosulfuronedens | reverse complement strand
GCTGCCATCAAAATGACATCCTGGATGCTAGCCCGAAGATAAGTGAATGTCTAAGGATGCGTTTTATACTTTCTTGGAATAAAGGATATTGCTTACGTTGCGACTCATCGCTATGTAATCAATCGAATCAGTAGCGCGGCGCGACAAACCGTTAAGTAGTGGAAGCAGCTCATCAATGAAGACTTGCACGGGTAACGTAAAGCAAAAGTTGGCTGGGTAGCTTTTTCCAAAAGTCGCTACTCAGCCTGATCGGATACGAGAGAGGGCCCCTGACTCATCAGCCAATTTTTTTCGACCGTTTTCTGGCAGGAAAAGGCGCTTGCATCGTTCCGAGGCAGTGAAAAATCGGTGCATTCCTCTGAACAGGTTCGCCTTCATGAGTGCTCCCACCCAAGCCCCACCCGGGAAATCCTACGGGCCGACGATTGCGATCGCGGCCTTGTCCTCTGCACTGGCTGTACTGGGCTACTTCCACGTGCAAACGCTCGGTGAAGTGAGCGTACTGCAGTCGCAGCTCTCCGAGGTCAGCAATCAGCTTTCCGATACCAGCGCTAAAGGTCTCACACCGAAGGAGATCAACGAGCTGGTATCGGGTTTGCAATCCGCGGCCCCCGCTGCTGCTGCGCCTGAGCACTACCCCGACAACTGGGTCTACGGAAACGTCTCAGCGCGCTACACCCTGGTCGAGATGACCGACACCGAGTGTCCTTTCTGCAAAGAACACTTCCCCCTGTTGAAATCCCTCGTGGAATCGTCTGCAGGCCAAATCAACGCGGCGCTGCTGCAGGTTCCTTTCCTGGGTGAGACCTCGCGCAATCAGGCCAACGCAATCGAATGCGCGGGCGACCAAGGGGGTTCCGACGCTGCATGGAAGTTCGCCCAGAAGGTGTTCGATCTGACTCGAAGCGAGGGGCAGGGCGTTGGCAAGCCCCTGGTGACTATTGCGAAGGAAATGGGGCTCGACGGCGACCGCTTTGCAGCTTGCTCGGAGTCCAGGGCTGTGGCGAAACGAGTGAGCAAGGACTTGGAACAGGTGATCCAGCTTGGCGTCACGCAGACTCCGTCCACCCTCGTGCTGGATAACCAAACCGGTAAGTCCCTCCTTCTGCAGGGCGAGCACGCGAGTCCTGCCGGCATCCTCAGCGCCATTGCCAAACTATCCCCATCCAAAGGAGCTAATGCGCCATGAGCAACGAGCCGACAGTCATCCCCGCGCACATCGACGAGCCTCCCCACGTTCTCTTCTGGCGCCTGGACGAAGTCATGCCAATCGGCATTGGACTTGTTGCCGGCGTGCTGATGGCCCAACTGATCATCTGCTCCGCGGTGGGCATGGTAGCGGCACGTTTCTACCGTCGCTTCTGTGATAACCGGCCTGATGGATATCTGCTCCACGCCATCTATTGGTACATGGGGTCCATCGGCATGAAGGAGACACGTACCATGCCCAACTCCTATGAGCGGGAGTTCATCTGATGCTCTTCGGCAATCTGAAAAAATCGTTCAGTGGTTTGCAGGGGGAGGTGAAGTTCTACCGAACTGCGCTGATTCTTTTGGTCTTCGCTCAGATGGTCACCTCGTGTGCGTCCCTGCGCCGAGAAGAAAAAGTGACCGTCATTCCACCAACCCTCACCGAGAAAGCGTGGGTCAGCAAAACACAGGCATCGGGCGAGTACACCAGCGCTTGGGCGCTCTATCTCGGTATGATGTTAGGCAACGTCAATCCGGATAACGCGGACATCATCAAAGAGGCGATTGGTCCCATTCTCGACCCATCGATCTATCAGGACGTCATGGTCGTGCTCGACAAGCAGATCCAGCAGATCCGCCAGGATCGGGTCAGCCTCAGCTTTGAGCCCAAGAAGGTGCTCCGGGACAACCTCAATCCCAGCAAATTCTACGTTTCCGGCTACTCCGTCGCTGAAGGCCCTGCCGGCGATCGTAAGCGTGAGAACCGGACCTATGAGTTTGAACTCGTGATCAAGGACTACAGGCCCAACCTGACCTGGATGGCGACCAACCGGGGCGACCCTCGCACCCAGGACGTGAAGGATCGCGAAGCCGAGTCGGCCGAGCGCCAGGCTAAGCGGCAGTCACACTCACGCGGCTGACCTACCAGTTTTTCCTACCCCGGCCCCTCGTTAGGTCCGGGGTTTTTTTTGCCTGCATGTTTTGACCACGGCTTGTTTCCCGATTTGGCGCCCGCGGCAGTGCAGATTTTTTCTGACCATTTTCTGGTTGGAAAAGCCGAAATCGAAGCCTGACGCCTTCCCACAATGACCTCATCAAAGTACAGAGGTCATGACGATGTCCCTGAGGCACCCAACACTCTTCCGCCCGGCTGCGCTGGCGCTGGCTCTGGCAATTGCCCCGTACGCCGCTGCTGAAGAACAGATTCAGATCCCAGGGCTGAACATGCCCGTTGCCGCGAGCACGCAGCAGCCCGAGCGGCAGGCCGCCCTTCGTGTTGAACAGCAGCGCGTTGCTGATGCTGCAGAGGCTGAACCGGACGTGGCAGTTCAAGGTCATGCACCTGCTCCCGCGCCGGCGGCATCAAAACCGCGCCTCGTCCAGGTAACACCGGGAAGTGCTGATAACCCTGCGGTACCGAGCAGCGTCTTGCCCAAGCCGGTCAAGTCGTTGCCTCCGGTCGACACTCGACAAGACGTGGTCGTCACCAACGGAACCAACACACTGATTCCGATTAGCCTCGGACAGATCAACCGTATCGTCACGCCCTTCGAAGACCCGAAGGTTCAAACCGTTTCGGATGCGACGATCGAAACGAGCGGAAACGTCATCTACGTAACGACTATCGTGCCTGAGCGCCCGGTCACCATGTACGTGACACCCGCTGACGATGAGTCGGTTGCGATCTCTCTCACGCTCTTCCCGCAAGACATCCCGCCGATCCAGGCAAACCTGATTTTCTCGAAGTCACTGCCCGGTGCCGCCCAGCCGCAAGGCGCTGGTGGCATCGCTGCAGCTTCGGTTCGCTCCTACAGCGGCCAAGCGAAGAAATGGGAGCGCTCTATGCCCTACATGGAGACGCTCCGGGAGCTCCTCCGCCAGCTGGCGCTGGGCAATCTGCCTCGGGGCTATTCGATGGGTGCCCCAGCCAATGGCGGTCGAGTCCCCGCCTGCGCGCAACCCAACCTCAGCTTCGATTTCAGCCATGCGCAGCTCTTGGAAGGGCACGATTTCCGCGTTTTTGTGGCCACGGTTGAGAACATCTCCGCCCGCACGGTCGAGTTCGATTATGCGGATTGCACTCACCCAAACCGCGCGGCCGTGAGCGTCTGGCCAAACGAGGTTCTGGAGCCTGGCCAGAAGAGTGAGGTGTACGTGGTGACCCGTGTACCCGTGGACGTGCCGGACACTTCCGTCCGGCCGAGCCTGTTGAATTGAGGGGGCGGCCATGAGCGGAATTCAAGGAGTTCTTGACCGGCTGAACCCGAACGCGAAGCGCCTTCTCGTGATCGGCGGCACAGTCATCGCCGTGGGTGCCCTGGTTGGGATCGTTCTGCAGTGGGCTGGTCCTAAGCACAAAGACCGCTTACCGAAGAAGCCCCAAGTTGAGGCTGTTCTGACCGATAACGACCCACGTCAGTTGGGCATTGCATCGCTCGCTACCCAGGTGCGTAACCTGCAGGGCGACCAAGCTCGGATTTTGCGACTCCTGGAACAGCAGCAGAGCAGTGGCAGGGACGAAAAGGGCTCCAAGGAGATGGATGAGTTGAAGGCCCAGTTGCAGACGCTTCAGGGGGAGTTGGGGCGTGTCGAGAAGGAGGCAACGCAGCGGCAGGGACGGAAAGGCGGGGCCGATGGTGGTTCCGATGAGGAGTTCACCGCCGACGAAGACGCTATGCCCTCGGCGCCTGCTCGCTTCGTCCCCAAGGCAACAAGCTCGTCTGCTGCATTGGGTGATGTCTACAGCAACCTTCCCGCCGCTCCGAAGGAGGACCCCAAAGCTCGCTCTTCTGTGAAGAAGGAGCCGGTGAAGATCCGGACAATCCGGAATCAGAACGAAGAGAAGAAGGAGAAGGCGGAGGATATTTCGGTGTCGCTCCCGGCCGGCTCCATGCTGTCGGGTGTTCTTGTCACCGGTATGGACGCACCAACCGGGCAGCAGGCGAAGCGGGACCCATTCCCAACGCTCGTTCGGATTAAGTCCGAGGCAATTCTGCCGAACCGTTTCCGTGCAGACTTTCGCGAGTGCTTCCTCATTGCTGGTGGATGGGGAGACATGAGCTCCGAGCGTGCCTACTTGCGCGCCGAGCGGTTGTCCTGCGTTCGCCAAGATGGCAAGACGCTGGAAGCTCCTCTTGAGGCTTTCGCCTCGGGTGAGGATGGCAAGAACGGTCTTCGCGGCCGCTTGGTTAGCAAACAAGGACAACTACTCGCACGAAGCCTTATGGCTGGCTTGATGCAAGGTGCTTCGTCCGTCTTCAACGTCCGCCAGGTCCCGTCGATCAACATCACTCGAAGTGGTAGTAACGGCAGTAGCGACCAACAAAGTGCGGTGTACGAACAGGTGTTTGACTCCAATGCCCTGCAAGCTGCAGCTGCCACTGGTATGGGCACTGCATTAGATCGAATTGCGAATTACTACTTGGAAATGGCGCAAAACCTGTTCCCCGTAATCGAAATCGACGCAATGCGTGAAGTCGACTTCATCGTAAATAAGGGTATGACCGTCAAGTTTAACTCGGACACATTAAAGTCCAACGAGTCCGTGGGCCTGAATTCGGATAAAAAAACCAAAGATAACTCGGCGGCTGGCGCTGCGAAGGGGAGAAGTAACTAATGAAAAAAATCATCGTAGTAATCCTTCTGTCATCTTCGGCGCTCACCGGTTGTTCCAATATGCTAAACGTGGGGGAGAGCGAATATGCCTGTAAAGGTATGCCTAATGGTGTGACATGCATGTCCGCCAAGGATGTGTACACCGCCACTGAGGGTGAAAATTATAAGACTCAGTTGAAGCAGGAGCAGGAGGCAGCCGCCGGGCATGGTGCCGGGAAGGCCGCCGCCGTCCCTGAAACACGAGTCCTGTATGCCGAGAGTGCAGATAACGCGCCGATGCCTATGCGTGCTCGCAACCCTATCCCGATCCGGACTCAGGCCGTAGTCATGCGCATCGCGATCGATCCGTGGGAAGACGACAACGGCGACTTGATCGTACCTGGCTACATCTACACCGAAATCGAACCTCGCCGCTGGGAAATCGGTACGCGTCAGGCAACAGCAAGCCCGACGTTGCGACCGCTCAGCATCGTCAAACCAAACAAGAGTGCCTCTCCCGGAACGACTCCCGGCATGAACAGCCGCTAGGCCAATGTTTCGAACCAAGGAATTGAAAAGGCAGGTATCTGCCTTTTCGCGTTTGTATTGGAGCGCAATATGAGACGATTCTTAGCTATATTCTTTGCTGTAATGGGGGCACCGCTTATTGCATTTGCAGATGGCGGCACAGTCAACATTGCATGTGAAGAAACTGTTGCATGCCCGGCAGGGCAGACGGGGTCGCAAATTTACACATGTTCGCAAAGTGTAAATGGTGGTTCTTGTACAACCGATCCAGATGGGTCGCTGAAAACAAAGCCGAAGTGCAAGTCGACAACTAT
>NZ_SWDV01000078.1 GCF_005877905.1 Pseudomonas nicosulfuronedens | reverse complement strand
ATACCGATTTCGCTGTGCAATGGGCCGGGCAGGGTGCGCCGCTGTCGCGGGAGATGCCGGCGGCGGAGCTGGTGGAGAGGGATAGGGATAGGGATAGGACGGGAGTTGAATGGTGGGATTGATAGATGGCTATAAAGCATATTACCCGCACCGAGAACTCGGCCTTCAATGAGCTCGGATAGACCGAAGCAAAAGCATCAATGTCGATTGGGAATTTTCGGTACTGATCACTCCGGCAGAAAATCACCTATTCAAACAAATGCTCAAGGTGAAGCGGCTAATCAATGACGGCGGTAAACAGCCAGAAACGAGCATCAAACCGGCCTTGCGAATTACCGCTCCAGGCGAGTTTCCGATCCCCGTCTGGAGTAGCCATAGTCACCGATTTTGAATGCGGCAGAGCGGCCAGCGCGCGAGATGAGCGATGGTCGCCAAGCCCGTGGCCTTGGACTGCAAGGCGGCTCTATAAATGTTCGCGAGAGGCCTGCAAGCCTAAGCGACGCATCCGCCCCAGGAGCGTCGTTCGGGGAACTCCCAAGCGCTTGGCAGCCAGGGAAAGATTGCCGGACACCTCGTGCAAAGCTTGAGCAATCAGGTTGCGCTCCTGCTCCGACAGCCTTTCGCGCAAGCTTCCGCTGCCGGACGGGCACGGCTCGCAAGCGGGCAAAGCAGGATGATCAACCTCATCGTCGGCAAAGATGATCTCGTCGAGCTCAGCGCCATCCTGGTCATGCAGCAGCAGGCTGCGGCGAATGGCATTCTCCAGCTGGCGCACGTTGCCCGGCCAGGCGCAGGCCTGCAAACGTGCCAAGGCGGCGGCGCCCAGGCTGGTGACCCTCGGATTGAGACTGGGTGCATCACGCCGCACGAAGAGTCGAGCCAGGAGTTCGACATCTCCGGGGCGATCACGCAGAGGCGGAATGCTCAGGCAGGCAACGTTCAACCGGTAGTAGAGATCCTCGCGCAGCCGCCCCTCGCCAATCGCCTGCCGCGGTGCCTGGTTGCTTGCGGCGATCAGGCGAACATCCGCCCGTTGGGCGGTGAGACCACCCAAGGGGAGGAAACTGCCGTCCTGCAGAACCCGGAGCAGCTTGCTCTGCATGCCCAGCGGCATCGAATTGATCTCATCGAGAAACAGTGTGCCGCCCTCTGCCAGGGCGAATATGCCCTTGCGATTCTCGGCACCCGTGAAGGCTCCACGGGTGGTGCCGAACAATGTGCTCTCCAGCAAGGTTTCCGGGATGGCAGCACAGTTCAGGCTGATCAGCGGGCCATTACGGCGAGGACTGAGCGCATGGGCGCGACGCGCGAAGAGCTCCTTGCCGGTACCGGTCTCGCCATGTACCAGCAACGGTAGGTCGGTCGCCGCGAACACTTCCAATCGCTGCAATTGCTGCAACATGCACGGCGCGACGCTGAGGATGGCTGGGCCGTCCTCTCCTCCTGCGACTAACGCATCGGCGACCACCTCGCCCACCTCCATCGCACCGACCAACTCGCCCTGGCGGCCATACAGTGGAATGGCTCGGTGGCGGTACTGCAACAGTTCTCCACCAGCACCGACATAGGCCTGCACGGTATCGATGGAGGGCTGTCCCTCTGCCAGGCAACGCAGCAAAGTGCTCTGCTCCGGTTTCAGCCAGGGCACGCTCTGCAGCACATGCATGCCCAGAACCTGTTGCGGGTCTAACCCGTCCAGCGCACCACTCGCCCGGTTGTAATAGACGTAGTTTCCCGACTGATCGACGACCGTGACCGGTTGCCGCAGCCCGTCGAAAATCGGCGCCAGGCAGCGCACCAGCCAGTTCAATTCCTCATTTCGATTGGAAATCGACGACTTCTCGACACTTCCCATGGCCACTCCTTGATTTCCAGTGCATCGATTATTCGACATCTGTCCCAATCTCGCCGCAAGGCGACTCGCCGATGCTGCTCCCAGTCAACGGAGCGCCAGGAAATGCGTTGCGCGATCACCCAGTTCTCCGCCCATGGCGTCCTCCAGACTGGCGCATGACTTGCACCGTCTTCGGCATACACCCGCAAGAGGATTCACCATGTTCAAGCACATCATTGCCCGTACGCCTGCACGCTCCCTTGTCGACGGCCTGACCTCCGCCCACCTCGGCAAACCGGACTACGCGGCCGCCCTGGAGCAGCACAACGCCTACATCCGCGCACTGCAGACCTGCGAGGTGGATATCACCCTGCTGCCGCCGGACGAGAGTTTCCCCGACTCGGTATTCGTCGAGGATCCGGTGCTGTGCACCTCACGCTGCGCCATCATTACTCGCCCAGGCGCCGAATCCCGGCGCGGCGAGACCCGGATCATCGAAGAGACCATCCAGCGCTTCTATCCCGGCCGCGTCGAACGCATCGAGGCCCCCGGCACCGTGGAAGCGGGCGACATCATGATGGTTGGCGAGCACTTCTACATTGGCGAGTCAGCGCGGACCAATGCCGAAGGTGCGCGGCAGATGATCGCCATTCTCGAAAAGCATGGCCTCAGCGGCTCGGTGGTCCGCCTGGAGAAGGTCCTGCACCTGAAGACCGGCCTCGCCTACCTGGAGCACGGCAACCTGCTGGCCGCCGGCGAGTTCATCAGCAAGCCCGACCTCCAGCACCTCAATATCATCGCGATCCCCGATGAAGAGGCCTATGCGGCCAACTGCATCTGGGTCAACGAGCGGGTGATCATGCCCGCCGGCTATCCTCTGACCCGGCAGAAGATCGCCGACCTCGGCTACCAGGTCATTGAGGTGGACACGTCCGAGTACCGCAAGATCGACGGTGGCGTTAGCTGCATGTCACTGCGCTTCTGAACCGCGCCGTATCGACGGGCCACACGGCCCGTCGATACCTGCGAGGGCCCCTCCCTTCGCGGCCGTGAGCGTGTCGGCAAGAGTCGCCACGCGACATCGACAGCTGTCTCGGAGGCGCAAGATGTCCAAATCGAATCAAGCAAGACTGGGCCTGCCGGCCCTCACCGCTCTGGTGGTGGGCGGCATCATCGGCAGCGGCATCTTCAGCCTGCCGCAGAATATGGCCGAGGGCGCCGGTGCCGGCGCCATCCTTATCGCCTGGGCAATCACTTTCATCGGAATGCTGACGCTGACCCGCATCTTCCAGTGGCTATCCAGCACCCGCCCGGATCTGGACGACGGCGTTTATGGCTACGCTCGCGAAGGGTTCGGCGAGTACCTGGGTTTCAATGCCGCCTGGGGCTACTGGATCTCCGCCTGGGTCGGCAACGCCGGATACCTGGTGGTGTTGTTCAGTGCGCTGGGATCGTTCGGCCTGTTCGCCTTCTTCGGTGATGGCACCACCTGGCAGGCGCTGGTCGGCGAACTGGCAGTGCTCTGGCTGGTACACGCCTTCGTGCTGCACGGAGTACACAACGCAGCCCTCACCAACACCATCGTCACCCTGGCGAAGATCGTGCCGATCGGGCTATTCATCCTCTGTGCGGCGCTGGCCTTCCGCGTCGACGTGTTTCGCATCGACTTCTGGGGCAATCCGGCGCTGGGCAGCATCGTCCGCCAGGTCGAGACCACCATGCTGTACACCGTGTGGGTGTTCCTCGGCATCGAGAGCGCAACCGTATATGCCAGCCATGCGAAGCATATGGCTGACGTCAGCCGCGCCACGCTAATCGGGTTCGTCATCACCCTGCTGTTACTGGTCTGTGTCTCGGTGCTCTCGCTGGGAGTTGTTCCGCAGCACGAGTTGGCGCAAATGAAGAACCCATCGATGGCGCAGGTAATGGCTGCGGCGGTCGGCCCCTGGGGTGCCACCTTGATCAACCTCGGGCTGATTGTCTCAGTGGCCGGCGCACTACTGGCCTGGACCCTGCTGGCGGTGGAAATGCTCTACCTGGCCAGCCGCGGCACGGGAAACACTGCTCCGGCGCTGTTCGGCCGGACCAACGCGGCGGACACTCCGGCACCGGCACTCTGGCTGACCAATTCACTGATATCGCTGCTGTTGCTGGTGGCCTTCTTCAACGCCTCCGGCTACAACGCACTGATCCAGTTGGCCACCTCGATGGCGCTCATCCCGTATCTGTTATGCGCAGGCTTCTGCCTCAAGCTGGTTCTGCGGCAACCACGGCCGCTGTTGCTGGTAATGGCAGCGCTGGGCACCTTCTACGGTGTATGGCTGATCTATGCCGCCGGCCTGAAATACTTGCTGCTGTCGATGATTCTCTACGCCCCAGGGCTCGGCTTCTTCATCCGGGCCCGCCGTCAGCGTGGGTTAACGCGCTTCAGCAATACAGGGGAGCGAATCGCAAGCGTGCTGGTTCTGGGCTTGGCAGCAATCGCCCTGTGGATGGTCAGCAGTGGCCGCCTCGGCCTCTAGCTCAACGGTTAGTCGTGTACGGTAGCATCCTTGATACTGGCACGACGGCCGACCGTTCTACTCCTGCCACTAAATGGCCCGGCGAGATTGATTGGCCGCTCGCGCAAATTGGCAAAGCTAAAGCTCCGCTTCCCGGCGCTTGGCTGACTGACTGTTCGATCTGCATTGTCACCAGGGCATACGCCTGAAACGGAGGATCAGCCTGCGCCAGAAGTTATTTCACCTAGCGGCATAACACCATGGCTGGATGCTCCAGCCATGGTGCTGGCCCGACCTTCAGTCTCAGCAACCCACCTCTCACGCAGCACTCAAAGCAGCGTCACGCTCTTCAATTTTCTCCATCACCCAATCGTGCACCTCTTCCTCTACCCATCCCACACACCTCTCCCCCAATGACACCGGCTTCGGGAAAGCCCCTTCGCTGATGTACTTGTAGACGGTCGATCTGGCCAGACCGGTCGTAGCCATGACTTCTCGTAAACGGATGATCCTCATGAACGGGCTCCTCGTGTTCGTTCAGAGGATTGGCAGGTCTCGTTTTTAATGACCGGGCCGAGCCTGGGAGCGCCCTCCCGGCAGCAACGAGCGTCAGCACTTCTATGAAGAAGGCTGGCTGTAGAGCAGATATGGATGAAACACGGCTGCAGGCCGCGGAATTCCAGATATGTCTTATTAAATCTGCATCTTGTCAGCTTCTAGAATCCCTCTACACCACATCTACAAACCATCTATTCCGGCTCTATTTCGCAGCTAGAAGCTTTCACCAACGCAAGGAAGTCATGACTCGTCGCAGCTCTCCTCTCAATTCCGGCTTCACCATCGACAAACCTCCATCCAGCCCTCACGGAAAGGCACCCAACGAGCGCCGTGACGACATCTGGCTTTGGTTCTATCTCGCTCTGCGCGGAAAAGCGCTCTATCGCAGCGAGGCAATGAATCCGAGAACCATGTCCGAGCAGATGGCGGAGAGCATCAAGAGCTTTCGGCTCTCACTAGATGAAATCGCTGTCGACCAAAGCCGTCAGATGGTTTCGGAGGAGCACATAGCCTGGATATCGGACTGCAAGCGTCAGCTGGCCTGGATCCAACATCGGCTTAACCGCGACAAGCGCATTCGCACCCCAGATATCTATTCTTCAGCGCTCACGGAGAGAGAGATGCTGGTAGCCAAGATCGACTGCTCCGGCTCAGCGCCGAAGGTTAAGGAGTCATTCGTTATTGGCTTGAAACAGGATTGGCATGAACAAATGGTCTTTGACAGCCAACTCAACTGGGTTCAAGAAGCGAATGAAGCAGGAGCATGCCGGCACGTAGTCGAATGGATGAGGAAACACCAACCTGACCAGGAGTTTCCCGAAACTGTCCCGAAGACCCTGCAAGAGTTGCTGATCGCCTCAGATGCGTGGACCTGGAGCGACGTTGAGAGGAAATATTGCATCGCGACGGTCAGGCGGCTTTGGAGGCAGAAAATTCGGCGCC
>NZ_SWDV01000077.1 GCF_005877905.1 Pseudomonas nicosulfuronedens | reverse complement strand
CTCAAGCCCAAGTTCAAGAAGTCGCTGTATCCCGTATACGCCGCAATCCGAAAATTGACCCGCGCAAGGGCCGAAAGAAAGCGAGCTATTCAGCTTTTGTTGAAAGTGTCCGAGCAAATGGCGTACTTCAACCAATCCTTATCCGTCCGGTTAGTGATGATCCGTATTACGACTTCGAAGTTGTGTTCGGCAATACCCGCCACGCCGCCTCCATTGACGCGGGCAAGACGACGATTGCCGCAGAAATTCGCGGTATGAGCGATGAAGAAGCACGCATGCTGGCAGCGGTTGAAAACCTGCAGCGGTCTGACCTCACACCCATTGAAGAAGCACAGCACGCCGTGGTGCTGCTGGCTGACAACGCGAATGACCATGCAGCCGTCATGAAGGCGCTGGGATGGTCGCGCACTATGCTCGACAGCCGCATCCTGCTGTCGCACGCCTGTGATGCCGTTGCAGAGGCGCTGCTGGAGGATCAGATCAGGATTGGCCACGCCGAACTGCTTTGCCGCCTTCCAGCTGCCGATCAGCCGGCCATCCTTGGCCGGATCATCGAAAAGGGATACTCCGTTGTCGATACCCGCGACCGCCTGCTGACACTCACCCGCGATCTTGGATCGGCGCGATTCGACACCGAAGAATGCCGCTCCTGTGTCCATAACTCGGGTGCTAATGCTGACCTGTTCGAGGTGAGTCTTGGGGAATCGCGCTGCCAGAACGCGGTCTGCTGGAACCGAAAGACCGCTGCGCTCATCGAGGTGAAGCTGATCGACGCGCAGCAAGAGTTCGGCGTCGCCCATACCGACAAGACTCTGCCCCAGGACGGATATATCCGTCTGGAAGCGAAGGGCTCCACCGGGGTCGGCGAAACCCAACTCGCGGCTTGCGTCACCTGCTCCAACTACGGGGCGGTGGTATCCACCACTGCTGGGCGCGAGGGTGAGGTGGTAGGCGGCTACTGCTTCGACCGAAAGTGCAACGCCGATAAACATGCTCAGTACAAGGCACTGGTCGCTGAGGCGTCGGGAGCTGCCACACCACCACAGCAGCCAGACGGGAACACCACCGGGGGCAGCGCCGGGCCTCGCCAGCCCGCCAGTGAACCGGGCACGTCCCGAAAACCGGGGGCAACCTCGACACCAGCGCAACCGGCGCAGTTGAAGCGAGCGATCCGCCGCGAGGCATTCACGCTGTACAGCCGGATGGCGACCAAGGCAGTAATGGATGACCGTCGCCTTGCTCTCGCAGTGGCTGTCACCAGCATGTACTTCGACGTGCGCAACGAGATTCCAAGCCAATTGCGGGAACGCATGGAGGGCAACCTCGGGATACAAGGCCGGGGCCTTATCAGCAACCAGCGCGCTGATCTGGAAGTGAAACTTGCGCAGCGCACCGAGGACGACCTGATGCGACTGCTGTCGAGCATGGCGGCGTGCAGCGTGTTCCGCACTGACGCTACCGACCAGTTCGACAAATCGGTGTCGGGTCGCCAGTCGCTGGCATTCATCCAGCACGCAGGCATTCAACCAGTCGAGCACTTCCAGATGAATGAGGCGTACCTCAAGGCGCAGGTGAAGGCCGGCATCGTGGAGGACTGCAAGCGGTCTGGATTCGCCGAGAAATACAACGAAGTCAACGGCGAGAAAGCGTTTGAGAAACTCGCCACTGGCAAATCGGAAGACCTCATCAAAGCGGTCCTCGCATTCACCCAGTTCAATTGGTTGGGATATCTGCCGGCTGCGTTAGAACTATCGGCACAGGGAGGCAAATCGGCCCCCCGCTCCCAACAAACCGCAGCCTGAACAGGAACCGATCATGAGCACCACTTTCTTCTCCGCAGTGGCACCGGCAGTAGCGAACGCCAAGCAGCGCATCACCGTAGACATCGAAGGGCTGGGTGAAGGCCGAATCAAGGTTCTGCTCAGTGCGAACCTCGGCCCAACGCCGGAAAAAGCAACTGACGCAGAGGCGGCGCTGCGGGCGGCGCTGGCTAAGCCGCTGGTGGTCGCGGGCACCCCAGCCGAAGTAGAGGCTGCACTACTTGACCGTGTGACCCACCACATTCAGGCGGTCAACGAAGGCTCGGCAATGCTGGAGCAAATTCGCTCCCTGGGCGCTCAAGCAATTGCTGCGGTACAGAAGCCTGCAACCAAGCCTGCGGCCACTGTTGAGGCTTCTGACGAGGATGACGAAGAGGCAGGTGACTCCCAGCCGCCTGCGGCGGAACACGCTCAGCAGCCCGCTGCGCCGGCTCCCTTCGACAGCCTTGCCGCCTCGTTCTAAGGATATCCCCATGACTGTTGCAGTGATTTCTCTGGACCGAGTTTTCCGCATGTCTGGCCGTGATTTGCCGGACCCGAACCCCAGCATGGAAGTCGAGGCAGTTCTCAAGCACTACGCCCGCCAGTACCCCCGCCTCACCGGGGCCAAGATCGTCCCCCCCATTCAGGAAAACGACACCTATGTCTATGAATTCCGAGAAGCCGGGTTCGGCGCCAAAGGCTGATCCCTTGTCCATCCTCAAAAGCTGGGAGCGCGGCGACCTAACTGCCCGCGTCTCTCCAGCCGAGGACGATGACTCACTTTCACAGCACCAGAAGAGGCGGTTATGGGCGCTGCTGCAATCTCCCTCAACACCCGGCGTTATCAGCTTCCCCCTTCCGCGCTGAATCCGTTCGCGCTGCCCGGCATCGCGCAAGCGATGCGGGTAGCCCAGAACGAGCAGTTCGCGCTGTCCAACGCTTCCTGTGTGGACTTTAAAGGGCACAGCGCGCTTTGCACGCAGGCTCTGGACAGCGGGCTGATCGGCCCCGAGGCTCTGGAGTGGCTGGAGCATTACCCGAACGCCTATGGCCTTCATCGGCTGACTGGTGAGGTCGTTGCCGGCATCGAGCGTGTTCTAGCTCTCCCAACCAAGGGGTTGTTCAAGGACAAAGCCGCTCTGCTCAAAAGCTTAACCACTCCCTACGCCGATCCCTGTGTTGCCGCTGGGGCAACCCTGCACTGTATCGACGCCAGCCTCATTCAGATCGATGCGGTGGCCGAACTCATTGAGCAAGGGCCTGACTGCGCTAGCGCCCTGTTCGACAAGATCGGCGCAGCGCTGGATGGTGTCCTTACCCTTCCCGAGCCTGCTGAAAGCAGCATCGAGCGAGGTATCCAAGGGGAGCACTACGTTCTCGAAGGCGGGTGCTTCTCGGAGTTTTTCCTCGAACTCCCCGAAGTGGATGACTTCCATGAGGTCCGCGTCATCCTGTTCAAGACCTTGGACGCGATGACGCACTACCTCATCCCCTTCAACACGCCGGCTACGTTCCTCGGCGAGGGCAGCTACTACAACCACGAAGTCGCCGGGGCCTACGCCTCGTTGAAGCAGATGGTCAGTGCAGCAACAGTGGAGCAAATGACGGAATACCTGCTCACCACGCCGGACGAGCAGTTGGGCTTCGATACCTGGAGCTTTACCGGCGACGAAGGATTCGACGAGGAATCTGCGGAGCGTTTCGCCGCGATGTTGGTGGAGATGCATGAACTGACCGAGCTGTCGGGCTTCTATCTGGGGGCCGACAAGCCGCAGGAGATGCGAACCCTGCGTAGACAGGCGTTAGAGGCAATGAAGGCAGGCAACCCCTACTCCGACACGCTGATGGTCTTGGTTGAGGCGCTGGAACTGTGCCTGTCCAAAGCCGAACAGGGTTACTGCTTTGACCACGACCTTCACAGCATGGCAGGGACGGCGAGCGATGGCATGACGTTCTTCGAAAGCATCGTGGTTCAGGTTTCTGGGGATTTTCCAAACCTGCTGGATAGTACCTATGAAGGTTACGACGGGCAGGTACACGGGTGCGGCTACCCCGCAATCGGGTTGCCCCTGAAAGGCCCGGAGATGGCAAGCCAAACGCTTCCGATACTCCGTGATACCGCCTCCTGCATACAGCTACTGGGCAAAATCTGCGAATCCCTAGGAACCCCCAATGATCAGCAATGAGACCACCAGCAAAGCCATGCTCATTCACCACCACGCGCAGACCGGGCAGGTGAACGTCACCAGTCATGACGTGCTCGCAATCGAGGGCGGCAAAGGATTTGTTCTCGGGGCGGGCCGAGCGTTCAGCGAGCACGACAAACGATCCTTGGTCGAACTGCTGCTGAACGAGCAGCCGCAGATCGAGTTCGTTCCGAGCAATCTGGTAGTGCGCGGTCGCGGCTGCTTGGTCTGGTATGTGGCTCCGCAAGTGATCGATGTGCCGTTCCCCGAAGCCACCATTAAAGCGCCGCTTCCGGGCCTGATCTTCTGCGCTGGCGAAGGAAAGCCTCTGCGCTGCTTTGCTTACAAGGGAAACAAGCGCCCGGAGCCGAGCACCCCGCTGTTCTACGCACCGCTGGGCAACGTCTATCAGGATGGTAACTTCTGCACTGGCAACGTGAAGCTACCGCAGGAAGTTCTGGTGGAAAACATCCCCACCTGGGAGCGGTTCGTACTGGAGAGCGTCAATACCCACCTCGGTTCCGTCACGCCCATCAAGGGGTGCGAGAACTTCTCGGGGATGGTCGCTTACTACCGTGGCTTGGCCGAATCCAGGGCGAAAAAATTCCCTGCAAAATCGCTTGTCCCGGTCATGCGCTATCGCGATCAGGTCACCCTTGAGGCGATTGTGCAGGAGGCCCAGCGATGAGCGCGGCGGTTGCGATCAAGCCGGCCATGACCACGTTCAAGGCCCCAAACGACTGGCTCTCGTCGCCAATCAACATCGTCGTGATCGGTGCCGGGGGCAACGGGAGTGAAGTGGTGGACTGCCTCGCGTCTTTCCATCACGCAATCCGTTCCCTTGGCCATCCCTATGGGCTGAAAGTCACGATCATCGATGACAGCGTTGTGCGCGAGCCGAACCTCGTCCGCCAGCGGTTCTGGACATGCGACCTCGGGCACTTCAAAGCCGTCAGCCTTGCGAACCGCTACAACCTGATGCTCGGCATGCAGTGGGTGGGCCTTCCCTATCGTTTCCCCTGCGTGGAAACCGAAGAGGCCATAGCGCACGCCGCCCTCATCATCAGCGCAGTCGATGTCCCCTCCGCAAGGGTTGCTATCGGGAACCTGAAAGCCAAGGCCATGTGGCTGGACTTGGGCAACGATGCGCGGCATGGACAGATCGTGTTTGGTGCCATCGACGCCAAGCTGCGCAAGACGTTCCCCAACGTGCTCGACGCCTACCCGGAGATACAGACCCTGCCTGATGACACCAGCAAATCGTGCTCGGTCGCTGAGTCGCTGCGCAGCCAAGACTGTCTAATCAATCGGGCCGTCACTACTGCCGGCATGACCATCGTTTGGGAACTACTTCGGTACGGTGAAACCAGCAAGCACTGGCTGATGGTCAACCTTGAAACTGGCGAACAGAGCGCCTTCCCCTTCCCAGCTTCCGCCTGACACCGGGCTATCCGGACGGCATACGTCTCCAACTACCCCGGCCCTGCCGGGGTTTTTTATGGCTCGCGGTTGGCCTTGGCCTGCCACAGCATTCCTGGTTGGGCATTCACTTTCAGCAGCAACCACTTGGCCGGCTGCGGAGGGAATAACTCGCCTCACGTCCCTTACCGATCCTCACAAGCAGATTCAGCATGAGTCGAGTTTCTGCAATTGAGCTTCCTGTATCCGCGACCACTTCCCTGCAGTGAACTCCTGACCACCAGGTGGCCGCCTATTCAATTTGCGGGTAGGCATGCGCTATCTTGGGGCTAATGTCATCGCGACAGCAGAGCCCGAGATCACAAGGAAGGTGCGGGTGGTGGCGAGCATGGCGGGGCGGCCGGGGACTTCACGGTAACCGACGATGCGGATCCACTCGCGCTCCATCAGCGTCTTGACGATCTGGGTGTTCACCGCAACGCC
>NZ_SWDV01000076.1 GCF_005877905.1 Pseudomonas nicosulfuronedens | reverse complement strand
ACAAGGTCACCTGGCACCAACGTCACAGATCCAGGAGGCCGTCGAATTTCCTGCCACCCAGGTCAGCTTTTGTTGAATTTGCCCCACTCCTCTAGGTGTTTTTTGAGCTATCGAGCTTCGAGCACAACTGAACGACCTCGTCTGCCCACGCCTGCATCATTCCACGACGCTGCTCGAGGTACTGAGCGTGGTTGTAGGTATCGCGGATTTCATCTTTGTCGCTGTGCGCAAGCTGACGCTCAATCCAATCACGGTTATAGCCACGGCTGTTCAGCTCAGTGCTGAGCAAGTGGCGGAACCCGTGGCCGGTTTGTCTTCCGGCATAACCGATCGTGCTCAAAGCTTTGTTCACTGTGTTCTCGCTCAGTGGGCGGCTAGTGTTGGCCTTGCCCGCAAACGCCAAGACATAACGTCCCGTGATTGCATGCTGAGCGCGCAGCAGCTCTACCGCCTGGGTGGGCAGCGGAATAATGTGAGGACGGCGGGCCTTCATACGAGCAGCCGGCACCGTCCAAACCGCAGCATCCAAGTCGAACTCACTCCAGGGTGCTTGGCGTAACTCACCCGGACGTGCGCCGGTGAGGAGCAGTAAGCGAATGGCAATCTTGGTGGAAACATCGCAAGAAGCACTGGAGAGTAAATCCAGTAGCTCTGGGATTTCAGCGAGCGGGATGTGCGGGTGATGCCTCGCCGGAGGCGTATGCGCCGCCACCACATCAAGATCAGTTGCAGGATTCGTTTCGACAACTCCGCGGGCCAGACCGAACCTGAAAATCTGGTTCAACCACTGGCGGACCTTGCCGGCGACGTTCATTGCCCCGCGACCCTCCACCCTCCTCACCAGATCGACCAAATCAGGCCTGCTGATCTCTGTAACGGGGCGCTTGCCAATTGCGGGGATGATGTCCTTATCGAGGTACGCCCGAGCTTTCTGCACGGTGGCTTCCGCCCAGCGAGGCGCGCTGTAAGCGTGCCACTCGTCGGCAAGCATTTCGAAGGTGTAGGTGGCAGCCTCAAGCGCACGCTTCTGAGCTTGTTTGTGGTGAGAGGGGTCAACCCCCGAAGCGACCTGCGATCGCGCCGCATCGCGCAGCTCTCGCGCCCTGGCCAGGGTTATCGACGGATAGGCGCCGAGACTGATCATCTTGGGCTTGCCGGCAAAGCGATAACGAAAGCGCCATAGTTTGCTTCCGTTGGGCGTGATCTCAAGGCTCAAGCCCAGCGTGTCTGAGACGCGGTAGAGCTTTTCCCTTGGCTTAGCTGTGCGAGCAGCGGTATCTGTAAGCGGCACGGCGCGCTCCAGGTGCCACGTGCGGCGCCGCTTCGAACGCCGCACGTGAGTAGAACGATGAGAAAGATAGATCCTTACTCACAAATCTACTCACAAAGCTCCGGGCTTTCAACGAAACGGTCGGGTCTTTTGGGCACAAAAAAGCCGGGGAAAACCCCGGCTAGTCTGGATCTCCGTGACGTCTTGGAAACGCTCGGAAAGAATAAGTGGTGCCCGGAGCCGGACTCGAACCGGCACGCCCAAAGGGCGAGAGATTTTAAGTCTCCTGCGTCTACCGATTTCGCCATCCGGGCGGTAGCGCGTTGCAGTATTGCCGGGATGATCCCGGAAAGGGCTGGACTATATACAGCCCCATTCCCCCTGCGCAAGTTGCTGAAACTCGCAATCCCTGCAGCGGGCTGTTAAAGAAAAAGCCCTGTAAATCTTCGATTTACAGGGCTTTTCTATTGGAGGCTGAGGTCGGAATCGAACCGGCGTTCACGGATTTGCAATCCGGTGCATAACCACTCTGCTACTCAGCCATAACACGGATGACTCAAGGCGAATCATCAAAATCTGGAGCGGGAAACGAGACTCGAACTCGCGACCCCGACCTTGGCAAGGTCGTGCTCTACCAACTGAGCTATTCCCGCATTGTCGTGTTGACGGGCGCCATTCTAACGATTTGGAAATGCCTGTCAACTCCTTGATTCAAAAAAACTTATTTCTCTTTTGGGGTGGCGTTCAGGTGCGGCCAGGCCGCCAGCAGATAATGCAGCATCGACCACAGCGTGAGGATGGCAGCAACGATCAACAGCGCATAGCCAACCAGGACCCAGAAGGTCATCAACGGTGGATTGGCCAGGAGAATCACCAGCGCCAGCATCTGTGCCGCGGTCTTCCATTTCCCCAGGTTGGACACAGCGACATGCGCCCTCGCCCCAATCTCCGCCATCCACTCGCGCAGTGCCGAGACCACGATCTCGCGGCCAATAATGATGGCCGCCGGCAACGTCAGCCACAGGTTTGCGTGCTCCTCCACCAACAATACCAATGCAGTGGCGACCATCAGCTTGTCCGCTACGGGGTCGAGGAACGCCCCAAAAGGAGTGCTCTGCCCCAGTCGACGAGCCAGGTAGCCATCCAGCCAGTCAGTGGCGGCAGCAAGGGCGAACACAGCGCTGGCAGCCAGGTGACTGGCCGGGAACGGGAGATAGAACAGCAGGATGAAGATCGGAATGAGCAGAACGCGGAGCAGTGTGAGCAGGTTCGGGATATTCATCGGGTCGGAAGGTCTGCGAGTTGAGCCGGCATTCTACTCGCTGTGCAGTGCAGCATAAATCTGCTCTGCCAGCTTTTTGCTGATACCGGGGGCCTTGGCAATTTCATCGATACTGGCTCTGCCCAGCTCCTGCAACCCGCCGAAATGCTTGAGCAGGTCGCGCCGGCGCTTGGGCCCAACGCCAGCGACGTCTTCTAATGTCGAGGTGCGTCGAGCCTTGCCCCGCCGAGCACGGTGGCCAGTGATCGCAAAGCGGTGCGCTTCATCGCGAATCTGCTGGATCAGGTGCAGCGCGGGCGAGTCGGCGGGCAAGGTGAACTCGTGCTCGGCGTCATTGAGGTACAGCGTTTCCAGGCCAGGCTTACGGGTGACGCCCTTGGCAACGCCAAGAAGCGTCAGACCCACAACCGCCAGTTCCTGGAGCACTTCCTGGGCCATCGCCAGCTGCCCCTTGCCGCCATCGACCAGAAGGATATCGGGCATCTTGCCTTCGCCCTCCTTCAGGCGACTGAAACGGCGGGTCAGCGCCTGGTGCATGGCAGCGTAATCGTCGCCGCCGGTGATGCCTTCGATATTGAAGCGACGGTAGTCCGACTTCAGTGCGCCTTCCGGGCCGAAGACCACGCAGGAAGCCACAGTTGCCTCGCCGCTGGAGTGACTGATGTCGAAGCATTCGAGCCTCTGCGGCGGCTCGGGCAGATCCAGCGCCTCGCCCAACGCATCGAAACGCGCCGCCATATGCTGGCGGTTCGCGAGGCGGGCGGCCAGTGCCTGCTCGGCATTGGTCACCGCCAACTGCTGCCAGCGCGCACGAGTGCCGCGGACTCGCGGGGTGATTTCCAGCAGTCGGCCACGGGACTCCTCGATGGCCAAAGCGAGGATCGGAAAGTCTTCATGCACGGCATTGACGATCAACTCGTTCGGCAGATCGCGCTCGTGATGACTGAGGTAGTACTGCCCGAGGAAGGCCAGCAGGACATCGCCCACCTCCTCCTCGATCGCCACCTGCGGGAAGAAGTTCTTGCTGCCCAGTACCCGCCCGCCGCGCACGCTAATCAGGTGCACGCAGGCACCGCCGGGAGTGACGATGGCCGCCACCACATCGACGTTACCTGTGCCGAACTCCATGCTCTGCTGGTCCTGCACGCGGCGCAGGATCTGCACCTGGTCGCGCAACTCCGCTGCCTTCTCGAAGTCCAGGCGCATCGCCGCCTGCTCCATGCTGGCAGACAGTTCCTCGGCCAGTACATTGCTGCGCCCTTCGAGGAACATGATCGAGTGGCGCACGTCTTCGGCGTATTCCTCCTCGCTCACCAGCCCGACACATGGGGCCTTGCAGCGCTTGATCTGGTATTGCAGGCATGGGCGCGTGCGGTTGCGGTAGTAGCTGTCCTCGCACTGGCGCACGAAAAAGGCCTTCTGCAGCAGCGCGAGGCTTTCGCGAATAGCCCCAGCGCTCGGGTATGGACCGAAGTAACGCCCCTTGGCCTTCTTCGCACCACGATGGATGGTCAGGCGCGGGAATGGGTCCTCAGTCGACAGGAAGACGTAGGGATACGACTTATCATCGCGCAGCAGAATATTGTAAGGCGGCCGCCACTCCTTGATCAGCGTCTGCTCGAGCAGCAGCGCCTCGGTCTCGTTGGCCGTGATGGTGGTCTCGACCTGGGCAATCTTCGCTACCAGGGCAGCCGTCTTCGGCGCCAGGCCGGACTTGCGGAAATAACTGGAGAGGCGCTTCTTGAGGTCCTTTGCCTTACCGACATACAGCAACTTGGCCTCGGCATCGAACATTCGATAAACGCCCGGCCGCCCACTGCAGGTGGCCAGAAAAGCCGCCGAATCGAACGGTTGCGCCATGATCAGTTGCTGGCGTCGACCATGCCGTGCCGGACAGCCAGCAACGCCAGCTCGACGTCACTGGTGATCGAGAGTTTCTCGAAGATGCGGTAGCGGTAGGTATTCACGGTCTTGGGCGACAGGCACAGCTTGTCCGAGATGCTCTGCACTTTGTGGCAGTTGGCAATCATCAACGCGATCTGAATCTCACGCTCGGACAATGTGTCGAACGGCGATGCGTTTCTTTCCGGCTCGAAGGATTTCAGCGCAAGGTTCTGGGCGATCTGTGGGCTGATATAGCGCTGGCCGGCAAAGACCTGGCGAATCGCCTGGACCATCTCGTCCAGGGCAGCGCCCTTGGTGAGGTAGCCGGCCGCGCCAGCTTGCATCAGGCGAGTCGGGAACGGGTCTTCTTCACACACCGTCACCACCACGACACGCACGTCGGGCTGGCTGCGCAGCAGTTTTCGGGTGGCTTCGAGGCCGCCGATGCCGGGCATCTTCACGTCCATCAGCACTACGTCCGGCTTGAGCTCGCGCGCCAACTGCAGGCCTCGCTCGCCGGAGTCGGCCTGCCCGACGACCTGCAGGCCGTCGATATCAGCCAGCATGCGGGTAATTCCGGTGCGCACCAGATCGTGATCATCGACCACCAGCACCTTAATCACGCAGCACCCCTTGAACAGAATGGAATGACGAGCCCCCGAAAAGAGACTCCGAACAATTGCCGAACCTTAACAGAAAGCGGCTCTACGACCTAGCTTGGAAGCGGTTCGCCAAAATGCAAGCGCCAGAGAAATGCGGCGCAGCGGGATAAATGCTGACAGATGCCTGCCGGGCCGTCTAGGACGGCCGTACAGCGAACTTTCTGACAGGAACGATCGACGTCAATGGTGAGGCAGTTGATCGACAGGCCGGAGCGATCAGTCTCCACCGCCGAAGTCGCATCCACCGCCCGAGTTAGTATCGGCACCGCCGCAAACGCTGGTGTACTCGCCCCCTCGGAACGAATCGTAGCTATCTACTGCGTCAAGCGTTTAGTGGGGGCTGTCATTCCGATTGACTCCGCTTGCGCGACGCCCCTTGCGCAATGTCAGCCAAGTAAGACCTGTAATCAGCAGAACGCCAAGGAAAACCAATATCCCTGCCACAGCCTGACTCCCTGACGATGGACCTCAGGCTTCGACGGCATCCAGCAGGGCCCAAGGCTTGTAGCCGGCGGTGCGCGCCGCCTTTTCCGCGTCCAGGATCGCCTCGGTGCGACTCAGCGAACGAGAACGATGCTCGAAGCGAAATGCGGGCCCGCTCTCTGCGCGCACACTGAGAACAATCAGATATCCCCGCATGGGGTTGCTGACTTCCCGAGTGGTTTTCACTTGCTTCGGAGCAACGCCCAGCGCTTCGCGCATCTGCCGCTCGAGATCTTCGACTTGGTTCATTCAGGATTTTCCGGAGGGTGGTACTTGAAGTTTAACCGAGCGCAACAACGTCCTACAGAATCATCTATCGGGACGACTGGCTTTTCTGACGTCGTTCAACTTGTGCCATTCATTCGCAATGAACACGACGCCTAACTGGAAGGAAACCCTACAAGCGATGCTTCATCGCCAGAAACGCAAAAGCCCCGCAGCGCGGGGCTTTCAACGTTGTAATAGTGGCGGAAGCGTAGAGATTCGAACTCTAGGAAAGTTGCCCGTCGACGGTTTCAAGCCTGTCTTACAAGTGTTGTATTCGCGCGAATCCGCGTTCCGATTCTAACAGAAACAAGCTTCACAAGAGGCTCGGTACTGTCGCACGCGACGGAAGCCATCGGCCACGCGCGGGCCCTTACCCTGCTGCTGCCCAGCATGGGCGAAGCCTTCAAGCTCAACAGCATGCCGATCTGGGTGCAGCCTGTGACCGTATAGCGCTAAGCGTTTCACAAGCTCAGCAGTAGGCAGGAGAATACCCGCGCCACGGGGCGCGGGGAATACTTCAGTGGCGCGGTACAACAGCGCCAGGAGGATCAGTTCGATACGTTAGCCGGAGAAACCTCAATTCCGTATAGGGCAACGCCGAGCTGACGATTGTCCTGCCCCATCCCGACGCTGGCTGGCGAAATGGGCTTCTCGATCTGCAAAATGATCTGGATCGGTTTGCCTATTCCGGCCGGACTGATTTCGACTTTCTGCCGTCCTATAGCCATAGTGAATTCAACCGCGCACTGCTCTATACCATCGGCCGAAACGATTACGCGTTGATGCGAATCCGGCACTGGAACGAAGGCGCCCAGGTCAAGGGCAACATGGCTCCCAGCGGGCAGCGGGGGCAGGTTGATCGTGGCCCGACTGCCTACCGACCAAGTAAATGACTCATCAGGAGCAGTCCAACCGCTGCCCAGCAGGTAATCGGAGAAAAGATCACGATCTTTCTTCAACGTAAGCGCCCCTGACGCCAGGGCGAACGGCGGCGCGTACTCAAAGAACGAAATGCCGCCCAAGTCGATTTCCGGAACTCGTGCTCCGCCTTCCACTGATCGACGGACGACAAGTCGCTTGCTGTTGGCAAGTTCTTCAGGAGAGCACTGCAGTTGCTTGGTGAACGAGATGTGCCAATTCTTGTTTATGCAGAAAATACTTTCACCCTGACGCTTTGCATTGACCCCAATACCGACCACCATCGCCCACACATGCGACCAGTCATTCGAGTCATCGAGATCCAAAACAATGCGACCACCGCTTCCTTTTATCCTAGAAAGATCCTGATTAATCTCAACGACCTGCTCCCCGTGATATCGCTCCATGCGATACGGAGGTTTTATAATTATCGTGTAGCTCACGAAAAATGCAGCAATAGAGGCAATCACACCAAGAAACGCCACGCACCAATTATTGCTGAAGAACTGCATTAAGAAAACAACCAATGCTATAGCCAGTGTGGATGG
>NZ_SWDV01000075.1 GCF_005877905.1 Pseudomonas nicosulfuronedens | reverse complement strand
GCTGCAAGAGAGGCCTCAGACCTGTGGCGGAGAAAAAAGAAAGGTCCATGGGTGAACTATGAAAGCTCGATGCAGAAGAAATCGGCGATCAAGATTGCCCGCAAGTACTGGCCGTTCGCAGGTGGGAAGCTGGACAAGGTAATTGAGTACCTCAATACCGATGGTGGCGAGGGGTTCAGTACCACTGGCGTGCATGTGTCAGCGATCGAGCGCTACATGGGGAATGCGCAGGTAGTCGATCCGATTGAGCCGCTACCTACCTCGAAAGAGGAAGGTCTGCAGCCTGGCCGGGTGGACACCGAGCCGGCCGCCGTACCTGCTGCTGAGCTTCAGCCGGCACCGGAAGCTGTGTTGGTTGAGGGGGAGTTGCTAGCGGCTGATAGCGAAGCCGTGCCCGCACCTAACTTCCCGGAAAGAACGCTCAAGAAAGTTGCTGAACTGGTCCGCCGCGCGGGCCTTTCTGGGGCCTGGAATGCAGCACTCGAGTACGTGTCGACCTGGCCGGTCGATGCGCGCAACTACGCAGAGAAGCAAATCAACGCAGCGCGAGCTGAAGCCTATGCCATCGCCTCCCAGGGCGAATAACTCATCCTCGACCGCCTCCGGGCACGCCGAGTCAACCAACCCGCCAGGGAACCCCCCTAGCGGGGGACTCTGGCAAAACTGAGGAAGCATCATGCTCGACATCATCAAGCTGATCCTGACCCTGCTGCTGCCGTAGGGCGCCAGGAAAAACCCACCCTGAGGGGGCATTCGCCCCCTTCGGGAGCGCTGCCTTTTCAGGTGATCGAATTCTGAAAAGGAAATCCCATGCGCACCTACATTCATACCCTCGTGAACCTGTTGACCAATGAAACGAAGCAATTCCGCTGCGAGGCGGAGTCGTTTGAGCAGTCAATCGAAATCGCTGAGAAGAACTATCCAGACCTGTTCCTGCTCCTGAAACCATCCCTGGCCAAGGAGCAGAGCAATGCGGCCGTCAACCGTTGAAAGCCTGCAGAAATCGCTACGCGAGTGGCAGCAGGTACTTCACGATGGTGGCCCGTTTGCGGTCTGTGCTGAAGAGGTGATCGAGAAGACTCAGGCGAAGTTATTCCTCCTGGAGTTTCTCGTCGGCCAGCTCGAAGTCGGTTTGACCTTGAAGCACTGCCGGCGAGACGCCTGGGGGATCATCCTTCCTGACGCCTCGCAGCCTGGCCGCTTTCGATGGCAGGCGTTCCAGAGCGATGGTTTTACCGGGCATGTCACCTTCGATTCGATGGAGGAGTGTCTCGGTGATTTGGTCGACGACGGTTATGGCGCGCCCGACCCGGGCGCGCTTGACCGTGTTGCCGATACCGTCGAATGGCGCCGTGGCATGGAGGTAGTCGGTCTGATCCAGTCCTGCAACGCAGGGTTGCTCAGCTTCGAAGACGCCATGCGACAGCGAGAAGAGATCTATGCCCGGTACCAGACTGCTGCAGAGGCTGCTTGATGCCGGGCAGCCTGGAGTACCAGAAGAAATCCCTCTGGGGCGGACGCCCCAAGGGGCTCGTTCGTTCCGGTGGGAACCACTTGGGTCGGCATGACCAGGTGGTTCACTACTTGAAAAGGAGAACGAGATGAAAGTCGTTGATCTCGCGCAGCGATCCCCCGATTGGCACGAGTGGCGCCGTGAGGGAGTTTCTGCGACCAGCTGTGCAGTGATCATGGGTGCAAACCCGGATAAAAGCCCTCTGGAGTTATGGAGGGAGCTGGTTGGCATCGTTACCCCGCCGGACCTATCGGTCATTCCGCAGGTGCGGCAGGGGGTACAGCGAGAGCCAATGGCTCTGCAGGCGTTCGAAGAGAAGTACGGCCAGTTGGGCATGCCGGTCTGCGGCGAGTCGCAGGAGTACCCAATCATTCGGGCATCCTTCGACGGTCTGTTGGCCAACGGCGCACCGGTGGAGATAAAAAACCTGGCCGACGCGAATCACCTGGAAGTGCTCCGCCTTCAGATGGAAAGCCATGCATACCTGCTGTATCGGTGGCAGGTGTGGCATCAGATGATCGTCAGTGGCGCGAGTGAAGGGTACCTGTGGTTTTGGTCCCCCAAGCACGAACCATGTTGCTTACCGGTGTCGCTCGACGAAGTAACGCGCAAGCGGATCATTGCCGCGGAGATCCACTTCTGGGAGTTGGTTGAAACCGGCTCCCCGCCGGCAGCAGATCCAAAGCGTGATGTTCTACCGTTGGATCAGCTCGAATTGGACGCCTGGCGCAAGCTGGCCCGACCACGACGAGAGTTGGAGCAAAAAATCACGCAATTGAAAGCAGAGCTCAAAGCACTGACCAATCAAGCTAAGGAACAGGATGCTGCGTTCCGACCGCTGATGGGGCTGTTTCGACGAGCCGATGCTCTTGGTGTGCGGGTGACGTGTTACGAGATCGCCGGTGCTGTTGACTGGGAAGGGGTGGCGAAGGAACTGCATGACGCAATTCCTGAAGACGTCCTGAATCGTCATCGAACGGGTGGTTCCGTTGCATATCGACATACCGTAAATCCGAACTACGACGAAGCAACAGCGCTGCCAGAGCCTAAACCTAGGGTTCGCAGGTTGGCGCCAGCTGAATCGAAAGAGGCCACAGAGCCTTCAGTCGCTTACGGAACCTTCTGGTTCTGAGTTCCCCGCCCGGCCATGTGCCGGGTTTTTTTTCGCCCTTTTTTTGGCGGGAAATGGCCTCTTGCCGGGCTTGCGCGCAAGCAACATGCGCCAGTCCACACAAAGAGAAGCCTATGTCGCCTATCTCGCTTATCAGACGGATTTTCTCGCTTGGGGGTAATCGGAACGCCGATTGGGTCGGCCGTTCGTACCCGCACCCTGCCGAGGAAATGATTGCCCCTGAGCTCCGTCCATACCTTGAGAATCACAATTGGCGGAACCTTCGGTACCCACCCTACCAGGAAGGCTACCCTGGCCTGGTTGCCGGCCGCTGGTTCATGCGCCGATATCAGCAGGATCTCTTCGACCGGCTCATGGGTTCACTTGGACTGCCTGATGAAGAGTTTGCGAGGTATGTCGAGCCGATCCTCAATAACTTCGCTGAGCTGGCCCATCTCCTCCCGGCCTCACAGAGCCATCACCATGATGGTCCTGGAGGTTTGCTCCGTCACAGCATGGAAGTGGCAGCGTTCACGCTCGACGGTTGCCTGACCACGGCATTCGACGCTGGCGAAACGCCTTCGCGGCGAAGCATGCGGTTGCGCCGCTGGTACGTGGCTGGCGTTGCGGCTGGGTTGCTTCACGATGCCGGCAAACCGTTGTCGGACATTCGGGCGACGAGCTTTGAGGGTGGGGAAGAGTGGAACTACGAGCGGGAAACGCTCCATGCGTGGTCAAGTCGAACCGGTATCAACCGGTATTTTCTCCACTGGAATCCTGATCGGCACGCTAACCATGTTCAAGTTTCAGTCTCGCTGGTTAGGGGCATCATTCCAGATGAGGCCCGGGCCTGGATTCGGGACGGTGGCCACGACATCTACGAGGCAATGCTCGACGCCATCTCTGGCGCAGGGGCAGGGCCGCTGACATCGCTCGTGCGTGCAGCGGATGAGGCCTCAGTGAAACGGGATCTCCTGAAGGGCCCACGAAATACCACCGGTGGTGATACAGGCGTTCCGGTAGCTCGCCTAGTTACCGATGCCATGCTTCGACTGATCGAGAAGGGTACCTGGAAGGCGAATGTTCCTGGTGGACGAGTCTGGATAGCTACCGACGGAATCTACATCGCTTGGACGATGGCTGCCGACGAGATCGTGCAGATGGTTGTCGCCGACGGTGTTGTCGCGATCCCGCGCGCCGCAGATACCCTGGTTGGGATTTTAGCTGCGCACGGTATCGCGGAGCGCGCCTCTAATGGCGACGTCTATTGGTACGTCACACCGCACCTTTTGCGTAAGAACGGACAGGCGCCGGCGCTGCGGTGCATAAAACTCCTCTCGCCGGACATCCTCTTCCCGCTTACACCTCTGCCACCCCCGGTTTCAATCAGCTTGGGTAAGGAGGGAAAGGCAAGGGACCTCATCGCACCCAACGACAAGCTGGGTGAGCAGGCGAGCCAGAAGAACGAGAACCAGGGAGATTTGTTCCAGCAGGAAAACACTGCATCCCCTGGGCAGGCCGATGACAGTGGCGAGGAGGTCGTACCGCCGGCCGATAAACAGACCAAGCCAAAGCGGAAGAAGGCTCCAGCGACGGCTGAGATCGGTAAGCCTTCGCCGGGTGTGCGAGCAGGTGTTACAGCTGAAGACGCATCCCCCTCACTCGAGATTACCAAACCAGCTGCAGGCTCCGCAGAAGAGCCGATGGAGCCTGAAGAAGAGCCGGAGCAGACGTTCACCCTCGAGCAAATGCTTGGCGACTTGTCGCAGTTGCCCGAGGACAACGCGAGTGGGGCGAATAACGGGGCTCCGGTGACTTCCGAATCACCGTCCGGCGCGCTGGCGGCTGACGATGCTCCAGAACAGCAATCGGCTGCAGCCGCGGCACCGGAGCGCGCTGCTCGCCCTGGACGAATCAGCCTCAGCCAGTTACGCGGCGATCAAATCGGCGCGAGCCCATTGCCGACCCCTCAGGCTTCATCAGCGACCGTTCCGCAAGTTCAGCTAGCAGTCCAACCAGCCCAACCAGAGAAATCTTCAGCACCTATTGCTCCGCTGGAGATATCCCCTGGTGATGCAGAGTTGTTGGCCGACCACGAAATGTACCTGCTGCAGATGCACCCGGAATTAGCGCGAAAGCTTATAGCTGCAGCAGCAGAGCCAGATACGTTGCGCAGTGCTTTCAACAAGGTGTTCGTTCGCCTGGGTTCGGCGTTTCAGCACGATGATGTTGAGGGCTTGGTGCAGGCCGGATGGCTTTGGCAGGACATCGCATCGGAGGGACCTGCTGTCCTGAAGAAGCTCAAGAACCAGGAAGGGTTCCTGTTCACGCAGGACTACAGCTTGATCATCTGCAAGCTGGCACGTTTGGACTGGAACGTGCCCCACCTCAGTCGCCTTCCAACAGGCGAGCTTCCTGTTCTGCGTAACGCGGTCGAGCAGGTGATCGCGAAGTCTTCATTCGAGGTCATCGCCGGCCTCGGCCTGCGCGCCATCACTCCGCACCAGGTTTCGCAGATCGCAGATCAGTTTGGCGTCACCCCGGCCCTTCTGGAGGAGGCGATATTCGCGCTGCGCGATGCAGTGAAAGTGGCGGTTAAACGCAAAATTTTCATCAGAGCACTACCTGAGGAGATCCCTGCCAAATGAGCGAATGGGACTACACCAGCTACTGGCGGAAAAACTTTGAGGCTCACGAGGTCGCTGCATGGGGCACCTCGATAATCGGCAGCACGGCCGTTCAGCTGCTCACCAGCATGCCTATCACTCCGTACCTCATCACGGTAGGGGTTCAGGCGGGCTTCGCACTCGCAGCGCTTCCCAAGGCCTTGCGCGTCCACAACGCGAAGGCATGTCTCTATGGCGCCGGCGTTCATACCATCACGTTGGATCAAATGATCGCGATGGTCCGGGCCAACAAAGGCGATATCTATTTCGGAGAGGCCTTTGCCTGGCGCCACATGCATGGGCAGTACGCCTTCGAGCTGCTCGCGTTGGACCTTGAAGACATCTTGGGCAAGAAGGGAAAGCGGAAGGCAACAGTCAAGGGCACCAAGTGGATCCATGGCTTGGGTATGGGAGAGGAAGAGCCCTGCATGCGGCCCGCGGATTCGCGAAACATCCACTTCCTGGTGGTGGGCACCACCGGCGCCGGAAAATCCCGCTGGTTTGACATGGCCATCACCCAGTGCATCGCCCGTGGCGAACCGGTAATCGTGATCGATCCAAAGGGTGACAAGGGGCTAGCGCGCACCTGTGAGATGGCAACGGCACGAATCGGCAAGAGCCACCGGTACAAGTATTTCCACCCGGCCTTCCCTGAGCGTTCGGTACGCCTGTCGCTGACCAAAAACTTCGGTCGCGCGACAGAAATTGCCTCACGTGTTGCTGTTCTGATGAAAAGTGATGCCGGTGACCCCTTCCAGGCATTCTCGATGATGGCCCTGAACAACGTGATTCAGGCCATGCTGATCTGCAAGATCCAACCCACCCTGGTTGGGCTCAGGCGAACGCTGGAAGGGGACGTTCCGGGCCTGACGATCAAGGTCATCATGGCCTACGGCGCGGAAGTATTCGGCGACGCGCAGTTCGATGCCATGGCCTCTGCCGCTTTGATCAGCGCAAAGGTGAAACCAGGCGATATCGAAGGGAAGGCCAAGGTTCTTCGCCGTGTCTATTACCAGGATATCGCGCCCGTCAGAGCGAACGGTGACATTGAAGGCCTTCTCACCATGCTGGAGCACGAGCGCTCGCACTTCAGCAAGATGATCGCCGGCTTGCTGCCGATTCTGGTGATGCTGACTGCTGGCGCCATGGGGCCGCTCCTGTCTCCTGTGGCGGATCCCGACGACGAGCGTCCCATTGTCGACCTCAACTCCGTGATCAACGGGGACCAGGTGCTCTACATGGGTCTCGACTCGCTCTCGGACTCGATGGTTGGCTCAACCATCGGTTCGCTGGCACTGGCTGATTTGGCCTCCACGGCTGGCGAAATCTACAACCACCGCATTCCCAAGCCCGTAAACATCTTCGTGGATGAGGCTGCAGAGGTTATCAACGACCAGCTGATCCAGCTGCTCAACAAGGGGCGCGGCGCCGGCATCAACCTCTACATCGCCACGCAGACCATCGCAGACTTCAAGGCGCGGCTGGGGGATGAATCGAAAGCCATGCAGGTTCTCGGCAACTGCAACCACGTCGTGGCTTTGCGCGTGCTCGATACCGATACGCAAGCCTTCATCGCGGACAAACTCACACCGACGCGCTTCAAGTACGTCATGCGCACGCAAGGAAATAGCCCAGACCAGAGCGGCATTCGTGTCGGTGGCAACGTCGGTGAGCGGCTGATGCAGGAGGAGGGCGAGCGTTTCCCTACCGGCTTGCTGGGCGAACTGCCCGACCTAGAGTTCCTTGCAGTGTTTGCTGGCGGAGATCTTCGCAAGGGCCGTATCCCGATCATCAATTTTGACAAAGCAGCCTGATAGGAGGCCCCTGTGTCTGTATCGACTCCTCTCGAGATTCAACGCCGTACCCAGCTGGATGCGGAGTCCACCAAGCTACTTCGCACTTTTGATTTGGAGTGGCGCTGCGGTACCCGCTTGATCACGCTCATGCTGGAGGCTGGGTATCCGCCGCTGGCAATTGGTCATGCCTTGCAGGAGGTACTCGGACAGTACCAGCGGATGTGCATTGAGCGGAGCAATGATTTCTCGCGCCTGCGTGCTGTCCTCAGCCATGTTCTAGACCATCTGCGCAAAAGCGATGCAGCCCTGCCGAATGAACAGGTTCTGGAATGGTGCACGTTATCGAACGTCCCTTCGATCGTGACGGAGCAACTGATCCATGGCTGAGAACATCGAGGAGAAGTGGCCCAAGGGCCTGGTTGCGTCGATAGCTTTCGGGTTCATCCTGGTTCTGATGCTGGCCACCGCCGCCCCAAACAAGCTTGTGGACAAGGTCATGGTCAAGGAGAGGGCCTGGGGGCTGGCGCTGCTGGGCCAGAGCGATCTGGCTGCGGTGGAGTCGAAGACAAGGGACTGGTACACGTTCCTTCTCTTGGACTCAGGGGCGAAAGCCATGGTCGCCGACGTATTCATTGGCGAGCGAAGCTCCAGGGGAACCGTCAATGCTCTGGAGGAAAAAGCAGGCTGGTGGTTCAACTACCTAAGCGAGCGGGGAGAGGCACTACAGAAGATCATCTACCAGGTGGTGTATCGAGTGGTGCTGGCGCTTTTCTGGCTGCCATTCCTTGCTGTAGTCGTTATCCCCGGGGCTTACGCCGGCTGGATGCGTTGGCATGCGAAGAGGGCGGGGTTCAGCTACACGTCGCCGTTTGTGAACAACCATGCGACGAACATGCTTTTGATGAGCACGGTACTGCTACCGTTGAGCTTGATCTTCCCGCTCCCCTTGCCGCCGCTGGTGGTGAGTACCTTCCTCATACTGGCTATACCGATCCTGTTGTCGTTGCTGATCAGCAACCTGCCCAAGATGTTCTAGTGCTGATGTTTCGCTGGCCGCTCTCGGCCAGCGACTGCGTCTTTTCCTAATCCGAGG
>NZ_SWDV01000074.1 GCF_005877905.1 Pseudomonas nicosulfuronedens | reverse complement strand
TTCCCTCGCGGGCAATTGCAGCGAGCTCTCGTGCCCGTTCTGCAGGCATTAGCTCCTTTGGTTCAGCGTTCGACAGAAAGCTTTTCTCCAGGCGTGCGACGAGTTCCGCATTCAGCGACCTGCTTGCGCTCTTGGCTGCCTGCTCCGCTTGATCACGCAGGGCCTGCGGCATTCGGAGTTTGAATTGTGGGTCTTCTCTGCTCATGGTGGCGATGATGGACCACGGTGGTCTTGACAGCAATGGGACCACGGTGGTTCTATTTGTTCGCGGACCACGGTGATCCCTTGTTGTTGAGTGCTAGGAGTAGGGTCATGGATTTGGATGGAGTCAAAGTTTCAGTCGCCGACCTCAGAGGGGCACCACCGCTTCTTCCCTGGAAAGAGTTTGCGAGGTGGATAGGAATGGGGGACGACGAGCAAATCGTGTGGGGTTGGATCAGGAGCGGGTACATCCCCCGCTACAAGATCGGGACCCACGTCATGGTGAATGTGGCGCTGTTGAATCGCCGTCTGCTGGAACAGGAGGGCTTCTGATGAGTCTTCTTTCTCCCCTCAGTGCTCAGCGTGTTCGGGAAAGGCTCGCCGCTGCGCGCCTATCGTTCCGTCTAATGCGTAAGGCTCTGGCCGATGGCTTCGCAGATGCAGCGCGCCGACTCCATGAAGAAGGGCGGATGGAGCTTGCCTCAGCACGGTTGACCGTCGAGGCCAACCACGCTGATGACGTTCTTCCTTCTATGCGGTGCTTGTTCTCCCTCGCCGTGATTCATCCGCGTCTGCCTGCTGATCGCGAGGTGACTTCCGATGCTGTCGAAGTACGTTCGTCAACCTCACGCACCGGACTGCGACTGCTCTGTCTGCTGGTCCCGTCGCGAACTGGCAAAGCCCGATCCCTGCCAGTCCACACGCTGCACCGAGTGCCGCCCTACACGAGTCTTCACGGTCGTTACTACGATGGCCAAGGTCGCTGGAGTGTGGCGCTCGATCCACTCGACGTATCGGGTGGAACGGGGTTTTACCTGCGCGAAACACATGCCCGCGCTCCGTCCCCCGAAGTATTGGCACGTTATCTACGACAGCGGCAGGCCGACGCCCTTTGTCCCTGTGCGCGAGCCGTTCGAGTTGGAGGGCTGAGCCATGGTCTCTAACCCGATCCCGCACCTGATCTTCTGGCTCGTGCTGCTGGTGTTTGGCTTCATGGTGGGTCGTTACCACGCCCGTAACACTATTCCCGCGTGGGCCACCTCGCGCCGCCACCCGCTGCCGATGGATGACCGCCTTCGCGCTATCACCGCGCTGCTCATTGTCGTAGCCGTCATCCGCTCTCAGGCCAATCAGGTCCAGGGCCGCCGCACCGGCTTGTCCGAACGCGCTTTCCCGTTCGGACAAACGGAGCGCCGGGCGAAGCGCACCCTTGACCGTCCCCCTCCCTGAATAGCCTCCGCTCGGGAGTGAGGGGCAGCACCACCGCCCCGCGCTCCTGAGCCCTCGGCGGCAAGAGCGGGATGACAAGGGCAGAGCCCTTTGTGTTGACCCCACTCACCGCCCACACCACCGCAAAACCCAGGCACCACCACACCCGCTGAAAGACGGCCACCAACGCGCCCAATTTGCAGCAGCGGGTCAACTCATGCCCGAAAAAGGCAAAAGGAGCTTCACATGAACATGTTTGCAACCACTGGCGGCGTCGTTGAACTGTGGGTCATCCAGACCGACACCTTCACCTCGAAAACCTCCGGCGAAGTCTTTGCCAGCGTGCAGGCCATTTCTCCGATCCCCGAAGGCGCTCGCGGCAACGCAAAGGGCTTCGAAATCACCCAATACGACATTGAGCCGACTCTGCTCGATGCCATCGTTTTCGAAGGCTCCCCGGTGCTGTGCAAATTCGCCACCGTGGTACGCCCGACCAAAGACCGCTTCGGCAACACCAAGAACACCCAGGTACTGACCGAGCTACTCGCCACCGGCAAAGACGTGCACACCCCAGCACCGAGCCGCCAGCCGCAACCCCAGGCACAAGCCCAGCGCCCGACTCAGCCCGCCGCTGAGAAAACCTCCGACAGCAGCAAGTCCTGACGGCGGGGGTAGGTAGATGAAAGCGCCGCTCCGTTTCGCCTTCGGCTGGGTTCTGTACATCGCAATTCTGTGCGCGGTATCGCCTGCCGTGCGTGCGGTGCGCGAATTCCTCGAACCCTACCCGCTGGACTCCGTGATCGCTGTGGTCGCGGCTGCGTTCGCCTTCCTCGCCCTGTGGTGGTTCGTCCTGCGCTCGTTCTGGTGCTGGTGCGACCGTCCCCGCAAGGAGGCCCGCTGACATGCAAGGCGTGGTTGCTGTTCAGGTCTGCACCAGCTGGGCGTCCACGGCGGACGGCCTCATGCGCTGCCAGCAGATCGAGTGGCAACAGGCCTATCTGATTCCGCCCGAGGCCGCTGGAGCAATTGAAATTCTGGTCAACGGCGGTTTCTCCCTGGAGGCCTTCAGCATCGGTGCTGCGGGCGTTCTCGGGGCATTCGTGACGGGGCTTTTGACTGGCTGGGTCGCGTCACTTCTTCGTAAAGCCAAGTAGAGAGGAAATACCCATGAAAGGCATGAAACAACAGATCGCCAAGTTCAACCCGATCCGCTCGTTCCGCAATGTCTGCATCGCAGGCACCGTCACCGCCGTGACTTCGGTTCCGGCCTTCGCCGCCAGCGTCATCGACACCAGCTCGGTGGAACAGGCTATCAGCGACGGCAAGGGCGACATGTCCAACATCGGCGGCTACATCGTCGGTGCCCTGGTCATCCTCGCGGTCGCGGGCCTGATCTACAGCATGTTGCGCAAGGCGTAAGTGCTCTGGTCGGTGTGGTTGGGGGCCTTCTTCGCTGGGGCCTTCATCACGGGCTACCGCTGCGGCGAATTCTTCTGACCCCACTCATGTGGCCGAACCTGGACCCCGCTTCGGCGGGGTTCTTTTTATCTGGAGGAACCATGCGGCTGCATCTTCGACTCGCCATCGCCGCCCTGGTCTTTCTGCTCAGTAGCGGCGCTCACGCACTGACGCCGTACCACTGGATTTTCAGCGACCGGAGTGGCCCCAACTTCGACTCTCCGGCATCCGCCTGCTCGGACACCTTGGCGTTCCTACAGAGGGTTAGTCAGGGCGCGACGATTACGTACTTCGGCTATGTGATGGTCGGTGACGACAAAGCCTCGTGTAATTTTCAGGAGGTTTGGCCCACGGGCGTACAGCGGCCGGTATCGCAGGGCTTGACCCGTGTTGGTGATGGCTGCGCTCAGGGCAGCGAGTACAACCCGACCGATGCAACCTGCGAGGTTCGTAGCCCGAGCGACGCTGAGTGCAAGACCCGTGGTAACTACACAACAGTGGTGCAGTTTTCCTTTACCGCTGGCGGTGCTGTTTTTGATGTTGATCCTGAGATCAAAGATGGCTGTGTGTATGAGCCTGGTACGCCGGATAGCTGTGACGATAACGGTTGCATTGTCGACATGATCCCGGTGGGCAACGACATCATGTCGGATAACCCGGACAACCCTGACCAGCAGTTGCAGGACTACCTCGACCAGCTCGCCAAGCAGTTCAAGTGCGAGAAGACCGCCAACGGCACGGTCGGCTGCACTGGCGCCGAGACTACTCCCCCCGACATCGACCCCGACGATAAATGCCCGGATGGATATTCGTGGTCCGGGACTGCCTGCTTCCCCACCACGGGCGGCGGCAACGAAAACCCCGACAACCCTGGCGGCAATACCGGTGGCGGTAATGGCGGAAACAGCGGTGGCGATGGCGGCGCCAACCCCGGCACGGGTGGCGGGGACGGTAACGGCGATGGCAACAACTCAGGCGGTGGTGGCGGGGATGACGGCACCAGCGGCGGCGACGGTCCGAAAGAGTCCCTGGAACAGCCCAAGCAAGGCAGCTGGGACGAAGCCCTGGAGACATGGTCCGGCAAGGTCGAGGAAGCCAAAAAGGAGTTCTCCGAAAAGATCAAAGAGAACGCTGATCAGCTCAAGGGCGTATTCGATCTGAACCTCGGCGAGGGCGGCGGCAAGCTCCCCTGCGACACCTTTGTGGTCTGGAAAAAGACCGTCAGCCTCTGCTTCACCGAGTACGAGGAAAAGCTCTCCTATCTGCGCTACGCGCTGATGTTCATGGCATCAGTGCTGGCCGCGTTCGTCATTCTGAAGGAGTGATCACATGGAATGGCTATCCAGCTTTTTCGACCAGATCGTCCTGTTCCTCCAGTGGATTTGGGAGTTCATGACCCAGGGCATCTACGACTTCATCAAGGACGGCTTTGTGGTCGCCACGCAGTGGGCGATGTACAGCGCACTCCAGTCGTTCCTGTTCTTGCTTGATGTCAGCTACACCGTAGCGCGCGAGCTGATCGACAGCCTGGGCGTGTCCAACATGGTCCGCTCGATGTACGCCACGCTCCCCGGCCCACTGGCTGCGGCGCTGCAATTCCTTGGCGTCCCGCAGGCTCTGAACATCATGTTCTCCGCCCTGGCCACGCGCTTCTGTATGCGCTTCGTGCCGTTCATAGGGAGGTGAGTGAATCATGTCCATCAAGATTCACCACGGCCCGAACGGCTCGTACAAAACGAGTGGAGCGATCCAAGACGACGCCGTCCCCGCGCTCAAGGAGGGCCGCGTCATCATCACCAACGTCCGGGGGTTCACCCTGGAACGCGCTTACACCGTGTTCCCTGATCTGCCGAACACGGCGCAGATCATCAACCTCGATCTCGAATCTCTGGCCGACCTCGAAAAGATGCGCACGTGGTTCCAGTGGGCACCGCGGGGCGCCTTCCTGATCTTCGACGAAACCCAGCTGCTGTTCCCCAAGTCCTGGCGCGAACGCGATCTGGAGAAGTTCGACTTCCCCGGCGGCCCCGAGGCGGCGCATGAAGCGGACCGCCCAATGGGCTGGCTCGATGCCTGGACCCGGCACCGCCACTTCAACTGGGACATCGTCCTGACCACGCCCAACATCAGCTACATCCGCGACGACATCCGCATGACCTGCGAGATGGCCTACAAGCACTCCAACCTCGCCGTCATCGGCATCCCTGGCCGGTACAAGGAGGCCCAGCATGACGCCCAGCTCAACCGACCACCCGCTGACGGCACCATCGTCGAATACAAGCGAATCAAGAAGCAGACCTTCCGCCTCTATCAGTCCACCGCCACTGGAAAAACCCAGGACACCAAAGCCGGCAAGAGTCTCTTCCGGTCGCCTAAGTTGGTTCTTCTACTGGCACTGCTGGCCGGCACTATTGGCTTTGTCAGCTATATGGGACCTCTCAAGGTCGTCGGCGGTGGCGCTCAGCAAAAGCCTGATCCTGCCCATCCTCAGCAAAGCACTCCAACTCATCCTCAAGGGCCTGCTGTACCTGCTCAAGCGCCTGCTGCTGCGAATCGTGCTCTTTATGCTGGCGCTGTTCTTGGCCAATCAGGTGTTCCGACTCTTCCACTAGCTGAGCATCCCTTCGCGGGCCGGCAGATCGCCGTGGCGGCCCGCGTGAAAGGGTTGGTGAAGGGCATGCAGCGCGAGATGTACATGTTCGTCATCACCGACTCCGAAGGACGCCGGCTGATGCTCAATTCCTGGCAGATGGGCGAATCCGGCTACGGCGTGAAGGCCCGTTCCGAATGCGTGGCCGAGCTGTCCTACGGCGAGTACCACGAAACCATCGTGTGTGCCGGAGCCTTCCCCAAGCCGGCGCAGATGCCTGCTACAGCGCCCGTAATGGCCGCTACCGCACCGCCAGCACCCGCACAGCCCACGCTCACCATCGTCCCCGACTCCGAATACCCCGCACGCCCCTGGAGGACCCAATGACCCTGCACGGCCTGATCAACGCCCTTGGGCTGCTCGCGCTCGCGTATGCGCTCGGATTTCTCACCGCCTTGCAGGTGATGCAGCCGGTGGCGGCGTTCCCGTTTTGAGTCGGCGAGCCGCGCCGCCGGCCGGGAGCGCCAGGCACGAGCGGTAGGCCGAAGGCGCGGCCGACGACCCTGTAACACGTCGGATAACCCAGTTACTCATTGGATAGCATTGGATAGGTTTGAATCATGACTAAGGCAGCAGAACACCAGATTCGCGCAGTACTTCAGGAAGACGGGCAGTTCTTTGAGTCGCCCCAAGGGCGCATCTTTTTCAGCAGTAGGGCAGGGGAGTTCACCGACCTTTCCGGTGTGCGTCTGTTGCGCTGCGGCGTGGATACGGTCCGCCAGTTGTACAACGGCCTGATCCGTCCTGAGGTCATGGCGATCTTCGATGAGCCGGAAGATATCGTGGAATTCGCCGGCTACCAGTGGGCCAAGGGCCGTATTGGTCGCGACTCTGGCTACCAGTACCGGCTACAGAACGCCGATATGGGACTGATCCTCCTGATCAAGAACCATAACGTGAAGCTCGAAAACATCGGTCCGCACCTCAAGATCGAAGTGTCTCCTCACTCCCTGGATGGCGCTGATCCAACGATCCTGCAAGGCGTGCTCGATGACTTGGCCGCAGGCGTGCTCTCAGCCTGCGAAACCAATCAATGTGCAGTGCATCTCGCACTCGACGTGCAGGGTTGGGCGCCTCCGTCTGACTTGGTGGATCGCATGCATTGTCGGTCTCGGCGTGTACGCCAGATCAGCGGCATTGAGCGTATCGAATTCGACGGCAACGCCTCGGTCTACGGTCGCGGTGAAACGTACATGTTCGGCTCAGCCAGCGGCCTGCAACTGAGCATCTACAACAAGACGCTCCAAGCCCGGGCAACTGACAAACTCGACTATTGGGAAAACGTTTGGGCTTCCCTCAACGGCGATCCCTTCGGTGATGGTGAACCCGCCTTCAACCCGCTGGAAACGGTGTGGCGTATCGAGTTCCGCTTCCACCATTCGGTGGTTCAGCAGTTCTCTGAAGGATCCACGATGACCTCTGGCGAGGTGATCGGCTGCCGCACTTACGCGGGCCTGTGCCCGCACCTGCAAGGCCTATGGGGCTATGCCTGTGAGAACTTCCGGCTGTTGGATAGCCCGAAGGAGTTCAATCCCTTCTGGTCGCTCATCACTCTGGATACTCAGGTGCAGGTAGAGGCCGATCCGCTCATTGATCGCACAGAATATCGCCGCTACTACAAGACCGCTCAGGGCTTCTCAGGGAAGAACTGCGAGATGTTCCTCGGCCAGTTCGCCAGCCTGATCGCACGGGAGCGCGTACCACCAAAAAAAGCCCTTGAGGTCGGGAGAACGCTTCCCTTCTGGCACGTGATCGAAGATCACTACACCGCCAAGGGCTACAGCACTCGCGACCTCGAAAGACACGTTATCGGGCTCATCAATGATCGGTACTTGAAGCGGGGGTACGCGATCTAATGGCGATCACCAAGCTGGAGGATGGTCGCTGGTTCGTCGATGTCGAACCCGTCAAAGGGAAGCGCTTCCGCAAGCGATTCAAGACCAAGGGCGAGGCTCAGCGTTTCGAAGCTTCAGTGCGCGCGAAGCTGGCAGTGACACCAGAGTGGAATCCCAGGCCGAAGGACACGCGCCGCCTGTCTCAGCTCATTGAACGCTGGTATGAGCTGCACGGGCACGCCATCACTAGTGGGCGACGTCGCAGGAACATGCTGTTGTTCATTGCTGCGAAGCTGGGCAATCCCATCGCTCAGACGTTTACCGTCTCCGACTTGGTAGCACTGCGTAAGGTGGAATTGGAAGAAGGGGCGCTCCCGCGCTCGATCAATGTGCGGTACTCGTACCTCAAGTCCATCTATACCGAGCTGCGCCGACTCGGTGACATCGACTATTCCAATCCTCTGGACACATTGAAGCCGCTGAAGCCTCAGCAGGATGTGGTGTCGTTCCTGTCGAAAGCTCAGGTTGCGACCCTGGTATCTGCGCTGCGGGACTACTCGACGTTCCCCCACTTGGCCCTGATATCGGAGATTTGCTTGGCTACGGGAGCAAGATGGTCGGAAGCTCAACGACTGACTTGGCCTATGGTACGAGCGGGCTGTGTGGTGTTCGCCAACACCAAATCGAAACGCGTCCGTTCGGTGCCAATCTCCCAAGAGCTGCAAGACCGGTTGGAAGCCTACTTCGCCAGCAAGACCCGATTTCCCTTCTGCCGCGAGGCATTTGCCCGCATGGTGAAGCGCTGTAACATCGAACTACCGCGTGGCCAGTGCACCCACGTCTTACGCCACACCTTCGCGTCTCACTTCATGATGAACGGGGGCAACATCCTGGCGCTCAAGGAGATTCTTGGGCACACCTCGCTGAATATGACTATGCGCTATGCGCACCTATCTCCGGAGTATTTGCAGGACGCGGTCAGGCTAAATCCTATTGCCGCTGTCGATGTCGTC
>NZ_SWDV01000073.1 GCF_005877905.1 Pseudomonas nicosulfuronedens | reverse complement strand
CCAAGTAGGCGTGCCCGACGATCTCCCTTCCCCGCCCCTGGTACTGCCTGGACAACGCACTATCGTCCCTTACCTTAAGAGATGCCGGGTGATGGTCGCCATGTGTATAGTGATGGCCTCTAGCCATACTCGTCCGAGCATTGGTGACAAGGAAGCATTCACTACACAAGGAGTAATGACGTGCGAGACTTCTTCCGCATGACCTTTGGCGGTCTATCGACCCAATATTTTCTGCGCCAGCTCTTCTTCGGCGTGCTCATCGCCGCGGCTATTCTTTGGATGTCGGCCCAAGGAGCCAAAGGGATTCAGGTAAACGCTGCCGTATACGCGGTGATCTGCACTTTGCTCTACCCGTACTCTCGCTTTGTGTACGAGCAGATCGTCAGCTTCATCATGGGCAACAATGTGTTCTTTGGAAACGCCCTCATCGTGATGATTGCTAAGTCTTTCACCATGGTGCTGTGCTGGGCGTTCTCAATCTTCGTCGCCCCAGTCGGCCTGCTGTACCTGTACTTCTACCATCGCAGGGCGGCCTAACCCTGGGCACTACAAGCTTTCTGAGAGTGGAGGCAAAGGATGGCCCGGTACCTCGTTCTGATTCTGGTAGCAGCTTCCCTGCAGGCAAGCGCCGATTCGTTCCAGCCAAGCCACAGCTGCTCCGAACCTACAGTGCCGTACGAATTCGACGATGAGTTTGAGCGGCAAAACTTCATCAACGAAGTCGAAGAGTACAAACAGTGCTTGTCGGACTTTGTTGAGGAACAGAATGACGCTGTCCAGAAGCACAAGGCAGCAGCCGAGGAAGCGATTGACGACTGGAATAGCTTTGCCAGCTCTCTCAACTGATCCCAAAAAACTACGGATTAGTAGTTGAATCAGTCCCGAGGCGGTTTCCGCCTCGGCGCCCACCAGGGTATGCATATCCCCCCGAGTCAACCTATTGGCCAACCATCAAGGCCGATGTTTCTCTTCTGGCTGTATCCAAGGTCAGCAGCAGTCTTCTTCGCGTGGCAACCGTCAGGCCCTGAGCAAAGCACCTGGCAGTTCTCGTCCGTGTCGGCACCACCAGCGTGAAGAGATAGCTTGTGATCAAGCTCGAAGCCCTCAGGGAAAGCGCAGAGCTTTCCGCAGTGCGCGCAACAGGGATCCTTCGACCACACACGCAACCGACGCTCCTGAAGCTTCCTGCCGGTCATCCTCCGCTCTCGGGTGCTGGGCAATGGGCGTGGCTCTTTCCCTTTGAACTCTTGCAGTCGCGGCTTGAGAGTGCGGAGGCGGCCCATCACAGATCACCCAGGCGGCGGCGATCCAATTGCTCGCGCATCCACTGGCTGATGCTGTCCTCACCAGGCACACGGGCCTCACGATGGCGCATGTTCACATCGTCCTTGTTGGCGGCGATGATCCGCACGAAGCCCCCAGATGGCACGACGGAAATTACCCGCGTTCCACTGGCCACGCCGACCTCAATCTCTAGCGGGCCTGGGTTGTTATTCGTGAATGTCCAAATCACACAGCCGTTGGCTTCGTGGTCAGCTACTTCAGGTGGGTTGCTCATCAGGTGTACCTCTGTGAATCGCCAACAATTCTGGCGATTTGGCGGGCAGCCTTGGCATTAGCTGCCTGCTGGCTCTTCGGGTCGCTGGTGTACTGATTGAAAATGATGTCCCGCATACCGCGTCCAAAATCGGGCTGCCTGGCCGTACCGGCCTGAACTCGCTCCAAGGTGCGATCGAGCTTCGCGCTTGTCTCTGCCGTGGTGACTCGCTCGCCCTTCTGAAGCAGCCATGTACCAGTCTCAGGAACGGCGTCGATACCGTCGTGGGCCATACCGGCGAACGCAGACGTGCCGACGGCGATGGCGACGGGCTCCGTAATCGCGAGGGCGGCAGCCATGGCGCCGGGTGCCAAAGCTGGGCCTACGATTGGGATAGCTGCGGTTGATGCGAACGCGGCAAGACCTGCCTGCAGAGAAGTCGCTTGGGCATTAGCTGCTAGCGTCGCCGCTGCAGAGGCCTGCGTAGTGCGCCCATAGATGAGTTGGATGGCCTGAGCTACCAGCCACTGAGCAGCCATATCAGCGATAGCTTTCACAATGGTTTGGCCGATGGTGGCCGCCAGGTTGCCGAGCGAATCACTCAGCGTCTCGGTGCCGGTGAAGACATCGTAAATGCTGTCGCTGAGTGCGCTGGTGGCGCCACCCAAGATGCCAGTGATCGCGTCCGCGGCGATCTGGTAGTGGTTCTCGGCGGTGTCGACGTAATTCTGGAATGCCTCATCTACGCCCTTCATCCACTCTTGCTGGGCTTGATCGGTGTCCTCGTAGTACTTGTGCTGGGCCTTCAGGCGCTGCGCGAGGGCTTCCTCGATGTCCTTGGTGCCCTGGTCGAGCTGGGCCTTGCTGATGTCGCCATTGCGGTAGTCTTCGGCAAGTTTCTTCTGCTCGTCGTTGTAGTGCTTCTGGATCTGCAGATCCTGGCGCAGACGTTCGCGGGCCTTCTCGCCCATACCGGCGCCCACCAGGTCGAGATCAAGGGCGGACTGGTCGTTTTCCAGCTCGCTCTGCAAGGTGGCGCGATATGCCGCCGACTTGGCAGCGTCTTCGTTGGCCTGTTTCAACTTCTGCAGGCGGTCGAGCTCGGCGGCCAGGCCGTTGAGGCGTTCCTGCTGCTGCGCATTGATGCCCTTCAGTTTGCCGGACTCGATTTCAAACTGGAGCTTGGCGACTTCAGTGGCGTCCTTACGTTTGTCCACCTCGGTATTGATCAGCGCGATCTGGCGCTCGTAGCCGGTCTCAGCCTGGTCGAATTGGCTCTGGAGCGCCTTGGCGGCCTGCTCCGCGGCTTTCTGGCTGGCCTTCTGCTCGTTGGTGACGGCGGTGAACGTGCCAGGCTTGCTGGCGCGATTCCTGAGTTCGTCCAGCATCTTGGAAATCTCCAAGATCTTGTTGGATGACTTCTCCGAGACCGGCTTGTCGAAGCTCTGCAGGAGGTTGCCGTAGCCCTGGGCGGCGGCATCGATCTTCACCCCAGCCTGTTCCAGGACGTTCTTCACATCGTCGAAGTTGTCGAACGTGCGGTAGAAGCGCGCCGGCGGTACCCATTTCTCCCACCAGTTCGCGCCCTTCATCGACGCCGTATCGACATCGGACAGGGTCTTGATGCCCAGGTACAGCAGGTGGATGCCGGCGACCGCACCGAGCGCCCACTTGCCAAGCATCTGGAAGCTATCGGACAGATCCTCTGCCACCACTTTTGCGAGCAGGCCGTTCGCCGAGGTGTCGTTGAGCCCCTCGATGAACTTGCTCAGGACGGGTAGCAGGCCTTTCGCGACCTGGTTCTTAAGACCAGTGGCGTTCTGTTCGATCAGCCATACGGCGGCGCTCAAGCGATTGGCCGCGTCGATAGTCTCCTTGTCCATGATTGCCCCAGCCTGCTCAGCGGCATCACCGAGGGCCTTGAAACCCTTCGAGCCGTCACGCAGCAGAGGGAGCAGCGCTGTCGCGTCGCTGGCGATAGCCTCCATGTAGAAGGTCATGTCAGCCTGGCTGACATTCGCTTTCTCCAGGCTCTGGACGTAAAGACCCAATGCCTGCGGTCCCGACAGATTCCGGAAGTCATCAGCAGTGACGCCGACCTTCGGAGCGATGTTGGTGAAGAAGTCGGCGAGTGCGCCGCCCCCAGTGTTGAGGAAGTCACCTACCTTGTCGTTAACGTCCTTGAAGATGTCAGCGAGCTTTTCCTGCTCTATACCCACCAGCTTCGCACCGGCCGCGTACTTCTGGAATTCAGTGGTGCTGGTGTTGGCCACGCTGGAGAGATTCGAAATCTCTTTCGCTGAGTTGATGGCGCCGACGGTGATTGCGCCCAGCGCAGTTACCCCAGCAGCAATGCCTGCGCCGATTGCTACCCCGGCGGCTTTGGCGTTCTTCTCGACCTCCTTCCGCCATTTCGCCGAGCTGCGCTCGGCTTTATCCATGCCGGACACGAATCCGCCGACTTGGGCAATCAAATCAAGAGTAAGGGTGCCGAGGCTCTGTGATGCCATTTTCTATACCTTCCAACTTGTGAAGAGTTGCCTGCCACCGTGCCGGCGATATCGCGCTTGAAGTCGCTCGTAGGAGGGATTGCACGCGCAGGCTGTCGCGGTTGTTCTGGACACTCACGACTTGTCCGTTGAAGTCGGTGCTAGTGGATCTGCTGTGGCTCGAGCCTGAGCGTCATCAAGTACGGGGCCGGATCGCCCTTCAGCACCACGATGATCAGTTGATCTGGCTCTACCTTCAGAACTCGAACTTCTCCCACTTCCTCGCTGACCTGGGCCAGGCGCCCGGCCAGTTCGGGGTGGATGGGAAGCTGCTTCATGTGCGCTAGATACGACTCGGGAAGCTCGGCCAAAAGTTGCAGGAGGCGATCACCGGAGGCCTCGAAGAACTCTCTCATCAGGTCCCTCATGGGCGGCGCCCCTTACCTTGGTGCTGGGCTTCATCGCGGAGTGCTGCAGACGAGATTTCGAAGGCGCGACGCATGTCGTCGAAGGTGCCGTAGTCGTCGAGCTCTTCATCCTCGTAGTTCGCACGAGCAGCGATCATGGCGAGCTTCTGAAAGAGACGACCATCGAGCCAGTCGGCGTTCTGGCCGATGATCCGACCCATGGCGAAAATGACTTCGTTGCAGTTCTGATTCGAGCTCATCGCTGCGCCCCTTTGGCCGAGAGCTGCCAATCAGGGGCGGCTTCGTCGGGCGCCTTGTCGGTGGCCTTCACCGCTGTCCAGAGGCTGCCCTTGTGGGTCACACAATCGCCGCGGCGGTAGTCCATGGCGCGTTGCCAAGTGCCGCAGTATTTGAGTCCACGCTCTTCGAGCGTGGCGGCCTTTTCGGACAACTGCCGAATCTCGCTTTCGAGCCGTTCGATGCGCTCAAGCGACATGATCAGTTGGCCAGCGAGAATGCCGACTCCGGCCACCCCGTAGGGCTCCTCTATGCCGCTATGAGAGGCTTCTTTGGCCGCCTCAGTGATCTTCTTCAAAATGGATTTGGAGCGATCCTCAAAGCTGCCCATCACACACCCCACTGGACGCCGGACAGCCAGGCAACCGAGCCAGCCCGGGCAACTTCCCAGTTCACGAAACGCTCGGCCAGGGCGGCGGTGAGATTGTTTTGCCACAAGGAAAGGAACTGCGGGCCGTTAGAGTCGCCGTCCACTTCGAGGCTCGCGATTCTGGAGTGGTTGATGTTCACGCCAGTGTCGCTAAGAAGGATCCCTGCAGGATCGATGAGAGCCACCAGCGAGCCACTCGAGTCCATAGGGACTGAATCACTGGTCACTACTGGCACGCCAAACAACTCGCCACCACGCACGGTCAGGGTGGTTTGGCCTAGGGGAGCTTGCATCAGCGAAAGCGACAGTGCGGTATCAGGATGCATAGCTAGTACAGCTGTTTCGAGAGATCCATCAAACGCAGCAAAAAGCGCCCGAATATCCTCTCGTACAGCAGCAGCGTCAGTACCGGACGACGGTACTGGTGCGACTCCGTTGGTCACCGATGCCGGCGACTGACCTGGAATACCGACATTGCTTGGATCAAGGAAAGTGATTCCTTCGAGGGAGGCAATCGGATTGACAAGATCGTTGCTCACCGCGGACTCAAATGCGGCACCTTGCCCCTGAAGGAGTTCGTCGGTCAGCACCAGCAGACCAGTAATCTTCATAGAGTCGAGATACTTCTGCTCGAATGCGGTGTTCGAGGCGATTTTCTTATTGCCCTCGGCAGTCCAGTAGGCGACCGGCCGCTCGGTTTGAGCGAGAACCCGAGTCTTCAAAGGAACCGCGCGGAAAGGCGAGACAGCATTGATTCTGCCGATCAGTGATCGCACCTGAACCATCTCAATGAAGGCCCTGCCTGCCGACCGGAAGTCAGGGTCTGCATTCAAATCCCAGGTGCCAACGGCGCCTTTCTCTAGAAAGCGCACCACGGTATTGCTGTGGCCGTATTTTTCACTGGCCTGTGAATATGCTTCGCGAGGGTTTCCTCCCGCGGCAAGCATGGCTTTAACGTAGTGAGCAAGGGCGAGTTCGCGCATTGGTTTCTCCAGGAAAAGTTGCTGGAGAAATGGTCGCCTCCTTGCGACCTCGGAACCATGCCGCCGCCTGACGTGAAAATACGTCAGCTAACGCCGGCTTACTCGGTACCTATTTCTATCCATACGGCGATGTCCCGCAGCCGGTAGCTAACCTGACAACCGGACATAGGAATCCGGTAGTGCCGTGGTGCGCTGCCGTCGCCGGTACGCATTTGCTTCAAGTACCCAGGCGCGATATTGAGAAGGGCTGCGGCATCAGCCTCGGTCACACGCAGGTCGCCTGAGAGTGAAACTCTCTTCTCACGGCAGGCATCAATGAGAAGCCTGGTGGTGGCCTCCACGCGCTCTTCAAGCGAGTCTGTCATCAGCACCACCCCGCTACCAGTTGGCTGGTTTTCCGCATACTGGATTGCTGGTTTTCCGCAACCAAAGATGCGAATGGCACTAACGCAGTGGGCGTTACCTCGCCGACGCAGTGAGCATCCACAGACTTGCTACCAAAGCAGAAAGCGCTTGCAACCAGGCGTACACGTTTCGTGACCATGCGTGACCAGAACCCAGCAGGAACCCAGCCGGTTTGCTTTGGGTTTGCACGGTGCTGGGAATCGCCTAGGGAGTGGCGAGGGCTCGCCGAGGTGTCGCCGAAACGCCTCAGTGAGACCAAATCGCCACACTGGGCCGGGCCGGGCCGGCTCTGATGCGACTTCAGCGCCGGGTCGGACGAAAATCCGAGGTCTGAAATTTTGCGCCGTGGGGCCGCGCGCACTTCTGAGCCCTTTTGGGAGCTCTGGAGAACTGGAATAGCAGGGTAATTTCCCAGGCTGCGCCTGGTAATTAAAAAGGTCTTCGATTTTCGAAGTACCAAATTTCCTGACAGTGCTTCGATTATCGAAGTACCAAACGTGATTTTCATGGCCTAAACCGCCTCTGGTACTTCGATTTTCGGAGTGGTGTACTTCGATTTTCGAACAGGGTGATTTGATAATTCGAGGCTAAACCTGCGTGGCGGAACGGTGGTCGAATCCACGTTCAGCCGGCCGCCGCAATCATCAATTGCCAGCCAGGTGACGGCGTAAAGCGCGCATACGCCGCCTGGATTGCAATACTTGGGATCGCGAGACCGGATGATCAGGTTGTGGTCCATCAGCTCCTGGAGCGCCGTAACGAGCGTTGAGGGGCTCTTCACGCCCCACGACCGAGCCTGATGAATGGTCGCCGACAGGTCGCCGTTGTTGGCGCCGCGGAACTGCCTGAGCAGCCCCAGCAGCACCTTCAGGGCGGCGCCGGACAGAGACAGGAAGTCGTCGCTATCCATCACGGAATGAGGGATAGCGGCGTAGCTTCCAGCCTCTCGGCGACCCTTCGACTTAGCGAGGGTCCGGGACATTAGAGCGGACTCAAACGGCGCATGTTAGGAGTGGCTTTGTAGCCAAGGCGATCGCGCGTGCGCCGCTCGTTCTCACGTGCTTGGCGCACAGCTTCAGTGGATACCTTGCTACCAATGAACCCCATGCGTTCATTGGAGGTAAGCATCCACTCAGTAACGAACTCATACTGGCCAGTCATTTGCCGGATAACCCTGGCCCCGCGCTTGTTGACCAAGCCGCTAATGAGGTCAATTGCTTGGGCGAGTTCTTGCTGAATCCGCTTGCCGTTCTCGCTGACAGGCAACTGCTCGCCGGGGCGAATGACGCTCCAGGCATAGCGATCAGCGAGAACTTCATTGACGGTCGCAATCCAGCGCTGGCACAGAAGGCGTGACTTGCGATCCTCAATATCCGAAACGGACCAGACATCGAAGTTGTCCTGCCGATGGCCGATTTCGTGCTGGAGAATGAACGGGTAGATCTCATCATCATCGAGGCACGACCAATCAAGTTCAGCGCGAACAACGCTGCGGAAGTCGTCAGTTTTGATGGTGGACGCGAGAGTTACGCCGGCGGCTTCGTCCAGTTGGATATTGTCGGAGGAAGCGTCAAGAAACACGCACCGCGCCATCCTGTTGAACATCCCCCAGTTCCCCCGCATCTCGTGAACGGTAGAAATATCCAGGTAGCAGCCAAGGCGCTTGGCTGACTCCGCAAAATTGCGGTACTGACGACGGCCAAGTCGGAGGGTGGTATCGGTCTTCATTTTGCGCCCTCCTCGTACTGCTCCGCCTTTTTCAGATGGTTTTCGAACCGTTCGCCGGTATCACACAGGGCAGCGGCAATGACCTGCAGAGCAGAGAGCAGGCCACCGAGTTCGTACTCGCGAAGGAACTCCTGATTGGCGTCGTCGGACTTTCTGCAGATGTCCTCCAAGATCAACTTGCCGATGGTGTCGACGGCATAGCCGGCATCACGCATGAGTGATGCGGACTCATGGCCGAGGGGATGAATGGTCATTTCCCACCCCCAAGTACGACGCCACACAGCTTGATCTCTTGGCGAAGGCTGCAAATGCGGGCAGCCAAATCGCGATCGATGGCGCGCAAGGCAGGCTCTGCCTGATAGCGCAGGATATGCTCCAGTTCGTCGGCATACCTGAGAAGGTTCTGGACTACGGTATTGCGCGCGTCATTCGATACTGAGGGGAGGTTATGCATGGCGCACCTCCTGAGCTTCCAGGGCGCGAGCACGGTCCATGGCTTCGTTGTAGCGAGCCAGGCGGACGGACAGGGAGGAATCAGCGTGAAGTGCGGCCAGGGCGCAGGCGCGATGGTAAGCGGCCCGTGCTTTGGACGGATTGAGGGTGAGGGTGCGACGCTTGAGCATGGTCGAGTGTCCTTCGAAACGGTTTGTTTTTCCGCTTCCCTGACGCCAATCAGGGAGGGCGGAACCGTGCGGGTTGGCGTACCGGTCGAAGAGCCGGCGCATCTTGCGATGCCCACGCACGGCCCACCCACAAAGGGTTTGCCATGCTGCGGACACAAAAAAACCGCTCAGTGGCGGTGTGTCCGCCTTCGAATTCAGGACGCCAATCCTGGCTGCCGATTTTGCGGCAGCGAGATGACTATAGGGCCAGGTGGTCAGCTTCGCAAGAGTCATGCTGCAACCCTCCGATTGAGGGTCATCATCGACAGGGCACGCTGGGCACGAGCGCGCTGCGGCTCGGGGATGCTGTAACGCTTGACGTCGCAGGCCTTGCCCCAGCGGGTGGGCACGCGCTCAGGCAGGATCTGGAAGTGGATGCCCCAGTTGTGCTTCAGGGCGCTGATGGTGGAGTTCAGGCAGTGATCGCCCAGGCGCTCAGCTTCGAAACGGTTGAGGGAGCCGCCGGCGACCAGGTAAGCAAGAATGCGGCTGACCTTGGTGGGAGCATTGGCGACTGTGATAGTATTACGTTGCGAATTTTGAGGGCTGGCCTGTTGGTCGGCCTTTTTTTTGTTCATTAGGCGGCCACCCCGCGAGCTTCAGCAATGCGCTGTTCGCACCAGGCAACCACCTCGGATTCGATCCAGACAACCGACTTTGGACCGAGATGAATTTGAGTAGGGAATGTCCCTGCAGAGATGCGCCGATATACCTCAGTGGTACTCAGCGCCGTGAGATTCAGGACCTCATTGAGCTTAATGAATCGGCGGTCCTGTTTGCTGCTGGCTGGTTTTGCCATCGTCTGCGCCTCCTTGGGCGATTTGGGGAACGATGGCGATAAAGCTACGGAAGCCCTGACTTCAGGGCTTTCTAAGGTTTTAAGGGATTTTTAGAACTCAGCGACCCAGGCTGTTCTTCCAGCGGTAGTAAGCTGCTCGAGCAGTCTCAAAAGATACGGCGTTCTTGTCGGCAGCGCTCT
>NZ_SWDV01000072.1 GCF_005877905.1 Pseudomonas nicosulfuronedens | reverse complement strand
TGCTTTCGTCGCTTCCGTCAGCTTGTCGGCGTACTGGGCCATGTTGGCAGCAGTGATCGAATATAAGGGCTTCTCTTCAGCGTAAGGATTGACCCACTTACCGGTATCCTTGACGAATCCAGCGGGGGCTGTGGAGGTGGGAAGGCCTCCGTCATATGCTGGAATGCTCCCGTCAGCGTTGCCGTGCTGTTCAGCGCCAAAAAGAGTCAGGGTCTTGCCAAGTTGTGCGGCCTCATCGGGAGCTACTGCGGCATACGTTGATGAGATGCAAAGAGTGGTCAGAGCGCAGGCGAAAACTTTGGTCATGTCCATAAGGGATTCCTCGAGAGCATCAGCAGATCAGAAGGTCGTCTGGTAGGTGAGCGAGACCCAGGCCTTGTCTTGATAAGGCGGGCCGAGGATCAGATTTCGCGAGTCGCTACTTTTCTGGTCGTAGTAGGTAACGGCCAGATCCACGAAATGTCGGGCATAGGCTTCCGCCGAAATGCCGACCTTAGCGGTGGTGAATCCTTCACTTCCGCCACCGTTGGTGGGAGCGTTACCGCTTATGTTGCGCGACAGGAATAGCGGGAGCTTGAGGTCCACACTGGGGAAGACTTGAGTCCACACGGGGATAAAGGACACCGAGGCGCTATAGAAATCGTCATCTGAGCAACCTCGGAGCTTGGCGTCCTGGTTGCAGCCGGCGTTGTATCCCTTAGCACGGTACGCGTTGGCGTTGTCAGTCACCTTGTCCAGTCGTGCCCAAGAGAGCTCTCCGGAAAGGCTCGCCGAATCGAAGACTGAGGTGTCGCCGTAAGTCTGAACGGCGTTAAGCACTGCATGCCATGTCGAACCCTTCGCACCTTCGAGTCGGTGTGATTGGTCTGCCGCAGCCCCGCTAGAGTTCAGGGGCATGTTCTCCCTATACGAGAGTTCACCGCCTACGGATACGCCTCCGATGTTGGAGCTGATACTCAGTCCATAGAGATCAACGTCCTTTGCGTACACCGCACGTACGAGTCCGGTGGAGGCGTCGAGCTGCGATACCCAAGCAGACTTTTCATCGAACTTGCGATAGTAGGCGCCGAGAGTGCCGTCGAACCAATCAGGGCGCCAGCGAAGGGACAGGCCGAAGTCGCCCTTGTCACCATCGATCGACTTTCCACGGCCTACGTTCGGCCCTTCGAGAATTGAGTCCGCCCCAGCAAAGTAGGTGCCGCCCTCTGCGATTCGGTTGGGTTTCCAGTCGAACAGGTATTGGGCTGCGAAGACCAATTGGTCGTTGAACTGGACCATCGTCGAGATCTGATCGATCGGAAGTGCGGTTTCCTTGGCTGATGCCCCTGGGTTGGCCGTGGTTTTGCGTAGGTCGCTAGGGGCTTGCGAGTAGGAGATGGCGTTCGTGCTGCCAAAAAGTGCTTCACCCCAGATAACGGCATGCTGCCCCGCACGCACATCGACAGGCATTTCGCCAAGATCGAATCGACCGTACACGTAAGCATCGAGGAACTCGCCGGATGGGCCGGCGTAATAGCGCTCTACGACGTTCGTGAACTTATTGTCCACATAGCTGGTGCCGCTAGGTACGTGCGCGGGGTTCTTACCGTCATAGGCTTCGTCGTACCAACCAGCAGCGCTTAACCGTGCTCCGTACTTGCCTTGGTAACTGAGATCCAGCTCGGTGAGAAGGTCGAGGCGGTTGGTGATGGTGTCGTACTTGCCAAAACTCGCGTTGCTTTGGTCATAGGCGCCGCCCCCAGCGCGGTCAACCAAATGGCTTTGGTCCTGCAGGCGCATACCCCAGTTGTATCGGACAGTGTTATCCCATCGCAGTTGAAAGTCGGAGTCTCCCAGGTCGACATTGAACCCATGTGCGTGTCCGGCCGCTAGCAGCGCGGTGGCCATGGTAAGCAGACGGGGCGGCGCAGCCACCCGTCCTGTAAGCACTCTTTTCATCATCACAAACCTTTCTTGGATTTATTGGTGAGGTTTGTCCGTTTGCGGACGTTCTATTTTTTGTTCGCATATTTGAACGATGAAATTGCAGATCAGACGGTTGCTTGCGGGGCGCCTTCCTTTTGGCCAAGCTTGCTTTGTGTGTTCATATATGTGAACATCGTTCCTAAAAATAATCTAACATGCATATCCTTCAAGTGGGAAGCTAATGATTGGGCGGGGTAAAAAAAGCGTCGGTAACGAAATAACTAATTGATTATTAATGGAAATTTACTTGGCTCCTTGCCTTGGGCGCTCAGCGGCAAGGTGGGATTCCAGGGGGCGTGCGGACAGGAGTGATGGTTTGCAGCGGGAGGTGAGAGTCGGATTGCGGCGTTGTACGACCTGTACTTCGATCGGACGCCGACGGGGCATGGCGATGTGTATGCATTCCTCAGCAGCCATCAACCGGAGAGTTTGCTGGCGTTTGATCTGTATAAGGACCCTACGGATCAACTCGACATCGTCACCGTTGGTGTCTGCGCACCCTCTGATGCAGTGGCTCAAGTCAAACCACTGCTACGAAGCGCATTCGATCAGGCGTCCTGCCAGATTCTTTACGAGGAAGGAAACATTCTGCAGCGTGTCCAACAAATGATTGATCCCCGCGGTTATCCGAAAAGCTTCGGAAACGGAGCATTCCGTCAGCAGCTACTGTTCAACGAATGAGATCAGGTTGGCCATAGAATTGACCTTCATCTGTGGCGATTCCGTGCGGGGCGATCGGAGGGCCGTACTCTCTGGTTCCTCGCCATTGTTACCTTCCGCACCGTCTCCACGAACGGCGTTACGATCAGGCTCCACAACGACGAATACCGCGCATCGTCGTGTTCCCCCGCGCCGAACTGGATTGGCTCCGGCGCGCGCTGGGTGACGTAGAGCGTGCCGAACATCCAGTCCCACAGCGACAGGTTGATGCCGAAGTTCCGGTTGAAGTGGCGGGGCGCGTCGCTGTGGTGGATCTGGTGCTGGGCGGGGCTGTTGATCACGTGCTCGACCAGCGGCCCGAACGACAGCCACACATGGCTGTGGCGCAGGTTGGTCGCCAGCACGTTGAACAGCAGGATCATGTAGGTCACGCCGAACAGCGTGTAGGCGCTGATCTGGCCGCCGCACGCGTACCAGAAAATGCCGGCGTAGACGCCCAGCAGCACGGTCCCGGCCAGGTTGGCTGCCAGCTTCTCCACGAAGTGCACGCGGCTCGCCGTGATCGGCGTCAGCACTGCCGCCGAGTGATGCACCTTGTGGAAGGCCCACAGCCAGCGCGAGTGGAAGGCCCGGTGCACCCAGTAGTTCTTGAAGTCACTGACCAGGAACACCCCCAGTCCATAGAGCAGCGACAGCCCGAGGTTCTCGCCCACCTGTGGTCGCGCACCCCACAGGTGGGTGAAGAAGGCAATGTAATCGCCTGAGCGCAGGATGTACGGATCGATGATCCCGACGATGGGCACCATCAGCGCCACGTTGAGAATCCCGCGCACCAGGTAGTAGCGGTAATCCAGCAGCGCCGAGCGATGCAGATTCACCCGCGCACCACCAATGAACTGCCAGAACGACGTCGCCTGCGTCAGCCCGCGCTGCCGGCGGAAGCGGAACAGGGCGTAGGCGATGGCGTAGGAACACAACAGGAACACCACGCCGACGCGGCCGCTGAGGTCGAAGAGGCCGGTGAGCTGGTTGGTGATGGGGCTGATCACCAACTCGGTGAAGTGGCGGTGGATGTGCGAGAGGTCAGGCATGGGCGCTGGCGCCGGAAGTCAGGTGAACAGACTTGTACTTCAACTGATCGCCCACGGCGCTGAGGCGCTGGCGACTCATGGGGCGTCACGTATTCGCTCAGCATGCGACCTGGGAGATCATGCTGTCAAAGTTCAGCGGCGCCGGGGCAGGGCAATTCGACAGGGGGTCTTCAGCAGCCTGATGTGCGGAGGCGATTGGATTGGCCTGGAATGGCCAGCTGAGCGGGGGAGTGCATCGATGAGGTGGCGAGGCACCCGCACGGTGTACTAAGCCGGGGCGTAACCTTGAGGGTGTCGGCTAAGGAGCGACATCCGCGAAGCTGCAGGTTCCGGGCGATGGGCAGGGTAAAGACGTCTGCCAGTCAACAACGAGCCGCAGGGTTGACGGCTCACGCTGCTGCAGCCATTGGCTGCTGTTGTCGATCCAGCATTTCCTGGAGTTCAGCCACCGAATCCAGAACTTTCTGTGCCCAGCGCTCATCGTCCGGACGCACGACAACGACGCGGAAACCGTGGTCATGGCCTTCGCTCTTCACGCCTTCGGAATCGTCGACATGCAGGTCGATATCGAATGCCGGCGGAAGTTTCGAGGGGGAGTTCGCCAGCCCGCGCTCGGTCAGGGCCTGGTTGTGCCGAACGCTGTTGACCACGCCGTCGACGTGGATGCCGTACAACAACAGCCAGCGCCTGATATAGGACGGTGTGCGGCCGGAGGACGTGTAGACCCAGATGCTGCAGCCCTGGCGGCGCAGTTCCCGGGTCAGGGAGCGGGTCCCGATACGCAGCGGTTCGCCAAGCCAGCGATGAATGAACACCGGGAGCCTGCTGGATTCGACGTCGCTGTGGTGGGGAAGGCAGGCCAGGGTGTCATCGATATCGAACGAAATCCGTATGCGCGGGCGTCCGAACCGGTAAGGCGCAAGGGAACCTTTCATGGCGTCCCACAGCTGATCCTTGATGGCCAGGCAGGTTGCGAGCATGGGCTGCGTATTCATCAGGCACCTCCCTGACAGGCGGAGGCGTGTTTTTCGCCAAGGAAAAATCGCTGCGAATCCGCTGCCTGATCTTCGAGGAAGGCGGCGTACTTTTTCTTGATCTTGGGCAATTCGAATAGCGCCTTTACGCCATGCTTGGCGGAGTTGCGTATGACCGATGACGGGTTGAAATAACCCTTGGCGTTGTCCAGGGTCAGCACGAACGGTGGCAGCCCGGCACGTATCAGCAGATAGCTGACGATGAGCGAGCCGCTACGATGGTTACCTTCGATGAACAATTGCGGTTTGCTCAGAATCCGCACATAGACACCGGCCGCGCGCTTCCACACCGATTCGCTGCGATACGCGCTGTACCAGTTGAACAGGTCCTTGATGCCGCCTTCCACGTTGTTGAAGAAGTGCGCCTCGGTGGCCGCCAGGTGCGGCGCGAACTCCAGCCGACGGGCAGGGTCTCGGCCGCACAGCACGGTGGCGTTGATCTCCAGCATCAGGTTTACCTGCTGGAGATCGAACAGGTCGACGCCCCGTGCGACGTAGTCGTCGATCAGGGCATAACCCTCCAGCACGTTGTGCAGCACTTCATCGGTGAACGGATCACGCGGCTCGGTAAAGCACTGGCTGAGCTCACCGAAACGGCCTTGCACCTCACGCAGCGCACGTTCAATCGCTCGCAGATCAAGACGGCGCGTGGCAGGCATGGGCAACCCTGAAGAAGAGGTGTGTGGCTTCATGTGACTGCGGGTTCGACTCAGCTGAACTTGCCGCTGATGTAGTCCTCGGTCATTTTTTCCCGCGGGCTTTCGAAGATCTGCTTCGTCGCGCCCATTTCGACCAGGTAGCCCGTGCGCGTGCCCTGGGAAATGTCCACCGAGAAGAATGCCGTCGTGTCAGCGACACGGATGGCCTGCTGCATGTTGTGGGTGACCAGCGCGATGGTGTAGTCCTTCTTCAGCTCGACCATCAGCTCCTCGACACGGCGGGTAGCGATCGGGTCGAGCGCCGAGCACGGCTCATCCAGCAACAGGACTTCCGGTTCGGTGGCAATGGCGCGAGCGATGCACAGGCGTTGCTGCTGGCCACCGGAGAGCGACAGGCCGCTCACCTTCAGCTTGTCCTTCACTTCATCCCACAGCGCGGCGCCTTGCAGTGCGTGCTTGACCCGGTCGCCGATGTCGCCCTTGTAGCGATTGAGGCGCAGGCCAAAGGCGACGTTGTCGAAGATGCTCATCGAAAACGGGTTGGGCTGCTGGAACACCATGCCGATGTAGCGGCGCACGACGACAGGGTCCACGCCCTTGCCGTAGACGTCCTGCCCGAGGAAATGCACATGGCCTTCGAAGCGGAAGCCGCGCACCAGATCGTTCATTCGGTTCAGGCTGCGCAGCACGGTGCTCTTGCCACAGCCGGAAGGGCCGATGAAACCGGTGATCTTGTTCTTTTCGATCGGCACGTGGCTGTCACGTACCGCCATGAAGTTGCCGTAGAAAATCTTGTCCAGTTTGCAGTCCATGACCACCTGGGTCTCGGCGCCAACCGGGGCGACTTTCGGTGCAGTAGCAGTGTTCACGATTCGGATGCTCCGTATCTCAAAACTTGGGCTTGCCAAAAATGCGACTGATGACGTTCACGACCAGCACGATCATCACCAGCACCAGCGATGCGGCCCACGCGAGCTCGAGCTGGTTGTCGAAAGGCATGCCGGAGAAGTTGTAGATCAGTACGGAAAGCGAGGCCGTGGGGTTCATCACTGCCAGGCTGCCGTCGTGGTAGATCCAGTAGTTGCTGAACAACGCGGTGAACAGCAACGGCGCGGTCTCGCCTGCGGCGCGCGCCACGGCCAGCATTACGCCGGTGAGGATCGCCGGCAGGCCGGTAGGCAGTACGATCTTCCAGATCACCTGGGCGCGGGTGCAGCCCATGCCGTAGGCGGCATCCTTCATGATCTTGGGCACCATCTTCATCGACTCTTCGGCCGTGAGCACGACGATCGGCAGCATCAGCACGGCCAATGCCACGCCACCCGCCGGAGCCGAGTAGGTACCGGTAGTCATCACGACCAGGGCGTAGGCGAAGACCCCGGCCAGGATGGAGGGCAGGCCGGTGAGCGTCTTGGCGGCAAAGCGCGCGGCGCTCGCCAGTTTGCTGTCCGGCCCCAGCTCAGCCAGGAAGACGGCTGCCATGATGCCAACCGGAACGGCAATGGCGGCGGCGATGCCGACCATGACGAAGGTGCCGGCCAGCGCGTTGCCGAAGCCGCCGCCGGTCTCGAAGCCGGTCGGTGGCAGTTCGGTGAAGACCTCCAGGCTCAGTCGCGCACCACCGCGGGTGATCAGCATGTAGAGCACGGAGATCAGCGGCACACTGGCCAGCAGGGCGCCGATCCAGACCAGCGTGGTCAGCACCAGGCTGCGCAGGGCACGACCCTCGAGCTTGCGCTGCAGGCTCGGCAGGGCGGATGCGGTGGGAGTGAGGCTGGTCATTACTTGGTCCCCCGCTGGGCGTAAAGCATGATCATGGAGCCGAGTACGTTCACGATCAGCGTGATGAACATCAGCACCAGTGCGGCATACATCAGCACTTCAACCTCGTTCGGCCCGGCTTCGGGGAAGTTCAGCGCCAGCAAGGCTGCCAGCGTGTTGGCCGGTGCAAACAGCGACAGGGAAATGGTGTTCGCGTTGCCGACCAGCATGGCCAGGGCCATGGTTTCACCCAGTGCGCGGCCCAGGCCCAGGACCAGGGAGCCGAAGATGCCGGTGGCAGCGGAGGGCACCATCACCTTGAGGATCGCTTCCCAATGGGTGGTCCCCATCCCGTAGGCGGCCTGCTTGGTCTTCATCGGCACGCTGGCAAGAGCGTCCTGCGAGACCGCGGCAATGGTGGGCAGAATCATGATGGCAAGCACCAGAGAGGCGGGCAGCAAGCCTGGCCCGCTCAACGATGTGCCGAAAAAGGGTATCCAGCCGAGTTCGCTGTTCAACCACGCCGTCAGCGGGCGAATGGCCGGGATCACCACGTAGATCCCCCACAGGCCATAAACGACGCTGGGGATGGCAGCGAGCAGTTCGACGATGGTACGGAACACCGCCGCAAGCTTGGCGGGGAGGAAATCCTGGGTCAGGAAGATCGCCATGCTGACGCCGAACAGGCCTGCGATCAGCAGAGCGATCAGTGCGCTGTAGAGCGTGCCCCAGATGGCCGGCAAAATGCCGTACTTGCCCTGGTTGACGTCCCAGACCGAACCCAGGAGAACGTCCAGGCCGTGTTTCTCCATGCCCGGAAAGGCCTTGCGGCCGACTTCGAACACGAGGGCAACGACCAGCACCAGAATCAGGACCACACCCAGACGTGCAATGGCACGGAAGGTCCGGTCAACCAGGAAATCCTTCGCGGATGGCGGTTGGCAGGCAGAGTCCGGATTTACCGGTACGACAAAAGGTTGGGTCATGGGAGAGTTCCGGAACAGGTGGAGGTCTCATCCGGCGTGGCTGACAGCCCACACCGGATGAAGACTCGCAGGCGTTACTGGATGTTGGCGGAAGCTTTGCGAACCTGATCGACGACTGCTTGCGGCAGCGGGATGTAGCCCATCGAATCAGCAATCTTCTGCCCTTCGGTCAGGCCGTACTCGACCATTTCACGCATGGCCTTGGCCTTGGCCGGGTTCTCGTTGTGCTTGCGGAAGATCATCCAGGTGTAGGAGGTGATCGGGTAGGACTGGGCGCCGTCCGGATCGGGCAGCCAGGCCACCAGGTTCTCCGGGAATTTCACGGCAGCCAGCGCCGCAGCACCGCTTTCTGCGTTCGGCACGACGTACTGGCCGGCCTTGTTCTGCAGCTGGGCGAAGTCGACCTTGGCCAGCTTGGCGAAGCCGTACTCGATGTAGCCGATGGCGCCAGGGGTCTGGCGAACGGTAGCGGTCACGCCATCGTTCTTCGGCGACTTGATGAATTTGTCGCTGGCCGGCCAGTTGACGGTGTTGCCTTCACCCAGGGCAGTCTTGAACTCCGGGTTGATGGTCGACATGTGCTTGGTGAACACAGCGGTGGTGCCGCTGGAATCCGCACGCACGACAACGGTGATCGGCAGGGCCGGCAGTTTCAGCTCAGGGTTGGCCGCGACGATCTGCGGGTCGTTCCACTGAGTGATCTTGCCCAGGAAGATGTTGGAGTAAACGTCGCGCGGCAGTTTCAGCCCTTTGGGGCTGCCCGGCAGGTTGTACGCCAGGACGATTTCGCCGGCGGTCATCGGCAGCAGTTGCACGCCTTCGGCAACCTTGGCGATGTCCTCGTCTTTCATGGCCGAGTCACTGGCCGCGAAGTCCACGGTCTTGTTGAGGAAATCCTGTACGCCCGCACCGCTGCCCTTGGACTGGTAGTCCACGGTGACGCCAGCGGATTTCTTGCTGAAGTCCTTGAACCAGGTCAGGTAGATCGGCGCAGGGAAGCTGGCGCCAGAGCCGGTCAGGCGGACGCTTTCGTCGGCAAAGGCGACGGAAGTGGCACACATGGACAGCGTAACGGCGATCGCAGCAGATTTCACAAAGCTTTTCATCGAGGGCAATCCTTTTGATATCGGGCTGCCATACTGTGATCGGGTCCTGTGAAATTTTTATGACAACGCGATGGCAGGCGCTCTGGCTTGCCGGCTCGACTGGCCTATCTCCGGGTTTCCTCGACGCGCGTCAGGTGAGTTCGCAGCGGCTGCCCGCCGTGACTGGCGGCCATTTCAGGGCAGGGGCGGAGGTTCAGGGCGGGGGATCGCGCCCTTATTCGATGAGGACGCTGCGCAATAAATGGTTACGGTCACTCGGCAGTGCCTAGGGACGCGGGTGCGTTCGGTTGCTGCCAATGAGCTGTCAGGGCGAGGCCACTCGGCAGGGACTGTTATCGGCCAGTAGTGGACGTGCAAAGTACGAAAAATAATCTGGGCACTACGTGCCCTTGTCGCCACTGATTTTCCGCCTGCTATCCGTTCACGTGTGTCAGATGTGCGTAAATGGTTTTCAGCAAGGTCGCATAGAGATATGCCGTTAGTGTCAGCAAAACGACAGTAACCATTCCAAGCCCTACGTCGGTCTGTATAAGAAAATCCATCTTCTGCCCCATTGGCCCGACTGGTCTTGCATTGAGCTCCCTTAACGCCGGCATGTGCAGGAAGGTCGAACTCATTAGCTGAAAAAAAATGCAGCTCATGACCAAGCCAATGTAGTTCCAGACTTTTCGCTTCCTCAAGTACATCTCCACCACCAGCAGCAGGCTGTAGAAGGCGATCAGCGCCAGCAGCGACCCCCATACATCGCCCGTGCTGAGACTGGAGGCGGACAGGT
>NZ_SWDV01000071.1 GCF_005877905.1 Pseudomonas nicosulfuronedens | reverse complement strand
TCCGGCACCTTCAACGAGATGACCCGTGACGCCGCCTGGCGTCGGATGGAAGCGGCCGGTGCGCAGCTGATGACCTGGTTCGGCGTGGCCTGTGAGCTGCACCGCGACTGGCGCAACGACATCGAAGGGCTGGCGGCGCTGTGCTCCAACCACATTCCGGATTACCGGAATCTGATGACCAGCTACAACGCGCTGACGGCTGGCAAGTAAGCGCTCGCTGAAATGCAGAAACCGGGGCCTCGAAAGAGGGCCCGGTTTTTTGCTTTTCGTAGGAGCGAGCTTGCTCGCGAACCGCTGTGGCACGGCGCCTGTTCGTAGGAGCGGACTCCGTCCGCGATGTGTATGCCTCGCGCCTTGGTTTCCTGCGTCGCTTCGGCGTGCGCGCGAACTTCCGGTTTCGCCCCCTCGGGCGAGTCCCTTTTGGCAAACGCCCCAAAAGGAACCAAAAGGTCTTGCCCCGGACATCCGGTTTTTCGCCTAGGCGAAAAATTCCCTCGTTGAATTGAAGTTTCAGGGGCACGCGCTGACGGGCCATCCCTGGCCCGACAGCGCTCTCGCGACATCCCTGCCGCTCAACCCCTGAAACTCCAATTCAACGAGGCCTCCTGAACGGGGCGGTTCGGAGCGTGTGGGCGTCTCTCTGGAAGACTCATCAAGCCAAAGCCAAAGCCAGCGCTGGTCCTGTAGGAGCGAGCTTGCTCGCGAACCCGATTCACTCGGGGATATCAGTGACAGCCTCAGCGCGTGAAATCTTCCGCACTGTGCCGCTCCGGCAACGCATCATCGCCCCAGGTGCGGTTGACCCGCCGGCCACGCTGTACCGCCGGGCGCGCGGCGATTTCGTCGGTCCAGCGGCGCACGTGGGTGTAGCTCTCCACGTCGAGGAACTCGGCCGCCTCGTACACATGGTTGTTCAGCAGCGCGCCGTACCAGGGCCAGATCGCCATGTCGGCGATGCTGTACTCGTCGCCGGCGATGTAGCGGTTTTCGGCGAGCTGGCGGTCGAGCACGTCGAGCTGGCGCTTGACCTCCATGGCGTAGCGGTTGATCGGGTACTCGTACTTCTCCGGCGCATAGGCGTAGAAGTGGCCGAAGCCGCCGCCGAGGAAGGGCGCGCTGCCCATCTGCCAGAACAGCCAGTTCAGCGTCTCGGTGCGCTTGGCCAGGTCCCTGGGCAGGAAGTGGCCGAACTTTTCCGCGAGGTACACCAGGATCGAGCCCGATTCGAAGATGCGCAGCTCCGGCTTGACGCTGGTGTCCAGCAGGGCGGGGATCTTCGAGTTCGGGTTGATCTCGACGAAACCGCTGCCGAACTGGTCGCCGTCGCCGATCTTGATCGGCCAGGCATCGTACTCGGCGTCGGTCACGCCCAGTTCCAGCAGCTCCTCGAGCAGGATGGTGACCTTCACGCCGTTGGGCGTGGCCAGCGAATACAGCTGCAACGGGTGCTTGCCGCGCGGCAGCTGCTTGTCGTGGGTCGGGCCGGCGACGGGCCGGTTGATACTGGCGAAGGTGCCGCCGTTGCTCTTGTCCCAGGTCCAGACGCGGGGGGGAATGTAGGTTTCGTTCGCCATCTCGACTACTCACTTCCGGGTTGAATGCTCAGGATGCTAACCGTCCGCCTGCGGACGCGTCAGCCGTTTTTTCGGCCGCTGTTGCTGGGCGAACAGCGAGGGGCGCAGCGGTGGAGCGGTTGTTAGCTTATGCATAAACGATATTAAAAATAAGTTGATGCATGATTTGAGATTATAAAAGAATCGCCGCTCAGTCCAACGGCGAAGCTCTGATACGGCGCTCTCGCTTTTTCGCGCCGATTCGAGAGCCCCATGTCCGCCCAGTCTGCTTCCACCGCATTCCTCCGCCTCGACGGTGTCGGCAAGTCGTTTGCCGAAAATCGCGTGCTGGTCGACCTGGACCTGGACATCCGCCCCGGCGAGGTACTCGCATTGCTGGGCGCCAATGGCGCGGGCAAGTCGACGCTGGTGAAGATTCTTGCCGGGTCCCACGTCCACGATGCCGGGCAGTTGCTGATCGATGGCGAGGCAGTCCGATTCGCCTCGCCCCAGGATGCCCGCCGCCACGGTATCGTCGCGGTGCATCAGCAGGTGGAGCAGGGTGTGGTGCCCGGCCTGAGCGTTGCAGAGAACCTGTTGCTGGACGAACTCTGCGGCGCCTCCGGCTCGTTCCTGTTCAGCCCTGGCAAGGCGCTCAAGCGTGCCACCGAAATCGCTGCGGCCCTGGAATTGCACCTGCCGCTGCAGGCGCCCATCGAAACCCTCGGTACAGCCGATCGGCAACTGGTGATCCTGTCCCGCGCTCTGGCGCTGAAACCGCGTCTGCTGATACTCGACGAACCCACCGCATCGCTGTCGACCGTCGAAGCCGAGCGTCTGTTCCATCTCATCGACCACCTGCGCGAACGCGGTGTGGCGATCCTCTATATCTCCCATCGCCTGTCGGACCTGCAACGCGTAGCGGACCGCGCGCTGGTGCTGCGCGATGGCCGCCTGGTGGGCGAATTCAATGCGCCGCTGGACCTTGGCGCTGCCGTGGAATCCATGCTCGGCGCTGCGCTGGGCGATGTGCAGTTGCAGCCGCTGGAGCGTGGCGAAACGGTGCTGTCCCTGCGCGACTGGCAGCTCGAAGCCGATAGTTCAGCATTCGACCTGGACCTGCATGAAGGCGAAGTCGTTGCGTTGACTGGCTTGCTCGGCGCGGGCAAGAGCGAGATCGCCGAAGTGCTGTTCGGCCTGCGCAAGCACCATGCGGGGACGATCCGTCTCGATGGACGCGACTGGCTGCCGCGCACGCCGCGCGAGGCCATCGCCGCCGGGGTGTTCTTTGCCGCCGAGGACCGCGCGCGCAACTCGCGGGTCCCGGGGTTCTCGGTGCGCGCCAGCATGACGCTGCCGTTCCTGCGCAACTTCACACGCTTTGGCTTCATCGACCGCGACCGGGAGCGCGCCAAGGTCGCCGAACAAATCGACGCACTCGGCATCAAGGGGCCTGGCATTGAGTTCTCGCTGGAACTGCTCTCCGGTGGTAACCAGCAGAAGGTCATCCTCGCCCGCTGGCTGCTGGGGCAGGGCCGTGTGCTGATCCTCGATGAACCTTTCCAGGGCGTCGACGTGCGCGCCCGCCGCGACATCGGCCAACGCATCCGCGCCAGCGCCGCCGGCCGCGCCACGCTGGTGATCTGCAGCGACCCGGACGAAGCCCTGGAAATCGCCGACCGCATTCTCGTCGTCCGCGACGGCGCGGTGGTCGCCGAACTGCCCCGGCACGATCTGCAACGCAGCGAGATCGTCGCCCACCTCACTCCGATCCACCCTTCGCATCAGGAAACTTCGCATGTCTGAAAAAGGAGCCGTGCGTGTCTAGAACTGCCGTGGGCAGCCCGGCGACGTCGTCCGTCGCACGCCTGCTCGACTTCCTCATCCACTACGCGCTGCTCCTGCTGCTGGCCTTGCTGGTGCTGGTGTTCGCGTTGCTGGAACCGGCCTTCCTGCGGGTCGGCAACCTGTTCCTGGTCTTGCAGTCGGTGTCCATCGTCGCGCTGCTCGCCCTGGGCGTGACCCTGAGCATGGCCGTGGGCGGGCTGGACCTGTCCATCGGCGCGGTCGCCGCGCTGAGCCTGATGAGCGCCAGCTACGTGATGGTGGTCCTGGGCTGGGGCCCGCTGGCGGCGGTCCTCATCAGCCTGGGCCTCGGCACCCTGGTCGGGCTGCTCAATGGCTGGCTGATCGTGCGCATGCGCGTGCCGGACATCCTCGCCACCCTCGGCAGCATGTTCCTGGTGGTGGGCGTGCAGCTGATTCCCACCGGCGGCCGCTCCATCGCCGTCGGCATGACCCTGCCCAACGGCGATGAAGCGCCGGGTGCCTTCGCCAGCGGGTTTCTCGCCCTGGGGCGCGCCCAGTTGTGGGACCGCGTACCGGTGCCCGTGGTGATCATGCTTGGCTGCGCGCTGCTGGTCTGGCTGTTCCTCGAACGCACGCGGCCGGGCCGGCTGTTCTACGCCATTGGCGGCAACGAGCAGGCCGCGCGCCTCGCGGGTGCGCCGGTGGAGCGCTACAAGCTGCTCGCCTACGTGCTGTCGGCGTTGCTCGCCTCGCTGGGTGGCTTGTTGTTGGCTGCGCGCCTGGGGCGGGGCGACGTCAGCTCTGGCAACGGGCTGGTGCTCGATGCGCTCGGTGCCGCGCTGATCGGCTTTGCCGTCCTCGGCGCGCAGAAGCCCAATGCCTTCGGCACCCTGGTGGGCGCCGTGCTGGTGGCCACGTTGCTCAACGGCCTGACCATGCTCAACGCGCCTTACTACGCGCAGGATTTCGTCAAGGGTGCCGTGCTGGTCTCGGCCCTGATGTTCACTTTCGGTCTGGCCCGGCGCGGGCGCTGATCGCTTTTTTCGGAGATTCAACGGATGAAATTCACCCCCGCCAAATCCCTGCGCGCGTTGTTCGCCGCCGGCCTGTTGTTGTCCGGCGCAACCTCTGCGCTGGCGGCTGGTCTGCCTGGTGCGCCGGCACCTTTCGACAAGGGCGGCGTGCAGATCGCGCTGGTCGGCTACCTGTTCTCCGGCGACTTCCCCGAGGCCTACCTGCGCGGCGTGGAGAAGCAGGCCGATGCGCTGGACGTGAAGCTGCGCGTGTTCGACGCCCGCCAGCAGGCGGCCACCCAGCGCGAGATGCTGGAGCAGGCCATCGACCTGGGCGTGGACGGCATCATCGTCCAGCTCGGCCTGGCGGAGACGCTCAAGGATTCCATCGACAAGGCGCTGGCCAAGGGCATCAAGGTGGTGACCTTCGACGTCGACGTGAACGACCCGCGCATCACCCGCGTCGAGCAGGATCACCGCGAGCTGGCGCGCCTGGCGCTCAAGCAGGTGCTGCAGGACAACGGCAACGCCTTCGAAGCCGGTTATGTGTACATCGACGGCTTCACCCCCATGGAGCGCCGCGACGAAATCTGGCGCCAGGTGAAGGCCGAAAACCCCGGCATCGTCGAGAAGGCGCGCTTCGGCACGCTCAATGCCCCCATCGCCAACTCGGTGGCTGATCAGGCCAGCGCGGTGCTGCGTGCCAACCCTGGCATCAGCGTGTTCTTCGCACCCTTCGACGAGTTCGCCAAGGGCGTGAAGATCGCGGTGGACGAAGCCGGCCTGGGCAAACAGGTGAAGATCTACAGCGCCGATATTTCCACGGCCGACATCCAGATCATGAAGGAGGAGGGCAGCGCCTGGAGCGCCACTGCCGCGGTCAATCCGGAAGTGGCCGGCGCCATCAGCGTACGCAGCCTGGCGCTGCGCATCGCCGGAGAAAATCCCGGCGAGCAGGTGCTGGTGCCGCCAACCCTGATCACCCGCCAGCAATTGCTGGACCTGGACGTGAAGAACGTCCGCGACCTGGCGCGCAAGGTACCGGCCTTCGGTGAGGCGCAGAAGGTCGCGCAGGCGCCGTGGATTCCGCTGGCCAACTGAGGATCGGACGATGCATGACAAGGCCGGGCGCCTGAAGAAGGCGCGTTCGCCCAAGGGCGACCCGCGCTATGGCGAGCGCCTGCCGCCGGGGCAGGTACTGACCGAGCGTTTTCCGATCCTCCATGAGGGCGAGGTACCGGAATACGCGCGCGAAACCTGGCGCCTGCGCCTGTCCGGTGCGCTGTCTGGGCAAAATCCCGGGCCGCAGCCGCTGGAACTGAGCCTGGACGATCTGCTGGCCTTGCCGCAGCGTGAGCTGGTCTGCGATATCCATTGCGTCACGCGCTGGTCGAAGTTCGACACCGCCTGGCGCGGCGTGCACCTGTCCGACTTGTTCGAGCACTACGGTGTGCAGCCAGCCGGGCAGTTCGTCATGGCCTACGCCGATCACGACTATGAGACCAACCTGCCGCTGGAGGACTTGCTGCGTCCGGACAGCCTGCTCGCCACGCATTACGCCGGCGAACCACTCACCCCGGTGCATGGCTGGCCGCTGCGGCTGGTGATCGCCGGGCGCTATTTCTGGAAGAGCGCGAAGTGGTTGCGCGAGCTGGAGTTCAGCACCAGCGACCGCCACGGGTTCTGGGAGCGCAACGGCTTCCACAACGAGGCTGACCCGTTCCGTGAGGAGCGTTTCTCCGGCGTCGCGCTGGACATTCCCGAGGACGAATGGGAGCGCAAGGCCTTCGACTGAAGGGCTGGCTGTTGCTTCAGCAACACTGGCTGCTGTTGCTGCCGGGTCACTTTAAATAGTTATAAACAAAGCATTTTTTATTCGTTTGAAAGCATTCTGCCACTAGCTAGGATGACGCCTTCCCCATCGGGTCACGGATGACCCGCGATACCGAGAGCCGCGCCTTTTCGCTCATTACGAAGAGTGACCGGCCGTGACACCTGGAGCGCTTTCCCGAGCACTGTTTTCTCCACCTGAGCGGAGGACAGTCGCTCGCGGTTTCCGGACTTCCGACACCAACCGCTCAAGTCAAGAGAACCCAAAAAAGCGGAGTTCCGGACTCGCCGCCAACGGCGAGTGGCGCTCTTTAAGCGAGACAGGAGTATTTCGCGTGTTATCCCGTTCCCTTATTGCCGTTGCGGTGGCCTCGGTCATCGCCCAGGCCTCCGCGCACGCCGACGAAAGCTCGTCGACCCCCGAGGCCACCACCAAGCTGGAGACCGTGCTGGTCACCGGCACCCGCGGAAACAACCGCACTCTGCTGGATTCCCCCGTACCGGTGGATGTGCTCACCGCGCAGGACCTGCAATCCACCGGCGCCGTCGGTGGCGAACTGGGCCAGGCCCTGGCGACGCTGCTGCCGTCCTTCAACTTCCCGCGCCAGTCCAACTCCGGTGGTGCTGACCATGTGCGTGCCGCCCAGCTGCGCGGCATGAGCCCGGACCAGGTGCTGGTGCTGATCAACGGCAAGCGCCAGCACACCTCGGCGCTGGTCAACGACTCGTCGAAGATCGGCCGCGGCACCGCGCCGGTGGACTTCAACTCGATCCCCATCAGCGCCATCAAGCGCATCGAAGTGCTGCGCGACGGCGCCGGTGCGCAGTACGGCTCCGATGCCATTGCCGGGGTGATCAACATCATCCTCGACGACGCCCCCGAAGGCGGCGAGGTGACCACCAGCTATGGCGCCTACCACACCCACCAGGACGCCATCGGCAAGACCACCACCGACGGCCAGAACTCCTACACCGCCGCCAAGGCCGGCACCCGCCTGGGCGAGGACGGCTTCGTCCGTGGCGGCGCGGAATTCATCAACCGCGAGCCGACCAACCGCGCCGGCTACGACGGCTTTGCCGACACCCCCGGGCAACGCAACTATGTGATGGGCGATGGCCTGGCGCGTGACGTCAATGCCTGGTTCAACGGCGATGTCGCCCTGGGCAGCGGCAAGCTCTATTCCTTCGGCCTGTACAACGAGCGCCACACCACGGGCGCGGAGTTCTACCGCTACCCGGACGAGCACCCGGAGATCTACCCCAACGGCTACCTGCCGCAGTCCCTGGGCGACAACACCGACCTCTCCGGGACCCTGGGTTACAAGGGCCTGATCGCCGACACCTGGGACTACGACGCCAGCGTCACCCACGGTCGCAACCGCTTCGAATCCTCGACCCGGCGTACCCTCAACGCCTCGCTGGGCGAAGACACACCGACCCGCTTCGACACGGGTGATTACGAGCTGCGCCAGAGCGTCGCCAACCTCGACCTCAGCCGCGAGCTGAGCCTGGCCGGGCGGCCCTTCGTGCTCGCGCTCGGTGGCGAGTACCGCTACGAGAATTACATCACCACCGCCGGCGACGAGGCCTCGTACTACGGCGTCGGCGCGGACGGCGCCAACGGCCTGCGCCCCAGCGAAGAGTCGGATATCGACCGCAATGTCTTCGGCACCTACATCGATCTGTCGGGGGATCTCACCGACCAGTTCTTCGTCGATGCCGCTGCACGCTGGGAGCGCTACGACGATGCTGGCAGCAAGCTCACCGGCAAGCTCAGCGGGCGTTACCAGCTGACTCCGGTACTGGCCCTGCGCGGCGCGGCGTCCACCAACTTCCGTGCGCCATCGCTGGCCCAGGTCGGCTACCAGAGCACCACCAGCAACTTCGGCGACGGCGGCACGCTGACCGATATCCGCGTGCTCTCGGTGAACGATCCGATCGCCCGCGCGCTGGGCGCCGAGAAGCTCGACCCGGAGACCTCGAAGAACTTCAGCCTGGGCCTGACCGCGCAGCTCAATGATCGCTTCGACCTGTCCTTCGATGTGTTCCGTATCGACGTCGATGACCGCATCACCCTGTCCCAGCGCATCGGCAGCGACGCCATGGAGCAGTTCATCCAGGACAACTTCGGCGTAGCCGGCGTGCACGACGTGAACTTCTTCACCAACGCCGCCGACACCCGCACCGATGGCGCCGAGCTGGTGCTCAACTACCACCAGCCCTTCGTCGGCGGCCAGCTGGGCGTGACCACCGCGTACACCTACAACCACACCAAGGTGCGCAGCACCAAGGCCACTCCGCAGCAGCTGTCCAATCTCGGCATCGGCGAGGACGCGCTGGTCGGCGTGGAGGAGCGCAACACCCTCACCGACGCCGCGCCCAGGGACCGCTTCATCCTCACCACCACCTGGAGCGATGCGCAGTGGAACCTGCTCGGCCGCCTGACCCGGCAGGGCGAGACCACCCGCGTGTTCGACTTCGGCGACGGCTACCACCCGGAGCAGACCTACGGCGCGGTATGGCAGCTGGATGCCGAGGTGGCCTACAAGTTCACCCCGCAGTTCAGCCTGGCGGTGGGCGGCAACAACCTCACCGACAACTACCCGGAACGATCCAGCTCGGAAATCAACTACGGCGGCAACCTGCCGTACGACGTGCTCTCGCCGATCGGTTCCAACGGCGCGTACTACTACGCCCGTGCGAGCTATTCGTTCTGATCGGCTCTTCTGAAAATCCAAGGGGCCGCATCGCGGCCCCGACTCTTTTTGCGGAGCCGACCCATGGCTGACAACTTCGCCGCTGACAAGCCGGCCGGCCCGCGCCGGCACCTGGGCGCCATCCACGCGCTGCTGCTGACGCTGGGCATGGTGATCACCAGCGACATCCTCAAGACCGCGCCCACCGTGGCGCTCAACGTTGGCGAAGAGCACTTCTACCTGGTCTGGGTGCTCGGCGGCCTGCTGTCGATGGTCGGCGCCCTGTGCTACGTGGAGATGGCCTCGGCCTTCGCCCATCCCGGCGGCGACTACCACTTCCTCGAACGCGCCTACGGCCAGCGGGTGGGCTTCCTGTTCGCCTGGTCGCGCTTCGCCATCCTGCACACCGGCTGGATCGCGCTGATGGCCTTCCTCTTCGCCGATCATTTCAGCGCCTTGCTCGGCCTCGGCCAGCTGGGCAATGTGCTGCTGGCGGGCGGACTGGTCGCCGCGCTGGTGGCGCTCAACCTCGTCGGCTGGCGGACCAGCTTCGGCACCCAGGCCGGCCTGGTGGTGCTGGTGGCGGCGGGCTTCCTCGGCATCATCGGCGCCGGCCTGTGGCTGGAGTGGCGCGGCTTCGTCCCGCCCGTTGCGCTGCCGGTGGAGCCGGAGCAGGTTGGCGTGGCCGGCTTCTCCGCCGCGCTGATCTACGTGTTCCTCGCCTTCGGCGGCTGGAGCGACGCGGCCACGCTATCGGCGGAGCTGCGCGATAACCGCCGGGGCATCTTCACTGCCATGCTTGGCGCACTGGCGGCCTTGCTGCTGATCTACCTGGCGCTGAACTGGGCGTTCATCCGCGGCCTGGGTTTCGCTGGCCTGGCCGCCAGCGGTGCGCCGGCACTGGAACTGCTCGGGCTGGCCTTCGGCGCGCCGGGCATCGGGCTGATCATGGCGGTGGTGGTGGTCTCCGCGGTGGCCAGCATCAACTCCACGCTGATCGTCGGCAGCCGCACCACCTACGCCGCTGCCAGCGATGTACCGGCGCTGCGCGTGCTCGGCCGCTGGGACGTGCGCCACGGCGTTCCACGCGCCGCGCTGCTGGCCGAGGGCGTGGTGGCACTCTTGCTGATTGCGGTCGGCGGCTGGAGCGGCAATGGCTTCAACACCATGGTGGAGTACATGACCCCGGTGTACTGGCTGTTCCTCAGCCTCAGCAGCGTGGCGCTGATCATCCTGCGCCGCCGCCACCCGGAAGTGCCCCGGCCGATCCGCGTGCCGCTCTATCCCTGGCTGCCGCTGGGCTTCCTCGCGGTGTGCCTGTACATGCTGTATTCCAGCGTCGCCTATGTCGGCTGGGGCGCCTTGCTCGGCGTCGGTGTGCTGGCGTTGGGCGCCGTGCTGCAACTGATCCTGCGTCCGCGAGCGGTGCGGGCGCGAAGCTGGTCGGAGGAGGGCGCCTGATGCGCGCGAAAGTGCTGTGGCGCAATGGCGCCTTGATTGTGCTCCTCGCTGCAGTGCTCGGGCTCTGGTTGAACGAACCGACCGCCAGCGCCAGCGGAGAAGCCAGCGGCCGGCGCATGCTGCGCACCGAGCTGTACCTGGAAGCGGTGGAGCTGTCGCAGTGGGAGGACTTCCTTGCCCGCGAGGTGACGCCGCGTTTCCCCGACGGCTTGAGCTGGCTCGACCTGCACGGCCAGTGGCGCGGCCCCAGTGGCGGGCCGGAGAAGCTGCCGTCGCGGATGCTGATCCTGATCCACGCCGACAACCCCTACACGCGCCAGGCCCTGGCGCAGATCGGCGCGGACTTCAAGCAGCGCTTCGGCACCGCGGTGCTGCAGGTCAGCAGTCCGGTTCGCGCCCGTGATCCGGACTGGACGCCGCAGCGCCTGGACAACCCTCAGGCGTCGCGCTGAAGCCCGGCCTCGATCAGGTCTAGCATGTAGCGCGGCAAGGCAAACGCCGCCTGGTGCACCTCGGGGGTGTAGTAACGGGTCACCAGGCCGCTCTTCGTGAAGCGCTGGCGCAAGGTTTCCAGGTCGGTGCGGCGGACCTTCTCGCTGTTCGACGCCCAGCCGAAGGCCATGCTGCCGCCGATGTAGGTCGGTACCGCCGCATGGAAGAAGCCCCAATCGGCGAAACTGTCCGCCAACCGCCGCGCCGTGCCGCCCAGTTCCTCCGGCTGGAGGAAGGGCACGCCGTTCTGCGTGGCGAGGATGCCGCTGGCGCCCAGGCGCTGCTGGCAGTTGCGGTAGAAGGCATCGGTGAACAGACTGGCAGCGGGGCCACCCGGATCGGTCGAATCGCAGAGGATCAGGTCGAAGCGCTCGCGGCTCTGCGCCAGGTACTCCAGGCCATCGGCGTAGACCAGCCGCAGGCGCGGATCGTCCAGCGCGCCGGCCGAATGATTCGGCAACAGCTCGCGGCACAGTTCGACCACCTGCGGGTCGATCTCCACCGCGACGATGTCCTCGATGCCGGCATGCCGCACGATCTCCCGCAGGATGCCGCCATCGCCCACGCCGATCACCAGCACCCGGCGCACCGCGCCATGGGCGAGAATCGGCACGTGGGCGAGCATCTCGTGGTAGACGAACTCGTCCGCCTCGGTGGTCTGCACCACGCCATCCAGCGTCAGCACACGGCCGAAGCGCCGGTTGCGGAACACCTGTACCTCCTGCTGGCCGGTATTGCCCTGGTAGATCGGCTCATCGACGCTCAGCGCCTGGGCGTAACCCGCGTACAGCGTTTCGCGGAATTCGCTCATCAGAAGGAAACCTGCGCCGGTTGCGACAGCCGCAGCACGGAGAGGTCGCCGGTGATGCGCTTCCACGCCAGGCGGATCGCCTCGATGTCCTGGCCGCGTGCGGCGCTGTCCTCATGCAGGATCACGATCACCTTGGTGCTCAAGCGTTCCGGCGCCGGCGCGCCGTGGTCGCGCCACTGGCCGTAGGCATCGTAGGCGGTGAAGCCGTCCGGGAAGCGCGGCGTTACCTCCTGGTCGAGGAACTGCCGCCAGCGCTGCTCGCTGATCTTCTCCTTGCCGTTCTCCTGGCCCAGCGCGAAGTACAACTCGGTACGCAGCCACTGCGCCTGTGCCGGCCGCGTGGGGTCGCCTTGCAGCGTCGAGGTGCTGGGGTTGGTGGTATGGACGGAAGGAGCGGGCGCAGTGGCGCAGCCGAACAGCGCCAGGACGAGGCTGGCGGCGAGCAGGTGGCGGAGCATGGGACTTCCTTGCGATGGGATGACAGTTGAACCAAACCGCCACTATAGAAGCTCACTAGTTATTTCATTAAATATTAAAAACGCATTCTCATATGCCTGAATTGGCGAGTCGGGAATAGGCATGGAAGCGCTCTAGGACGTGGATCGCCGCCGGAAACGAAGTTTTTGCGAGCTGGTTAGATTCAATATTCACTACGGTTCTTTGCTAAGCACTGGATGGGATATCCATGTTGCCGAAAGTCACTCCAGGGATTCGCTGGAATTCGTTTCAGCGTCGTAACTGAAGCTATTGCGAACAAAGCGGAAATCATCGAATCCGAATCGCGAGGGGATGCGACAGAAACCGCCGTTCCCCCGCCATCTTGTCGCGCCGCTGCGCCTTCCTAGAATCGGCCCCATTCGCAGCACTTCATTCCAATCGATTCAGGGAGCTCCACCATGATGAACGCCATGCAGATGCCGATGAACACCAACGCCATGATGCCGATGATGGGCATGCCGATGATGATGGCGACCCTGGAATGCGAGATGCTCGACGACGGCATGCTGTGCCGCATGAAGCCGGCCATGGGCATGGAAATGGCCCTGTTCCGCAACAGCGCCGAGATGATGGCGATGATGATGAACTGCGGCATGCCGATGATGATGCACTGCGGCAACCTGATGATGATGGGCCTGTCCCAGCCGGCCATGGCCATGATGCCGATGATGGGCATGATGAACCCGATGATGCCGATGCCGATGATGGGCATGAACATGGGCATGCCCGCCATGAAGTGCATGATGGAGTGCTCCCTGCAGGGCGACATGATGCTGTGCAAGATGATGCCGATGCAGGGTATGAGCATGGACATGCTCAACAACTGCTGCCAGCTGATGAACAAGATGATGGACTGCGGCATGCCCATGATGATGAGCTGCAACGGCATGCCGATGATGTGCTGCACCTGCTGATCGCGGGGCGCTGAAATGAGAAAGGCCCGGCAGGGGAACTTGCCGGGCCTTTTGTATTCTTCGAGACTTAAAATGGGGTTTGTTACTACTGAAGGCAAGGTTTGTA
>NZ_SWDV01000070.1 GCF_005877905.1 Pseudomonas nicosulfuronedens | reverse complement strand
ACCAGGCTATCGCGAATGTTGAGCATCCCAAGCGTGAATGCAGCAGAGACCCAGCCCTGCTGAGCAATCCCTTACCGGCCCCTGGCAAGTTGATTTCCGGCCATTTTGAGGGAGGAAAAGCTGACCTACGAGCGCATCGATCCCCGAAGCTTGGTGCTGTCCCTTACTTGGGATCCTCAAAGCGATATTTAGCGTGATGAGTAGTCAGCCGCTCGGCGATCTGAAAATTAGCTCGAAGGATAACGCCTATGTACCAAGCCCTTGCTTCAAGACCTGGTGTTCCGACCTCCACTGCTTCCCTAGCAACACCGCCGGAAGTTCCCCAACCAGAGGTGGTCCTGCTGCACCAGGCAATCCAGCTCTTGTGGGAGGTAGCACAATGCAAGGAAAACGCAGTTGATCCCCGATGGCATGCAAAGCTCGACGAACTGATGGGCAGAATTGGAGATTCACTTCCTGATCTACTCGCGCCGCAGTCAGAAGTTGAAACGCAGCAGAAGGGGGCCTGGACCGCAAATCTGACTCTGGCGGGGGTAGTTCAGGCGGCTGCATGGATGCTCAGGACGCAGGACGAAAGTCCTGGTCTCGGAATGCGCTGTGCAGAAATGTTGTCTGCAGCGCTGCAGGCCGACGCTGAAGCTGAACGAGCGCCTCTGGCTGACGCCGAAGCAGTGGTGACGCTGACAGAAATCTGGACAGCGATCGGACGCCAGCCATCAATGATGCCCAGGAAGAATGGGGTAGTAGGGATGCTGCGAATTATCGCAGGCACCTCGGGTCAGGAGATGACGGCCGCACTGCAGGACGTTATTCGTGAGCGCCGGCGTCAGCAGGATGAAGAAGGATTCACCTTCGCGCACGACGATCGTTTGTCAGTTGCTGAGCTGGCCCGGGCAGCCGGATGTTATGCGATGGGGGCAGCGGACTTGATACGGACTATCCGGCCGTTCTGGCCCTGGGACCAGGCCAGCCTCAAGTTCAAGCACCAGCGGCAGAATCTGGTAATGGCCGCAGCCACCAGCCTCACGGCTTTAGAGCGGTTCGACCGGTTGCACAACCCGCAGCCGGTGACCGACCGGTGAGCAAATACAGAAAAGGGTGCATGTTCATTCGTCGTTTGAATCCCACCGATCGAACGGACAGTTTCTTGCTGGCAGTACGTATAGCTGCGCTAAAAGTTCTGGCTGAGAGGAGAGGGCGCCTCCCTTACGTCGTCGTTCGACACGGATTCGAAGATGTCATCGCCGCCGGCGCAACCAAAGCGGAACTCAAACGAGCCATACATTGCTCCCATGCGGTGGACTGGAAAGAGGCTGCGCGCAGAACACGCGTATGGCATCGCGGAGTAAGGTGGCTCGCCTGATTAATACCACCCCTTCACTTCAGGCATGAAGGATGCTGACTCCCCTCTCCCTGTTAACAGGGGAGGGCAGGACGTTCCAGGGAGCGTTAGCTACAATAAGTGAAGGGGTGGTATTATTGGGCTGAGTGAATGACACAAGCGATCGCCGACGCATACGCCGAACTGCTGCGCGCAGTAGCAACCTTCAATGAGCGCTGGCCTAGCCTAGTGGAGGAGGGGGCAGTTTGGGAGTTACCGCTCCTGCAGGTGCAGAAGACTCCGAAGCAAATCCCCGTGAGGCATCTATCAGGCGAGGAGGCAGTGAGCGCAGCTCTGGCTGCATTCAAAGAATTCGAGCGTGATATAGGCCAAGCGCCGGGTACGGTCATGCGGCTACCTGGCTATTTCATCCTGTCCTCGTCAATCCTGGCAGAGGGGAGGGCGGTAAACCGTCGCAAGGCGGAGCTGGAAAGCGCGATTGAGGCAGAACGCCTGTTCCGCAATGTCTCTGTCAGCCGGCGGTCGCAGATCATGCGACAGGCCCTAGGGAAAAACTTTTCCCTCAATCAGCTCAAGCGAACGATCCAAGTGTTCGACGCCGCGCCAAGGCAAATCACATTTACATGGGCAGGCCACACTTCCGGCAAGGAAAAAATCCGCGTTGCCCAAGTGCGTGAACTGTTGCAGGCCGAGGCAAAGGAGCGAGCTTCCACTGACGGGATCCAGCTGGAGCAAACGCCCCAGTGGCTGGATCTCCGAGGGCTCTCGAACATGGCTGAGGATGACCTCCTCGATGTCCCCAAGCTGGTCGCACCTCATCCTCGTTGCATGCTTTGGTTCTCCGAGAGCAGTCGCTACGACGCAATGCTGCACGCAAATCTCCCATTTTTCGTACTACGTGGAGATCGCCGGCCGAAGGTCGTGGGACTCAAGGACTTTGATAGCGCAGCGCGAACTGCCAAGCGGCCGGACAGTAAATCGAGAGAGCCTGCGCTACCAGGCGGCCGATTTTTCGTCGCGGAAGATTCCTCGCCGGCTGCCGGGGCCCCCGCAGCCGGTACCATCGAGGGCATAGAATCTACCTACGCTGAATCGCTGAATCCGCAACGGCACGAATAGCCGCCCGGGAGCGCGCATGCAGTTTTGGCCGCTAAGTCATGAGGGCTAGGTTGCACTTTCCCGCATTCGAGTACTCTCCACCGAATCGATCAACAAGGGCATGGGAAATGGACTTCGACCGAGTAATCCGAGCAGGGGCCGATCGCGCAGAAGCGCTCATCGGCAAGTATCTTGGCCTCCGTCCGGGCAACCTTGACTTGGCCGAGCTGAACATCTCGGCGCTGGAAGGAGTTTCCGCGGACTTCAAGCGCTGCGCGCTGATGATCCAGGATCTGGCTGCGGCCCCGCCGAGCAGGATCGCCGCCAAGAACATGATGATCCTGGTGAACGCCCTGGACGAATTAGTTAAGGTGCCGCGCCTGCGTCAACCGTTGATGGCCATGTGGGAGCTTGAGGAGTCCCTTTCCACCGGCGGCCTCATGTTCGTTCGCCACGCGCTGGTCATACTGCTGACCTTTCTGGGAGTTGGTTTCGTCTCGCCCGTGATGCACGGCGTTCCGATGGCCATCAGCTACACGGCATTGATCGCCGGATACGCTTCACTGGCGCTGGGCCTGACGCACTTCAAAAACCCAACTGCAGCGTTCTTCATTGGCTGCCCGCTCGCCCTCGTTGCCGGCGCGGGAATCATGGTGTTGGGTAATGAAACTCTGCTGATGGCTGCACTGCTGCTCGTATCGCTGGGCATGCTCATCAAGAACGCAGTGACCATGGTCAGGAGCCGCACGAGACCCGCCCGCCACGTCGACAACGGTGTCCCGTTTGTTCTGGATACAGACTCGAACCTGTTCGATGATGAAGGGGATCCCTTCATGCACAACGTCGCCGGCACGTATCCCTACGCTGCAGACGATTAACGCCTACGTTACTGCACCTACTTGTCCGCCCGTCGACAATCGACCACATGCGGAGAGGCTGCAATCTCCCCCAAGCCGGCATCGCCCTCCGTCAAGTCCAAGTCTTCCCCGATACAGCAGGTTGTGGGCTATTCAGCGACGCCAGGCCCCCATCGTCAACTCAATTTGCCGATGGGCCGCAGCACTGGCACCGGAAGAACACGTTTTCGACTTACTCGCGAAGGGGTTTTCAGGTAGTGTTCATATGATATTTGACTTAATGCACTGGGAGATGACGCTTGAATGCCAGTGAATCTGCCTTTGACATAGTGATTATTCAGGTTTGAGATAGCGAGAATATGCCTACCTTCACTCACTACGATTTGGCGCTGCTTAATCCGTCCTTCGATTCGCCGCTTGTCGACGTATTGACCGAGCTGGAACACCTCCGCCGCTTCAGACTCACCGGGTCGACCCCGCCAAGCCTCTTCTTCCAGCTCAAGAGTGTATTCCACATTCTGGAGAGCCTCGGCTCTGCCCGCATCGAGGGCAATCACACAACCCTGGCTGATTACGTGGAAAGTAAGATGGAGGGCAGTGACGCAGCCACCGACCAGCTGCGCGAGATCTCCAACATCGAGAAGGCCATGACCTTCATCGAGGAGCATTTCACGGAAGGTAGCGAGGTTAGCCAGCACCTCATTCGAGAGCTGCACGCCATCACTGTCGGCGAGCTAGACCGCGAAGGGGATCGCACCCCAGGTCAGTTCAGGACTGGGCCAGTTCGCATTGCGCAATCGGAACACCTGCCCCCCGACCCAGTACAGGTTCCGGCTTACATGGACGAGCTGGTGGCTTTCGTCAACACGCGCGACCCGCAGAAATACGACCTCATGAAGGTGGCGATTGCGCACCATCGGTTTGGGTGGATTCACCCGTTCACCAATGGTAATGGCCGAGTTGTCCGCTTGTTGACCTATTTGATGCTGATTAAGTACGGATTCGATGTCTCCGCTGGCGGCCGTCTACTGAATCCCACTGCAGTGTTCTGTAACGACCGCGAGCGCTATTACGAGATGCTCGGGGAGGCTGATCGCGGAACCCAAGAAGGCCTGGAGAGTTGGTGTGTTTACGTGCTCAAGGGCATCCTAGGTGAGCTGAACAAGCTCGATCGCCTGTGTGATTATCGCTACCTTAAAGCCGAGATCCTGGTGCCTGCACTAAACTATTCCCGCGAGCGCGAGCACATCACTCAGCAGGAACAGTCGATCCTCCGACGCCTGTTGGAAACTGACACTGGAGTGGCCAAGTCGGCAGAGCTTGCTGATGCTATGCCTGGCTTGAATGGGCCGCAGCGGACCTACCAAATCAAGAAGCTGGTGGACAGGGGGATGCTGGTGCCAATCCAGCCCGGTGCTCGGCAGTACACACTCGGCTTTACCCACAACTTCCTCCTCCGCGGCGTGATCCGCATGCTGACCGCAGAGGGTTTCATTCCTGCACCCGTAGTCACAGCACGGCCATAACAAGTGGCCGCTTCTGGCCGGCTGGTGCCTCTGGCGAGAGGCTGCTACCGACCCATAGCGGACACTGAGGCTCTACGCTGAAAGTCTAGGCAGCTTGCCGTCCTCTAAACGTTCAACTTTGGTTGTCAGCGTCCACTGTCGGGACAAGGTGTGTCTCTGCAAGTCAGCTATCTGTCGTCGCTCACTTGCCCCCAAGGTTCGCCCGAGCCCATTGCTCAGCGGTGGTTACTGGAATCGACTGCTGTTCGTTGAAGGTGCCCGCTTTAGGCCATGCCACACCTCTGCCTTGTGCGAATACAGCGCGGTACTTTTTGATGTGATGGGTAGGGTCTTTTCTCAGCTCATCCATCAAGTACGGAACAGTCCACACGTTAGTTTGGAACGGACGACCCAGTACACGTTCGAGGATGTTCGCGACCTGTCCATACGACACCGTGTCGCCTGAGAGATAAACAATCTCGTTGCGGAAGCGAGGTTCAAAGAAGACGATTTCCGCCGTGAGAGCACCGATGTCGTCTGGCGTGGTGAGCGTCACGCTGTTCTCGAGACTGCCGAGCGCGTTAACGGTGTCATTGTCGAAGTCGACTACCTCAAATACGGGCTCGAAAAGGAAGCTGGTGAACATGCCCGTCGAGATAATTACCCATTCGGTTTTGTCTTGCGCGCGGAGCGCCTCGCGTACATCGAGTTGAGCATCGAAAAGATCTTGGGGGCTGCCCCGACCGATCACTTCGAAATCCACGCCAAACTGCCACGGGAAGTAGCGCTTCACGCCCGACCTTAGCGCTGCTGTCGCCAACTTCATGGGGGTTTCTCGACCTGCGACCATGCCGGCACAACCTATGACGGTATCGAACCGGGCGAACACTTCAGCTAACTGATCAATTGAGTCGTTCACCAGATCCGCAGCGACCATCTGAATGCCCAGCCCACGAAGCTCGTCGATTTCGGCCTTTTTCTCCGGTATCTGGGTGTTGATGGTCGACTCCCTGAGAAGAACGCTGATTTGGGAGCCGGGTGCGCGTTTGGCCACTCGCGCGAGATTGCGCAAAACCGGGAGACCCAGTTCGCCAGCGCCGAGAACAAGAATGGATTGAGGGGAAAGCGGGGTTGCTTCGGTCATGATTTCTCCTGAGGCGTGACGCCTTTAACATGAGCGAATGCTGGCATGATCAGGCACTACTCGTAAGAAGGCACACGCGTGATACCTAGGAGGATAAATGACCAATCAGGACGCTCTGAGCCAGGCAGAAGCCATCTGCCGAACGCTCCGAGAAGATGACGATGGCGTCAGACGGGAAGTCCTCGCCCACGCGGGTAGCCGATGGTCATTGGGCATCCTGCATGCTTTGGGCGTGTACGGCACGATGCGCCACGCCGAGATAAAAAGGCAGATGACTGGGGTGACCCAGCGAATGCTGACCAAGACGCTACGCGCAATGGAGCGGGATGGATTGCTGCTTCGACGGGAGTTCGGGGAAATTCCGCCGCGCGTCGAATACGAGCTGACGCCGCTGGGTATGGAACTGTTGGTTCGGATGTCTCCTGTTTGGATGTGGGTGGTCGAAAACGCCGAGGAATTCCGCAAGGCGCGGCGCGCTTTCGACAGTCAAGATGACAAGAAACCAGCCTGGCAAATCCCCACGTCGGTTCCCTCTAATCCAGAGTAATCGATAGCGTGTACTTCTCATTCAGAGCAGTGGCACTCGACCTAACCTCGCCCAAAATCGAACGCCCGCTTCTGGCCGGTAGCTGCCGGTCGCCCCTTCGGTACATTCAAGCGCTTGCTTCAACTCTCGGCCGCCGCGTTCAGGCGTGCTTCCAGGTCAGCGCATGCCGACATCAACTCGGCGAAGGAGGGGGGCGTCGACTCGAACATGCCGCCATCAGTCATCCTGAAATAGTCCTCTTCCAGGCTTGCAAGGGCACCGCCGGTTGGTACGAGCGGCAGGTTCCCCTCTACAGCGTGTCGGTAGTCCACTACCGAGTCATCTGCAGCTTTCTCCCTGAAAAACCAGGAATTGTGCTCAGCGACTTTCCTTGCGATGTCGCGCTGCGAAATTACGTCGGCGAACTCCGAGTTGCTGGCGATCATGGCCAAGTCGTGCCAGTGGCGGGCAAACCGCTCAGATTTCAGGCGCTCTTGCACGCAGTAAACATGGGCAGCCGTAGCCTTCTCCCAGAAGGTGCGCGCAACATCCATCACGACAGGGTTCGCATCGGGGAAGCTGACACACTCCATCTCTGCCCGGGCCAGATCGCAGGTTACGATGCGACGCGCATGTGGCTCTCCGGTGGACCTAGCCCCGAACTCAAGCAGGACTCGTGGCTGGATGTAAGAGCTCGCGGTTGTGCGGGGAGGGTAGTGGAGGTAGAGCTTGTCACCTTCCTGCTGCAGATCCAGTTGGATGCCGGCGTTTGCGATCGCTTCCCCAAGCAGGGGAGCGACGGCCTGCTCGATCCAAATTGGTAACTGCTTGCGTACTTCCTCAGTCCAGCGACCGGCCTGAGTGCGGCTCTTCGGAATTTCGGTCTCCGCCGCAGGAAGCATCTGACGGACGTCGTACGTCAGATCAATATCCTCCGAGAAGCGATCGATCAGCCGATATACCTTCGACAAGGAGGTGCCGCCCTTGAAGGTGAGATGGTCACCAAGCGGGGCAGAGAAAATCCTCCCCAGTGTCCACACGACGTAGATGTCCTTCGGCTGGCCGGCCAAGCATCTGCGCCGCTGTTTCCAGAACCTCGGATTGGTCATCTGCGCTGAGTTCGAAGAAATCAGGCATTCATAGCCTCCTTACCGAGGAGTGTGGCCATCCATGAAGGCAGGGTAGAGCGGCGCGCGAGCAGCATGGTCCATTCGGAGGCAGGCAGCTTGCTATGCAGCTGCTTGATTGCCGAATAAGCGTGATGCTCACCCAACCAGGCCAGCGCACGAATTGCTTCGCCGGCGGCCGACACCCCCAGCATCCAACGAGGCGCATGCCTCACCTGAATTTCGGTTTTGCCGAGCTGCAGGGTTCGCGGCCGGCCACTCGTTAGAAATATCTCGCGAACAGGCACCTGTTGCGTTAGACCGAGTGCGTTCGCCGCTCGGGCGCCAGTCGAGGTCACAGTTTCATTGTTCATCTCGGCGAGGGCCTGGACGATTTTCTCCGCAGCCGGCGCGCGGGTACCGAATTGACTTTTCACAGGCACCACATACGTACCGCGGCAGATGCGCAAAAGCTTCCCGGCCTTCGCCAAACGAGAGAACGCTTGGTCAATGGCAGCACGTGATCCCACACCCAGAAATTCTTTCGGTGCAAGCACGCCACCTTCCGGCAAGGTCCGACTGTGCTCCAGGATGAGTTCGGGAAGCTTCTTCATATCGCCACCACTCGGTGATTTGATGCAATGTCATAAATATATCAAGGTTTCTGACATTTGGTCAATTTTCAACCGAATACGCCGCCTTTGAGCAGCTTCCATCGCGCATCAGTGAATATAAATAACCTTGGTTATTCCTTCGCATAATAAGCATTATGTTAAATCGCTTAGTGCGCAATATTTTGGCGTGGCTTTGAATGCCCTCGAAGCACACCTCGAAGCCCGCTTGGGATCAGGCCGGGGACCAGTAGCGTGGGCTTGTCATCCAAATGCGGAATCCGCCCATGAACATCCGTGTCATCGCCCTTTTGCTGATCGGTCTTCAAGGCTGCCAGGCCGTTGAGCCGCGTCAGCTCTCCAACGATGAGCCGAATGCGCCAGCCGTCTTGCGTTTGGCGCCAAGCTGCCAGGTCCTGGGGGGCGTTTACCGATGCGCGTGGGTCGAACCGGCGGGTTCCACTCGAACCCTCATGCTTTGAGGTAGTCCCCGATGAACTACACACACGAGCAGCTACCGGCCATCAACTCGCTTGCGCGGTTGGTAAAGCTTGTTGCCTTCGCAGGCACAGGCAAAACCACCACGCTAATCGGCTATGCCTTGGCGCGGCCGCAGAGCCGCATCCTTTACCTCTGCTACAACAAGAGCGTCGAGCAGGCGGCAAAGCAGCGGTTCCCCAACAACGTCGTATGCAAGACGTCTCACGGCCTCGCTTTCGGTGCCGTCGGCACGCGCTACAAGCACAAGCTCACGCAAAACCTCCGGCTGATCGACGCAGCGAAAGCCATCAACAGTCAGAACTGGGATTTGGTCAGGACGGTGCTGGAAACGCTGAACAATTACCTCGCCAGCGCGGATGCCGGCATTGAGCTCGACCACTGCCCTCCCGAGAAAATGAAGAACGAGCGGATGCGCCGGGCCGCCGCCGGCGTTGTGGCCGCAGCACGTCTACTCTGGGCCCGGATGCAGGACGTCGAAGACCGAGCGGTTGGAATGACGCACGACGGCTACTTGAAGCTATGGGCCCTCTCCAGGCCCAACCTGCGAAGCCGGTTTGATATTGTCCTCGGGGACGAGGCCCAGGACATCAATCCAGTGGTTGCCGGTGTCCTTGCAGATCAGGCCAGCTACGGCTTAGGGGTGGTGGTGTGCGGAGATGGCCACCAAATGCTCTACCGGTTCCGTGGAGCTGTGGATGCGCTGAACGCTTCGTGGCTCAATCGCGCCGAGGTGCATTACCTCACTCAGTCCTTCCGCTTTGGCAGCGCGGTTGCACACGTCGGGAACATGATCCTTTCGTTCAAAGGTGAACAGCGCCAGCTGGTAGGGCTTGGTCTGGCAACCCGAGTGACCAAAAAGCTCCCCGAGGGCCTGGATCACCGCGCCATCCTTTGCCGAACCGTGGTCGGAGTAATCGAAAGCGCGCTGCGCTTGGCGGACCAAGGAGAAAAAATCTTCTGGGTCGGGGGGATTGATGGATACAACCTGCAGGCCTTGGAGGATCTCCATGCGCTGTCGATTGGTCAGTACGACCGGGTAAAAGGGAAAAAGCTGCTGCAGGAGTATCCGCAGTACACCTTCTACAAGGAAGTGGCGAGCGACAGCCAGGATCCGGAAATGCTGCGATCCATCCAGATCGTCGAGCAATACGCAAAAGACCTCCCTGCTCTCTTTGCCAAGCTGCGGTTAAACGCCGTCGCCGACGAGCTCGAGGCGAGTGTCACGCTGAGCACCGCCCACAGAGCCAAGGGATTGGAATGGGATGCTGTGCAGCTCGCAGAGGATTTTTCGTTCGAGCCCTTCAACCCGAACAATGTCCGCGAAGCATGGGAGGACGAAATGAATCTCCTGTACGTCGCCTGCACCAGGGCTATGCAGGTTCTAGCGGTCAATGCCCCTGTTCTCGCGATTATGGCGGAATTCGTCGGACGCCGAGATGGCGTCAGGCCGGCCACGCCGCTCGTATTCAAACAGGATCGCCTTGCAGCGTGAATCTGCCTTGGGATTGCTCAGGATGGGCATAGCGTGGTGATTCCCAAGAAATGGAGAACGCCCATGCCTCACCCTTTCCTCATGATCCAAACCAGTGCTGGAGAGAGGCTCACGCTAAACCTCTCGCCCATGCTGCCGAAACAAAACACCGAGGACCCCGAAGAGGCTGAGCCGCGTCGCCACTGGCAATTCACGAACACGGGCGCCGCGCGTATCAGGGAGTTTCTCAGCAAACATGAAGCCGGCTCGCTGTACCTGCGCCAGCAGCTGCTCATCCTGGTTGGGAATACTCTGGTCGACGCTGCTGCCAGCGCGCACGCGAAAACCTGACCGAAGGCTCAGTGATGGCTCTTTGCCACAAGGCCAAAGCCGTGGATAATGGCGGATTGCATGCGGACTGGATGCTTTGCCGCAGATCGTATCGAGGACTGAAAGATGCAAAACAAATCGGGGACGCCAAACAGCCTGTTGGACATCTGGCGGGAGCTTGAAGAAGTGCGCCTGGCCGCCCGCTCCAAGGCGCAAGGAGGCGATAAGGCCTCGGACACGCTACTTGGCTATGTGTCCAGCATGATGGACCTCGCGCTGTACCCTATTGATTCGACCATCTACAGCAAGGTCGACGAGCGCGACGGTACTGCTATGACCCCGGCGGGGTACCCGTGGCTGGTATCGGCGACCGAAGGGAATGTACGGCAGCTGGTGTGCATGGCTACCGGTGCCGTAGCACTGAAAACCATCGAGCAACTCACCGCGGAGTTCTCGCTGGTACCGGTATCGCTCCCCGAAATCTATCGCCCTGACGTTCGTCTTTCCCCTGCCCAGCTCGATGACAAGTACAGCGATGGCTCTGCCCCCTCACATCCGTTTTTCACCAGCCTGCAGTGGCGCTACCATGTTGCCCAGAACCGTACCATCTACGGTTACTGGGAGTGGCTCAGCCAGCAGCTGCACTTCCTAAGCGCGGCCGAAGCCGCGTAAAGAAAAGGCCCGCAATCTGCGGGCCTTTTTCGTTATCGGGCTCAAGAAGGTCGGCGAGCCAGGGTGAGACAGCCTCAGGTCACTTCGCCCCCAGTTCGCGCTGAAGTTGCGCGATCAATAGCGCCGGCGTCATGCCCGGGTTTTGCAGAAGAACCGCGCGCGCGATCAGTGTCACCAGGTCGACGCCCAGCGCGTCCGCGATCTCCTGAGCCTTCACAAGGGAAGGCGTTTTGAGGCCGCGCTCCACCTCGCTGATGTAGCTCTGGCTGGGACCAACCGCTTCTTGCTGTACACCCCTCTCCTTCCTTGTTTGGCGAACGGCTTTGCCAAACGCTTCGCTCATATCCATTTTGCGTCTCTGGCAAAAGGGACGATGAAGCCTTCTGAGATGGCAAACAGCTATACTTGATAGCGTATATTTTTCGCCCCAGGATAGAGACTTGACCGGCAGTGACGCCCTTGGAGTCGGCATGAAAAACACCTAACCCGTAGAGTCAGTCCTCTACAGCAAGCAGGACGTCCGGACGGAGGCTGCTGGTGGCATGAACAGCATTGTGCCGGCAGGACATGCCTGGCTCGTAGTCGCCGCATCGGCGTCGACGCGCACGCTAAAGAGCACCACGACCGGCATAGAAATAGGGAGAGTTGTGGACGAGATTCTTGATGCTTTTGCGCCAGCTCCGCTGACTGTTCCCGAGGCCTACCGGCAGGATCTCCAACTATCGCCGGTAGAACTAAGCGCCAGGTACGCCAGCAACTCCGTAGACACCCACCCGTTGTTACCTGTTCAGCTGTGGCGCCAGCACGTACAACAGCAACAGACCATGACGGGATACTGGGATTGGGTCAGCCAACAACTGGCCATGCTAGCGGGCGTAAATCGAAGCTAACGGCAGACAAACAAAAACGCCCGCTAAGCGGGCGTTTTTGCGTTTGGAGGGCTGCACCAGCAATTCTGCAGCCTGGGTATGGGAATGGATTAGCGCCTCGTAACGAGCCCTGTTGGAGCCCTACTCGCCGGGCAGGTGAAATCGGGTGGTGTGGTGCCCTACTACAGTGGTCAGCATCATCAGGATCGGCTGATCGTCCTCTGCCAAAGAAACGAGATAGGTGGACCTGATCTCGCCCTCGTGAGCTAGCACGGCGAGGTTGGTTTCCACGATCTCCTCACCAGCTACACCGAAGTCCCCACAGCAATGGCGCTCGAGCAGTGGAGCGAAAATTTCGTGTGCTGCAGCCGGCGAGCCGCACAGATGGACGATGCCCTTGGATACGAAAACCGCGCCGCAGTCGAAAAGGTGGTTCTGGGCCATGCCAAGGTCCTTGGAGAGTGAGTAGTCGCAACCAGGATGAGCTACCTCTGCAGGAACCCAAGCCGTCAGTACTTGGCTGGCAGGTCCACTCCTCCCTCCCATAGGACTCGCCACTCCTCAGCGTACTGGCGCGCCAGCTTCGGCACGTCGCGGAGCAACAGCACATTCTCGGCATTCTGGGAGTGTGCTGCTGCGGAGTAGTTGAAGCTGCCCAGCTGGACGCTACGGCCGTCGATCACCATGAACTTGTCATGCAGGATCGCGTATTGGCTGTTCAGCCGTACGGCAACGTTCTTATTGGCAAGAAACTGCGCCGCGGAGTAGCGCCGGCCAGTCCGGCTATTCGGGTCGTTCGCCTTCGCATCGGCGACTACTGCGACTTGGACACCTCGGTTGGCAGCCTTGAGCAGGGCCATGGCCACCGGCTTGCTTGTGAACGAATACGCCGCTACCAGGATTTCTGATTGAGCCGATTGAATCCCTTGAAGCACCACGTCCTGGGCGCCAGCTCTGGGAGAAAACCCAACCAGGTAAGAGGCCTCAGGGATCGGCGTGGTGGCGCCGGCGGCGCTCGCCCCCAGAGCAAGGACGAAGGAGATGAGCAAGGCCTTTCTTTGCATAGTGAACCTCAGCGGAACGTGATGTTGCCGATGAGGTTATTGGCCTGGCCACCCTGGGAGATGCGTTTTCCGGGCAAGAACACGACGAAAAGAACTGCTCAGCTTGCTCGTTCTGAAGCGCTGCCTTCAGAACTTGGGATTGCTTGATGACTGCGTAGTGTGGGTGCCAGTACCAATCACACGAGATCGAGCATGTACCAGAGCACCCGCACCTCCAAAGCCGTAGGCCTTGAACTGAAAAACCTGCGTTCCTGCGCAAGCACCGACGGTGACGCATGGAGCGCCTCGGTGTACTTCGGCGGTAAGCGCATCGGCACCGCAATGTACGGCGGAACCGGAGGCCCGGTAGAGGTCGACGTCGATGACCAGACACTGATCAGCATTCGAAAAACGGTCGAAGGCGCTGGATATCAGATGCTGGATTTCAACGGCAGTCCCTACGTCGAGCCCGCCACTCTCCACGGCTTTGCAGAGTTCTTCTTCCACGAGTTGGCCGAGGAATCCATGATCCTGAAAAAGCTTCGGCCCAAGCTGCGGAACTCGACTTACGTCCACCTAAAGGGCGCGCCGGATGGTCAGTTCGTCGTTTACAGCTGCTCTTTCACGCCTGATACGAAGCGTGAAATCGAGAAGGAGGAAGGCTCCAAGCTGGAGTACTTCTTGAACGAGAAGATCGCCGACCTGCTGTAACTGCGCTGCACTCTGGGCCTGAGTTTTTGATGCCTTCTTCAGTGGCGGTCTAAGGCCGCCACGCTAAGAAGCCTCGCCTGAGAGAGTCTCGGCTACAGCAGCGGAATGCTTCGCTCTCCCCTTTGTCGCCGAGACCTTTAGGGTCGTGGTAACCACCTCGACATGAAGGGAATAGTTACTCGCGTATGGACGG
>NZ_SWDV01000069.1 GCF_005877905.1 Pseudomonas nicosulfuronedens | reverse complement strand
CTGATTGGCTCAGCTGGGCACAGCCCCAAGTGCATACACAGCTTGGGAAACCCACAACTGCACAGCAGCTATGAAGGTTGGCGGAGCCCTAAGGCAATTTTTGATCGGGACAACCCGATGGATGCGGTGATTTTCTCTACCGGTACAGCGGTCGTCAACACCTCCAGGGAGAACTTCTATTTCCGGCGTAAATCAAGCAGAAAAAAGCCATTCCAGTCTTCCTGCCGCTGTTGCAATGCGGTGGCCACCAACACTGGAGATCTTGAACATGACCACCCAATCTGCAACTGCACCGAAGAAATACCAATACTCCACAGCGCGGCTGAAGGGGCATCTCGTACTCAACACTGAACAGGCTAAAGCCTTCAGCGGCAATCGTTTCGATAACGTGATGACCGCCCTCTTCGTTATCGATGTCGTCGCCCGGAAACTGGCGCAGAAGCTCAAGAGCTTCGATTACCAGGCGGTGGCTTCCGCAGTAAGCACCAAGCTCGCCGACACGGAAAAAGCAATCAGCGACGACACCGCGCGTATCAGCGCCCTGCTGGGCGCGCTCGCCCAATGCCTTCCGGAATACGACCATCCCCAGGAGCGTGCCTACGAGATCACCAGCCCCGAAATCGCTCGGTTCGGCGCCCTGCTGAAGGCTTACGACCACCTGATCATGCTGGTCGACGCAGGTTGGTTGGGAGGAGTGATTGAAAGCGGTGAAGCTGACGCATTCCGCCAAGAGAAGCATAAGCAGATCAACAAACTCGTCCGCTTTCTGGTTGGGACCGGTCAGGCCGCAAGAACCAAGGCTTACGCCAGCAAGTCCTTAGAGATGAAGGCCGATCTTGAGCAGGCAGACGCTCAAGAGCAGACCGAAAAGGAAGAGCGCAAAGCAAGCGGCTTCGTGGAGCCGGAATCCAATGACCTTGATGCCGTCGAGCAGATCGAGGCGCGCGAGACTGCGATTGACTGAGTGGCTTGCTGACGCCCCTCACAGGGCGTCAGCTCCTCTACGGAGAAGCATCGATGTTGTCGACGCGCGAAAAAGCTACTGCAAACGATCGATTCGAACATTCCAGGTGGCTCAGCGTTCTTCAAGACCCGCCGGAGGCCTCCACGGATAAAGGTAAGTTTTGGAGTTTCTCAGTGGTTGCCCTGGTCGTCATTGCGGCCACTGCTGGGATCGCTCTTGGCATTCCTCTTGGGGCGTACTGCTGGCTGCACTTTTCCTTCTAGCCTCTTTCCTCTTGAGCAGCTCGACGTGGCGTTTAGCTGCCCAATACCCCCCTTTGACCCGACACCTTTCAAGCGCCTTCGTGATCGAGGAAACATGCCCGGCGGTGAATACCGGTGCGCGAAAGGCTTGGATCTTCCGTACAACAGACCAGATGCTGAAAACGCCCTCCGGCATCCCATAGACAAATTTCGCCTGCCCCGCCATCACGACGAAACTCCGAATTTGCTGAGAGTGGATTCCGGTTACCCGGTGAAGCGCTTTGACGTGAGCATAGTTCTGCAGCAGCGGGTTCCTGACTTTGTACTTCCTCCGGCCTACCCGTTGCAGCCAGGTGTCCGGTGCATTGGGGTCCGTGACTATGCGCCCGCGAAAGCACTTCGTCTCGATGACAAACAGGCCATACCGGCTCACCACGATGTGATCGATCTGCGTGGTCTCATCATCGGTCTGCCCGCGATAAAGTGCGTTGCTGAAAACACGGTACTCTCCACTCAAGCACACCTTCAGCATGAAGTTGACCTTGTATTCTCCCCACCAGCCACGGTATGCCGGCCGGGCCAATAGAAGCGTGTGCGCAACGGCGCCGACCAGTAGCATGAGTGCTACTGGCGGCGCGTATATCCAAAGGAAATCTGCCATAGAGATGCCCCTCCGGGCCTCCTGTTAGAGGTTGGAGCAGCAGTCTGTCCAACGCCAAATGAGGTACATGGAGTCATTTCCAGTACCTGGTACGTGGCGCGAAGGGCCACCATCCCAAAGCTGTGGTGGCGTACCGATCCACATTGCCTTCTGGTTCTGCGACTTCGGGTAGAACTGAGTGAGCTTGTACTGGCTCTTCGGTAAGGTCGGGTAGATGCTCGCGTTACACAGGTTGTCGTCACCCATTGTCCTACGCGCCAGTCCCCTGCGATGTTGCTGAGCAAGCATCCGTGCCGCCAAAAGCGCGGAAGACCGGTTCACGTCTTGCGCCGGCGTAACGCCGGTAAGGGGATATACGCCGCCCCACGTTCCGGTGCACCACCACATGCTTTCCAGCGGCTCCTTTCCTGCAGCAACCATTGCTGAGTCGGCGGCACATGCCGCGATCGCAAGCGGATTCGCCACTGCAGCAGCCTCAGGGTTCTGAAAGAAAGCGAGTGTCGGAGATGACCAGGTTGGATCGATCTCTGTGAAGGAAATGATGTCGAGATCCAGGTAGCCATCTGGGTTGCATTTCGTTGGCGTGTACAGATCGAGTATCTGCAGCAGCGGGAAAGCGTAGTAATGGGTGTGATAGAACGATCCCGCAGCCTGGCCGGTCTGTGAGAGGTTGTCCTGCCTCAATCGTCCGTACGTGCGGGAGTTCCCCATCGGGAGTGTGATCCCACCCAGAGTGGGCGAACACCCGGCCTTGCGCACGTTCTCGACGATTCTCGCCGGCTGCCACATGGAGGTTACGACGCCGGGCGTATAGATCCCGGAGCTGCCTTTCTGGCAGACGCAAAGCACTTGCTTCGACGCTCCTTCAGGCGCTACTCCAGGCGTGATTTGGGCACCCGATACCCGAATTGGAAACAGGCAGGCCCAGCAAATGTCGGTGAAGAGTTTTGGGCCCAGCAGCCCAGAGTCCTCACACATCACCTCGCTTGCCCGAGCGCCGACACAGACCAGCAAAGCCAGCGCTAAACCAACGAAAATCCTACTAGCGAATCGCATCGATTGCCCCCTGCGCATCGGATTGAGATATCTCCCGTACAACGAACTTCTTGTCCTCGGCCGTAACGACTGAAGGCACAGCCGTCACCTGATACCGCGCGGCTAGATCCTGCTGGAGGAGATACAAGGGAGCTGCAATCGAGTCCTGAACATCGTTGAACAGCTCCCAACCAGATGGGCCAACGTCCGACGTTGAACCGGGAATGTGGCTGGCGATCACGATGACCTGAAGCCCATCCTTCGTAGCAACCTCGCGGCGAGCAAGGTCCACCTGCCAGGAGGAGGTTGGGTCGATAACCACCAACTTGATACCGAAAGGCATCACATCCAGTGGGTTCATCCGGCCAGCTTTGATTACTACTCGGCCGTCTGGGCCCAGGATGTCTTGCGGGATGATCACAGAGGGGTCAACGGGCCTGATGCTGCTGTGTTCAACGGTTGGCAATACAAAGCCCGGCTGCTTGTCCCAAAAGCGAGCAATCGCGCGCTGCTTCATCGCGCCGACGTCCAACTGCTCGATGCGCGACTTCGCCACGGCCATGAGGTCAGGCTCAATGATCTCGGTGGTAGAGCCGAAGGAGCCAAGATTTCCGCGCTTACCTTGGGCAACCCTTTGAGAAAGCAACGAGGTCGACGAGCTGCCAGTAGCAAAGGCAACCTGATGCTGCTCGCCATCCTCACGTCCAATTGATGGCACCGCGAAGACACCGTGGCGCAGGAAGGCGAGTGGATCGAGGAGGATTGGAGTTGTGGAACGGGTGACTTTGGTTAGGCGCTGCATTCTCGCCACTGCCGTCGCCATCGGCACATCCTCCGGGATGCCCCTAAAGACCACTCCAACCCCGGGGACTCCGTCGTAGGCCACCAAGATATCTTCGATGGCACGAGCGCCCATGGACCAGGAGACAAATATCAAAGTCTTTTCCCCATCTCCAAGGGGGTGCGGCGGCGGATGAGAGCTGTTGTCGGCTGCCCCGTCTCGCTCTCCCGTACTCGCTCGCACCTCCTCTCCGGCACGCTTGACCCACTCGTAGTCGTGCGGGGATGCATCGGCCGCTATCGCTCTGCTGTTGTCCACAATCGTCTTCGCCTGCTCAAGCAGAGTCGGATCAAGGTCACTAAGCGCGGGCCTGCTTGGAAGGGTGTCTACAGCCAAAGCGGCGGTGGAGAGAGCAGCGCTGGCAGCCAGAACCACAAAACGCCTCACCATAGTGGATACGCCCTCCCCCACAGCTGCGAGCGCGCAACAGACCCCCAGTAGCGCGAGTCAAAGGAGTCCTGCGTTCTGCCCATGAACCAGTATCGTTCGATCTCTATACGGCCATGACGCACATACCGCGCAATATCAAGGTTCCGCTCGGTGGCAACGGCCAAACCATTGCCGACTACCTCTCCGTTAATGGCTGTTGTTGCCTCAGTCACTGAAACTTCATCGCCAGGCAGGCCAACCATTACTTTCACGATGTTGGTGCCATCGGGGAAAACTGGCTGCAGCCCCTTAGCTTTGAACGCAAAGGTCCCCCCACGTACCGGGGTGGTGTCTGCCTTGTCGATGACCCAGACCCGGTACGGTGGGAGGCACAGGGCCTCCTGAGTGGCAATCGCAATGCTGTAGCGGCTCGCGAGGAGGACAATTCCACCTGCCAGTAGCGAGGCAAGCGTTACCCCCTTCAGCAAAAAGCGAGAATCCAGCGGTCGGCATTGCCGAGCCGAATTCACGGCCTCGACAGTACGCCGCACCTTGGCATCGATGCTGAACGGATTCCGCATCACGCAGCCTCCGAAGCAATGATTCCCACGTCGATGCCACGGTCGCGCAGTACTTGGAGGATCGCCTGATCCTGTGGCATACCCGCCTGGGTGTAATTCCTGATCGCTTGCACGTCCTCCGGTGCAGTGGAGTACAGCAACATGGAATAGGGGTCGACGGTGAGGCGTGCAATGCCGGCGCCACGCGGCGTGAGCATGAAGATTTCGGAGTAATGGCCCTTGTAGGAGCGAACTGTCTTGAGGATGCGATAACCGCCGTCGCCCAGAGGCAGGCGCTTCTTCTCTTTGATCGAGTCGATGGCCTCAGCCTTCTGGCCCAGGAGAAGGGTAAACGCCGAGTTCTCCGCGATAGCTTGGCCGACCTTGTTTTGATAGAGGTCGTTGACGCCCTGAGTGATGACAATCGCGCCGCCACCGTACTTACGGAAGCGACGGTAGCCGTGTTCGATGAACTCACCGACGTTGCCCTGCGCCAGCAGCGACCACGCCTCGTCGATGATCACGATTTTTGGCCGGTCACGTTCGCCGAGGTACATGTCCTGTTGGATCTGGTAGATGAGCTGCAGTAGTACTACCTGCTGAAGGTGGACGCGTCCTTTGAGCTCCTCCAGTTCCAGCACAGTGAAGGGGTTCTGGAAATTGAGGTTGTTGCGACCGTTGAAGTACTTGCCGTACTGGCCGCGGGAGGTGAATGCATAGAGCTGGCTGCCGATGTCCTTGATCCGCTGGTCTTCATCGCTCAGCAAGGACTGCTCGATGTGATCGACCAGCAAAGCCTTGCCATGTTTATCCCAGCAGTTCGTCAGGTGGCGCTTCAACCCAGCAGTTTGGAAGTCCTTCAGCGGCTCCGTCGGCGCCGCCATCGCAGAAATCAGCCCAACCAGGACGTCTTCCTCGTCGCTGAAATCTTCTACCAGTTCAAATGGATTCAGGCAGATCTGGGAGCCCTTATCGAAGCACGCGAAATCACCCTTGTATGCCTCGGCGAGTTTCTCGTAGGAGCGACCTACGTCAATGCACCAGACCTTGGCCCCCATGCTCAGGTAGGAGGTGATGAGGTAGTTGGTAAGGAACGATTTACCTGACCCCGACTGGGCAGCAATGGTGCCGTTGTAGTTGGTGTCCGAATCGTAGAGATGGAAGCTGATTGGCTGCCCGTTTCGGGAAACAAACGGGGCCACAGGGGTACCGGTTCCGCGCCAATCGCCGTAGATCGGCAGAATCGGTAGAGCCTGCGCCAGGCTCATAGTTCTGTAGCGGAACATGTCCTGGATTGCTCCGGTGTCCGCGCACATCGGCAACGCATTGATGAAAATTGGCAGGACGATGAATTTGTCCTCGAGGAGCGTGAAACCTTGGGTCGAGAAGTGGCTCTTCGCGCTCGCCGCAGCCTGGATCAAGTCCTCTTTACTCTTTCCGAAGACAACGAGGGTGGTGTTTAACTGGATGTTCGGCAGCCCCTTGTCCAGGTCCTCGAAAAGGGTGTCATACCCCTGTTTTTTCTTTCGGAGCGCCGGCACGAAATGGGGCATCGGGCCGACCGCCTGCTTGATCGACCATTGGCGTCCACGGTTGAGCTTGTCCTTGGTGGAAAGCTGCGGGGGAAAATAGATCGTGCTGGTGAAGATGCAATTGCCGCGGATTCCTCCCCGCTGGGAGAGAATGTCCGAAAGGTACTGCGAAGCATCCCCTTGCCACATCGAATCCGGATATGCCTTAGGCGAGAGGGTTTTAACGAAGCAGTCATCACCGATTTTGAGGTGATCCTTTTTCGGCTCGACACTGCGGTCGAAGTCCAGTAGCTGCTCGTTCAGGGGCTTGTCGAGATCAGCATGCAGTTCGGGGTTGTTTCGCCACGAGGCGTTCGGCCCCTTGTTCAGGATTGACTGGAAAATCTCGACATACGCGTCATTGGTCAGAGCGACAGGGGCTAGGTAGCAGCTGTCCAGGGAAGTATTGAGACCGTCAGCCAGTTCCTTGGCCATGTTGGCCTCAGTAGCGGACGGTAGTGCATCCTTGATCGGCATCGTTACAGAGATCACCAGGTCCTGCTGGCGAACCTTCACGCCGGAGATACTGTCGACAGGCAGTAGCGTGCGATCGGACAGATACTGCCCTCGAGCCTGAGTGACCTTCTGCAGGAGAGCCTGTGTTTCCGGCGGTAAGTCGGATACGCCTCGCTCCACAAACGCTTTGCGTAGGTTAAGGAATCCCGCTTTCAGATGGTTGATGTTCTCGGTACAGATCAGGCTGAAGCTAATTGCAGTACCTTCCGGCCAGTCGACAGTAAGACCTGCCTTCAGGCGCGCTGCCTCGTCGCCGCTGGAGCCGGCCAGAGGCGAACAACGGAACGCAAAACCCAAACGGTTCCCTTCCAGTTGAAACAGCTGCATTTCGGGATCGTAAGCAAGGCCGTTGATCAGTTTGGAAAGGCGCGGAAGAGGTGCCAGAAGCGATGAGAGAAGCGACATAAGGCCCCCTTAGTTCGAGCGGTTGCTGAGGATCCACGAGCGCAACCCTTCGGAAGGCTTGCCTTCGTGGGTGAGCCCGTCATCGCGGATCAAGAAGGGGACGTTGCGAGCGCCCAGGAACTGTGCCGTGAGGCGACGCTTGTCGATAACCTCCAGAGAACACGCACCCTCCGGTTTTTGAGCCAGTGGAGTGTCCAGATCCCCGGTCACGCCAGCCTTCCAGGCAGCGACTTTGTCCTCGGCGCAAAGCAGTTCTTTAGTCCGCGACGCACTGCGCTCAGTCAGCAACGGAAGCTCCAGCACGTCGAGGCGGTACCCTTCCGGTAACTCCTTACGTGCCTCTTCCATAATCTGCTTGCAGTAGCCGCAGGCGGGATCGGAGAACATCGTCACCGCCTTTTCCCCATTACCGATCGTCATCGGGGCCAGGTCGGCAAATCCTGTTTTCACTCTGTCGACCGGCACGTACTGAGCAGCGTACCGAGCGTCGTCAAGGTTCTTGATTTCCTTGTTTTGCCAGACGTCGAAAACTGTGCCCTGGATGAGGAATCGACCGGTATCACTGATGATGGCGAATTTGCCATTCTTCTCGATGCCGATCATCGCGCTTGCAGGGAGGATGACGATGTCCTTGGAAGGGGTATTGCCAGGAACTCCGGCCAGCGCGCCGGAAGTGACGAATGCGCCCAGGAGGGCTAGGAAAATCGATATCGGTTGCGATGGCATGTGCCGTTCTCCTATAGGGGATTGGCACAGCGTAGGGATTGCAGAAAAGCGAAGGCCCCGCTTTTCCGCCGCTTTAGCGACGGAAAAAAACGGGGCCTTGAGCGGTGGCCGAAGCGCTGTTACAGCGCCACAGGCAGATGCTGCAGAGCGCTGTTCAGGCCATTCATCACCGGCACAGTGGCGGTCATGATCGATTCGATCACATCGGGCGCAGCGTACAGACCTACGCCACCGCCGACGCCAGTTACGAAGGGCATCAGGGATTGGCGCAGAACGCCGGCACCGATGCCGGTCAGAATCATCAGGCCGATGAGGATACGGCCCAGGGTACCTTGCATCCAGTCGGTCAGGGTTACCCAGACCGAGTCGAAGGTATCGCCGCCAGTACCGGCGACAGCAACCCCTGCGACGACCATCAGCGCGGCGGTGAGAACGACCGGGTTGACCATCGCCTTCGCGACTTTACCCGGCTTGAATTGAATGTTTTGGACTTGCATCGTGACTCTCCTGGAAATGCGCAGGGCCTGCGCTCGCAGGAGAGTTTTCCGCCTTGCAACAATCGTTAGTGGCGCTTTCCGACGCGGTTTTTACTCAAAATAGAAAAAGGCCGCAAAGCGGCCTTTTCTAGGGTTACTTGTTCGCCACCGGTGGCGACTCAGCTCCCGAGTCATCGATACCGATGAGGGTTATCACCGGCTCCCCATCCGGGTAGCGCCACATGGGGATCGAGATGTTGTTGGAGTTCAGTGCCTGCTTGTCTCCATTGATGTACCAGTTGTTTTTCGACACCCTGCCATCCGGATCAGTGCAGGTTGCCTTGGCCAACCAAGAGGTACGCCCATTAGTGACTTCGAGCGAGCAGCTCGGCGCCTGGTTGGCGACCACTGGAATTTGGACCTCCCCACTTGCCTCATGCCCCATCTCCGTAGTGATGTTCATCGTTACCGTGTGAGGGCCAGGGGTGGCCAAAGTCGCGCGACCGTAGTCTCCCGTGCTGTCGAGCTCTTTCCCATCCAAGGTATAGGCCTTGGTCAGAATCCTGTCCTTGGGATGACCTCCGCTGATCGATGGTCGCACCAGCACTCCAAGGGGAGCGCGGCCGAACTTGTTATCGCCGGACCACGACAGCAGCACGTTCCAGTCAGGCGGCGGAAGAAACTCCATTTCGGTGGACACGGTACTCAGGTTGCCTCGTGCATCGGTGACTGTGTATCCGAACTGGTAGGTTCCTGGCTCGGTCACTCTGACAATCCGGCTCTTCTGGTCGGAGTCCTTGACCACGCTCATCCCCTCATACGGGGGGACATCCCAATCAATCTTTAACCCTTCGAACTGCTGGAAAGTGCCACGGTTCCTTGCGGTCATCGTGAGGTCCGCAGGCGCGTAAATCGCGCTCGTTTTGCTCTGGATGTACCAGTCGGGCCAAACGTACTTCCAGAACTGCAGCAGCTTCTGGGTAAGGCCGCTGCCGCCACGGTCTTCGTAGCCGTTGATCCACCCCTGGAAGCCGATGTAGGTCTTCTCATCCGACATATCAGCGGATGTGGGGGTGTACTCAGCCTGCATGCTGTGGACCTGCTCTCCGTTTGGCATGATGAAGTAACCATCCATTGTCACGTCCATGTTGGGGTATGGCAGCATCATGTTGGCCTTCCATGTCCCCTTGGTGTCGACCTCCGGATGGCCTGGCCCGATCAGTTGCACCCGAGGCGGGCGAATCTGGCGGAACGCGACTCCTACAGTGACCTTCTTGTAAACGCTGGGATGGTCAGGGGAATCGTTGTACTTCAGCCGCCCGTACAGCGTGACACGGACTGCTTCATCACGAGTCAGGCGGTAGACGCCATCGCCTGTGCTGCTGGGCACCCACGTCTTACCCCGGTCCAATGACCAGTCCACGGTCATATCAGAGGTGTCAAGCGGCTGCCCCTGCAGATCGACCAGCTTGAAGATGGCGGTGTCGCCGATAAACACGTTTTGCGGCCCCTTCAGCCGTGCCTGCGGGACCACAAATGCAGTGATATCGATCACCGGCGTAGTCGATTTAGCTCCCGAGTTTCTGTTGGTGAGTTGCGCACGCAGGAGATAGTGCCCACGCGGGAAGGTGTAACTCAGGTGCTGGGGGAGCTTCGGATCCGAGCTAACGACGTCCCAAGTCACACCCTCATCCTTGCTCAACTCCCACACAACTTCACCAAGATCACGACTTTGGGTGCGGTCGGTAGTGACTGCGTAGAAGCTGTTTTTCAGCGGGGCCGGCCCGAGGATACGCAGCGCTTGGATCTTTCCATCGAGCGCCTCCCCGTTGAGGACGGTGAGCATCAGCGGTGCACTTCCTTGCCGTGTAAGCGAGTACTCCGGCACCGGCGAGTGAACTCGCGCCTCCGCGATGATCCGAACCGCTTTATTCGTCAGGCCGGTGAGATCAACTTTGAAGGTGGAATTGCCCTCGGCATCTATCGGCTGCCAATCCGCTAGCTGCTGATAATTCACGCCCGACGTGGTCGACAGAAGGCGAATGTCCCAATCACCCATCGTCGAAAGGCTATAGGGGTCGCTCATTGCCACCGTATCGCGAATGCCAGCCGTGATGGCTAGACCGTCGGTGTCGAGGACCTGGCGCTCATCATTAAGGATGACAGGCTTGATGGAGTCCTTAGGAACCGCGAGCAGCTGCACGGTTTTCTTCGTATGGGCCTCTGGAAGAGCGCGATAAGCCACGTCGACAACAAACGGCATCTGCGACCACAGCGGAGCGGTCTGGCCGGAGATGTACCGTGTGAAGCGTTGCGCCTGACCGTAGCTTAAGGAGACAGAGTTTTCGAGTTGGGCGCCGTCGAGAGTCGCCTGATAGGTCAGGTCTGCGGCTATGGCACTGATAGACATTGCCCCCACCGAGCCACCGGCCTGCGAAACCCAGTACATCCCCTCCTTCACAAAGTTCGTGGTCGGCAACGAAACCTCGATTGCAGGCGGTGGAACCACGTTGAAATCCTGCCCGCCGTTGCCGCCATCAATCTGCGCACCACTGGGCGTGAACAAAGTGACATTCCATCCGATCGACTGCAGCCCAGGGACGTTCATTGAGCCGTTTAACTTGGCATCGGTTGTCGAGCTTGGTTGGACTATCCCCTCAGGAAGCTGGATCCACTGGATCAAGCAGCTTACGTTCGTCTGCCATTGCTGCGCTGACTTCTTGGCCATGTCTGCGCTAACCGTCGGCGTGCAGGTTGCTTGGCTGGCGGTTGACTTAAGCGAGAGCGAAAGTGACTGGACCTTCTGGTACACATCGCTCACTTGGGGGCTCAGTGCAAATCCGAGCTGGCCGGCCAAAGGCTTGACGATCAAATCGTGCTTGATGTCGACCATTTTCTGCGGCTGGCCACTCTGGTCGAAGACAAATGCCGTGGCCTGAACCAGCTGCTTTCCAGCGGCCATGCCAGCGGCAACCATTGCGAGGTTTGTGCTCGAGCTAGTGTCCTTCCATTCATCTGGCGTCCCAGTCCAGGACAGGAAGCAGGTGGGCGTGTCCAGGGCGTTCCGGGACTTGGCCATCTGGGCATTCGTCAGCAGAGCGCATGCGCCATTCGACTGCTCAACGCGAATGGCTGTCCGCCCAGTGCCTTGATAGATCGACCAATTATCTGCAGCGAGCGCACCTTCAAACGCCCAGATACTCACAGGTACCGAATAGACCGGTCCAGTACGGTCCGCGCGGCTCAGGTACACGTTGGATGTGCCGGCTACCCCGATATTCAATGCCCCCATTGGGGATTGCAGGTCTGTTGCAGTGAGCACCTTGGGAACCAAGCGCATGCCGATTCCTGGGGCCAATTGCCGGTGCTGCAACGTCACGCCAACTGATGATGAGGGAGTGACGATTGCAACCAGGTCGTTGCCCAACGACTCAAGCACCTCTGGCTGGCTGACTTGGAATGCCTGCTGACCGTTGGTATGCACGAGTTGGGCGGCTACCGCCGGAATGCGAGGAACAGACTTTGTGGTCACGACTTCTCGCCCGTCAAAGAATTCCCAGGCCGGCTTGAAGGTCAGCTTGATGTCCTTCTCAACAAACAGGCCGTCCTGATCCGTCGCTCTCAGCCGAACAGTCGCGGGCTGATCATCATCAGTGCGGTAGGTCAGCGTATTCCCGGAAATACTGACTTCTCCATTGCTCGGCTGCTGAACCACTTGCAGCGAAGTCGACCCCCACAGGTTGGGATCGACAACGGAGAGCTCAGCGCTTCCGCCGATGCCGGCGTACATTTCCAGCGTGTGGGGGAGGATATCGGTAGGTGCATAGTTGAACTTGTTCACGACGACGCGCACCTGTCCGTCCACCCACAGGCCGCCAGAATCTGTTGCGCGAATCGTGAGGGCGTCATCACCGAAGTACCGACTAGACGGGGTGTAAACGAGTGCCCCGGCGACCAGCTTGATCGAGCCGTGAACGGGCTGGCCAATTATCTGGAAGGTGAAGGTGTCGCCGTTCCCTAGATCGGGATCCACGACCCATGGAATAACCGAGGAACTGGTTTTCCCCTCGTCGGTGACGATCGTCGCGCCAGTCGCCTGGGGAGCATCGTTGACGGGCACGACGGTAATCGTAACCGTCCCGACGTTCGACTTGGCCCCGTGTGAGTCAGTCGCCTGGTATTGGAGGGTTGTTTTTCCATTCCAATCCAGACTGGGTGTGAAGGTCAGCTTGTTGCCACTGATCGATGCTGCTCCGTGCTCGATCTCAGGAGCAGTCACGATGCTGAAGGTATGACTGTCACCCTCGAAATCAAGATCGACGTCATGGACTGGAAGAGTTGCTTCAACCGCGGTGTCTTCATTGGTGGTGAATTGCAGGTCATCCACGGAGGGCGTGTCATTTACCGGCGTGACAGTTATCGTCACGGTCGCGATGTTGGACTTCGCACCGTGCGAATCGGTCGCCTGGTACTTCAGAGTCGTGGTGCCGTTCCAATTCGCCGTAGGCACAAACGTCAGCTGGTTGCCGCTGATGGTCGCTTTCCCGGCCGAAGCAGGGGGAGCCGCTGTAACGATGAAGGTGTGCGAGTCCCCTTCGAACGCCAGATCGACGTCGTGCACAGGCAATGTCACAGCACCTGTCGTGTCCTCAGCAGTCGTCAGTTGCAGGTCGTCCACCGAAGGCGTGTCGTTCACCGGAGTGACGGTGATCGTCAGGGTGGCGATGTTGGACTTCGCTCCATGCGAGTCGGTGGCTTGGTATTTCAGCGTCGTAGTGCCGTTCCAGTTTGGCGCAGGTACGAACGTCAACCGGTTACCACTGATGGTGGCCGTTCCCGCTGCTGCTGGAGGAGCTGCCGTGATGGCGAAGGTGTGGGAGTCGCCCTCAAACGCAAGATCGACATCGTGTACGGGCAACGTGACAGCGCCAGCGGTGTCCTCGGCAGTCGTCAGTTGCAGGTCGTCCACCGACGGCGTGTCGTTCACCGGTGTGACGGTGATCGTCAGGGTGGCGATGTTGGATTTCGCTCCACGCGAGTCGGTCGCTTGGTACTTCAGCGTCGTGGTGCCGTTCCAGTTTGCTGCCGGCACAAAGGTCAACTTATTCCCACTGATGCTCGCCGTTCCGGCTGCGGCCGGGGGTAATGCCGTGATAGCGAACGTATGGGAATCGCCTTCGAACGACAGATCGACATCATGGACAGGAAGCGTCACTGTGAGGGTGGTGTCCTCTGCTGTTGTGGCCTGCAGGTCGTCCACAGAGGGTGGATCGTTCACTGCAGTGACGGTAATGGTCACAGTTGCCGGCGATGACCAAGCACCGGCGCTATCCTGCACGCGGTACGTGACCAATGTCGTCCCGTTCCAGTTGGCAACCGGGGTGAAGGTCATTGTCGAGCCGGATATCGTGGCGGTCCCATAGGGCGAGCTGGCAACAATCTGGAAGACTGTCGGCGCCGGCGAGTCGATGTCGGTTGCGGACAAAGTGACGGAACCAGTGGTGTCCTCCGCCATTGTGAGTGTCTTGGCCTGGGCAACCGGCGGATCATTTACCGGCGTGACGGTGATAGTGATCGTAGCGGCAGCAGACCAAGCGCCTGCTCCATCCTGGACCCGATAGGTGATGGTGGTGACCCCGTTCCAGTCCTGGTTGGGGGTGAAGCTCAACGTGTTTCCGGAGATCGAGGCGGAGCCATTTGCCGGACCACCTAGAATCTGGAAGGTATACGGGAATGGACCGTCATCACTGACGCTTAGGGCCGCGGAAAGTGGGGTGTCCTCAGGAGTGCTGAGCGAGACATTCTGTACAGTTGGAACT
>NZ_SWDV01000068.1 GCF_005877905.1 Pseudomonas nicosulfuronedens | reverse complement strand
TCCCTGAGTCTCAGCGGTGCTTTCTGGCCGACCAGTTTGCCCTTGTTCCAAGGTTCGTGAGCTTTCGTTGTGGGTGTGGGCATGATTCGTCCTCCACATGATTGAAGGACTAGGGTGCATCGCTCCTAGCTCCAGGGGCTCTTCGACCAGGCTCTATGGCCGGAGATGCTCTTAAAACACTCATGTCGGATATTCGCTTCCACCGCCGCTGACTCTCAGCGACTTCAGACTACTTTCAGATTCGCCGCTGATACTCCCCTCATCGAACGACCCCTGGGGGGATCACCATGACCCAGCAAGAATGGAGCAGCCTGTTTCCATTCCACTTTGGCTCCGTCGCCGAGCGACAAGCTCGACTGACCTTGCGCCGCGAGGGCGACTTCGACCGCGAGGAGCTTGAAACCTTCATCCACGAGCGTTTCGAGTCCATCCACCACGCTGACGTCCACCACTATCTGCCAGAGCTCATCGGGCTTCAGGACAGCCACGGGCGCTTGATCGCAGCCGCTGGCGTCCGTCCGGCCAGTCAAGGGCCGCTGTTTCTTGAGCACTACCTGGACGAGCCGCTGGAGGGTGTTGTGTCGCGGCTTGCAGGTCGTGCCGTCGGGCGTGAGCAGTTGGTCGAGGTAGGCAACCTTGCCGCCCTGAGTGCTGGCAGTGCGCGCGTGATCATCACCGCCGTGACCTGGCTGCTGGCTGCGCGCGACCTTCAGTGGGTCGCCTTTACCGGCGCCTCCACCCTGGTCAACAGCTTCCACCGATTGGGATTGGAGCCAACCGTGATCGCCGAAGCAGATCCGCGTCGCCTGAACGGCGAGCTGGCCAGTTGGGGCAGCTATTACGCGCAGCACCCCCTGGTCTACGCAGGAAACATCGGCTACGGCCATGACGAACTGGAGCGCGCGGGTGTGTACAAGCGCATGGGTTTCCCGATGCTGCTACAGGAGGCCGGCCATGCCGCATGAACTGAACGCCTTTCGTCAGGTGCTGCAGGCGCATGCCACGGATCATGCCTCGAAAGTGGCTGTACGCGGAATCACTGGCAACGTCACCTATGCGCAGCTTCTGGCTGAAGTTGAACGTCGCGAAGTATGGCTGCGAGAGCAACCCGATGGCCCGTTTGCCCTCGCACTGGAGAACGGCCCCGAAGCGCTACTCTGGGATCTGGCCGCCCTCTTCGCTGAGCGCCCGTCCCTCATCCTCCCGCCCTTTTTCAGTGCCGCACAGCGTCTGCATTGTTTGATGCAGACCCAGGCGACACTGGCCGTTGCCAACGACTCCTTCGCAGAAGATCTGCGAGCAGCCGGTTTCACACCAGGCGAGCGCTTCTGGGAGCGGCCGGCCGTACTCGACGCCGGCCTACCGGCAGGCACTGCCAAGATCACCTACACCTCCGGTAGCACTGGGTCGCCCAAGGGCGTATGCCTGAGCGCCACGTCACTGCTGTGCGTTGCACAGGAGCTCGAAGCAGCGAGCCGTCCAACCGAGCCCACGAAGTACCTCGCAGTACTTCCGTTAGCCGTCTTGCTGGAGAATCTCGGTATTTATGCAGCGCTGCTGGCGGGAGCCAGCATCACGCTCTATCCGCAAGCGCAGATGGGCATCGGTGGAGCCAGTCAAGTCGACTGGAAACGCTTCCTCGGCACCATTGCACTCAGCGGCGCCGAGAGCCTGATTCTGGTACCACAACTCCTGCTTGGCCTGGTCACCGCCATCGAGCGCGGCATGATGAAAGTCGGCCCCCTGCGATTCGTCGCAGTAGGTGGTGCCAAAGTCGCGAGCAGCTTGCTGGAGCGCGCCGAAGCAGTGGGGCTTCCGGTCTTCGAAGGCTACGGGCTCTCCGAATGCGCCTCCGTGGTTTGCCTGAACCGCCCAGGCGATCAGCATCCAGGCAGCGTGGGCCGTCCCCTACCGCACGTCCAGGTGCGTATCGCTGATGACGGGGAAGTGCTGGTTCGCGGTTCCACCCTGCTGGGCTACTTGGGCGAACCTTCTTTCGACGGGGAATGGTGGCCAACCGGCGATCTCGGCCATTTCGACGCTGCTGGATTCCTCTACCTGGCTGGCCGCAAAAAAAACCAGTTCATCACCAGCTTCGGTCGCAACGTGAATCCCGAGTGGATCGAGGCCGAGCTTTCCCAGACAGGCGTAATCCTCCAGGCCTTCGTCCACGGCGAGGGGCTGCCGCGCAACTTCGCATTGCTCTGGCCCATCGCCCCAAGCATCAGCGACGAAGTCATCGAGCAGGCCGTGCAGCAATGCAACGCCGGCTTACCCGATTACGCACGGGTTTATGCCTGGAGACGCCTACCCAGTCCCTTTAGCGGTGCTGACGGAACCCTTACCAGTAATGGCCGGCCGCGCCGCCAGGAAATCCTCCGTCGCCACCAGCCCCTCATCACTGAACTATCGCAATCCTGAGGTCTGCCATGAACTTCTTCGACACTCTTCAATCCGCCACTACCCAGGAACGCCAGGCGCTGTTCAGCGTACCCGTCATTCGCGATGCCTTGGGCGGCATTGTCAGCCTGGAGGGCTACATCGCCTTCCTCACCCAGGCCTATCACCACGTTCGTCATACCGTGCCGCTGATGATGGCGTGCGGCGCTCGTCTGCCCAGCCGGCTTGAATGGTTGCGCGGTGCAGTCTGCGAATACATCGAGGAGGAGTACGGCCACGAGCAGTGGATTCTCAATGACATTGCAGCGTGCGGTGGCGACGCGGAGCAGGTGCGTAACAGCCGCCCCAGCCTGTCGATCGAGCTGATGGTGGCCTTCCTCTATGACTTGATTGCCCGCGACAATCCCGTCGGCCTGTTCGGCATGGTCAACGTCCTCGAAGGCACCAGTATCGCCCTGGCTACCCAGGCCGCCGGCAGCATCCAGCAAGGACTTGGCCTGCCGCCGACGGCATTCAGCTACCTGAGCTCCCACGGCGCGCTCGACCAGGATCACATGGCAACCTATCGCGAGCTGATGAACCGCCTGGATCGTCCGGAAGATCAAGAGGCGGTGATTCATTCCGCCAAGGTCGTCTACCAGCTGTACACCGAGATGTTCCGAGGCCTACCGCGAGCCCACCAGCCAGAGGTGCAGCATGCGCTTGCGTGAGTCGGTGGTGGTATTGACCGGTGCCAGCGGCGGCATTGGCCTGGAACTGGCCAGCCAGCTGTGTGCTGGCGGCGCCCGAGTGCTGGCCATCAGCCGGCACCTTGGCGGTCTGGCGGTGCTCATGAACCGTTATCCCAGTCAGTTGCGCTGGCATTCCGCCGATCTTCGTACCAGGAGTGGCCGGCAAGAGGTAGCCACCGCTGCCTGGGCCATGGGCGGCGTGAACGTGCTGATCAACGCCGCAGGCGTGAACCGCTTCGCCCTGCTTGAGCAGATCGACGAAGACACGCTGGACGACCTGCTGGATCTCAACATCAAGGCCCCCCTGCAGCTGACCCGCCTGCTGCTGCCATTGTTGCGCGAGCAGCCTCATGCGTTGGTGGTCAACGTCGGCTCCATCTACGGCTCCATCGGCTATCCCGGCTACGCGACCTATAGCGCCAGTAAGTTCGCCTTGCGCGGATTCTCCGAAGCGCTTCGACGCGAATTGGCCGATACCACGGTCGACGTACTCTACGCAGCGCCACGTGCCACCCGTACATCGATGAATACAACTGCCGCCACCGCGCTCAACCAAGCGCTGAAAGTAGGGATGGATGATCCGGTCGATGTCGCGCGGGCAGTACTTGATGCGGTGCAACAGCAACGCAACGAGCTGTACCTGGGATGGCCTGAAAAACTCTTCGTGCGCCTCAACGGCATGCTGCCCGGCGTGGTCGACCGCGCGTTGCGCAAGCAGCTCCCACTGATCCGCCGTTACAGCGATGCCAACGCCAAGGAGCACAGCAAATGAAACGCCTGATACTCGCCAGCCTCATTGCCTTCTCCCCACTGACCTGGGCGCTCGATCAGGCTGGCAGCCAGCACCTCAGCGCGATCCAGCAACGTTGGGCGCAAATCCAGTACCAGATGCCTGAGGCGCAACGCGCAGCCGCTTTCGAAAAGCTGGCGGGCGACGCGGAGACCTTTACCCGCGAGCAGCCCCAGGCTGCGGAAGCTTGGATCTGGAATGGAATCGTGACTAGCAGTTGGGCTGGTGCCACGGGCGGGCTGGGTGCACTGGGCAAGGTGAAAGCGGCCCGGGCAAGCCTGGAGAAGGCCCTGGCTCTCGATCCAAACGCTCTGCAGGGGTCGGCTTACACCAGCCTCGGCGCACTGTATGACCGAGTGCCTGGCTGGCCCATCGGATTCGGTGACTCGGACAAGGCAGATGAGCTGCTGCGCAAGGCGCTGCGGTTGAATCCGGAAGGCATCGACAGCAATTACTTCTGGGGTGACCATCTCTATCGCCAAGGGCATTACGTCGAAGCGCGTGCGGCTTTGCGGAAAGCGCTACAGGCACAGCCACGGCCCGGTCGTGAGCTGGCCGACCAGGGCCGGCGCGGCGAAATCGATGCTTTACTCAAGACGATCAAGGACAAGCAGGACTAAGCATGCGGCTGCTGGTAGTCGAAGACGATCCCGCTCTAGGGGAAGGTATCTGCAACGGATTGCGCCAGGAGGGATACACCATCGACTGGCTGCAGGACGGGGTGAGTGCATTGCACGCCCTGCAGCAGGAGACATTCGATCTCGTCGTGCTGGATCTGGGGCTTCCGCGTCTGGATGGCATCGAGGTGCTGCGCCGGCTGCGTGCTGGAGGCGATGCGGTGCCCGTGCTGATACTGACCGCCCGTGACGCGACCGATGATCGCATTGCCGGTCTCGATGCCGGCGCCGATGACTACCTGGTCAAACCGTTCGACCTCAACGAGCTGAAAGCTCGTCTGCGTGCGCTCCTTCGACGTAGCGCAGGTCGCGCCAAGGTGCTGATTGAGCATGCCGGGGTGACACTCGACCCGGCCACTCGGCAAGTCAGCTACCAGGGACATCCAGTCGTGCTAACCCCGAAAGAGTACCGGCTGCTCCATGAACTGCTGTCCCAACCCGGCAAGGTCTTCACCCGCGAGCGGCTCACTCAGCTCCTTTACGGCTGGGATGAAGAGCCCGAGAGCAACACGCTGGAAGTGAACGTCTATCACCTGCGCAAGAAACTCTTCAACGATCTAATCCGCACCGTGCGCGGCATTGGCTACCTGGTGGAAGGCAAAGCATGAGTTCGTTGCGCCAACGCACGCTCTGGCGAGTCATGCTGCTATTGCTGGTCGGTACCAGCCTGCTTGCGCTCTACAACTATCACGACAGCAGCCACGAGATCGACGAGATCTACGACGCCCATCTCGCGCAAAACGCGCGCCTCTTGCAAGGCGTCATGAGCATGCCGCTGGACGACAAGGATCGCCATGCGTTGTACCTGGCATTCAATGAAGCACTGAGTCAGGCGGGCAAGCATCGCGTCGGTCACCCTTACGAGAGCAAACTCGCCTTCCAGGTGTGGCGCATCAACGGTGAAGTCCTGGTACATACGGTCAGCGCCCCAAGCTTCACTCGTCCGCTGACCGAGCCCGGCTTTTCCAACATCATGGTGGGGGAGCAGCAATGGCGCAGCTTCGTGCTTCCCGTGCCAGAGCGCCAGTTGGTGATCTGGGTCGGTGAGCGCAACGATGTGCGCAACGATCTAATCGGCCGCATCGTCCGCCACACCTTATTTCCCTTCCTGATCGGCAGTCTCGCGTTGGCGCTGCTGGTATGGCTGGCCATCGGCTGGGGGCTGCAACCGTTGCAGAACATGGCACGTGTCATCCGAGCGCGGCATGCAGAGTCACTGGAGCCACTGCAACTCGTGCCTCTACCTCGGGAGCTTGAACCTATGCAGGCGGCGCTCAACCGGCTGCTGGGGCAGATTGATGAGCTGCTGCGCCGTGAACATCGATTTATCGCCGACGCCGCCCATGAGATGCGTACGCCCCTGACAATCCTTCGGCTGCATGCGCAGAACGCGCTTGAGGCCAGGAGCGATGTTGAGCGAGATAAAGCCTTGGAGTTTCTGGTTGGTGGTGTGGATCGTCTCAGTCGAGTGGTAAATCAGCTGCTGACCATGGCGAGAATCGAGCCGCGGCTAGGGCAGCGCAATTGGTCAACGGTAGATCTGGCGGTAGTCGCTACGGAGACTATGGCAGAGATGACACCCTGGATTTTGGATCAGGGGCAGGAACCGTCATTGGAGATCTCCGAGGGCAACTATCAGCTTCAAAGCGACGCGGGCGCTTTGGGGATTGCCCTGCAGAACCTGGTCGCGAACGCAGTAAATCACTCGCCAGTTGGCGGTCGAGTCAACGTCACGCTGCACCGTGAAGGTAATGGGATTGTACTCAACGTAGAAGACCAGGGGCCTGGCATCGCCCCGGAAGACCTAGAGCGAGTCTTCGAGCGTTTCTACAGCAAAGGCTCTGAGAACGGCGCAGGGCTGGGCCTGTCGATTGTGGCAATGATCATGGAGCGGCTTGGAGGCAGTGTGCAGTTGAGCAATCTACCCTCCGGCGGGCTTCGCGCAACGTTGAGAATCGCGCCTACTTCCTAAGCATTTAAGCCCGCCATGGTTCGGTTACGGCCCGTGGCGAGTAGTTGTACGCTGGTGGCGTAGCTATCTTTTACGCGTCAGCGGTCAAATATCGAACCGCGTCGACGATCCAGCTCGCACCAAAATGCTTCTAGATTTTGAAACCCCCATCGCTCCGGCGACTCGCGAGCTGCAATGCGTTCGCGGCCTTTGAGCTTTGAAAGGTCCAATAACTCCACAGGCAGCGCAGCCTTCGTACGAGTGGAATAAAACACTTTGACTATCGGCAACAACAACTCGGTACTCTGATCTACTACCACCGCGAGCCGGTCACTCTGAAGCCGCACCAGCGCACCAACTGGATAGATGCCCAAACATCGAATGAATGCCTGGAAAACCGACTCGTCAAGATGGTGTCCGCACCAGCGTGACATCCGTTGCAACGACTCCGCAGGATCCCAACCGGACTTGTAGGGGCGGTCTGAGGTAATCGCATCGTAAATATCGCAGACAGCTCCCATACGCGCGACCAGACTTATCTGCTCACCTGCCAAGCCGTGGGGATAGCCACTCCCGTCTAGCTTTTCGTGATGATGAAGGCAGACATCGAGTACCAGCGCACCGACTTGCCGCCCCTCCCGCAAAATGTCTGAGCCACGACTAGGATGTTCGCGAACGCAGGCGACCTCAGCGTCATCTAAACGCCCAGGTTTATTCAAGATACTCATCGGTACACACATTTTTCCGATGTCATGTAACAAACCCGCTAACCCAGCCTCACGAACGAGGCCCTCGTCTAGATGGAGCTGTCGCGCCAGTGAGATCATCAGCGCACAAACAGCGACGGAATGGAGATAGGTGTATTCATCTGCAGTCTTGAGGCGAGCCAAGCTGATCAGTGCGGTGGGATGGCGCTCCACTGAGACAGTAATCTCATTGACCATGGCCCGTGCACCCTCAACCTCGACGGCACGTCCCAGCCGAGCATCCTGAAACATTGCCATCACGACCTTTTTGGACTTACTGCACAACTGGCGAGCCGACTCAATTTCTTGCTCCAGAGAGCGGCGAATTGCACTGCTCGCGGTTGTATTTCGCTGCGACTCATCGACGGGCGTTGTAGGGCGTGGTTGAGACGACGTTTCCGGTTTAGAGTCGGCTTGCTTAAGGGCAGGCGGTGATAGCCCTCTACTGGGATCTATAAGCACTTCTCGCACCGAACTCTCTTTGAGCCGACGCAGGTCTTCGGGGTCTTCAAGCAGGAAATGGGCACGCCAAAAGGGATGATTTACCCAAGCCCCACACAATTCTTGTACATACATGCCGAGCGTCACTGCTTCGACTGGAATACGCAAATACGGCGAATCGGTCATTATCTTGCCCCATAGAAGCCCCCTGCCTGCTAGCTCCAGCACCGCAGACGGATGAATCGCTGCTCACCCGCGATGCTGACTCCTTGCCTACCCTGGCAGTACATTCCACAACATGTTTTTCGAGCATGTCCGCCTGTCGCGCTGGATGCGCCCGTCCCGAGAACCAACATTGAGAGAGCGTATCCATAGTCAGTGCATTCAAACGCGAAATGCGGAAACTGCACTCTTGAGTTGAACAGCCAGTCGAGACAGATCCTGGCTCGATGCACTGGTTTGACTGGCACCGGCAGCGCTCTGCGCAGAAAGATCACGGATGCTCACCAAGCTGCGGTCTACCTCGCGCGCAACTGCCGCTTGCTCTTCCGCCGCGCTCGCTATCATTGCGTTCTGCTCGTTAATAGCCGCCATCGCATTGGTAATGTCGCCGAGGCAGTCATTGGCGGCTTCGGCTCTCTGAACGGTCTCCCCCATCAAGGCAGAGCTACCTTGAAGTGTGCGCACTGCATCTGCAGCATCCTGCTGCAGATGAACAACCATCTGCTCGATCTCCTGCGTCGATTGCTGAGTACGCTGAGCAAGCATGCGAACCTCGTCGGCAACCACGGCAAAACCTCGTCCTTGCTCGCCAGCTCGGGCGGCCTCTATTGCGGCGTTCAGAGCAAGCAGATTGGTTTGCTCGGCGATTGAGCGAATAACATCTAGCACTTTACCGACCTGCTGCATTTGGCTCGCGAGCTGTTCAACTCGTGTGACGCTTGCATTCATGTCCACCGCCAAGGCATTGATCGCGCGAACAGTTTCCACTACCTGATCTCGACCTTGCACGGCCGCCGCGTCACCGCGCCGTGAGGATTCAAGTGTGGAGCTAGCATTGTTGGCCACGCCATCGACGGCCGCACTCATTTGGTTGCAGGCGGCGGCGGCCTGCTCTATCTCCTGGTTCTGCAGCGTTAGCCCGCGGCTCGCATCTTCGGTAACAGCGTGCAGCTCCTCCGAAGCAGAGGCTAGCTGGGACGATGAGTCGGCGATCAGGCTGATGGTGACGCGCAGGCTTTGCTGCATATTGCGCAACGCTTCCATCAGTTGGCTGGCTTCATCGCGTCCCTCCAGGGGAATGTTCTCGGTCAAATCTCCGGCAGCCACAGTGCGCGCCACCTCAACAGCTTGTGCCAAGGGACGCACAATGCTGCGGGACATCACCAGCGCAAGAATGATAGCGAGCACTACCGCGCCGATCAGAATGACCAGCACCAGTAGTCGAGCCTCTTCGTATGCATGGTCGCTGCTGAGCGTGGCAGCCTTGGCACCGTCAGCATTGAGCTTGGTCAGACCTTCTAGTCCGGAGACCAGCGTGTTGCCCCGGGAGTTGAGAACTTGAGAGATGAGGTCACGCGCCTCGGCCAAACGACTTTGAGCCAGCAAGTCGAGCAGTTGCTGCTGCCCTTCGTAATAGCTCTGCAACGCTATGCGGAAGCGCTCATAACCCGCCGCTTCGTCATCACTGGAGATCAGCGGGCGATACTGCGCCTGTGCCTCTTCCAGATGTTGCCTGTCAGCCGCGAGTAGCTTGCGGTTGGTTTCATTGTCGATCACTGCAACGCGCAACGTGGATGCACGCAAGCGCATGGTGGCGACGTCCATCTGACCGAGCGCCAGAATGCTTGGCAGCCAATTGCCGTCAACCTCACCGGCGCTTTCATTCATAGCGCGCATTTGCAGCAGGGAACCACCGCCAACCACTAGAAGCAACACAACCAATCCGGCAAAAGCTATTGCAATGCGGGTTGAGACGCGGAGGTTACGAATAGTCATGGCGGCGCACTCGTTCTGATTGAAGATCTATCGGCTCGCAATTCCTTACTTAAAGTGCGGGATCTGAAAAAAATGTGAAATATCGACTAAAGGATTAGCGTGTCGAGCGATGCAGCGGCCCACGGTCGATGTGTACGGGGTTGCCCAACCGCCGTCTACTCACGGACCGACTCGGACAGGGGATGATGCGCTCCGAACATAGCGGTAAATTGCTCGCTGTCTGTTCTCTCGATCTCGATGGATTCAAGCAGATCAACGACTGCTTCGGGTCGGCGAGCGGCGATGCCATGCTCATTGGTGTCGCAGAGCATTTGAAAATGGCGCTGCGAGGCGATGATACGTTGGCGCGTATGGGAGGCGATGAATTCGCGCTGCTCTTGTCGGATATAGAATCACCGGAGCATTGCTCCTACGTGCTCGATCAACTACTCAGGGCGGCCAATCGGCCAGTCAACATACAGGACACCAAGTTGGCTGTGACTGCGAGCATCGGTGTGAGCCTTTACCCCGATGATCACGGCGACCCAGATGCCTTGCTGCGCCACGCAGACCAAGCCATGTACCTGGCCAAACAGGCTGGCAAAAACCGCTTCCATCTTTATGACCCAGAGCGTGACCGTAAGGCCCAGTCTCGACGCAACCAACTGGAACGCTTGCGCGCCGCGTTGGATGGCAACCAGTTCACACTGTACTACCAGCCTAAGGTCGACTTACGCCTCGGTACAATGGTTGGCGTAGAGGCCTTGCTGCGCTGGCAAGACCCGGTGCATGGCATGCTCGCACCCGGCGAATTCCTACCCATGGTGATCGACAGTGACCTAGAACAGCCTCTCGGCGTATGGGTAATCAACCAGGCAATAGCACAGGCCACCGCATGGCTCGTAGAAGGTCTCGACATACGCGTCAGCATCAATGTAAGCGCCAACCAGCTGCTCTACGGAAACTTTCCGGCAATCCTGTGCGAGGCACTGGAAAGATACCCAGCCTTGCCTGCCAAGAACATTGAGCTGGAGATATTGGAGAATGCCGCTTTCTCCGATCTGGACCAGGCCATTGATGTGCTCGCGCAATGCGAAAGGATGGGCGTGCACTTCGCCCTTGACGATTTCGGTACTGGCTATTCCTCCCTCACCTATCTGCGAAAGCTCCCGATCCAGGCGCTAAAGATCGACCAGAGCTTCGTCCGCAAGATGACCACCGACTCGGAGGATCGGGGAATCGTCGAGAGCGTGATCCAATTGGCTCACACCTTCCAACTCGAAGTAGTCGCGGAAGGCGTGGAGACACAGCAGCATGCAGCCCTGATGCAGAATATCGGCTGTTCCATCGTGCAAGGTTATGGCATAGCCCGCCCAATGCCGGCCGATGACATTCCGGCATGGGCGAAGCACTGGAACCAGGGTATCCGTTGAGAAAAATGCCTATTGCTGCACTGCAAGCTCCAATCGGACCGTAGGGCCGACGGTGCCTACACTTCTGCCATCACACGATTGCGGCCTGCCTGCTTGGCTTGGTAAAGCAAGTGATCGGCTTGGTCCAGCACCTTGGAGGGATCTGCTTGTTCAGCCCCACAGTGGGATACACCGAGGGACAGGGTGATTTGCCCGGCAGGAGGTATCGGGGTCATCTCCAGTGAGCGGCGAATACGCTCGGCGACTTCTGCGGCTGCAGCCAGGCTCGTTTGCGGTAACAAGAGGATGAACTCCTCACCGCCTACTCGGCACGCCAAGTCGCCGTCTCGACAATTTTGCCCAAGCAGGGTCGCAAATGCCTGTAACACCTTGTCGCCAACGGCGTGCCCATACTTGTCATTGACTCGTTTGAAATGGTCGATATCCATGCTTACTACGGCATAGGGCTTCCCGAGCAAGTGCCAATCATTCAACGCGCTCTCCATTACACGGCGATTTCCAAGACCAGTGAGCGGATCACTTAATGCCTGGCGATTGAGTTTTCCTATGCGCTCCTGGGTCAGCAGAGCGCCGATGATCATTGCTCGCCGAATACTCCAAGCTTCGGCATACCACGCACGCACCTTGCGAATGCCTTCCTCGCTAGCTCGCTGTCCCGCATATTCAGCCAGTTGGCTAAGAGGCCGACTAATGTGCGACGCAGCCCACCAAAGTAGCATCAGGCCGAGCAAGCTCATCGGAATGATGCCAATCACGACTTGCAGCATCAGATTGCAAAGGGTATCGAGAGGCACACTCAATGGTTGCTGTGAAATGACGCCCCATCCACTGTGAGGTACTGCCGCATAGCCGGCCAGCATGTCCCTCCCGGTTGAGCTGCGTATGGGGGACGCACCACTTTCGCCACGCAACACTGCATCGATCGCAGGGTTTTTCCCGACTTGCTCGCCGATACGATTCGGGTCTGGATGAAACAGCAGATGGCGCTCTCCATCCACCAGATAAACATAGGAGGAGTCCTGCTGGAAATGCTTGCTGATGATCTCGTTCAGGGCATTGTCCTTATGCAGATAAATGGTTCCACCTACTAACCCGAGGTACTCCCCCTCAGGGCTCCAGATTGGCTGTGAGGCAAACACGATCAGGTTTCCTACCAACGAGCTGAACGCAGGGCTAATCATCGCTCTGCGCTCTTCCAGCGGAACCTTGGAGCGTAAGGTCTGACCGTTCACACTGAGCGACGTGGGATAGGAAGAAACGATGCGTCCTTGCGCATCAGCAACAATTACCGTGTTGAAGCTATCGTCCTGCTCGGCCAGCCGGCGAGCCTCAGCCCCTCGATGGGCTTCAAGGCGAAAATCTTCGCCAATGATCCGGGCGCTGTAGGCCAAGCGAGCAAGGTCCTCACCCAAGCTCTGTCCGATGGTCAGTGCAACCTTGGCGGCATAAGCGCGATTGGCCTCCAAAGAATTGTGAACCAGCGTTTCACGCTGGATCCGGTAGGTTGCATAAAGATCGTTGAGTAAGGTTGCGAGGATTGCCAACAGGGCGAAGAGCAATATCAATGTACGCAGATTAATTCTGGGAACGGAGCCGGACGGCATGGAGTAAAACTCTGTGGAGCATTGAAAATAGCCCCTTGATAGGAGCTAGCCTTCTGGCGTGATTCCGGCCCGGCAGCGGCACATTCCATGGGTAAGCTGATCCTAAAGGCACATTTTACGCAGGGATAATGATATCAAGTAGCCACCGACCGACCAGTGGCCGATTCAACAGACGGAAGCTCGACGTCGAATTCACCAGCACCAATCAGGCACCTCGAAAGCGATCCGCCTCGACCACTGGCGGACAATGCACAATCCACCAACGCCGCTCTTGCCATTGCTGACTTCAGGCTGCATTCAGATTCGCCGCTAATCTCCCCCCCACTCCCGAGGGCCGATGTCTGCTATGGGTCGGAAGCTGACCCCGATTTGTGCCCCATGCGCTCACCCTTGTGCGGCATCGGAGTAGGCTCGAACACACTCCACGAACCAGTTCAGCGACTCCTCGGAGCATAGGTAGCGACTTTCGTCTTCGCTCAGACAGACCATGCCCACCAAGGGACTAAACTCAAGCCCCACGCACCGACAGGCATTCTGAAACGCTCGTAGAGCCTCGCCCGCCACCTCCCCCTCGAGCTCCATGATGAAATCGTGCATCTGCTTTAGCTGAACGGCTGAAATGGCGAGCGATGTCGGGCGATAGAGAGGATCACCAGAATCATCGTGCAAGACGCGGTAAGCCGGCTCGCTACTGGATCG
>NZ_SWDV01000067.1 GCF_005877905.1 Pseudomonas nicosulfuronedens | reverse complement strand
TGATCTCTGCCCGGAGCAAGAAATCAGAGAGGATGGCGGTGTGACTCGTCATGGAAATGCACCTAGCTGGCTTTAGTCATACCAGGAGCCAACTGGGTTAATTTCTACGAACCAACCAGTCCGAAAACCAGGCGTCCTCGCCCCGTCTCGATACGGTCAACCACCGCGCTCCATCGCAAGAGTTGAAGCATCCGGACGATGCCTTTCAGGGCAAGCGACTTGCTCCAACTACCCCATCCATGCGAACAGGAATGAGGCAGGTGCATTGGATCGACCAAAGATGAAAGTCGATATAAGACGTGTCTGGAATCCAGCTATCCACGACTGCATCCGAATCCATGCTGACCATCCCCATAGTTCTTCGTAGCAGCCTTGCAGAGGTAGCTCGCTCGACGGAAAAGGTTAGCTAGCTCTCCATGATCACCAGCAGCTCGACTAACCAGGTATCCAGCCGCTCGCGGTATCTCCACCAGGCCACTCACCTCCTCCACGCTGAGCCCCAGCGCACTGGCCCATGCCTGCTGCAGACGATGGAAGATGTTCTGCTCAGATGAGGTCTTCCTGCCGACTGTGAAGTAAGCATCTCCATTGAGCAGGATCAGCAGGTGGTAATGCGGTCGCTCTCCCCTGCTCTCCTCTCTGGCCCAGACGTATCGGACCTTGCTGTCATGAGCGTATCGGTGCCGAGCACGAGCCCTCTGTCGATCATGCTCGATCTTGGCCTTGAAGGATTCCAGAAACCGACTGATGACCTCGTTCGTACAAGCGTAGTCAGGCAGCTCGATGGACAGTGGTAGGCGGAGATCCACTCTGAAGGCAAACACCCTGGCGTACTGCCTCAGGGAGCGCTCAATGGCGCTGTGCAAGCGCGATAGGTACTGCTCGATGGACAGGCGGGTCGGCTGCAGGGCCGGGATATCGCGTCCGGCGACGCGATAGGTCTTGTGGACGTCGTGGAATTCGATCACTTAGCGAACCTTGTGGGTAC
>NZ_SWDV01000066.1 GCF_005877905.1 Pseudomonas nicosulfuronedens | reverse complement strand
GTACTTCAGCGTCACCGGCGACGAAGCCCGAACGCAGGCCCGGCAGGTTGGAACGCTTGGTGTAATCCTGATAGGCCGGCAGTGCGATGGCAGCCAGAATACCGATGATGGCAACCACGATCATCAGTTCGATCAGAGTAAAGCCTTTTTGAGCCTTCATAATTCTCTCCAGGTTTATATAAGAGGTCGTAGGACCTTCCAAACATCAGGCAGAAATCATGCCAATACTCCTACAGCCGCGCATCCCCTGATCCAGCAGAAATTTCTCAATAGCAGCTACGCACTATTGCGCAGGAAGTGACATTTTTTGGCAGTGGTGCTTCGCCAATTTGGCACTCCGCGACATCTGCGTTATAAGGCATTGATACCTCTTCCCGGCATTTACCTTCCATGAACGATCAAGTCGTCCTGTCCGGCCTCGCTCGCCAACTGGTGCAATCCGAGCTTCTCGACGAGAAGAGTGCCCAGCAGGCGCAATTACAGGCGCAACGCAACAAGCTGTCGCTGGTCACCTATCTGGTGCAGAACAAACTCGTGAAGAGTCGCCCTCTGACAGAACTTGCCGCTGATCAGTTTGGCGTGGCCTTCTGCGATCTGAGCAGCCTCGATCGCGAAGCCCTGCCCAAGGAGTTGGTCTCGGAAAAACTGATCCGTCAGCATCGGGTGCTTCCGCTCTGGCGACGTGGCAACAAACTGTTTGTCGGCCTTTCCGACCCGACCAACCACCAAGCGATCACCGACGTCCAGTTCAGCACTGGCCTGACGACCGAAGCCATCCTGGTCGAAGACGACAAGCTCGGCGACGCCATCGAAAAGCTCTTCGAAAGCGCCACCAGCGCCCTTGACGATCTGGGTGATATCGACCTAGACGGCCTGGATATCGAGAACGGCAATGCAGAGCAGAAGGATGACCCCATCGGAGGGGATGCCGACGACGCCCCCGTTGTGCGCTTCGTCAACAAGATGCTGCTCGATGCCATCAAGGGAGGTTCCTCAGACCTCCACTTCGAACCCTACGAGAAGATCTACCGGGTCCGCTTCCGGACTGATGGCATGCTGCACGAAGTCGCGAAACCGCCAATTCAGTTGGCCAGCCGCATTTCGGCCCGCCTGAAAGTCATGGCCGGGCTGGATATCTCAGAGCGCCGCAAACCCCAGGATGGCCGCATCAAGATGCGTGTATCCAAGAGTAAATCCATCGATTTCCGGGTTAATACGATGCCCACACTGTGGGGCGAGAAGATCGTGATGCGGATACTGGACTCCGCCAGTGCACAGATGGGGATTGACGCACTGGGCTACGAAGACGCCCAGAAACAGCTCTACATGGAAGCCCTCAAGCAACCGCAGGGCATGATCCTGGTCACCGGTCCCACAGGCTCGGGCAAGACCGTATCACTGTATACCGGTCTGAATATTCTCAATACCCCCGATATCAACATTTCTACCGCGGAAGACCCGGTGGAGATCAACCTGGAAGGCATCAACCAAGTGAACGTCAACCCGCGCCAGGGCATGGACTTCGCCCAGGCCCTGCGGGCCTTCCTGCGTCAGGACCCGGATGTGATCATGGTTGGCGAGATCCGTGACCTGGAAACGGCAGAAATCGCCATCAAGGCTGCGCAGACTGGCCACATGGTGATGTCTACCCTGCACACCAACAGCGCAGCGGAAACCCTGACGCGCCTGCTGAACATGGGCGTCGCCTCCTTCAACCTGGCGACCTCTACGAACCTGATCATTGCCCAGCGTCTGGCCCGTAAGCTCTGCCCGCACTGCAAGAAGGAACACGATGTTCCTGGCGATGCATTGCGCCACGAAGGCTTCCCCGAGGACAAGATCGGCTCCTTCAAGCTATACGCGCCCATCGGATGTGAAAATTGCAAGGGTGGCTACAAGGGCCGCGTAGGTATTTATGAAGTGGTTAAAATCACGCCGGCCCTGCAGCGGATTATCATGGAAGAAGGCAATTCCATTCAGATCGCTGATCAAGCACGAAAAGAAGGCTTCAACGATCTGCGCACTTCGGGCCTGCTTAAAGCCATGCAAGGCATAACCAGTCTCGAAGAAGTCAACCGCGTGACCAAGGATTAATCCATGGCGGAAAAAGCATTGAAGAGCAGCGTCTTCGCCTGGGAAGGCACTGATCGCAAAGGCGGGAAGGTCAAGGGGGAGCTTTCCGGGGTCAATACGGCGCTGGTCAAGGCTCAATTGCGCAAGCAAGGCATCAACCCCACCAAGGTGCGCAAGAAGGGTATCTCCCTGCTGAGTCAGGGCAAGCGCATCAAGCCAATGGACATCGCACTGTTTACTCGTCAGATGGCAACAATGATGGGATCGGGCGTACCACTGCTGCAGTCCTTCGACATCATCGGCGAGGGTTTCGACAACCCCAACATGCGTAAGCTGATCGATGAGGTGAAGCAGGAAGTTGCGGCCGGTAACAGCCTGGCCAATGCCCTGCGCAAAAAGCCCCAGTACTTCGACGACCTCTATTGCAACCTAGTGGATGCAGGCGAGCAGTCAGGCGCCCTCGAAACGCTGCTCGATCGCGTGGCAACTTACAAAGAGAAGACCGAGTCGCTTAAGGCCAAGATTAAGAAAGCCATGACCTATCCGATCGCGGTGGTCATCGTAGCACTGATCGTTTCCGCCATTCTGCTGATCAAGGTGGTGCCCCAGTTCCAGTCGGTATTCGAGAACTTTGGCGCTGAATTGCCGGCGTTCACTCAGATGGTCATCAACCTCTCCGAGGTGATGCAGGCCTGGTGGTTCATCATTCTGATCGCCATGTTCGCAATCGGCTACGCATTGAAGACCGCGCATAACCGCTCGGAAAGATTCCGTGACATGGTGGATCGTGGCGTCCTGCGCGTCCCAATCGTCGGCGACATCATTTACAAGTCCGCCGTAGCCCGTTACGCCCGCACGCTGTCCACTACCTTTGCCGCCGGCGTGCCATTGGTAGAGGCTTTGGACTCGGTATCCGGCGCCACGGGTAACGTAGTTTTCCGCAATGCAGTCGCCAAGATCAAGCAGGACGTATCTTCAGGCACACAGCTGAACTTCTCCATGAAGACCACCGGAATCTTCCCCAGCATGGCCGTGCAAATGGCTGCCATCGGTGAGGAATCCGGCTCCCTGGACAACATGCTGGACAAGGTCGCCAACTACTATGAAGAAGAAGTAGACAACGCCGTCGATAACCTAACCACACTGATGGAGCCGATGATCATGGCCGTTTTGGGCGTTCTGGTCGGCGGCCTGATCATCGCCATGTACCTGCCGATCTTCCAACTGGGCTCTGTCGTCTAACCCATGCCTGTTCTCGACTTCCTGGCCAGCACCCCGCTGGCCTTTGTTTTATGTGCCACCCTCCTCGGCCTGCTGCTCGGCAGCTTCCTCAACGTGGTGATCCATCGTCTGCCGCGGATGATGGAGCTCGACTGGCAACAACAGGCGCGGGAAACCCTGGGTATGCCAGAGGGCGAGAAGCGCCCGACCTATAACCTGGTCCTGCCCAACTCCCAGTGCCCGCACTGTGCCCACGAGATCAAACCGTGGGAGAACATCCCGGTGGTCAGTTGGCTGGCGCTGGGCGGCAAGTGTTCGTCGTGCAAGGCGCCGATCAGCAAGCGCTACCCACTGATCGAGCTGGCCTGTGGTGTGCTGTCGGCCTTCATCGCCTGGCACTACGGCTTCGGCTGGCAGGCCGGCGCGATGCTGCTGCTGACCTGGGGCCTGCTGGCGATGAGCATGATCGACGTCGATCACCAGTTGCTGCCGGACGCCCTGGTGCTGCCGCTGCTCTGGCTGGGGCTGATCGTCAATCACTTCGGACTCTTTACCAACTTGGGCGACGCGCTCTGGGGTGCGGTGTTCGGCTACCTGAGCCTGTGGTCGGTGTACTGGCTGTTCAAGCTGATCACCGGCAAGGAAGGCATGGGCTACGGCGACTTCAAGCTGTTGGCCATGCTCGGCGCCTGGGGTGGCTGGCAGGTGCTGCCGCTGACCATCCTGTTCTCGTCACTGGTGGGTGCCGTGCTGGGCGTGATCATGCTGCGCCTGCGCAATGCCGAAACCAGTACGCCCATCCCCTTCGGCCCCTATCTGGCCATCGCCGGCTGGATTGCGTTGCTCTGGGGTGATCAAATAACCGCGACCTATCTGCAGTTCGCCGGTTTCCGCTAGCCTTCTCCGGCGCCGACTTCCCTCGGCGCCCGCGACGGCCACCGGGCCGGCAGAAAGGAGAACGATGAAACCCTGGATTCTGGGCCTCACCGGCGGCATCGGCAGCGGCAAGAGCGCCGCCGCCGAGCATTTCGCCTCGCTGGGCATCCACATGGTCGACGCCGACCACGCTGCGCGCTGGGTAGTGGAGCCCGGCCGCCCTGCCCTGGCGAGGATCGTCGAGCGCTTCGGCGACGCCCTGCTGCTGCCGGACGGCCAGCTCAACCGTGCAGCCCTGCGCGAGCGCATCTTCAAGGCCGAGGACGAGCGCCGCTGGCTTGAGCAACTGCTGCACCCGCTGATCGGCCAGGAGATCGCCAGCAACCTGGCGCAGGCGCAGTCGCCCTACGCCATCCTGGTCTCGCCACTGCTGGTGGAGTCCGGGCAGCACCGCATGACCCAGCGCGTGCTGGTGGTCGACACCCCCGAACACCTGCAACTGGAACGCACCATGCGCCGCGACCAGGTGTCCGAAGAACAGGTCCGCTCGATTCTCAAGGCCCAGGCCTTGCGCGACGACCGACTCAAGCACGCGGACGACGTGCTGCTCAACGATGGCGACCTCGGTCACCTGCACCAGCAGGTCGAGCGTCTGCATCAGTTCTATCTAGGCCTGCGTGGAGGACAACCATGAGCCAACCCCTGACCGTGGAATGCCCTACCTGTGGCGCTCCTGTTGAATGGAGCGCCAAGAACGAATACCGCCCCTTCTGCTCGCACCGCTGCAAGCTGATCGACCTCGGCGCCTGGGCGGCGGAAGAGCACGCCATTCCCGGCGACAACCTGGAAGACGAACTGTTCTCCGGCGACCTCGAGAAGCCACGAGGACATTGACCCGTCCAGAAAAAGGCCCGCAGAAGCGGGCCTTTTTCATTCAGGGACGCATGAAAGCGTAGTCCCGCTCTTCGTCCAGGTTATCGGCGAGGAAGTGCAGCTCGTGGCCCAGGTCTTCCTGCGTACGGACCTGCGCATTGGCCTGCACCACGGCGCTGAGCAGCGCGCGCACGGCCAGTTGCGGGTCCTGGCCGGCCGCTTCGGCTTCGATCAGCAGCTCGTGGAGGCGCTGCTCGGCCCAGCTGTGAATGCTCATCGGCAATCTCCTTGCGAATGGGGGCCAAGCTTCCCTGATCCCGGGAGGTTTCCGAACTGACCTGGATCAAATCGCCTGGGCCATGAGCCTCGCAGATGGCTGAACATCAGTGCGGCTCATCGTCATCCTTCCACGGCGCCTGCAGGTAGCGCGTGCGATTGAAGGTCTCCAGCCAGTCAGGGTAGAAGACCACCAGTCCGGTCACGATGGTGCCGTTGATGAAGGCCTCGGGGAACATGATCAGCCAGAGGTAGCCGATGAAATCCTCGATCCACGGTGGCATCGGGAACAGTCCATCCATCCACAACAGGCCAAGGCCCAATAGCAGGCTGCACACCGCCGCCAGCGCCGCCGGGAAGAAGCCTGAGCAGAAGATGTAGACGAACAGGTTTCGCGGCTGCCGGCGCTCGACGAGGATCGCCGCGACCTCGGTGATCAGCACCGGAATCAGCACCAGCAGGATGCCGTTCACGCCGATGGCCGCCCAGTCCTGGCGGTCGATCAGGCACAGCCCGAGCTGTGCGACGAGCCCGACGATGATAGCCAGCGGCCAATCCAGCAGCAGGGTCACGGCCGTCATGCCGATGAAGTGGAAAGATACCCCGGAAGCGAAGTCGCGCCGTACCAGCCAGAGCAGGAACAACCCGAGCATGGTGCCGAACACCAGGTGCTGGCGGCGGAAGTCGCTGACCAGCTCCACCCAGGGCGCGCGCCAGATGGCCCAGACGACGATGGGCAAATAGATCGCCCAGCCGATCTCCAGGGTTTCCGCTGACAACAGCTGTGCGGCGATCACGGCTCGCCCTGCTCCAGCGCCTGACGCAAGGCTTCAGCCGAGTCGAACTGGCGAGTCGCGACGACCTTGCCTTGTTCGAGTTGCAGCCAGGTCACCGCATCCGCCTGGGCCGGGAAGCGGTTGGCCACGCGGGGCTCGCGGTCGAGCAGTACGCGGTAGGAGTAGTCGCGCATGGCGGGGACGGCGAACAGCTTCGAGATGGGCGCAGGCATGCGGCTGATATCGGCAACGAAGGCTGTGCTACGCGATTCGAGGTATCCCTTAGGGCGATCCGCCAGCGCGGCTTTTACCAGCTTCGAGCCGGCCATATCGTGGGCAACCAGCAGCACCTTCAGATCGGCCGTGGCGGTGTAGGGTTTGTCGTACTGATCCAGCAGCGTCCAACCGGTGGCAGGCGATTCCTGCGCCATTGCCACGCTCGCCAGCACCATCAACAGCATCCCACCCAGCACTCGTCTCACGCTTCCCTCCTTGCCCGGAACCGCCAATGATTGGCAACAGTCTACACCGCCATCGGCGCCCGCCTGCGGTTGCCAGCAACTATGCTTGAGACATGAACGAGTCCGACTATCTGCGCCTGCTGACGCGCCAGGCGGAACAAGCCAACGACTTCCTCTCCAACGCCCGCAAGTGGGAGCGGGAGTGCTGGGCCTGCCAGCGCCTGCTGCAGGCGCTGAAAGTGCCCTATCGCCAGGAGGACTTCATCGCGCCTACGCAGCAGCCACCGGATGTGCTGTTCCGCGACGCCACCTTCGAGGTGTTCTTCGTGCTCGACCAGGGCCGTCGGCTCAACGAGGAATGGAAGGAGGAATTGCTGCGCCGACGCATGGCCCAGAGCCTCAACCAGCTGATCCGCCGTGAGCAGCGGCCCCGGCGGATTCCCTGCGCGGAACTGCAGGCACGCCTGGCACCGACGCTGCGCAAGAAGGCGCACAATTATACCGAGCGCGGTATCGACCCGCGTGAACTGGACCTGCTCGCCTTTGTCAGCCTCAAGCGCGAGACACCCGATTTCAACACGCCCTTTCCGCCGCCGACCGAGTACCTGCGCCAGGGTTGGCGCTCGCTATCGGTGGTGGGGCCGACTTTCGCCCGCGTGCTCTTCGCCCACAGCGACGCGCCGGATTTCCTGCGCGGCAGCCTGGGCCGCAGCATCCTTTTCGACATGGGCGTCGGTCTGTAAATAGGCAACGACGTAATGCTGCATTGATCGGCGGTGCATTGAGAGGCCGCCCAAGCCCTACTAGAATGCTCGACATTATAAACGGAGGCCGCCCATGCCCAGTCGCCTGAGCCCCGAAGACCAGCAGAAGGTCGATCAGTACCTCAGCTCCCCCGTCCACCAGGTCCAGCGTGCACCGTTCAAGCCTTGGCTGATGATGGCCGGATTGCTTGCGGTGGTCGTCGCCCTGGGTTTGCTGAGCCGCCTCCTGGCCTACCTTGCGTGAGCGCCGTGCCGCCACGGGCCGATACAGGATTCCTTAAGCTATGAGAATGCACCATGTCCCATCGTATCGTGATCGTCGGCGGCGGCGCCGGCGGGCTGGAGCTCGCGACCCGTCTCGGCCGCACCCTGGGTAAAAAGGGCAAGGCGCGCATTACGCTCGTCGACGCCAACCTCACCCACATCTGGAAACCCCTGCTGCACGAAGTTGCCGCCGGCTCGCTCAACTCCTCCGAGGATGAGCTGAACTACGTCGCCCAGGCGAAATGGAACCACTTCGAATTCCAGCTCGGCCGCCTGGACGGCCTGGACCGCGCGAGCAAGCGCATCCAGCTCGCCGCCACGCTCGATGAGCAAGGCGAAGAGCTGGTGCCGGCGCGCAGTCTGGAATACGACACGCTGGTCCTTTCCATCGGCAGCACCACCAACGACTTCGGTACCGCCGGGGCCGCAGACCACTGCATCTTCCTGGACACCCGCGAGCAGGCCGAGCGCTTCCACAAGCTGCTGCTGACCCATTACCTGCGCGCCCATGCCGGACAGGACAAGGACGACCAGATCAGCGTCGCCATCGTCGGTGCCGGCGCCACCGGCGTTGAGCTGTCGGCTGAACTGCACCATGCCGCGCAGGAACTGGCGGCCTACGGTTTGACCGGCATCCAGCCGCAGAACATGCGTATCACCCTGATCGAGGCGGGTCCGCGCGTCCTGCCGGCGCTGCCTGAACGCATCAGCCAACCGGTGCACCAGACGCTGGAGAAGCTCGGCGTCCGCGTGGCCACCGGTTCGGCCGTACAGGAAGTCACGGCCGAAGGTCTGCGCACTTCGGCGGGCGAGTTCATTCCCGCAAGCCTGAAGGTCTGGGCAGCGGGCATCCGCGCGCCGAGCCTGTTCAAGGAGATCGACGGGCTGGAGACCAACCGCATCAACCAGTTGGTGGTCCGCTCGACCCTGCAAACTACCCGCGACGACAACATCTTCGCCTTCGGTGACTGCGCCGCCTGCCCGATGGGCGACGGTAGCGAACGTACCGTGCCGCCGCGCGCGCAGGCCGCGCACCAGCAGGCTTCGCTGCTGGCTAAGGCACTGGTGGCGAAGCTGGATGGCAAGCCGCTGCCGGAGTACCGCTACACCGACTACGGCTCGCTGATCTCGCTGTCGCGCTTCAGCGCCGTGGGCAACCTGATGGGTAACCTGATGGGCAGCGTGAAACTCGAGGGCTGGCTGGCGCGGATGTTCTACGTGTCGCTGTACCGCATGCACCAGGTGGCGCTTTACGGGCCGTTCCGCACCGCGCTGCTGATGATCGCGGATCGCATCGGACGCAGCACCGAGCCGCGCTTGAAGCTGCACTGATCGGGTAGCGATCGCGGGCGCAGTTCGCTCCTGCAGGACCCGAAGCACCCTGTAGGAGCGAGCTTGCTCGCGAACCGCCCCAGCTCTGGATCTGCCGGCAAAGAGCGTTCGCGAGCAAGCTCGCTCCTACAAAAGCCACATCGCCAGGAAATACCAGGCACAAAAAAGCCGCCCCGAGGGGCGGCTTTTTCGTTGCAGCAGAGCAGCCTTACAGCGCCGCCAGCATCGACTGGGCCGGAATGGCCTGGAAGTCGATGGACATCATCAGGCTCAGCACGCTGATCGCGATGATGGAGAAGGCGAACAACTGGCGGGCCCAGCGGCGGTCGTCTTCGGCACTGAAGCCTTTCACCGCGATGAACAGCCACCAGGCACTGACGGCCAGCGCCACCACCAGGTAACCGTAGCCAGCAAAGCCGGTCACGGTCAGCAGCAGGGTCGCCAGGCCGAAGGCCACGACGTAGTAGAGGATCTGCTTCTTGGTCGCTTCGATGCCCCGCTCCACCGGCAGCACGGGAATCCCGGCGGCGCGGTAGTCGTTGAGGCGGAAGATCGCGATGGCGTAGCTGTGCGGCATCTGCCAGAGGCAGAAGATCAGCAGCAGCACCGCCGCGCCCATGTCGAAGTGACCGCTCGCGGCACAGTAACCCACCACCGGCGGCATGGCTCCGGAGAGACTGCCGACCAGTGTGCCGTAGACCGAACTGCGCTTGAGCCAGAGGCTGTAGAGCACGACGTAGACGAAGAAGCCGAACGCAGCGAGCAGAGTGGCCTGCACGTTGGTCTTCCACGCCAGTAGGCCGAAGCCCGCCGCGCCGAGGACCACGCCGTGGGCCAGGGCGGCCTTCAGCGAGATCTGCCCGGTTACGGTGACACGACTGCGGGTACGCTCCATGAAGCGATCGATGTCGCGGTCGATGCAGTTGTTGAACACACAACCGCTGGCAACGACCAGGGACAGGCCGATCACGGTGGCCAGCAGCAGCATCGGGTCAACGCTGCCGCGAGCGGCGAGGAAGTATCCCCCCGCCACCGCGATCAGGTTTCCGAAGATGATGCCCGGCTTGGCAACCAGGAGATAACGCTTGAGTTTCACGGCATCGGCCCTCAGGGCATTGGCATCATCAGGGTGTCTGCGGTGTAGATGATCCACAGCGACAGACCGACCACCAGCAGAATGATGATGGCGGTGAAGATGAATGCCATGACGTTCCAGCGGCCTTCGGAGCTGAAGTTCATGTGCAGGAAGCAGATCAGGTGCACGACGACCTGAACCAGGCCCAGGATCACCATGGTCAGCAGGGTGGCGTGACGCGAGAAGCCGCCGTCGATGACCATGTAGAACGGGATCGCGGTCAGGATCACCGAGAGCACGAAGCCGATGGCGTATGAGCCCAGGCTGCCGTGGCCGGCACCGTGGGAATCGTGGCCGTGGGCGCCGTGGGAGTCGTGATGATGTGCAGCAGCGGACATTACAGAGCCCCCATCAGGTAGACGACGGTGAAGACGCAGATCCAGACGATGTCCAGGAAGTGCCAGAACAGGCTCAGGCACATCATGCGGGTGTTGTTCTGCGCGGTCAGGCCACGGGTGCCGATCTGCGCCATCAGCACCAGCATCCACAGCAGGCCTGCGGAAACGTGCAGGCCGTGCATGCCGACCAGGGTGAAGAAGGACGACAGGAAGGCGCTGCGGCTCGGGCCGAAGCCTTCGACGATCAGGTGATGGAACTCGTTGAGCTCCATGCCGATGAACGCCGCGCCGCAGAGGAAGGTCACGCCCAGCCAGGCGATGGCCTTGCCCTTGGCCCCCTTGTGCGCAGCCAGCATGGCCAGGCCGTAGGTGCAGGAGGAGATCAGCAGGATCGCGGTTTCGACGGCCACGTAGGGCAGTTCGAAGATGTCCTTGCCGCTCGGGCCGCCGGCCGTGTGGTTGACCAGCACGGCGTAGGTGGCGAAGACGCTCGCGAACAGGATGCAGTCAGTCATCAGGTACAGCCAGAAGCCGAATACCGTCATACCGCCGCTGTCGTGAGCATGGTCATGGTCGTGCGCCGCTTCGTGCGTATCGACCAGGTGTTGATCAAGTACTGCCGTCGACATGGTTTATACCTGCTGTGCGGAGGCGAGTTGCTGGAAGTTGGCGTTCTCGATGCGCTCGATCTCATCCGGCTGGACGTAGTAGTCCACGTCGGTGATGTAGCTGCGCACGATGACCGAGGCGATCATGCCGACGAAGCCAACACCCACCAGCCACCAGATGTGCCAGATGGCAGCGAAGCCGAAGAGGAAGGCGAACACGGCGATGGAGAAGCCAGCGGCGGTGTTCTTCGGCATGTGGATCGGCGCGTAGGCCGGCAGCTTGCGGTATGCGGTACCGGTCTGCTTCATGTCGTGGAACGCGTCGATGTCGTTGACCTTCGGCAGTTCGGCGAAGTTGTAGTACGGCGGCGGCGAGGAAGTGGACCATTCCAGGGTACGGCCACCCCACGGGTCGCCAGTCAGGTCGGCCAGTTGCTTGCGGTTCTTGATCGAGACCAGCAGCTGGATCAGCTGGCAGGCGATACCGAAGAAGATCAGCACGGCGCCGAAGAAGGCCACCACCAGGTACGGCTTCCACATCGGGTTGTCGTAGTGGTTCAGGCGACGGGTCATACCCATGAAGCCGAGGATGTACAGCGGCATGAAGGCCATGTAGAAGCCGACCAGCCAGCACCAGAAGGAGCGCTTGCCCCACTTCTCGTCCAGCTTGAAGCCGAAGGCTTTCGGGAACCAGAAGACGAAGCCGGCCAGGTAACCGAACACCGCACCACCGATGATGGTGTTGTGGAAGTGGGCGATCAGGAACAGGCTGTTGTGCAGCAGGTAGTCAGCGCCCGGGATGGCCAGCAGAACGCCGGTCATGCCACCGATGGTGAAGGTGACGATGAAGCCCAGGGTCCACAGGATCGGGGTGTCGAAGCGCAGGCGGCCACGGTAGATGGTGAACAGCCAGTTGAACAGCTTCACCCCGGTCGGGATGGAGATCAGCATGGTCGCCACGCCGAAGAAGCCGTTGACGTCGCCGCCCGACCCCATGGTGAAGAAGTGGTGCAGCCACACGGTGAAGCCGAGGAAGGTGATCGCGGCGCTCGCCCACACCATCGAGGTGTAGCCGAACATGCGCTTGCCAGCGAAGGTCGCGGTGACTTCGGAGAAGATACCGAAAGCCGGCAGGATCAGGATGTACACCTCAGGATGGCCCCAGGCCCAGAAGAGGTTGATGTACATCATGGCGTTGCCGCCCAGCTCGTTGGTGAAGAAGTGCATGTCGAAGTAACGGTCCAGCGACAGCAGGCCCAGGGCCGCGGTCAGGATCGGGAACGACGCAACGATCAGGATGTTGGCGAAGGTGCAGGTCCAGGTGAAGATCGGCATCTGCATCAGCTTCATGCCGGGGGTACGCATCTTGAACACGGTCACCAGGAAGTTGATACCCGTGAGCAAGGTACCCATACCCGATATCTGTAGTGCCCAGATGTAGTAGTCCACACCCACGCCCGGGCTGTAGGCCAGCTCGGACAGCGGCGGGTAGGCGACCCAGCCGGTACGGGCGAATTCACCCAGGCCCAGGGATACGTTCACCAGCATGGCGCTGACGACCAGCAGCCAGAAGCTCAGGGAGTTCAGGAAGGGGAACGCCACGTCACGTGCGCCGATCTGCAGCGGCACGGCCAGGTTCATCAGACCGGTCATGAAGGGCATGGCCATGAAGATGATCATGATCACGCCGTGAGCGGTGAAGATCTGGTCGTAGTGTTCCGGCGGCAGGTAGCCGTGGTTGGCGCCTTCAGCCAGCGCGAGCTGGCCGCGCATCATGATGGCGTCGGCAAAGCCGCGCAGCAGCATGACCAGGGCGACGATGATGTACATCACGCCGATTTTCTTGTGGTCGATGGACGTCAGCCATTCGGTCCACAGGTAGGTCCATTTGCGGTAGTAGGTGATCGCGCCGAACACACCGAGGCCCAACAGGGCGACGATGGCCAGCGTGATGACGATGATCGGCTCGTGATACGGCACGGCCGACAGTGTCAGTTTCCCGAACATCTGCGGTTACTCCTGGCTCGGATTCATTTGCATGCCAGGCATGCCTTGCATGTTGCTCATGTCGTGGCCCGCCATGGCGGCCTCGTCATGCGCTGCTTCGCCGTGCTCGCCCTTCTCGGCCTGCTCTTTGGCTTCGTGGGCCTTGGCCATCGCGTGGCCGGCGTGTTCCCACTTGTTCAGCACGTGGGAGAACAGCTCGGGGCTGACGGTGGAGAAGTAGGTGGCCGGGACGTTCTCGGTCGGTTTCACCAGCTCCGGGTACTGGTCCAGGTTCAGGGTCTGTTGCGAGGCCTTGACCTTCGCGACCCAATCCTGGAAGCCCTGCTCGGAGGTGGAGATGGCCTTGAACTTCATGCCCGAGAAGCCGCCGCCGCTGTAGTTCGCGGAGATGCCGTCGAACACGCCTTCTTCGTTGGCGATCAGGTGCAGCTTGGTCATCATTCCGGCCATGGAGTAGATCTGGCTACCCAGCTGCGGGATGAAGAACGAGTTCATCACCGAATCCGAGGTGATCTGGAAGTTCACCGGGGTGTCTTTCGGGAAGGCGATTTCGTTGACGGTGGCGATACCCTGTTCCGGGTAGATGAACAGCCACTTCCAGTCCAGCGAGATGGCCTGGATGGTCACCGGCTTGACCTCGGAGTCCAGCGGACGGTACGGGTCCAGCTTGTGGGTGCTTTCCCAGGTGATCCAGCCGAGCACGGCGATGATCACGCAGGGCACCAGCCATACCACCAGCTCGATCTTGGTCGAGTGGGACCAGTCCGGCATGTAGGTGGCCTTGGTGTTCGAAGCCCGGTATTTCCAGGCGAACGCGAAGGTCATCAGGATGACCGGCACCACCACGATCAGCATCAGCAGAGTTGCCGTGATGATCAGGGACTTCTCGTCAGCGCCGACCTGCCCTTTCGGGTCGAACAGCGCCATGTTGCAACCGCCGAGCATCAGCATCGGCAGAAACGCAAGTCTCTTCAAAATTCCTGTGTACTGCTCTTTTTTCATCTTGCGGCCTTAGTGGATGAAAATCGCTTCACCGCCCATGAGCCTTCGCCACGCATTGCTCGACGACTCGTTACCCGCGACTTTTCCAAGCCGCCTGCCAGGGCTGTCATGGATTCACGAACGCGGCCGCAAGGATTCCAGGCAAAGGGAGGTCGCCCGGTCTTCGCGATGCGAAACCGATTTCGTCAGCTGATTCGTTCCGTGTTATTCAGCGTGTGGTGTCTGGACTGGCGGCTCGTTGAAGCGCGCGCGTCGCACACCGGATGCACGAGCGGATTGCCCGACTCGTCGTATGACAGGAGCCCACCGATGGCAGCCCCCTGTTGTTATGCCGCTGCACCGAAGGGTGAGCACTGGCCTTGATCTACGTCAGTGCGACTCAGCGATTTGGGGGTAGGAAATGGACGGCGGGTATTACAAAGCATTTCAGAAACCCCTTTCAAGGCCCCGGCCTTTCATTTTTAACAAGATATTTTCTCACCCCATGAAACAGTCCCGACTCGAATCGTTTAGAAAACACCCAATTAACACATGAGAGAAAGGGGCTTTCCCTCCCTGCCAAGTCTCGGCTCCGGCCTCCACGAAAATACGTCGGCCCCATGAACCACGGGCGTTTCAGCCCTTCAAGAAAGACCTTCCGCGAGCCGCTAAAGCATCTGGCAAAGACCTTGCCATGACGGCGATCAAGAACCTTTTCAAAAGCTCGAAAATGGCTCCGCGCACCCTGCGACACATCGACGCATCAGGCTTTTTGCAAGGGCTAATATGCGACCAATTGTGACGATCGTTCCGAGTGCAAAGCACGAAACGATCGTCAAAAAGGAGTGCGGATGAATGTTCTACGACAGGATCTGGAAGAGG
>NZ_SWDV01000065.1 GCF_005877905.1 Pseudomonas nicosulfuronedens | reverse complement strand
CCGTGAAGCTTACCCGCAGCCCAGCTGTACGGATTGTCCATAGGAGTGAAAACAAGGTATGAGCACCATCGAAGAACGCGTCAAGAAGATCGTTGCTGAGCAACTCGGCGTTAAGGAAGAAGAAGTCACCAACAGCGCTTCCTTCGTTGAAGACCTGGGCGCCGACTCCCTTGACACCGTTGAGCTGGTGATGGCTCTGGAAGAGGAATTCGAGACCGAAATCCCCGACGAGCAAGCCGAAAAGATCACCACCGTTCAGGAAGCCATCGACTACATCGTTGCCCACCAGGCATAAGACGTAGTCGTCGGTTCCCCGACGAAAGAAGCCGCACGGCCTGCAAAGGCGTGCGGCTTTTCTTTAACGCCGGCATCAGCCGGCGTTATTGCCGTGAAACACATGAGAGGAAGTCACAGTGTCGCGTAGACGCGTAGTCATCACTGGCATGGGTATGTTGTCGCCCCTGGGTGTGGATGTGCCGAGCAGTTGGGAAGGCATTCTCGCCGGGCGCAGCGGTATCGCCCCGATCGAACACATGGACCTGTCCGCCTTTGCCACCCGTTTCGGCGGCTCGGTGAAAGGGTTCGACGTCGAGCAATACATGTCCGCCAAGGAAGCTCGCAAACTCGACCTGTTCATCCAGTACGGTCTGGCCGCCAGCTACCAGGCGGTGCGCGACTCCGGCCTGGAAGTCACTGACGCCAACCGGGAGCGCATCGGCGTTGCCATCGGTTCTGGCATCGGCGGTCTGACCAACATCGAAAACACCTGTCGTTCGCTGTTCGAGCAGGGCCCGCGGCGCATCTCGCCGTTCTTTGTGCCTGGCTCGGTCATCAACATGGTTTCCGGGTTCCTGTCGATCAACCTGGGTCTGCAGGGCCCCAATTACGCCATTACCACCGCCTGCACCACCGGCACCCACAACATCGGCATGGCCGCGCGCAACATCGCCTATGGCGACGCTGACGTGATGGTGGCCGGCGGGTCCGAAATGGCGGCCTGCGGTCTTGGCCTGGGCGGCTTTGGCGCCGCTCGCGCGCTGTCCACTCGCAACGATGAGCCGACCAAGGCCAGCCGCCCGTGGGATCAGGATCGCGACGGCTTCGTGCTCTCTGACGGCGCCGGCTCCTTGGTCCTGGAAGAGCTGGAGCACGCCAAGGCACGTGGCGCGCGCATCTACGCCGAAGTCGTCGGCTTCGGCATGAGCGGCGACGCCTTCCATATGACGGCTCCGCCCGAAGACGGCGCTGGTGCCGCGCGTTGCATGAAAGCTGCGCTGCGCGATGCCGGACTCAACCCCGAGCAGGTCGATTACATCAATGCCCACGGCACCTCGACGCCGGCAGGCGACATCGCGGAAATCGCCGCGGTGAAGTCGATCTTCGGCGATCACGCCTACCAGCTGTCGATGAGCTCCACCAAGTCCATGACCGGCCACCTGCTGGGCGCTGCCGGCGCGGTCGAGGCGATCTTCTGCGTGCTCGCGCTGCGCGATCAGGTCGCTCCGCCGACCATCAACCTGGACAACCCCAGCGAAGGCTGCGATCTCGACCTGGTCGCGCATCAGGCCAAGGAGCGTCCGATCGAGGTCGCCTTGTCCAACTCGTTCGGCTTCGGTGGTACCAACGGTTCCCTGGTGTTCCGCCGGTTCCGCGACTGATGCTGAGCTGGATCGACGGCCAGAGCGCCGAGGCCCTGTCTGCGCGTGATCGCGGGCTGGCCTACGGCGACGGGCTGTTCGAGACTATCCGCGTGTCTGCAGGCCGCCCGCGCCTGCTGGCACGCCATCGGGTGAGGCTGGAGGAGGGCGTTCGGCGCCTGTCCCTGCCGGTCAACCTGGAGCTCGTCGAAGACGAACTCCTGCGTTTCTCCGCCCTGCTCGGCGATGGTGTCGCCAAGCTGATGCTGACCCGTGGCGAAGGTGCGCGCGGCTATGCCCCGCAGGCCGATGCCCAGGTGCGTCGTCTGTTGCTGGGCTCGCCCGCGCCGGCCTACCCGGTGAAGAACAGCGAAGAGGGCGTCACGCTCTTCCCCTGCGCCACTCGCCTGGCTGAACAGCCACTGCTCGCCGGCCTCAAGCATCTCAATCGCCTGGAGCAGGTCCTGGCTCGCGCTGAGTGGAGCGACCCGGCTTTCGCCGAAGGATTGATGCGCGATGTTTCCGGACGGATTGTCGAGGGCGTGTTCAGCAACCTGTTCCTGGTGAGGCAGGGTGAGCTGATCACCGCTGAGCTGAGCCGCTGCGGCGTCGCTGGTGTGATGCGCGCCGAAATCCTCCAGCGCGCCCGCGACTTGGGTTTGCCGGTCATCGTCCGCGACATCGAGTACGGCGAACTGGCGCAGGCCGATGAGGTCTTTCTCTGCAACAGCCTCTACGGTATCTGGCCGGTGCGCGGCATGGCCAAGCACGCTTGGCCGGTCGGGCCGCTGACCCGTAAACTGCAGGGCCTACTCTGCGAACTTCTGGATTCCTGATACGTGATGCGCAAATTGCTGGTGCTGCTGGAAGGCGGCCTGCTGCTGGCCGGGCTCATGCTGGGCCTGGCGGCCTGGGAGCAGCACCGTGCGCTGCAGCAGCCGCTCCAGCTCACCGAAGAGCGTCTGCTCGATGCTCCCAGCGGCGCCACCCCTGGCCGCCTGCTGACCCGCCTGGAGGACGAAGACGTCCTGCATGGCGGCTTCTGGCTGCGCCTGTACTGGCGCTTCAATCTGGCCGGTGAAGCGCTTCACAGCGGCGAATACCGACTGACGCCGGGCATGACCGCCGCCCAGCTGCTCGATCTGTGGCGCGAAGGCGACGTGGTGCAGTACGGCCTGACGCTGGTCGAGGGTTGGAATTTCCACCAGGTGCGCGAGCTGCTCGCCCGCCAGCCCAAGCTGGAGCAGACCCTGAATGGCCTCAGTGATGCCGAGGTCATGGTGAAGCTGGGCAAGCCAGGCGTGTTCCCGGAAGGTCGTTTCTTCCCCGACACCTATCGTTTCGTCCGCGGCACCAAGGACGTCGATATCCTCAAGCACGCCTACCAGCGCATGGACAGCATCCTGGCCGAGGAGTGGGACAAGCGCGCACAGGAACTGCCCTACAAGGACTCCTACCAGGCGCTGATCATGGCTTCTCTGGTGGAAAAGGAAACCGGCGTGCCCCAGGAGCGCGGCCAGATCGCCGGCGTCTTCGTGCGTCGCCTGCAGAAGAACATGCTGCTGCAGACCGACCCGACCGTTATCTACGGCATGGGCGAGCGCTACGCCGGCAAGATCACTCGCGCCGATCTGCGTACGCCGACGCCCTACAACACCTACGTGGTCGCCGGCCTGCCGCCGACGCCCATCGCACTGCCCGGCCGCGAGGCTATCCATGCCGCGCTCAACCCGGTGGCGGGGCAGAGCCTGTACTTCGTCGCCCGCGGCGACGGCAGCCATACCTTCTCCGACAACCTCGACGACCACAACAAGGCCGTCCAGGAGTTCCAGATCAAGCGTCGCGCCGACTACCGTTCCAGTCCGGCGCCCGTCCCGCTGCCGGCGCAGACGCCGGATGCAGATGCTCCCGCCGCAGATTCTCCTGCAGCGCAGTAGCCCGACAACACAAGGAGTGAGCCGAGTGACCGGCCTGTTCATCACCCTGGAAGGCCCCGAAGGTGCGGGCAAGAGCACCAACCGCGAGTACCTGGCGGAGCGCTTGCGCGAGCGGGGCATCGAGGTCCAGCTGACCCGCGAGCCCGGCGGTACGCCGCTGGCCGAGCGTATCCGCGAACTGTTGCTGGACCCCAGCGATGAAAAGATGGCGGTGGATACCGAGCTGCTGCTGGTCTTCGCGGCCCGCGCTCAGCACATCGCCGAAGTGATCCGCCCGGCACTCGAGCGTGGCGCCGTGGTTCTCTGCGATCGCTTCACGGACGCCACCTACGCTTACCAGGGCGGGGGGCGAGGCCTGCCGGTAGAGCGCATCGCGCGATTGGAAAGCTTCGTCCAGGGCGGCCTGCGCCCGGACCTGACCCTGGTCTTCGACCTGCCGGTGGAAATCGGCCTGTCCCGCGCCGCTGCCCGTGGTCGTCTGGACCGCTTCGAGCAGGAAGGCCGTGGCTTCTTCGAGGCGGTGCGCAACACCTATCTGGATCGTGCCCACGCCGACCCGGCGCGCTATCACATCCTCGATGCCGCGCAGTCGCTGGCCGAGGTGCAGCGCGACCTCGACAAGCTGCTGCCGGCCTTGCTGGAGCGCCTCAATGGCTGACATCTACCCCTGGCAGCAGGGCATCTGGCAGCAGCTCAGCAGCCGCTCGCAGCATGCTCATGCCTATCTGTTGCACGGTCCGGCCGGTATCGGCAAGCGCGCGCTGGCCGAGAACCTGGTGCACCTGCTGCTCTGCCAGCGCCCCGAGGGCGGCAAGGCGTGTGGTCAGTGCAAGGCCTGCCAACTGCTTGCCGCCGGCACGCACCCGGACTATTTCCTGCTGGAACCAGAAGAGCCGGAGAAACCGATCCGTGTCGATCAGGTCCGTGAGCTGGTGGGCTTCGTGGTGCAGACCGCGCAATTGGGCGGGCGCAAGGTGCTGCTGCTGGAGCCGGCTGAGGCGATGAACCTCAATGCCGCCAACGCGCTGCTGAAAAGCCTGGAAGAGCCCTCCGGCGATACCGTGCTGCTGCTGATCAGTCACCAGCCCAGCCGGCTGCTGCCGACCATCAAGAGCCGCTGCGTGCAGCAGGCCTGTCCGCAGCCTACCGCCGCGCAGGCTCGTACCTGGCTGGCGGGCTCCCTGCCGGATGAGTCGGTGGAGGCGTTGGACGAGTTGCTGGTGCTGTCCGGTGGTTCACCGCTGACTGCGTTGCGCCTGCAGGGCCAAGGTGTGCGCGAGCAGCGCGCGCAGGTGGTGGAGGGCGTGAAAAAACTGCTCAAGCAGCAGGTTGCCCCAGGTCAGCTGGCCGAAAGCTGGAATGCTGTACCTTTGCCATTACTGTTCGACTGGTTCTGCGACTGGGCGCTGCTGATCCTGCGCTACCAACTGGCCCGCGATGAAGAGGGCCTGGGGCTCACCGACATGCGCAAGGTCGTGCAGTATCTCGCCGAGAAATCGACGCAGCCCAAGGTGCTGGCGATGCAGGACTGGTTGCTGTTGCAACGGCAGAAAGTCCTCAATAAAGCCAACCTCAACCGTGCCTTGCTTCTCGAAGCCTTGCTCGTACAGTGGGCAAGTCTGCCCGGGCCGGGCTAGAATCCGGCCATCGGAAAAATCTGCCAGGACAGCTGAATGAGCTTGCCACCAAATCTGGGTCCGCGTAACGGAATCCTGTCCCTGACCATCAAGGACAAATCCGTGCTGTATGCCGCCTACATGCCGTTCATCCGCAACGGCGGGCTGTTCATTCCGACCAACAAGACCTACAAGTTGGGCGACGAAGTCTTCATGCTGCTCAACCTGATGGACGAGCCGGAGAAGATCCCGGTCGCCGGCAAGGTGGTCTGGATCACGCCGAAAGGCGCCCAGGGCAACCGCGCCGCCGGTATCGGCGTGCAGTTCAACGATGGCGACAACACCGCGCGCAACAAGATCGAGACCTATCTCGCCGGCGCGCTGAAGTCGGACCGTCCGACCCATACCATGTAGCCCATACCTTGTAGCTCCTGCCATGCGAGAATGGCGGGCCATACAGGTTGCGAACACGAAGCGCCCCCCAGGGGCGCTTCGTCATTTCCGGAGAATGTTTCATGCTGGTCGATTCCCACTGCCACCTCGATCGCCTCGATCTCGCCGCCCATGACGGGTCGCTGGATGCTGCGCTGGACGCCGCCCGTGCGCGCGGTGTCAGCCAGTTCCTGTGTATCGGCGTGAGTGCGGACAACGCCAAGGCGGTGAAGGACCTGGCTGATCGCTACGCCGACGTGCACTGTTCGGTGGGCGTCCACCCGCTGGACCTGGAGCCTGGTGCCGCGCCGGCTCTGGATTGGTTGCTGGGCGAGCTGAATCACCCGCGTGTGGTGGCGATCGGCGAGACCGGCCTGGACTATCACTACGAGCCCGAAGCCGCCGAGTTGCAGCAGGAAGCCTTCCGCCTGCACCTGGAGGCCGCCAAGGTCACCGGCAAGCCAGTCATCGTGCATACCCGCGAAGCCCGTGCCGACACCCTGGCGCTGCTGCGCGAGGCTGCGCTGCCGCAGGCCGGTGTGTTGCACTGTTTCACCGAAGACTGGGAGATGGCCAGGGCGGCGCTGGATATCGGCTTCTACATCTCCCTCTCGGGCATCGTCACCTTCCGCAATGCCGAGCAATTGCGCGAAGTGGCTCGTCAGGTACCGGTGGATCGCCTGCTGGTGGAAACCGACTCACCCTATCTCGCCCCGGTGCCCCACCGCGGCAAGCCGAACCTGCCTGAGTACGTGCGCGAAGTTGCCGAATACCTGGCCGTGCTGCGCGGGGTGAGCCTCGAGACCCTGGCCGAGCAGACTACCGCCAACTTCCGCCGGCTGTTCCCGCTCGCTAGCTGATTGCCTTGATAGGGAATTGTCTTGGCGCGGATACATTTCCTGCGCGCAAAAAAAACCCGGGTTCTGGGGGATGAATCCGGGTCAAGACCATTAGGAGTGTAACAATAAGGTACGCGATCCTCGGTACCTTCACCGGCGGGGCACTTGGGGGGAGATGCCGCGCACCGGTATCTACAAGTATTGGTCAAGATGCGGCGGCTGCCACAGGGTGCCCGGTGTTTTTTAAACGGATTTGGAATACATCACACCGGGCTGAGCAGTTTTCTCGGTCGCGCCTGCCTTATTGCCCTGCCAGAGCTCCGATCAGCCCCAGGGTTTCCTCGATGACCGCCTCGCTGGTGTAGAAGTGCGGCGAGAAGCGGATGCCGGCGCCACGCTGGATGCACACGACCTGTTCGGCACGCAGGCGCTCCAGCAGACGGGTGTTGTCCCAGCCGTCGAGGCTGAAGGTCAGGATGCCAGCCCGCCGTGCCGGATCCACCGGGCTGTGCAGTGATGCACCGCCGATGCGACCCAGCCCATCGTGCAATTGCTGGACGCGCGCCTGGACCAGTTCGCCCACGTTCGCCATGCTGACATCCTCCAGCAGGCTCAGGCTGGCCTCCAGCGCTACCGCGCCGAGCATGTTCGGGCTGCCGCATTCGAAGCGCCGCGCGCTGCGTGCCGGCTGCCAGTCGGCGAGGTCATAGTTGCCGGCATTCTCCAGCATGTGCCAGCCGTACTCCTGCAGTGCCAGTTGCTCGCGCTCGGCGGCGCGGCAATAGAACACCCCCAGACCTTCAGGGCCGAGCATCCACTTATGGCCGTCGGCCATGGCGAAGGCACAGTCATAGGCCTGGACGTCGAAGGGCAGGGCGCCCAGCTGCTGGATGGCATCGATGCAATACAGCACTCCGCGCTGGCGGCAGCCGGCGCCGAGGCGTTCCAGGTCCATGCGCAGGCCACTGGCGTACTGCACGGCGCTGATCGACAGCAGGCGCGTGCGCGGGGTGCAGGCCGCCAGCAGGTCGCCTTCCGGGTCATTGCCGTCGAGGCTGACCTGGATGACTTCCACGCCGCGCGGTTTCAGCGCTTCCCAGACGATGCGGTTGGAGGGGAATTCCTGGTCGCTGATCACCACCTGGTCACCGGCGCGCCAGTCGAGGCCGAAGGCAACGAACGACAGTGCCTCGGAGGTGTTCTTCACCAAGGCGATGTCGCCGGTGGTCTGGGCGTTCACCAGGCGCATCAGGCGTTCGCGCAGGCGTTTCTCGATGGTCAGCCATTGCGGGTAGTCGCGGGCGCCTTGCAGGATGTTCTCCTGGGCGAAGGCCGCGACGGCGTCAGCGGCACGCTTGGGCCAGGGCGCTACGGCCGCGTGGTTCAGGTAGCGCAGACCGGGATGGTGCGGGAATTCGGAAGAAAAGCTAATCATGTCGGATGATCCGTGCAATTTGGCGCTGAATAGGCATAATACGCGGCTTCGAATTTTGACTATTTTTGACCGAACAGTCTTTTTATGCAGAAAGAGCCGCGCAAGGTTCGCGAATTCCGTCGTCGCGAACAGGAAATCCTCGACACCGCCCTCAAGCTGTTCCTTGAGCAGGGCGAAGACAGTGTCACGGTCGAAATGATCGCCGATGCCGTGGGTATCGGCAAAGGCACCATCTACAAGCACTTCAAGTCCAAGGCGGAGATCTACCTGCGCCTGATGCTGGACTACGAGCGCGATCTGGCCGACCTGTTCCACTCCGAAGACGTCGCTCGCGACAAGGAGCGCCTGTCGCGCGCCTACTTCGAGTTCCGCATGCGTGATCCGCAGCGCTACCGCCTCTTCGACCGCCTGGAAGAAAAGGTGGTGAAGACCAGTCAGGTTCCGGAGATGGTCGAGGAGCTGCACAAGATCCGCGAATCCAACTTCGAGCGCCTGAGCCAGCTGATCAAGGAACGCATCGCGGCGGGCAAGCTGGAGGACGTGCCGGCCTACTTCCACTACTGCGCGGCCTGGGCCCTGGTGCATGGCGCCGTGGCGCTGTACCACTCGCCGTTCTGGCGTGAAGTGCTGGAGGATCAGGAAGGTTTCTTCCAGTTCCTCATGGACATTGGCGTGCGCATGGGCAACAAGCGCAAGCGCGACGGCGATACGCCGGCCGCCTGAGTCGCCATTCAGATGGCCCATCGTCGCAGTTGCGACAGGGCTTGTGGTGAGGGTGGGGATATACTTGCATGAGTGATTCCCACCGGAGCCGAGCATGATCGTCGATCGCCAGGGCAGGCGCTTCCGCAACCTGCGGGTCAGTCTGACCGCTGCGTGCAACTATGCCTGCACCTACTGCGTGCCGGACGGCAAGCGTCTGGTTGCCGCTCAGGACGAACTGTCTGCGGACTCTCTGGTGCGCGGGGTTGCCTACCTGATGGAGGCTGCCGGCATCGAGCGGTTGCGGGTGACCGGCGGCGAACCGCTGGTCAGTCCGAAGCTGGATGTCTTCGTGCACGGCGTCAGTCGCCTCGGTTTGCAGGACATCGCCATCACCACCAACGGTCAGCTGTTGTCGAAAAAGCTGCCGCTGCTACTGGACTGCGGCATCCGCCGCCTCAACGTTTCCCTCGATACCCTGGATGCCGGCGCCTTCCGGCGTATCGCTCGCGGCGGTGATCTGGCCACGGTTCTCAAAGGGCTGGACGAGGCCCGTGCGGCGGGCTTGAAGGTCAAGCTCAACATGGTCCCGCTGCGCGGGCAGAACCTCGACCAGGTGGTGCCGCTGCTGGATTACTGCCTGGCGCACGGTTTCGAGCTGCGTTTCATCGAGCTGATGCGCATGGGGCATCTGGCCCACGACCCGAACGGTTTTCACCAGCAGTTCGTTGGCCTGCAGGAACTGCTGGAGCTGATCGGCGAACAGCACCCCTATGTCCAGGCCAGTGCGCCGGTGGATGCCACGGCCATTCGCTACGAAGTGCCGGGGCAGGGGTATTTCGGCGTCATCGCCAATGAAAGCGTTCCCTTCTGCCGGACCTGTTCGCGCTTGCGTCTGTCCTCCACCGGCTGGTTGCACGGCTGCCTGTCATCGAGCAACCGCCACTACGTCGGCGACCTGCTGGACAAGCCGCGTCACCAGGCGCTCCCGGCCCTGCAACGGCTGCTGGTGAGCGCCCTGGCGGACAAGCAGGAAGTCGCTTTCTCCGGCGGCGTCACCATCATGAAGATCATCGGCGGCTGAGATCGCCCTCAAGACCTGATTAGTCCATGCCCAACGAATTCCCCATTGCGTATATCGAGCCGGTGTTCCGGCCGCCCAGCGAGGCGCACTCGCTGATTCTTCCGGTCACCAACGGTTGTTCGTGGAATCAGTGTGGTTTTTGCGAGATGTACACCCAGCCGCAGAAGAAATTCCGCGCCCGCGACGAGGCCGAAGTGCTGGAGGAGATTCGCCGCTGTGGCGAGCGCCTGATCGTCCAGCGGGTGTTCCTCGCCGACGGTGATGCACTGGTGCTGCCAACGCGGCGCCTGCTCAACATCCTCCGCGCGATCCGTGAGCACATGCCGGAGGTGGATCGCGTCTCCAGCTACTGCCTGCCGCGCAACCTGCGCAAGAAGTCTGTGGAGGAGCTGAAGGAGCTGGCCGATGCCGGCCTGCGCATGGCCTACGTGGGTGCCGAGTCCGGTGACGACGAGGTATTGGCGCGGGTGAACAAGGGCGAGACCTACGCCTCCACGCTGGATGCCTTGCAGAAGCTGGGCGAGGCGGGAGTCCGGCGCTCGGTGATGATCCTCAACGGCCTGGGTGGCAGCACGCTGAGCGCCCAGCACGCCGACAATTCGGCGCGCCTGATGAACGAGGCGCAACCGGAGTTCCTCTCCACCCTGGTGGTGAGCTTCCCCACCGGCGAGGAGCGCTATCGGACTGGCTTCCCGGACTTCCAGCCGCTGACCCAGGCGGAACTGTTCGTCGAGGTCGAGCGCCTGCTGAGTGCGCTGGAGCTGCGCGACACGGTGTTCCGCAGCGATCATGCGTCCAACTACCTGGTGCTCAAGGGCACGTTGGGGGTGGACAAGGCAAAATTGCTCGCCCAGGTTCGCCAGGCCATCGAGCAGCCGCAGCGCGCGCACCTGCGTCAGGAATGGCAGCGCGGCCTGTGATGGCGCGGAAGCTGCATTGCCTGTCCGAATGCCGGTTTTTCGTCGCCGGCTCCGGAGACTTTGCATGCGCCAACTGATACTGATCCTTGCCCTCGCCGCCCTGGGCGGCTGCATGAGCCCCAACGACCTGGCCGACGGCACCGATTACTACCTGCGCGATGCAGGCTTCCTCGATCACAGCCAGACCCGCCGCACCTCGAACTGGCGGCTGCAGCAGGACTCCTTCATCTATATTGCCCAGGGCCCGTTCGTACCGCCGGGCCATCCCTATGCACGGCCCAACGTGGTAGCGGAGGAGGCATTCAAGGGCTTCGTCCAGTACTTCCCACTGGTGCGCCGGGCCAAGAGCCCGCTGGGACTTGAAGGCGCAATGCAGGAGGCGCGTGCGGCGGGTGCCAATTATCTGCTGTATACGCGCTTCGCCCGTGGGGAGGACAATGTCGGCACCTACGAGCAGTACGAAGATACCGATAACGCCGTGGGCCGTGACCGCAGCGTGATCCAGGTGATGCTGATCGAGACCGACAACCGCTACCTGGTAGACAGTGCGACTATCCGTAGCCGCGGCGGTTTTCTGACATTCTATGACGCCAGTCCCGAGGACCTGATCGGCCGGCCGCTGGAAGACTATGCCCGCAGCCTGCTGGGGGTGAAGACGCGAGAGGAGTACCAATGACTGATCCACAGACTCAATCGGACCGGGCCGGCAACCTGCTGGCGCAGATTCCCGCCAGCAAGGACAAGGGGCTGCCGCCGGTGCATCTGTGGAACCCTGATTGCTGCGGCGATATCGACATGCGCATCGCCCGCGACGGCACCTGGTATTACCTGGGCACACCGATTGGCCGCAAGCCGATGGTGCGGCTGTTTTCCACCATCATCCGCCGCGATGGCGACGACTATTTCCTGGTCACTCCGGTGGAGAAGTGCGGGATCACCGTGGATGACGCACCTTTCGTCGCGGTCACCCTGGTGGTCGAAGGGGAGGGCGAGGAGCAGGTGCTGCGCTTCACCACCAATGTCGAGGACGAAGTGGTGGCCGACGCCGCGCACCCGATCCGTGTCGACCTGGACCCGCAGACACAGGAGCCGTCGCCCTACGTGCTGGTGCGGGTAAACCTGGAGGCGCTGATCCACCGCAATGTGTTCTACCAGCTGGTTGAGCTGGCGGTGCCCCGCGAGATTGACGGTGTTGATTGGCTGGGAGTCTGGAGTTCGGGGGAGTTCTTCCCTATTGCGCCGCAGCCGTGACCCGTTGGTCGCAAAGCGGCCAGTAGTCCTCGGGTGTCACCGCTACAAGTACTTAGCTTGCAAAGAAAAAGGCTCCCGAGGGAGCCTTTTCCGTTACCGCCAACGCAATTACATGTTGGGGTAGTTCGGACCGCCGGTGCCCTCGGGGGCCACCCAGGTGATGTTCTGGGCCGGGTCCTTGATGTCGCAGGTCTTGCAGTGCACGCAGTTCTGGGCGTTGATCTGGAAGCGCTTGCTGCCGTCGTCGTTGCTCACTACTTCGTACACGCCGGCCGGGCAGTAACGCTGCGCGGGCTCGTCGTAGAGCGGCAGGTTCTTCGCGATCGGGGTATTCGGGTCGGTCAGCTTCAGGTGGATCGGCTGGTCTTCCTCATGGTTGGTGTTGGACAGGAACACCGAGGAGAGCTTGTCGAAGCTGAGTTTGCCGTCCGGCTTCGGATAGTCGATCTTCGGCGCTTCGCTGGCCTTTTTCAGGGTCGCGTAGTCCGGCGTCGTATCGTGCAGGGTGAACGGCAGCTTGCCGCCGAAGATGTTCTGGTCGATGAAGTTGAACGCACCGCCGCCGATGGCGCCGAACTTGTGCATCGCCGGGCCGAAGTTGCGGCTGGCGAACAGTTCGTCGTACAGCCAGCTGCCCTTGAAGGCCTCGACGTAGTTGGTCAGCTCATCGCCGCCTTCGCGGCCGGCGAACAGGGCTTCGGCCACGGAGTCGGCGGCCAGCATGCCGGACTTCATGGCGGTGTGGCTGCCCTTGATCTTGGCGAAGTTCAGGGTGCCGAGGTCACAACCGATCAGTGCGCCGCCCGGGAAGACCATCTTGGGCAACGAGTTCAGGCCGCCCTTGCAGATGGCGCGAGCGCCGTAGGCCACGCGCTTGCCGCCTTCCAGGTACTGCTTGATCACCGGGTGGTGCTTGTAGCGCTGGAACTCGTCGAACGGAGACAGGTGCGGGTTGGTGTAGGACAGGTCGATGATCAGGCCCACTACGACCTGGTTGTTCTCCAGGTGGTAGAGGAAGGAGCCGCCCGGGTTGTCGTCGTTCAGCGGCCAGCCGGCGGTGTGTACCACCAGACCCTGCTCATGCTTGGACGGGTCGATGTCCCAGATTTCCTTGATGCCGATGCCGTAGTGCTGGGCGTCGGCTTCGCTGTCGAGCTTGTACTTCTTGATCAGTTGTTTACCGATGTGGCCACGGCAGCCTTCGGCGAACAGGGTGTACTTGGCGCGCAGTTCCATGCCTGGGGTGTAGTAACCCTCTTTCGGATTGCCTTCGCGGTCGACGCCCAGGTCGCCGGTGACAATACCGCGAACCACGCCATTCTCGTCGATCAGCGCTTCCTGGGCGGCGAAGCCCGGGTAGATCTCGACGCCCAGGCCTTCGGCCTGCTGGGCCAGCCAGCGGCACAGGTTGCCCAGGGAGATGATGTAGTTGCCTTCGTTGTGCATGGTCTTGGGCACGAAGAAGTTCGGCACCTTGGCCGCCGCTTCCGGGCTCTTCAGCACATAGATGTCGTCGCGCTTGACGGGGGTGTTGAGCGGCGCTTCGAGTTCCTTCCAGTTGGGGAACAGCTCATTCAGCGCGCGGGGCTCGAACACGGCGCCCGAGAGGATGTGGGCGCCCACTTCGGAACCCTTCTCGACCACACAGACGCTGATTTCCTGACCGGCGTCGGCGGCCTTCTGCTTCAGTCGGCATGCGGCGGACAGACCGGCAGGGCCGGCGCCGACGATGACGACGTCGAATTCCATAAATTCGCGTTCCACTATCGATCTCTCCTGAATCAAGGCTCTGGGCATTTTGTAGGTATTGGGTTGGGCAAGCTCCCACCCAGTAAGAGCGGGGCGCATTATAGCTAGACCTGTTGCTATATCTAAACCCTTTATCGACGGCAATACAAACGTTTGTTTGAATCGCGCGTAACCCTGATAGAATCGGGGTCCGCGGCTTATGAAGGGGTATTTTCGTGTATTGACCCGCCCGGTCGATGCGGTCAAGATACCTGCGGTTTTGCGGTCGCGTTGCGCTGGATGTAGTCGCAGATGGCGTGCACTACCGGCCAGGCCTGTCTGGCGACATTCCTATTCACCGGAGAAAAACGAGGAATCCATGAAGGTTCTTGTAGCTGTCAAACGAGTGGTTGACTATAACGTCAAGGTCCGCGTCAAGGCGGACAACTCCGGCGTCGATCTCGCCAACGTCAAGATGTCCATGAACCCCTTCTGCGAAATCGCCGTGGAAGAGGCCGTACGCCTGAAAGAGAAAGGCGTCGTCACCGAGATCGTTGCGGTCTCCGTCGGCCCGACCGCTGCCCAGGAGCAACTGCGTACCGCGCTGGCTCTGGGTGCAGATCGCGCCATCCTCGTTGAAACCAACGAAGAACTGAGCTCCCTGGCCATCGCCAAGTCGCTGAAAGCCCTCGTCGACAAAGAGCAGCCGCAGCTGGTCATCCTCGGCAAGCAGGCCATCGACAGCGACAACAACCAGACCGGCCAGATGCTGGCGGCGCTGACCGGCTATGCCCAGGGCACCTTCGCCTCCAAGGTCGAAGTCGCTGGCGATAAGGTCAACGTCACCCGTGAAATCGATGGTGGCCTGCAGACCGTTGCTCTGAACCTGCCGGCCATCGTCACCACCGACCTGCGCCTGAATGAGCCGCGCTACGCGTCGCTGCCGAACATCATGAAGGCGAAGAAGAAGCCGCTGGACGTGGTGACCCCGGACGCCCTGGGCGTTTCCACCGCTTCCACCGTGAAGACCGTGAAAGTCGAAGCTCCGGCTGCCCGTAGCGCTGGCATCAAGGTCAAGTCCGTTGCCGAACTGGTCGAGAAACTGAAGAACGAGGCGAAAGTAATCTGATGGCTATCCTGGTAATCGCTGAGCACAACAACGGCGCACTGGGCGCTGCCACTCTGAACACTGTCGCTGCCGCGCAGAAGATCGGTGGTGACATCGCTGTCCTGGTCGCTGGCCAGAACGTCGGTGGCGTGGCCGAAGCCGCTGCCAAGATCGCTGGTGTTTCCAAGGTGCTGGTCGCCGACAATGC
>NZ_SWDV01000064.1 GCF_005877905.1 Pseudomonas nicosulfuronedens | reverse complement strand
TCGATGATCTTGGCAACCACGCCGGCGCCAACGGTACGGCCGCCTTCGCGAATCGCGAAGCGCAGGCCATCTTCCATGGCGATCGGAGCGATCAGGGTGACAACCATTTTCACGTTGTCGCCCGGCATTACCATCTCAACGCCTTCCGGCAGTTCGCAGTTGCCGGTTACGTCGGTGGTACGGAAGTAGAACTGCGGACGGTAGCCTTTGAAGAACGGGGTGTGACGACCACCTTCTTCTTTGGACAGCACGTAAACTTCACACTCGAACTTGGTGTGCGGCTTGATGGTGCCCGGCTTGGCCAGAACCTGGCCACGCTCTACGTCTTCACGCTTGGTGCCACGCAGCAGAACGCCAACGTTCTCACCAGCACGACCTTCGTCGAGCAGCTTGCGGAACATTTCAACGCCGGTGCAGGTAGTCTTGGTGGTCGCCTTGATGCCGACGATTTCCACTTCTTCCTGGATCTTGACGATGCCACGCTCAACACGGCCAGTTACCACGGTGCCGCGACCGGAGATCGAGAACACGTCTTCGATCGGCATCAGGAACGGCTTGTCGATGGCGCGCTCGGGCTCGGGGATGTACGAGTCCAGGGTTTCTACCAGCTTGCGCACGGCGGAAACGCCCATCTCGTTGTCGTCCTGGCCGTTCAGGGCCATCAGAGCGGAACCGATCACGATCGGAGTGTCGTCGCCCGGGAAGTCGTAGGTGTTCAGCAGATCGCGAACTTCCATTTCGACCAGTTCCAGCAGCTCAGCGTCGTCAACCATGTCGGCCTTGTTCAGGAACACGACGATGTAAGGAACGCCTACCTGACGGGACAGCAGGATGTGCTCGCGGGTCTGCGGCATGGGGCCGTCAGCAGCCGAGCAAACCAGGATCGCGCCGTCCATCTGGGCAGCACCGGTGATCATGTTCTTCACGTAGTCGGCGTGGCCCGGGCAGTCTACGTGAGCGTAGTGGCGTACCGGCGAGTCGTATTCAACGTGAGAGGTGTTGATGGTGATACCACGAGCCTTCTCTTCCGGCGCGTTGTCGATCTGGTCGAAAGCGCGAGCGGAGCCGCCCCAGGTCTCGGAGCAGACCTTGGTCAGAGCAGCGGTCAGAGTGGTTTTGCCGTGGTCAACGTGACCGATGGTGCCGACGTTTACGTGCGGCTTGTTACGCTCAAACTTTTCTTTAGCCACGAGAGTAACCTCTTACTAAAAGAGCTGAATCAAGCTTGTTTTTTGGCCAGAGCTTCGACGACGTTCGCCGGAGCTTCAGCATACTTGGAGAATTCCATGGAGTAGCTAGCGCGACCCTGGGACATGGAACGCACGTCGGTTGCATAACCGAACATCTCGCCCAGCGGAACCTCGGCACGGATAACCTTACCGGAAACCGAGTCTTCCATCCCCTGAATCAGACCACGACGACGGTTCAGGTCACCCATCACGTCACCCATGTAGTCCTCAGGAGTCACCACTTCCACCTTCATGATCGGCTCCAGAACCTTGCCGCCGCCCTTCTGGGCCAGCTGCTTGGTCGCCATGGAAGCAGCGATCTTGAACGCCATCTCGTTGGAGTCGACGTCGTGGTAGGAACCATCGAAGACGGTCGCCTTCAGGCCGATCAGCGGATAGCCGGCTACAACGCCGTTCTTCATCTGCTCTTCGATGCCTTTCTGGATGGCCGGGATGTATTCCTTCGGAACCACACCGCCCACGACTTCGTTGGTGAAGACCAGGCCTTCAGTGATGTTGCCCTTGTCGTCCACGTCCGGAGTCGAGAAACGAATCCAGCAGTGACCGAACTGACCACGACCACCGGACTGACGAACGAACTTGCCTTCGATCTCGATGTTGTCCTTCGAGATGGTTTCGCGGTACGAAACCTGCGGCTTGCCGATGTTCGCCTCAACGCCGAATTCACGCTTCATGCGGTCGACGAGGATGTCCAGGTGCAGCTCACCCATACCAGAGATGATGGTCTGGCCGGTTTCTTCGTCGGTCTTGACGCGGAACGACGGGTCTTCCTGAGCCAGCTTGCCGAGGGCGATACCCATCTTTTCCTGGTCAGCCTTGGTCTTCGGCTCAACAGCGACCGAGATTACCGGCTCCGGGAAGTCCATACGCTCGAGGATGATCGGCTTCTCGATGTCGCACAGGGTGTCACCGGTGGTGACGTCCTTCATGCCGATCAGAGCAGCGATGTCGCCAGCGCGTACTTCTTTGATCTCGTCACGCTGGTTGGCGTGCATCTGCACCATACGACCAACGCGCTCTTTCTTGCCTTTCACGGAGTTGATAACCGAGTTACCAGACTCCAGAACGCCCGAGTAGACGCGAACGAAGGTCAGAGTACCTACGAACGGGTCAGTGGCGATCTTGAATGCCAGAGCCGAGAACGGAGCATTGTCGTCAGCCGGACGCTCGTCTTTCGGAGCATCGTCGCCGTCGTCAATGTGATCCGGGTGGATACCCTGGATCGCCGGAATCTCGGTCGGAGCAGGCAGGAAGTCGATGACGGCGTCGAGAACCAGGGGCACGCCCTTGTTCTTGAACGACGAGCCGCAGACAGCCGGTACGATTTCGCAGGCGATAGTACGCAGACGCAGGCCAGCCTTGATCTCTTCGATCGACAGCTCACCCTCTTCCAGGTACTTGTTCATCAGCTCTTCGTTGGCTTCGGCAGCAGCCTCGACCATGTTGTTGCGCCACTCATTGGCCAGCTCGACCATATCGGCGGGAATTTCTTCCTCGCGATAGGAAGTGCCTTTGTCGTCTTCGTTCCAGTAGATGGCCTTCATCTTCAGCAGGTCAACCTGACCCTGGAAGTCATCTTCCGCACCGATGGCCAGCTGAACCGGGACCGGGGTGTGACCCAGACGGTTCTTGATCTGACCGACGACGCGCAGGAAGTTGGCGCCGGCGCGGTCCATCTTGTTCACGTAAACAATACGCGGAACGCCGTACTTGTTGGCTTGACGCCATACGGTTTCGGACTGCGGCTCAACGCCGGAGGTGCCGCAGAACACAACGACGGCACCGTCCAGTACGCGCAGGGAGCGCTCAACTTCAATGGTGAAGTCTACGTGGCCGGGGGTGTCGATGACGTTTACGCGGTACTTGTCGTACTGGCCGCGCGAACCTTCCCAGAAGGTCGTGATCGCAGCGGAGGTGATGGTGATACCACGCTCCTGCTCCTGCACCATCCAGTCGGTGGTAGCAGCGCCGTCGTGCACCTCACCCATCTTGTGGCTGAGACCTGTGTAGAACAGGATCCGCTCGGTAGTGGTGGTCTTGCCCGCGTCAACGTGGGCACAGATACCAATGTTCCGGTAGCGGTTGATTGCTGTGTTACGAGCCATAAAGCCCTCGCAGAAGTGTTGTTGCCGTAATTAGAAGCGGTAGTGCGAGAACGCTTTGTTGGCCTCGGCCATACGGTGCACGTCTTCGCGCTTCTTGACGGCAGCGCCTTTGCCTTCAGCGGCATCCAGCAGCTCGCCAGCCAGACGCAGCGCCATGGACTTCTCGCCACGCTTGCGGGCGAAGTCCACCAGCCAACGCATGGCCAGTGCATTACGACGGGACGGACGTACTTCGACCGGAACCTGGTAGGTAGCACCGCCGACACGGCGGGACTTCACTTCGACCAGCGGAGCGATGGCGTCGAGTGCTTTTTCGAAGAGTTCCAGGGGGTCGCCTTTACCGCGCTCTTTGACCTTGTCCAGAGCACCGTAAACGATACGCTCGGCAACGGCTTTCTTGCCGCTTTCCATCACGTGGTTCATGAACTTCGCCAGAATCTGGCTTCCGTATTTCGGATCGGCCAGGATCTCACGTTTGGCCGCTACACGACGTCTTGGCATTGATAAGCCCTCAAACGGTCTTCAGGTAATCCGGGACTCGATGCCCGACCTTACTCTTATCGACTCAGCAAATAGGAAAACAAAATTACTTCGGACGCTTCGCGCCGTACTTCGAACGACCCTGCTTACGGTCTTTGACACCGGAGGTGTCCAGCGAACCGCGCACGGTGTGGTAGCGAACACCCGGAAGGTCTTTTACACGACCGCCACGGATCAGCACTACGCTGTGCTCTTGCAGGTTGTGACCTTCACCGCCGATGTACGAGGAAACCTCGAAACCGTTGGTCAGACGAACGCGGCACACTTTACGCAGTGCGGAGTTCGGCTTCTTCGGGGTGGTGGTGTATACGCGGGTGCATACGCCGCGACGCTGAGGGCAGTTCTGCAGGGCAGGAACGCCGCTCTTGTCTACCAGGCGCTTGCGCGGCTTGCGCACCAGCTGGTTGATAGTTGCCATCTATAGCTCCACTGATTGTCTTACGACACTTAAAAACGAAAATGGGCAGAGCATGCGCCCTGCCAATTTTCGGGGTACAAGATACTAAAGAGCTTACGGATTCCAGTCAAGACAAAGCCCCGGTTGTCAAGACAACCGGGGCTTTGTTTGAGGCTTAGTTACCGCTCAGATTGAGCGCTTCGGCCAGTGCTGCTTCGGCCTCGCTCGCGCTGACGCGCTGCGGTTTGCCGAGCTCGCGCTGACGCTTGCGCTCGCTGTGGTAAGCCAGACCGGTACCCGCCGGGATCAGACGACCCACGACCACGTTTTCCTTCAGGCCACGCAGGTAGTCGCGCTTGCCGGTGACCGCCGCCTCGGTGAGGACGCGAGTGGTCTCCTGGAAGGATGCCGCCGAGATGAACGACTCGGTGGACAGCGAGGCCTTGGTGATACCCAGCAGGACGCGCTCGTACTTGGCCGGGAACTTGTCCTGGGTACCCAGTACTTCGTTCTCTTCCAGCACGTGAACCAGTTCGACCTGGTCGCCCTTGATGAAGGACGAATCGCCCGACTCGGCCACTTCGACCTTGCGCAGCATCTGACGCAGAATGGTCTCGATGTGCTTGTCGTTGATCTTCACGCCCTGCAGACGGTAGACGTCCTGGATCTCGTTGACGATGTACTTGGCCAGCGAGCTCACACCCAGCAGACGGAGGATGTCGTGCGGGTTGCTCGGGCCGTCGGAGATCACTTCGCCGCGGCTTACCTGTTCACCTTCGAACACGTTCAGGTGACGCCACTTCGGAATCAGCTCCTCGTACGGATCGCTACCGTCGGTGGGAGTGATGACCAGGCGGCGCTTGCCCTTGGTTTCCTTGCCGAAGGAAATGGTGCCGCTGATTTCCGCCAGGATCGAAGGCTCTTTCGGACGACGAGCTTCGAACAGGTCGGCAACGCGCGGCAGACCACCGGTGATGTCGCGGGTCTTCGAGGTTTCCTGCGGGATACGCGCGATAACGTCACCGATGCGCACTTTCGCGCCGTCGTTGAGGTTGACCAGGGCGTTCGCCGGCAGGAAGTACTGGGCCGGTACGTCGGTACCCGGCAGCAGCAGATCCTTGCCTGCGGCATCGATCAGCTTCACGGCCGGACGGATGTCCTTGCCGGCAGCCGGACGATCCTTCGGATCCATCACTTCAATGTTGGTCAGACCGGTCAGTTCGTCGGTCTGGCGCTTGATGGTGATGCCCTCTTCCATGCCCACGAAGGCCACGGTGCCGTCCATCTCGGTGACGATCGGGTGGGTGTGCGGGTCCCACTTGGCGACGATAGCGCCCGGATCGACCTTGTCACCTTCCTTCACGGAAATCACCGCACCGTACGGCAGCTTGTAGCGCTCGCGCTCACGACCGAAGTCGTCGGCGACCGCCAGCTCACCGGAACGGGAAACCGCTACCAGGGCGCCGTCGGCACGCTCTACGTGCTTCAGGTTGTGCAGGCGAATGGTGCCGCCGTTCTTGACCTGTACGTTGTCCACGGCGGAAGTACGGCTGGCCGCACCACCGATGTGGAAGGTACGCATGGTCAGCTGGGTGCCCGGCTCACCGATCGACTGGGCAGCGATAACGCCGACAGCCTCACCGATGTTCACACGGTGACCACGGGCCAGATCGCGGCCGTAGCACATGGCGCAGATGCCGTGGCGGGTTTCGCAGGTGATCGGCGAACGCACAACGACTTCGTCGACGCTCATCTGCTCGAGGAAATCGACCCACTTCTCGTCGATCAGGGTGCCGGCTTCAACGATCACGTCGTCGCTGCCCGGCTTGAACACGTCGCGAGCGATCACGCGGCCGAGTACACGCTCACCCAGCGGCTCTACCACGTCACCGCCTTCGATGTGCGGGGACATGACCAGGCCATGCTCGGTGCCGCAATCGATCTCGGTCACGACCAGGTCCTGGGCCACGTCGACGAGACGACGGGTCAGGTAACCGGAGTTCGCGGTCTTCAGTGCGGTATCCGCCAGACCTTTACGAGCACCGTGAGTGGAGATGAAGTACTGGAGTACGTTCAGGCCTTCACGGAAGTTCGCGGTGATCGGGGTCTCGATGATGGAGCCGTCCGGCTTGGCCATCAGGCCGCGCATACCGGCCAGCTGACGGATCTGGGCCGCGGAACCCCGCGCACCGGAGTCCGCCATCATGTACATGGAGTTGAAGGACTCCTGGTCGACCTGCTTGCCCTCGCGATCGGTCACCTTCTCTTTCGAGAGGTTGGCCATCATCGCCTTGGACACTTCGTCGTTGGCCTTGGACCAGAGGTCGATCACCTTGTTGTACTTCTCGCCCTGGGTTACCAGGCCGGAGGCGTACTGGCTCTCGATCTCCTTCACTTCCTCGGTGGCGGCATCGATGATGCGAGCCTTTTCGTCCGGGATGACGAAGTCGTTCACGCCGATCGACACACCGGAGATGGTCGAGTAGGCGAAGCCGGTGTACATCAACTGGTCAGCGAAGATGACGGTGTCCTTCAGACCCACCACGCGGTAGCAATGGTTGATCAGCTTGGAGATCGCCTTCTTCTTCATCGACTGGTTGACCACGTCGAAGGGCAGGCCGGCCGGGACAACCTGGAACAGCAGCGCACGGCCGACGGTGGAGTCGACGATACGGGTGTTGGCGGTCAGGGAGCCGTCTTCGTTCTTGATCTTCTCATTGATGCGCACTTTTACGCGGGCGTGCAGGGACACCTGGCCGCTGCGGTACGCGCGGTCAACTTCCTGCAGGTCTGCGAAAGCCATGCCCTCGCCCTTCGCGTTGATCGCTTCACGGGTCATGTAGTACAGACCCATTACCACGTCCTGCGACGGAACGATGATCGGCTCGCCGTTGGCGGGCGACAGAATGTTGTTGGTGGACATCATCAGCGCGCGCGCTTCCAGCTGAGCCTCGAGGGTCAGCGGAACGTGCACGGCCATCTGGTCACCGTCGAAGTCGGCGTTGTACGCGGCGCAGACCAGCGGGTGCAGCTGGATGGCTTTACCTTCGATCAGTACCGGCTCGAATGCCTGGATGCCCAGACGGTGCAGGGTCGGCGCACGGTTCAGCAGTACGGGGTGTTCGCGGATGACTTCAGCGAGAACGTCCCACACTTCCGGCAGTTCGCGCTCGACCATCTTCTTGGCGGCTTTGATGGTGGTGGCCATGCCACGACCTTCCAGCTTGCCGAAAATGAACGGCTTGAACAGCTCCAGGGCCATTTTCTTCGGCAGACCGCACTGGTGCAGACGCAGGGTCGGACCTACGGTAATTACCGAACGACCGGAGTAGTCCACGCGCTTGCCGAGCAGGTTCTGACGGAAGCGACCTTGCTTGCCCTTGATCATGTCGGCCAGGGACTTCAGCGGGCGCTTGTTCGAGCCGGTGATGGCACGGCCGCGACGGCCGTTGTCCAGCAGGGCGTCGACGGCTTCCTGCAGCATGCGCTTTTCGTTGCGCACGATAATGTCCGGAGCAGCCAGATCGAGCAGGCGCTTCAGACGGTTGTTACGGTTGATCACGCGGCGATACAGATCGTTCAGATCCGAAGTCGCGAAGCGGCCGCCATCCAGCGGAACCAGCGGACGCAGGTCCGGCGGCAGCACCGGCAGGACGGTCAGCACCATCCACTCGGGATGGTTGCCGGAGCCCTGGAAGGCTTCCATCAGCTTCAGGCGCTTGGACAGCTTCTTGATCTTGGTTTCCGAGTTGGTCTGCGGAATCTCTTCGCGCAGGCGGCCGATCTCGTGCTCCAGATCGATAGCGTTGAGCAGCTCGCGAACGGCCTCCGCACCCATGCGGGCGTCGAAGTCGTCACCAAACTCTTCGAGGGCTTCGAAGTATTGCTCGTCGTTCAGCAGCTGACCCTTCTCGAGGGTGGTCATGCCCGGATCGATCACGACATAGCTCTCGAAATAGAGCACGCGCTCGATGTCACGCAGGGTCATGTCCAGCAGCAGGCCGATACGGGACGGCAGGGACTTCAGGAACCAGATGTGGGCGACCGGCGAGGCCAGCTCGATGTGGCCCATGCGCTCACGGCGCACCTTGGCCAAAGCGACTTCCACGCCGCACTTCTCGCAGATCACACCACGGTGTTTCAGGCGCTTGTACTTACCGCACAGGCACTCGTAGTCCTTCACCGGGCCGAAGATCTTGGCGCAGAACAGGCCATCGCGCTCCGGCTTGAAGGTACGGTAGTTGATGGTCTCCGGCTTCTTGACTTCGCCGAAGGACCAGGAACGAATCATCTCGGGCGAGGCCAGGCCAATACGGATGGCATCGAACTCTTCGATCTGACCCTGGTTTTTCAACAGATTAAGCAAGTCTTTCAAGGCCTTTCCTCCTCACGGACCCGGTGCGACCGGCCTTGACCAGCCGCACCGTTCTGACGTCACGTGTTATTCGGTTTCCAGTTCGATATCGATGCCGAGCGAGCGGATCTCTTTGATCAACACGTTGAAGGACTCGGGCATGCCGGCCTCCATGCGGTGATCCCCGTCCACGATGTTCTTGTACATCTTGGTACGGCCGTTCACGTCGTCCGACTTCACGGTCAGCATTTCCTGCAGGGTGTAGGCGGCACCGTAGGCTTCCAGCGCCCAGACCTCCATCTCCCCGAAACGCTGGCCACCGAACTGCGCCTTACCACCCAGCGGCTGCTGGGTAACCAGGCTGTAGGAGCCGGTGGAACGTGCGTGCATCTTGTCATCGACCAGGTGGTTCAGCTTGAGCATGTACATGTAACCAACGGTGGTCGTACGCTCGAACTGGTTGCCGGTGCGGCCGTCATACAGGCGCATCTGACCGCTTTCCGGCAGATCGGCCAGCTTCAGCATGGCCTTGATCTCGCGCTCCTTGGCACCGTCGAATACCGGGGTAGCCATGGGCACGCCGCCCTTGAGGTTGTTGGCCAGAGCGAGGATCTCGTTATCGTTCAGCTCGTCCAGGCTCTCCTGGCGGCCGCCGATCTCGTTGTAGATCTCGTTCAGGAACACACGCAGCTCGGCGATCTTGCGCTGCTCTTCGAGCATGCGGTTGATCTTCTCGCCCAGGCCCTTGGCCGCGAGGCCCAGGTGGGTTTCGAGGATCTGGCCGACGTTCATACGCGACGGTACGCCCAGCGGGTTCAGAACGATGTCGACCGGAGTGCCATGCACGTCGTGCGGCATGTCTTCGACCGGCATGATCACCGAGACCACACCCTTGTTACCGTGGCGGCCTGCCATCTTGTCGCCCGGCTGGATGCGGCGCTTGATAGCGAGGTAGACCTTGACGATCTTCAGTACGCCCGGAGCCAGGTCATCGCCCTGCTGCAGCTTGCGCTTCTTGTCTTCGAACTTGTCGTCCAGCATCTGACGGCGGTCGCTGATGTAGGCCTGAGCCTTCTCCAGCTGCTCGTTCAGAGCGTCTTCTGCCATACGCAGCTTGAACCACTGGCCGCGCTCAAGGCCGTCCAGGTACTCGTCGGTGATCTCTGCGCCTTTCTTCAGGGCAGGACCGCCGTCGGCCTTGGCACCGACCAGAGCGGAACGCAGACGCTCGAAGGTTGCGCCTTCGACGATGCGGAACTCTTCGTTCAGGTCCTTGCGGATCTCGTCCAGCTGCATCTTCTCGATGGACAGGGCACGGCTGTCGCGCTCCACGCCATCGCGGGTGAAGACCTGTACGTCGATGACGGTGCCCTTGGTGCCAGTCGGCACGCGCAGGGAGGTGTCCTTCACGTCGGACGCCTTCTCACCGAAGATCGCACGCAGCAGCTTCTCTTCCGGAGTCAGCTGGGTCTCGCCCTTCGGGGTGACCTTGCCGACCAGGATGTCGCCAGCCTGTACTTCAGCGCCGACGTAGACGATGCCAGCCTCGTCCAGCTTGTTCAGCGCAGCCTCACCCACGTTCGGGATGTCCGCGGTGATCTCTTCTGGGCCGAGCTTGGTGTCACGGGCAACGCAGGTCAGTTCCTGGATGTGGATCGTGGTGAAACGATCTTCCTGGACCACGCGCTCGGACAGGCAGATGGAGTCTTCGAAGTTGAAGCCGTTCCAGGGCATGAACGCTACGCGCATGTTCTGACCCAGAGCCAGTTCACCCATGTCGGTGGACGGACCGTCGGCCAGGATGTCGCTGCGCGAAACCTGATCACCCTTCTGCACCAGCGGACGCTGGTTGATGCAGGTGTTCTGGTTGGAACGGGTGTATTTGGTCAGGTTGTAGATGTCGACACCGGCTTCGCCAGTCTCGACTTCGTCGTCGTTCACACGAACCACGATACGGCTGGCATCGACCGAGTCGATCACACCGCCGCGACGTGCAACCACGCAGACACCGGAGTCACGGGCGACGTTGCGCTCCATGCCAGTACCCACCAGCGGCTTGTCGGCGCGCAGGGTCGGTACAGCCTGACGCTGCATGTTCGAACCCATGAGCGCACGGTTGGCGTCGTCGTGCTCGAGGAACGGAATCAGCGAGGCAGCAACGGAAACGACCTGCTTCGGCGATACGTCCATGAGGGTGACGTCTTCCGGCGCCTTCACGGTGAATTCGTTCAGGTGACGTACGGCAACCAGTTCGTCGATCAGCTGGCCTTTTTCGTTCAGGGTCGCAGACGCCTGAGCGATGACGTGGTCAGCTTCTTCGATCGCGGACAGGAAGACGATGTCGTCGCTGACCAGACCTTCCTTCACCACGCGGTACGGGCTTTCCAGGAAGCCGTATTTGTTGGTGCGGGCGTAGGTAGCCAGGGAGTTGATCAGACCGATGTTCGGACCTTCAGGGGTTTCGATCGGGCACACGCGGCCGTAGTGGGTCGGGTGTACGTCACGAACCTCGAAGCCCGCGCGCTCACGGGTCAGACCACCTGGGCCGAGTGCGGAGACGCGGCGCTTGTGGGTGATCTCGGAGAGCGGGTTGTTCTGGTCCATGAACTGCGACAGCTGGCTGGAGCCGAAGAACTCCTTGATCGCGGCAGCCACTGGCTTGGCGTTGATCAGGTCCTGCGGCATCAGGCCTTCGCTTTCGGCCATCGACAGACGCTCCTTGACCGCGCGCTCTACACGCACCAGGCCAACGCGGAACTGGTTCTCGGCCATCTCACCAACGCAACGAACGCGACGGTTGCCCAGGTGGTCGATGTCGTCGACGATGCCTTTGCCGTTACGGATGGCAACGAGGGTCTTGAGGACCTCGACGATGTCTTCCTTGCTCAGGACGCCAGCGCCTTCGATCTCGGTACGACCGATACGGCGGTTGAACTTCATGCGGCCAACGGCGGACAGGTCGTAACGCTCGGCGCTGAAGAACAGGTTGCCGAACAGCGTCTCGGCGGCTTCCTTGGTCGGCGGCTCACCGGGACGCATCATGCGATAGATCTCGACCAGCGCTTCCAGTTGGTTGCTGGTGGAGTCGATCTTCAGCGTGTCGGAGATGAACGGACCGCAGTCGATGTCGTTGGTGTACAGGGTTTCCAGGCGAGCAACCTGGGCCTTGGCAATCTTGGCCAGGGCATCGACGGTCAGCTCGGTGTTGCACTCGGCGATGATCTCGCCGGTAGCCGGGTGCACGACAGCCTTGGCTACGGTACGGCCAATCAGGTAGTCGAACGGCACTTCCAGCTGGGTGATGCCAGCCTTCTCGAGCTGGTTGATGTGGCGCGCAGTGATACGGCGGCCCGCTTCGACGATGACCTTGCCGGCAGCATCCTTGATATCGAAGCTGGCGATCTCGCCACGCAGACGCGACGGCACCAGCTCCAGATTCAGGGTCTCGCCCTTGATCTCGTAGACGTTGGTGTCATAGAACGCGTTGAGGATTTCCTCGGTGCTGTAGTTCAGCGCGCGCAGCAGGACGGAAGCCGGCAGCTTGCGGCGACGGTCGATACGCACGAACACGCAATCCTTCGGGTCGAACTCGAAGTCGAGCCAGGAACCGCGGTAAGGAATGATGCGAGCGGAGTACAGCAGCTTGCCGGAGCTGTGGGTCTTGCCACGGTCGTGGTCGAAGAACACACCCGGGGAACGGTGCAACTGGGAAACAATGACGCGCTCGGTACCGTTGATGATGAAGGTACCGTTCTCGGTCATCAGGGGGATTTCCCCCATATAGACTTCTTGTTCCTTGATGTCCTTGATCGCTTTGTTCGACGATTCCTTGTCGAAAATGATCAGGCGCACTTTCACACGCAGCGGGACCGCGAAGGTCACACCGCGCAGCACGCATTCCTTGACATCAAAGGCCGGCTCGCCCAGACGGTAGCCGACGTATTCCAGGGCAGCATTGCCGGAATAGCTGATAATCGGGAAAACGGACTTGAAGGCCGCATGCAGGCCGATGTCTCGAACCTGGTCCTTGCTCGCGCCGGCCTGCAGGAATTCGCGATAGGAATCCAGCTGGATGGCCAGCAAATACGGCACATCCATGACGTCCGGCAACTTGCTAAAGTCCTTGCGGATACGTTTTTTCTCAGTGTATGAGTAAGCCATCAGCGTTCCCCAGCTTGGTCACCTGCTTGTTTGGCCTCTCCCGCACAGGGGAGCAGCCCAAAAATCGTGCAAACCCTAGGTTTGCGCCGCCACTCGTGGCGGGATTTTCACGTTATGGGGGGCACCTACGGCACCCCACCCATAACGGAAAAAGGCCGGTGGCAATTGCCACCAGCCATCAGCCTGTCGCTTAACGCTCGGGCTGTCGACGCAAGGTACGAACTTACTTGAGCTCGACCTTGGCGCCTGCTTCTTCCAGGGCTTTCTTGGCAGCTTCGGCTTCTTCTTTCGAAGCGCCTTCCTTGACCACGCCCGGGGCGCCGTCAACGACAGCCTTGGCTTCTTTCAGGCCCAGACCGGTCAGTTCACGAACGACCTTGATCACGTTCACTTTCTTGTCGCCAGCTTCGGCCAGAACGATGGTGAACTCGGTTTGCTCTTCAGCAGCGGCAGCAGCCGGGCCGGCAGCAGCAACGGTAGCGGCAGCAGCGGTAACGCCGAACTTCTCTTCCATCGCCTTGATCAGTTCAACGATCTGCATGACGGACATTTCGGATACGGCGGAGATGATGTCTTCGTTGGTCAGAGCCATGACTCTAATTCCTGTATTGGGTGACGGCCTAAGGCCATCGAATTAAACAAAAAAGGTTGAAAGGAGATGCCGAGCCTTAGGCTGCGGTAGCTTCTTTCTGATCGCGAATTGCCGCCAGAGTACGAGCCAGCTTGCTGGTAGCGCCTTGGATCACGCTCATCAGCTGTGCAACAGCTTCGTTGTAGGTCGGCAGGGTCGCCAGCACGTCGATCTGATTGGCTGCGAGGAACTGACCCTCGAACGCGGCCGCCTTGATCTCGAACTTGTCCTGACCCTTGGCAAACTCCTTGAAGATACGAGCAGCAGCGCCCGGATGTTCGTTGGAGAAAGCAATCAGGGTCGGGCCCTTGAACGTGTCGTTGAGCACTTCAAACTGAGTGCCTTCAACGGCGCGCTTGAGCAGGGTGTTACGTACGACTTTCACGTACACACCAGCTGCGCGGGCCTCTTTACGGAGTCCGGTCATAGCGCCGACAGTCACGCCGCGTGCATCAACCACGACAGCGGACAGACCGGCTTTGGCAGCCTCGTTGACTTCAGCGACGATGGCCTTCTTGTCTTCGAGTTTAATTGCCACGGGTTTACTCCTGGATGTTACCGATTCGTCCAGCCGGAGCCGGACGGCGTTTTGGTGTCTGATTCGGTAAACGAATCGGGAGCACCATCTGCGTAGGCTTGAGGTTTAAGGCTTGCGCCGCCTACGGTCTTGGATAGCCCCCGCCAGGCAGGGACCCCAATACCTGCGGACAATGGGCGAACCCACTGTCCGACTTAGTTCATCAGCCTTCCAGCGAAGCCTGATCGATCTGCAGACCCGGGCCCATGGTGGTGCTCAGGGTTACGCGCTGAACGTACACGCCCTTCGAAGAGGACGGCTTCAGACGCTTCAGATCGCTCAGCAGCGCTTCCACGTTCTGCTTCAGCTTGACCGGCTCGAAGTCGATCTTGCCAACGGAAGCATGGATGATGCCGTTCTTGTCGGTACGGAAACGTACCTGACCGGCTTTGGCGTTCTTGACGGCGGTAGCGACGTCCGGAGTCACGGTGCCGACTTTCGGGTTCGGCATCAGACCGCGAGGGCCCAGTACCTGACCCAGCTGGCCAACAACACGCATGGCGTCCGGGGAAGCGATGACGACGTCGTAGTTCAGGTCGCCGGCTTTCATTTCGGCAGCCAGTTCGTCCATGCCAACCTTGTCTGCACCAGCAGCCAGGGCAGCTTCAACACCAGGACCCTGGGTGAAGACAGCAACGCGTACGGATTTGCCGGTGCCGTTCGGCAGAACGGTGGCACCACGTACGACCTGGTCGGATTTACGCGGATCAACGCCCAGATTGATGGCGATGTCCACGGACTCCTTGAACTTGATGGTCGACAGCTCGGCCAGCAGCTTGGCGGCATCTTCGAAGCCGTATTGCTTGCCCGCTTCGATCTTCTCGGCGATAGCCTTTTGACGCTTGGTCAGCTTAGCCATTACACACCCTCCACGTTCAGGCCCATGCTGCGCGCGGAGCCAGCAATGGTGCGTACGGCAGCGTCCAGGTCAGCAGCGGTCAGGTCAGCCTGCTTGGCCTTGGCGATCTCTTCCAGCTGAGCACGGGTAACAGTGCCGACTTTCTGAGAGTTCGGACGAGCGGAACCGCTGGTGATGCCAGCTGCTTTTTTCAGCAGGACGGCAGCGGGGGTGCTCTTGGTTTCGAAGGTGAAGCTACGGTCGCTGTAAACGGTGATGATCACAGGAGTCGGCAGACCCGGCTCTTGGCCTTGGGTCTTGGCGTTGAACGCCTTGCAGAATTCCATGATGTTCACGCCGTGCTGACCCAGGGCCGGGCCGACAGGCGGCGACGGGTTGGCCTGGCCGGCCTTAACTTGCAGCTTGATGTAAGCCGTGATTTTCTTAGCCATTTGCTACTCCAAATGCGGGTCAAGCGCCCTGTCGGGCTCCCCGGTTGCTTTCGCGTTTTATCCCAAGGACGACAAAACCCCGCAGCCTAGGGCTGCGGGGTGTGGGATTCAGTGTGCCAGTTAAACTTTCTCTACCTGGCTGAACTCCAGCTCTACCGGAGTAGAGCGACCGAAAATGAGCACGGCGACCTGGATGCGGCTCTTTTCGTAGTTAACTTCTTCGACGACACCGTTGAAGTCAGCAAACGGACCATCGATGACACGAACAGTCTCGCCCGGCTCGAACAGAGTCTTCGGTTTCGGCTTGTCGCCGCTATCGGCAACACGACGCAGAATGGCATCGGCCTCCTTGTCGGTGATCGGCGCCGGCTTGTCGGCAGTACCACCAATGAAGCCCATGACACGAGGAGTGTCCTTGACCAGGTGCCAAGTACCCTCATTCATTTCCATCTGCACCAGGACATAGCCCGGGAAGAATTTGCGCTCACTCTTGCGCTTCTGGCCGTTCCGCATCTCCACGACTTCTTCGGTGGGGACGAGAATCTCACCAAACCCATCTTCCATGCCGGCCAGTTTGACCCGCTCGATCAGCGAGCGCATGACATGCTTCTCGTAACCCGAGTAGGCATGCACAACGTACCAACGCTTAGCCACGGAACACCCTTAACCTACGATCATGGAAACCAGCCAACCCAGCAGGGAGTCGAGCCCCCAAAGCACCAGCGCCATTACCAGCACTACTGCCACTACGATCAGCGTGGTCTGAGTTGTCTCTTGACGAGACGGCCATACAACCTTGCGAATCTCGGCGCGAGCTTCTTTAGCCAAAGTAAAGAACGCACGCCCCTTGACGGTTTGCAGCGCAATAAAACCTGCAACAGCCGCCATCACGAGAATACCGAGAACGCGATAGAAGATCGGTTGCGCGGAGTAATACTGGTTGGCAACCACAGCCACCACCACCAGCACTGCAACCACAAGCCACTTCAAGAGATCAAGACGCGACTCTTTGGCTTCTACCTTCGCATTCATCTGCTAGGAATCCCGTTTAAAGAAGTGCCAGATTTTGAGAAATCTGGCAGGCCAGGAGGGAATCGAACCCCCAACCTGCGGTTTTGGAGACCGCCGCTCTGCCAATTGAGCTACTGGCCTAGAACAAAGTCAGGCCGACCATTATGCCGGCCTGAGAGGGAAAGATCAATCGATTATTCGATGATCTTGGCAACCACGCCGGCGCCAACGGTACGGCCGCCTTCGCGAATCGCGAAGCGCAGGCCATCTTCCATGGCGATCGGAGCGATCAGGGTGACAACCATTTTCACGTTGTC
>NZ_SWDV01000063.1 GCF_005877905.1 Pseudomonas nicosulfuronedens | reverse complement strand
GGACCAAGCAGGACTTGGTTCTCTGAACAGACCAACACCGAACTGAGACGGCAGCTATCTTCGACTCTACGGCATGCACATCAGCAGTGGGGTAATGAGCCTCGCGTAGAAAGTTTCAATCGACCATGCAGCCATCGGCCAAATCGCCTGGACAGCCAGAAATGCCGCGAAGCTGACGAACGAACGCAGCAAGAATTCGTGCGTCATCTTGATGCAACTGACCTTCTTATTCGTGCCCTCCATGTTGAAGTCGACTGACAATAGAAGGTGCTTCGTCAATTGCTGCTGAGGGTTCCCGTTGTCCCAGCTCGCCGCAATATCCGCGGGGCCGAGTTGCGCGAATCCGGAGACCCTGATGGTACTGAAAGCCCAGAGACCAGCACGGAGCAGATAACTCAGCGCCCCGGCGAAGATCAGTAACGAGACACTGGCAAAGACTTTGTCGATTCCGTCCTTCCAGAGGTTGGGCAGCACGGAGGCCAGTACGGGAATTAGGGCTGTAATGGCGGCGAGATAGATGCCCGCCTTGTTGTCGGCACCTCGTCGTCTTTCCTGTTCGGCGTCAAACAGGCGACGGGACTCTTCAAGCGCCACTTCGCAGTGATCTGACCACGTGGCGTCCTTAACCTTGTCATGAAGGCTTTGCTTTCGTTTCTGCTGGTCAAGTTGCTGCTGGGAGGACAGGGCTTCCAGGCGCGGCCATAGCCATTCAGGTAGGAGTCTGGGCACGTGCAATGTCCTCCAATTCATCCACGATTGCGCCGGCGATGGGATAGCCGGTCAGGTTCTCGATCCATGCCCATTGGCCGTTTGGGTTGATCTCCAGGAACCACAGTTTGCCCTGCTGATCGCAGATGAAATCAATCGCACCGTAGCGGAGATTCAGACGTTGCAAGAGCTCAAGGCACTGCTGCTGGATCGGACGAGGCAGCTCAATGCGCTCGTGTTTTAGGTCAGGCCGGCTGCCCTGGCGCCAGTCAACTTGGGTTTCTTCGTGCTCCTGTGACCAGATCGAAGTCGCGAAGACCTTCGTTCCAACAACGGTCACGCGGACGTCGTATTTCTTGATGATTTCGGCCTGCACGATAAGTGGCGCCATGGCGATAGCTGCGGCGTCGCCATCCCGAATTTGTTCAAGCCGCGTAGTAAAGATGAGCCTTTCCCGCTCACCGGTAAGCAGCGCCTGGCGCAAGGGTTTACCTATAGCTGGGCCGGCTTCGGTTACTTCGCGAGTCGCGGCAATATCGTTAGTGATCCGGGCAAACGGAACGTTGAACCCAAGCTCGTGGGCAAGCATGAGCTGTCTAGGTTTGTCCTCGGCGAGGAAGATATCAGTCGGCGAATTCAGCCAGGTACCGTCCAGGCGCGTGTACAGGCTTTTGATGAAGCTGTTCCATTCGGCCTCGACGTAGGCTCTCTCGCCTTCGTCCAGTGGTGGCTGGATCGACTCGGGAGCTCCGGGGCGCCGAAAGTAGGCGGCTTGAACTTGGTCTCCACGAATGGTTTTCCCAGCCAGCGATATTGACCAGGCGTTCGCCGGATAGCTGTCCATCATACAGAGCGTTTGAGGGAGCAATTCGGTGTTAAGCCTGAAGTACGGTAGGCGTCTGCGCTGGATCTCCGCGACCACGTAGTCAGTGGTGATGTCACGGCGATTGGTGACAAGCAATAGCATGACGGCGATCCTGCCTCAGCCCTGATACGACTGGTTTTGAAAAGCTTCGGCGCCCATGTTCGCGAATGGATACTCGTCGTCGTCGCTTTCCTGCTGAATGGCTGTCTTGGTGATCAGCTCCAAGAGGTGTCCAGCTTCAAAATTGTCGTCGGCTTCCTGGGTGGCGTGGGTTTTCGTTAGCAGTTGTAGCATATGGTTCGAAGCGAAGGGACGGTCGTCATCGCCTTCGAGCTGCTGTTCCGTTTTGGTCATGAGCTGCAGTGCGAATGGACTGTCGTCGTCCACCTCCCCGTCAGCCCTCGTCTTGGTCAGCAGCTGTGCTAGGACACCTTGGGAAATGATCGGCGCCGACCCATTTTCGGTCTCGACAACCCACATATCGAGCTCGTCGGAGTAGTACCCCGGTATCTCATTCGCGCCGGTACGCAATTGTGCCGCCTTCGCAAGAAAGGGGGATTCGGCACGCCGCATTGTCTTTTCCATAGCTCCCACGCTGATACTCCTGAAGTAACACCGCCTGAACTGGCGTAGTCGCGAAGGTGCCATTCTGCCAGTATCTTTTGATCGCTGCTTGGGGAGCGAAATAGAGCTGTTTCGGTGCGTCGATCCCCCTCACGTACTTCAGGCCTAGCCAGGCGCGCATCCATCGCCGCCGAATTTTCTCCCGTGTACGACTTTGAGCGAACGGGCCACACGGTCGCTCTCGCTTAGCCCTGGAAGCGGACTTTTGTACCCCGTGGGTCTGCACAAATGTGCTTAGAAAACTGAACGATTGGTGCCGGATAGGCTGCCGAAGAGGAAGCAAGATGAAGTCGAACGCACGAAGCGAGGCTGACATATTCGTCGATCTGGCGAAGCTAACCGCGTCGCCAGGCTACGCCTATGCAATCGCGCAGATCTGCCATCGCGACAACGGGTTGATTTACAGCGAGGCACTGAAGCCTTCCGACATGGAGCGGATGTTCAGCAACAACCGCCTCATCAGGACCGAGGTTACAACGTTGCTCGGTCTGATGATGCGTCAGCAATTGGATCTGACGGTTCCATCAGTTGATACCGTCGAAGCTTATGTGAAGCGTACCGATGAGCTGATGGAAGAGTTGCATCACGCCCTATCTGGCCCAATGCATGCCTCCCTGCTGGCCGCCCTGGCTGCCGACAACAAAGCGGACGCCCCCCGGCCGGGGGAGATGATGCGCGAACCAATCTTCTATGCCACTGAGTCCGCGTACAGCTTCCAGTACCGTGACCTGCTTCCCGAAAAGTATGGTGCCGACGACGCATGGCTCGTACAGAACATGGGTTTCACCATCTCCCAAGCACAGGCCATCGCCCGAGCAATGTGCGTGCTGATGGATGAGCGGGCAACTCAGGTCTTCATCGAGGCAAAAGTAACGAAGCTGCCAGCTGAAGCCTGGCTGTACGCATTCGAATATGCCTCTGATGAAATTGCCCAACGAAGCGGCGAGGACATGCAGGTCGTTGAAGCTTTCCTCAAGACTTTCACGCTCGGGAGCGACAACAGCCAGTTCCAATCCGTCGGGGACTTCAATTCCGTGGCAGCGACACCTCTGCTGCCAACTGGTCGGGGAACCGTATTGCTCTTTCAGCACTACGCCATCTACGAAGCGCTGTATGAGTCACCCTTTTTCTGGATGTGGGCCGATGAGGGGTACCGGCCAACCGCCATGGCAAACCGCGGTGCGTTCACCGAGCAAAATTCCGCCCGCAGGCTGGCAGCGGTCTTCGGCGACGCGAATGTCCACACAAACGTGAACCTGCATCAGGGTAAGAACATAGTCGGTGAAGCCGATGTGCTGGTTGTCTTTGGGGACCGCATCATCATCGTTCAGGCGAAGGCTAAGAAATTAACGCTGGAGGCGCGCAAAGGAAACGATGGTCGACTCAAAGCCGACTTCTCGGCGGCTATCCAAAAATCGTATGACCAGGGGTGGGAATGTGCCAACGCAATTGTGGCTGCTGGGTGCCGTCTGCAGGATGACCAGGGTCGAGAGGTTACGTTAACTCACGCCATCAAAGAGGTCTTTCTCTTCAACGTAATCTCAGATCACTACCCCGCTCTTGCAATTCAAGCGCATGAGTATCTGAAGTACCAAAGTACCGACGTCATTCGGCCGCCGTTCGTGATGGACGTCTTCTTGCTCGACGCGATGACTGAGATGCTCTCCACGCCGCTTCGGCTGTTGAGCTACGTACGCATGCGGCTGGCCGTTGCTGGGAAAGTGTCTTTGAACCACGAGCTCACTGCGCTGGCCTTCCATCTGCGCACCAATCTGTGGCTCGATGACGAGTACAACATGGTCATGCTCGACGATTCGATTGCAGCCGATCTCGACACCGCCATGATGGTGCGTAGGGAGGGAATCGCTGGCGAACGAACTCCTCCCGGAATTCTGACGCGAATGGCCGGCACATACTACGAACAGCTCATCACTCAAATTGAGGCGCGGCCAGAAGCAGCGACGCTTGAGCTGGGATTTATACTGCTCTCCATGGGTGAAGACTCATGTCGGCGCGTTCACCAAGGCATTGAGGCCATCACGCGGCAAACTCAACGTGACGGGATGCGCCATGACTTTAGTATCGGTCTCAATGGCGGCAGAGGCATTTGTTTCCACTGCAACCCCGCACCGTCACCGGGGGCAGTTGCAGCACTCAAGTCGCACTGTGCAAAGCGCAAGTACAAACAGCGTTCTCCTACCTGGTTCGGCGTGTCGGTGGGCCCAGGCGGCGATGTCCAGTTTGGCGTGAGGCTGGACTTTCCTTGGTCACCATCGGATGAGATGGAGCAGATCACGAAGGGCATGAAGGATGGCGCACCAGCCGCGTCGATGCTCGCGGCGTTGGCACGACAGGCGAGCTTGCAGAAAGTGGGGCGCAATGACCCTTGCCCTTGCGGCAGCGGTCGAAAGTTCAAAAAATGCTGTCTGCCATAGGCATGGGCCTAGGGGCGAGCAGGTCATAGAGCGACTGCAGACGCTCTACCAGTTCGTCGAAGGTAATCACATGGATACCGTGCAGCGAGTGGCGGTACTGCTCGAATCCCTTGGCGCGTCCCTCGTCAGTTGGCTTAAGGCCAATGATTACCACGCAAGCGACGGAGTGTGGCTGAAAGCCTTTCCGATCAAGATCAGTGCCTATGAACTTGAAACTGGCCTGCAGCTCCGCACTTTGGGCGACCACCTGCGCAACGGCGCCGCTTAGCTCACTGGAAGGGGGGTAGATCCCACGGTACTCGTTGCCGAGCAGCGGAATGCCGGGCCGCTTAATCTCGACCAGAGCCAGGTTGTTGGTTGCAGCGGCGGCCATCAGAAAGTCGCTATAAGAGCCTCCCTGGCCAGTATGTAGCTTCCCTCCCACGTAGGGCTGGTCGCCAATCCGGATGACCGGATAATGGAAAGCCATGCTGAGGACGAAGGGATTGGCTGACAGGAAGCTTTGCCATTTTGCTTCCGTCGTTGTAGCTGCAAGGAGCTCAGTGCACCGCTCGATCAGCTCGCGAAGCGTCACCAGCTCAATATCCTGTTTCAACTGCAGCAGTGCGGCAGGTTCCGACTTCACCAAGGAATCTGCATGCCCTCGGACTAAAGCCACAGCAGCTCGTTGATCCCTCTTTGCCAATTTGACCTCACCATATGCACTAGCTGTGAGGTCTGCCAGCGCGTTCTGAGGTAGCGAAAGGCTTTGCGGGTCGAATTGCTGTGGTGCAACTCGGTGCAGCAGTCTGTTGTGGCAGATTGCACTCTTTTCCTTGCGTGCAGCGCGCTGGTGCCGTCTGGTTGCAGTAGTAATTTCCCTGCGCAGCCGATGATAGCTATTCATCCCCAAGCAGTAGACCGGCCCCTCAATTCGATCAGTACTAGGAAGGTGGGCCGGCCCATGAAAACAGACCGTTGTGATACCCGGTATTTCGGCGATCGTGGCGATGATGCTCCTGAACTCCCAGAGCAGGCCCAGACCGTACCGCCAGTTCTTATAGAAGCCTGCAGGCAAGGACAGTAGGAGATCATCGAGCTCTTCAATGGTTGTCGGAAGCCCGTAGGGCCCGTCGGTACGCTCGACAATACACAGCCGCTCAATACTGTCGAACAACGGTTCTCCATAGTCGCTATGGTCGCCTCGTTGCTGCACCGGCCATATGGTTATCAAATTTTCGGCGATTGACATAATGCGTATCCAAGGCTTCGCGCCGATGGAGACCCCCTGCGGAACTGGGACGTCCGAGTAGTACACCTCGACCTCAGTAATCTCCTCCCGAATACTGGTCGGCAATCCCAATTCGTCGAGTGGCTGGAATGCAGCGAATGGTCCGCCATCAGTGCGTTGTGAGTGACGGTATTCGCTGTTCGGAATTGAGGCCATGTTGGCGTTCCCTACGATGCTGGCGTTGCGGAGAGCCTGTCAGCGCACACATTTACCGTCAATCTTCCGAGGTTGGCGTGGATAGCCTGCTGGAGTTAATCGCCCCTCTGGCGCAAGGCTCCCAGCTTCAGTGAGCTCTGAAATCCTCCCCCAAGTCGACCAGCTGTTGAACAATTGGCCTCATTCGACGGCGGGAATTGCTCAGCGTGAACACCCACATTTCGTACAAGGGAAGTGCTTCGCGGAGTTGCAGTGGTGCGACGTGCGTAATTGCACTGACTTGACCACCCGATTGCATTCCTCCTGACCAAACATTTGCATTCGTGCTGACCACCACTTGCATGCGGCTTAACCAGTCACACCGTAGTCACGACCGGCTGCAATCGACCCATAGCTGCCGTTTGAAACGGGCCGCTATCGGCCAGGAGCAGACATCGTTTGCTCGATAGGAGACACTGCCCAATCCGCCAATGCACGGTCTTGGGTTAATGACGGAGAGCGCTTTGGAACTTCATGAACATCTGGACGAGGTCAAAGATTCAGCGACTTTCCTGAGTTTTGCTCGGGCACTCGCGGCGGCCGGAACCAATGACGATGGTTGGGAAAACACCACAATCGAAGCCTTTCTGGATGGCGCCATCTCCTGGGCTGAAGATAGCGACTTCGGCTTGAGCCAAGGGATTGCACCATCCAATCCCTGGCGGCAGTTCGCCGCTTTTCTGTATTGCGGCAAGATATACGAGTAGGCGTTCCACTTAACGCCTCGGAAGCGCACAGGAACGCACGGCGGCAACACAGTCCGCTTTGGGTCGGTAGCTGCCTCTCGCCACAGGCAGCAATCGGCCATTAGCTGCCTTTGGATAGGTGCGGCGGGCGGCGAGTAATAGTCCTCAGGTTCGGGCCAATGGACTCAGCGCCTGTCCGAAGTTCACCGATAATTGTCCGCTAATCATCTGGCTCGAGCTGAGTCACACTGCTGTCATCTGCCACCGGGGAATACCACCTGGATCGAGCAGATAACAATGAAAAGATCGACTGCACGGCTTCTCTTCTGGAGCCTCCTAAGTGCGCCGCCGATGGCGTGCGCATTTTCCTTCGAAACACCGGTGGACGGTCTCGACGCCTCACTGGATAGCATTGCTGAATACTCAGCGATGCTCCGCACGGGCAAGTCCGAACGGATCGTCCGCGGGGGGCAGAACCTCTTCGCCAATGCCAACGATGGGAGTGAGTACTATGCCCGAGGTCTGGTCGCCAGCGAGTTCAAGCTCACCTCCGAGCTGCACCTGAAATATCAGGACAACGGCCTGTTCCTGCGAGGAAGCGCCTGGTACGACACTCAGCTAATGGACCACCCACCGAGTGGCGGAGCCTTCGCCCTACACAACACCGACAGTGATGAGCACTTTCCGTCCGACCTACGCAACCGCCTTGGCCACGGTTCGCGACTCCTTGACGCGTATGTATATGGCAACCGCGAAATCGATGGGATGCCTGTAAACCTGCGCCTGGGCCGGCAAGTGATCAACTGGGGCGAAGGCATCTACTATGCCGACGGACTCAACGTGGCCAACCCCATCGACGTCGGCCGCATCGCCTTGCCCAATGCCAGTCTCAAGGAAGCCCTTCTTCCGACCAATATGGTTGCGCTGCAGGTTGGCCTCACCGACAGCCTGAGCGTTGAGAGCTTCTATGGGCTGGAGTGGCGGGGCAACGAACTGATGCCAACTGGAGCCTTCCTGAACGACAGCGACGTGTTCGGAAAAGGAACTAACGGCACCCTGGTAGACCTGCGACAGCAACTCGAAGCGATGGGTATTCCCGCTAATTTGGTCCCGGGTGTGAATGGAGAGGATGGCGTCGTGGCCGTCTCGCGCTATGGTCGCGAACGCGACGCCCGCGATAGCGGCCAGTTCGGCGTTGCCCTGCGCTACCTGTCCGAGGCACTAAACAACACCGAGTTCAGCCTCTACTACCTCAACTACCACAGCAAGGTGCCCTTCATGTCACTGCGGCCAGGTGCCCCCGGTGGCTGTAGTCAAGGGGGCGGCGGACGGTTCGCCAGTCTTTGTACCCTGGCCGGAGCGGTGGCACCGGAAGCGATCCCACTGGTGGACGGCCTGGATCTGCTGGACAGTAGCCACTACGACTTGGTCTACCCAGAAGACATCCGCCTGTTTGGCGTCACCGTCTCGGGCAATCTGGCCGATACCAACCTCGCAGCTGAGCTGACCTATCGCCCTAATGCGCCGCTGGAGTCATCCATGACCTGGGAAATGGAGCAACTGGCCAACGGTGCCTTGCTCGAAGGCGGCGGTAGCGGCGCGGCCATCGACTTAGGCCATTTCGGCACCGCTTCGCATTCGGCGATCAATCTGTACCAACGCGGTGAGCTCTATACCAGCTCGCTGTCCGCCATCCACACCTTCGGTCCGACTATGGGCCTGGACGGCCTGCTAATGGTGGCGGAACTGGCTTCCAATTACGTTCCCGGCAGCCTGCCGAATACTCCCAACTACCACTATTTGTCGCCCTTTTCCTGGGGCTACACCCTCAATCTAAGCGGAACTTGGGAGGATGCCTTGCCCGGCATCGACCTGCTGCCAGCGGTCACCTTCCGCGCGGACGTTTCCGGCACCTCGCCTGCGCTGAACGAAAACTTCGTTGAGGGCCGACGCAGCAGCACCCTCGAACTAGGCGCGCGCTACGGCGATAGCCTGGGCGCAAAGCTCAGCTATACGGCGTTCTGGGGCGCTCGCAAGGACAACCCGCTGATCGATCGCGACAACATCGCACTCAACCTTTCCTACTCCTTCTGACCGAGACCGAAGATGAATCGCTTCCGCATCCAGGCGGCCGGCGCGCTGCTCTGCGCACTGCTTCCCTTGCACGCCTTGGCCAAGGTGCCGGCCGACCAGGCCGCTCGCCTCGACAATGACCTGACACCCTTCGGCGCCGTCCGCGCTGGTGATCCAGCCCTGGGCATACCGGCCTGGACTGGCGGCCTGCAGCAACCCCCGGCGGGATATCCCGGCCCTGGCGCGTTCGACATTGACCCCTTTCCCGAGCAACGTCCGCAGCTAATCATAGATTCCGCCAATCGAGCGCAATACGCCGAGCACCTGAGCGAGGGCGTGCAGGCGTTGTTTAGCGCCTACCCAAGCTTCAAGGTCCCTGTCTACCCCACGGAGCGCACCTTCGCAGCACCACCGGAGGTCTACGCCAACACTCGAGCCAATGCCAGCCGCGCCGAGCTAACCTCCGGAGGCAATGGCTTCGGTGGTGCCGTCGGTGGCATTCCATTCCCCATCCCGCAGAGCGGCTTAGAAGCCATCTGGAACCATATCGCGCGCTGGCAGGGCCGTTACTTCGATGAGGTCTCGACCACAGCCCAGGTGCGCGCCGATGGTAGCTACTCCAGTCTGCGCGAACGCAACCAGCTGCTATCTAACTACTATGCCGCGAACCAGACCACGGAAGGCCTGGGCAACATCCTGTACCGCTACATGAACCAGATTCTTCCTCCCTCGCGCAGTGCCGGGGAAACCTTGCTGGTGCACGAGACTATCGACCAGGTGCAGGCGCCGCGAATGGCTTGGAACTACTTCCCCGGCCAGAGACGAGTGCGCCGCGCGCCTACTGTGGCCTATGACAACCCAGTGGATGGCTACGTCAGTGACGATGCCGACATGTACAACGGCGCGCCCAATCGCTACGACTGGAAAATTGTCGGCAAACAGGCGTTGTTCGTTCCCTACAACAACTATCGCTTAAACCAGCCGGGCCGGGCCTTCAACGATATTCTCAAACCGGGGCACATCAACCCCGACCTGACCCGCTGGGAGCTGCACCGCGTCTGGGTGCTCGAGGCGACCCTGAAGACAGGCGAGCGCCATGTCTATGCCAAGCGACGTTTCTACCTCGATGAAGACAGCTGGAACATCCTTATGGCAGAGAGTTTCGACAGCCGTGGCCAGCTTTGGCGCGTCAATCTCGCGTTCACCCAGCAGGCGTACGAAGTACCAACCCTTACCACCAGCGTCATTGTCTACCACGATCTGATCAGCCGCGATTACAGCGCCCTTGGTCTTCGCAGCCAGGAGAAGAACCCGCGTCAGTTCCAGCTGCCTGTACCGCCGGACAGCTACTGGCAACCCGCCAACCTACGCCGCTTGGGCACCAACTGAGGACGCCGCGATGAGCAGATTCCGCCCATGGCTCGCCCCCCTGATAGCCCTAGGCTTTGCCCTACTGCTGTTCGCCGGCTACAAAGGGCTACGACTGTGGCAAGTACATACGCTGTTCGAACCCGAGAACATCGTCGAGAACTTCCGTACCATGTCCCAGTTGTTTGATGCCCTTCCCGTGCAGCGTAGCGGCCCGCAACGCCCCTTGGAGGAACAACCTCGCGAGCTGCCCGCAAGCTTCAACTTCCAGGGCAATGCGATCGTCCTCAACGATTGGATTAAACAGACCGGGACCACTGGCCTGCTTGTCTTGGCGGACGACCGCATAGCCTTCGAGCACTATTACCAAGGCAACGATGTCCACACCCGAGCCATCGGCTGGTCGGTCAGCAAGTCGTTCATGTCACTGTTGATCGGCGTGGCATTGGAGGATGGGGCAATCCACGACCTGCTCGATCCGGTGACCCGGTACGCCCCACAACTCAAGGGCAGTGGTTACGAAGGGGTGCCCCTGCGGGATGTATTGGAAATGTCATCGGGTATTGCCTTCAACGAGGACTATGCCGACCCGGACGCTGACATTAACCGACTGGGGCGTACCCTTGCTCTGGGTGGCTCAGTGGACGCCTGGGTCTCCGGTCTAAAGCGCGACAGCCCTCCCGGCCAGCAACATCACTACATCAGTGTCGATACCCAGGTACTGAGCATGGTACTCAAGGGCGCTACCGGTAAGTCACCGTCGCAGTACATGAGCGAGAAACTCTGGTCCCGCCTGGGGGCCGAGTGCGATGGGTTGTGGCTGACCGACGGCACCGGTACTGAACTGGCCTTCGGCGGGGTTAATCTTTGCCTTCGCGATTTCGCCCGCCTCGGCTTGCTCTACTTGCATCAGGGGAGAAGCCAGTCCGGAGAGGCGATTGTCAGCCCCAACTGGGTCCAGGCCTCAACCCACCCACGCGACGCCCACCTGCAACCCGGACGCACGCAGGAAGAAGGCGAGCCTAACCTAGGCTACGGCTACCAGTGGTGGATTCCGAAAAGCAATGAGGGGGAGTTCATGGCCATCGGCGTGTACGGACAATTCGTCTACGTCAATCCGAAGCGGCGTGTGGTCATCGCCAAATCCTCTGCGTATGCCAACTACAACGTCGACGGCATCCGTATGGAGCATGAATCCCTCGCCGCCTTCCGCACCATTGCCCACCAGCTCAAGCCCTGACAGGAGCCCGGCATGCAGGCCGATCCGTTGTTCCACTTCGATTTTGAGTGGAGACCCTTGCAGAACTATTTGCGCGACCGGGGCCTGACTGCTCCGGCACTCTCGGCGGGTAACGCCCTGCCTAGCGAAGCGCTATACGACTGGATAGTCAGCCAAGCGCTAAACGCCGACGAGGGCCTGCTGCTGGGCGGCTACTACCATATCTCTGACTATGGGGTGGCCGGTCTCGCCCTGCTCTGCGCCGAACGCGCGTCTGATGCCCTGAAGGTTGTGCGTGCCTACATCATGCTATTCAACCGAGACATCGCCGATATTCGTGTGGACCATAGTACCGGTCATGAAGTCCGCATCCTCATCAGCCTCAATCATCGCCCAGGCTGGAGCGACACCAGCCGGCAATTCCACAGCAACGTCGTTGCCTCTGCCTCCTGCAAGCTGATGCGCGATCTATTCGGCAAGGATTTCATTATCAATGGCCTAACCATGCCTCGTTGCCCTGGTGGCAGCGCTTTCTACACGAACTTCTTCAAGCTCCCAGTGCGGTTGCGCGGCAGCGATATTGTCTTCCACTTACCAGCCAACCAACTTGATCTGCCGAACAGCACCGCGAATCCCGCGGTGTTTCAGGCAGCCCTGGCGATGGCCAGCGAAAGCTTTAACGCCCTGCTGGAAGTCGAAATGGGCGGACTTCGCGCACGGATCGTGGCACTACTCGACTCACTGCCTGATCCCTATCCCGACATTCAGAGCGTGGCCCGACACCTGCGCCTGACCGAGCGCACGCTGAGACGACGCCTCAGCGAAGAAGGCTTCAGCTATCGGCAGATACTCGACGATGCTCGAGAGGCTCGCGCCCGTCAGCTGTTGTTACAGACCTCACTCCCCGTCGAACGCATAAGCGAACTGTTGGGCTATGCGGATGCCTCTAGCTTCCGCCAAGCGTTTCGACGGTGGACCGGGAAATCTGCAAACGAATTTCGCCGATCCTTATCTTCCGGAGAGTAAATTCGACCTATGAAGCGTCTGCTTTGGGTCGGTAGCCGCCTCTCACCAGAGGCAGCAATCGACCCATAGCGGACTTGGCGGTCGGGTAAGGCTGCTCAAGAGCACCAATCTAGGATTACTCCCTGAGTCCCTTGGCTTCTGACAAAACAACCCATACCGCACAGTGTCGCTGACCTACCATTTCAATCAGTCATTTCTCCTAAGATGGCAGCACGTTCCTTTCCAGAAACTCCAGAATGTTGGGCGCCTGGCCTGGGATGAAGTGATGGCCCGCTTCGATGAACCGGATTTCAGCCTTTGGAACTGTCCGCTGCAACCTGCTTTTCGTCTCTCGCGAGTCCAGCAACACATCGCGTCCGCCGATGATCGTCAGGATTGGCATGTCGAGTTCTTTCAGTTGAACGTCCGTTAGCTGTGGAATACGGATCAACCGAGGCTTGGCGGCCCGTCCCACGATTTCCATGAGTTGCACGAGTGGCTGCATTTCTTGGGACAAGACCCTAGGCGCTGGCCCGAAAATCAGTTCCCATATTCGCCGTTTGCCCCAAGAGCCAAACAGGAGAAGCGGCAAGATCGTCAGAAGAAGACTCTTCTGTCGGCCGATTCCAGAGGGACACATCAGTGCCAGCGAGCCAACAGTGGCCGGCCGTCTGCTGGCATAGTCGAGCGCTAACCATCCGCCGAGCGATGTACCAACGAGAGCGATGCGCTCGTGCCCTGACACCAAGCCCAGTCCCTGCAGCACATCGTCGAGCCACAGCGCATGGGCGTCGCTGGCAAGATCGGGGCGGACTCTTGCGCTGAGGCCCGCTTCGCCGATCATGTCGATTGCGAACAATCTGAACTTCGTAGACCACAACGCTACATCGGTTATCCATGCAGCCGAGTTAGCCATTGATCCGTGCAGCAGCACGACAGGGGGCGCGGTTTCCGGCCCGCAGACCACAACAAAGGTTGAGCCCTGACGAGTAGATATTTGCAACTCGGTCTTCGGAACCGGCCACTGATTCAAGACTCGTCGGTATTGTGCCTCAACCGCCGCGGCCGCTTCCGCGCTCCGAAAAACAACGTCGTTCATTTGCGATTATCCATATGAAGCTGCAGCATCTCTAAGAGCTTTGCCGAGCTTGAAGGATCTCCAATGACTACGACCTTCATGCTCCGGGTCTGTGGATCGAATGCAGTTTGAAGTTGCAGTGGTGCTGCGCCGGCAGGCCTGGCCAAGGCGGCGGATTGGACGAAGGTAGCTAAGTGCGCTGCGTCGTCCACGGAGATATCAGAGATGTCAACGATGCATGTCGCCCGAAGCAATGCTGCCGCAGTGCCGGACTCGTCGCTTGCGACGCCAGCAAAGGCATCCAGTTCGGAGCGGACAATGCGGTAAGACTTTCCAACGCGAGTCGCTGGAAGGCGACCGTCGCGAATGTAGCGCAGCACTGTCTTGGGGTGCAGATTCAAATGCTCGGCGGCCTGCTCGACGGTAACAAGGCTAGCGTTCACTCTCTGGGTGCTCCCTATTATTACCATTCCTGTGTAATATTGGTAACTATATGGAGCAAATTCAGGTCTCGCAATATGAATCGCAGTCCCGAGAGCGTTGGTACCCAGGTAGATGCTGCAAAGAAGATGAAGGATCGACTGCGAGCCGATCTTCAGATTGCCATGCTGCTTAGGCGCGCCTTAGAGGCGAAGGTCATTCGGACGCTTATCGCGGCAATTGATAATGCTGAGGCACCGCCTGTCCAGACTGAGCATGCTGCGACAATCCAGCATCTTTTCCATGACGGATCGGCGGAAGTCGAGCGACTTCTACTGAGCGAGGCTGATGTGCGTCAGGTGCTGATGATGGACATTGCTGAACGGGAGCGCGCGGCGGAGGAACTAGGGCGTCTAGGCATCACGAAACGCGCCCAAGGTCTGCGCAAGGAGATTTTGCTGGCCAAGCGCTATCTAGCGTGATGAGCCATCCAAGCCCACAGCCAACCAATACTACGCCAGGTAGCATTAATGCTGAGTCGCCAAGTCTCTATCGACCTACAACGAACATCCTGCAGCTCTTCGAATCTGCTTGTACGACGAGCAACTTGCTTCCGTATCTCAGCACCATTCGCATGCCGACACGCAAGGCTAGGATGCATACCTATGCGACGCCAGCAACTTGAATGAGGCCTGGCGCTGCCAGGACATCCGTATCCAGATCGACGACCACGCCACCTATTCCATGACGCTTGATCAATCATGACTTTTCGACTCTTTCTATTTGCCCTCAGCGCAGCATTTTCCCAATACGCACTGTTCTGTATCCCTGCCCAGGCGGCAACTCTGTGCACTGTAGTGGCCGACGCCGACGATGGCAGAATCGTGTTCCAGCAGGGGGCGCAACAGGTTTGCGCCGCGCGCTACACGCCAGCCTCCACCTTCAAACTGCCCATCGCCCTGATGGGCGCCGACGCTGGTGTTCTGAAGGGCCCGCACGAGCCGGTCTGGCAGTACCAATCTGGCTATCCAGACTGGGGTGGCGACGCCTGGCGCCAGTCCACGGATCCTGAGCGATGGATCAAGTATTCAGTGGTTTGGTACTCACAGTTGATCGCCAAGAGCCTCGGGCAAGAGCGCTTCCAGCACTACACGTCCGCCTTTGGCTATGGGAACGAAGATGTCTCGGGCGAACCTGGAAAAAACAACGGTACTGACGGTGCTTGGATCATTTCGTCGCTGCGTATCTCTCCGGTGGAACAACTGGCCTTCCTGCGCAAGGTGGTCAACCGGAAATTGCCCGTCAAAGCTGCGGCATACGACCTGGTCGAGAATCTGTTCGAGGTTAGTGAAGCCGGTGGCTGGCGTCTTTATGGGAAGACCGGCACAGGCTCCCCTGGCAACAACGGCGTTTATACGCCGGCCAACGCATACGGGTGGTTCGTCGGCTGGGCACGTAGGGATGGTCGCCAACTAGTGTTCGCCAGCCTAGTTCAGGACGCGTCGGCCACCAAACCCAATGCTGGCCTGCGTGCTCGGGACGACTTGATCCGCGACTGGCCCACCATGGTCGGTGGGCCCCACTAATGGCCAGATGCCGACCCAAAGCGGACGCCCGCTCAATGGGCGCTTCGATAAATGATCCAGGTAATGAACGCTACGAATGGAGCGAATAGAACGAAGCCGCCGACCACGACTGCCCAGCCCCAGGCGAAGCCGCTTTCTCCCCTGAACCGGCCACCGCTCAGAAAGCGTAATACGCGGACACCGATGCGGTGCGCCAGATAGCTGAGTATGAAGTCTTCGAGGAAGTCCATCTTATATCTAGGTGCGCGATTTCCAAGTGGGCGAATGGAGTAAAGCTCAGCTTTGAGGTGATCGGAGGCGGCCGTCCTCTTCTGGCCGATTGCTGCCCCAGATGAGAAGTAGCTGCGGGCCCGGAGTGGCCATGTCGATGAGTTGCCTCGACATGGCCGCCGATAGTCTCGTCAGGTCATGTGCTGTGGCGTGTCAGGAAGTTTTCGATGACGGTGGCAAATCGAGGTGGACTTTCCTGCATGGGATAGTGTCCACAACCGTAGAAGACTTGCAGCTCTGCGTTTGGATGCCACGCCAGGAACGTGCTCTCCATGGCGATGGCATCCAGCCCTGGGTCCTTGTCGCCGACGATGACCAGAAAAGGCGTGTCGAGGCCGCGAACATCCTCCACGAAATGGGTCGTCACCAGCATCTCGAGATACCCCGCCCGGCTGCCTGGCGAGACTGTCTCGCGATTCTGTCGGATCTTGCGATCAACCCACCCATCGCAAAGCCCCCCGCTTACGAATTTTAAGAGACGCCGAAGTGCCTCGTCGCTCTCCATCGTGCTGGTGAAAAATGCCAGTGCTTCCGGACTCAGCCGATTGCCGGCGGCGGAAACAGGGCACACTGCGATAGCGCTTGCGACTCGGGATCTCGCGTTGGCTGCAAGGCGTTGAGTAAGCATTCCGGTCATCGAGTGGCCGATGATGTGGAAGCGCGCCCAGCCAAGTTGGTCGACGAGTTCGAGGCAGTCCGAGGCCATCTCCTCAATCGTATATTCGCCAGTCTGCTCGATGGACTTCCCATAGCCCCGCGCATCGGCGAACACATAGGTAAAGGCATTGCAGTCGAGGAACGGCAGGAGATCGTTGTAACTGGAATGGTCGCCAAGCCAGTCATGCAGGACCAATACGCGGGTAGGGCCAGTGCCGTGCTGGGCATATCCGAGCGTGGTGCCAGTCCTGGTGGAGCAATGAATCGGTTGTTTCATTTCATGGTTCCTTGTGGTGGAACCAAAACGAAAACGCCCTCCCGGCGAACCGGGAGGGCGTTTTGAAAGAACGCTGAAACTATCAATCGCTGCGCCTCAGGTCAATAACTGGTTTTCCGCGATCGCAACCAACTGAGGGACAGCGCGCACGGGGACGGGCCGGCTGGATGTTTGCCGATGTCCGTTAATGGCCGTTTTCTGCCTGTCGCCTCTTCGGAGAGAATGATCAAGTCGGATGCAAACGGTGGTCAGCGGCAATGCAATCGGGCGGTCAAGTGCGATGCAATTACGCAGCAACGCTCTTGTGCATCCCCCAAGCAAGGCTGGATGCGGGATGGCTGCCAGGAGATCGCTACTGGCGACAAGGTTCGACAGGCTTGCATAGCCCGGGCAGGTTACGACCACACGACGCGGATTCATTCGGCGAATTGTGTAGGCCTCTGACAGGACATTTACCGGCCCGCGAACGCTTGGGCCTACGGCCGCCCATCCCATGCCTTGAAGCGATTCGAGCGTCTGTGCGCCGCCGCAAGGATATCCGCGACGCGCGTAGATGAAGGCGTGGCACAGGTGAGGGCTGGCCAACGACTAATCGAGTCTGCGGCTACCAGTGTAGAGCGGCAGATTGAGGCGCTTCCGGAGGTGACGGATGAGTTTAGCGTCTTGGTTGGCAGATAAAGAGCGTAGGGCTCGTATCGGTAAAGGCGTTCAGAGCCCGTTGGGGAGTATCTTTTTGTGTCGGCCGTGCCTCAATGGGTCTTGTGCCATAGCTACCATCGATTGCGTATGCCCTGGCACAAGTGGTCAGGCCAACTTGAACGGCTTGAAGTATTTGTCGTGTGCTAAGTAGAGGTTTCCCCGTGCCCTAGAGCAAGCTACGTAGAGTTTATTGCGTGTCTGTGCGGCCAGACCTGCAAAACTGCCTTGCTGGTAAAGTTTCCAGTTGTTTGCACTCAAGATGACGCATATATCTTGGAAGTGATCCATGCCTTTGCTGCCTCCCCAGTTATAGGAGTGGCAACCGTACTTGTAGTGTTCCTGGTAGAACAGTTTCACGATGGTTGGATCGGCGTGGATGGCGTTGGCTTCCAGCAAAGACGCGCGAACGGTCCGGCGCTCTCCTGAGGGCAGCACCCA
>NZ_SWDV01000062.1 GCF_005877905.1 Pseudomonas nicosulfuronedens | reverse complement strand
AATACGGATTCGGTGGGAGGGTGATGAGTCGGAGTGTATTCACCTTTGTGCCAGAACGGACTTAGATGGTTTCATCTATACCGAACCGAGCGGAATGTACTTCAATCTTGCGTCAGAACACTCTGGCCCGGAGTCCGCTCTGGCGGCTGGTAGGCAGGAGTTGTTGCAACTGAATGGCATAGCTGTAATAGAGCGCGTGCGAGGCAGTTGGACGCTTGCCGGACTGGAACAGTCTCGAAATGAAGGTCCACCCACTAGCTACCTCTGTCCCAAGGGGATAGAGGGTACCGCCTATGGACGTCCAACTATTTGCGCTCGTGGTCCCGATGGGACAGTTACACCACCGTTGCCGCAGTTATACCGGCGCTCCACGAAAGAGAATCAATACTTCGCCAAGGCGCTGCGTCTGCTCAGTACTCTCCAGGCAGATGATTGGGCGACGCTTTTCAACGTCACAGAACTCGTGCAGACGGTCGGGCGCACCACTCTGAAATCTTGGGGGGTGATTGAACATTTTGATCGCATCGGTTCTGTCGCGAATAACGCATCCGCAAGCGGCGATAAAAGCCGCCACGCCATTCAGAGACATGCCAAACAGGTGGAGCCGATGGATTTTGGTTTGGCGAAGGAGCAGGTCGTTTCGGCTGTTAAGCGGTGGGGACGTCATCTGGAACAAGATGAGCTTGCCGACGAGGAGTCTTGAACAGCCGGAATCCGTAGTCGATGGTCTTTTGACGACTACAAATTCCGGTATGGATCTGTATTTGTATCGAAGACTTGGCTTACCGATTTCGGGCCAGCCTGAGGGTGTTTACTGTCTCTACGTTGCATCTGGCGGAGCAGTCCAGGGCTTTATTCAGGTCCATTCCTTCTTGCTCGGGTCCCACTGGCCTTGGTGGAGCTCCGGACGTTGGGAGCCTGCTATCACGGGACCAAAGAACTGGCGTAGGTCGGACAATAGATCCTCGAATGGCGACGGTGGGTTCACCTGCGGATTGAGGCGCAGATAGCCCTGCCACTGTTGGCCGACGATCTGAACAAAATCCGGACTGAGGCCAACGGGGATACCGGTAGGAATTGTTGCGCCGCGGCGCTCAAATGTCCCGGAGATCGCCCGGATCAGAACTGGCATGTCCAGCGGAAATGTTCGGATGATCACCCAGATATCGAAGTAATCCTTAAGCCTGCTGTTGATCGCGCCGAAACGAACCATCGCCTCGAATTTCTCGGCGATTACTGTCGCCTGCGGGTACATCAGGATGCGAGCTTCGGGCAGTCCTGGCAGAAGACCGGGAAATCTTTGCGACTTTGGCGCAGGGTAAACGTGGTCCCCAAAACCGATATCTACCTGCACTGTGACCCTGGCGGTGTGGATTTGCCCTTCCACGGTTAGGGAGATCCCTCGATAGTGCTCATCCTCCCTCACTGGCTGCACGGAGAGCGTTGCGGGATCGAAGGTGATGCCGTCTTCTGGTACGACGACCATGCAGACCTTTCGAAACAGCGCCAGAACCGCCTCTGGGCTGGGATCTCCATGGCCGAGTAGATCAATGTCTTTCGTCGGGCGGTACACGTGCTCGGGCCAGGTCCCATAGAGCATTGCACCCTTGAGCATGTAGCCTTCCGCCTCGGGGAGTTGGCTAAGTCGATAGAGCAGACGCTCCTGCGCATAGCGCGTCTGGACGAGGTTGAAGATATCGCCTCGATCTCTCGCGCGATTCATCAGGCGGGCGTTGATGGAGGCCCCGGGGTTCTTGATGGACCTGACGCTCATTGAAGGGCTCTCAGGTAGAGCGCGACCCGCTCAGCCACTCGATTGATTGCTGCAAACCGCATCAACTCACTGGGCGTCGCTTTTCGTTGCCGAATGGCGTCTTTCAGTGCCTCTACTGCTACGTCCTCACCCACGATTCGCCGGTGTTTGAAGCAATCCGCCACGGTTTTGGCTGGACAGAAGATTGGTACCAGCACGCCTTCGATACTGATGTGCTCGATGCCGGCGGACATCACTTCGCCGGTCGCGCGTATGAATTCCAGTCGCAGCCCCTGGGCGTTGGGTGTTCTAGCCTTATGGGGGATCGTCATCCAGACCGCGTGGGGCAGCTGGGTGGTGAGTTGGTGGTAGTGGAGGGCGCTGATTAGGCTGATCACTCCGTTGGGTACTCTACGTGCCGCTTCAGCCAGATCGTGGGCGGCGTGCTCGCCGAGACGATTTGGATCCTGATAGAGCCCCCGGGAAAGACGGAAAATATCGCCCGAATCGCAAAGACGCTTCAGGTAGACCAGCGGGATGCCGGCAGCGGTGAAATCTCGCGCGCGAACGATTCCCCTGTCTTGAACAAGGCGAAGGGCTCGTTCCCGATGAGTCAAATCATTCTGGATCATTTGTTATTTATCGTAGGCATTTACGATTATTTGTCACCAAAATATAACACTTGAGAGATAATCAATGACGTCATATATTTCATATGACCATGAATCAGTCTAGCCCCCCCGACGAACTGTCACCCCAGCAAGTAAGGGCAGCCCGAGCCCTACTGGCGTGGTCTCAGCAGGAGCTCGCCAAGAATGCTGGCGTAGCGACCTCCACCGTGGCCGATTTTGAGCGCGGCCACCGGACACCTATGGCCAATAATGCGGCGGCTATCCGCAATGCCTTAGAGCGCGCCGGCATCAGCTTCCCGCCCCAAGGCGCTGTGATCGGTCCGGCTCTTCCCCCTATAGCGCCGCCTGCATCAGTCGCTCCATCGGGCATCCCTTTGCGTTGGGTGACGTCGCAAGATCTTACCGATTGGGCCAATCGCACTGATGCTGCTGGAAGCATGTCAACGCTGCTCTCCCACTTGGTTTATGCGTCTGAGGGGGCCGGTATCTGGCGGCGATTCCCTGCAGAAGAAAGCGTTAGGCATTCAGGGTGGGATGGCGTGACCTCGGGTGAGGCCCGCAGTCGTTACGTGCCACCAGGGGAGACCGGTTGGGAGATCACCACCCAGAGAATGGACATCGCGGGAAAGGCAACTAGCGACTACAGGAAGCGAACAGAGAATCCTGACCCGCTTGACCCATCCACCTCTACCTATGTGTTCATCTCAACACGCCCTTGGCCTAAGAAGCACGAGTGGGTTAACGAGCGGAACAAAGAGGGTGTGTGGAAGGACGTCCGAGCCTACGATGCTGATGATCTCGTCCATTGGATTGAGCAAACTCCATCGGTTGGGCTGTGGCTCGCCAGGCGATTGAATAAACGACCTGACGGCGTGCATGAGCTCAGCGAAGTCTGGGAAGAATGGTCTCTGGCGTCGATCCAGCCACTCTCGGAAGAGCTGGTGCTCAGCGATCGCGACCAAGACGCGATAGAAACACTTCGTTGGCTTAGAGGCGTCCCTTCCATGTTGTCGCTTCAAGCGAGCACAACTGAAGAGGTAGTCGCGTTCTTCCACGCCACGCTGAGCATGCTCCCCAACGAACTCTCAATGGCATATCGCGCCCGTTCCCTAGTCGCTGCGACGACAAAGGCTGCGCGAGATCTAGCAGTGGCGCCAGCGCCGCTGATTATGTTGCTGATGGAACCTGATCCAGGTTTGGCGAAGGTGCTAGTTGGCCGTGGGCACTATGTCCTCCAGTGCTACGACGATCGCCAAGTAACTCAGGGCGACCTTCGCGTGTTGGAGAGACCATCACGTGAGGGCATCATTTTTGCCCTTACCCAGGCTGGGGTTCCCGAAGCGAAAGCTGATGCGCTCGCTCGCGACTGTGCACGCAATCTGACCGTGCTAAGGCGCCTTATGTTTGCAGCACCCGGTCGTCGGCCGCGGTGGGCTGATACCTCTCCGAGCCCTGTGCTCCGTGCTGCCCTTCTAGCCGGCGGCTGGGACGAATCTTCTGAGGCCGACTGTGCGCGGATCGCGGAGATCGCTGACCTGCCGTACGACAAGCTCGTGGTTGAATTGGCTTCCTTTGCTGGCAACTTTGATAGTCCGCTTCAGAAGGTTGCGTCAGCCTGGCGGGTCAGATCTCCTATCGATGCGTGGATGCTGCTCTCTAAGTCGTTGAGCAGCGTGGAGTTGGCGCGGTTTGAGAATGTCGCACTTCAGGTTTTGGAGGCCGAAGATCCGCGATTTGGAATGGCTCCCGATGAGCGCTGGTTGGCTTCTCTGCAAGACATTCGCCCCAGCTATTCGGAGCTGCTGCGCCACGGCGTTGGGAAAACGCTGATCCTGCTCGCATTGTGGGGAGATACTGCCGAAGCAAAGCGCAGCGCGGACCAGATCGTTCGGAAATTGATGGGAAATGCCGACCAGGTGCGCTGGTGGTCTCTCTCCAAGGATTTCCGCCTGCTTGCCGAAGCATCGCCCCAGGCATTTCTCGACGCGCTAGAGGACAGCCTGGAGCAAGAGGATCAGCCGCTGGGCTCACTCTTCACCATTGAAGACGGAATTGGCGCAGGAGCATCGCACTTGTGCGATCTCCTCTGGGCTCTCGAGTCACTAGCGTGGTCTCCGGAGCATCTTGCTCGCGTGGCTCGGGTTCTGGCGAAGCTCGACTCCATCGACACCACCCCCGCGCGATACATGAACCGGCCTAGCAACAGCCTGCGAAATGTATTTCTCCTTTGGGGCCCTCAAACCTATGCAACATTGGAGCAAAGACTAAAGATCCTTGATGTACTCAGGAAGCGTGAAAGCGAATCTGCTTGGCGTTTGATGCTCGGCATGCTTCCTAAGGGCAATGACACATCGACCCCTTCTCCAAGTCCGCGGTGGCGCGATTTCACCCCAGAAAGGGTCGAGGAGGTCTCTTGGAGTTTGATAAGCCGCGGTGTTGTAGAGATTACTCAGCGTCTGATCGCAGACGCAGGTCGCAGTGCGCTGCGTTGGAAGGACCTCGTAGATCGGCTGCCTGATCTTGTCTCGGGACCAGGTGATGTCTTGGGTGCGCTTGAGGTGGCGGAAAGGGAGATATCGGACGAAGAGGGGCGCACTGCGCTTTGGGGGGCTATTCGACGGACGCTACACCACCATCGCCAATTCCACGACATGGATTGGGCTATGCCTGAGGACACGCTGGCTCGGCTCGAGATGATCTACGAGCGATTTACCCCTAAGGACGAAATACAGAGCCTGAATTGGCTCTTTGCTGGCGGCGTTTCTGTGCCACGGCCCTCCTCTGGATGGGAGGCAGAGGAACGAGACATTGACGAGCTCAGAAGACGTGCAGTCAACGAGCTCGTTCAAACTGGCGGGCCGGAGGCCGTTCTTGAGCTCGCTCGTCAGGTTGAGCATCCGATGCTTGTGGGGAAGGCACTATTCCAGACTGACAATCCAGAGCCTGTTGTTCAGGCAGTTGTAGAGGCAGCTCTTCTTAGCGGCGACAGCCGGCAACGCGAAGTGGCGAGGGGATACATCGCGCCTAGGTTCCACCAAAAGGGGAAAGAGTGGGCCGAGGCGTTGCTAAAAAAAGCGCGTACCTCTAACTGGAATCCGTCATCAATTCTCGCGATTCTGCTCTCACTTCCGGGAAATGCTTGGACCTGGGAGCAAGCGCATCATGCCGGAACGGCGATTGAGGAGAGCTATTGGAAGTCCGTTCCTGTGTTCTGGTCGAAGGAACATAAGGACGAGGTCATCTTCGCCATCAAGAAGTTTGTGTCAGTCAGCAGAGCTCGAGCTGCAGTCGCTTTTGCTGGGCGAGACACCGGCCTACAACTAGAGACGGAATTGCTTGTCGATCTGCTAAATAGAGCGGCGCTGGAGTCAGCAGAACCATCAGCCGACCCAAACGACGGGACAATGTTCCAGCACTACGTAGGCGAGATTTTCCAGTGCTTGGATAAGCGAGACGATCTGGACAAAAACGCTCTAGCTCTTCTGGAGTGGAAGTACCTGCAAGTTCTAGAGCATTCACGGCGTCCGCCCAAAGCGATTCTTGTGGCCCTGGCTGAGCAACCAGCGTTGTTTGTTCTGATGCTCTCGGCTGCGTTCTCTCCAAGCGAGGAATCGAATCAGGAGACTGCTCAGCAGGAGGACAGAAACGCCAGTGTCGCAAGCCAAGCCTATCGCCTCCTAAGACTGTGGAGTCATCTACCAGGTACACGTGAAGACGGTTCCATCGACCATGACGCACTCATCAAGTGGGTTGACGAAGTGATCGTCTTGGCCGAAGCACGGCATCGTAAGGACATTGCCTACGATCAAATCGGGGCGATTCTGTCTGCTTCTCCAATGGGCGCTGATGGGAACTGGCCGGCGGAGCCGGTGCGAGAAGTCATCGATGAACTGCGCAACAAGACGCTGCTAAATGGGTTCTATGCAGGAAAAGTAAGCCGGCGTGGCGGCACAACCAGGCTTCTTAGCGCTGGTGGAGCGCTTGAGCGTACCGAGGTGGAAAAATACCGGAGATGGGCGCAGTCCGTGGCTCTAGAGCATCCTTTCACCGCAAGAGCGCTTGAGTGGCTTGCCGAGAGATACGAGGCTGAGGCGCGTTTTCACGACGATGACGCTGAGCGTCGGGACTGGTTCTGATTTTTTGAGACGTTCACTGCCTGAGTCAAATACAGCTGCCCATCCGCTGCTGGTTAATCGACTACAAAATCCGGCACGGCTGGGCTTGGACTTCGACTGAACTGATTCGCTCTGAGTGCTACGCCCGAGTCCACAGTCCTTAACGACCATCCTGCTCCAAATTCCCTCACTCAAAATGACCCCAAGCATTCACGTCTTGACGTTTATATCAAAATGGATATAGGCTGATTTCACTGGGCGCAATGAGGCAACGGCGCCGGCGGATCAACCTTTCTGAGGTTGGGGTCCTTCGGCAGATGCGTCCAGCACTCAAATGAGGAAAGGGCCATGAAACGGGAATGTGCTAACAATCTGGGTCGACGTCGGAGGTTCTATGGAACTCGAGCAGCAGAAGGATGTGGTGTTTGTTGGGAGCAGCCTGGACGATCTGCGGGACTGTCCTGCTAAAGCCAAGCAACGGATTGGCTTCCAGCTCTCCCAAGTGCAATGCGGTGACATGCCAAGCGATTGGAAGGCGATGCCAGAGGTTGGACCTGGCGTGATGGAAATCCGGGTGAGTTGTGAAGGGGCTTTTCGCGTGTTCTATGTGGCCAACCGGCCAGACGCGATCTACGTGCTACATGTCTTCCAGAAGACCACACAGCAGACGGAAAAGCGTGACATCGACCTGGCGAAAGACAGGCTGAGATCACTGGGATGAGAGAGATGGGCGACCCCCCTCCGGTCAAGGTCTGGCCGAGAGGGGGCTCCTCGTCACTGCTGTCCTGCTCTACTAGAAACACATACTCATCGAGAGGAAATAAATCCATGGCAAACGAACGCGCTACCAATGTTTGGGATGCGCTGGTTGATTCGCCAGAAGAAGCCGAAAACCTGCGTATCCGTGCTCAACTCATGCGGGAACTCACAAGAACCGTCAACGGTTGGGATGTACCGCAAAAAGATGCTGCCGCTCGTCTGCACGTCACGCAGCCGAGACTTAACGACCTGCTCAAAGGAAAGATCGACAAGTTCTCCCTTGATGCTCTGGTAAACCTGCTGGGTGCTGCCGGCCTGGATCTGGAGATCTCGGTGGTCCAACGCGCGGCATGAGCCGCTGGTGAGGTGCTGGTATTGGATTGACTAGTCGACTTCACACAAGCAAGACCCTGAAGCCCTGCCCGAAACGGTGGGGCTTTTTCATGTTGGCTTCTTGATTGGATGCCTTAGACGAGTTGGCCGCGATACTGGGCCGCTTACGCGCAATCGGCCAAACAGCGCCTGGAGCCGAGTAGATCTCGGTGGCCCTATCAATTAGGCGAGGAGGCAGGCGAGGTGAGATCGGCTGGTGCTGGATCATTTCCCACGCCTTCTGGCATGTTGACGAGGTAGTTTGATAGCGATTTTTGCCAGGCCAGGGAGGGGGTATGCCGACGACCTACGAAGTACGTGTGGTCAGCACTCAGAAGAAGTATTCCAAAGAGTTCCAGACCGAGAAGGAATTCGCGGATGGTTGGAAATCAGTTCTGCAGCGGGCACACGGAGCTCAGGTGATCTGCCTTTGCCCCGGCAATGGCAACCGTTACCTCTCGGTGAAGCACCGAGAGGGAAGCGACAGCTATCACCTTGCCCGGTACGCCAACACTGGCCCCGAACACGCCACCGACTGCCGGTTCTACGCGCCTGCAGCAGAAAGATCGGGCCTGCAGGGCTACGACGTTGGTGTGGTAGAGGAGGCCGAAGACAACACCTTGAGGATTCGCCTGGCCCATGGCCTGCGGATCAACGACGCGGCTCCTTCCGGCGATGGCCACGACCTTCCACCTCGTATCCCGGGTGTGAAAAAGCCTTCAATGAAGCTCCTTGGCCTGCTTCAACTCTTGTGGCTGGAGGCCGGCTTGGCCAACTGGTATCCCCTCATGGAGGGAAAGCGGAAGTCGGGCGCGGTGTCGTATTGGGTGTCGGAAGCGGCGAAGCGGGTTCGAGCTAGCCGAATGACTATCCACGACGTGTTGGTGGTGTCGGCCAGCAAGGGTTCTGGCCGCGCTACCGAGAATGCCGGTGTGGTCGCGGCCGCGCGCGCGCACAAGCGACGACTGATCGCGGTAGCACCTCTTGCGCGATACGACGCAACTCGCCACGACCTCCGGCAACTGCCGCTAGCAGGTCCCTTCGGGATGCCCACGATGGACATTCGATTTGAGGTTCGCAGCCGCGCTGAGCGCAGCTTCGCTGCGGAGCTTGCAGCCTGGAAGGCTGGACATAAGGTGATTGCGATCGCGCAGTTGAACCTCAAGGAAGGACGCTATGCGGATGTCCTGGATCTGGCGCTCATGCGCGTGAGCGAGCGGATGATTCCCCTCGACTCCGGCTATGAGGCCCTGATCGAGGCGAAGCTTCACGCCGAAGGCCGTGCTTTCTTCAAGCCACCGCGGTTCGAAGCTGAGGACGAAATATTCCCCGATTTCTGGCTGCTGGATATGGGGCGAGACACGCAATTTCCCCTGGAAGTGTTCGGCATGGACACTGAAGAGTACCGGACTCGCCGGCAACGGAAGATTCGCTGGTACAACGGGCAGTACGGTTCTACGGGGTGGTGGCACTGGGACGCCTTCCAGGACCCTAAGGGGAGTGGAATTCCACCCTTCCCCGAGCGGGCGATCAATTACCGGGACAAGGATGCTTCCGCAACCGAGGATGACGTGCCGGAATCTGTAGTCGATATCGATTAACCCCTTATCACGCCGATCTATCTGGCAGAGGTCTGGGTACCTGAAGCATCTTCAAATTTCGACATGCCAGGTACCAAATGTCGAAGCAACTCGCTACCGTGATGTCCTCTCTCAAGATGGACGTGTATATGAAAACCACCGATGCAAACCACCCGGCCACAATCTGTGAACAGATGCTCTGCTCCCGGAAGCAGTACAACATTGAGCACAGCATTTGGCGCAGTCACAACGTCGTCATTGATCGATTGCTAGAGCGCAAGCTTGAGCTGCGCGATGCGTTCATCGACTTGCACAAGAAGCTTCACGAGCACCCTCACGCGCTAAACACCTTTTTTGGGGTGCTTCTCGATGCGACTGCGTTCTGGGGGCCTGAGAAAAATGTAAAAGCCAGGGCAGAACGCGATGAGTTGGAGAGGATCAATGTTCAAATTGCCGAGCTGGGGGAGGGGCTTGCAAGCCTTCTTCGTCGCCGTGATCAGTTGCATAACCACTCAGGCT
>NZ_SWDV01000061.1 GCF_005877905.1 Pseudomonas nicosulfuronedens | reverse complement strand
ATGGATAAAACGGCCAATCGCCGTTTCAGCGTGCTGGTCATTGATGACGAGCCTCAGGTCACTACCGAGCTCTCCGAGTTGCTGGAGTCGCTGCAGGCGCAGTACGACCTCAAATACTGGCCACCACTGGACGCTTGCATCGAGGCGATCGCCGATGATGCTCGAAACGCTGTCATTGAGGCTTCGGATCCGCTCACTCAGGCTGCAACCGACGCATCGCGTCCCTCGTTGGCCGACTACTTCAAGGCCCTGTTCGTAGCCATCACTGAGAACACCCAAGCCCAACATGGATGGATTCCGAATGGCTTCAAACCATCTGACGGCAGCCTCGCATCACTAGCCAACTGTGCGCTGGATCTGGTCGATGATGAACTGCTCGACGGCTCCTACGTTAAACGTCTCCGTCAGCGGCTCCGTGCCTAACGCAGCTTTCCACACTGGCGTGCAGGCCATCGGCAATCGTATGGCGTTTCCTGAAGATGCTGGTAGCTCAGATCGAACAGATCCTTCTGCTCACCGGCGAAGCTCAGCGCTGCGTCAAGCCGCGGTAGCGTGTTCGCGAATCGCGTGACGCTAGTGCCGTCGAAGCTGCTGGCGCCGGCCGCCGAGCACATTGCGATCCGGCGCGCGCTGTTCACTCGGCCCACGTGGAAGTAGCAGTTGCGGCGGCGAGCTAGGACACCCCATGCCTCCATCGTCTGCAGCTTCCACTCGGTGGATCCACCCAGGAATATGCCAACTGCTGGGCTCAGAAGATCGCGCACATCGTCGGGGGCCATACCGTCCTGCACCGCGAGCAGCAGCGTCTGGGGAAATCCCTGCAGGCGCTCAAGCCACTGGAGACTGAAATCCAAGGACTCCATGCCGCCGGCCACAATATCGGGTAAGACCACCCAGTCGGCCTTCTCGCCGACCTTCTCCAGCGCCCGGCCGAAAGCTGTTTCGTCGAACTTCGTACGCGCTCCAGGCACCGTTATCAAGGGCATACCGCTCGAAACCTTCCGTTCGAAGCGCGCCGGCGGCGGAAATCAACAGCCGCCAACCGGCTTCCCGCATCGCCGCCAGGGTAGTGCGTGTTCCTGTGCGGCTTGCGTAGGCCGTCATGGCTGGCGCTGAGTAGCCAAGGCGCTCCTCGATCTCCGGATCGGTGTCTGCGGATCCATCGATGCAGTAGTAATCGGCATACGACATGACGGCTTGGGCTCGGCCGAGGCGCTCGCCGCTTTGGTAGCGCGACAGCCAGCTGGGAACACTGATGCTCATACCCTGGGAATCCTTCGGTGGAGGGATTGCCAGGCTATGCGGGGCTGCTAGTAACCCAAGCTGGCCAGCAAGCTATGAGTTTCGCTTTCCTGCACCTAAAGCGACGGAAATAGCCGCTGGCGTGGTTACAGCCCAGGAATCATGGGAGCTCTCATTCAGGAGGCGCCATAGATGATGCAACAAGCGAATTCGGCCGATCACCCCACGCATCAGGTACCCCCTAGCTCGCAAGGAGATGGCATGGAGGTCGATCTCCCTCACGAGTTCTCTGTTCGCAATATTGCGAAATCCGGCGCTTCTCTTACTCCGCTCAATCAAAGGGCGTTAGCCCGCGTTGATCAGCCGGTGCAAATATCACGCATCAGTCCCCGATATAGCCACTCAAAGGTCGTCCAGAGGGCGTCTCTCGCGGGATGGATTGCCGGCGTGCTCTCAAATTCTGACTGCCCACTTGTACGCATTGGGCATCAAATCGACCAGGTCAGCAATGAAGCGTGGTTCCGCTGGGGATGCCAACCTGCAGAGACGGACTCGAATGCAGACGAAGGTTTCAAGGCAACCTTTTCCCGGGTGCTTCCTGGCAGGGGAGAGGTACTGGAGCGGATAGCTCTTCTGGGCAGAATGCCTGGCTCGCCTGAAATGGATGCGTGGGTACTGGCGGCGCTGGGAATTTCTCACCTGAACCTCATGCCTACTCGTTCCTACGGCGACTCAGCGCAGTTGTTGCTATTCCGGCGTGGGGGAACAAGCTCCGAATTAGGGTGGTCGGTACGTACTCACCGAGAAGTCGAGACCGGTTCAGTCGTCGCGCTTGTCGCGTGTCGGCCAATAGCCTACGCGACTGGTAGGTGGACGCGTTGGATGGTCGGGCGTGGTTTTGACGAGGCCTCAGCGGTTACGGTCGCAGCACTCCGGCGAGAGCTACTTTTCTAGGTCCAGTCAAACGAAAGCCCCGCAGATGAGGCGTTTTCGTCTGTGGACGTTCAGCCTATTGCCCAAGGCAGGACCGATTGGTAGATTAATCGAGCGCAAGGTAGGCGCATCCCACCCGTCGTTGGAAAGCTGGAAACGGCACTACCCGCTAGGCACCGCACACTAGGCCATGCATTTTTTCCATGCCCTAAAGCAACGGAGACGGGTGACGTTCGCGTATTGGGGCGGAGAAAGATCATGCGCCAATCCTCCCTTCATGCTCAGCCTTCCACCATCCGCGGAATCAAACGTCGCGCGAAAGCTATCGCCAAGCAAGCCCAGCTTACCCACCTCGACGCGCTCGATTTGGCAGCTCGCATGGCAGGCTTTGAAAATTTCAAAAACGCGGAGCGCGGTATCCGGCGAGCAGAAAATGCTCCTGCTCTAATCCAGCAGCAGACCTACAGCATTTACCTCTCAGCATACTGGCGGGATATCTCAACTAGGCCAGTTCAAGCGGGACTTGAGACCATTAGGATCGAGCTCCCCAGACCACCGCTTCCTGCGGCGCCAC
>NZ_SWDV01000060.1 GCF_005877905.1 Pseudomonas nicosulfuronedens | reverse complement strand
ACCCGACTACGACAGCCAGGCCCTGTACGGTGGCCTCTCGGTATTCGGCAGCCGTCTCGGAGCGGCCTACAGCGCCCAGGCCGGGCGCAGCACCACTCCACGCCTTCCTCCAAAGGCACCAGGTTGGTCGTGCACGTAATCTTCATGGCTTTTTCTTGGAGAGCCCAGACCATTTGGAGTTGCGCGCTAACGAAGAGTCACAGCAGCGCGCCCGCGAGCACCTGCGCATGGCAGCACTGACGCTGCAATTTGCTGAGGCCACCGGATTGCGCCCAGCCACCAATCAGCGTCAGTGGAACCTTATGAATGGCCTGCACCACTTGCCCAACAACGACCACGATTCTGGTTGGGTGTCCGAGTCTGGTGATTGGGTGCACCTTGATGAGCCTTACGACTCTGCTAAGCGTCCATCTGAACTCCAGCGCCGCGAGACTTGGTTGGCTGACCGCGGGCAGCACGGGGCTTGGATCGCTTGGGGTGGGCTCTACTCGCCAGACCAGACGCGACCGCATCTAACAACGGCTAACCCGTCCCTCTTGCATCAGCTAAAGCTGACCCTCGAAGCCTTACCCCCCGTGATTTCGGGTGATTGGCCCCATTGGCCATGGGTCTCTGGTGATTACTGGGCCCAGTTCATTAGCCCGTCACGCAGTGCTGCTGGTGGCAAGCGCAAACCCCGCGCTGGCACGACCTACGGTTGGAGTAAGAACGCTATCGAGTACCGCAGCTCGGTGGGGTTCAAGTCTCTCTGGCGCCCGGATCGCCCGATGAGCTTGGCCAACCATAAATTGCTGGGGGATGAGCTCAAAAACCTTGGCGTGTCACCGACAACTAACGCCGGGCATAGCAAGCTGCAGCGGGTACGGAGCGAGCTCGAAAACTGGCTCTTTGCTGAGTACCCTCGTGATACCAGTGCCTCGGCTACCGCTACCTTTGACGTCTATTACGGCGGACAGGCTACCAAACGCTATCGTAGCCCACAGGAGCAACTTGCTGCCCTGGACCGTATTCAATCTGTGCTCATCGCGTCTTACCCTGAGAGCAAGCCTCTGCGGGACATGCTGAAGCAACTTGCTTCAGCCCGCCTTGCGACGGTGAAGGCGCCGGCACGGTAGTCGGTAGGGTAAAGGAGGTGTAGCACTTCCTTTACCCCCATGAATTGATGCCTGTGCTTGATCGGCTTTGCCCCTTTCCCAGTGGCACCCAGCGACCAGGTCCATCTTTTTCCGACCGTAAGCGAGGGGGAAAACACCGCCTCAGCTTCGGTTGAGCGAGTAGCGTGCCTGAGATATCTCGTGGAGACGTGCTCGATGAACAATATGTCCCTCAATACTGTGGCCGCAGATCCTCAGCGGCTGCACATCACCTCACGCCGGGGAATCGGGTTTACCGGCCTGTGGTTCGCTTTCATGGCTTGCTCAGTACACGCAGCACCGGACCGCGTCCACTCGCCAGAGGCAGCAAGTCTTGAGCTGCGCAAGCTCTACGCCAGTTGGAACCAGACCGGGATTGGTGACCTGTACTGCGGTTGCACTTGGGCCTGGACGAAAAACGGCGCCGGCAAGATGCAGTTGAGTGCATGCGGCTACGTGGCCAGCACCCAGCCCCGCGCGGCTCAGCAACTGACCTGGGCACCTATCGTTCCCCTGAAGGCCATGGGTAAGGGGAGGGAGTGCTGGCGTCGCGGTGGAGAGAAAGCCTGCTCCGCCGGTGACGACGCATTCCAGGCCATGGCTTCCGATCTACACAATCTGGTGCCGGCCGGCGGCGAAGTCGCAATGGATCGCGCTGGCGCTGACTTCGGGGAGATACCCAGTGCGCTACCGCGCTATGGGCTGTGTCCTTCAAAGTTTGATCGATTAGCTGGACTGTTCGAGCCGCGCGATGAGGTGAAAGGCTTTGTCGCCCGGGCGACCTTCTACATGGTCGACCGGTACGCGATTCGCTTGAGCGAGCAGCAGCAGGACCTGCTTATGGAATGGGACCGGAGCTTTCCGGTAACGCCCTGGGAGGTTGAGCGCGAGAAGAAGCTCGAAGCCCTAACCGGTGTGTCCAATCTCTTCGTAACTGGCGCGCGATCGTGGGTATCGGGCTATGTCCCGTCAGCTGATGGGCTGGATGCTGCAGATCGAGAGTCTGCACTACGGCTGACGGTGGAAGATGGCACCGTCAGCAGCTGGACCGGTCCCGTGGTTGGGAACAGGCGAACGAACATCTTCTACTTGCCCGAGGGGTGTACCACCAAACGTCGCTTGAACCGTCGCGACCAGGTTGACTTCGACTCGCCGGCGGCCGCCAGGTCGGCAGGGTTCGAACTAGCGAATGAATGCCGCTAAGCACGGCACGCTGAGGAAGTGGAGGGAGTGTCGCTCTCCTGGTCATCAAGTGCCGTGGCACCGCTTGTACTTCTGGCCGGAGCCGCACCAGCACGGATCATTCCGTCCCTGTTCGCGGCTGCCCCGCCCAGTGCGCGCCGGAATCGGTGAATCATGCTGCAGGCGCTCGATTGCATCGGTTCCCTCCACCCCCACCTCTCTAAGTAAGCGGAACATGTTGCGCTGTCTCTGGGTGGTGTCGCCCTGTGAAAGAGCGTCTATCAGCAATTTCAGCTCGGCCAGTCGCTTAAATTTGCTGCGAACCGGTACTGCATTCCTGTCGAAGAGGCCACACACCAGCAGACTGTTCAGATCGAATACGGCGGCGGTCCAGTTCTGACTGAGCCATTTCCGGAGCTTACCCACTGCTATGCGCGAAAGCTCCAGACATGCTGCCTCATCATCATGCGGGTCACCATCAGTGGCGATGGTCTCCATGCAGAGCTGCAGGGCGCTTGCAGCTTTTTCCCAGCCAGCCTTGTTGTCCTCCAAGCGCAGCGTTAATTGAGCGTATGCCCGTGCTGCACGCACTCGAAACTCGATGAAGCTGATGCTGCGTTCAAAGCAGTCCACCGCTTCTGCGAGATTACGGTCAGGTAGAGTTCCTTCCCAGATCTCGTACCCAAGGCTGAATGTTGCGTTGGGGAAGCCTTGAGCGGCGGCCTCTATCAGCCACTTGAGGGCAAGTTGCTTGTCAGTTGGAACGCCCTGCCCGGTGGAGTAGAGAACGAATAAGTTGAACTGAGCTTGGGGATAGCCAAGTTCTGCAGCTTCCTGACAATAGCTTGCCGCTTTGGTGAGGTTAATTTCGCAGCCTCGGCCCACTGCATACATCGCTCCCAACTGGCTGAGTGCTTCCGGGTGCCCATGCCGTGCAGCTTTTTCAAAGTAGAGGAGGGCAGCGGCCTCGTCCTTGGCAACTCCAGGAGAGCCGTGGAGGTTGCAGTCACCGATAAAGACCAATGCATCAGGGTGGTCAAGCTCTGAAGCATGGAGGGCCAACTGCTCGCCCTTCAGACGCGTCGATTCGTCCATGCCAGTGTCTTTAGCTTTATAGGATCCGTATTGGTACATGCAGTCCGGATGGCGGGCGTCGGCCCCCTGCTTGAACCAGTACATGGCCTTGTCGATGTCTGACCTGGATGCTGGACCGTATCCATCCTGCAGGATGAACTGATCCTGTCTCTTGAGCAGATCCGCTCGCTCCTTGAAGTAAACCCCTACCTGATGAATTGCATCTACATCCCCATCAATCATGGCGCGGTAGCAGACATCCTTGAGCGGGTCTTCCGTGACGTCGACGACCTCGTAGTCAGGAACCTCCTGGCCCCTAGAGCGGTAGTTGGCCTCGATTAGTGATCGAGCGGCATATAGTGACTCAAGGGCCTGTTCAGCGAAGCCAACGGCCTGAAAGTCGTACTTTTCGGGATGAGCACCTTTGTTGCCGTTGAGCTGAAGTACCTTGAGCTGGCGCTTCTCCTTTGAGGTCAGCAAGCGGCGCTCGTCTAGCATCCGGATTTTCGTCGCCAGCTCCGTGCGTTCGTCGAAGTCAGGAAAAAGGAGATCGCAGTACACCGAAGCGAGTCCCCGTAGCTGGGTCAACGCATACCCTGGTGTGGCGAGGCTGAAGAGCTTTCCTTCCTTGTAGAGGTCGCCGATCCTCGATGTTACCCCGTAGGCGAGTTCAATATCGTCCATGGTCCTGACTCTGCGATGCTGTCTTCAATAGCTGTGCCGGCCTACCGCAGTTGGCCGGCCGCCCATTTCACTTCGAACTCTTGCTTGGCATGGCTCTTATGCTCGATGCACTCGACCATGTGCTGGTCGCTTCTCCAGTTATCGCAACCACGGGGTGGCTGGTAAAAGCGCTCCCACGCTATGTCGTGTTGGCGCTGTGTCTCGGCGGCAACCCTGACAACCTCGGCGTCGTACTGATCTTGCTGACGGTAGGTTTGAGGAGCTGAAGCAGCTGAGGGGCGCGTGTTGAGCGCCTGAAGCTTCTCCAGGGCTCGCTGTGTTCGCTCTATTTGGCGCTCAGCGATGTAGTCAATGGCTGCCACGCGTACGTAATACATCGCCACGGCGGTGACGATGACCCCGACTAGCCCTAGCGCCCAGGATTGAAATGATCTCGAACGGCGTCGTGCCATCTGGTTGCTCCATGCAGTAATGGCGCAATGCTATTGCATCTTTCCACGGCATGGAAAGAGTGCGTGAACGCGACTGTCTGTGATTCAGATAGACTTTGAACTCCCCACTCTGGACTAGCTTGAATGAACCCAACTGATGACCTCGAACGGCAGATGCGACAAGCCCTGGGTGTTGCTCCGAAAAAGGAGAAACGCACCATCGAAGCCAGCAATCCAATGCGTGGCTATTTGGTCATTTTGAGCGTGCGGGGCGACGGTGGGCCGGCCTTCAGGTACGAACATCGCTCGCGGTCAATCAGTAGGACAGAGGCCATACTCGATGCGGAAAAGACAGCTCGTGCAGCTGGCTACAGGCCTTGGGCGTTGCTCGACGTGGTCGAACCCTGAATGAGTGCTATCGACTTCAACAGATTCAGAACGGCGTTTGCGCCTGGTGATGGTGTCTTTCCAGCTGGCCCAGTTTCGCTTTCCCTCATAACGCTGCCGCAATCGCTAGGCTGACGGTGCTTCGAGAGAGTGCCTCTATGAACGTGAATGCTTGAGGCCCAGTGCATCTCTGCGGGGCTTTTAAACCGCACTGTAAAACGCGTAGCGCTACTGGTTCTTCTGGTTCAGCCCCAGCACTTCTCGTAGCGATTCGTTGTCAGGCCAGTGACGATTAACTAACCACCAGACACCACCCTGGCCAATGGCGCTGCTTACGGCGCCAATGCCTTGAAGGTGGATACCGCACAGATCTGCGATTTCTGATTTCTCGCTGGGACTTTCGCTGTGTCCGTGCGTCTCAAGCGACAAAAATCTGTAGACAGCGGTGTACAGGTCGGCAACGTCTGCCTCCTTGGCTTGCTGCTGAATACTGGGAGGGGAACGTCGCTTTGGTCGTTCTTGCTCTAGGTATCGAGCCGTAACATCCTCACCAGTGCTGCGGTCGAAGACCTGCATGGTTCCTGCTTCTAGGTTTAATTTGAACGCTTTCGCCAATTGAGCGGTGCCTGCACTGCTTTGCGACTCAGCATTCTCAATGGATCGAATACCCCACAAAACCGTGATCAACTGCTCCAGTAGGCATCGACTCAGGACGCCCAGGCAGCCGGGGTTTGCCGCAGCGCCCAAAACCGCCGCTCCGCTTACCAACTCAGCTGTTCGCCTCAGCTGCTTACGAACAAAGTCGTCGCGCGGATCCGTTGGCCCTGTTGCTTCCATTTCGGAGGATATGATCAGCCTCGAAGCTTGCGTTCCCAACGACTTAACAAGTTCGTCCAGTACTGATGGTGTGCTCATGCGGTTCTCTAGGCTTAGTGCTGGTCACTGTAGATGGCAGGTGATGCCAACGGATCACGACGGTGCTACCGTCTGGCACAACGGACAGT
>NZ_SWDV01000059.1 GCF_005877905.1 Pseudomonas nicosulfuronedens | reverse complement strand
AACCGCGAGATCCCCCACTTCATTTCCCCTAAGAACGGATCGCTCAGAACACAGCCGGCGTACCTTCAGCTCGCACAGATCGGCTCTGCTTCGAAAAAATTTCAGTCCTACATCACCGAAGTGAAGATTCCCCAGTGAACCTTCACTGATCCGCACATACGGTGATACAGGGAGCAACACCTTGATGATTTGTCCCGCCTGTCGATCTGCAAAGGTCGTGACACGTGATTTTGGCAAGAGAATAGGCAGCGTTGTCGGTGCCATTGGCGGCGCCAGCAGCGGCTTTTCCGGAGCATTGGCCGGAGGCGAAGCTGGCGCCAGCTTTGGATCCCTTGGCGGACCACCAGGCATGGCGCTGAGTTGTATTGCCGGTGCTTTCCTTGGCGCACTAGCCGGAAGCGTCGCCGGCTGCGTGGCCGGGGCCACCATCGGCAAGCAGCTCGATGAACACGTGCTGCAAAACCACCGATGTCTGAGCTGCAAGCACAGCTTCAGCCTCTCCTAGCCTCCTCCCTCGATCTCATTCATTTCGCCGGCCCTGCGTCTCGCGCAGCGCTTTGGCCTGCTTTTGCTCAAAGGAAACTCACCATGGCTCATCTCGTCGAACAAATGGCTTATGTGGGCGATACGCCCTGGCACGGCCTGGGCAACCAGCTCCCTCAAAAGCAACCTATTGAAATCTGGCAACGCGAAGCCGGCATGGACTGGCAAATCCAGGAAAGCCCAGTGCACTTCAAAGCCGATGCCGTCGGCCATCTGGGCAGCGTCCACTCTTTCCCCGAACAGAAGGTGCTCTACCGCTCCGACACCAAGGCTCCCCTCTCCGTCGTCTCGCAGCGCTACCAGGTCGTTCAGCCCAAAGAGGTGCTGGAGTTCTATCGCGACCTGACTGAGGTATCGGGCTATGAACTGGAAACGGCGGGTGTGCTCAAAGGTGGCCGCAAATTCTGGGCACTGGCGCGCACTGGTCAGCACACAGCCCTCAAAGGCAATGACCAGGTGAATGGTTACTTGCTACTCGCCACCTCGTGCGACGGGACACTTGCTACCACTGCCACGCCGACGACCATCCGCGTTGTCTGCAATAACACCCTCACCATTGCCTTGGATGGCACCTCACGGGCCATCAAGGTTCCGCACAACACTCGCTTTGACTCTCAGGCGGTGAAGAAGCAACTCGGCATCTCTGTCTCGCAGTGGGATGAGTTCATGTACCGGATGCGTCACCTGGCGGAACGCAAGGTGCGTCCGAGAGAGGCCACGAGCTTCTTCCTGGACGTGTTGTGCGATGTTGCGCCTACGACGGACATCCCCGAAAAGCTCGCCAACGAGCGGGCACTTCGCAGGGTGCATGAGCTGTATGACGGGGCAGGCCGCGGTGCCAAGCTACCCGCGGCGGAGGGAACAGCGTGGGGACTGCTCTGCTCCGTCACTGAGTATGTGGACCACGAAAGGCGGGCGCGCAGCAATGAATATCGCCTGGACTCGGCGTGGTTCGGACAAGGAGCGGTGCTGAAGCAGAAGGCGTTGGATGCTGCCTTGGAGCTTGCAGCTTAGCTACAGGCAATTGACCTTAGCGCACTCGAAACAGCGGGGTCATCCAGGGCTATCTACAACCCCGCCTCGCGAAGCAAATCTGAAGGTTTGCACTGAATAGCGACAGCTATTCGGCAGATGTTCAGGAACGTAACGTTTCGCTCGCCACGCTCGATTTTCCCCATATGCGAGCGATCAATCGAAGCAGCATCGGCCAGAGCCTCTTGCGACAACTCAAGGGCAAGGCGACGCGCTCGGACAGCTGCGCCGAGCTTCACGAGGTCCCCGTCTTTGTCTTGGATCGCAGAGATTCTTGCCATGGCAAAAATCGTCAAGCTATGATGACAATAAGACCACGGTATTTACGACCCATTTCAAGAGATTGCCGCTACCGAAGCGCAGTGCATCTGCGCCGAGTTAGCTCTCGCAGTTATTACTTTCCCCTTCTAACTCCTACCCAAAAGGAGCCTGTCATGCAGGACGCAAGCTCTACCCTCGACACCTCTTGGCACTATGAACAAAACGGCGAGCGTAAAGGCGCCGTCTCCCAGCAACAGCTCATCGGCCTAATCCAACAAGGCGAACTCACATACGGTTCTCGCGTCTGGAAAAAAGGTATGGCTGATTGGATGCAGATCGAGCAAACCGAACTGCGCGAGCATCTGGAGGATGTAGCCCCGCCGCCGCTGACCGGCAGCAGCGTGAATAACAAGATCGTCTGGTTGCTGGCCTTCGCTCCGTTGATTGGCTACCTGCTGGAATCGTTTGTGGCTGGGCTGTTCACCGGCAGTGAAGCGCAGTGGGAACGCGCCATGGCTGCGAACCGCTACTGGTACGTCACCCTGGCTCTGAACATCGCCTTGTCGGTGCTCGACTCCCAGCGCCTTAAGCAGGCCGGTCACGACGTCAGTCGCTTCAAAGGCTGGGTGTTCGTCGTGCCGGTTTACCTCTATCAGCGCGCCAAGCTGCTGAACCAGAACCTCGCCTACTTCATCACCTGGATCGTCTGCTTCTTCATCAGCATCGGCGCACACCAGGGCTAGCCTCACCCTCACTTACGAGAGTTACTCCATGAAAATGATCAGAGCGATAGCGCTGCTGTCCGGCCTTGTCGTGTGCGTGATCGAAACCAGCGCCGTAGCAGGCACCTACGAATGGACCACCGGTTATGCCCAGGGTGTGCAGGAACACCTGGTCGACGATGGCAATGGGAACGAGCTGAACATCTCCTGCCCAGACGATGATGAAAGTGCCGTCAGCGCCTACGCCACCATTGGTGGCAAGCAGTATTCGTCCAACGACAACGGTGGATTCGATGTCATTGTCGACGGTACGGCCTACAGCAATCCCTTTTTCACCGACTGCCACGTGTGCGGCAGCAACTTCCCTAGCTTTTGGACCGCACTGCGCAAGGCGAACAATCTTCAGCTCCGCGCGGAGGGCAGGACTGTGAAGCTGCCCACCAAGAATCTTTCTAAGGTTCTGCAACCGCTGAACAGCAAGAAAAACCTTTGCCGCTCCGCCTGGTAACCCAGAGTGGATTGCTGGAAAACATCTTTCACAGGATGAAGACGATGAAGAAGTACCTGACTGTCGCGCTCCTAGTCGCGGTCATTGCGGGATGCGGCTCTGAGCCGCCCGTTACCGTTGAGCTTGGCAGAAACTCCGTCTGGGGCGGACCGCAGATTCGCATCACCGCCCGCGAGGACAGCGTCACGATCAACAAGGTGCAGATCAATCGAGGTAACTGCCCCGTCAATGTCCAAGAGCGCCTGCCGTACAAGCTCGCCTTTGGTGAGCTGTTGAAGGCAGACGCACCGTCTTGTCAAAAGGTAGTTGAGGTCTCTCTCTCCACCAGCGAAGGGGACTACAACTTCAGTTTTGACAGTTAGTCCGCGCCTTATCACTGAATGGCCCGAGCGGTTTTCCCGCTCGGGCTTTTTTTATGCCCGCAGGAAAGCCATTTGCCTCGATCCCATGTCTCTGCTGTCAGTAAGCACGCGCAACAGCGCCCTGCGCTGCGTTTGGTGGACACCAAGAAACTCTCCCGTGAAGCCTGGCTGGCCGTTCGAAAAGACGGTATCGGTAGCTCCGATGCTGCCGCGGCAGTCGGCCTCAATCCGTACAAATCCCAATTGGAGTTATGGCTGGAAAAGACCGGCCGTGATGCTGGCCTAGCGAAGTCAGATCCTCATGATGAAGAAAGCCCTACCTACTGGGGCAACATCCTCGAACCGATCGTCGCAACACACTACACCCGCCGCAGCGGACACCGAGTGCGGCGCATCAACGCCGTGCTGCAGCACCCTGATCCGAAAATGAACTGGATGCTGGCCAACATCGACCGCGAGGTTATCGGCGCCAGCGATGTGCAGATCCTCGAATGCAAGACCGCAGGCATCAACGGAGCGCGCCTCTGGAAAGAAGGCGTGCCGGTGTATGTGCAGCTGCAGGTGATGCATCAGTTGGCGGTGACCGGTAAGCAAGCGGCAGACGTGGCCGTGCTGCTCGGCGGCCAGCAGTTGGAGATCCACCGCATCGAGCGTGACGACGAGTTGATCGCTCGGCTGATCGAACTGGAGCAGGACTTCTGGAACCACGTGCAGCGCGACACTCCGCCGCCGGCCGATGGCTCTGAGTCAGCAGAGCAGGCGCTGCGCTGTCTCTACCCAGAAGACAACGGCAACACGCAGGACTTTTCACAGGATCCGATTCTCTGCGCCGCCTTCGATGAGCTGAAGGAAGCGCGAGCCACTCTCGAGGCCCACAGCCAGCGCGAGGCCCACAGCCAGCGCGAGGCTGAGCTCAAACAGTTTCTGCAGCAGGCCATGGGTGAAGCCAGTCGAGCGGTGTTTGCCAACGGTTCGGTGACCTGGCGCAAGGCTAAGGACAGCCAGGCCCTGGATGTCCCGAAGCTGCTGAAGGAAAAGCCGTATCTCCTCACACGCTTCTCCACCACCAAACCGGGAAGCCGTCGCTTCCTGGTTAGCTGAAATCGTTCCCCCTTGACCGCCCCGATGCTCACGGCTCGGGGCGGTCTTTTTTATTCACTTGGAGAACCACCATGCTCAAAGGCCTGGCTATCACGCCGCCCGTACTCGGGCGGATTTCCATCGGCAAGGTTGTCGAGAAGAACGGCAAGCGTCTGCCGGAGAAGGACGATCAATTCACCATCACCTCGCAGGTGCTACTACGTGATGGCTGGATCCACCACCCAATTGACGAAGAGCTGCGCAAGGCTCAGGGCGGCAAGATCCGCAGCATCCCAATCCGCCTGCTGTTCAACTCGCCCGAACTTAATTTCCGTGCCGAGTACTGTCTGTTCGATCAGCAATCCGGTCGGCCGATCTGCGTCGGCAATGGCGACACCTGCAAGCGGCGCGGCAAAGACAGCATCGACTCACTGCCCTGCCCTTCGCCCGATGGCTGCTCACTCGTGAAAGGCGGCGCCTGCAAACCATACGGCCGACTCAACGTCGTCATCGGCGATGAAGATGCCCTCGGCACCTTTGTATTCCGGACCACCGGATTTAACAGTATTCGCACCTTGGCCGCTCGCCTGCAGTACCTGCAAGCGATTTCGGGAGACCGCCTGGCGTGCTTGCCGTTGGAACTGCGCCTGCGCGGAAAGTCCACTCGCCAGAGCCACGGCTCGCCAATCTTCTATGTCGATATCACCGCACGCAGCGGGCTATCGATCGAAGCGGCGCTGCAGCAAGGCCGGGAGACCGATGACGCACGACAAGCATCAGGCTTCGACCAGCATGCCCTCGATACTGCAGCACGGCAAGGATTCGCCAATGGGGCCTTTGAGGAAAGCGAAGAAGAAGGCGGCGCAATCGTTGAGGAGTACTTTCCCGCCCCTGCGACCACCACAGAGACTCCTCCCGCTCCAGCAAACGAACACATCACCGCCAGCACTCGCCCGACTCTATCGACGCTGCTGCGCGAGCGCGCCGAAGCTCGTAATCAACAGCCCACCAATTAACAAAAACAGGTGCCGGGCGGCAGCTCGGTGCCAACTAAACATGCAGGAGTAAAAAACATGCTCATCCTCACCCGCAGCGTCGGCAAAACCATCCGCATTGGCGACGAAATCGAGATCGTCATTCTCCGCATCAACGGCAACCAGGTGCGCGTTGGGGTCTCTGCACCGCCCGACATTACGGTGCATCGCGATGAGGTCTATCAGCGCATCCAAGCAAACCAACATTGCCCCTCCTGATCACTCACCTCACAGGAAAATCGGCATGACGCTACTACGCTTTCTGGGCCTGCTGTTCTTGCTGGTCAGCATCTTCGCCGGTACTGCAGCTGTTGTTGCTCTAACAGTTATAGCTATGCGGTTTTGGCCGTTGTCACTGACACTTATCCTGGCGCTCGCCATATTCCACTTCGCAATCCAGCAATCCCCACGCCGCCGGGACTAGCCCGGCATAAACAGGAGCCCTCCGGGCTCCTGTTGCGGTTTCTTTTTTGCTCGTAAACAGTCAGCAATCGGCCAGAAGCGGTCGCTCAGTTCACCAGAATCACCTTCGGCAAAAGACCGGGTGTATGAGCAACTCTGGTAGCGACTGATTCAATTCGAGGTCAGGATCTCGATCACTTTCTTTCGCTTTTCAGTAGGTTCTGCTTTGTACAAAAGCTGTGCGAACTCAATGCTGTTTTTTCCGTTCGACCAAGGACGCGAACCTGTTATTCGGGCCGAAGGGTCGCCGCCAGCCTGCAGCAGGTAACGCAGTAAATCTGGTTCAGCGGTAAGCACTGCGACATTGATCGGAGAAATTCCCTCACTATCGGGATGTTCAATAGAGCAACCATGAGCACGAAATTCGTCTATCAACTTCAAAACTTCCCGTTTGTCCGAGCCGGGGAGGTCATAGGACGATGCGGTCAGCGCAATGGCTGGTTCCTGCCGCCCCTCATGTACGACGACACACTCCCCTTTCCCTGCGGCAACTCGAATAGCTGATAACTCATCCGCGTGTGAGAGAGGGATGTAGAGCTGAGTAACGATGATTGGTGCAAGAGTCAGAAGGGTCCATTTCATATGCCTGCCATCCTTGTTTGAGTCGGTGCGAACTAAAGCTGATGCAGAAAAAGGTCGTCGCAGGTCATGCCCACAGTCCGTTCAGGGCACGATGCCGCATACCACGGTATACGGCCAAACTGAACTACCTAGAAATGGTTTCCTGCTGCCACCTCAGGAACCCGAATTGATCGGGCCCGGCATCGCTACAGATACCCTTGGACCCTAAGCCGTACCAGTGAGGAGTGCTGACTCCGTGAAGTTTCTCTCATCTCCCCGGAAACAGGTTGTAACCGCCAGTTACGCCCTTGCCCCATCTACCTACGGCCCCCCATGGGAAGGCAGCAGCCTCTCGTCAGGGGCAGAAATCGGCCAGGAGCGGACATCCACAAAGACAAGTTGAGCAGCAGGAGAATGTCGATTCAGGCTCGTCTCGCTGCCATGGCGTAGCGGTTTCATCCAAGCTCTCGGAGCGTTCCGACCTTACAAGAAACCGGTGCGCCAGCCACAAGGACATCATGACTTGGCTGATGCCCGGTTGCACATCGCGTAGCCGGGCATCTTTGACCTAGGTTTTGCCCTCGATTCGACTGAGACAATCCTGCCCGCTACGGAGATTGCGTTTCAGATCACCCATGTATCGAACCCATGGACCACCGCAGTGCCTTACCATCAGGATCCCAATGAGTCGCAGCACGTTGGTCAGCGCAATCGGATGCGCCGAACAGACGTTCGCCTCCTCCTCCGGAATAGCCCACACCGAAGATAGAGAACCAATCCAGCATCGCCGTCGGGTTGGCACGGGTGCAGCCCGGCTGGTGTATGACCAGGAGCCACACAATTTCGCCAAATCTGCTCGGTATTTTCTGATAACGGTGAAAGGCCACCACCCTCGCCACGGTTCTTTGCACCGCAGACAGCCATCCTAGAAGGCGTACGCCGCCCCCACACTCAGGCTGCGCCCGTTGCCACTGAGGAAGGTCGGTTGGCTGGCATCGGCACGGTTGCGGATCACGTAGCTGCTCGCGTAGGTCTTGTCCGCCAGGTTGTCGCCCTGCACGTAGACGCTCAGTCCTTCGCGGGCCTTATAGCTGGCCTTGAGCCCCCAGAGCGCGTAGGAATCCTGATAGTTGTTGCGGGTGTTGGCGTGGTCGGTCGGAGTGTCCTGCGGCAGCCAGCGCAGGTTCGGTCCGACGCTCCAAGGGCCGCGCCGGTAGAGCAGTTCCGCCGCCCAAAGCTGACGCGGCACGCCGGCGATCTGGTTGCCCTGGAACTCGCCGCCACGGAAACGGAAGTCGCTGAAGGTCCAGGCCACTCGGTAGGCCAGGTCGCCGCCGATGCTGGCCGAGGTCGGCAGCAGGCCGTTCAGCCCCGCCTCGACACCGCGGTGGCGGGTACGTGATCCGTAGTTGTAGGTTCCCACCTTCACTCCGTAGGCATCGCTGGTGGAGATCAGCTCGTCTTCCACGTCGCTCTGGTACAGCGTCAGGCTCCAGTCGGTCTGGGCGATTCGACCGGTGCCACCGATCTCGTACGTGGTCGCGCGCTGCACGTCGAGGTCGACCAACTGCGCTTGTGCCGCCGCGGGGGCCGCGGGTGAGACTTCGGCGGAAACGATTTCCCAGAATGTCGGCGCTTCGTGGCTGCGGCTGATGTTGGCGTACCAGCGCAAGTCGGGGCTGGGCGTCCAGTTCAGGCCGATCTTCGGCGTGGCGAAGTCCCAGCCCTGGTCGAGATGACCAGCGCCGTCACGCGAGTCCGCATCACGGCGGACATCGCTCCACTTCACCTCGGTGACCAAGGTCCAGTCCGGCGCCAGGTGCCAGTCCAAGCCGAGCAGCAGATCGAGGTTGGACGCCTCCAGGTCGAAGTTGCCGAAGCGCTGCATGCGGCTGCCGTTCTGCGGATTGTTGGCATACAGCTCGCGCGTCATGTCGCTGTAGGACCAACTGGCGCCCAGGCGATAGCCGAACAGGCGTTGCTCGCCTTCGATAAGCCATTGTGCGCCGAGGGTATCGCTGTCGGTCAGGGTGTGGCTGAGCGGGTCGGTGAAGTCGTCCTGGGTGTTCTGCCCGTAGACACCGAAGCTCTGCTGCCAGCCCGCCCCGCTCCACTGCGTACGGTTGGCCAGGCGCAGTTGCTGGGTGTCGCGGTGCGGATCGCGCTTGTAGACGTTGAGCAGGCGGTCCTGCGCAGTGTTGCCGTCGCCCAGCACGCTGCGTGGGTCGTCCTTCAGACGCGCCTTGGTGATGACGTTGGGGATCTCGAAGGTCAGGTCGCTATAGGACAGGTAGCTGCGGTTCTGAACGCCGTTGCCCAGGTCTAGGCCGAAGTTGCTCTGCACCACGGTGCGGAGGGAAGCGGAGTGATGACGATAGCCATCGTACTCGTCATGGCTGACGCTCACCCGCGCATCGTGCCCGCCTCCATCCAGCCCGGCGGCGGCCTGCAGGCCCTGGCGGCCGAAACTGCCGGTCTCCAGTCGGACGCGTCCGGCTTCGTCGGCGCCAGTCAGCGAGTTGAACTCCAGTTCGCCACCCAGGGCAGTCGCACCGGGGCTGCCGGCGTTTGCACCGCGTCGGGCGCTGATCCACGAGGCGTTGCGCGGCTCCAGCAGACCGATGATGAAGGAGCCATCCGCCTCGTTGAGCGGCAGGCCGTCCTGCAACAACAGCACGCCGCGGTTGACCGGGTTGCTCTGGATACCCGAGCCGCGAATATTCAGGCGCGGCTGATCGGTGCCGCCGAAGAAGTCCTGGATCACCAGGCCGGGCTGGTAGTCCAGCGCGTCGCGCAGGGTCGCCAGGCGCGTCTCCTGCTGCGGCTCGGCGAGATTGGTTCCGCCGGGCACGCGGGCCAGGCGCTCGCTTTCGGTCTGCGCCGAAACGCTGACCGGCGCGGGGCTTTTCCCGCTGACCTGCATCGGCTCCAGTTCGATGCGATCTTCCGCCAACGCCGCCAGCGGCAGCAGGCCGAGGGCCAGCAGGGGAAATGAGATTTTCGAAGGGAAGTGGCGTTTGGGGGACAAGCAACGACTCATGACAAGCTCCGTCTGCACGAAATCTGGCTTACCAGCTCAGGTAGAACATGCCCTTGGCCAGCAGCACGATGCCGACCATGTGGCTGAAGACACTCAGGTGAATCCGGCGGAAATACGTCGAGTTCATGCGCCCGCTGTAGAGCAGGAACATGGCGGTGAAGAAGTGCCCGAGTACGCTCAGGGCGAGGACGATCTTCAGGCTCAGCAAGGTGCCGAAGGAGGACGCCAGCGGGTCTGCCAGCAGCGGCAGGTAGCGCGTCCAGACCATGCCCAGGCCGGCACTGAACAGCACCAGCAACACCCAGGGCATCAGCCGCCGCGCACGCTTGCCGATGCCCTGCTCCACCTGGCGCATTACCGCAGCCGGCACGTACTTGCGCACGCTCTCGAAGATCAGCACCTCGAAGAACACCGTGCCGATGAACATCAGCGCGGCGAACAGGTGCAAGGTCAGCAGGATCGGATAAATCATGGCGCGGGTATCTCCAGGGCCAGCAGGGTCTGATGAAGGACCGCTGCCGCTTGATCGGCGGTGTGTCCACTGAGGTCGAACGGACGAAGCGAGCCGTCGTTGACCAGCACGAAGCGCTCGACGAGGCCGACCAGTTCGCCGGGGTGGTGGCTGACGCACAGCAAGGCCGCACCCGAGCTGGTCAACCAGTCGCGGCAAAGATCAAGCAGCGATTCGCGCAGCGCCGGGTCCAGCGCGCTGAATGGCTCGTCAAGCAGCAGCAGGTCCGGCTCAACCGAGAAAGCGCGCGCCAGGGCAACGCGCTGTGCCATGCCCCCGGACAATTGATTCGGCCAGGCGCGCCCGTGGCCGGCGAGGCCGACTCGCTCCAGCCAAAGGCTGGCCAGCCGACGCACCGTCGTACGGTCGTGGCCGATGGCGCGCAGGGGGATTTCCAGGTTCTCCGCAACCCGGCACCAGGGCAGCAGGCGCGGCTCCTGGAATGCCAGTACGGGATGACGGAATCCGTTGTCCGCTCGCCCCCGATGGGGCCTCAGGAGGCCGGCCGCCAGACGCAACAGGCTGCTCTTGCCGGCGCCGCTGGGCCCGAGAATGCCAACCCGCTCACCGGGTAGCAGGCGCAGGGAAGCGTCGGCGAGTACACGCCGTTGGCCCAGCCGCAGATCGACTCCGTACCACTCAAGCATGGGCGGCCTCCTGCCAACGGCCCATGCGCCGCTGCAGCGGCTGCAGCAGGAGGAACTCCAGTGCGGCGACCAACAGCAGGATAAGCAGAGTCCAGGCATACAACCCGGCGCTGTCGAACGTACTGCGCGCGTTAGCCAGCGCGAAACCGGCTCCACTTTCCGCGCCAAGCACTTCAGCCATCACCACCAGGCGCACGCCGCCGCAGGTGGCGATCAACAGTGCCGCTCCAAGCGGCGCGGTCAATGAAGGGATATAGAGCCGCCGCAACTTCTGCCAGGGACTGAAGCGGTAGACCCGCGCCATCTCCAGCAGGCCGCGGTCAACCATCTGCATGCCCTTGACGGTGTTCACGTACATGCCCGGCGCCAGCATCAACACGCTGATCAGCACCACCATGGCCGAGCCCAGGCCGACCCACAGCATCGCCAGCACCACGACCACCACTGGCGGCACCGACATCAACAGCCAGCGCAGGGGTTCCAGCAGACCGCGTACACGAGCGTCCAGCCCGGCCAGCAGGCCCAGACAGAAGCCCAGCAGGCAACCCAGTCCAACACCCAGGACGATGCGCAGCAGACTGGCGCCGGCATGAAGACGGAAGTCGGCCTCGAAAGGCAGGCGAGCCATGGCTTGCAGCGTCTGCCCGGGAGTTGCCATGAGCAGCGAGCCCAGGCGCATCGCCAGCAGTTGCCAGCCCACCAGCAACAAGGCGCCACCCAGCACGGCCCAGCGTCGGGAAGTCATTCGACTCATCTCACGGCCCATAGAAGCTCGCAGATGGCATGGAGCCACCGATGGCCTGTGGATGGCGTTCGGCGATCAGGCCGAACAGCGCCTCCAGAGGCCCGCGTGCGACGCTGGCGGCAACACTGTCCAGGCGCGTGACGCGGATGGACTCCTCGACCGCCTCCACCGGCAAGTGCGGCAGGTGCCGATGCACCAGCTCCGCGCAGTCCCGCGGCTGCGTACTGCACCAGCGGGCGGACTCGGCATAGGCGGCCTCCACTGCGCGCGCCAACTCGCCGTCCTCGGCGCGCTGCGGGCTGCTCATCAGTCCTGCCTGAGGCAGTTCAGGCTGTTGAGCGAAGGCCTGCTTCCAGGCGCTCTCCAGACTTTGCACACGGTAGAGCGGCGCCCCACCCTTGCTGCGGTTGCGCCAAAGCAGCAGGGACACCGCCGGCTCCACCAGCAGGGCGTGATCGGCGCGACCGGCCAGCAGCAGCGCCTGGGCGTCCTGGCCGTCGCGGACCGGGCGCAGCGTCAGGTCCTTGCCCGGCTTCAGGCCATGGCTGAGCAACAGCTCATCGATCAGGATCGCCGGCAGATCGCGCTGGAAAGGCAGCACCACGTCCTTGCCGGCCAGGTCGGCGAAGCCTTTCACCTGAGGGTCGCGGCTCACCAGCCAGATGATTCCCCACACAGAGACGTTGAGCAGCCGCACGTGCTGCCCGCGCCCAGCCATCAGCGCCGGCAGGTTCACCGGGACAGCGCTGTAGTCGAGTTCGTTCTTTGCCAGCAGCACGCGCAGCTGGTCGGGGTTCTGCCAGAGGTGGAATTCGACGCGCTCGGCGTACTCCGCCAGGGCATTGGTTTCCACCATGTGCAGCAGCGGAAAGCTGACCACCGCGCCGGGGCCACCCAACCGCAAAACCTTTTCCCGGGCCATGCCGGCCGGGGACGCCAGGCAGGTGCCGGCGACCAGTGCAAGTGAAAGGAAGAGGCGCGGTAGCCTCCGATTGATTGATATGCGAATAAGTCTTATCTTCATTCACAAATCATTGCAGCCCGCACGCTCATCACGAATGACAAATGTTAAGTTCGCGCCAGATCGTGGTGAATGCCTGCGATTGTTGGGCGCCCTCCCCCAGTTCTCCGACCTGCCGGACGCCCTCATGGCCGGATTGTGTGAGTCGGCAACCTTGCTCCGCGCTGAAGCCGGCAGGCTGTTGTTCCGCGAAGGCGACCCTGCCGAGCATTTCCTGCTGGTACGGCGTGGCTGTGTGGAAATGCTGCGCTTCACCTGCGATGGCGAGGAGCGCGTCTTCCACCTGTTCCGCGAAGGTCAGTTGATCGCTGAAGCGGCCATGTTCATGCCTCACGGCCGCTACCCGATGAACGCCCGCAGCCAGGGCAGCGGCGAGTTCTTCCGACTGAGCCGCAATGCACTGCGCAAGGCCTGCGAGGATCATCCGCCGCTGGCCATGCGCATGCTGGAAAACCTCAGCCTGCGCCTCTACCGCCAGGTGAACGAGGTCGACTGGCTGACGGCGAGTTCCGCCTCCCAGCGTCTGGCCGCCTATCTGCTCGGCCTGCACCGTCGCCAAGGCGAGCGTCTCAACCTGCCGATCAGTCAGCGCCAGCTCGCCACACACCTGGGTATTCGCCCGGAATCACTCAGCCGGTTGCTGTCCGATTGGCAGCAGGCCGGACGCATCCAGGGGCGACTCCGGCAATGGCTGCTGTGCGACCTCACCTACTTGCAGGACCTGGCCAGCCCGGCAGTACGTTCTTTCTGAGCGGGCCGGATTTCGGCTATCGCTTCAACTGGTCGGGGTAGCAGCCTGGAAAGGCACGCAGCGATGGAACGCGCACCATGTTCAGCATGGTTGGTTTTCGCCGCGAGCCGATCCCGCAAGGCATCGCGGATAATCTCAGCGCTCAATTCACCGATGCAACCGCAACACCGCCTCCAACTCCTCGCGCAGCCAGGGCTCGTCGATCTCCGGCAGGCGCTGGGTTATCTGCCGGGCGACCCAGCGCTGGCCGCGGCCAATGAAGTCGAAGCGCAGTTCCAAGTCATCAATGGCCATGGCGCTGGCGTGGAAGTCACCGACGCCGGTATCGGGCGTGACACCCAGGCGTTCCAGGCATCGGCGCAGACGCCGGCAGCTTTCCGCCTCGCCCTGATGCAGATGCTCCAGGCGATTACGTGCCACCAACTCCTCGGCCTGCCGCAGGCTGTCGAGCATCACCCGCGCACCGGCACGCTCGGCGCGCATCAGCGTCTGCAACCAGTCAATCAGTTCGTCGGACATGAAGCCCTCCAGGTCTTGGCGAGAGCCCATCCTAGACTGCCTCATGAAGTGGTTTTAAATGAATTGAATTGCACTGACGCTGCAATTTCTCGAATGCATCCAGCTTGCGCTGTACCTCTTCATTTCCGCTGCGTCGCTCGTCGGCGTTGATCCCGGACAAGGCATTGCAGAGCCGCCGCATGCCAACACCCCACCTTAAGATCAAAGTTATTGCACTTATGCAGCATTATTATTCGTTTGTTGCATCCATCGCGTCTGTTCAGACTGATCGGGCTCCCTGCGGCGAATTGCCTCCTAACTGCCTAGTTCGCCTTGCCGCATTCGTGCGGGCAGGGAGCCGCCAGTCAACCGGAGTACGACGGAATCAAGATGGACAGCGCGATACCCCTCGATCAGCACACCTCCCGCGACGCCGAATACAACTACGACATCGTTCGCCGCTTCACCCTCACCACCCTGGGCTGGGGCATCCTCGGGATGCTCATGGGCGTGTTCATCGCCGCCCAATTGGTGTGGCCGCAACTGAGCCTGGAGATGCCCTGGACCAGCTTCGGGCGCATCCGGCCGATCCACACCAACCTGGTGATCTTCGCCTTCGGCGGCAGCGCGCTGTTCGCTACCTCCTTCTACGTGGTGCAACGCACCTGCCGCGTGCGGATCATCTCCGACAGCCTGGCCAACCTGCTGTTCTGGGGCTGGCAGGCGAGCCTGGTGTCGATGCTGGTGAGCTACCCGCTGGGCATCACCACGTCCAAGGAATACGCCGAGATGGAGTGGCCCATCGCCGTCTGGGTGACCTTTCTCTGGCTGGTGTACGCCTACCTGTTCTTCGGCACTATCGCCCGCCGCAAGGTACGCCACATCTACGTCGGCAACTGGTTCTACGGTGCCTTCATCGTGGTCACCGGGATGGTCCACGTGGTCAATCACCTGGCGATTCCGGTGACGCTGCTCAAGTCCTACCCGCTCTACTCGGGCGCCACCGACGCGATGATCCAGTGGTGGTACGGCCACAGCGTGGTGGGCTTCATCCTCTCGGTGGGATTCCTCGGGATGATGTACTACTACGTGCCCAAGCAGGCCGAGCGGCCGATCTACTCCTATCGCCTGTCCATCGTGCACTTCTGGGCGATCATCACCCTGTATATCTGGGCCGGCCCGCACCACCTGCACTACACCGCCTTGCCCGACTGGGCGCAGAGCCTGGGCATGGTGATGTCGCTGATCCTCCTGGCGCCCAGTTGGGGCGGCATGATCAACGGCATGATGACCCTCTCGGGTGCCTGGCATAAGTTGCGCACCGACCCGATCCTGCGTTTCCTTGTGGTGTCGCTGGCCTTCTACGGCATGTCGACCTTCGAAGGACCGATGATGGCGATCAAGACGGTGAACTCGCTGTCGCACTACACCGACTGGACCATCGGCCACGTGCATGCCGGCGCCCTGGGCTGGGTGGCGATGATCTCCATCGGCGCGCTCTACCACATGATTCCCAAGCTCTACGGCCGCGAGCAGATGCACAGCGTTGGGCTGATCAACGCGCACTTCTGGCTCGCCACCATCGGCACCGTGCTGTACATCGCCTCGATGTGGGTCAACGGCATCACCCAGGGCCTGATGTGGCGCGCGGTGAACGAGGACGGCACGCTGACCTACTCCTTTGTCGAAGCGCTGGCTGCCAGCCATCCGGGCTACATCGTGCGGCTTATCGGCGGTTCCACCTTCGCCAGCGGCATGCTGCTGATGGCGTGGAACACTTGGGCCACAGTGCGCTCCGGCAAGCCGGTGTCGAATCTCGCAGCGGCTGCGGCCTGAGGACTCGACGATGCTGCTGAGCCTGATCGGCCCGATCGCCTGTACAGCCGCCTGCTGGCGGACCTGCCGCTGCGACGGCGAACAAGCGGCGCTGCTGCCCTTCGCCGACGACCCGGATGCCGCGCGGCGCATGAGCGCGGCCACCGGCCGGCACTGCGAGCGGATCGTCCAGCCCCTGCCGGAGCCACCACCACCGTACCGAATGCGCGCCTGATCTCCAGCGCTCCTGTTTTCCAGCCTTCTGGTTTCCCAGCCCCATGGACGGGGCCTCCCTGAGTGCCGATGTTGGCACCTTGCAGGGCTCTTCCCCGCGAGAGCCCGTTTTTTTCAAACTTCGCTCCACGGACCTACCGATGCCCGCCCTCACCGGCTGGCGGCACCGCGCCGCCGCGTACCTGCCCGACATTCCCCACACCCGCCCGCGCGAATGGCTGCGCGCCTCGCTAGGCGCCAGCCTGGGCTTCCTGCTCAGTGCCGCCACCTGCGGCCTGCTGTTCGGCTCCGCGGTGGCCCTGCACTTCGCCGGAACCTGGGCTGCTTCGGCAGTGCTGCTGTTCGCCGTGTCTTCCGGCGCCCTGGCCCAGCCCTGGTCGGTGATCGGCAGCTACCTGTGCGCATCACTGGTGGCGCTGCTGATCGGTTTCTGGCTGCCCGCCGGCATCGCCAGCGCGGCCCTCGCCCTTGGGCTTAGCCTGCTGCTGATGTACCCGCTGCGCTGCCTGCATCCGCCGGGCGGCGCGCTGGCCTTCTGCATGGTGTTCGCCTCGCCGCTGCCCGGCGAGCCCAGCTGGACGGCGCCGCTGCCGGCCATCAGCGGCGGCCTCTGCCTGGTGCTCCTGGCCCTGCTGTTCAACAACCTCACGCGCATGCCCTACCCGCGCCGCCGAAGCTTTGCGCCGGACAACCACCAGACCCAGGACCCGGCGCCCGGCGCGCGAGTCGGCATCCAGGCCGCCGACCTCGACCAGGCGCTGGACGAACTGGGCTCCTTCGTCGACATCACCCGCGACGACCTGGAACGCCTGGTGCGCAGTACCGAGCGACATGCCCTGCGCCGCAGCATGGGCGAGACCCGCGCGCGGGAGGTGATGTCCCGCGACCTGATCTGCGCTTCGCCGGAAACCCCGCTCAGTCACGCCCTGCGCCTGCTGGTGAAGCACCACCTGAAGGCCTTGCCGATCCTTGACGAGGAGCGCCGGCTGGTGGGCATCGTCAGCCTGATCGACCTCCTGGTGCCCAGGGGCGTCTGGTGGAAGCGACTGCTCGGCGGCATCGGCCTGCGCCGCGACCGTCTGCTGGGCGAAGTGATGACCAGTCCGGTGCTGCACGTGGATGCCGACACCCATGCGGTGGAGTTGATCCCGCTGCTCTCCGACCAGGGTCTGCACTGTTTGCCGGTACTGGAGCGCGGCGAACTGGTGGGCGTGATCACCCAGACCGACCTGATCGCCGCCCTGGAACGCGACCTGCTCAGTCATCTGGGCTGACCGACCTTTCCGTTACACTGGCCGACTAAATCGCGCAGAAGCCTCCGCATGGACATCGACCTCACCCGTACCTTCCTGGAAATCGTCCGCCACGGTAGCTTCGTGGCCGCCGCCGAACGCATGCACGTCACCCAGACCGCGATCACCGCACGAGTGCAGAAGCTGGAGGCGCATCTCAACTGCACGCTGTTCGTGCGTAACCGCGCCGGTGCACGCCTGACGCCGGACGGCGAGGCCTTCGTTACCTACGCCAACCAGATCCTGCAGACCTGGGAGGCGGCCCAGCGCGACCTGCCGTTGCCCGAAGGCATCCACAACGTGCTGCACATCGGTGGCGAAGTGAGCCTTTGCAACCCGTTGATGCTGCGCTGGGTCAGCCGTATCCGCCAGGCGATCGGCGACCACGCGGTACGCGCCGAGATCGGCGACGGCCACAGCCTGCTGCGCCAGCTCGAGCTGGGGGTGCTCGACGCAGCCCTGGTCTACCAGCCAACCTACTGGCCGGGGATGCAGGTGGAGCAGTTGCTGGAGGAGAAACTGATCCTGGTGCGTGCGCAGAACCCCGAGCCCTACGTCTACATCGACTGGGGCGAAGGCTTCCGCCAGCAACACGACAGTGCCCTGCCGGAACTGTCCAAGGCGCCGGTGTCGTTCAACCTCGGCCCGCTGGCGTTGCAGTACATCCTGGAGAACGGTGGCTCGGGCTATTTCCGCACGCGGGTGGTGCAAAGTTACCTGGACCGCAAGGTGCTGCGCCGGGTGCCCAAGGCGCCGGAGTTCAGCTACCCGACCTATCTGGTGTATTCGCGGGACCGCGATTCGCAGGCGCTGCAGCAGGCGTTCGAGCTGCTGCGCGAGGTGGTGTCGCAGGACCCGGACTGGTCACAGCGTTGGGATCCGATGATTTGACGTACCGGCCGCCACAGGAGCGGGGCCCATCAAAAATCCTCCCGAAAAGCCACGACAGGCAGGCTCGCCTCTGCAGGAACTCCTACTCACCTATTTCAGATATCCGGCGCTCTGCACATGCGCGAAGCCATTGGGCTTCCCCAGCGAGCTTAAGCAAGGACTTACGAGCGCCCTTGGCGGACGGCCATCGCGGCCTTTACTGCTGAACATCTGTTCAGCTATAAGAATGACCCCGACCTTAGATCAAGTCGAGCGTTTCGGGAACACCATTCACCCCTCCCAGGGCGGCTCACGTCGCCTGTCCATGCTCTTCGCCGAACCGGAGTGCCAATGCGTAATCAGCTGTTCAGAACTCGCATTACCGAGATGCTTGGTATCCGTCATCCCATTCTTTGCGGCGGTATGGGCCCCAGCGTCTCAGACGCGAGCTACGTCGCGGCTGTGGTCAACGCAGGCGGGATGGGATTTGTGGTTGCTGCCGGATTTTCCGATCTAGACGAATTCCGGGAGCAACTTCGTCGGTGTCGTAGCCTCACCTCGGGAAAAGGATTCGGGGTGAACCTCTACCTTTCTGGCCAGGCCAACGCAGCTGAGCGCTTGCGGCAGCAGATGAGGATTCTTGCCGAGGAAGAAGTGCTCTGTGTCGAGACTTCAGGTGGAAGCCCCGAGGAAGTCCTGCCAGCGCTGCGAGAAGCGGGTATCAAGGTTCTGCACAAGGTTCCGGCGGTTCGCTACGCGCGATCAGCCGCGCGTCTTGGCGTGGACGCGGTAATCGTAGTTGGCAATGATTGCGGCGGCCATCCCGGAACCTACGGCATCAGCAGCATGGTTCAAGCCGCCCACGCACCGAAAGAGGTTTCCATCCCTGTGGTTATCGGTGGTGGGATCGGTGCAGGAAGACAACTGGCGGCGACCCTGATGATGGGAGCCGATGCAATCCTGATGGGGTCGCGAATGCTGGTAGCCGAGGAGCTGTGGATTCACCGCCAGTACAAGGAACGACTGGTTCAGAGCGACGGCACAGAAAGCATCATCGTGAAGAACGGCTTGCGGCAACATCACCGAGTCCTGAACAACGACAGCGCCAAGGCTGTTGCAGCATTGGACGCGGCGGGAGCGAGCGATTTCGAAAGCTATCGCCCTCACGTCATGGGCACGCTAACCACTCACGCCTACAAGACAGGGGATAGCCACCAAGGCATGCTCGATTGCGGCCCATCGATCGTATTTGCTAACGCTGTGCAAAGCGTGGAAGCCATTTTTGATTCAGTGCTTGATGATGCGCGTCATGCGATGCGGCGCCTTGAAGATCTGAGGTGCAACTGGTGATCGAAAGCATGGAGTTCAAGCTCAGCTTCGATTGCTGCCTCTAGTCAGGGGCGGCAATCGGCCAGAAGCGGCCTCTCCTCAGAGGCAACAATCGGCCAGAAGCGGCCTCTCGCAGCGAGTTCGTATTTCGTTGTATGACCAGCTAAGGACACCAGCTCAAAGGTGTTCCAAACGCTTCTGCAACACGAGCTAGCTTCTCAGCGGACTTGGCAGAAATAGCGAGAGGCGGCTCTTTGATCATGTAGAACAGATGATCAAGGGCGATGCCCGCCTCGCCGTGTGCAAGGTAGTCCAGAACGATTTCTGCCCCATTCTTAAGACCCGCCTGAGCCAGTGGATGGTCATCAGGTATGGGGCCGAGTTGCGCATAGGCAGCGGACATCAATGCAGAGACCTCATTCAACACTTCGCAGAGGTCTGCATGTAGCGTAGGGCTCAGCTGACTCATTTCGCCTTATTCCCTGCGGTCAGCGGTTCAGTTTGTATCGCGAGAACCTGAAATGCCAAAGCGATGATTCTGCAAAGGGCTGCAATCGGTTGAATCCACAGCCAGAAGCGGACGCTCGCCGGACAGAAACAACCTTTCGCTCACTCGTGTGGAT
>NZ_SWDV01000058.1 GCF_005877905.1 Pseudomonas nicosulfuronedens | reverse complement strand
AAAAGGCAGGGCACGGCCAGGCACAATCAATCAGAAGCTGGGAGCTTCGACTGGCGCGGCTTCATAATGATAATGATTAGGTATTTCCCGCCCAATGTCGAATGCTGCATGTCCTGCCAATTATCCTAGTCGAACCCCGGCGCGCTGCTCAGGCGGTCCAGGTCGACGTCAAGCACGAAGCGCTTGTTCGCCGTATCCCGCCTCCATGGAACTGCAAACAGTTTTTCTCCCATCTCCAGGATTCCGCCGAATGACAGCCCGGCGCAGGCAACTTGCCCACTTTGCGAATCCAGCACGATTTCCTTGAGGCCGCCAAGGTCTTCGTCCTCGGAGTTGCAGTTGTCACTCCCGATGAGCCTATCCGCGCCCGGCCGGGGCAGGAATGGTCATCGGCGACTATGCCGTTATGGCTCGTAAATACCGCAGGAATCGCGATCTTCAATGTTCACGCCCACCCTGGAACGATGTGATGACAGGGTCGTACAAGGCGCCAGATCAGCATCCGCCGCCGCAAGCTCCAGGCTGCGCGCAAATAGGAGCCCGGTCTGTGCGATAGGGAACTTTGCACCACCGGCAAAGGCCTGAAATTGTATGCTTGAATAGTCGCGATACGCCCCGTGAGGAGGCCGCCATGCGAGAGACTCCCTCCCCCGCGCAGAACCATTTACTGGCCGCACTCCCCCGAGAGGTTCAGGAACGCCTCTTCCCCCATCTGGAGCTGCAACGCCTGGAACTGGGCAAGGTGATCTACGAACCCGGTGATGCGATGCGTTACGTGTTCTTCCCTACCGACTCCATCATTTCGCTTTTGTACGTGATGGAAAGTGGTGCATCGGCCGAGATATCCGTGGTCGGTAACGAGGGGCTGGTCGGTATAGCCGTCTTCATGGGCGGCGAGAGCACCCCCAGCCGCGCTATCGTGCAAAGCGCCGGCAGCGTTTACCGGCTCGCGGGGCAACGGATGAAGGACGAGTTCAGTCGCCACGGCGACATGCTCATGTTGTTGCTCCGCTATACCCAGGCATTGATCACTCAGATGGCCCAGACGGCAGTCTGCAACCGCCATCACTCCATCGATCAGCAACTCTGCCGCTGGCTGCTGCTGTCCCTCGATCGCCTGCCCGGCAACCAGCTGATCATGACCCAGGAGCTCATCGCCAACATGCTCGGTGTACGGCGAGAGGGCGTCACAGAAGCGGCCGGCAAACTGCAGAAGCAAGGTGTGATCGAGTACAGCCGGGGGCGGATCACCGTGCTGGACCGCCCGCGCCTGGAGGCATTGAGCTGCGAGTGTTACGCGGTGGTGAAGGCGGAAACCGACCGCTTGCTACCCTACGTCCCCCGTCGTCCAGGCCATGCGGCGGAGTGACACGATTTTACAGGAACAGCTCAAGGCGATGCTCGCCAACCGCCAGCGGCACCCGCACCGGGCTTTCGCCGCAGACCAGTGAAAGGCCATCCAGAAGCGCGCGCTGGATGCCATGGCAGTGCGTCCCGGCCGAGGCCACGACGATGCTGTAATGGCAACCATCCACCGTCACGCTGGCGTCGAACCCCGGCCAGTCCAGCGGAATACACGGATCGATGAGCAGACTTGCACCCTCGCGCCGGAGCCCCAGAATCCCTTCCACCCCCGCACGGTACATCCAGCCAGCGGAGCCGGTGTACCAGCTCCAGCCACCACGCCCGACATGGGGTTCAACGGAATAGACGTCGGCCGCGACGACATAGGGTTCGATCCTGTAACACTCCACCGCTGTTGCGGTACGTGCATGGTTGATCGGGTTGAGCAGGGAGAACAGCCCGGCCGCCTTGTCGCCCTCACCGAGACGGGCAAACGCCAGGATGCTCCACATCGCCGCATGACTGTATTGCCCGCCGTTCTCGCGCAGGCCCGGCGGATATCCCTTGATGTAGCCAGGATCGCGCGGCGATTGATCGAAGGGTGGAGTGAACAGCAAGGCCAACCCCTCATCCTGACGGATCAACCAGCGCTCCAGCGAAGCCATGGCAGTGGCTGCGCGCTCGGGATTCGCGCCGCCACAGAGCACCGCCCAGGACTGGGCGATGGAATCGATCCGGCATTCGTCGCTGGCCGCTGAACCGAGCCAGGTGCCGTCGTCGAAAGTCGCTCGGCGATACCACTGGCCATCCCAGCCATGCTCCTCCAAGGCCAGCTGCAGCGCCGCCGAATGTTTCCGCCAGCGCACGCACCGCACCTCATCACGCCCCTCGGCCAGAGCACCGAAGCGCTCCAGGGTATGCAACAGCAACCAGCCGAGCCACACACTTTGGCCCTGCCCGCCGAGGCCCACACGGTTCATTCCGTCGTTCCAGTCTCCGCTCCCCATCAGTGGCAGGCCGAGGGCGCCGGTCATCTCCAGGCACTGGTCCAGGCCCCGAGCGCAGTGCTCGAACAGCGAGGCGCTCTCCTCCGCAAGCATCGGCTGGAAAAACGTATCGCTCTCGCCAGGATGCAGCTGTGGCCCTTCGAGGAAAGGCAGCATTTCGTCGAGCACCGCAAGGTCCGCGGATGACTCGATATAGCTGGCACAGGCATAGGCCAACCAGACCCGGTCATCGGAGATTCGCGTGCGCACTCCCTGCCCCGTCTGTTCCAGCCACCAGTGCTGCACATCGCCCTCGACGAACTGGCGCCCGGCGGCCCGCAGCAGATGATGGCGGGTCAGCTCTGGGCAGGCGAAAGACAGCGCCAGACCATCCTGCAACTGGTCACGGAAACCATAAGCACCGCTGGCCTGGTAGAACGCCGAACGGGAATGGATGCGGCACGCCAGCGTCTGGTAGAGCAACCAGCCGTTGAGCATCAGGTCCATGGCGCGATCAGGCGTGCGCACCTGGACTGCGCCCAGCCGCTGCTGCCAGTACCGCGTCACATCGGCCAATACCGCATCGAGATCGATGCTGCGATATCGCTCCACGAGACCACGAACCTCTTCGTCCGATCCGGCTTGCCCCAGCAACGCCAGCACTTCCACGGACTCGCCGACACCCAGCTCGACGATGCATTGCAGGGCAGCGCAAGGATCGAAGCCAGCGCCGGTGGCGCCCGACAACGCCGCGGCGCCGAGCAGCGCCCGAGGAGCCGACAGGCTACCGGCAGGGCCGATGAATTCGCCGCGATCGGCGGTCCAGCTGCTCTGCCGCCCGCCCAGGTCGGCGAAAGCCAGCCGCTCAGAATAAGCGATGCTCCACGGGTTACGTGCCAGTAGCGCGCCGCTGTCGACATCCACCCCAGTCAGGATGAAAGGGGCGCAGGCTCCGCGCGCGGTACCCAGTACCCATTCCACGTAAGCCGTCACCGATAGCCGGCGCGGCCGGCCGGAGGTATTGCGCAGTGTGAGCCGCGATATCTTCAGCGGGTCATCCAGCGGCACGTACTGCAGCAGCTGCGCTTCGATACCGTGGGCCGTGTGGCTGAACCGGCTGTAGCCGAAACCATGGGCGGCGCGGTACAAGCCTGCGTCGCGGATCGGCCGGGCGGTAACGCCCCACAATGCCAGACTGTCTTCGTCGCGCAGGTAGAAAGCCTCACCTGCAGGATCGATGACCGGGTCGTTGGACCAGGGACTGAGCTGATTGTCCCGGCTGTTGCCGGCCCAGGTGTAGCCGCTGCCTTGCGCCGAGACCTGGAAGCCGAACGCTGGATTGGCGATCACATTGATCCACGGCGCCGGGGTCGTGTGGCCATTGTTCAGAATGATGTGGTACTCGCGCCCGCCCAGCGCAAAGCCGCCCAGCCCGTTGAAAAACTCCAGCGGCTCATCACTGCTCGTTCCCTCGGTCGCGGGCAGCAGCGGCAAGGCCGCCGGTGCATGCCGAGCGGCAGACGGCCGCGGCTTGGCCAGCGGCAGACGCCCCAGGTGGGCAGCGATGGAGCCGCGGCGCGCCAGCAGGTTGACCCGCGCCACGGCGTTCAGCAGTTCCCGTGCCTCCACGGTCATCAGGTCGGCGCGCAAGGTGTACACGGCGCCGCGCGAGGCATGGCCCTCGCTGCGTTGACGCGTGGGGCTGCTGCGTACGGCGGTTTCGATGGCGGTCTGCAGATCCTGGACATAGGACGATGCTCGTTCGTTGACGATCACCAGGTCAACGTCCAGGCCCTTCATCCGCCAGTACTCGCGGGCGCGCAGGAGCTGCCGCAGCAGCGAGAGATCGTCGATTTCGTCGATGCGCAACAGGACGATCGGCAAATCTCCGGAAATCGCCAGCGGCCAGAGCCCGGACTGGCGCCCTGCGCCGCGCCGGAGGGCTTCCTGCGGTGCCCTCCAGCGATAATCCGCATAGAGAATCGGCGCCGCCAAGCGCTGGAAATCGGCGGCCTCCTCGGCATCGATACCCAGGTCGCGCAATTCCACCTGGGCCTGGGTCCAGGCCAGGGTCTTGGCGCGTTCGAAAGCGTTGCGTTCATGGTGTTTGTCGATCAGGTCAAGCAAGGCTTCCCGGGTACTGGCTACCAGTGTCCAGAATGCCACCCGTGCAACCTTGCCGGGCGCCACCCGCAGGCGCAGGCGGAGGGAGAAAATCGGATCGAGCACGCTGCCCTGGGAGTTGTCCAGGGCACGGTGGCCCAGAACTGCCTGCGCCTCCCGCAGGGTTCGGCCACGGCCGAGGAAGCGGGCGCGGTCGGACTCATACTGCGTCTCGCCGATCACCTCGCCCTCGACCACTGCGAAATGGGCCGCCCAGATCGACGGATCGTCCGGCGAACGCAGGCGTCGCGTGGCGACCAGGGCGCCGAACTCGGCAAGGTATTCTGTCTGTACGAACATCCGCGAGAACACCGGATGCGCGCCATCGGCTGCCGGCGTTGCCAGCACCACTTCGGCATAGGAAGTCAGTTCGATTTCGCGTGCACCGCGACCATGATTGGTCAGCGACACCCGCCGCACCTCGCCATCGTCCTCTCCGGACACCAGTACTTCCAGGCTGGTCAGCAGCGCGGCGTCGCGCTGGATGAACTCGGCGTGGTCCTCGTCGAACAGTACCTCGCCATTCTCAACCGGTTGTCCGCCAGGCTGCGCCGTGGCCGACCACAGTGCGCCGCTCTGCAGGTCGCGCAGGAAGATGAAACTGCCCCAGTCGTCGCAGGTGGCATCCTCGCGCCAGCGCGTCACTGCGATATCTCCCCAGCGGCTGTAGCCGCCACCGCTGGCAGTCAGCATCAATGCGTAGCGGCCGTTGGACAGCAGATGAGTGATCGGCGGCCCATCGTGCATTGCATCCACTCGGCGCAGCGTGGACGCATCGGCAATGGTGTCGCTGGGCGCTACCGTAACCTCCTCGGCGCGGGGATGCCCCAGCGCCACATCGCGCGGGACGCGCTCCTGCAACAGCAGTTCGCTGGCCTGGATCATCGGCTCGCGATGCAGGCGGCAGCGCATGCGCCCGTGCTGCAGGGTATTGGCGATGGCAACGATGCTCATGCCCTGGTGGTGGGCCATGAAACTGCAAACGATGGCGACGCTTTCCCCGTCCTGCAGGCGTGAGCGGGTGAAGTCCAGAGCCTCGTAGAAGCCATAGCGGCCGAGCGCACCGAGAGCCGTCAAGTGATCGAAATTGCGCTGCGCCCCTTGCGCATCGACCATGGTCGCCAGCGCCGTGGCATAGGGCGCGATGACAACGTTCTCGGCCAACCCGCGTTTGAGACCAAGACCCGGCACGCCGAAGTTCGAATACTGGTAGGTGAATTCCAGATCGCGGGCGTTGTAGGCCGATTCGGAGATGCCCCAGGGGATGCCCAGTGCGGCGCCGTAGGCCTGCTGCCGCGCCACGACAAGGCGGTTGGTCTGTTCCAGCAGGCTGCCGGCCGGCGCCCGCATGACCAGCGAGGGCATCAGGTACTCGAACATCGAGCCGGACCAGGAGATCAGCGCCGAGCCACCGGGCACCGGCGTGGCCGTGCGGCCCAGGCGGAACCAGTGGCGGGTCGGCAGGTCGCCCTTGGCGATGGCGAACAGGCTGGCCAGGCGCGCCTCGGAGGCCAGCAGGTCGTAGCAACTGGGGTCCAGGCGGTTGTCGTCCACGCAATAGCCGATGGACAGCAGCTTACGCTCCTGGTTGAGCAGGAAACCGAAATCCATCTCCAGAGCCAGCCGGCGCGCCGTATCGGCCAGGGCCTGAAGGCGTCGGGCCAATGCCTTTTCATCGCCATACCGTCGGTCTCGGCTGTGCTCGGCGAAGGCCCTGCGCAGTGCGTCGAACCAGAACGACAGGTCGCCGCCCTCCTCGCCAGCCGGCGCGAGGCCCGCGACGCAACGCACGGCCTTTTCCGCGCGGTGCCCAAGGGCGGGCAGCAAGGCGTCGAGCGACTGTGGGCCGGTGAGGGCCCGGTGAATCTCCCGCATGTCGTCCTTCACCTGCAGCAACGCGACATCTTCAGCCAGCGGCAGCGCTGCGACGGCTTGCCGTGCCAGGTGCAGGGTGTCGAGCAGGCCCTGGCGGGCTTCCTCCACCAGCGGGCTGGCGCGCCACTCCTCGCACGCGTTGGCCAGCACGATCAGGTGCCCAGCCAGGTTGCCGCTGTCCACCGAGGACAGGTACCTCGGCTCGAGGGCTCGCAGGTCGCGGGTTCCGTACCAGTTGAAGAAATGGCCGTGGCTGCGCGGCAGCTTCTCCAGCACAGCCAGGGTGCCTTCCAGGCGCTCCAGCGTCTGCAGGCCGCCGGCCCAGCCGAAATCGCGAGCGGACACCGCGGACAGCAGGTAGAGGCCGATATTGGTAGGTGAGGTGCGGTGAGCCAGCACAGGCCTGGGCTGCTCCTGGAAGTTGTCCGGCGGCAGCAGATTGTCCGCCGGCGTGACGAAGGTCTCGAAGAAGCGCCAGGTCCGCCGTGCGCACAGGCGCAGTGCGGTTGCGTCATCCTCCTCCAGGCCCGAACGACGCGACGGCTGCGTGGGCCTGCTGCTGTAGAACGCGAGCAGAGGCGCGCTCAACCAGAGCAGGGTCAATGGCAGGATCAGCAACCAGTTCGCCGGCTGCAATGCCAACCCGGTGATGCCGGCCGATGCGGCGAGGGCCGTCCCACCGGCCATCTGCCGATAGCTGCCGAGCCAGCCGGGGCGCGGCTTGCGTGAGGACTGTGCGGCAGTGGTCCACTCCAGCAGGTTGCGCTGGCTGACGTACATCCGCCAAAGCGTGCGCAGGATGGCATCGACCATGCTCCAGGCATCGTTTGCCAGGAAGGCCAGCGACAGCAGGATCTGCAGCAACGCACGACGGAAGTCGGCGCCGAGCATGGCGAAGTGGCTGCGTAATCGAACACCCGAGCGCGCTGGCAGCAACGCGCAGTAGATCGGCAGTAACGGCGGGATCGCCTGGGTCAGAATGACCAACGTCGCGGCCAGCAGTGCCTGCGGCAATGGCAGCCACCAGCAGAGCAGCAGGCTGGCCAGGGCGAAGGGCACGACCAACGACCGGCGCAGGTTGTCGAGCATCTTGCAGCGGCCGATCAACGGCATCGCCTGCGGCCCGCGCCAGTGGCCGAGCATCCACGGCAATAGCTGCCAGTCGCCGCGGGTCCAGCGGTGCATGCGCCTGCTCGCCACATCGAAGCGCGACGGCGACTCTTCGACGACCTCGACATCCGACGCCAGCCCTGCGCGGGCGAAGATGCCCTCGAAGAGATCATGGCTGAGCAGTCGATTGTCCGCGACCCGGCCGGCCATCGCGCGCTCGAAGGCATCGACGTCATAAATCCCCTTGCCGGTGAAGGAGCCTTCGCCGAACAGATCCTGATAAACGTCCGACACCGCCGCCGCGTAGGGGTCCATGCCTGCCGGGCCGGAAAAGACGCGCTGGTACAACGAGCCCTCCCCGCCCATCGGCAGCGATGGCGTCACCCGCGGCTGGAGTACCGCGTGGCCGTTGATCACTCGCTGCCGCAGGGCATCGAAGCGCGGCTGGTTCAGCGGGTGGCCCATCTTGCCGATAAGGCGCAGGGCCGCCTCGCGGGGCAGGCGAGTATCGGCGTCGAGGGTGATGACCAAGCGTACCTCGCTCGGCACTCGCGGCGGCTCTCCGGCAATCGCCACGAAGCTGGTATCGGTGGCGCCGCGCAACAGCCGGTTCAGTTCATGCAACTTTCCGCGCTTGCGCTCCCAGCCCATCCAACAGCCCTCGGCAGGGTTGAAGCAGCGCCTGCGAAACAACACGAAGAAGCGCTGGCCGCCGGGCCCCTGGCCGTAATGCCGATTCAGGCGGTCGATGGCCGCAGCCGCAACAGCGAGCAGCGGAGCATCACTGGGCAGGACCTCCTGTGGCGCGTCGACGCCATCGAGAATCAGCACGAAGGTCAGGTCACCGCCGATACCCGCCAGATGGTGGACCTCCAGCCGCTCGATCTGCTCCAGCAGATCGGCCTCGGTGGTCAGCAAGGTCGGCACCGCCACAACGGTGCGCAACGCCTGTGGCACGCCGGCCAGGAGTTCCAGCGCAGGCAGCATGATCGCGCCAAAGCTCCAGGTCACCAAGCGGTTGATGAGTGCCGTGGCCACTTCGGTCACCGGAACGCAAAGGCAGGCCAGGAAGGCCAGCATCCAGCCCCAGGAAGGCGCAGACTGACTCAGTAGATGGGATACGAACCCCAGCAGCACCAGGCTGAGCAGGCCGATGGCACCGATGTAGCCGCCCATGCCCAGGTGCACGCTGAAGCGATTCAGGCGCAGGTGCAGCGTCGGGCTGAAGCCGATAGCGCGCTCCAGCATCGGGCGGCCTTCAGCGATCAGATGAAATCCGGGATCGAATTCACGGCGGGGGCCTTCGCCTTCCGGATGGTCGGCAACAGCCTGACGGCAAGCCTCCAGGGCGTGATCGACCACCTGGAGCTCATCCAGGCACGAGCCGCGCGCCAACTGTTCGATGGCGCTGCGATAGAGATTACGAGTGGGAAAGTCCATGGCAGCGAAGTTGCTGCCGTCGCGCAGCCGCGCGTCGACCAGACTGACATTCTCGAACAGCTGCGCCCAGTCGATATCGGAGATCAGGCGCATGCTGGTGATCACATTGCGCACTGTGACATTGGAGGCGCCCAGGCGCTGCTGCGCATGCTGGACCGCCACCTCGACACTGACGCCCTGTTCGTGCAGGCGCTCTTCGAGCCAACCCAGTGTCGGTGTCGTGCGCGGGTCCTGGTCGCGCATGCGTTTGGCCAGTTGGGCGGAGAACACCTCGGAAAGCGGACCGGTCGAGCGCGCGGCGATATCCGCCTCCAGCGCCGAGCGAGCGTGCCCTGGCGAGAGCAGGCGCTCGGCAAGGGCATCGGCATCGGCACGGGCTATACGGCCGGCGCTGATCTGTTCAGCCAGGCGCCGCAGGTTCTCGATCAGGACGATGCGCAGGGTGATCGCCACCGCCCACAGTTCGCCAATGGTCAGTGGCTGGACTCGCTGGTAGGCATGGATGAAGCGCTGCAGCAGTTCCACATCGAGGTGGCTGTCGGTGTGCGCCACGAAGGCCCAGGCCAGGCCGAAGACCCGCGGGTAGCCGGCGAACGGTCCATCGGCGAGCTTGGGCAACTGCCGGTAGTAGCCAGGCGGCAGGTCGTCGCGGACCTCACGGATCTGTTCTTCGACGATGTGGTAATTGTCCAGCAGCCACTCGGCAGCCGGTACCACACCATTGCCCCTTTCCAACTCGACAGCGCTGGCCCGGTACGCAGCCAGCAGGACACGGGCGTTGTCATCCAGGCGCACATGCAACGGCAGTACACGCCTTGGCGTATCCGTCACTTGTTGTGCCAGGGCCAGGCTCTGCGCGTGCTGTTCGAGCCGTTCGATGCCGAAGAGTTCTTCGCGAACCGGTACCAGACTGTCCCAGGGAGGCTTCGATCGGCCGCGGCGCAAGGCCCGGAAATGGAGCGACATCATGGCAATGCTCCGGAAGTGCGGCGGAAACCTGGCAGGTCGACACGAGCGCCAGGGTGGCACGTACAGAGAAAGCCCCCTCTGTCGGTACCCGGAGGCTCCTGAGGTGGGGCATGCCTGACTCCAACCTTCGCAGACCAGGACTACGACGTCGGTGCGGTTGCGCACTTAAGGGCAGCCTGAGGCTCAGCTCGGTGCCTGCCAGGCGCATTGATCATTCTTATCGCACTATTCCAATGAAAGGCAGGTCGTCTAATCAATGGCCTGTGTCATTGCCTCCCCCCCACAGGAAACGCTGGTTCCGTTCCATGCATCGAATGCACGTCCAGCCCCCGAGCGCCGATACGTCTCAGGGCAATTCCCTAGTCCGCTGAAGAGGTGACTGTCATGGAATCGAACGACATCAATGCACGGTTCTACGAGGACTTGCGCCATCTGATCGCGCAATCGGCGTTCACGCCGGACAGTCCGCAGGATGTGATCGCCCGCTACATCCTCGCCCATGGCTTTGCGGCGCTCTCCGAGACCCAGTTGCAGCAGTTCTGCACCGAGTTGCTACCCATGCTGGAGGAACTGGGAGTGGAGGCGCCGCATCAGATAGAGGCCACGTTGCCGAAGGAAACCGCGGCCACATCAGCCCGTACGGAGGACCAGGCGCCGAGCTTGCTCGGGGATACTGGAGGCAAGCCATGATGGGCGCTCGCACACCAGCAGAGGATCACATAGCCGAGCGCTCCCTGTCCCACGGGAGCTTTCAAGCATTGGCAACCTGGGCTGGATGACAACGACATGGCCAGTATTTCACCGCACATCCTCCTGCTGGAGGACGAACTGACCGTCCGCATTCTGATGACGCAGATCCTGGCTAATCTTCTCGACGCGCAGGTCACCGCCTTCTCCAGCGCCGAAGATGGAATCGAGTACCTGAAGCAGCCGGACACGCGGGTCGATCTGATCATCACCGACATTCAGATGGTCGGGCTGCTCGACGGCTACGACGTTGCCAGATTTTCTCTGCGGCACTGTCCCTCGACGCCCGTGGTGATCACCTCGGGACTCAATGGGCCGGAGCGCAGAAAGCCGCCCGAGAACTCGACGTTCCTGGCCAAGCCATGGGACCTCGCAACGCTCGAGGGCACTCTTCGTGCGCTCCTGGAACGAAGGACGCCAGGTGGTTAGGAGGAGCCCTGAATGCAATCGACGGCTACTGACACTCGAAGTGCAGGCTCTCATCCTCGGTAACTCTGCGTACCGGAACCTGTGATTCCTCTGCAGGCGGGGTGAAAACGAGGGCCAGCTCTCCCTGCAACGATTGACTGAGCGTTCTCAGCGCTTGCGCGCCTTGCAGGCAATGCTGGCCGATGCCAACGAACGTAATCCCCTCCCCCTGCAGCAAGGACATGAGTTGAAGGCTGATGGAGCCCATGTCGGACCGAAAAAGTGCGCATGAGTATCCCGGAAGCCAGGTGTCGAGCATTTTCCCGGCAGCGATCAGTGACAATCTGCTCATGGACTCTGGTGACCTCCATCGTAACCGGCAGTTGCACGATCAACGACGCGGCTTGCGCCGAACCACCGGCGTTTCTTTCGCCCTGATCTGGCGATTGGCCTGCGGCACAGGGTGTGTCGTCATGGACAGCTGACGCCATGCCCTCCTGCAGAGAATCACCGCATGCCGCCATTGGCGCCGCAGACCCGCCGCCACACTGCGTTCTCTGTAGTCATCCATCGATGGCGCATCACTGGTCATTAACATCTCCGGCGCGGCCGGGCTTCGTGCCCTTCTCCGGTCGATGGGTCGGATTTCCAGCAGAATCGACCTCCAGCGATTGCTGGAGTACCGCTTCCGCTCTGGTCTTCGGATTGGAGTAGTTATCTGAGCCCGGCAGACGCGGCGCTTCGTTGCGTCTGCCTTGCGGATGAGTCTTCCCCTTGGGTTCAGCGGCCCCGCCATGGGGGCCTTGCTTGCCTGTCTGGTTCATGGTCGCCTCGCCGCGCTTCCCACTCCTGCACCATGCAGAGTGTGGAGGGAGCGACAATGACAACCTTTCACCAGGTTGTCGGTGCGGTAGCCCACTTGCGCTGGTCACCCAATAACGAGCACCGGTACGTGCGTTAACAGACGGACCGACGCCTTGGCTTCGCGGATGCTGGAAACTGGTTCGAAAGGTCGCACTCCAGGAGAGCAACTATGACCCACTACTGCCATCAGGTCTCAGGTGTGTTCACCCGACGATCACAGGCCGATTGCGCGAAACAGGACCTGTTGGGGTTAGGCATTCGTCTGGACCGAGTGCGCATATTCGACAACCAGGAACTGGTGCCCTCCGGGCGCCTGCGCGCGAAGCGGCGCCCCTTCAGACAGGTCATCAAGGGCGTTGCCGTCGGGGCGCTGTTCGGCCTGCTGGTCAGTGCGCTGCTCGCAATCGCCATGACGAACGCCGGAGCAGGCCTCTTCGGCGGCTCGCCGCTGCTCGAATTGCTGGGCTGGGGTGCTGTCGTGGGAGGGCTGGCGGGCGCGGCAATCGGCGCTTCGGCGAACGTCAGCCAGGACGACCATCCCTTCGGGTACACCCTCCTGCCAGGAAATGTCGTTCTGCTTGCCGAGACCCACTCGGCGCGCGAAACCCTGCGCGCCTTCGAAGTCATCGAAAGAGCGCCCGGAGTCGGTGCGCACATGGACATCAGCCTGGTCTGAGTTGGCACATGACGACGCAGCGGCCGACTTCGGGCAGCCGACGGACAACAGCGTCAGGATGGCCCTCCGTGCGCCATCGCACGCTCGGCGGGAACTACTCCTCCGAGGGATCGCCCGGAGACTTGTGCGGAGCCTGTGATGGGTCTTCAGCCGGATCAACCGATGGCGGCAGCGTCGGCTGTTTCTTGTCGCGATCTCGAAATGAATATCGCTCGGCGGGAGAGCCATATTCACCGCCCGGCAGTGTGGGCCTGACACCCCCACCGGCTGGCGACGGGCTGTCCGGAACTGTTCCCGGTTGTTTTTTCATGGCGACCTCTGGTGAGCCGATCACTGCTGATCGCCAGGACGTACCGAAACGCCAGGCCAGCTCGGTGTTGACGGAATGCAACCATGGCAGGTCGCAACTCCTGGCGTCGGTACGCAAGCGCGCTTAGCCCCTCACAAATACCGGCAGTGCTCGCGGGACCCTTCCCAGCGGATTGCTCCAGTGGTCTAGCGCACAGACAGACGAACGCCTCAGGCGCAATCTTCAAATGAGCGTTGCGCTTGAATGCGGGAGGACACCATGAACCCCATCACCCTCTTCATCGTCATGGTTCTGACGGCCATCGGTGCCGTCCTCATCTACCTTGGCCACTCGGTTGTGGGCATCGTTGTGCTGGTGTGCGCACTGGTCGTCTCGCTGTCCCTCAAGATGGCCAATACCTGGCAGAAATTCGTCGTGTTGCGCGCAGGTAACCTGCAAGGCGTGCGCGGGCCCGGACTGTTCATGATCATTCCGGTCCTGGACAGCGTCGTCGCTGTGATCGACGAGCGAATCCAGACCACGGCGTTCAATGCCGAGCAGGCACTGACCCGCGATACAGTGCCGGTGAACGTCGACGCCATCATCTTCTGGCACGTGCACGACGCCCGCAAAGCGGCACTGGCTATCACCGACTACCGGCAGGCCATCGACCGAGTAGCACAGACTTCTCTGCGGGAAATGATCGGCTCGTCGATGCTGGCCGCGCTGCTATCCGATCGACGCAGCTCCGATCAGCAGTTGTGCCGCGAGATTGGTGAAAAGACCCAGGAATGGGGTGTCACCGTCGGCTCGGTGGAGATCCGCGACGTGGCCATCCCGGTGGCATTGCAGGACGCCATGTCACGCCAGGCGCAGGCCGAACGCGAGAAGCAGGCGCGAATCATCCTGGGCTCCGCAGAAGCGGAAATCGCCGGACGGTTCGTGGAAGCAGCCACGATCTATGCCGGTCAGCCTACGGCCCTGCAGTTGCGCGCAATGAACATCATCTACGAGACCACCAAGGAGCGCGGAACCACCATCCTCATCCCCAGCTCCATGGTCGACAGCATGAATCCGACCGTCGCCGTCGCAGCTGCGGTGGCCACCCAGGCCGGTACGATCCATGCCAGCGACGAACCTTCGCATGAGAGTCCGCGAGTCAATGTGCAGGCGGACATCGACAGACCATCAACGATGGGGCGCAGCCAGGATGAACGCAGCACAGCAGGCGTGCACGCCGAACGGGTTGATGCAGCCGTTCCTTAGACAGGATTTGTCCGCTTCCGGCCAAGAGCGGACTATGGCAGCAGGTGAACAAACAAGTACCTGATCGCTATCCGCCCCGCGTGTAGCAACGGTGCTCTTGCACCTCTGGTCTACGCCGGCATTCTCACCTACCATAGGTTCACCTCGTATTGCCGCGGCTGCTGAACCCGGTATTAACGAGGAAAATGACCATGGAAAGAACACGCGCCTGGAGACGCTCACAGGCCAATAAGCATTCGGCTGAGAAATTGCCTCGTCCGCTGCGACCCCGTCCAGAAAAGAACTGGAAATTGTTGTATACCCGAGCCGACAAGCTGATTAGAGCCCGCCAGCTTGGCATGAGTTATCCAATTCGTAGCGTTCGCCAACTGCTGGATCAAGAGTGACCAACCTCCTTTTCGTCTGCAGCCGAAATCAATGGCGTAGTCCTACGGCAGAGGCTATCTGGCGCCGCCGGCCCGGTTTTGCCGCCCGTTCAGCCGGAACCAGCCCTAATGCCCGCAAGCCCATCAGCCCGGTGGATATCCACTGGGCTGATGTTATTTTCGTTATGGAACGCAAGCATTTGAATCGCCTTCAGGCAGAGTTCTCTCGCTTGCTGGAACATAAGCGGCTTCACGTTCTAGACATCCCTGATGACTACCACTACATGGACCCTGAGTTGGTGGACATCCTCAATGACTTGGTGGCGTCCTGCTTGGCAGTTTAAAGAACGCACAGACCGCATCGTCAAAGTCAGGACACGGAGCAAGTCCGGGCGCTCAACTTAATGGCGAGCCCATCTTCACTCTTGACCAGACCGAATCAACTGCGAGAGTCCGCTATGGGTCGGTAGCTGACTCAAGAAGGCGCCGGCTCGAAATCCGGCGCCAAAGTGGCGAATAGTTCAAACCTCAGTCTGCTCCGCCATTTCTAGAGCGTCGTCCACCTCAATCCCGAGGTATCGAACAGTGCTCTCCAGTTTCGTATGGCCTAGAAGCAGTTGAACCGCCCGCAGATTCTTCGTTCTGCGATAGATTAGCGATGCTTTGGTTCTACGAAGCGTATGGGTTCCGTAGAGCGTGGGGTCGAGACCGATTGTCGTTACCCAAGCTTTCACTATGCGGGCGTACTGCCTCGTGGATATGTGCGCTGAATGTCGAACACGGCTGGGAAAAAGGAAATCGTCGTTGCGACGGCGAGCGGCAAGGATCCAAGCTTCAACCGATGCTCGCGTCTGAGCAGTGATTTCGAACTGCACCGGTCGCTGGGTCTTCTGCTGCATCACCATCGCGCGCGTCGACACATGATCGCCGTGAGCTATGTCTCTGACGCGCAGCTTCGTTAAATCACAGGCTCGCAGCTTGCTGTCGATAGCGAGGTTGAACAGCGCCAGATCACGTTCCTTGTTTGCGATCTCAAGTCGCACTCTGATAGCCCAAATGTCCCCAAGTCGTAGCGGTGCTTTTTGGCCGACCAGTTTGCCCTTGTTCCAAGGTTCGCGAGCTTTCGTTGCGGGTGTGGCCATGATTTGTCCTCCACATGAGTGAAGGGCTAGGGTGCATCGCATGCGATCTCAGGGCCGCTTCCGACCCAAAACGGACGCTCGCTCAATGGGCACTGCGATGAATCAGCCAGGTAATGAACGCTACGAATGGAGCGAATAGAACCAAGCAGCTCACCACGACTGCCCAGCCCCAGGCGAAGCCGCTTTCTCCCCTGAACCGGTCACCGCTCAGAAAGCGTAATACGCGGACACCGATGCGGTGTGCCAGATATTGGCCGTTTGCTGCCTCTGGCGAGAGGCAGCTACCGACCCAAGGCAGATACCTGAGTCTGCACATCGGAGGGGCTTGCCGCCCCTCTCGTCGTGCAGTCAAAACCGCACCCGGACTGACTTTCCACGGACTTCCGCCTGGCACGCCAACGTCCAGCCTTGTTCGATCTCGGCATCGCTCAACACTTCGTTGCTGCGCAGGCGCACCTCACCGCTTTCGACTCTGCACCGGCATGCTCCGCAAAGCCCGCTACGGCATCCTGTGGGGGGATGGAGGTCGGCGCGCTCCATGCTGTCCAGCAGTGCTTCACCCTCGTAGCCGTCCATCTGGACCGACTGCCCATTCAGTTCGACCTGGATGCGATGCGTCGCCTCGCCCACGGGCCGGAGGAATTGATTGGGCGCCGTAAAGCGCTCCCTGTGGATGCGCTGCAGAGGAGCCCCGAGTTCCTGCAGGCATTCGCTGGCCTGGTCCATGAAGTCGGCGCCACCGCAGATGAATACCTCTTCGCCAGCCCACTGACGCAGGAGTCGAAGCAATTCGTCGCTCCCGGCACGTCCGTTCTCCCGGGTGTAGTGGTTCTGCAGGGTGAAGCGCTGTGCATGTCGATGCTCCAGGGTCAGCAGCGGCTCGGCAAAAATTGTGGAGTCCGGAGATCGATTCAGGTAGATCAAACGAATGCGGCCACGCCCGTTTTCCAGGCGGTCGCGCAATATCGAATACACAGGCGTGATGCCACTGCCAGCAGCCAACAGCAGGACATCCCTAGCGGTGCTGGGGCAGACGAAAGCTCCCATGGGCGGCTTCGCCAACAAGGTCATTCCCACCACCTGTTCGTCCTGGAGCCAGTTCGAGACCCGGCCGCCTGGGACTCGCTTCACCGTGATCCGCAGGCAATCGTCCAGCCCCGGCGTACTGGAGAGTGAGTAGCACCGCCACAACAACTGGTCGCCGCAGGGCACCCGGAGGTGAAGGTACTGGCCGGCCCGATAACTCGGCAGTGATTGGTCCGCAGCCGCGGGAACCAGTTCAAGGGAGCGGCTATCCACGGTTTCATCGTGGACAGCTCGGACCCGCAGTGCGAGCAGGTCGTCGTGGGCATTCTTTCTGCGACGTGTCGTCAGCATCGTCCAGGCGGGCTTGCGGGCGAAGAGCAGGAGGAATCCCAGGTGGGCGGCGACCAGCCCAAGCGCCAGGTTGGCAAGAAACTCGTGCGTTTCCGCCGGATCGCCGGGCAGGCCCTCGGTGTTGAGTGCACTCAGCTTCCAGGCGTCCGAAAGGTCTGCCGCACTGCTCGCATTGATGAAGTCTACATTGTCGATCATCAGCCAACCCAGCGCCGAGCACATCGCCAACGTAGCCAGCAGCAGTGCTGTCAGCCCCTTTCCGAAACGCGTTTTCGCGGCCGTCGTCGTGCGCCGTGAGACGAGCAGTCGAGGAAATCCGCTGGTTGTGCGGAGCGCGGCGAGCAGTCGGATGCACAAGAGGACGATGAGCCCATAGCCCAGCCAGACATGCAATGTCTCAGCGCTATCGCCACTGAGATAGGCCCCCACGAAAAATGCAGCAAGTGACCAGTGATAGAGACGGAACCGATTGTACGGATTCATGCCAGATACTCCCTTTCTAATCAGGAAAGGGTTCTAGGCGCACATCCTTAACTGTTCCTGAACCGCTCTAGCACGGTATTTCAGCTTGGATTAAGAAAAAGGCCATAGTTTTTGTGTGTCTTTTTCCAAGGGGATACTCATGCGCCAGTCCACATTGATTGCCACCATTCTGTTCGCGTCATTTTCCGGCCTTGCTCTGGCCGCCGAACCGACGGCCTTGCTTGACGGTTACGCCGCCCAGGCTCGCCAGCATGACCCGAGTTTCTCCGGCTTTTCCGCGGAGCGCGGCAAGGTTCTGTACTTCCGCGAAGAGTTACGCGAAGACAAGAACATGAGTTGCACCACCTGTCATGGCCAGGATCCGCTGAAACCCGGGAAGACGCTGACCTTCCGCAAGATCGATCCCTTGGCGCCAAGCGCGGCACCCGCGCGCTTCACGGATGTGAAGAAGGTGGAGAAGTGGTTCCGGCGCAACTGCAACGATGTGTTCGGACGTGAATGCAGCGCCCAGGAAAAGGGCGACTTCGTTTCCTGGATCAGCAGTCTGAAATAGCGGGAGCGCAGCCCATGAACAGAAAAGGAATGCTGCTGCCGTTGGTACTGCTCCCCATGCTGATGGTTGTCGGCTGCAATGCGGACGACCACGGCACAGGCAAACACGGAAGCTACAAACGGCCCAAACGACTGGCGTTTTCCGCCGACGCTCCGCAGGCGTGGCGCGAAGAGTGTTCCGCGTGCCATCTGGCCTACTCGCCGGGGTTGCTGCCCGCGGATGCCTGGAGGATGCAGATGAAAGATCTGGGTGACCATTACGGCAGCGACGCGAGCCTTGACCCGGAAGCGGAGGCTGTCATTCTCGACTTCCTGCTCCAGGCTTCGACGAACAACCGCCTGCCGGTGGAGGGCGGGAGGCCGGGCTTCCCACCGCGCATCACGGAAACGCGCTGGTTCCTGAAGAAGCACGATGAAGTCAGCCCATCGACCTTCAGGCGCCCGGGCATCGGCAGTGCCGCGAATTGCGCCGCCTGTCACCGTGACGCGGAGAGAGGGGACTTTGATGAGGACCGGGTGAAAATTCCCAAGGCAGAGGTCCAGAGTGCCGAGGTTGTCAGTCTGGCTCAGCACAGGCAGCAACTTGTCGACATCGCCCCCAACGCGGTTACGGCTATCGGCTCCGGGAATGGCAATCGCCATAGCTGCAAGGTCACGACTATCACGTCCAGTGTTCATTGCGACTCTTCAATGGGCGCCAGAAACGAACCTACCGCCTCGATTGTGTGGACGCAGGCTTCTGATGGGACATGGAGCTGTGTATTCAGCGGGCCCAGCAACACAGGGCTTGTTCCGAAAAACTGCACGATTCAAGAGTCCCTACAGGAGGGCACGAAGCCCACGGAATCGGGAAAATCGACCTGGTAGCACGCCGCCTGCTCCTCGTCTCCGCCTTGAGCGGAGAGCGGGGAGGGTGAGCGGCGGTGACGCGCAAGCGGTTTGAGCAGCCGGATTACTGGCTGCGCGGATGTCCGCTCCTGGCCGATAGCCGCCGCAGGTGAGGGCAGCTCCCGACCTAAAGCGAACACCTCAGAAGTCGGCTTTCAGGGTGGCGTTGGCGTTGGCGTAAAGGTGATCATCATCCAGGATCACTGAGGAGATGCAGCCTTGGTTATCTGTCCATTGAACTCTCAAGAGCCGGAGCCTGATCTTTCCCGCCGGTCAGCTCGAGTGGGCGAGGAAGGGCGGCTTGAAGTGCAGCAGCAACCTCCGCAAGCTCTTTCCCCTCCAGGGCCTCTACTAACAGCGCCAGTTGGGACGAAATTGCTTTGAGCTCCTTCACTGGCCGCTCAAGTGGCCTTGCCGGGAACAAGCGCGCAGTGTCCGGCGCTGTGAGAGCAACCTCGTCTTCCTTCGTCTGAAAGTGAGCGACAAACCCTAAGCCTCGCTTCAGTTTGTCGAACCCTTCAGCAGCGGCCTTAAAGTACGTTTCCTGCTTGCCACGCCACGCCGCAAGGGTGTGTAGCTTGTTGTTGAATCTGAGTTCGCCATCGTCAGAGACCGTAATGGCGTCCATCCAGTGGTTCCTCGGTCGGAGAGCTCGCTCCGTCTCTAACCAGCCCAGGATCTCCTTGCGGATTTGACTGCCATGTTCCGCCAAGTTGTGGACCCTCAGCAGCAGGTTCAGGGGGAATCCGTCGATGCGGTGCCCTGGGTGGTTGTTCGCCTCCAAGTCCTTGCCCAGCGCCTGTAGGTAATTGGCTAATGGCCGAACTACCAGGCTGGCCAAGACGGTACCGCTGTCTTCCCACTCCACCCATTCACTCAGTTTGGCCTGGACAGTGAAGTATGTCTGCGGAGTATTAGGGACGTCGTTGAAGAAGGCCTCGGTGGCGGCTTCCATTTCCGCTGATGTGACCTTTACCAAGTGCGACTCGCCGAGCATGGAGCAGACAGGACAGATCATGCCGGCTCGAGTGGCCACGAGCACTCCGGGAGGGGAGGATCCGATGTGCGGGTGGCGCCCATCAGTACGGTTCTCACAGAGCCCCGGAGAGGCCGCCTCCGCACCGAGCAGGCGCCAGCTGGTGACCTTCTCGCTGTTCTTGAAGGGGGGCGCGGTGAGGATCTTTTCCGCCGCGCTGCGCGAGTCCTCGC
>NZ_SWDV01000057.1 GCF_005877905.1 Pseudomonas nicosulfuronedens | reverse complement strand
GCCTGCGGAAAGTCTACGCGCTCGACTCATTCGGCATCCTCAATTAACTCCTCCGCATCATTTCTCGTGTCATTCACCCGTAATGACACCCGGTACCCCGTAAAGTCTCCCCGCGCATGGTGAATCAAATCGCCCAGCGCTTCGTTGCGCGTAGCAACGGATAACCACTCGTCGAAGTTTTCCGGCGCCAGCACCACAGGCATGCGGTGGTGGATGTTTTCGATGCTCAGCGCAGCGGCCTTGGTCAGCAGGGCGCAGGAGAAAACAGGCTCGCCATTGGGGTTTATCCGCAGGGACCAAAGGCCGGCGATGGCGATTATGGGGTCGTTGGGGCTGTGGATGAAGTACGGCTGGTGGACCTCGCGGCCGGCAGGGTTGCGCAGGACTTCCTTCTCGTTCCACTCGTACCACCCCAGGGCAGGCATGAGGCAGCGGGTACTGCGCAGGGCCTGGCGCCAGAGGGGTTTTCCGGCGGCTTCTTCACTGCGAGCGTTGAACGAGAAGCGTGGAGGAGTGGATTGCTTCCACCAGGTAGGGATAAGGCCCCAGCGGGCAGGGAGCAGTTCGAGCTGGCCGCTTTCGTCGTTGCGCAGGATGGGCACGCTCATGGTCGGGGCGACGTTGTAGCAGGCCGTCATCCAGCGCCGCGGTGGGCGCGCGCCGATGTGCCAGTAACGTTCGATGGCAGCCTCCTCGGGGCTGACGTAGCGTCCGCACATGCCGGGCACCGTGAGAAGAGTGGTGCTTTGAGCTTAGTTCGCCGGTATACCCAGCGACGTCAATACGGCGAACGGGACTGGCCCAGGTGCTTGGCGGCGGTGTCGAGCAGAAACCACAGCGACAGTGGCACACCAAGGAACAGGAAGGGAATCATCAGGAGGAGCCCGTAGCCAACCCAGGCAGTGATGTCCACACCACCGGCCAGGCAGTCATGCAGGTTCTTCGCTCCACCCTGGCAGTTGGTGTAGGTATACCCCCAAAAGCCCAGCTGCCAGCCGATTCCGGTACAGGCTGCGGGTATGACGGCAAGCAGGTAGCGCATCGGCCAGGTAAAACTTGGGGCCCGCCAGAACAGAAGTAGTGGCGGAACGAACAGCGCGAGAGCGAGTATCAGCAGCGTCATGTGTGCGCAGATGTCTCTTTAGAGATAGAGCACGCTAGCACAATAGCGAGCGCGCTCAATGACTCGATGTTTGGCTCAACCGCTCCAATACTCCCCGCCCAATCACCCGCGTCGTCTTATTCCCGAAATCCACACTCCCCTCTTCCTGCAGGAACGCATCCACCGCCCCATCGATGCGATCTGCCAATTCCGGCAACTGCCAGTAATGCCGCAGCAACATGCCGGCGCTGAGGATGGCGGCGAGTGGGTTCGCACGGCCAAAGCCAGCGATATCGGGGGCGCTGCCGTGGACGGGTTCGGCCAGGGCGATGCCCGTGCCGAGGTTGAGCGAAGGCGCCAGACCCAGTCCGCCGCCCCAGTGGCTGGCGAGGTCGGAGAGGATGTCGCCGAAGAGGTTGGTGGTGACGATCAGGTCGAAGGCTTCCGGGTGCTCGACCAGTTGCAGGGCGGCGACGTCGACCAGGCGCTCGTCGAGCACGTCGCTCCAGCCGTCTTCGGCCAGCAGGTCGCGGCAGGTGTCGCGGAACAGGCCGCAGGTCAGCGGCAAAACGTTCGCCTTGTGCACCAGGGTGACGCGTCGGGCGTGGCGCAGGCGGGCCAGTTCGGCGGCGCCAGCGGCGAGGCGCTCGCAGGCGGCGCGGCTGATGACGCGCTCGGCGATGGCGATACCTTCGGCTTCCCAGTGCTCGCGGCCGCTGTAGAGGCCTTCGCTGTTTTCCCGCAGGACCAGCAGGTCGATGCCGGCGCGGGGCGATACAACTGGGCGGGAGCACACAGGGCGCAGGTTGAGGTTCAGCGCCAGCGTCTGGCGCAGGCTGAGGATGGCGCTGCGGTAGCCATCGACCTTGTGGCTGGGCGAGGCCACGGCGCCGAACAACCCGGCGCCGCAGGCACGCAGGCTTGCGTAGGTGGCGTCGGGAACAGAGGTGCCGTGGCGCTGGAAGCAGTCCCAGCCGGCTTCGGCTTCTTCTACCTGCAGATCGGGCAGCAAGCGTTGCAGCACCTCCACGGCGACGGGCACGACCTCACGGCCGATGCCGTCACCGGGGATGACGCACAGGCGTCGGCTCAAGGCTGGCCGAGCGGGCGCAGACGATACTGCGGCGGCAGCTGGTCGAGGCCGCTGACGGTGACGTTGAGATCCTTCCAGATGCCGTCCTTGATGCCGTAGATGCAGCCGTGCACGGAGATCTTCTGGCCTCGGTGCCAGGCGTTCTGGACGATGCTGGTGTGGCTGACGTTGGCGACCTGCTGGATGACGTTGAGCTCGCAGAGGCGGTCGACGCGCTCTTCTTCCTTCTCGAACTGCGCCAGGTGGTCGCGGTATTCGTAGGCGAGATCACGGATGGTGCGCAGCCAGCCGTCGATCAGGCCGAGCTGGGTGTGGTGCAGCGCAGCCCGCACGCCGCCGCAGCCGTAGTGGCCGGTAACCAGGATGTGCTTGACCTTGAGCACGTCGACGGCGAACTGGATGACCGACAGGCAGTTGAGGTCGGTGTGCAGCACGACGTTGGCGACGTTGCGGTGGACGAACAGGTCGCCCGGCAACAGGCCGACGATCTGGTTGGACGGCACGCGTGCATCGGAGCAGCCGATCCACAGGTATTCGGGGGTCTGCTGGCGGGCCAGTTTGGCGAAGAAGTCGGGGTCTTCCTGCTTGATGGCTTCGGCCCAGCGGGCGTTGTTGTCGAACAGTTCCTGCAGATCGCTCATGTCCGGCTCCTCATCATTGGCTGGCGGCACCTTACGCAGCGCGGGCGTGACTGACAAGCCGCATCAGCGCACAGCATTCAGCCGCCACCAGCGCGGCGGACGCGGCGCCTGTTGCAGCGCCAGCTGGTGCCAGGCGTCGTGCCAGGCCTGGCCTTCGGCAGCGAGGCGCGGCCAGTCCAGCGTGCGCCGATCCAGGGCACTGAGCAACTCGGTTTCCAGCCAGCCGTGGCCGGCGCGCAGGGCGTCGGCGAAGCCGGGGTCGGCCAGGGCGCGCTGGTGCACCGTCTCGAAGCGCCACCAGAGCGAATCCTCCACAGCGTCGGTCTCGCGGCTGAGCAGCCCTTCCCCGGCGCGCTCGTCGAAGCCCAGCGGCTGGAACATCGACAGGCAGGGCGCAGAGGTGGCGGTCGCGGCGAGGCGCGGGGATTCGCCATCGAGTCGGGCGATGAGGCTGGCGGTGGTCTGAGAGGGGCGCCAGAAGCTGCCGGCGTGGAGGCAGATCTGCCGGTTGTCGTGCAGGTTGAAGCGGTGCCCGCGATGGCCGTGACTGCGCAGGGCCACCACCAGCGCCAGCCAGTCGACCTGCGCCGGACAGTGGGCGAGGAAGTCCTCGTTGAGCTGGCGGCGCTGATGGGCGCCAGCGACCCAGGGCAGGACTCGGCCATCGAAGGCGCGGGCAAAGTGGAAATCGCCACGGCCATTCCAGCAGCCGAAGCGGCGCGCTTGGGTTTCCAGGTTGGGGCTGGCGAGGTCGTATTCATGGCCCAGGGTCAGGGCGTTGGAGATAGCCCAGCGCTCGACCTTCTTCGCCGCCCACAGGCGACCGGCGGTTTCCAGCACCCAGGCTTCGTCGCGGTCGGCGATCAGGTAACTGTTGTCGTAACGCATGCGCTTGTTGCGGTAGCCCGCCGGACCGCCCTGGCCGTATAGCTCCAGCAGTTCGGTGATCACTGCCAGCGCCTCGCGAGCGCTGCCTCCACGCTCCAGGCCCAGGCGCAGCAGGTCCATGCCGAGCAAGGCTTCGCCGTCGCGCTGGGTCAGCCTGGTGAACACGGCTTCGTTGCCGATGGCCACGCCCCTGTCGTTGACGCCCATCTCGGCGCCCCACAACCAGGCCGGCTGGCTGAGGATGACGCCGTGCCGATTGGCGGTCTGAGGGATCTCCAGATAACTGGTGCGCACCTTGGCCGCGCTGTCGCCGCTGACCACGGGCAGGCGGATCAGGCGTTGCGCTTCGGCGGGTTCGCGGTCGCTGTTCTTGGCGAACCAGGTAGCCCCGCCGCTACGCAATACCAAGGTGTCGCACATAATCTTCCTCCCCGTGATCTTCCCGCGCGCCGAGCACTTCCCGCGCCGCGCGCTCCCCGGCCTCCACGGCCCCGTCGAAATAGCCCATCCAGCGCGTCGCCGTTTCTGTGCCGGCGAAGTGCAAACGCCCGTAGGGTTCGCGTAGGCGCGCCGCACCGCTGCTCCACAGTCCCGGCGGGAACAGGGCGGCATAGCAGCCCCGGGCGAAGGGTTCCTCGGCCCAGGATTTGTCCACGTAATCCAGCGGCTGCAGCGCCTGCTCGCCGAAGTAGCGGGCGAAGCAGTCCAGCACCTGGCCACGGCGGTCGCCGGCGGGCCGTGCGTTCCATTGCCGTGCCTCGTCGCCCTCGATGAAGCCCAGCAGCACGCCGCGCCCGGAGTCAGGGACGCTGTTGTCGAAGGTCAGGCGCACCGGGCCGGTTTCACTGGTGGCCTGCCCGGAGAGGTTCCGCTCGCGCCAGAACGGCTTGTCGTAAAGCGCCATGCACTTGATCACCGCCCCCTGTGGGAGGCGCTGCAAGAGCTGGTCGCGCCAGCTGGGCAACAGCGGCTCCTGGGTGATGCGCAGCAGTTGCGTCGGTGGGATGGCGAAGATGACGTGGCTGGCCTGGTGCGTGCCGCGATCAGTCACCAGTTCGACGCAGCTGTCGTCCTGGCGTACGGCACGCACCGGCTCCCCGGTATGGACGTCGCCCAGGCGCTCGGCGAGGGCTTCGCTGATCCGCTGGGAACCGCCGAGGATGCGCTCCTGCTGGGCGCCACCTTCGACGCCGAGCACGGTATCGAGGTTGGTGCCGCCATGGATATAGAAGAGAACATGCAGGAACGAGAGGTCATGGGGGCTGGCGGCGAACACGGCACCGCACATCAGCTCGAACACCTTGCGCCCGGTGGCGGTGCGCACATTGCGCCGCAGCCATTCTGCGAAAGTGAGGCTATCCCACTGCGGCGCCTTGGGATGCAGGCTGGGGTCGCCCAGCGGGATTTCCCGCGCCATGCGGTCCAGGCGAACATGGGCCTGAAGGACATCAAGCAGTACGTGAGGAGGAAACTTCGGAATGGTGCCGCGATACGGCCTGAGCCGGCCGCCGAAAAGCGTGAGGTTATCGCCCTGGTTCCATTGCGGATAAGTCGACAGGCCGAGTTCAGCCAGCAGGGAAAGGATGCGCTCCTGGGTCGGACCGACCCACTGGCCGCCCACCTCGACCACTTCGCCACTGGCAAAGCGATGGTTGAGGGTACGCCCACCGACGCGCTTGTTGGCCTCGATCACTTTCACCCGCCGCCCGGCTTGCGCCAGACGCCAGGCCGCGGTCAGCCCCGAAATACCGGCGCCCACCACGATCACATCGCTGCGATTCATGTTTGCGACCTTATGTTCTTGTTGTTATTGGTCTTAAGGGTAAGCCAGGAATCACCCTCGGAAAAACCAGATCCGCAGGAAATTTCTCAAGAATTGCGAGGGAATCGAGGCGGCGGATTCCTACGCTTTGTCGAACATGCGGAGTAGACCTGCTGGAGCGGGCGATGCGCCCGCTCCTACACATGTACAGGTCTGGCCCGGGAGCTTTCGTAGGATGGCGTGGAGCGCAGCGATACCCATGCTGCAAGCGCACCTATTGATGGGTATCGCTTCGCTCCACGCCATCCTACGGTGAGGCCAAGCACGCCTTGCAGCGAGGTCAGTCGACCAGCGTGCAGGCCATCACCAGCGCGTCTTCACGACCGCCGACAGCCGGGTAGTAGTCGCGGCGGCGGCCGATTTCGTTGAAGCCATAGCGCTCGTAAAGGCGATAGGCCGGGCCGTTGGAGGCGCGGACTTCGAGGAAGCATTCCACTCCGCCCTTCTCGTGGGCGCGCTTCATCAAGTGTTCCAGCAGCGCCAGCCCAAGACCACGACCCTGGCTTTCCGGCTTCACCGTGATGTTGAGCAGGTGCGCCTCATCGAGGATCAGCTGGATCACGCCGTGGCCGACCTGCTGGCTGCCTTCGAACATCACCCAGCATTCGTAGCTCTTCAGGCCGTCGGCGAAGGTGCCGCGTGTCCAGGGGTGGCTGAAGGCGGCGTATTCGATCTTGAGTACGGCATCGAGGTCCGCCTCGGTCATCGGGCGGAAGGAAACGGCGTCGCTCATGCAGGGTTCTGACTCATCCAGCGTTGCCGCACACGGCGCATGGCGCGCCAGAGGTCGGCTTTCAAGGTAGGTTCTTCGGCCAGGCGCTCAAGGCCCGGCAGCGCCCAGGCAACGCCCAGGCCTTCGACCTGCAGCTCGCGCAGCAGGGATTCTTCATCGCCCTCGCCGGCGAAGCGCACGGCAGGCATGCCAACCAGCCACAGGCAGGAACATGGGGCCCCCTCCTCCAGCCGTGCAGCGACAAAGCCCTGGACGAACTCGCGGGCAGCTTGCGGGCCCTGGTCCATGTTGCCACGGGAGAACAGCGGCCAGCGTACGGGTTCGCCCATCAGTTGCGGGCTGTCCGGCAGGCCGGCGGCGCGCAGCAGGTCCTTCAACAGCAGATACGCCGGATCACGACTGGCCAGTGGTTCACCGGTGGGCAGCTCGACGAGCAGGATGCATTCGCCAGCACGCAGCAGCTGCAGGGCAAAGCGCGGCGGCGGTGCAACCGGTGCGCGGACGGCCTGTTCGGCTTCCGCCTCAGCCGGCTCCTCAGCCTTGATCGGCGAGGGTTTGGTCGGAGCAGCGACCTTGGGCAGCAGGCGCGCGGCAATCGAGCCGGGCTCTCCGGCGGTGACCGGCGCAACCGAGGGTGCAGCGACCGGAGCGACAGCCTCGCGTGCCGCGGCGGCTGGTGCAGCAACCGTGGGCTCGGCGACGAGGGGCGCAGAGGGTTCCAGCAGCTCCGGGCGCGACGGGGCGGCGAACGGCAGCACCACGCGCGGCAGCCAACTGGCGACCTGCATGGCGCCAAGGTAGGCGCGGCGACGGGCTTCTTCGATCAAGGGGCGTTTACCTGTGGGTGGTGCCTGCACGGGCAGGCCGACACGACGAGGCGGGATTGTCGCGTGAAACGCGCCGGGGGGAAAGGCCGGCGGGCGGAGCGCCTGTGCGAATCGCTTACGGAGTACCGAAGACGTAGACGTTGCCGGTGAGCTTGACTGCGCCGGTAGCCTGGTAGGTGAGCAGGTTGGTCTGCTGCAGGCCGCTGCCGGACACCTTGCCCTGGTTGGCGCCGCCCAGGGTGAATTGCAGGTTGGTGGCGCTGGCGTTGGTCAGGCCGATCTTCATGGCCTGGCGGTTGAACAGCGCGCCGTCGCCATTGAAGCCGTTGTTGATGGTCACCATGTCGATGGACATGCCGTCGAAACTGAAGGTGCCCTTGATGTTGTCCAGCACGATGTAGCCGGTGCTGTTGAGCGGCTGAATCGCCAGGCGCGCGCCGCAGCCGCCGGTGCAGCGGGTATCGCCGGGGTTGGCGGCGAGATTGAAGTTGACGCTCAGGCTGACACCATCCTGGCCGCTGACATCGGCCATTTCGCTGTCGTCCAGGCCGCGCATCTCGCCGTGGGCGGCCACGGCAGCCAGCACCAACAAGGGGGCCAGGAGTCGGCTCGAAAGGCGTGCGGTTTTCACGGCGAGTCTCCTCATGCGCTAGCGCGGCAGGTTCACGGTACGGACGTTCAGGTAATCGATACGCAGGCCGCGAATGGCCTGGGAACCGACATCGGTGCCGCTGATGTTCAGGTTGCCGATGCTGATATTGCTCTTCTGCACGTTCTGGTAGAAGGCCTCGTGGTTGGCCCAGGTGACGCCCGGCGCGCTGAGCATCAGGTCGCCGTTGCTGGCTACCGAGAGCGTCGCCGGCTGGTAGTTGGCGTCGCCCAGGTTGAGGTCGAAGTAGACGTTCTTGGCCACCACCTTGTTGGTGTCCGAGCAGTTCTCGCAGCCAGCGATGATCAGCTTGTCGGCGTACATTTGCAGGCTCATGGAGGCCTTCAGGCCAGCGGCATCGCCCCACAGGTTGAGGTAGGAGCCGTTGAGGGTGAAGTTCTCCAGGGCGATGGAGAAGAAGTCGGTGCGGGTGGTGGTAGCGCCAGCGCTGCCGTTGCTGTTGTAAGCCGTGCTGGGCAGGGTGAACTTAGTGGCAATGCCGATATCCAGGCCCTGGATGCGGGTGCCGGATGAGCTCTGCATGGCACCCGCAACCAATTGCACCGTGGAGACGTTCTTCTCGGTGCGGGTAATGGTGCCGCTGACGCAGGTAGTGGCGCTGCCGCCTTGGGCACCGCAGAGCTGAACGAACTTGTCGTAGTCGCTGGCGCGCTGGCTCAGGGTGACGCCGTTGCGGCTGACGTTCCAGGCGGCGCTGAGGTTCTGCTGCGCGGTGGTGAGGTCGCTGGTGCTGGTGTTGTAGGTATCCACCGAGGCGTTGTAGTTCTTCACCGCGGTGTTGTTGTTACAGGCGGCGAGGATGCCGCAATCGTACTTGGTCCCCAGCGCCGGGCGGTCCACGCACCACAGTCCGCAGACCTGCGTGGGAGCGGCGTTGTAGCGGGTGTTCATGCTGTTGTAGTTGGTCTTCTGCGTCACTTGCGCCGTATTCACCTGCGCCTCGCGCTGGTTGACCACCACCATGTCGGCGTCGATACCGCTCTTGAGCGTCACCATGTTGTTCGAATAGGTGGTCAGCAGCGTGTCGCGCTGGGTCTTCAGGGCGCTCAGTTCGGCGTTGATCTTGTTGGTCGCCTGGGCCGGGTTGGTGCAACCGGCGTCGCCATACAGGCAGCCCTGGTAGTAGGACCACAGGCCGAACTTGTGGGTGTCGTTGATCGGGTCAGTCCAGGTCGGCGTCATCAATTGCAGCGCCTCCTGGTTGGCCGGGATGTTCAGCCCCGCCTTGTACTTCACCGGGCCGAGGGTGAACGGGTGCATGGGCGTGCCGAGGTAGGCCTTGGTATCGAGCGTGCCGCGCTGGCTGCCGGCGCCTTTTATATAGGCGCCGGTGATGTCCACCTGCACATCCTGGTTGGCGCTGTTCTTCACCCCGGTGATCTTCGATGTGGCAGCGGCCTGGTCGTAGCTGAAGCCGTCGATAAAGAAGCCCAGGCCGGCGCCGCTGACTTCTTCCAGTTGATCATCATCCAGGGCCTTCATGCCCAGCGCCGGCAGGCTGACCAGGCAACCGGTGAGGCAGGCCAATGCCGCTGCGCGCCAGCCCATGTCAGCAGCCCGCCGCTTGCGAGCCCATGCAGGTGGACTGCCGGGGCAGGCCGCGCAGGGCGTCGTAGAGGTTGATCAGGATGGGATACACCGCGTCCGCACCGCTGCCCACCTTAGGGAAGTTGGCGAAGGCGCCGGACTGGGTGTTGACGAAGTTGCCGGCGTTGGCGAGGTCCTGCCAGGGCACGTTCTGGTTCTGCAGGGAGAAGAAAATGCCCTGGGCGCCGGTATTGATATCGGTAGAGCCCGGCTTGCCGATATAGATCGTCTTGTAGTTGGTCAGGTCGAAGCAGGTCGTCAGGCCCAGCGCCTGGCAGTTGCTCGTGGTCGACAGGGTCGGGATCAACGAAGCGATCAGGCCGCCGGCGTCCGAGTGCAGCGAGTCTCCCTTGGCGATACCGATCTGCTCGGCGCGGTTGATCGGCTGGCCGTTGATGGTGGCCTCGCCGGTACCGGCCTTGAGCAGCACCACGTCGGCGTACACCGGGGTATCGCCGGCCACGGCCAGCGCCAGGCAGTTGATGATGTTCGGGCAGCCATTGCGTGTGTAGTAGTCGTAGGCGATGGAGGCCGGGCCGTAGATCTGGCCCTGCAGGTTGCCGGTGATCGACAGGATGTCGCCGGAGAGATCGCCCTGCGCCTTGCCGAAACCAACCCGCGCCCCCACCAGCTGGCGCACGCCGTTGTTGGTCTGGAAGGCAAACTCGACGTAGGGGTCCTGGATCTGGAACGGCACCACCTTCGCGTCGGCGGTATTGGCGTTATCCACCCGGCCGAGGGCGAAGTTGTTGATCAGGATATCCGCCGGCTGGCCGGAAACGGTGGTCGAGCCGGTGCGGCTGTAGTTGCCCAGGCTCAACTGATCGATGTTGGTCAACAAACTGATGTCGGCACCGAAGTTGAGCCGGGTGTACTGGTAGTTCTGGTAGGTGGAGGCGTCGACGGTGAGCATCGCGCCCTGGCCGGAGATGGTGGACAGCTCTTCATCGTCCATCGACTGCATGCGCGCCTGGGCGGAAAAGGCCAGCAGGCCGCCACAGAGCAAGGCAAGGGCACGCATGAGCGGACCGGAGGACTGACGCATGGCACTCTCCTTTCCCGGGGCCCCGTCGTGCGGGGCACCTGTTGTTATTCGTCGGGCGTATCGGGTCAGGAAACAGGTCGAGACTCGGCGCCGTGATGCCACTATAGGAATTCACCCGCCACGGCGGGCCGACCCATAGTCGAGTAAATCGCTTCGAACGATAGACGAGCAAAGGAAAGTCCGGACCGGGTTGTTACCCATCGTCACACCCGGGTGACAGCCACAGGCTTACTGGTGGCGGAACAGGCCAATCAGATGCTCGGCAATCGCGCCCTTGATGGCGTCGAGGTTCAACCGCGAATGCGCCTGCAGCTTGGCGGTGTTCAGGCGGTGCAGGTGCAGCGAGGGCATGCGCGCCTCGTACTCGCGCAGGTCACCCTTCACCAATACCGGCAGGAAGATGTCTCCACGCATGCGGTAACGGTTGATGAGCAGCTTCAGGCCATCCTGGAAGGGCAACTCCCGCGAGGCCACCAGCCGGTGCTCGCCGGGAATCTTCAAGTACAGGCCGCTGTAGCCCATGGTCTCGCCGGGCAGGATGTGGATGCCGGTGGGCTCTACCGCGTCGCCGGGGATGTCATGGAAGGTGTCGAACCAGGCCTGCTCGTCCGGGAGGATGGTGATGCCGCCTTCCTGGCTCTCCGGAATCACGAAGCTGTAGTTGCTGTAGAGCTTCTCGACGTACGACGAGTAGATGCACAAGCGATTCTCGAAGCGCTGCAGGAAGGCGATGGCTTCGTTGCGATCAGTGATCGCATCCAGGTCCCAGTCGAGGTCGTTCTGGCGTTCCAGTTCGGCCCAACGGGCTTTGGCGAGTGCGGCGTCGTAGGTCATCGGCGTAAATCAGACTCTGATATCTAGGTCTCTGATACAGACTTTGGCAAAAAACTTGCCAGAAAATTCAGCCATTTAGGCCCGATTTTCCGTGAGATGCGTCACACGGGCACTGCTCGTGCAGTCGCAAACTGACGCGTTTCGTCACCCTGTCGGCCAGGGGTAGGCCTTTGCAGTACAATCGCTCCCTTTGTTCATTCCGGGCCCAACCAAGCCGATGATCGACCCACGACGCGTACTACGCGCCCTCGCCGAACACTGGGTGCTGCTCGAACCGCTGTGCGAGCGCTTCGACGCCGGCACCCTGAGCCTGGTGGAGCTGCGCATCCAGCTCACCAGCCAGCTGCCCGACAGCACCCCGGTGGACATCACCGCCCTGCTCGACCAGTGGGTCCGCCTGGACATCCTCGTCCCGGTGGCCAAGAGCCCCAACCGCTTCGAGCTGAACGCGCAGATCCACGACTTCCTCGCCTACCTGCGCCAGGAGCACCGCCTGGGCCTGTGCCTGGAGATCGAAGCCTACCTGCGCCACCTCGAGCGTCTGGCCGGCTATATTCGCGAAGCCTTCGAGGCACGCGACGGCAACGACCTGGCCCGCCAGCTGCGCCTGCTCGACATGCGCGTGCGCGACGTGCTGAAGAAGCTCGCCAACGACGAACAGGCGCTGGTTGCCGTGGCCGAACGGGCCAAGACCCAGGACCGGCAGATTCCGCTACGCCAGCGCTATGCGGAAGTCCTGGCGACCTGGGACGAATACGTCGAACCGATGATCCAGCTGGTCTCCGCCGATGGCGCCTTCGAACAGGGCGTGCACCGCGTGGAGCAGGTGCTGCTGCGCCTACTCAGCGAACAGGCTCGCCTCGGCCAGCTGGTGGATGACGACCAGTTGCTGCGCACCCATGCGCGCATCCTGGAAATGCAGACCACCGCCCAGCTCACCCTGCGCCGCGCCCGCGAGCTACTGCTGCCGCTGCGCGAGGAAGCCCGTCGGCACAACGCGATCACCCGCGGCGCCGCCTTGGCGCTGTCGGTCATCCGTCGCAAGGGCATTGACGCCGTGCCGCAGGCCGCCCTGCCGATGTTCACCCGGCCGCAAAGCAACTTCCTGGGCACCGCGTCCCAGGTCGAAAGCTACGTCTTCGCCCTCGCCAGCTTCCAGCCAAAGCCGGCGCACTTCCCCAAGGCCAGCGGCAATCGCAAGAGCGATGGCACGCAGCGCTCGCCGCGCACTGCCAGGGAAATGCTCGACCGCTGCCAGGCCGCGCTGCCGCTGCCGGACCTCATGCAGTGGCTGCTGGAGCAGGAGCCCGAAGGCGCCACCGACGAGCTGCTCTACTGGTTCTCGCGCCTGTCGCGCGACGCCCGCTTCCAGCGCGACCGCCTCGAGCGAGCGCAATACGACACTCTCCAGCACAGCGTCAGCCTGTGCTCCTTCGCCCTGATCGCCGGCCCGACCGCTGGCAAGGACAGCAAGAGCGAATCGCATGCAGATTAATCTCACTGAAATGACCCAGCTCGCGCCGATCTTCCGCGAGCTGTTCAAGGGCTTCCACATCAGCCGCCGCGACCCGGAGCTGTACAGCCAGCTGTCCAACCAGCAGGACGCCTACCGCGCGCTGTTCCGCAGCCTGGGCTACGAGCTGGTCTGCGATACCCGTGGCTTCTACTACTTCGTCCCCGAGCAGATCGGCGCCCAGGTGAACAAGACCGCCCAGCGCCTGGCGCTGTTCACCTTCATCCTCGTCGAGCACCTCGCCGACCAGGGCCGCGACCCGCTGGCCGTCCTCGATGGCGGCAGCATCGGCCGCGACGAGCTGCCGCCGCTGCTGGAGAAGTACCGCGACCTGTTCCTGCAGGCCGAGGTCACCACCCAGGAAGAACTGGAAGAGAAGGTCATGCGCCGCCTCACCCAGCTCGGCTTCGCCGCCGAAGACAACGGCGTCTACCGCTTCCTGCCGCCGATCCACCGCTTCCTCGATGTCTGCCTGTCGGTCCAGCAGGACCGCGACCTGGCTGCCAACCTGCACGCCAGCGAAATGCAGTTCACCGCGCCGATGCTGATGGAAGAGGACGACGAGCCGGTAGTGATCCTCGAGTCCTACGCAGAGGAACCCGCTGCCGACAGCGAAGACGCCATCGTGGTGATCGACGAACCCGCCACCGTTGCTGATTCCGCCAAGACCGAAAGCGCCGAAGAAGAGAGCGAAGAAGACGCCCTCGCCCGCGCCATCGCCGAAGAACAGGAGGCCCAGGCATGACCCAGGAACGCTACGGCATCCGCCGCTTCGCCCTGCTCAACACCGCCGGCTACAGCCTCGGCATCTTCCCGCTGGAACAGCCGCTGTCGGTGTACGGCGCGAACAACCTCGGCAAGTCGGCGTCGATCAACGCGCTGCAGTTCCCGATCCTCGCGCGCATGTCCGACATGAGCTTCGGCAAGTACAGCCTGGAAGCCTCGCGCAAGTTCTACTTCGCCACCGACACCAGCTACATCCTCGTCGAGCTGGACCTGCCCAACGGCCGCCATGTGATCGGCGTCGGCGGCCGCGGCCCGGGCGGCGGCTTCGGCCACCAGTTCTTCGCCTACCAGGGCGAGCTGGACCTGGAGCACTACCAGAAGAACGGCACCTGCCTGCGCCTGCGCGAGCTGTATGCCAACCTCGAACGCGAGGGCATCAAGTCCTACGAGCTCAAGCCCGACGAGCTGCGTCGCCTGCTGGTTGGCGGCCACACCTCGATCCCGCTGGACCTGACCCTGATCCCGCTGCGCTCCACCAGCGAACAGAGCCTGAAGACCTTCCGTTCGCTGTTCATCAACCTGCTGCACATGCGCGAGATCACCGCCGCCAAGCTCAAGCAGCTGTTCCTCGATGCCTTCGAGCACAGCCTGCGCTCGGGCAGCGTCGATTACATCGCCGCCTGCGAGGAAGCCTTCCGCGACGTGCGCCGCATGGAAGGCGACTACCAGGCCCTGGTGGCCGCCGGCCCGCTGGTCGAGGCGCTGGCCAACGGCGTGCAACAGCGCGAACTGCTGCGCGGCAAGATGCACCGTCTCTCGCCGCTGCTGGATAACCTGCTGGGCACCTGGGAAGACTATTCCGGCGCGCGCAAGGAAGAGCTGGTGATCCAGGCCGAGCACTACAAGCGCGAGCAGGACGGCCTGCAGAACGAGCAGCGCGGCAGCACCGCCGAACTGATGCGCCTGGAGCGCGAGATCAGCGAAATCCAGCGCTGGATGGGCGAACTGGCCGTGCTGAAGAACCGCTTCGCGCTGGTCGACGACGTCAAGGTGCTGGAGCAGCAACTGCTCGCCGCCAAGGACGCCCACGACGAACTGGCCGGCGCCCTGGCGCACTCCCGGCAGTTCTCCAGCGAAGACCTGGAAGAGCGCATGCGCGACCTGGAGAAGCGCCTGAAGGGCGTTCGCCAGCAGCTCGAACACGCCGACAACAACAGCTACGCCCGCCTGCGCGAGGAGTTCTCCCAGCAGGACGTCGAGCGCCTGATGCGTCTGTTCAACGGCGCGCTGTTCAGCCTGCCGCTGGGTGAAAAGGGCGTGGACCTGGACGAGGCCGGCCAGTGGGTCGGCAGCGTCGAGAAGATCCTCGATGCCTTCAAGGGCGAGCGCTTCGAAGTACCCGGCCTGACCATCGACCTTTCCACCATCGAGCCGCCGGCCCTGCAGGCCCTGGCCGACCGCGCCGCCCTGCGCGACCAGAAGGAGCGCCTGGAGAAAGAGCTCAAGCAGCTCAAGACCCAGCAGGCCGTGGCCGCCGACCGCAATGCCAGCAAGGCACAGGCGGACAAGCTGTATCAGGACGTGCTCGACGCACAGAAGGCGCTCGAAGACTTCCGCCGCAGCCAGACGCTGAACGCCGAGGAGCCGGGCAAACTGGAGCAGCTCGCCCAGCTGGAAGCCACCCAGGACGAACTCAAGCGCTCCGCCGACGCCTTCACCGAACGCGTCCAGCAGCTCTCCGCCAAACTGCAGCTGATCGGCCGCCAACTGGCCGACATGGAAGCCAAGCAGCGCACCCTCGACGACGCCCTGCGTCGCCGCCAGCTGCTGCCGGCCAACCTGCCCTTCGGCATCCCGTTCATGGACCCGGTCGACGACTCCATGGACAACCTGCTGCCGCTGCTCAACGACTACCAGGACACCTGGCAGTCACTGCAACGCGTGGACGGCCAGATCGAAGCGCTGTACGCCCAGGTACGCCTCAAGGGCGTGGCCAAGTTCGACAGCGAGGATGATCCGGAGCGTCGCCTTCAACTGCTGATCAACGCCTACGCGCACCGCACCGACGAAGCCATGACCCTGGCCAAGGCGCGCCGCGCGGCAGTCACCGACATCGCCCGTACCCTGCGCAACATCCGCAGCGACTACGACAACCTGGAACACCAGCTGGCGTTGTTCAACCGCGAGATCAACAAGCGCCAGGTGTCGAACCTGCAGAGCTTCCGTATCGTGCTGGCGCCGAACAAGGACGCGCTCAAGCACATCGACCAGATCATCCATAGCGCTGGCCAGTACGAAGAAGGCGAGAACCTCTCGGTCTTCGACCTGACCCAGAGCGCCGAGCAGGATGCGAAGAACGAGGAAGCCAAGGACTACCTGTCACGCCTGGTGGCGGCGAACAACAATCAGCTGGGCCTGAAGGACCTGTTCGAGCTGGCGTTCGAGATCACCAAGATGGGCGGCCAGCCGATCATGCACACCGACATCGACGGTGCAGCCTCCAACGGCACCACCATGACCATCAAGGCGCTGACCAACATGTATCTGTTGCTGCACCTGATGGACCGCGAGCAGGCCGGCCGCGTACGTCTGCCCTACTACCTCGACGAAGCGGCGGACATCGACGAACGCAACCAGTCGGCGTTGCTGGAGACCAGCCTGCAGCTGGGCTTCGTGCCGATCCTGGCGAGCGTGAAGCCGCAGGTCTCGGCCCAGGTGGCCATCGACCTGGAAGGCGGCAGCGGCCCCAACGGTATCTACATCGACGAGGCGGACTGGAAGTACATCCGTCGCCGGGATACCGAGAAAGCAGCGCACAACGATGTGGAAGCGAGCGCCGAGCCGGCGTGATGCTCTCGCAGCGTTAACTAAAAAGCCCCGCCATGCGGGGCTTTTTCCTTTCCGACTCTGCGTGGCCCTGCTCTTGTAGGAGCGAGCATGCTCACAAACCGCATGACACCCAAGCCCATTTCGTAGGATGGGTGGAGCTTGCGATGCCCATGCAGCCTCGAGCGGCGACGCTGATGGGTATTGCTGCGCTCCAGGCCACCCTGCAGACGTTGCTCGCGCATCCACCGAGCCCGTGGAATGAAAAGGGCCGCTAATGCGGCCCTTTTCCTGTACGGCTGAAACTCAGTTCGCTTTGCCCAGTGGGATCTTCGGCGCCCAGTCCAGCCACTTCTCGTCGTACTCGTCGAACAGCGCGAAGGTCTGCCCCGGCCTGGCCGCCGACCCCATCTCGTCGTTGTTCGGGGTCGCAAAGGCAACGCCGCCGGAAAGGATGGTCTCCATCGATTCAGTCCGCACCTTCACCCCTTTGAACAGGCCGGCGTCCACACCCACACCACTGGTGTTCCAGAAGCGGCTGCCCGTGCGCACCAACCCTGCATAACGCGGCTCGATGAGGATATGGATCAACACGCGGTCGGCCGTCTCACCCAGCTCGAAGGACGTCACCTTGCCGACCTGCACCTCACGGTAGGTCACCGGTACACCCGCCTTGAGCGAACCGCGACGGGCGGCACTCAGGGTCAGGCGCAGGCCGTCGGCGTCCAGCAGTCGGTTGGGCTCGCTGCCCAGCAGGCTGAAGCTGGTCTGTGCCTGGCCAGTCTTGGGCGCCGGCAATACTTCGATGTACTGGCCGCTAACGATGGTGCTCAGGTTGGACACTCCGGAGAGCCCTACCTGCGGGCCTACCACCCAGAAGCGCGTGCCCTGGCGTGCGATGCGATCTGCGCCACGGGTAAGACGAGCCTTCAGTTGTACGGTCTGCAGGTCCTTGCTCAGCTCTACCTGCTCGACGCGGCCCACTTCTAGGCCCTTGTAGCGCAGGGCCGTGCCCTCCTTCAGCCCATCCGCGGTGTCGGCGCGCAACTCGATCACCTGGCCCTTGAGGTGCGCATCGTCCTCACTGTCGAACAGCGCGAAGCGGCGCACCTTGGTGATCGGGGCAGCCTTGGGGTCAGGCGTATCGAAGGCGATACCGCCGGCGATCAGCGTCTGCAGCGATTCGCTCTTCAGCTTGATGCCGTCCAGGCCGCCGCTGATAGTGACGCCGCTGATATTCCAGAAGCGCGACGAGGTGTTCACCAGCTTGGCGTACTCCGGCTCGATGTGAACACCGATGACCAGACGCGACGGATCACGACGGGAAAGCTGGTAGCTCTGCACGCTGCCGACCTTCATCTGGCGATAGAGAATCGGCGTGCCGACTTCCAGCGAACCCAGCTGGTCCGTGGTCAGCACCAGGTGCAGGCCTGGCGCGTCGAGGTTCAAGGGTGGCGCTTTCGGACGAATGACGAAGTCGCGGGTTGGCTCGCCCCCACTGGCAAAGCGCACGCTCAGATAGTTGCCCTTTACCAGCGCTTCGAGCCCGGTGATGCCCGCCAGCGAGATGCTCGGCTTGACCATCCAGAACTCGGTCTTGCTGTTGAGGAAATCCTCGGTGCGCGGGTCCATGGACAGCGTGGCGGTGGCGCCATTGAAGTCCTTGTCCATGTCGATGCTCTTCACCGTGCCGACCTGCACACCGTTGTACATTACCGGAGTGCTGCCGGGGGTCAGGCCGCTGACGTCACTGACCTTCACCTTGACGCTGAGGCCAGCCTGGGCGGCATCGAAGTCTTCATAGAGACGGAAGGGCTTGGTCGGGTCGGTTGGCGGGCTATCCGGGTAGTTCTCCGGCGTGGCGAAGGCGATACCACCAGCAGCAATACTGGCCAATGATTCGGTACGCAGCTTCAGGCCACTGAGACTGCCGGACAGGGTGATGCCACTGGCGTTCCAGAAGCGTGTGTGCTTGCGCACCAGATTGGCGTAGGCCGGCTCGATGTGGACCTTCACTTCGATGGTCTTCTGGTCTTCCGCCAGGCGATAGCTCTTCACCTGGCCAACCTGGATCTGCCGGTAATAGATCGGGCTGCCCTGCTCGAGCGAACCCAGGCGCTCGGCTTTCAATGTCAGGTGCAGCCCCGGCAGCGAGTCCGACAGTGGCGGCGGCTCCTTCAGTGCGACAAAGTTCTTTTCCTGCTCGCCCTTCACCGGATCGATGGCGATGTAGTTGCCTGAAACCAGGGTCTCCAGGCCGGTAACACCAGCGATCGAAACACGCGGTTTGACCAGCCAGAAGCGCGTGCCCTTGCTCAGGTACTCGGCGGCCTCCTTGCGCATCTCCACGCTCGCCGTTACGCCCAGGGTGGGCTTGTTCACGTGCAGGTCGACCACCTTGCCAACGCCGATCCCCTTGAAGATCACTTCGGTCTTGTTGGCCTGGATACCCTCGCCGCTCTCGAACTGGATGTTGATCACGATCCCCGCCTGGTCATAGGCGCGCCAGGCCAGCCAGGCACCAATGGCCAACGCGATCAGCGGCAGGATCCAGATAGCCGACCAGTTGGTGGTCTTGCGCATCTTGGGTTTGGGGAGATCACTCATCGTCGTTTTCCGCGTCCGTGTTATCCCAGATCAGCCGGGGATCGAAAGTAACAGCTGCCAGCATGGTGAGGACTACCACGCAGGCAAAAGCAGCCGCACCAAGGTTCGCCTCGATACTGGCCAGGTTGCCAAAGTTCACCAGCGTCACCAGGATCGCGATGACGAAGATGTCGAGCATCGACCAACGACCGATCCACTCGATGAAGCGGTACATGATGATGCGCTGCTTGGCCGACATCGGCTGGTGCCGTTGCACCGAATAGAGCAGCAGGGCAATGCCCACGAGCTTGAAGGTGGGCACCAGAATGCTGGCGATGAACACCACTGCCGCGACCGGCAGCATGTCCGCATTGATCAACTCAACCACGCCTTCCATGATGGTGGCAGGCATGCCGTTGCCCAGGAAGTTCACCGTCATGATCGGCAGCAGGTTCGCCGGGATGTAGAGCACGGCGGCGGTAATCAGCAATGCCCAGGTACGGGTGATGCTGTTCGGACGGCGGTCGTGCACCACCGCGCCACAACGGCTGCAATGGGTCTCGTCCTCTTCGTCCCGGCGATTGAGCTGATGGCATTCGCCACAGACCAGGATATCGGCATCAATGGCCCGCATCGTCGAACTCCCCGGCCAATTCGCCCCAGACCTGATGGTGGGACATCGTCACCTCCAGCCACACTTGCGTAAACAGCAGGGCCACAAAGCAGGCCAGACCGATGCTGACATGCAGCTCCGCCATATCGATCAGTTTGACGATAGCGACGATGATGCCCATCAGGTACACCTCCAGCATCCCCCACTCGCGCAAGTGCTGGTAACCGCGCAGTAACAGCATGCCGTGCTCGCGCAGCACCTTAAAGCGAATGGTCACCAGCACGAACAGCTGGCAGAGCAGCTTGGCCAGCGGGATCACCATGCTGCACAGGAACACCAGGATGGCGACGCCGGCCATGTTCGAGTGGTACAAGCCAATAACACCGCTCCAGACGGTATCCATACTCGTCTGGCCCAGGATGGTGATGTGCATGATCGGCAGGAAATTCGCCGGTATGTACAGAAACAGCGCCGTCAGCACCAGCGCCAGGGCGCGGCGAACCATATGGGGACGATGGATTTCCAGCTCATATCCGCAACGCGGACAGACGGATCGATGCCCCAGGGGAACGGGCTCGCGGCGCATCAGCAGGTCGCACTCATGGCAAGCCATCAGCTCATCCAGAGGCAGATCCTGCAAGGTTTGTCCTTCGATATCGGCCATATAGGCACTCAGGGAAAATTTGACGCTATTGTAGACGACGCGACCGCCTCTCCGGTGCCGGAAACTTGCCTCAAATATCGTCGAGAAACCTGCCCGCAATACCGCTTGGCCAGACCTGCAGCGGCGTCCTTTTTTGCGCCATAAAAGCAAAACCCCCGGCCAGCGAAGCTGACCAGGGGTCTTGGG
>NZ_SWDV01000056.1 GCF_005877905.1 Pseudomonas nicosulfuronedens | reverse complement strand
CACAAAAAAGGGAGAGCTTTCATATGAAAAATATCTGGGGAATTTTCTTGCTGTTTTCCCTGGCCGGCTGCAACGGCTGGGTCTCACCAGAAACCGATAGCCGTCTGACGGATCGCTACTTCACCGTCCTCTCCGGCCCGCCGATTCCGGGCTTCATCGTTGCCTCCGCGGTGCAATGGAACGCCGACTACGCCGTGACCGCCGCCCATACGCCTTTCCTGCGCCACCAGGCCTATCACTGCAGCACCGGCTGCGACCTGCTGTTCATCGCGCACAAGGCCGATGGTGCCCTGCCGCAATGGCGTCAGTTTCGCGCGGGCGAGACGGTCACAGCGTTGGGCAGCAGTTCATTGCTCATCCCGATGAGCAGCACGGGCAAGGTCTGGCCGGTGCCTTTCGTCGATGACGGCTCCGCCAGTGGCGAACGCTATGGCGTGCACGACGCGGCCATCGCCAAAGGGATGTCCGGCGGGCCGCTGATCGGCAGTGACGGCAGCGTGCTGGGGATCAACATCGGCTTCCAGGCGGGCTTCCGGCCGCCGGCGAACCGCCCGGAACTGGCCGCCATGTCACGCCTGAGCGTGTTCGTACCCTACAGCGTGATTCAGCGCGAGTGGCTGCTGTTCCAGGCCCAGTCGGCGCGCAAGGCCGCTCAAGCTCTTCAGGCAAAGAACCAGTAACAGACACCGATGGAAGCCAGCACGCCGGCCAGGTCCGCCAGCAGCGCGCAGCCAACGGCGTGGCGGGCACGCTGGATGCCAACGGCGCCGAAGTACACGGCGAGCACATAGAAGGTGGTCTCGGTGCTGCCCTGCACAGTGGCGGCTACCAGGGCCGGGAAGCTGTCCACGCCATGGGATTGCATGGTCTCCAGCAGCATCGCACGCGCGGCGCTGCCGGAGAATGGCTTGACCAGCGCGGTGGGCAGCGCATCGACGAAGCGGGTGTCCCAGCCTACGCCTTCGACCACCCAGCGAATGCCGTCCAGCGCCATCTCCAGTGCACCGGAGGCGCGCAGCACGCCCACCGCACAGAGCATGGCCACCAGGTACGGCAGCAGGCTCTTGGCGACATCGAAGCCTTCCTTCGCGCCTTCGACGAAGGTTTCGTACACCGGCACCTTCTTCAGCCAGCCGACGACGAGGAACAGCATGATGATGCCGAACAGGGTGAGGTTGCCCAGCAGCGAGGAGAGCTGCGCCAGCGCTGTCGCAGAAAGCCCGGCCAGTAGCGCCATGAACGCGCCCAGCGCCAGTGCGCCGGGAATCAGGTAGGCCAGCACCACCGGGTCCCACAGGCGCAGGCGCTGCATCACCGCGACGCTGAGCAGGCCAACCACGGTGGAGGCACTGGTGGCCAGCAGGATCGGTAGGAACACCAGGGTCGGGTCCACCGCACCCTGCTGGGCGCGGTACATGAAGATCGTTACCGGCAGCAAGGTCAGGGACGAGGCGTTGAGCACCAGGAAGAGTATCTGCGCGTTGCTCGCGGTGGTGCTGCTGGGGTTGAGTTCCTGCAGCGCCTTCATGGCCTTGAGGCCGATGGGCGTGGCGGCGTTGTCCAGGCCCAGGCCGTTGGCAGCGAAGTTCAGGGTAATCAGGCCGATGGCCGGATGGCCGGCGGGCACTTCCGGCATCAGGCGACGGAACAGCGGGCCGAGCAGCACCGCAAGCTTTTCAACCAGGCCGGCCTTCTCGGCAATGCGCAGGAAGCCCAGCCAGAGGGTCAGGGTGCCGAACAGCAGCACCATGACCTCCACCGACAGCTTGGCCATGGCGAACAGACTTTCCACCATGGCGGCGAACACGGTGGCCTCGCCACCCAGCAGCCAGCGGGAAAGTGCAGTGACCGCCGCAACGATGAAGAAGCTCAGCCACAGGCCGTTGAGCATGAAGAGTCCCCCTTGGAATGGCCGCGATGATAGCGGCACAGGCACTTCGGGCGCCAGAAACGACAAGGCCCCGGACATTGCCAGGGCCTTGTGGATAACCCTTTCGGGTCAGTGAGTGACGGGGCTCTGCTTGCCGTCCGGGCTCTCCCCTTCGAGGAAGGCTTCGACACGGCCGTTGCGCATGGCTTCCCAGTAGCGGGCGCCTTTCTGCGCGTCGTACACGCCTTCCCACTTGGAGATCACCAGTACCGCGAGGGCATTGCCGATCACGTTCAGCGCGGTGCGCGCCATGTCCATGATGCGGTCGACACCCGCGATGAAGGCCAGGCCTTCCAGCGGAATGCCCACGCTGCCCAGGGTCGCCAGCAGCACCACGAAGGAAACACCCGGCACGCCGGCGATGCCCTTGGAGGTGACCATCAGGGTCAGCACCAGCATCAGTTGCTGGCCGATGGACAGGTCGATGCCGTAGAGCTGGGCGATGAAGATCGCCGCGATGCTCTGGTACAGGGTCGAGCCATCGAGGTTGAAGGAGTAGCCAGTGGGCACCACGAAGCTGCTCACCGCCTTGGGCGCGCCGTAAGCTTCCATCTTCTCGATGATGCGCGGCAGCACGGTCTCGGAGCTGGCGGTGGAATACGCCAGGACCAGTTCGTCCTTGAAGATGCGCATCAGCTTGATGATCGAGAAGCCGAACAGGCGTGCGGCCAGGCCCAGCACCATGAAGGCGAAGAAGGCGATGGCGAAGTACACCAGCACCACCAGCTTGGCCAGCGGCAGCAGCGAGGCGAAGCCGAAGTTGGCGACCGTCACGGCGATCAGCGCGAATACGCCGATGGGGGCGTAGCGCATGATCATGTGGGTGACGCGGAACATGGCCTCGGCCACGCCCTGGAACATCTTCACCAGCGGCTCGCGGGTCGGCGCCGGCAGCGAGGACAGCCCCAGGCCGAACATCACCGAGAAGAAGATGATCGGCAGCATCTCGCCACGGGCCATGGCCGCGAAGATGTTCGACGGGATCAGGTTGAGGATGGTTTCGATGAACGCGTGGTGGTGCTCGACTTCCTTGGCGGTCTGCGCGTACTGGGAGATATCCACAGTGCCCAGGGTGCTCATGTCGATGCCGGCGCCGGGCTGGAAGATGTTCGCCAGCAGCAGGCCGACCACGATGGCGACCGTGGTGATGATTTCGAAGTAGATGATGGTCTTCAGACCGATCCGCCCGAGCTTCTTCGCATCCCCCATGCCGGCGATGCCGACGATCAGCGAGGAGATCACGATCGGTACGACGATCATCTTGATCAGGCGGATGAAGATGTCGCCCGCCGGCTGGAGGATGTTGCTGATCCACCAGGCCTTTTCCGCGCTGAAATGGTTGAGCGCGGCGCCCAGTGCAATTCCGAGTACCAGGCCGATGAGGATCTGCCAGGCGAGGCTGAGCTTGGCTTTGCCCATAGTGAGTCACCCTTGATTCTTGTGGAAGTCGGGGTTCGCCGGATCATCGGGATGCCGATGCCTGCGAAAAAAGGGGCGCATGATTCCGACCTACCCCTCCTCCGTCTAATGCCGGAAACGCCTACCCCATGCACAATCGGCATAGGAAAAGGCATCTGAAACCTTGGTTCCAGGTCGTAAGACCCTTGATTTTCTGCATGACGCAGGTTCCTGAACCCCTGCCACGCAGCGCTCTTCAAAGCCGTCTAGGCTTGATGCAATTCGGCCATCAATGGCCCGGATTGATCGGATCAGAAGTCCGCGCGCGCTCACGGGCGGGTTCTTGTTACCGGATGTACGGTCGCCGCGAGGGGACCGTCATGGATGGCCGAGGGCGAGACAAAGGGCCCTTCGACTGAGAGGCTGGCAGGAAAGCAGGCACTGTGGGTAAGTACCGGATTCCGCTCTTCATTATTGAGGTGCCGGAGGGCCGTTGATGCGGCCGACGGGAATCGGCGAGGCATTGTAGGACGAATCTGCCTGGGTCCGAATTGACCGACATCAGTGAAGTTCGACCGGGTTCGAGCAGGGCTGCGGATACCCTGCGGCCGCCGCGACAGCCGGGTCAGCAACGGGTTGTTCAATGTGGTGAAAGCACAACGCGGTGACACTCTGAATAAGGATGCTCCATGACGCGACGCTACGTAGTACCCACTCTGCTCTTCACTGGCGCCCTGGCGCTGGCCGGTTGCTCCAGCCAGAAACCAGACGCCTCGCAATACTCCGGCTTCCTCGGCGACTACTCGCAACTCAAGCCCGCCACGTCACCCAGTGGCCAGCCGGTGCTGCGCTGGGTCGACCCGAACCTGAAACTGGCGAACTACAGCTCGGTGCTGGTCGAGCGGCCGGTCTACTACCCGCCGCCGAAACCAAACGAAACCATCGATCAGACCACCCTCAACGCAATCCCCGACTACCTGAAGAAGCAGGTCGAGCTGCAACTGGGCAGCCGCTACCGCATCGTCCAGCAGGCTGATCGCGACACCCTGGTGCTACGCACCGCAATCAGCGGCGTGGATGTCTCCAACGAAGGCCTGCATGCCTACGAGGTCATCCCGATCGCGCTGGTGGTAGCGGCAACGTCGACCGCCATCGGCACGCGTGATCAGGACACCGAGGTCTTCGTGGAATTCGAGGCATTGGATGGTGCAACCAGCAAGCCGGTCGCCAAGGTGGTACGCAAGGGTGCAGGCAAGACGCTGGAGAACTCCAGCACCCACCTGACCCTCGACGACCTGAAGCCCGTGCTCGATGGCTGGGCGCGCGACGCGGCCAACTTCAACCCCTGACCTTTGATGGCGCTCCGGAACCGGTGCGAAGTTGTCGCCCCGGTTCCGCACGCCTTGCCTGCCCTCGCCCGCTGGCGCGGAGGTACTCCCTGTACCCCTGGGTCGCTCAGGACATGACGCATCCCGAACATCCCGGCTCCCTGGCCATGCGTACGCCGCAACGGCTACGCAGTGTTCGAAATCGGTGGATCAATACCAGTTGGGATCGCTCTTGAGCTGGTCGTCGAGGATCCGCTTCACCGAATCGTCCGGCTCGCCCAGCCAGCGGAAACTGGCGTGCTTGCTCGATGACTTGTCCGTGGGAAGGTTCTCGGGAACCTTCACGTACAACGCATAGGCCTTGTCCTTGTCCCAGGTGAACGCCACGTACAACCGATGGGCAGCACAGTTGTGCACCTCGCACAGTTCGCCTACCAGGTACTTGTCGCCCTGCTCGTCCACCGCCTGCATCGGCGTCGCGGTGCCACTGAGGTTCATCACCCAGTCCGGCAGGCGGCTCTCGTCCTTGACCACCGATTGCCAGGTATCGCGGTACTGCGGATCACTGGCCACCAACTCGTTCAAGCGGTACTGCGCATCCTTGTCCGCCTCGGCGGCCAGGGCTTGAGCCCCGGCGCCGAGCAGGAGGGTCGACAGCAGCAGATTGCGGGTAAAGCTCATCGCTACGCTCCTTGTTCAACGTCCATCCGATCTCGGGGTATCACCCCCGGCGACGGCCCATGAAGAAGGACACGATGAACAGCACCAGGAAGATCACGAACAGGATCTTGGCGATGCTGGTCGCGGCGCCGGCGATACCACCGAAGCCCAGGACCGCGGCGATGATGGCGATGATCAGGAATGTCAGTGCCCAGCTAAGCATGGGGTCTCTCCTCTTCTCGTTGTCGGTTCGGTACCGCGTCGGGTACCTGCTCCGGAGCGATCGCAAGGCAGTCTCCGGAAGGGGTGTCCGCCCGGGTGCTCCCGGGCACAGCGGACCTGTCGGGCAAGCCAGCGGCCTACCAGCGATTCAGAAATCCGGGATCAGAACACCCAGCCGCCCTGGGATCGGGCCATCGGCTGGACCTGAGCCTGGGTTTGGGCCTGTGGGGCTTGCAGCACCTGATCCGGGTTGCGGGCAGGAGCGACCTGTGGATAACGCGAAGCTTCGCGGTACAGTCCGGGCGTGCTGGAAGCAGTCGGAACGTAGGCGACCGGTGCACTGGCGGCCTGAGCCTGTGAGACCTGCATCTGCAGTTGCACCTGGTTGACCAGCAACAGCAGGAGGGCGCCGGCAAAGAAGATCCGACTCCACACATCGATACGCGCGACTTGCACTTGGCTGTTGGTTCCGCTGTTCATCCCGTTTCTCCTGCCCGTCGCCGATCTGTCTATCGAACCTTGAGACTGTTTCCTTGGGCCTTTCAGGTTCTTGCCGTCGCGGGTGGTTTTGTTGACTGTCTTGCAGTTGAAATTGCACGCCGCATGCCAGTCTGATGAATTCTATTTTTACCTTATAAATCAATAAGTTAAATATAGTAACAAGGTCCCTTTCTACCGCATCCTGCACGATGGACCGGGATAGTTCGTGCGTTTTGCAATCCCGGCGTCAGGCACTTCCTTGTGCCTGTGTGAACGGCATCACTTCAGCGAGTGCTTGAGCTGACTCATCTGGTCATGGCATGCCCGCACCTTGGGCAGTTCGGCGCGAAGCAGGGCCTGGGTTTCCGGTGTGCCTTTCTCCAAGGCATCCTCGAAGGCATGCAGGATGCGGTCTTCGGTTTCCTCCAGCTGGGCGACATAGGTGGCACCCTCGTCGCTGGCGAGGGTCGCGCGGGTATCGGCGTAGACCTGGCGCAACTTGCCCAGCAGGGTGCCGCCGGTGGCAGGGTCCTCGTGGTTGGCAGCCACCTTGCCGGCCAGGGCATTGATCACGTCGGTCTTGGCCTGCGCCATGGACTGGAACAGCTGCTGCAGCCGGGCATCCTTCACTTCCTGGATGGCGTGCTGGTAGAAACGCTGGCCGTCACGGGTAATCTCGATAAGCTCATTGAGCTGACTGGTCGTGCGAGTCATGACAGGTTCTCCTGCATAGGAAAGGGTGGAAGAGTCAGGCGGCCTGGCCGGCCACCATCAGCGCAGTGGCGTCCACCTCACGCACACCACGGGTCTTGCGGGCGGAATCGATCAATTGCTGGCGCTCGTCGGCACTGGGCACCTGGCCACTGAGGGTCACCACGCCGTCACGGGTGGACACACCAATGGACAGGCCATTCAGGGCATGGGCGGCGAGGATGCCGGCCTTTATCTGACTGGTGATCCAGGCATCGCTCACGGCGGCCTGGGCATCGCCGACGGATTTCTCAAGTTTCTGGGTGGAAGCGGCATCCGGATCGACCTTCAGGCGGTTATCCACAGCAGTGACGCCTTCGGTCTGCGCCGCCAGGTGGCCGGCCTGCTGGCTGGCCTCCTCACTGACGACCGTGCCCCCGAGAATGACTGCGCCGGACTTGCTGGTGACCTTGATATCCAGGCCTTCACCACGTTTTTCCAGCAGCAGCTTGGATTTCACCCTGGCCGCCAGCGTGGCGTCGTCCCACTTCTGCACCACACCTTCGCCCTGGGTTGTATCGGCCTTCTGTGCATCCGCCAGGGACGCGTCGACACCCAACTGGTTATCCACGGCGGTGACGCCTTCGACGCTGCCGGCGATCTGTCCGGCCAGCGCCTTCTGTTCTTCACTGGCCACGGCGCCGGTCAGCTGCGCGCGGCCGTTCTCCACATCCACCTTGATCGCGTATGGCTTGAGTTCTCGATTGAGGTTGATGGCCGTCCAGATCGAACCTTCCTGTCGCGCTTCGGCCAACTGTGCGGTCAGCCCAGCCTCGGCGGCGTGGCTGGCCAGTGGCTGCAAGGCGAGCAGGGCGGAACCCAGGGCGAGAGCAAGGATCTTCGGGTTAGGCATGGCGGTCTCCGTCAAACGATGTTGCGAGATTGGATTCGCAAGCGCCGTGCCAGTGCCTTTTGTGGATAAAATTCTTGTAATTCAATGTGTTGAATGGATCCCTCTCCCTCCGGACTGTGCACCCTGCCCGAAGGACCAGAAAGATTCTTGCAACTTGCACGAAAAACCCTGGACTAAGAAAAATCACACCCCTTACAACAATGAATCACACAACGAGGAAATCGCTGAATGGACGCAACGCCTGAACAGCAAGGCCGGATCCTGCTGGTCGATGACGAGTCCGCCATCCTGCGCTCGTTCCGCTACTGCCTGGAGGACGAGGGCTACAGCGTGGCCACCGCCAGCAGCGCGCAGCAGGCCGAGAACCTGTTGCAGCGCCAGGTGTTCGACCTGTGCTTCCTCGACCTGCGCCTGGGCGACGACAACGGCCTGGATGTGCTGGCGCAGATGCGTGTGCAGGCCCCCTGGATGCGCGTGGTGATCGTCACCGCCCATTCAGCCGTGGATACCGCCGTCGACGCCATGCAGACCGGCGCTGCCGATTACCTGGTGAAGCCCTGCAGCCCCGACCAGCTGCGCCTCGCCGCCGCCAAGCAGTTGGAAGTGCGCCAGCTCACCGCGCGCATCGAGGCACTGGAAGGCGAGGTGCGCAAGCAGGGCGACGTACTCGAATCCCACAGCCCGGCCATGGCCGCCGTGCTGGAGACCGCCCGCCAGGTGGCGGCCACGGATGCCAACATCCTTATCCTGGGCGAGTCCGGTTCAGGAAAGGGAGAGTTGGCCCGGGCGATTCACCACTGGAGCAAACGCGCGAAGAAATCCTGCGTGACGATCAACTGCCCTTCCCTGACTGCCGAACTGATGGAAAGCGAGCTGTTCGGCCACAGCCGCGGCGCTTTCACCGGCGCCACGGAGAACACCCTCGGGCGCATCAGCCAGGCGGATGGCGGTACGCTATTTCTCGACGAGATCGGCGATTTTCCTCTTACTTTGCAGCCAAAGTTATTGCGATTCATCCAGGACAAGGAGTACGAGCGGGTCGGCGATCCGGTTACTCGCAATGCCGACGTCCGTATCCTCGCAGCCACTAACCGGGATCTCGCCGGCATGGTCGCCCAGGGCACGTTCCGTGAAGACCTGCTCTACCGTCTGAACGTCATCGTGCTGAATCTGCCGCCGCTGCGCGAACGCGCCGAGGACATCATCGGCCTGGCCGAACGCTTCCTCGCCCGTTTCGTGAAGGACTACGGTCGCCCCGCTCGCGGATTCACCGACGACGCGCGGGCGTTACTGCGCCGCTACAACTGGCCGGGGAATGTGCGGGAGCTGCGCAACGTTATCGAACGTGCAAGCATCATCTGCAATTTCGATCTGATCGGTGTCGAACAGCTGGCCATCGGTGAACAGACCACCAACTCGGCGCCACGCATTGGCGAAGCCATGAGCCTGGAAGCGCTGGAGAAAGCTCACATCGCCGCCGTCATGGCTTCCAGCGCCACACTCGACCAGGCGGCCAAGACCCTGGGGATCGACGCTTCCACCCTGTATCGCAAGCGCAAGCAGTACAGCCTGTGAACCTGCCCATTCCGATGACGCTGCGCACGAGGCTGTTCCTGAGCATATCGGCGCTCATTACGGTCGCGCTCATCGGTCTGCTCCTGGGTCTTTTCAGCGTGATCATCACCGGGCGCGAGCAGGCTCGGCTGATCCAGCACAACTTCGATGCCATCGAGGTCAGCCAGCATCTGCGCCAGGCCTTGGGTGACGAACTGGTCCAGGTGCTCAGCGCCCAACCCAACCCTGGGCGCCTTGAACAGGCCCGGACGAATTTTGCCCTGGCCATCGAACGCGGCCGTGCGATGGCCAGGAACAATGGTGACCGCCAGGCCATGACGGACATCGCCGACGCGCACCGCCTGTTCGTCAATGCCATCGGCACCCCCGGTCCCGGCCGCCCGGAACTGCTGGAGGACAGCGATCTCAGCCGCACCCTCGACGTCCTGCGCAACCGCCTGCTGGCGCTGCACCAGGGAGCCATGGAAAACATCAGCGCCGACGAGCGCTCGGCCCGCGACCGCACCCTGCTGATCAGTGGCCTGCTCGGACTCATCGGCATCGCCATCCTGGTGGTCGGTTTCATCACCGCCCACAGCATCGCCCGCCGCTTCGGCGCGCCCATCGAGACACTGGCAAAGGCCGCGGACAAGATCGGCCAGGGCGAATTCGACGTGACCCTGCCGGTTTCCGGGGTCGCCGAGATGTCCTCCCTCAGCCGCCGTTTCGGCCTGATGGCGGAAGCCCTGCGGCTTTACCGCGCGAGCAACACCGAGGCGCTGGGTTCAGGCCGCAAGCGCCTGCTGGCAGTGCTCGACAGCATCGACGACGGCCTGGTGATCCTCGACCGCCACGGTCGTATCGAACACGCCAATCCGGTCGCCACGCGCCAGCTGTTCTCCCACAGCGATCCCCAGGGCCAGGAACTGGGCACCATGCTGAACAACCCTGCGCTGAACCAGGCGGCGCAGCGCGTCCTGAGCGGCAATCTGCTGGAGGAAACCCCGCAGGACCTGGTGGTGGAAGTGAGCGGCGAAAGCCGGTTGCTGACCTGGGGCATGTCGCCAGTCAGCCATGACGACGGGCGCAACATCGGCGCGGTGATGGTCGTGCGCGACGTCACCGAGCAGCGCGCCTTCGAACGCGTACGCAATGACTTCGTGCTGCGTGCGTCACACGAACTACGCACGCCCATGACGGGGATGCACATGGCCTTCGGCCTGCTCGCCGAACGCTTGAAGTTCCCCGAGGAATCCCGCGAGCGCGACCTGGTGCGTACCGTGGACGAGGAGATGCACCGCCTGGTGCGGCTGATCAACGACCTGCTGAATTTCTCCCGCTACCAGAGCGGCACCCAGAAGCTCGAGCTGCAGCTTTGCGATGTCGGCGACCTGCTGCGCCAGGCTCACCAACGCTTTATCGGGCCGGCCGAAGACAAGCACATCGAACTGGACCTGGAGATCGCCGAAGATCTACCGCCGATCAATATCGATCGCACCCAGATCGAGCGGGTGCTGGATAACCTGATCGGCAACGCACTGCGCCATACGCCCGAAGGCGGCACCATTCGCCTGCAGGCGCGCTGCCAGGAAGAGCGCGTGGCAATTGCCGTGGAAGACAGCGGCGACGGCATCTCGCTCAGCCAACAGGGACGCATCTTCGAACCCTTCGTGCAGGTGGGCCGCAAGAAAGGCGGTGTAGGGCTCGGCCTGGCGCTGTGTCGAGAAATCGTACAACTGCACGGCGGACGCATCGCCCTGCGCTCGCAACAGGGCAAGGGCTCGCGCTTTTACCTGCTGTTGCCGGTTTAAGAGGTCGGAACCGCCAGCAATAGCGCGGCGGTTTCCAGGTCCGGTTCGCCATCGAAGCGCTCCGGGCGGAAGCGCATCTGGAACGCCGCGATCACATTGCGGGTTTCCTCATCCATCACCCCATTGAGCGGCACCGCGTAGCCGTGTCGCGCCAGCTGCTGCTGGAACCAGCCAGGAGCCGGCAGTTGGCCGTTCAGTTCGGTCAGTCGACGGGCCAGCTCGCCCGGTTTCGGCCAGGGGATCAGGCCGGCTTCGGCAAGTTTCTTCCAGGGGAACAGCGGGCCTGGGTCGACCTTGCGCTGCGGGGCGATATCGCTGTGGCCAAGGATATGTTCCGGGGTGATGCCCTGGCGCTGGGTGATATCCCGCAGCAGGGCGATCAGCGCGTCTATCTGCGCATCCGGATAGGGATACCAGATCTTGCCGCTGGGAGTATCGCGGTAGCCGGGGTTCACTAGCTCGATGCCGATGGAGGTGGAATTGAGCCAGGTCCGGCCCTGCCATTCGCTGGCGCCGGCGTGCCAGGCACGGCGGTTCTCGTCCACCAGCTGGTAGATGGTCGCCGGGTTATCGCCTATCAGGTAGTGCGCGCTCACCTCGCCGTGGGTCAACAGCGCCAGCGAGCGCGGCAGGTCAGCCGAGGTGTAGTGGACGATGACGTACTGGATGCGGCTGTCCTGATTCTTCGACACATGTTCGCGATCGATCTGCAGGCCCTTGTCCGCGCAGCCGGCGAGCAGTGTGGTGAGCAAGGCGAAGGTCAGGACACGCAGGATCATGGCGGTTCTCAGAGGGAGGGCATCAGGCAGCGATGTGCAGGAAGCTGCGCACGTTCTGCAGGAGCATGTTCACGCTGAGCATGATCAGCAGCATGCCGGCCAGGCGCTCCACGGCCATCAGCCCGCGTGGGCCGAGGAAGCGCTGGAGGAACGCCGCCTGCATCAGGATGAAGGCGGTCGCCGCCCAAGCGAGGATCACTGCGAGATACAACTCCCACAACGGACCAGTGTAGGTGCTGCGCAGGGTGATCAGCATTGCCAGCGCAGAGGGCCCGGCCACCGCCGGAGTGGCCAACGGCACGAACAGCGGCTCGTTGTCGGGCATGTCGCCCAACACGCCCTGAGGCGTGGGGAAGATCAGGCGCATGGCGACCACGAAGAGGATGATGCCCCCGGCGATACCAGTCGCTTCCTTGGACAAGCCCAGCCCGGTAAGGATGTGCTCGCCCAGGGTAAGGAACAGCAGCAGCAGGCCGAGGGCAAACAGCAGCTCGCGCAGCGCCACCTTCAGACGGCGTTCGGCGGGGACTGACTTGAGGGCGGCGAGGAAGACCGCGATATTGCCGAACGGGTCGGTGATCAGAAAGATCAGGATGGCGACGCCAAGCATGACCGGGACAACTCCAGCGAGAACGAGCCACTCCGCGGTTTCCGGGATGGCCTGTGAATAACGGAATGAGCGAATCGACCTGTGGATAACAACTTACCCACAGGTCGAGGGCTTGTGTATCAGGACTTCTTGATCTTTTCCGGGCGCTTCCAGCCTTCGATCACCCGTTGCTTGGCGCGGCCGACGCCGAGGGTGCCGGCAGGAACCTCGGCGGTAATGGTGGAACCCGCGCCAGTCGTGGCGCCGGCACCGATATCCACAGGTGCCACCAGCGAGTTGTTGGAGCCGATGAAGACGTCCTCGCCAATGGTGGTGCGCCACTTGTTCGCGCCATCATAGTTACAGGTGATGGTACCGGCGCCGATGTTGCTGCGTGCACCGACTTCGCTGTCGCCCAGGTAGGTCAGGTGACCGACCTTCACGCCGTCCTGCAGATGAGCGTTCTTCAGCTCGACAAAGTTGCCCACATGCACCTGGCGCTCCAGCACGCTGCCCGGACGCAGGCGAGCGAACGGGCCGACGTCGCTGTCCGGGCCAACGTGGGCGCCGTCCAGGTGCGAGTTGGCCTTGATGATGGCGCCACGGCGCAGGGTGCTGTCCTTGATGTAGCAGTTCGGACCGATCTGCACGTCGTCCTCGATCTCCACCTGGCCCTCGAGGATCACGTTGATGTCGATGCTGACGTCACGGCCGACGCTGACTTCGCCACGCACATCGAAGCGCGCTGGATCGATCAGGGTCACGCCCTGGGCCATCAGGCGACGCGCCACACGCAGCTGGAAGAAACGCTCCAGTTCGGAGAGCTGCAGGCGATCGTTGGCGCCCTGGGTCTCCATCGCCACCTGGGGTTGGGCGGTGGCCACGCGCAGGCCGTCGCCGACGGCCATGGCAATGACGTCGGTAAGGTAGTACTCGCCCTGGGCGTTGGAGTTGGACAGGCGCGACAGCCAGCCCAGCAGGCGCTCACGCGGCGCGGCGAGGATACCGGTGTTGCCTTCGCGGATGGCGCGCTGCTCGGCAGTGGCGTCCTTCTGCTCGACGATGGCCTGAACTTCGCCAGCGTCTTCGCGAATGATACGGCCGTAGCCGGTGGGGTCCTCCAGCTCGACGGTCAGCAGTGCCAGCTGCTCCGGCGTGGCCTGGGCCATCAGACGCTCCAGGGTCGGTTGCTCGATCAGCGGCACATCGCCGTAGAGGATCAGCACCTTGTCCGCACTCAGGAACGGGGCGGCCTGCGCTACGGCATGACCGGTGCCCAACTGCTGTTCCTGGATCACGAAATTCAGGTCATCCGCCTGCAGGCGCTCGCGCACCAGGTCGGCACCATGGCCAATCACCACGTGGATACGCGACGGGCTGAGACCGCGGGCGGTATCGATCACGTGGGCAAGCATGGGTTTGCCAGCCACCGGATGCAGGACTTTCGGCAGGGCCGAGCGCATGCGGGTGCCCTGGCCAGCGGCAAGAATGACGATTTCGAGAGACATGAGTGAGGGACCGTCCTGGTGAGCGGGGAAACCCCGGGTGTAGAAAAAGAAAAAGGGTAGCCAAGGCTACCCTTTTCCTATTTGTCGCTGAAGTCCCGGAGGACTTCGCGGCTTAGCCGCCGTACTTCTTGCGAACCTGCTGGACCGTGCGCAGTTGCGCTGCGGCTTCGGCCAGGCGGGCTGCGGCGGAGCTGTAGTCGAACTCTGCACCTTTACCTTGCAGAGCCTTCTCAGCTTCCTTCAGTGCGGTCTGGGCAGCCGCTTCGTCGAGGTCGCCTGCGCGAATCACGGTGTCGGCGAGAACCTTGACCATGTTCGGCTGTACTTCGAGGAAGCCACCGGAGATGTAGTACACCTCCTGCTCGCCACCCTGCTTCACCAGGCGGATCGGACCCGGCTTGAGCTCGGTGATCAGCGGCGCGTGGCCCGGAGCGATACCCAGATCGCCCAGGGAGCCGTGCGCTACGACCAGCTCAACCAGACCGGAGAAGATCTCCGCTTCGGCGCTGACGATGTCGCAGTGGACAGTAATAGCCATACCCTTGCCTCACGTAAGCGCCCGTTGCCGGGCGCACGGATTACAGCTTCTTCGCTTTCTCGATGGCTTCTTCGATGCCGCCGACCATGTAGAACGCCTGCTCGGGCAGGTGATCGTAGTCGCCGTTGAGGATGCCTTTGAAGCCAGCGATGGTGTCCTTCAGGGAGACGTATTTGCCCGGCGAGCCGGTGAATACTTCAGCCACGAAGAACGGCTGGGACAGGAAGCGCTGGATCTTACGAGCACGGGCCACCAGCAGCTTGTCGGACTCGGACAGTTCGTCCATGCCGAGGATCGCGATGATGTCCTTCAGCTCCTTGTAGCGCTGCAGAACGTACTGCACGCCACGAGCGGTGTCGTAGTGATCCTGGCCGATGACCAGCGGGTCCAGCTGACGGGAAGTCGAGTCCAGCGGATCAACTGCGGGGTAGATACCCAGCGAGGCGATGTCACGGGACAGTACGACGGTGGCGTCCAGGTGGGCGAAGGTGGTCGCCGGGCTCGGGTCGGTCAGGTCGTCCGCGGGAACGTAGACGGCCTGGATCGAGGTGATCGAGCCTTTCTTGGTGGAGGTGATGCGTTCTTGCAGAACGCCCATCTCTTCGGCCAGGGTCGGCTGGTAACCTACTGCGGAAGGCATACGGCCCAGCAGTGCGGATACTTCGGTACCGGCGAGGGTGTAACGGTAGATGTTGTCGATGAACAGCAGTACGTCACGGCCTTCGTCACGGAACTTCTCAGCCATGGTCAGGCCGGTCAGTGCAACGCGCAGACGGTTGCCCGGCGGCTCGTTCATCTGGCCGTAAACCAGGGCTACCTTGTCCAGTACGCCGGAATCCTTCATCTCGTGGTAGAAGTCGTTACCCTCACGAGTACGCTCACCCACACCAGCGAACACAGAGTAACCGCTGTGCTCCATGGCGATGTTACGGATCAGTTCCATCATGTTTACGGTCTTGCCGACACCGGCACCACCGAACAGACCGACTTTACCGCCCTTGGCGAACGGGCACACCAGGTCGATAACCTTGATGCCGGTTTCGAGCAGGTCGTTGCCGCCAGCCTGGTCAGCGTAGGACGGAGCGTCGCGGTGAATACCCCAGCGCTCTTCTTCGCCGATAGGACCGGCTTCGTCGATCGGGTTGCCCAGCACGTCCATGATACGGCCCAGGGTCTTGGTGCCGACCGGGACGGAGATGGCTGCGCCGGTGCTTTCCACGTTCAGGCCACGCTTGAGGCCTTCGGTGGAACCCATCGCAATGGAACGAACCACGCCGTCGCCCAGCTGCTGCTGAACTTCCAGGGTGGTTTCGACGCCCTGAACTTTCAGGGCCTCGTAGATGCTCGGCACGGCATCGCGCGGGAATTCCACGTCGATCACGGCGCCGATGATTTGAACGATACGTCCGCTACTCATGTCTGGTTCCTCTGAATTTTGAACCTGTTCTTACACCGCGGCAGCGCCGCCGACGATTTCCGAGATTTCCTGGGTGATCGCCGCCTGACGTGCCTTGTTGTAGATCAGCTGCAAACCACTGATCAGATCACCGGCGTTGTCGGTAGCGTTCTTCATTGCAATCATCCGGGCCGCCTGCTCACAGGCGTTGTTCTCAACCACGGCCTGGTACACCTGGGATTCCACGTAGCGCACCAGCAAGCCGTCGAGGAGGGCCTTGGCGTCGGGTTCGTAGAGGTAGTCCCAGTGGTGCTTCAGCTCGGCATTGTCCTCGGCCACCAGCGGAATCAGCTGTTCCACGGTCGGCTTCTGGGTCATGGTGTTGACGAACTTGTTGGAAACCACGTACAGGCGATCGATACGACCTTCCAGGTAGGCATCCAGCATGACCTTGACGCTGCCGATCAGATCATTGATCGACGGCTCTTCGCCCAGGTGGCTGATAGCTGCAACTACGTTGCCGCCATAGCTCTTGAAGAAGGATGCACCCTTGGAGCCGATCACGCAGAGGTCGATCTCCGCGCCACGATCGCGCTGCCCGCTCATGTCCTTGACGAGAGCCTTGAACAGGTTGATGTTCAGGCCGCCAGCCAGGCCACGGTCGGAGCTCACCACGATGTAGCCGACGCGTTTTACTTCACGCTCGACCATGAACGGGTGACGGTATTCCGGGTTGGCGTTGGCCAGATGGCCGATCACCTGGCGAATGCGCTCCGCGTAGGGACGGCCGGCCGCCATGCGCATTTGTGCCTTGCGCATCTTGCTCACCGCCACCTTTTCCATGGCATTGGTGATTTTTTGCGTGCTTTTGATGCTCGCAATCTTGCTGCGAATCTCTTTTGCGCCTGCCATTTCACACCTATCGGTTTAGCAGGCGGGGGCCGTTAACGACCCCCGCTGCGGCTTACCAGGTTTGGGTGGCCTTGAACTTCTCGATGCCGGCCTTGATGCCCGCGTCGATTTCGTCGTTGAAGTCACCCTTCTCGTTGATCTTCGCCAGCAGAGCGGCGTTCTCACGTTGGAAGTAGGCGATCAGCGCTTGTTCGAAGGCGCCCACCTTGGCGATCTCGACGTCCTGCAGGAAGCCACGCTCGGCGGCATACAGGGACAGCGACATCTCGGCGATGGACATCGGCGCGTATTGCTTCTGCTTCATCAGCTCGGTAACGCGCTGACCATGTTCCAGCTGCTTGCGGGTCGCGTCGTCCAGGTCCGAGGCGAACTGGGCGAAGGCCGCCAGTTCACGGTACTGGGCCAGCGCGGTACGGATGCCACCGGACAGCTTCTTGATGATCTTGGTCTGGGCCGCGCCACCAACACGAGATACCGAGATACCGGCGTTGACGGCCGGACGGATACCCGAGTTGAACATGGCGGATTCCAGGAAGATCTGACCGTCGGTGATGGAGATCACGTTGGTCGGAACGAACGCAGAAACGTCGCCAGCCTGGGTTTCGATGATCGGCAGGGCGGTCAGGGAACCGGTCTTGCCTTTCACTTCGCCGTTGGTGAACTTCTCTACGTACTCTTCGGAAACGCGGGAAGCGCGCTCCAGCAGACGGCTGTGGAGATAGAACACGTCGCCCGGGTAAGCTTCGCGGCCCGGCGGACGGCGCAGCAGCAGGGAGATCTGGCGGTAGGCTACGGCCTGCTTGGACAGGTCATCGTACACGATCAGGGCATCTTCACCGCGGTCGCGGAAGAATTCGCCCATGGTGCAACCGGAGTACGGAGCCAGGTATTGCAGAGCTGCGGATTCCGATGCACTGGCAACGACCACGATGGTGTTGGCCAGGGCGCCGTTTTCTTCCAGCTTGCGAACGACGTTGGCGATGGTCGATTGCTTCTGACCAATGGCTACGTAGACGCAACGGATGCCGCTGTTCTTCTGGTTGATGATGGCGTCGATGGCCAGAGCGGTTTTACCGATCTGACGGTCACCGATGATCAGCTCGCGCTGGCCACGGCCAACCGGGATCATGGCGTCGACCGACTTGTAACCGGTCTGAACCGGCTGGTCTACCGACTTACGCCAGATCACGCCCGGTGCCACTTTCTCGACTGCGTCGGTCAGCTTGGCATCGATCGGGCCTTTGCCATCGATCGGGTTACCCAGGGCATCGACAACGCGGCCCAGCAGTTCCGGACCAACCGGTACTTCCAGGATGCGGCCGGTGCACTTGGCGTTCATGCCTTCTTTGAGGTCCTGGTATTCACCCAGTACCACAGCACCGACGGAGTCTTGCTCCAGGTTCAGCGCCATACCGTAGACGCCGCCCGGGAATTCGATCATCTCGCCGTACATGACGTCGGCCAGACCGAAGATGCGCACGATGCCATCGGAAACACTGACGATGGTGCCTTCGTTGCGCGCTTGCGAGGCGACGTCGAGTTTCTCGATGCGCCCCTTGATGATTTCACTAATTTCGGAAGGATTGAGTTGCTGCATGCCGCTGCCCCTTCAAACTCAAGATTTCAACGCTTCGGCCAGTTTCGCGATTTTGCCGCGCACCGAGCCATCGATTACCAAGTCACCGGCGCGAATGACCACGCCGCCGATCAAGCTCGCGTCTTCCGACGCATGAAGTCGCACTTCGCGACTGAGCCGGGCGCTGAGAGCCTTGGCGAGTTTGTCCTGCTGTTCCTGGTCCAGGGCGAAGGCACTAGTGACCTCGACCTCGACCAGCTTTTCCTGCTCGGCCTTGAGCTGCTCGAACATCACGAAGATGGTCGGCAGCAGGTCGAGCCGCTTGTTTTCAGCCACAGTCCGGACGAAGTTCTGGGCCGGAGCATTGAGCTTGTCGCCACACACGTCGATCAGCGCGTCAGCCTTGGCTGCCGCGGTCAGCTGGGGCTCTTTGAGCAGCTGGCGCACGGTGTCGTCCCGCGACACTGCAGCCAGCACACCCAGAGCAGCGGACCAGTCGGCCAGTTGCTGATGAGCCTGGGCGTACTCGAAAGCCGCCTTCGCGTATGGACGAGCCAATGTGGTCAGTTCTGCCATATCGCCCTCTGCTTAGATCTCGGCGGCCAGTTGATCAACCAGCTGCTTTTGCGCGTTGGCATCGATCGAAGCACCCAGGATCTTCTCGGCGCCGGAGACAGCCAGGGCACCCACTTGGGCACGCAGGGCGTCTTTGACGCTGTTGAGTTCCTGTTCGATCTGGGCCTTGGCCTGGGCGATCATGCGATCACCTTCGGCACGGGCCTGATCACGGGCTTCGTCAACGATCTGGTTAGCGCTCTTCTTCGCCTGCTCGATGATTTCGGCTGCCTGAGCCTTGGCTTCGCGCAGTTGCTGACCCGCTTTCTCGTGAGCCAGTTCCAGGTCACGAGCCGCGCGGTTGGCAGCGTCCAGGCCGTCGGCGATCTTCTTCTGACGCTCGTGCAGAGCCGCGATGACCGGAGGCCATACGAACTTCATGCAGAACAGGACGAAGATGGCGAACGCGATGGCCTGGCCGATCAGAGTTGCATTAATGTTCACGCCAATACCTCGCTCGTTCGTTGTTCAGTCACAGATTTCCGCGTTGCGGAAATTACTGGGCAACCTGAGCAATGAACGGGTTAGCGAAGGTGAAGAACAGAGCGATACCAACGCCGATCATGGTCACGGCGTCGAGCAGGCCGGCGACGATGAACATTTTGACCTGCAGCATCGGAACCATTTCCGGCTGACGCGCAGCGCCTTCCAGGAACTTGCCGCCCAGCAGGCCGAAGCCGATGGCGGTACCCAGAGCGCCCAGACCGATCAGCAGAGCAACGGCGATAGCAGTGAGTCCAACTACAGTTTCCATTTTTCCTCCCGACTTTTTTGTCGTGTTGGTTAAAGGTTGAAGCAAGTTAAGGTGGTGAAGCTCTTCTTACGCCCACTCCCGAAGGAGAGTGGGCGCATAGAATCTTTGGATCAGTGGCTGTCTTCGTGGGCCATCGACAGGTAGACGATGGTCAGCATCATGAAGATGAAGGCCTGCAAGGTGATGATCAGGATGTGGAACACGGCCCACGCCCAGTTCAGCACGACGCCCATGCCGCCCAGCCAGAGGATGCCGGAACCGAACATCACGGCGATCAGGATGAAGATCAGCTCGCCGGCATACATGTTGCCGAACAGACGCAGTGCCAGGGATACCGGCTTGGCGATCAGGGTCACGAACTCCAGCAGGAAGTTCACGGGGATCAGGATGATCTGAACCACCATGTTGCTGCTGTGGAACGGATGCAGAGTCAGTTCGCCGAGGAAGCCGCCGATGCCCTTGACCTTGATGCTGTAGAAGATGATCAGCGCGAAGACCGCGATCGACATGCCGAAGGTGGCGTTCGGATCGGTGGTGGCTACGGCGCGGAAGAACAGGTGCTCGTTGCCGGTGACTGCCTGAGCCGCGAGCGGCAGGAAGTCCACGGGTACCAGGTCGATCAGGTTCATCAGGAAGATCCAGACGAACACGGTCAACGCCAGCGGTGCGATGAGCGGGTTACGGCCGTGGAAGGTGTCCTTCACGCTGCCGTCGACGAACTCCACGAGAACTTCGACGAAGTTCTGCAGGCCGCCAGGTTGACCGCTGGTGGCCTTCTTGGCTGCCATGCGGAAGATAAGGATGAACACCAGGCCGAGGAATACGGACCAACCCAGGGTATCAACGTGGAATGCCCAGAAGCCCATTTCCTTGGCTTGTTCGGCGGTGTGGGCGAACCCCCAGGAACCATCCGGCAGACGACCCAGGGTCAGGTTCTGCAAGTGGTGCTGGATGTAACCCGAAGCGCTTTCTGCTGCCATGTTTGCCTCAATCGCTCTAAGGTCTTGTAAATGTGTTTCGCATCAGCAGGGGTGCAAACCAGCTGACCGCGAGGGTCAGCAGGTAGAGGCCGAACAGCGCCAGCGGCGCCAGGGGCTTCACACCTGCAAACGTCAGTGCGAAGAGCACTGCCGTCAAAATCAGTTTTCCCGCTTCACCGGCATAAAAGGACCGGACTATCAGCTGGGCAGAACGCGCACCGCTGTAACGGAACGCCTTGCGAGCAAAGTACAGATTCGGCAACCACGCAATCAGGCCTCCGAGCAATCCGGAATAGCCTGCGACCGATCCCTGGGCAAACCACAGGGTTGCTGCACCGATAAGCAGCACCACCAGCTGGACGAGCAACAGGCGAAACGCCGGTTGATGATGGACGGGCAAACGTTCGGGCTTGCGGGGTTCCATCTCTAGCTCACAGTCCTCTGGTGTCGGCTTCACAAATCAACAACTTGGCATACTTTGTGCCGACAAAATTGCGCGCAGAGTATAGGGGGCGCCGCATACCCATTCAACCGTCAGGTAGTGATTTCCGACGACCCCTACATGCTACGTTCGTATCAGCGTATGTGGGCGAGGACGCCCTGGAGCTCATCGAGGGAGTTGTAGCGGATTACCAACTGGCCCTTGCCCTTCTGCCCATGGCGAATCTGCACCGGAGCGCCCAGGCGCTCGGCCAGGCGCTGTTCCAGGCGGCTGATGTCCGGATCGGTCCTGACCGCTTTGACAGGTTCCTCGGGGGCGTTGAGCCACTGGCGCACCAGTGCTTCGGTCTGACGCACCGTGAAGCCGCGTGCGACAACATGTCGCGCACCTTCAACCTGCCGATTCTCGGGCAATCCGAGCAGGGCACGGGCGTGGCCCATTTCCAGGTCGCCGTGCGAAAGCAGCGTCTTGATCTCGTCCGGCAGGGCGATCAGGCGCAGCAGGTTGGCCACGGTCACGCGGGATTTGCCCACGGCGTCGGCGACCTGTTGCTGGGTCAGCTGGAATTCCTGCTGCAGGCGCTGCAGCGCGGCCGCTTCCTCGATGGGGTTGAGGTCCTCGCGCTGGATGTTCTCGATCAGCGCCATGGCAATGGCGGCTTCGTCCGGCACTTCGCGGACCATGGCCGGGATCTTGTCCAGGCCGGCCTGCTGGCTTGCACGCCAGCGGCGCTCGCCGGCGATGATCTCGTAGCGACCCTTGTCGATAGGGCGCACCACAATCGGCTGCATCACGCCCTGGACCTTGATCGACTGGGCGAGTTCTTCGAGGGCCTGCGGGTCCATGTCGCGGCGGGGCTGGTACTTGCCGCGCTGGATCAGGTCCAGCGGCAGGTGTTGCAGCTCCTTGCTGTCCACCTGAACGGCTTCTTCCTGCAGCGTAGCGGCGCTGGAGCCACTGAGCAGGGCGTCCAGCCCGCGTCCGAGACCTCGTTTCTTGGCGGCCATGCGGGTTCCTTAATCTCTTAGGCGGGGGCGGTGGTGCGAGCGGCGCGCTGACGGCGCACCAGCTCGCCGGCCAGCGCCAGGTAGGCGAGGGCACCGCGCGATTGCTTGTCGTAGACCAGCGCCGGCATGCCGAAGCTGGGTGCCTCGGCCAATCGCACGTTGCGCGGGATCACGGTGGTGTAGAGCTTGTCGCCGAAGTGTTCCTGCAACTGCGCGCTGACGTCGTTGGTCAGGCTGATGCGCGGGTCGTACATGGTGCGCAGCAGGCCTTCGATCTTCAGCGCCGGGTTCAGTCGCTCGGCGATGCGTTGGATGCTGTTCATCAGGTCGGTCAGTCCTTCCAGCGCGTAGTACTCGCACTGCATGGGGATGATCACGCCGTCCGAGGCGGACAGGGCGTTGACCGTCAGCATCGACAGGGACGGCGGGCAGTCGATGAGGATGAAGTCGTAGTTCTCTCGGATCGGCGCCAGCGCGTGGCGCAGCCGGTGTTCCTTCATGTCCATTTCCAGCAGCACCACTTCCGCCGCGGTGAGGTCGCGGTTGGCGGGCAGCAGCTGGTAGCCGCCATGCTCGGAGAACTGCATGGCCTGGGCCAGGTCGCATTCGCCGGTGAGCACGTCGTAGATGGAATGGTCCAGGGACAACTTATCCACACCGCTGCCGGTGGTGGCGTTGCCCTGTGGATCGAGATCGATCAGCAGCACGCGTCGCTTGGTGGCGACCAGTGATGCCGCGAGGTTGATACAGGTCGTGGTCTTGCCGACGCCGCCCTTCTGGTTGGCGATCGCGAATACCTTAGCCATGGTTTTCCCCACTCCCCGTCATGCAGTGCGGCGCAGTATCAGCAGATGGCGCTGGCCTTGGCAACCCGGCACCGCCAGAGCGCGTTCGGCTTCGACCCGGAAATCTTCCGGGAGTGCCGCGAGCTCGTCGCTGGGGTGTACGCCTTTCATGGCCAGCCAGTTGGTCTGGGTGTCTCCCAGGTGACGCGTCCAGTTGGTGAAGTCTTCGAGGCTGCTGAAAGCTCGGGAAACGATGCCATTGAACGGCAGCTCGGGTTGGAAGGCTTCCACCCGGCTGTGGATAACCTGCAGGTTGTCGAGCTTGAGCTCCAGCTTCACCTGGGTGAGGAAGCGGGTCTTCTTGCCGTTGCTGTCCAGCAGCGTCAGGGACTTGCCGGGGAACAGGATGGCCAGCGGAATACCGGGCATGCCACCGCCGCTGCCCACGTCCAGCCAGCGATCACCGCCGGCGGCTTCGAACGGCGGAACGATGCTCAGGCTATCGAGCAGGTGGCGGGAGACCATTTCATCCACATCACGCACGGCGGTGAGGTTGTAGGCCTTGTTCCACTTGGCCAGCAAGGCCAGATAGTCCAGCAGGCGCTGCTGGGTGGCAGCGTCGATATCCAGGCCGAGCGTCTGGATGCCATGCGCGAGTTCTTCGGCGTGGCGGGAAGAGATCAGGGACATCAGGCGCTCTGCTCCAGCTGACGGCCGGAGGTGCGTTTTTTCAGATGGATCAGCAGCAGGGAGATCGCCGCCGGGGTCACACCCGGAATGCGTCCCGCCTGGCCTAGGGTTTCCGGCCGGGCGTTACCGAGCTTGAGCTGGATTTCCTTCGACAGCCCGGAAATCGACTGGTAGTCGATATCCACAGGCAGACGGGTGTCTTCGCTGGCCCGCAGGCGCGCGATCTCTTCCTGCTGGCGATCGATGTAGCCGGCGTACTTGGTGCGGATTTCGACCTGCTCGGCCACCTGCGGGTCTTCCGCGCCGGCGCCGGTCACTTCGGCCAGGCTGATGTAATCGATTTCCGGGCGCGCCAACAGGTTCAGCAGGTTGTATTCGTGGGCCAGCGGCGTACCGAAACGCTCGGCGATGGCATCGCCCTGTGGCGTGTTCGGGCGAACCCAGGTGCTCTTCAGGCGCTGCTCTTCACGCTCGATGCCTTCGCGCTTGGCTTCGAACACCGCCCAGCGCTGGTCGTCGATCAGGCCCAGTTCGCGACCTTTCTCGGTCAGGCGCAGGTCGGCGTTGTCCTCGCGCAGGATCAGCCGGTATTCGGCGCGCGAAGTGAACATGCGGTACGGCTCCTGGGTGCCGAGGGTAATCAGGTCGTCGACCAGTACACCGATGTACGCCTCGTCGCGGCGCGGGCACCAGCTGTCACGGCCCTGCGAACGCAAAGCGGCGTTGGCGCCGGCGAGCAGCCCCTGGGCGCCGGCTTCTTCGTAGCCGGTAGTGCCGTTGATCTGGCCGGCGAAGAACAGCCCGCCGATGACCTTGGTCTCCAGGCTGTACTTCAGGTCGCGCGGGTCGAAGTAGTCGTACTCGATGGCATAACCCGGGCGAACGATGTGCGCGTTCTCCATGCCGCGGATCGAGCGGACGATATCCAGCTGTACATCGAAGGGCAGAGAAGTGGAGATGCCGTTCGGGTACAGCTCATGGGTGGTCAGTCCCTCGGGCTCGAGGAAGACCTGATGGCTGTCCTTGTCAGCGAAGCGATGGATCTTGTCTTCGATCGACGGGCAGTAGCGCGGGCCGACCCCTTCGATCACGCCGGAGTACATGGGCGAGCGATCGAGGTTGGAGGCGATGATCTCGTGGGTCCGCGCGTTGGTGTGGGTGATCCAGCAACTGACCTGGCGCGGATGCATTTCCTTGTTGCCAAGGAAGGACATCACCGGGATCGGTGTATCGCCGGGCTGCTCGGTCATCACGCTGAAGTCGACACTGCGGCCATCGATGCGCGGTGGAGTACCGGTCTTCAGGCGACCCACACGCAGCGGCAGTTCACGCAGGCGTCGCGCCAGGGCGATCGAGGGCGGATCACCGGCACGGCCACCGGAGTAGTTCTCCAGGCCGATGTGGATAAGTCCACCGAGGAAAGTACCTGCAGTAAGGACGACGTTATCCGCGTGGAATTTCAGACCCATCTGAGTCACCACGCCGCGCACCTGATCCTGCTCGACGATCAGGTCATCGCAGGCTTGCTGGAATATCCACAGGTTCGGCTGGTTCTCCAGGATCTCGCGCACAGCGGCCTTGTAGAGAACACGGTCTGCCTGGGCACGAGTCGCACGGACTGCCGGGCCTTTGCGGCTGTTCAACACACGGAACTGGATGCCGCCTTTATCGGTAGCCAGTGCCATGGCACCACCCAGCGCATCGATTTCCTTCACCAGATGGCTTTTGCCGATCCCACCGATGGCGGGGTTGCAGCTCATCTGGCCAAGGGTTTCCACATTGTGGGTGAGCAGCAGCGTCTTCACGCCCATGCGTGCAGCCGCTAGTGCGGCCTCTGTGCCGGCATGGCCGCCGCCGATCACGATCACGTCAAAACGGGAAGGGAAATCCACCACGCACCTCGTGCCTGTTGATCAAGGAGAAAGAAGAGAGCCGGACAGTATAGGGCTTAAGGGCTCTCGATTGAAGGCACCTGAACAAAAAATAGCCAATGGAGGCTGTGCGCTTCTATAGAAAATAAAAGAGAGGAACTTTTTTAA
>NZ_SWDV01000055.1 GCF_005877905.1 Pseudomonas nicosulfuronedens | reverse complement strand
CGTCCCCCGCTCCCTGGTGGAAAATCAGCGTTCCCCGCTTTGGCACCTGATGACCCTGGAACTCGAATCGATCAGTTTTCTCAGGCACTTGCTGTCACAACGCAATGCGTCACTCAGCGATGAGTTTGTCGAGTCATCCTATCTGCGCTACCTGGATAAACAGAACCATTACCGCGGACTCAAGCGCATCGCCAGCGTTCTGTTCGATACCCCGGAATACAACATCGACCTACAGGTTCGCCGATCCTGTTGCGAGCCCTTGCGCTCAATAAGCTTGCCAGCTGACGAATTCGCCCTGCTGCTCTCGGTCGCTCTGGACAAGGCGACCAAGCTACACGCCAGTAACGAGAACATTACCCGTGTCGACGCATTGGGTGTAAAGAGCCTGAGTGCCTGGATTCGCCTGGTAATTCGCGACAACACTGTCCATTACGGCAATGCCATCGACATCCTTAGACGCCGCCACGCAGACAGACTCCAGGAAGCATCGCTTTGGTTGGAGCACCTGGCAAACGGTGGGCAGGCAGACGACATTGCGCTAGCACGCCTTTTCTTCCATGACAGTGATATCTACCCGGACAGCCTGCTTCACGACAGCCGCAAAGCGCTACTGGACATCCTGACTGCCTGACTTCTTCTGATGAAAAAGGCCGCCCGAAGGCGGCCTTTTTGCTGCGACTCGACGCAGCGATCAGTCCCCGTAGATATCGCTCTTGAAGTACTTGCCTTCGATTTCCTTGTACTTGCCATTGGCGCGCAGCGCGTCGATCGCGGCGTTGAGTTGGCCGACCAGTTCGGTGTTGCCCTTGCGCACCGCGATGCCAGCGCCCTCGCCGAAGTATTTCGGGTCCTTGAATTCCGGCCCGATGAAGGCGAAGCCCTTGCCGCGCGGGGTTTCCAGGAAGCCGATTTCCAGCGGGATGGAGTCGGCGAAGGTGCCGTCCAGGCGGCCCGCCAGCAGGTCCAGGTAGATCTCGTCCTGGCTGGTATAGCGCACCACGTTGGCGCCGGCCTTGCCCAGGACCTCGGTGGCGAAACGGTCGGCGGTGGAGCCGCGCTGCACGCCGATGTTCTTGCCCTTGAGCTGGCTGAACTGCTCGTCCAGCTGCGAGCCTTCCTTCATCACCAGGCGGCCCGGGGTGAAGTAGTACTTGTGGGTGAAGTCCACCGAGTGCTTACGCTCTTCGGTGATGGTGATGGAGGACAGCGCGGCGTCGATCTTGCGCACTTTCAGCGAAGGGATCAGGCCGTCGTACTCCTGCTCGACCCACTGGCACTTGCGCTTCATCTCTTCGCACAGGGCATTGCCGATGTCGTAGTCGAAGCCGGCAATGCCGCCTTCGGGGGTCTTGTAGGCGAAGGGCGGATAGGCTGCCTCGATGCCGATGCGCAATGGCTTGTCGTCGGCGTGGGAGAAGGTGGCGAAGGCAGCCAGCATCAGGCCGCCCAGCAGGGCTTTGCGATTCATCGATGAACTCCGTTGTGTGGTCGCCGGGGCGAGCGCCGGCCGGTACGTCCTGGCAGTGAGTACGGCATGTCTTGGTTCGTCCAGGGGCGCGACACGGAGGTCGCAGCGGCATTGCCTTGCCCTGACCCAGGCGAATGACTTGTTGTTCTGGCCCGTCCACGCGCGGGCGCGCGTAAACTTAAAATCCAATCTGGACTAAAAAGTACACAACGTCAATCGTCCTGCGACCGCGCGGCGCACTCCCCTTTGCGCGCCCTGCGCTACTCCTTCGGAGGAATGTCGCGCAGCGGGCTCCCGCCTTAGTCTGGAAGCGTTCCGAAGCGATCCGAGGAGGATTCGAGACAATTCTTTCGCATGATTTACCGTAGCTTCCACGGTTATACCTTTTGGCAGATGCCCGAAGCCCCCGCGATACGCTCATGTCGCTGGGGCTTTTTTGTGCCTGTTTTCCAGGTAGCGATGTGCTCGTCGCAGGACCGAGTGGGACGTTCAGTCCTTGCTCGCGAACAGTCCCAGACCGTGAAGCCAAGGCGGTTCGCGAGCAGGGCTCGCTCCTACAGAAGGGCATACGATTGGCGCGCACCGAAGTGGCGGATAACGCTGCGCGTTATTCGCCCTAGGGATGTATTGAGAGACGCAAGGCACGCGGCGGACATCCTGCCCGCCAAGGGAGGTCGGTTTCAGCCGCCGCTGAGGTTCATGAAGCGTAGCACCTGCACGTCACCCACGGTGAATTCGTGACGCGCCGGCTTGCGCTGCAGGGCGCCGCGCAGGGCTTCGAGGATGGGCTCGTCGTGCAGCGGATGGCGGCGCAGCAGGCCGCGCAGGTCCAGGGAGTTCTCGTGGCCCAGGCACAGCAGCAAGCGACCCTCAGCGGTCAGGCGCAGGCGATTGCAGGTGGAGCAGAAGTTGTGCGAATGCGGCGAGATGAAGCCGATGCGCGTGCCCGGGTGCTGCGCCAGGCGCACATAGCGCGCCGGACCGCCGCTGTGTTCGGCGCTGTCCAGCAACTCGTGGCGTTCGGCGATCAGCGCGCGGACTTCGTCGCTGGAACAGAAGCTCTCCTCACGCTCGCGACCGACCTGGCCCAGGGGCATTTCTTCGATGAAGCTGATATCCAGCCCGTGTGCGATGGCGTAATCCACCAGCGCCGGTACTTCGTCGGCGTTGCGGCCCTTCATCACCACGCAATTCAACTTGATGTGCTCGAAACCGGCTTGCTGGGCGGCGTCGATACCCCGCAGCACCTGCTCCAGGCGCCCGGTGCGGGTGATGGCGGCGAAGCGTTGGGCATCGAGGGTGTCGAGGCTGATGTTGAGGCGGGAAAGGCCAGCCGCCTTCAGATCGCCAGCCAATCGGAAGAGCTGCGAGCCGTTGCTGGTCATGCACAGTTCGCGCAGGCCAGGCAGCGTCGCAAGGCGTTCGCAGAGGTGAACGATACCGGGCCGCACCAGCGGTTCGCCGCCGGTGAGGCGCAGCTTCTTCACGCCGCGTTCGACGAAGAGGCGTGCTACCCGCTCGATCTCTTCCAGGGTGAGCACCTGCTGTCGCGGCAGGAAGCGCATGTTTTCCGACATGCAGTAGACGCAACGGAAGTCGCAGCGGTCGGTTACGGACAGGCGCAGGTAGTCGATCTTGCGGCCTTGGCCGTCGATCCATTCGGACATGGTGTTCACTCCGGCCGACCCTCGCCATCCGCGGCGAAGGCCGATATTCATGGCCGTTTCCGAAGCCCCTCCCTGCCCTGGGGGAGGAATAGGGAGAGAGGGGTCCGGAACCGGTTCACTGCACCAGCGGCGACTCCGCAGCGTCGAAGACGAAGCCGTCGATCTGCGCCTCGCCGGCCAGCACGCTGATGTACTGGCTGACGGCGCGTTGCAGCACCTGGGCGCGCAGGTAGCCGGCGATACGCGGGCGGGCCTGCGCGAAGTCCAGCGGCTCGCCGCCATCACGCTCGATCAGCTCGACCACGTGCAGGCCGTAGCGACTTTCCAGCGGATGGCCAAGCAGGCCGGGTTGCTGTTGCAGCAGGCGTTTCTCGAACTCGGGGACGGTCTGCCCCGGTTCGATCCAGCCCAGGTCACCCCCGTCGTCTTTCGACGGGCAGTCGGAGAAGCGCATGGCCTTCTCGGCGAAACGCTCGGGATGTCCACGCAGTTCGGCCAGCAGTTCCTCGGCCTGTTCGCGGGCCTTGGCGCGGCCTTCCAGGTCGTCCGGCGCGCAACCCAGCAGCACGTGGCGCAGACGCATGCGCCACGGCGAAGTCAGGCGGGTGGGGTTGGCTTCGTACCATTGGCGGCAGCTGGCCTCGTCGGCCTCGGGCACGCCGACTTCACGGTCGATCAGGGCGCGAATGCGCGCTTCTTCCGGGGCCTCGCCTTCTTCCGCGTCGGCCGCGAGGCCCAGCGCGTCGGCGCGCTGCACCAGCAACTGGCGCACGACCAGCGCGCGGCAGGCGGAGTACAGCGCCTCGGCATGGCTGGCGGCAGGGTGGTACTGCAGCTCGCGAGCCAGCTCGTCCTCGGCGATGGCGACGCCATTGACGGAGATGGCAGGCAGGTCGACGTGTTCGACCTTGGCTTCGTAGTGGGAGCAACTCATTTCGATTACCTCCGGATGGCGGATAACGCCGGTCGCGTTATCCGCCCTACGGTTCGAGGTTCGGGTAGGGCGAATAACGCGCCAGCGTTACCCGCCGCTTCATCACACCGCGCGACGCTTGGTGCGGACCACCTGGTAGCGGCGGCCGAAGTACCACACCGGGGCGCTAACGATGTGCACCAGGCGAGTGAAGGGGAACAGCACGAACAGGGTCAGGCCCAGGGTCACGTGCAGCTTGTAGACCAGCGAGACCGGAGCGATCGCTTCGGCGGCGGCCAACGGCTGGAAGGTGACGATGGACTGCGCCCAGTTGGCGAGCATGACCATCACCGAACCATCCAGGTGATGGGTGGAGGCGACGATGGTTGACAGGCCGAGGATCAGCTGGACGTAGAGCACCAGCAGGATCATCAGGTCCGAGGCGTTGCCGGTGGCGCGGACGCGCTCATTGGTCAGGCGGCGCAGGATCAGGCCGGTCAGGCCGATGAAGCAGAGGATGCCGAAGAAGCCGCCGGAAACCATCGCCAGCAGCTGCTTCTGCTCGGTGCTGATCAGGTGCTCGTAGACCGAGTGCGGGGTGAGCAGACCGACGAAGTGGCCGGCGAGGATGAACAGCACACCGACGTGGAACAGGTTGCTGTAGACCCGCATGCCCTTCTTGCTCAGCATCTGGCTGGAGCCGGCTTTCCAGGTGTATTGCGAGAGGTCGAAGCGCGCCCAGCTACCGATCAGGCAGATGGCGAGCGCAACGTAGGGATAGACCCCGAAGGCTAGAAGATCGAGGGACATGTTCAGACTCCTTCTCTGGCCGCCCGGTACTGCATCTGCGGCACCGGCTGGGCGACCCACTGCATGGGTTGTTCGGCGGCGGAGGAAATCCGCCGGGCGCTGGTGGACGGGCAACCGGCGGCGGGCTCGGTAAAGCTCACCGGGGTTTCCTCCCAGGCCTTGTCGATGGCTTCCAGGCTGTCGTCGCGCACTTCCTGCTCGCGGTCGCGCTTGAGCGCACCGAGGTCCGGCTGCTCGCCGGACAGCTCCAGCAGGCTGTGGAAGACCGCCGCGTAGCTGCTGCCGCGTTCCTCCAGGCGCAGGGCGATCAGCGCAAGGATGTGTGCGACTTCGGCCAGACCGACACGCGCTGACTCGGCGTCCTGCAGAGCGAGGAACTCCAGGTACAGCGGCAGGTAGTCCGGCAGCTCGTTGACGTCGATGACCAGGCCCGCCTGGGTGTAGCGGTCCATCAGGTCGACCATCGCCTGGCCACGGTCACGGCTTTCGCCGTGCACGTGTTCGAAGAGCAGCAGGGAGACCGAGCGGCCGCGCTCGAACAGGCCGTCGTAACGGGCCTGCACGTCGAGGATGTCGCCCTTGCACAGCTCGTTGAGCAGCGCGGCGAGGCCGTCGCGCTGCTTTTCCGGCAGGTCGCAGGTGCGGATCAGGGCATGCAGCGCCAGGCTTTCCTCGCGCAGTTCGATGCGAGGGTAATCGAGCATCAGCGCGCTGAGCTTCAGTAACTGGCTATGGCTCTCAAGGGAAATTCCCATGGCTGTCACTCCTGTATCTGCACGGTCTGGATGACGTTGCGCTTGTCCACGGCCTTGCCGCCGAACAGGTTCACGCCCGAGTTGCCGGAGCAACCGTTGCCAAAGCTGAAGCCGCAACCCGAACGCTCGGCGAACGCATCCGACAGCGCCTCTTCGCGGTGCGCAGTGGGGATGACGAAGCGGTCTTCGTAGTTGGCGATCGCCAGGTAGCGGTACATCTCTTCCACCTGGTTCACGGTCAGGCCAACTTTCTTCAGCACGTCCAGGTCCTGCTTGCCTTCCACGTGTTCGGCACGCTTGTAGGCGCGCATGGCCAGCAGGCGCTTGAGGGCCAGCAGCACCGGAGCGGTGTCGCCAGCGGTCAGCAGGTTGGCCAGGTACTGCACGGGGATGCGCAGGGACTCGACATCCGGGATCACCCCGTCGCTGCCGATGTGGCCTTCGGAGGCGGCGTTCTGGATCGGCGACAGCGGCGGCACGTACCAGACCATCGGCAGCGTGCGGTATTCCGGGTGCAGCGGCAGGGCCAGCTTCCAGTCCATGGCCAGCTTGTACACCGGCGACTTCTGTGCGGACTCGATGACGCTGTCCGGTACGCCATCCTTGCGCGCCTGCTCGATCACTTTCGGATCGAACGGATCGAGGAAGATTTCCAGCTGCTTCTGGTAGAGCTCACGCTCGTTCTCGCAGGTGGCCACTTCGTGGATACGGTCGGCGTCATACAGCAGCACACCGAGGTAGCGGATGCGGCCCACGCAGGTTTCCGAGCAGACGGTCGGCTGGCCGGCCTCGATGCGCGGATAGCAGAAGATGCACTTCTCGGATTTGCCGCTCTTCCAGTTGAAGTAGATCTTCTTGTACGGGCAGCCGCTGATGCACATGCGCCAGCCGCGGCACTTGTCCTGGTCGATCAGGACGATGCCGTCCTCCTCGCGCTTGTAGATCGCGCCGCTCGGGCACGACGCCACGCACGCCGGGTTCAGGCAGTGCTCGCACAGGCGCGGCAGGTACATCATGAAGGTGTTTTCGTACTCACCGTAGATGTCCGCCTGGACCTGGTCGAAGTTCTTGTCCTTGCGACGCTTGGCGAATTCGGTACCGAGGATTTCCTCCCAGTTGGGGCCCCACTCGATCTTCTGCATGCGCTGGCCGGAGACCAGCGAGCGCGGGCGGGCGACCGGCTGGTGCTGGGCCTTGGGTGCGGTGTGCAGGTGCTGGTAGTCGAAGTCGAAAGGCTCGTAGTAGTCATCGATTTCCGGCAGGTCCGGGTTGGCGAAGATGTTTGCCAACACGCGGAACTTGCCGCCGATGCGCGGGACGATGGAGCCGTCGGCGTTACGCTTCCAGCCGCCCTTCCACTTCTCCTGGTTCTCCCACTCTTTCGGGTAACCGATGCCGGGCTTGGTTTCGACGTTGTTGAACCAGGCGTACTCGACGCCTTCGCGGCTGGTCCAGACGTTCTTGCAGGTGATGGAGCAGGTGTGGCAACCGATGCATTTGTCGAGGTTCAGCACCATGCCGACTTGCGAACGAATTTTCATGGCAGTAATCCTCAAATGTCCTGGGGCAGCGGTTGCGGCAGGGCGTCACCGCCCAGTCCACCCTGCTCCGGCTCGTCGAGCCAGTCGACCTTGTTCATCTTGCGCACCACGACGAACTCGTCGCGGTTGCAGCCGACGGTGCCGTAGTAGTTGAAGCCCCACGCCTGCTGGGCGTAGCCGCCGATCATGTGGGTGGGCTTGAGGACCACGCGGGTCACCGAGTTGTGGTGGCCGCCACGGGTGCCGGTGGTCTCGCTGCCCGGCAGGTTCACGATGCGTTCCTGGGCGTGGTACATCATCACCATGCCGTCCTTCACGCGCTGGCTGACCACCGCGCGGCAGGTCGCGGCGCCGTTGGCGTTGAAGACTTCGACCCAGTCGTTGTCCTCGATGCCGGCGCGTTTCGCGTCGTTCTCGCTCATCCAGATGATCGGGCCACCGCGCGACAGGGTGAGCATCAGCAGGTTGTCGCTGTAGGTGGAGTGGATGCCCCACTTCTGGTGTGGGGTGATCCAGTTCAGGGTGATCTCGGTGTGACCGTTAGGCTTCTTGTTGAACAGCTTGTCGGTGCTGCGGGTGTTGACCGGCGGCCGATAGCTAACGAAGCCTTCGCCGAAGGCCTGCATCCAGGGGTGATCCTGGTAGAACTGCTGGCGACCGGTGATGGTGCGCCACGGGATCATCTCGTGGACGTTGGTGTAGCCGGCGTTGTAGCTCACGTGCTCATCTTCCAGGCCCGACCAGGTGGGGCTGGAGATGATCTTGCGCGGCTGCGCCTGGACGTCGCGGAAGCGGATCTTCTCTTCTTCCTTGGGCAGCGCCAGGTGGGTATGGTCACGGCCGGTGAACTTCGACAGCGCCTCCCAGGCCTTCACGGCGACCTGGCCATTGGTTTCCGGCGCCAGGGCGAGGATCACTTCGGCGGCGTCGATGGCGCTCTCGATGCGCGGACGGCCTTCGCTGATACCGGTCTCGGTGACCTTGTGGTTCAGCTCGCCGAGCAGCTTGATTTCCTTGTCGGTGTTCCAGCCGATGCCCTTGCCGCCGTTGCCGAGCTTGTCCAGCAGCGGGCCGAGGGAGGTGAACTTCTTGTAGGTGTTGGGGTAGTCACGCTCGACCACATGCAGGGTCGGCATGGTCCGGCCGGGAACCGGTTCGCACTCGCCCTTCTTCCAGTCGCTGCCGCCGAACGGCTGCGCGAGTTCGTTGGCGGTGTCGTGCAGCAGCGGCACGGTGACCAGGTCCTTCTCCACCCCCAGGTGGCCGACGGAAACCTCGGAGAACTTCTTGGCGATCGCCTTGTAGATCTCCCAGTCGCTCTTGGCTTCCCACGCCGGATCGGTCGCGGCGGACAGCGGGTGGATGAAGGGGTGCATGTCGGAGGTGTTGAGGTCGTCCTTCTCGTACCAGGTGGCGGTCGGCAGGACGATGTCCGAATACATGCAGGTGGAGGACATGCGGAAGTCGAGGGTAGTGACCAGGTCCAGCTTGCCTTCGGCGCCTTCATCGACCCAGTCGACTTCGCTCGGGCACGGGCCGCCGGCCTTGCCGAGGTCGTCGTTCATCACGCCGTTCTTCGCACCCAGCAGGTACTTGAGCATGTACTCGTGGCCCTTGCCCGAGGAGCCGAGCAGGTTGGAGCGCCAGATGAACATGTTGCGCGGGAAGTTCTGCGGATCGTCCGGTTGCTCGCTGGCCACGCGCAGGTTGCCGGCCTTGAGTTCACGGACCACGTAGTCCTGCACCGGAATGCCGGCGCGCTCGGCGTCAGCGGCGATGTGCAGCGGGTTGCGGTTGAGCTGCGGGGCGGACGGCAGCCAGCCCATGCGCTCGGCCCGGATGTTGTAGTCCAGCGCGTGTTCGGGGAATTGCCTGGTGTCGGCCAGCGGCGAGAGGACTTCGTGCATCGAGATCTTCTCGTGGCGCCACTGCGAGCTGTGCAGGTAGAAGAAGCTGGTGCCGTTCATCTGCCGTGGCGGACGGCTCCAGTCGGTGCCGAACGCCAGCGGGACCCAGCCGGTCTGCGGGCGGAGTTTTTCCTGGCCGACGTAGTGCGCCCAGCCGCCACCGCTCTGGCCGATGCAACCGCACATCATCAGCATGTTGATGACCGCGCGGTAGTTCATGTCCATGTGGTACCAGTGGTTCATCGCCGCGCCGATGATGACCATGGCCTTGCCGTGGGTCTTGTCGGCGCTGTCAGCAAATTCGCGGGCCACCTGGATGGCACGGGCTGCCGGTACGCCGGTGATGCGGGCCTGCCAGGCCGGGGTGTAGGGCACGTCGGCGTCGGTGTAGGAAGCCGCAACGTTGCGGCCACCCAGGCCACGGTCGACGCTGTAGTTGGCCATCTGCAGGTCATACACGGTGGCGACGCGCAGGGTCTTGCCGTCGGCGCCGATGACCTCGCGGAAGGGCACGCGGCGCACCAGCACCTCGTCGTTGTCCACACCCTTGAAGTGCGGATGTTCCTGGCCGGCGAAGTAAGGGAAGCCGACGTCGCAGGCGTTTTCCGGGCCGTCGATCAGGGTCAGGGCCAGGCGGGTTTCACGCTTCTCGCCGCCCTCGGTTTCCTCGATGTTCCACTTGCCCGACTCGCCCCAGCGGTAGCCGATGGCGCCGGTGGGCGAGACCAGCTCGCCGGAGATTTCGTCCAGGCCGATGGTCTTCCACTCGGGGTTGTTGTCCTGGCCGAGGTTGTTCGCCAGGTCTGCCGCGCGCAGGTAGCGGGTCGGCTTGAGTACGCCCTCGGTGTGCGGCTCGAGCAGCACCAGCATCGGCATGTCGGTGTACTGGCGGCAGTAGTCGACGAAGTAGGCGCTGGGCTTCTCGAGGTGGAACTCCTTGAGGATGACGTGACCGAAGGCCATGCCCAGCGCGGCGTCGGTGCCCTGCTTGGGGTTGAGCCAGAGGTCGGTGAGCTTGGCCACTTCGGAGTAGTCCGGGGTGACGGCCACGGTCTTGGTGCCCTTGTAGCGGACTTCGGTGAAGAAGTGCGCATCGGGGGTACGGGTCTGCGGGACGTTGGAACCCCAGGCGATGATGTAGCTGGAGTTGTACCAGTCGGCCGATTCCGGCACGTCGGTCTGCTCGCCCCAGATCTGCGGGGACGCGGGCGGAAGGTCGCAATACCAGTCGTAGAAGCTCAGGCACACGCCGCCGATCAGCGACAGGTAACGGGCGCCGGCGGCGTAGCTGACCATCGACATGGCCGGGATCGGCGAGAAGCCGATGACGCGGTCCGGGCCATAGGTCTTGGCGGTGTAGACGTTGGCCGCGGCGATGATCTCGGTGACTTCGCTCCAGCTCGAGCGGATGAAGCCGCCCAGGCCGCGCTCGCTCTTGTAGCTTTTCGCCTTGGCGGAGTCTTCGACGATGCTGGCCCAGGCGTCCACCGGGTCGTTGTGGGTGGCGCGGGCTTCACGCCAGAGCTTGAGCAGCGGCTTGCGCACCTTGGGGTATTTCAGGCGGTTGGCGCTGTACATGTACCAGGAGTAGCTGGCGCCACGGGGGCAACCGCGCGGCTCGTGGTTGGGCAGGTCCGGGCGGGTGCGCGGGTAGTCGGTCTGCTGGGTTTCCCAGGTGATCAGGCCGTTCTTCACATAGATCTTCCAGGAGCACGAGCCGGTGCAGTTCACCCCGTGGGTAGAGCGAACGATCTTGTCGTGCTGCCAGCGCTGCCGGTAACTGTTTTCCCAGGCGCGGCTTTCGTTGGTGACCTCGCCATGACCATCGGCGAATTCACCCTGCTTCTTCTTGAAGAACTGCAGGCGGTCGAGTAGGTAACTCATCTGTATCTCCTCACCCGGTCTGTGCCGGGCGTTCAAGCTCAAATCAGGACTCGCGAATCACGTATGGCGAATAACGCGCGGCGTTATCTGCCGAAGAGGTCAACAAGGGCTTTCCGCGCCCTTGCGGGCGTACCACCACCAGGTGGCAACGATGCAGCTCACGTAGTACGCGACGAAGACGTAGAGGGCGCCCTCGGCGCTGCCGGTCATGGCCAGGGAGGTACCGAAAGCCTTGGGAATGAAGAAGCCGCCGTAGGCACCGATGGCCGCCGAGAAACCGATCACTGCCGCGGACTCCATGCTGGCGCGCTTGGCCGCATGGGCTTCGGTGACGTGGCCTTGCTTCAGGCGGGCCGCCCATTCGTTGCGGAAGATCACCGGGATCATGCGGAAGGTGCTGCCATTGCCGATGCCGGCGAAGAAGAACAGCGCGATGAAGGAACCGAGGAAGCCGAAGAAGCTGCCAGTGCCATTGGCACCCGGCAGGAAGCTGATCACCGCGAACACACCGGCGATCATCGCCGCGTAGTTCCACAGGGTGATGCGCGCACCGCCGAATTTGTCGGCCAGCCAGCCGCCCAGCGGCCGACTCAGGGCGCCCACCAGCGGGCCGAGGAAGGCGTACTGCAGCGGGTTGATGTCCGGGAACTGGGTCTTGCTGAGCATGGCGAAGCCAGCGGAGAAGCCGATGAACGAGCCGAAGGTGGCCACGTACAACCAGCACATCAGCCAGTTGTGCTTGCGTTTGAAGATTACCGACTGCTCAAGGAAGGAGGCCTTGGCATCGGCGATATCGTTCATGCCGAACCAGGCAGCGACGGACACCACGGCAATGAACGGTACCCAGATCCAGCCGGCGTTCTGCAGGAACAGACGACTGCCGTCGGTCAGTTGCTGCGGCTCACCACCGAAGGCGCCGAACAACCCTCCTGCGACCGCCAGGGGCACGGCGAACTGCATGACCGAAACCCCCAGGTTGCCCAGGCCGGCGTTCAGGCCCAGCGCAGTGCCCTGCTGATTCTTCGGGTAGAAGAAGCTGATGTTGGACATGCTGGAAGCGAAGTTACCGCCGCCGAAGCCGCACAGCAGCGCGATGCAGGCAAACACCCAGTAGGGAGTAGTCGGGTCCTGCACGGCAAAGCCCAGCCAGAGGCAGGGGATCAGCATCGAGGCGGTGGACAGCGCAGTCCAACGGCGGCCGCCGAAGATCGGCACCATGAAGGAGTAGAAGATGCGCAGGGTCGCACCGGAGATCGACGGCAGCGCGGCAAGCAGGAACAACTGGTCGTTGCTGAAGCTGAAACCGGCGGCGTTCAGGCGCACGGTGACGGTGCTCCAGATCATCCATACGGCGAAGGCAAGCAACAGCGCGGGGATCGAGATCCACAGGTTGCGCGCGGCGATGCGCTTGCCGGTCTGCGCCCAGAACTCAGGGTCCTCGGGGCGCCAGTCGACCAGCAACGGTCCTTTGGCGGCTTTGAGTTGGGGGTTGGCGATCATGCCCATGACGGCATTACCTCAGGATTGACTGGAAGGAATGGGAGAGGCGTCGACGTCGGCCACCCGGGCCTGGCCGTCGAGGCGCTGTTGCTGCTTGATCGCGTAGTGCATCCAGACCATGCAGATCACGGTCAGGCCGAACAGCAACATGAAGCAGGAGGAGCGCACACCGATGTGGTCGGCGGCGTAGCCGAACAGGATGGGCAGACAGAAGCCGCCGAGGCCGCCGATGACCCCGACCATGCCGCCGACAGTGCCCATGTTCTGCGGGTAGTAGTCGTGGATGATTCGGTACACGCTGGCCTTGCCGAAGCCCTGGGCGATGCCGACGATGAACACCAGGAAGGTGAACAGCCAGACGTTCAGGCCGATACCGAGGCTGACGTCACCCTTGATGCCGTGGATGGTCATGGTGGTCGGCGGGTAGGAGAGGAAGAACAGGCAGACCAGGCAGATCCAGAACACGCCCCAGTTCACCGCACGGGCGCCGTAGTGGTCGCTGAACCAGCCGCCCAGGGCGCGGATCAGGCCAGAAGGCAGGGTGAACAGCATGGTGATGAAGGATGCGGTGCGCAGGTCCAGGCCGTATTCGGCGATGTAGTACTTGGGCAGCCACAGGGCCAGGGCAACGAAGCCGCCGAAGACAAAGAAGTAGTACAGGCCGAAGCGCCATACACGCAGCTCGCCCAGCGGTGCCAGCTGCTTGGCCAGGGTCGGGCGCGGACGGCTCGGGTCGGCGTCGCCGCCCTTGGTGTGAGCCGGGTCTGTCCAGGTGCAGAACCAGAACAGCAGCGCGGTCACCAGCATGGCCACCGAGTAGATCTGCGGGACCATGCGCCAGCCGAAGGCAACCACGATCATCGGCGCCACCAGGTTGGTGATTGCCGCACCCGCGTTGCCGGCGCCGAAGATGCCCATGGCGGTGCCCTGGCGCTCCTTCTCGAACCACGAGGAGGTGTAGGCGATGCCCACCGCGAAGGAGCCGCCGGCCAGGCCGACGAACAGGCCCAGCACCAGGTAATGCCAGTAGAGGGTGGCGAAGGCCAGGCCGTAGATCGGGATGGCCACCAGCAGCATGTGGATGAAGAACACGATGCGCCCGCCGAAGCGGTCGGTGATCAGCCCCAGCGGCAGCCGCACCAGAGAACCGGTAAGGATCGGCAGCGCCACCATCAAGCCGAACTGGGCTTCGGACAGCCCCAGCTCTTCCTTGATGCGGATACCGATGATCGAAAACATCGTCCAGACCGCGAAGTTCACGGCGAACGCCAGTGTGCTCATGCCGAGCACGGAGTACTGTTTCTGACGGTGGGACAACATGGCTAAGCTCACTTCCTGACAGCCTTTGCCCGCACGTTAGGTAAGGACTAGTCGCCTTCTCTTGATCGTCATCAATGAGCGAAAGGGCGATTCATGAGCAGATGCGCGCCGCTACCTCCTAGTGGGTATCCCCGATATGAATGCTTAACTCATTGTTTTAAAAGGCATTTACTATGAATACGGCACACACTGCCGAGCCTTCCGGCAACGACCGATTCTTTGTGGGTAGTCCCCCCGCTGGACGCCCGTCCCTGCGCAAATCCATCGTCGTGCGCTTCGGCTGCTACCTCACCCTACTGGTGTCGCTGGCGTTGGCGGGCATGTTCAGCGCCCTCCTGTTCGCCGACTATTCGCACCAGGATGCGGCGGTGATCAACCAGGCCGGCTCGTTGCGGATGCTCACCTACCGACTGGCGCTGGACCCCTCGCCGATCAACCGCCAGGCCCTGCAATCGACCCTCGCCGCGCGCCTGGACAACGACGAGATCACCCGCCTGCTGCGCCGTGCGGACGCCGACGCGCCGATCCGCCAGCAGCACGACCAGTTGCGTAAGGAACTACAGAACCTAGACCTTTCCGAAGCGCCAGCCCTGAGCACCCTGGACACTTTCGTCGGGCATATCGACGGCTTCGTCGGCACTCTGCAGCGCAACGCTGAATACCGATCACAGATGCTCAGCACGGTGCAGGGCCTGTGCCTGTTCCTCAGCCTGCTGGTGGTGTTCATCAGCCTCTATGACCTGAGCTACCACGTGGTCGGGCCGCTGCGCGAACTGACCACCACCGCCCGCCGCCTGGGCGAAGGCGACCTCGACGCCAGGGTCAGCAGCAGCGGCGAAGACGAGCTGAGCCAGCTGGGCGAGCGCTTCAACCAGATGGCCGAGGAGCTGCAAGCCAGCTACCGCGAACTGGAAGCGCGGGTGGAAGACAAGACCCGTGCCCTGTCCAACAGCCACCAACGCCTGGAGCTGCTCTACGACAGCGCCCGTCGCCTCGGCCAGGACCCTTACGACGAACGCACCCTGCAACCGCTACTGAATCAGTTGGAACGCGTGCTGCAAGCCGGCAAGGTGACGCTGTGCCTGAACAAGGACGGTGTCGAGCGCGCCTACGCCTCGCTGACCACCGACGGCATCACCGGCGGTTTCTGCCTGCAGGGCAACTGTGGCGACTGCCGCGCCCAGGCCGACCATTGCGGCGAGCCGGTACGCAGCCTGAACCCGCTGCTGATGCAACCGCTGTCCATCGGCGAGCACCGCTTTGGCGAATTGTTCATCGAGACCACCACCGGCCAGTTGGAAGACTGGCAACGGCAGTTCGTCGAAGGCTTCTGCGACAACATTGCGCGCACCTTCGCCCTGTCCCTGCAACAGGAACAGGAGAACCGCCTGGCGCTGTTCGCCGAGCGCAGCACCATCGCCCGCGAACTGCATGACTCGCTTGCCCAGTCGCTGTCCTACCTGAAAATCCAGGTCAGCCGACTGGCCACCCTGCTCAAGCGCGATGTGCCGGCGGAGAAGATCGACGAGACCCTCGACGAACTGCGCGAAGGCCTCAACAGCGCCTACCGCCAGCTGCGCGAGCTGCTCACCACCTTCCGCCTGAGCCTGGAGCAGTCCAGCCTGGAAGCTGCGCTGGTGAAGACCGTGGAGGAATTCGCCGAACGTGGCGGCCTGAGCATCGAGCTGGACAACCGCCTGGCGCACATCCCGCTCAACCCCAACGAGGAAATCCACATCCTGCAGATTGTCCGCGAAGCGCTGTCCAACGTCGTGCGCCATGCCCAGGCGAGCCAGGCCAAGGTGACCCTCTTCGAGGATGCCGAGGACCACGTGTGCATCACCGTGGACGATGATGGAGTGGGCTTTGACCCAGCGCAGAGCCGCAATGGGCACTATGGGCTTAGCATCATGCGGGAGCGCAGCCAGACCCTGGAGGCCACCTTCGCCATCGCCCCGCGCGAGCCGCAGGGCACGCGGGTCAGTGTGCGCTTCACCCACAAACCCCTGTCGCAGTACCCGGAGACCCACCCATGACGGCCGCCCCCACCGATGACCGCGCGCGCATCCTGCTCGTCGATGACCACCCGATGATGCGCAAGGGCGTGGTCCAGCTGCTGGAATTCGAGGACGATCTGGAAGTGGTGGGCGAAGCCGGCAGCGGTGAGGAAGCCCTGCGCCTGGCTGCGGAGCTGGAGCCGGACATGATCCTGCTCGACCTCAACATGAAGGGCATGACCGGCCTCGATACCCTGCGTGCCATGCGCGAGAACGGCGAGGATGCGCGCATCGTGGTGTTCACCGTCTCCGATGACCGCAACGACGTGATCAACGTGCTGCGGGCTGGCGCCGACGGCTACCTGCTCAAGGACATGGAGCCCGAGCGCCTGCTGGAACACATCCGCCAGGCCGCCACCGGCCAACTGACCATCAGTCCGCAGCTGACCCAGGTGTTGGCCCAGGCACTGCGCGGCGATGACCGCCCCAAGGGCATCGAGGAACTCACCGACCGTGAGCGGCAGATCCTGCGCCAGCTCGCCCACGGCTACAGCAACAAGATGATCGCGCGCAAACTCGATATCACCGAAGGCACCGTGAAGGTCCATGTGAAGCGCGTGCTGCACAAGCTGGGCATGCGCTCACGCGTGGAAGCGGCAGTCTGGGCGGTGGAGAACCATCTGGTCTGACCTCGATGACAGCCGCCATCGGGTCTGACGGCGGATAAAGCGTTCCGCTTTATCCGCCCTACCTCCCTGGTAGTAGCCAGCTCGCCAACTTGATTCAGATCATGTCGCGCCAGCCCATGGCGGCAGGACACTGCGGGACTCACCCTGGAGGTCCCCATGCCGCCCTCGCCGCACCTGCCCCTCGTGTATTCCTGCTCCGGCTGCTCCAACCTCGCGCAGCTGGCCAACGACCTCGCCCTGCGCCTGGACCGTGACGGCCTGGCGGAGATGTCCTGCATTGCGGGAGTGGGCGGCGACGTGCCCGCGCTGGTGAAGAAAGCCTGCTCCGGCCGGCCGATCATCGCCGTGGACGGCTGCCACCTGCACTGCGTGCAGAGCTGCCTGGCACGCCACGGGGTGAAAGCCGACCACGAGATCACCCTGACCGAATACGGCCTGAAGAAACGTTACGGGCAGGATGCGCCGGTGCAGGACTTCGAGATGCTCTACGAGGAACTGCAGTTCCTCGTACGCACCCCGGCCTGAGCCGCCACCGCGCAGGACGAAAGAACAGACGCCGACGTAGGATGGGTGGAGCGCAGCGATACCCATCGATTGGCGCGCCAGGACAGCATGGGTATCGCAAGCTCCACCCATCCTACGGGAGCGGCTCAGGCGTTTTCCTGTACTACCTGGCTGGCGCGGCGCATGGCGCGCCACAGCCAGGACGGCAGGCTGTCCGGATCGAGACTATCGATCAGGTTCTTCACCGCCAGCCCCAGTTCGGTATCGCCCTCGATCACCAGACGACGCCGGAAAAACAGCGTGTCCGGGTCCTCCTGCCGGCCCGCCAGCAGCAGGAAGTCGCGCCAGCTGCCACGGATGGTCACACTGGGTGTGCAGGCATCGGCGAAGCGCAGGCCATCGCGGCCGCGCGTGAGGCTCCAACCCAGGCCGAGATCATTCACTTCCAGACGCAGCCAGTGGCCGTCGAGGATGTCGAAGGCACCGTCTGCCAGGGGCTCGGCGAACAAGCGGTTGGCGGCGCGCTGCAGAATGGCGCGCTGCAGCCCCGAAGGGACGCGTGCGGCCAGCGGCAGCAGGCGGTCGGCGGCGCGCAGGGCACTGGTTTCGAGTGTCAGCACAGGTTCACCTCATCACTGCGCAGCATGCCCGGTCGGCCATGCCAGTATCCGTTGCATCCCGCCACCGCCAGCGGCGGTATGGCACCCTTGCGCACCTGGTCGAAAGCCTGCACGACCTCCACCATGCCTTCCGCACGCGGGCTCAGGCGCAGCAGATCGGCGCCACAATCAAGCAGCGAGGCATAGTCCGCCAGCAGATTGCTGACCTCGCCGGACATCGTCTGGATTCCGTTGAGCGTGAACAATGGCATGCCTTCCTGGCTCAGCATCGGCATGCCTTCGGGGTAGTTCATGCAGCAGAACTGGCAGTCGTCCTTGGGCCGGTTCTCCGCCCGCGCAGTGAAGCAGCGCGCCGAGTACGCCAGCGGCAGATGGCCGTAGGCGAACACTTCGGTCTCCACCTCGGTGATGCCCAGCTCGCGCGCCTGCTCGATCACGGCATGGATCTGCTCGCCGGAGCATTCCACCGGCGGCACCCAGCGGCGCATGCCGGCGGCGTGCAGCTCAGCCAGCGTATGGCCGTTGTAGACATTGAGCGCGGGCCCGCCGACGAATTCGACGCCCAGGGTACTGAGAATCTGCACCGCCCCCATGTCGCTTGCCTCGACCTGCAGCTCGCCGTTGGCACAGAGGCGACGCAGCGACGACAGCTCGGAGGCCGCCTCGATCAGCGCCAGCCCCGAGATGAGGATTTGCGCCCCGCTCTGCTGCTGCAGCTCGCGCCCCAGGCCCAGCCAGTTGTCGAGCGACATGGCGCGGCGTTTGGAGCAGACGGTCTCGCCGATAGTGATGGCGTCCAGCGGCTGCTCGGCCATCTGCGCATAAAAATCCAGGAGTGTCCGGCGGTCCCAGTAGAACAGCACCGGTCCCAGGCTGAGTTTCATCACGAGGTCCTCATTGCCAGGAGCGATGGTAGGCGCCCAGGGTCGTCTGGTGGCCTTCGGAAAGCTTGTCCAGGGCGTCCTGCCACTGCGTCAGCGCGCGGTAGTTCTCCGGTGCGCGCTGCCACGCATCCAGCGCCTGGCGCCAGACGCGGGTGACCTGCTCGACATAGGCCGGGCTGCGTTGCCGACCCTCGATCTTCACCGCCGCGACGCCGATTTCCGCCAACTGTGGAATCAGGTCGATGGTGTTCAGGCTGGTGGGTTCTTCCAGGGCATGGAAGCGTTCGCCGTTGACCACGAAGCGGCCCTTGCACAGGGTCGGGTAGCCTGCCGGCTCATTCGGCGCATAACGGTCGATCAGCACGTCATTGAGACGCGAGGTCAGGCCTTCGGGCTCCTCGCTCCAGCGCACCGCCTTCGCCGGCGAACAGACGCCGCAGAGATTCGGCGACTCGCCGGTGACATAGGAGGACAGGTGGCAGCGGCCCTCGGCCATGATGCACAGGCTGCCGAAGGCGAAGACTTCGATGGGCACCGGGCTGTTCGCCGCCACCTGGCGCACCTGCGCCAGCGACAGCACGCGCGGCAGCACGGCGCGGCGGATGCCATAGCGCTCGTGGTAGAACGCCAGCGCCGCCACATTGGTGGCCGAGCCCTGTACCGAGAGATGCAGCGCGAGGTTCGGGTGGCGCCTGGCGGCGTAGCCGAGCACCGCACAGTCAGCGGCAATCAGTGCATCCACGCCCAGGTCCGCGGCGTGGTCCACCGCGCGTTGCCAGCGGGACCAGCCGGCCGCGCCGGGATAGGTGTTGACCGCCACGTACATCTGCTTGCCGGCGCTGTGGATAACTTCCACGCCCTGGCGCAGCTGGCGGTCATCGAGGTTGAGGCCGGCGAAATGCCGGGCGTTGGTGTCATCGCGAAAGCCGACGTAGATGGCGTCGGCGCCTTCGCGCAGGGCCGATTTCAAGGCGGGCAGACTTCCCGCCGGGCAGACCAGTTGCATGCTTCCCCCGGGCAGTACGGAGGCCGCCGGCCCCCGCCGGCAGCCGGGAACGGCGTCAGGCGCCGAGTTCGCTGAAAGACAGGAAAGGCAGCGGCTCGCCGGCGTGCAGGGTGCGCCCGGCCTCCACCACCGCCAGGCCATCGGCCCAGCTCGCCGCACGCAGCATGGCCGAGCCCTGCTGCGGGTGCAGGCAGATGCATGCCACGCCGTCGCCGCCGAGTTCCAGGCGCGCGCGCAGGTACTGGCGCCGCGAGTTGGCCGTGGGCCAGTCGAAGCCCGCCGGCAACGTGACCGGCAGCGTATCGACCACGCTACGCCCCTGGGCACGCCAGAGGAACGGTCGCGCCACCACCAGTGCCGTGACCAGCGCGGCAGCCGGATTCCCCGGCAGGCCGATCCACGGTTTGCCGGCGATGCTGCCGAATGCCAGCGGTTTGCCCGGCTGCATCTTCAGCTTCCACAGGTGCAGTTCGCCCAGCTCGCGGATCGCCTGCTTGAGGTAGTCACGGTCGCCCACCGATACCCCGCCGCTGGTGATCAGCACATCCCATTCGGACGCAGCGAGGCTCAGCGCATCGCGGCTGGCCGCCAGGGTATCGGCGAGTACACCGTAGTCGTGCACCTCGACACCCCAGCCACGCAGCAACGCACCGACGCTGAAGCGGTTGGCGTTGTAGATCTGCCCTGGGGCAAGCGACTCACCAGGCTCGCGCAACTCGTCGCCACTGCTCAGCAGGCAGACGCGCAGCGGGCGAAAAACCTTGACGCGGTCCAGGCCGACGCTGGCCATCAGGCCCAGGTCCTGGGCGCGCAGTTTCTTCCCGGCACTTAGCAAGGCATCGCCTACACACAGCTCTTCGCCGCGACAGCGAACATGGCTGCCGTGCTCGACCACGGGCACCTGCAGCCAGTCGCCGTCGACCTCGCAGTCTTCCTGGGCGATCACGCTGTCCGCCCCCGGCGGCAACGGCGCGCCGGTGAAGATGCGCATGGCCTGGCCGGGTTGCAGTTCGACCTGGGCAGCATCGCCGGCAGCAATACAGCCGGCGATCTTCAGTCTCGCACCCGTCGGCCCCATGTCGGCGCTGCGCAGGGCGTAGCCGTCCATCGCGCTGTTGTCCCAAAGCGGCAGGTCGATAGGTGAGTGAATGTCCTCGGCCAGGATGCGGCCCAGAGCCTCCTCCAGGTCGACACACACAGTCGGCGGCGCCGGGGGAGCGAAATCCATCAGCGCGGCGATGGCCTCGTCCACCGGGCGCAGGCCGGAACCGGAACAGCCGCAGGCGCTCATGAGCGTGTACCGCAGGCCAGCACCGGGCGCTCGGGCAGGCGCTTGAGATGGGGGACGAAATTGCAGGGTTTGGTGCGGCTGTCCAACTGCTGCACCAGGATCTTTTCCCAGGCGGTCAGGCAGGCGCCGGTGGAGCCGGGCAGGCAGCAGATCAGGGTGCCGTTGGTGATGCCGGCGATAGCGCGGGACTGGATCGTGGAAGTGCCGATTTCCTCGCGGGAAATCTGCCGGAACAGCTCGCCGAAGCCGTCCACGGTGCGCTCGAGCAAAGGCGCGACGGCTTGAGGGGTGTTGTCACGGGTGGTGAAGCCGGTACCGCCGGTGATCAGGCCGACCTGGACCTTGGGATCGGCAATCCAGGCCGAGACCACGGCGCGGATCTGGTAGATGTCGTCGATGACCAGCCGGCGCTCGGCGAGGGCGTGTCCGGCCCGTTGCAACGAGGTCACCAGGGCCTGGCCGGAGGTGTCGTTGTGCAGGCTGCGGGTGTCGCTGACGGTGAGGACAGCGATCTCCAGCGGCTGGAAGTCCGGGGTGCTGAGATGGCTCATGAGGGGCTCTCCGATTCGGAGCAAAAAGGGCTGGCGCCAGCCTGCGCCCCTTCCTCCTTACCGCCCATTCCTCCTAGGAGGTACTGCCCCGGCGCGTGCGGGGCATCGCCACCGGTCGGCGCGCAGACGCTCCCTCTCTTTCATCCGAATGTGGATGCGCAGTCGCGGATAAAGCGTGCCGCTTCAAGCGCCCTACGCCTGGCTCCGGAGCAGGCCTGGCCTCAACACCAGGAATCGCCCATCCACAGGGCGGATAACGGCTCAGGCGTTATCCGCCGCCCATGGGTTCACAGATGCACAGGCGACGGACTCAGCTCTTCCAGCGGTCGGCGGCAGCCTGGTCGCTGCAACGGCCCTCGACCCAGCGCGGGCCGTCGGTGGTGTCTTCCTTCTTCCAGAATGGCGCGCGGGTCTTCAGGTAGTCCATGACGAAGTTGCAGGCATCGAACGCCGCCTGTCGGTGGGCGCTGGCCGCACCGACGAAAACGATGGGCTCGCCCGGCTCCAGGCGACCGATGCGGTGGAGGATTTCCAGGCGCAGAAGCGGCCAGCGCTCGTTGGCCTCGACCTCGATCTTCGCCAGCGCCTTCTCGGTCATGCCGGCGTAGTGTTCGAGGAACATGCCACCCACTTCGCGGCCATCGTTGAAATCACGCACATAGCCGACGAAGCCGACCACCGCACCGACGCCGACGTTGGCGGCGTGCATCGCGTTGAGTTCGGCGCCCGGATCGAACGCCGCCGGCTGGACGCGGATCGCCATGGGCTCAGCCTCCGGTCACGGTGGGGAAGAACGCCACTTCGTCGCCGTCGACGAGAGGCTCGTCCAGGGAACACAGTTCCTGGTTACGCGCGCACATCAGGTTCTGCTCGCCGAGCACGTCCCAGGCACCACCGCGCTCCAGCAGCAGGCGCCGCAGGTCATCGAGGCTGGCCAGGGATTGGCTCCAGTTCAGCTGCTCGCCCTCCAGGCCGAGGGCTTCACGGTAGCGGGCGAAGTACTGCACGCGGATCATGGGGTGTCTCCTGCTACGCCATCGTTGACCAGGTAGTGCCCGCTCTTGCCGCCGAGCTTCTCCAGCAGGCGTACGCTTTCGATGGTCATGCCGCGGTCCACGGCCTTGCACATGTCGTAGATGGTCAGCGCGGCGACGCTGGCGGCGGTCAGCGCCTCCATCTCCACACCGGTCTGCCCGGCCAGCTTGCAGCGGGCGACGATGTGCACGGTGTCTTCCCCCTCGGCGACCAGTTCGACCTTCACGCTGGTGAGCAGCAACGGATGGCACAGCGGGATCAGTTCATGGGTCCTCTTCGCCGCCTGGATGCCGGCGATGCGCGCCACGGCGAATACGTCGCCCTTGGGGTGGCCGCCGTCCTGGATCAGCTGCAGGGTCGCCGGGAGCATGCGCACCCGGGCTTCGGCCACGGCCTCACGGGACGTCACGGCTTTTTCGGTGACATCGACCATGTTGGCGCGGCCCTGGGAATCGAGATGGGTCAGCACGGGTGGGCACTCTCCGGAGAATCAGGGGAACAGTTTAACCCCGACGCGCGGGGCTGGCAGACCGGCGAGCGGCGCGTTGGGGGGAGGATTGTATACAAGAAGAGGTATATGTGCGGTGAGAGTTCAAGTCTCTCCGTCCGCACCCCGTTCGACGGTGTATCCGACTGGCTGCCAGCTTGCGCCTTCTGCCCAACGGTTCCCTCTCCCTGAAGGGAGAGGGAGCAAACCGTGCAGGCTTCAGTCTTCGTTTACACCGGACGTATCCGGGAAATAGAAGGCCCGCCAGATGGCGGGCCCTGCTGAGTAAGCGGAAGGCTTACATGTGCGCTTCGGCGAATTCCGCCAGTACGGAGCGCGGCACCCCTTGCAGGGTCACGTGCACGCCGTGGGGGAAGTCCTTGAAGCGTTCGGTCAGGTAGGTCAGGCCGGAGCTGGTGGCCGACAGGTAGGGGGTATCGATCTGCGCCAGGTTGCCCAGGCAGATAACCTTCGAACCGTTGCCCGCGCGGGTGATGATGGTCTTCATCTGGTGCGGGGTGAGGTTCTGGCACTCGTCGATCAGGATCAGGCTCTGCTGGAAGCTGCGGCCGCGGATGTAGTTCAGCGATTTGAACTGCAGCGGCACCTTGCTGAGGATGTAGTCGACGCTGCCATGGGTGCACTCGTCATCCGAATGCAGCGCTTCGAGGTTGTCGGTGATCGCGCCGAGCCAGGGCTCCATCTTCTCCGCCTCGGTACCGGGCAGGAAGCCAATGTCCTCGTCCAGGCCCTGCACGCTGCGGGTCGCGATGATGCGCTTGTAGCGTTTGGTGACCATGGTCTGCTCGATGGCGGCAGCCAGGGCAAGGATGGTCTTGCCCGAGCCGGCGGCGCCGGACAGGTTGACCAGGTGGATGTCCGGGTCCAGCAACGCGTACAGCGCCAGCGACTGGTACACATCGCGCGGACGCAGGCCCCATGCCTCCTGGTGCAGCAGCGGTTCCTGGTGCAGGTCGAGGATGGTCAGTTCGTCCTGGTCGATACCCTTGATCCAGCCGACGAAACCCTGCTCATCGACGATGAACTCGTTGATGTGCACCGCCGGCAGGTTGTCGGTGAGTTGCACTCGATGCCAGGTGCGACCGCGATCCTGGCGGGTCTCCACCTTGCTGACACGGTCCCAGAACGACCCATTCAGCGAGTGGTAGCCACGCGACAGCAGGTTGATGTCATCGACCAGTTGGTCGGTGTGGTAGTCCTCGGCAAATACCCCGCAGGCACGCGCCTTCAGGCGCATGTTGATGTCCTTGGTGACCAGCACCACACGCTTGCTGCTGTGGCGACTCTTCAGCTCCACCAGCTGGTTGATGATCTTGTTGTCGTTGAGGTGCTCGGGCAGCCAGGTGATCGGCTCGGCGCGCTTGCTCATGAGGATCGACAGGCTGCCGCACGGCCCGCTCTTGCCGCGCTGGATGGGCACGCCATCCTCTACCTGATCGGGCGAGGCCTCGCCCAGTACCGAGTCGATGAGACGGATTGCCTGGCGGCATTCCGCGGCCACGGTGTGTTTGCCGGTCTTGAGCTTGTCCAGTTCCTCCAGCACCGTCATCGGGATCGCGACGTGGTGCTCCTGGAAGTTCAGCAAGGCGTTGGGATCGTGGATCAGGACGTTGGTATCAAGGACGTACAGGGTGGGCTGGGTGGGGCGGGAGCGTCCGTGGTCATCCATACGCAGGTCACCTCTTGTAGGAGCGTTACGACGGAATGCCTTTACAGCGCTCCGCCGTGCGGTGAGCCACCGGCTCTCGGGCTCCTGGGATCGGCAGGATTCGAGAGCACTGCATACAAGGGACTGGCCGGGCCGGGGCCGCCACCTGTCTGCAGGGTTCGGCGGTCTACGACTCCAGAAATACAGGAAAAAACATGACGATAAAAAGTCTTTTTCCTTCCTAAGAAGGTTTTTTTCGTCGTACGACGAAATACCTTGGCGACGGCCTCGGACAGCGCTAGTTTTAGGAGTCCTACCCCTCGTAACGCCCTCCTCTTTTTTCGCCAGATCAGTCTCTTAGACCCATACGCAGCGCCTACTCCGGCACTCGTCCCCCAAGCTCCACCCTGCCCGTCTCTATAGATGTCGATCCCGCGACTCGCCCGTCGCTAATCGTCCCCATAGGTGGAGCCAACGCCCGCGACTCCTTACAATCGCCGCTCGCTTGTAGGAGACCGCACGATGCTGATGGTGATTTCCCCCGCCAAGACCCTGGACTACGACACCGCGCCGGTGACGCAGCGCTTTACCCTGCCCGAACACCTGGACGACGCCCAGGAGCTGATCGGTATCCTGCGGGAACTGGCCCCGGCGCAGATCGCCGAGCTGATGCACCTGTCGGACAAGCTCGCCGGCCTGAATGCTGCGCGCTTCGGCAGCTGGCACCCGGACTTCACCCCCGCCAACGCCAAGCAGGCACTGCTGGCCTTCAAGGGTGATGTCTATACCGGCATGCAGGCCGAGGACTTCAGCGAGGACGACTTCGACTTCGCCCAGCGCCACCTGCGGATGCTCTCCGGCCTCTACGGCGTGCTTCGCCCGCTGGACCTGATGCAGCCGTATCGCCTGGAAATGGGCACCAAGCTGGCCAACGGCCGGGGCAAGGACCTCTACGCCTTCTGGGGCGAGCGCATCAGCGGCTGGCTGAACGAGTCCCTGGCCGAACAGGGCGACGACGTATTGCTGAACCTGGCTTCCAACGAGTATTTCGGTGCGGTGAAGCGCAAGGCCCTCAACGCACGGGTGATCGACACTGAGTTCAAGGACCTGAAGAACGGCCAGTACAAGATCATCAGCTTCTACGCCAAGAAGGCCCGCGGAATGATGGCGCGCTACGTGATCAAGGAACGCCTGACCAACCCCGAAGGCCTGAAGGACTTCAACTACGCGGGCTACGCCTACAGCGCCGAGCACTCCAAGGCCGACCAGCTGGTGTTCCTGCGCGATCATGCCGAAGACTGATCCAGCATTTGCGCTGCACCAAACGGGAGCCCTGGGGCTCCCGTTTTCGTTTCGACCTCGTATACCGGGTAGGCGCGCGAGCTTCGGTAGGACGCACAACCTGGAACAGGTTATTCGCCGGCTCATCCGTGGCGGATAACGCTGGCGCGTTATGCGCCCTACAAGGTCGCTACCCCGCCCGCCGCTCGCTCCTACGAAAAGCCCCTGATACCAAATGGCCTGTAAGCCATTGGCCATGGAACCACCCGGTCACCAGGGCTCCGACTGTACGTTTCCTGCTCAAAACACCCCCTGATCGCCGCACTCCTGATCGGAACGGCCGCTATTGCCGGCTGCCAGCAGGAACACAAACCGGCTGCCGCACAACCTGCCACGAC
>NZ_SWDV01000054.1 GCF_005877905.1 Pseudomonas nicosulfuronedens | reverse complement strand
AACTTTCTCTGGAGCAATCACTACTGCTCCCCAGCAGAATCCAGCGATTGCTCTGGGCGTGAATGTCGTAGGCGAAATCCCAGAACACCGGATAGGCGGGATGTCCTTTCGCGAACCAGAAGGCAGTAACCTCTTGCGCATCATCGAGATGCGCGTCGCATAGAATCCTCTCCGTCAGAGCAATGATCTCGCCTCGCTTTGCTTCCAGATCGATAGGCCCACAGCCGGGATCGCCTGGATAGAACATGCTCTCTATGATCTGCGAACGAACAACGCTTCTGGCAACGGTCTCACTGCCACCGACAACAGCATCCTTGGAAACAGACTTTTTCAGTGCTTGCTCCAGAGAAAGTTGTGCCTCGAGCGGACCGTACAGAGCGATCCAGACCTGATAATTCATGCCATAGAGCAGTCCTTCTAATTGTGCGAAGTACTCGGGTCGTACATCTCGATCTATCTGCATGCATCCCACTCCTTGGCGTGAAAAGGCCAGGATCCTAACCAAGGAATATACCCATTCGAAAGCAGCCCTAGGTGCTCTCCACCTCAGTTCTCATTCCCACACCCCTGCCCCCACACCGGATACCGCAGCGTATGCCGCTGCCCGGCGCTGTCCTCGTAGGTCATCTCCACCTCGCGAATCCCGCAGAAACCCAGGTCCGGTGCCTGCACCACGCGCTGGATGTCGAGTTTCTGGCCGTAGCGGTAATCCTGCGCCGGTGGTGCCTCCTGCGCGGCGAGGGCCGCGCAGGAGGTGAAGAGGCAGGCGACAGCGAGCAAACGCTTCATGGCCGTTCCCCGGAGGACGAAGCACGCGGCATGGGCGCGCCGGTCATGCTGGGGAGGACTTCGTCGCGGCGGATGAGACCGTGGAACAGCGCGGCGGCAAGGTGCAGAAGGATGGTCGCCAGCAAGGCGTAGGCGATGACCGTATGCGCGCTGCGCAGGATGGCGTGCAACTCGACTGAAGGCGACACCAGTGCCGGCAGTTCGAAGCCGCCCCAGAGCACGACGGGGTAGCCGCCAGCGGATTGCATGGTCCAGCCCACCAGCGGCTGGGCCAGCAGCAGGCCGTAGAGCACAAGGTGCGAGAGGTGCGCGGCGCTGCGTTGCCAGCTGGACATGTCGCTGGGCAGCGCGGGAATGCGGTGCGTCAGGCGCACGACGATGCGCAGCAGCACAAGCACCAGCAACGCAGCGCCCAGGGGCTTGTGGATGGCGATCAGGGTAGCGTGGCGCGGCGAGACGCTGGCAACCATGCCAAGGCCGATCAGCAGCATGGCGAGCACCAGCACGGCCATGAGCCAGTGCAGCACGCGCAGGGAGAGCGGGAAGTAAGTCGGTTTCATCAGTGGGTCTCCTGGGCCTGCTCACGGGTGCGGCGGTTGAAGGATTCCGAATAGGCGGCCGAGCGTGCGCTGAGCAGCGGGTCGTCGGAGGCGCGGATGCCGTCGGGGAGGATCAGCGGGTCGTAGTTGACGTCACGGCAGTCACCGCCGATTTCCGGTTGCAAGCGCTCGATCACCAGTTCCCCGGCATCGACCTTGCGGCGGCTGTCGGGCCAGGCCTGGGTGGCGTCGGTGGTGCTGTCGCCGGGTTCGCCCAGGGTGAACTGCAGGCGCCAGCGCAGCGGGCCGGCGGCGATGCGCTGGGCCAGTTCAGCGGCGAGGAAGTCGGCGTCGCCGCGCTTGTCGGCGGCCAGCGGTTCGACCGGTGCCTCGGGCTGCACAGACCAGCGCACGGGCTGTTCCTTGCCGTCCTTGTTCACCAGGTAGAAGGCATTGAGGCCGTAGTAGGCGCTGTTGGCGTAGCTGGAGGACGGTGTGGAGGTCTTCATCCACTGCAGGAAGGGGCCGGTCTCGGGGTGCGCCTTGAAGAAGGCACCGGCCTTGGCCGGATCGGGCTTACCGGTGCCCGGTTGCGGCGCCGTGGCCTGTTGCAGGGCGAAGAAGCTGGCCACGTCGCGGACGACGAAGACCGGCATGGCGTTCATGCCGGTGCGCCATTCCTGGCCATCGGCCGGCAGGAAGCGCAGCGCCAGGCTGCGGATCGGCGCGGCGCCGTCACTGGCCTTGGGGTTGCCGCCGGGGATCGCAAGGCGCCCCACTACCGGTACACGGCCGACGGAGAACAGGCTGGCGCGCGAGAGGTCGGCCACGCCGCCGTTGCTGTCGAAGTGGCCGATCACGCACAGGCCCTTGGCATGGTTGCGCCGGTACCCGGGGTAGACTCCGCCGTTGTGCTCCAGGGTGTTGATGACCTTGTCCGGGGTGAGGCGCTGCGGGTCGAGCCAGCCGGCGACGTAGGCGAAGACGGCGGCCACGCCGAGTACCACGGCGCCGATGGCCGCCAGGCGCAGGGGCACGTTGGGTGCGGTGGGCGGTGTTTCTGTCATTTCCAGCTCCTCAGGCTTAGGCTGAATGCGTTGAGCCGGTACGACGCACCGTGCCACGGGTTATTCCCGCCAACCCCGAAAGAAATATTTTTTCGCGGGACGGGAATAGATCGCTGCCACAGACGTCTTTCTCGCTCGAACCCACCCACTCCCGGCGCCCCGATGCATTCACTGGACGACCATTCACTGCGCGAACTGCTACCCCGGCTGCGGCGCTTCGCCCTGTCGCTGACGCGCAGCGCGAGCAGCGCCGACGACCTGGTCCAGACCACCCTGGAGAAGGCGCTGTCGGCCTGGACCGGCCGCCGCGACGACGGCGACCTGCGTGCCTGGCTGTTCTCGATCCTCTACCGGCACTTCATCGACGGGCAGCGCCGGGCCAAACGCTACGCCCGCCTGCTGAGCCTGTTCGGCGCGGACAGCGCGGTCAGCGCATCGCCCGAGGACATCGTCAGCGCACGCTCGACGCTAGAGGCCTTCGAGCGCCTGCCCGCCGAGCAACGCGCGCTGCTGACGCTGGTCAGCGTCGAGGGCCTGAGCTACCGCGAGGTGGCCGAGGCACTGGATATTCCCATGGGCACCGTCATGTCCCGCCTGTCGCGCGCCCGCACGGCGCTGCGCGCGCTGAGCGAAGGACAGACGGCGACTCCTTCATTGCGGGTATTGAAATGAACGAACGCATTCCCGACGGCACGCCCCAGGAACAGGACCTGCACGCCTACCTCGACGATCAGCTGGAACCGGCGCGTCGCCAGTGGGTGGAAGCCTGGCTCGCCACGCACCCGGACGACGCCCGCCGCGTGGAAGGCTGGCGGCAGGATGCGCAGCAGCTGCGCGCGGCCTTTGCCGGCCAGGCGCGCGGAGCCATTCCCGAACAACTGGACCCGGCGCGGATTCGCCGGCAGATCCAGCAGCGCAGACGTTCGCGCCTTGCGACGGCGGCAGCCTTGTTGATCGCGCTGGGCGTCGGTGGCATGGGGGGTTGGCAGATGCGCGGCGACGCGATGCTGCGCGGCATGCTGCCGATGCAGGATGCGGTGCAGGCTTACCGGTTGTTTGCCGACGCCGGCCAGAACGGGCTGGACCTGCGCGATGGAGGCGACCTGCATGGTTGGCTGGCGCGCTACCTGAAAGACGCCCCGCCGCCACCGGCGCTGGAGCAGGTGGGATTGAAGACCGTCGGGGCGCGGTTGCTCGCCACCGAACAGGGTGCGGCGGCGCTGGTGATCTACGAGGATGGCCAGGGGCGTCGGTTGACCTTCTTCATCCGCCCGCCGGGACCGCGCCATGAGATGTTGCCGCAGGGGCAGCGCACCGATGGCGACCTGCTGGCGCGTTACTGGAGCCAGGGTGGCTACAACTATGCGCTGGTGAGCCGCAGCGATGATCCGCAGGCTCAAGCGGTGGGGCAATTGGTGGGGTTCTAGCGGTGGGTTGTGGCGCTGATGGGTATCGCTGCGCTCCACACCATCCTACGGGCAATCAACCAGTGGAATAACAGTGGTGGATAGCATGGTCGTTTTCCATGGTACGCGACCACGAACGCAGGATGGGTGGAGCGCAGCGATACCCATGCTGTCGGTGCGACCATTGATGAGTATCGCTGCGCTCCACGCCATCCTACAAAGGCTCTGGCGTCAGAAGGCGAAGCAGGAACAGCCGAAGGCGCCCCAGAAGCCCTGGAAGTCACTCACCGGCACGCTCGACTGGCGCGCGCGTTCGTGGCTGTGGCCATGCACGCCGCAGGAGCCGACGCACTGGTGCACGGCATTCTGCAGCGGCGCTTGCGGGCGCCAGTGGCCGGGGACCTTGGCCACCGGCGACCAGTCCGGCAGTACCGGAATCGCCGTCGGCGCCTGGCGCTCGAAGTCGCCACTGCCGAACACCACGCGGCCGTCGACCACGGTCAGCACCGATTCGATGGCCTTGATCTCTTCCTCCGACACATTGAAGTAGTCCGCGGAGAGCACCGCCACGTCGGCCATCTGCCCGACCTTGATCATCCCTTTCTTGCCCTGTTCGTTGGAGAACCAGGCGCTGCCATGGGTGTACAGCTCCAGCGCGGTGGCGCGGGACAGGCCTTCGGGGTACAGCTCCAGTCCGCCGACGGTCTTGCCGCTGGCCATCCAGTACAGCGAGGTCCAGGGGTTGTAACTGGACACACGGGTGGCGTCGGTACCCGCGCCCACCGGCACACCTTCGGCGAGCATGCGCTTGATCGGCGGGGTCGCTTCGGCGGCCTGCTTGCCATAGCGGTCGACGAAGTATTCGCCCTGGAACGCCATGCGGTCCTGGATGGCGATGCCGCCGCCCAGCGCCCTCACCCGCTCGATGTTCTTCGGCGAGATGGTCTCGCAGTGGTCGAAGAACCAGTGCAGACCGTTGAACGGGATATCCAGGTTGACCTTCTCGAACACGTCGAGCATGCGCGAGATCGACTCGTCATAGGTGGCGTGCAGGCGGAACGGCCAGCGCTGTTCGACCAGGTGGCGCACCACCGGCTCCAGCTCGGCTTCCATGGTGCCGGGCAGGTCGGGACGTGGCTCGAGGAAGTCCTCGAAGTCGGCCGCCGAGAACACCAGCATCTCGCCGGCACCGTTATGCCTCAGGAAGTCACTGCCCTGGCCGTACTTGACGCTGCTGGTCCAGTTCTTGAAATCGGCCAATTCTTCCTTGGGCTTCTGGGTGAACAGGTTGTAGGCGATGCGCACGGTGAGCTGGTTGTCTTTCTCCAGCTGTTCGATGACCTGGTAGTCGTCCGGGTAGTTCTGGAAGCCACCACCGGCATCGATGGCGCTGGTGACACCCAGGCGGTTCAGCTCGCGCATGAACTGGCGGGTCGAGTTGACCTGGTACTCGAAGGGCAGTTTCGGCCCCTTGGCCAGGGTCGCATAGAGGATCATCGCGTTGGGCCGCGCCACCAGCATGCCGGTGGGCTCGCCGTTGCTGTCGCGGACGATCTCGCCACCGGGCGGGTTCGGTGTGTCCTTGGTGTAGCCGACGACACGCAACGCGGCGCGGTTGAGCAGTGCGCGGTCATACAGGTGCAGGACGAACACCGGGGTGTCCGGCGCCGCCTGGTTCAGCTCCTCGAGGGTCGGCATGCGCTTCTCGGCGAACTGGAACTCGTTCCAGCCACCCACCACGCGCACCCACTGCGGCGATGGCGTACGCAAGGCCTGCTCCTTGAGCAGGCGCAAGGCATCAGCCAGGGACGGCACGCCTTCCCAGCGCAGTTCGAGGTTGTAGTTCAGGCCGCCGCGGATCAGGTGCAGGTGCGAGTCGTTGAGACCGGGGATGGCGGTGCGGCCCTTGAGGTCGATGACCCGGGTGGCGCCGGCGCGCAAGGCCATAGCCTCGGCCTCGGTGCCGACGGCGATGAACTTGCCGTCGGCGATGGCCACGGCGGTGGCCTCGGGTTTCTCGCGGTCGACGGTGTGGAAGCGGCCGTTGGTCAGGATCAGGTCGGCGTACATGGGCAATTTCCTCTTTCGATCAGCGGGCGTTGAGCCAGGCGGAGAACAGGCGCGTGGCCCGTGGCATGAAAACGTAGACCACCAGCAGGACGATGGTCGCAACGATGAGCATGTTGGCTGGCACAAAGCCGCCCAGTAGCGGGACTTGCGCGAACAGTGGGCGCCAGAGCTGCGGCACCAGCATCACCAGCGGCAGGATCACCAGGTAGGAGATGGCCGCCTGCTTCCAGCGCGGTGGCTGCTTCTGCGGGTTGTCCGGGGTGGTGAACCAGAACTCGTGGGCGCGGTGCAGTTCCTTCTGTTCACCGTCGATCAGGTGCGGGTCCGCCCGCTCGATCAGCTCACGGCGTTGCGGCGAGTCGAGCCAGGCTTGCAGTTCGTTGGCGGTGGCGAAGCGCAGCACCGAAGTGAAGTGCTCGCCCTGACGCATCACGTCCACGCCCAGGTGGCCGGGGAACTCGCTGGCGGCGCGGGTCAGCTCGCGCAGGATGGCTTCATAGGCGGCGATACTGTCGGGCCGGGCGCGGTGGCGGATGATCAGGGTGACGGATTCTTGCTGAGTGGTCTGGTTCATGTGGGCTCCCTCCAGAGAAGTGGCCTCCCCCGCCTGGCGGCGAGGGAGGAAAGCGGCTTACTGCAGGTGGACCTTCAGCTCCTGGCCGGCCTGGCGCATGGCGGCTTGAACGGCCGGCACTTTGCTCACCACATTGAGCAGTCCGTAGTCGTGGATCATTCCGTTGTAGCGCACGGACGTGACAGCCACACCGGCAGCATCCAGCTTGCGACCGTAGGCTTCGCCTTCGTCACGCAGCACGTCGGACTCGGCGGTCTGGATCAGGGTCGGCGGCAGGCCCTTGAGCTGGTCGGTGGTGGCGCGCAACGGAGAAGCGTAGACCTCGGCACGCTGTTTCGGGTCGGTGGTGTAGCTGTCCCAGAACCACTGCATCATCGGTTTGGTGAGGAAGTGCCCCTGGGCGAACTGGTTGTACGAGCCGGTCTCGAAGCTGGCATCGGTCACCGGCCACAGCAGGGCCTGGAAGCGCAGCTTGGGCGTGCCCTTGTCCTTGGCCATCAGTGCGACTACTGCCGCCATGTTGCCGCCGACACTGTTGCCGGCCACGGCCAGGCGCTTGCCGTCGACATTCAGCGCCTTGCCATGCTCGGCGACCCATTTGGTGGCGGCGTAGGCCTGGTTGATCGCCACCGGGTAATGCGCCTCGGGGGACGGGGTGTAGTCGACGTAGACAGCGACGGCGCCGGAATTCACCACCAGGTCGTGGATCAGGCGGGCGTGGGTCGGGTAGTCGCCCAGCACCCAGCCGCCGCCGTGGAAGTACATGAACGCCGGCAGCGTGCCCTTCACGCCCGCCGGGCGGACGATGGTCAGCTTCACCGGGCCGACCTCGGTCTGCACGGTCTTCTCGCTGACCTGGGTGCCGGACAGATCGACCTTCACCGAAGCCTGGGCGCCGGTCAGGACCGCACGGGCATCCTTGGGCGAGAGGGTTTCCAGCGGCTGGCCCTTGCCGGCTTCCAGGGCTTCGAGGAAGGCCTGGGTGTTGTGTTCGACAGTCGGGTTGCCGGCGGCGAAGGCATTGCCGATGGCCAGGGCGAGAGAGGCAGCGAGCAGGGATTGCTTGGCGTTCATGATTCGGTTCCTTGAAAGTGGGGGAGGTTTTCCGAGAGGACGAGCGCATCTTGATCCCAGCCCACAAAGCGCGGAATAGACAGGGTTGCAGGGTCGCTTTGCAGTTTTGCAAAGGCACCGCCCTGCCCTCTGCATGGCTGCATTGCGCAGCTCCGGGGCAGGTCCATATTGATTCAGGTCAGGCGCAATCTGGCCTGGCCATGACGTTTCTCAATACCCATGCCGGATTCGAAAACTTTCTGACATAGCTCAACGGCGCGTTCTGGGGTGGCGGTCGACAATCGCCGCCGACACCAACCCCCGTGAGCGACTCACAGTGCCGGTAGACCACCGCTGAACCCCACCTCCCCACCCCTTCACGCCAGGAATTCACTGGCGCGGCACACGGAAAACGAGCACCCGGGTTCTCTTCACCCATCCCGCCGAGAGGCGGTAGGAAACCGTGATGAAGAACACCCCATTGATGCTTCTGCTGGCCAGCCCCCTGGCCGTGGCCACCGCAACGGCGGCCAACAGCGTCACCGAAACCGATCAACGCTATACCGCCAACCAGAGCGGCCAATACGAAGACTTCACCCAGGTCGGCACCATCAAGACCTTTGCCGTGAGCAACGGCGCCATCATTACCATGACCGGCCCCAGCGGCTCGCCCCTGGTGCTCACAGGCGTCAGTGGCAAGGTCGATGGCAATACCCTGGATATCAAGGGCGCCAACAGCCTGGTCACCGTCAACGGTGACATCAGCTACAACTACGGCAGCAACACCAACTCGGCCAGCAAGTACGTCTACAACGGCATCGCGGTTACCGCGGGCGGGCGCTTCGTGCTCAACGGCAACCTCACCGCCATCTCCACCAGCTCGGGCTACAACAGCCCGAAAAGCGCGATGTACGTGGACGGCGCTACTTCCAGCGCCGAGCTCAACGGCAACGCCAACCTGACCATCGCGGGTGGCAAGGGCCTGTTCGCCGCCAATGGCGGGACCATCGACATGACCGCGAAAGACGGCGCGCCCTATGTGCTGACGGTCACCAACAAGTCCAGCCAGCGCTCGGTGGAAGCCAATAACAATGGCACCGTGACCCTCGATCTGGTGGACATGAACGGCACTGGCATCAGCAACGGCGTGGGCCTCTATGCCACGGCGAACTCGTCGATCACCTTCATGGGGGGCGACTTCAACCAGGGCAGCAACAGCCGCTACGGCGCCAACGCCCTGTTCGCGCTGAACCACTCCAGCGTCACGGCCACCGGCTACGATGGCGGCCACCTGCGGATCAAGACCGCCGGGACCAACGAGATCGGCGCCTGGGCCACCGGCAATTCCCAGGTAACGATCAATAGCGAGCAACACCAGGACTTCCAGACGGTGATCCACACCACCGGCTCCGGCCAGTCCCATGGCCTGGCTGCTGGTTCTCTGGGTGGAGGCAGCGCCAGCGCCCCCAGCAACAGCACCGGCCACGCCGGCTCCCAGTACGGCAACTCCGAAGTGACGGTGTACGGCAAGGTCGACATCACCACCGAAGGCAAGGACTCGGCCGGTCTGCGGGTCATGGGGGACGGCGCGAAGATCACCCTCACGCCCCTGGTGGCCGGGGTGCGCAACAGCATCAACTCCGCCGCCAGCGCGATCCGCTACTCCTTCGCCAATGGCTACAGCCTCGCCAGCAACGGTGATCGTCTCGAAGGCGGCCAAGTCATCGACCTGACCGATACCGACATGGCACACCTCGACGGCGCCACCGGAACCGCCGGGCTGATCGAGGTGGGTGGCCTTGCCGGGCGCACCTCCGACGGCCAGAACGCCGGCATCATGAACGTCGCCGACGCGGTGCAGGACGCCACCCTGAACCTCGCCAACAGCAGCGCCACCGCCCAGGACGGGCGCAGCCTGCTCAACGTCAACGCCAGCCAGAACAGCGCCGAGGGCGTGTTCGCCAGCAGCTTCACGCTCAATGCGCAGGACAGCGAGCTGGTGGGCCGCGCGGTGACTGACAGCACTGTTGCAACGGACGGCAGCTCCAGCAGCGCCACCCTCAACCTCAAGGGCTCACGCTGGTACCTGCTGGACAAGAACAGCGGCGAGGCAGCTCACTACGCCACTTCCAACCTCACCGCGCTGGACCTGCAGGACGGCTCGCAGGTCTTCCTCAACAGCCGCGAATCCTGGCAGAGCGGCTTTGCCGCCAACCAGCCGGAGCACTATGGCAGCCTGCAACTGGGTTCGCTCAGCGGCACCGGGGCGTTCCACTTCTACACCGACATCGTCAACCAGCTGACCGACAAGCTGAGCATCAGCGAAGCCGGCGGCAGCGCCGGCAACCACTCGGTGCTGGTGGCCAACGACGGATCGCAGAGCACCCTGGGCAACGAGCGCATCGAGATCATCGAGACCAATGGCGGCAGCGGCCAGTTCGGGCTGTACGAGGGCGCGCTGGTGGAGCTGGGTGGCAATACCTACGCCCTGCGCAAGAACGAGGACGACAACTGGGAGCTCTACGGTTACACCGCGCCGCCGGTGGATCCGGGCCCGACCGACCCGGTCGATCCGCAGCCGCCGGTGGACCCGACTCCTCCGGTCGATCCAACTCCGCCGGTGGATCCCATCCCTCCAGTCGACCCGACTCCTCCAGTCGACCCGACGCCCCCGGTCGATCCGACTCCGCCCGGCCCGATCGAACCCGGCGACCCGGTCGCGCCGACACCGCCCGGCCCCGCCCCCGGTCCCGGCACCTCGACCACCCGCGCTTTCCACGCTCAGGTGCACACCAACTACCTGCTGTCCTACCTCGACATGCAGACCCTGCTGCAGCGCATGGGTGAACTGCGCTACACCGAGCGCGATACGGACGGCAACGTCTGGCTACGTACCAATGGCGGCCGCCTGCACTCCTTCGCCGGCAGCAACTTCGACGGCTATCGCCTGAGCTACCAGGGCATCCAGCTGGGCCTGGACCGCCGCGTACCGGTGAGCAGCGGCGACCTGTTCGTCGGTGCGATGATCGGCCATACCGAGGCCGACCAGAGCTTCGACGAAGGCAGCGGCGGCGCGCGCAACACGCACGTCGGCATCTACGGCACCTGGCTGCACGAGAACGGCTTCTACCTCGACGCCGTGCTCAAGGCCGCGCACCTGAAGAACAACTTCAGCGTCAACGACACCCAGGGCAACCGTGTGAAGAGCTCCGGCAGCAGCAAGGGCTACTCCGCTTCGCTGGAAGCCGGCAAACGCTTCACCCTGCACCGCGAGAAGGACAGCCAGTGGTTCGTCGAACCCCAGGCACAACTGGTCTATACCGACCAGGGCGGCTTCTCCTCGCGCGCCAGCAATGGCCTGAAGATCCACTACGACGACTACGACTCGCTACTGGCCCGCGCCGGCGGTATCGTCGGCTACGAGCTGAGCAACGCGAAACACAAGTCCGAGGTGTACCTCAAGGGCGGCTACGTGCGCGAACTGATGGCCGATGACATCGGCTACCGGATCAACGGCACGCCCAAGCAGAGCTCGGACTTCAGTGGAGGCTGGCGCGAAGCGGCCGTGGGCGTCTCCACGCGTCTGACCGAAGGGCACAGCCTGTTCATGGAAGTGGGCTACCGCGACGGTGACAACTTCGACCAGAACCACGCCAACGTCGGCTACCGGTTCGAATACTGAGTCACCCGGGGCGGCTGGTAACGGCCGCCCCATTCTTTACAGGCGTACCTCTGCGCACCGTCCGGCACGCCACGGATGCCGGCGCGACGTTTGACCGGTACAATGCGCGATTGCCCGTGCCATGCCTGATAAAGAAGAAACCATGTCCCTGCCCAAACACCATCTGGAACTGCTCAGCCCTGCCCGCGATGTCCACATCGCCCGCGAGGCCATCCTGCATGGCGCCGACGCCGTCTACATCGGCGGCCCGAGCTTCGGCGCGCGGCACAACGCCTGCAACGAGGTGAGCGATATCGCCCAGCTGGTGGAATTCGCCCACCGCTACCACGCGCGGGTGTTCACCACGATCAACACCATCCTCCACGACAACGAGCTGGAACCGGCGCGCGCGCTGATCCACCAGCTCTACGACGCCGGCGTCGATGCGCTGATCGTGCAGGACCTGGGGATCATGGAGCTGGACATCCCGCCGATCGAGCTGCACGCCAGCACCCAGACCGATATCCGCACCCTGGGTAGGGCGAAGTTCCTCGATCAGGCCGGCTTCTCCCAGCTGGTATTGGCCCGCGAGCTGAACCTGCAGGAAATCCGCGCCATCGCCGACGAGACCGATGCCGCCATCGAGTTCTTCATCCACGGCGCGCTCTGCGTGGCCTTCTCCGGCCAGTGCAACATCTCCCACGCCCAGACCGGCCGCAGCGCCAACCGCGGCGACTGCTCCCAGGCCTGCCGCCTGCCCTACACCCTGAAGGATGACCAGGGCCGCGTGGTGGCCTTCGAGAAGCACCTGCTGTCGATGAAGGACAACAACCAGAGCGCCAACCTAAGCGCACTGGTGGACGCCGGCGTGCGCTCCTTCAAGATCGAAGGGCGCTACAAGGACATGGGCTACGTGAAGAACATCACCGCCTATTACCGCCAGCGCCTGGACGGCATCCTCGCCGAGCGCCCGGACCTGGCCCGCGCCTCCAGCGGCCGCACCGACCATTTCTTCGTGCCGGACCCGGACAAGACCTTCCACCGCGGCAGCACCGACTACTTCGTCAGCGACCGCAAGATCGACATCGGCGCCTTCGATTCGCCGACCTTCACCGGCCTGCCGGTGGGCACCGTGGAGAAGGTCGGCAAGCGCGACCTGCTGGTAGTGACCAAGGACCCGCTGTCCAACGGCGACGGCCTCAACGTGCTGGTGAAGCGCGAAGTGGTCGGCTTCCGCGCCAACATCGCCGAGCCGAAAGGCGAATTCGAAGAAGACGGCGAGAAGCGCTACCGCTACCGCGTCGAGCCCAACGAGATGCCCGAAGGCCTCTACCGGCTGCGCCCGAACCACCCGCTGTCGCGCAACCTCGACCACAACTGGCAGCAAGCGCTGCAGAAGACTTCCGCCGAGCGCCGTATCGGCCTGTCGTGGGTCGCCAGGCTGCGTGAAGAGCGCCTGGAACTGACCGCCACCAGTGAGGAAGGCGTCACCGCCAGCGTCGCCCTGGACGGCCCGTTCGGCGTCGCCAACAAGCCGGAACAGGCGCTCGACCAACTGCACGACCTGCTCGGCCAACTGGGCACCACCCAGTACCATGCCGACCAGATCGAGCTGGACGCCCCTCAGGCGTTCTTCATCCCGAACTCCCAGCTCAAGTCGCTGCGCCGCGAGGCCATCGAGGCGCTGACCGAAGCCCGCATCCAGGCCCACCCACGCGGTGGCCGCAAGGCCGAGACCAACCCGCCGCCGGTCTACCCGGAGTCGCACCTGTCCTTCCTGTACAACGTGTACAACGAGAAGGCCCGCGCGTTCTACCACCGCCACGGCGTGCAACTGATCGACGCCGCCTACGAGGCCCACGAGGAAACAGGCGAAGTACCGGTGATGATCACCAAGCACTGCCTGCGCTTCTCCTTCAACCTGTGCCCGAAGCAGGCCAAGGGCGTGACTGGCGTGCGCACCAAGGTACAGCCGATGCAGCTGATCCATGGCGACGAAGTGCTGACCCTGAAGTTCGACTGCAAGCCGTGCGAGATGCACGTGATCGGCAAGATCAAGGGCCACATCCTCGGCCTGCCGCAGCCCGGCAGTGAAGGCGTGAACACCATCGTCGGGCAGATCAGCCCGGAAGACCTGCTCAAGACCATTCGCAAGCCGGCGCACTGAGCCTCTTGTTGTAGGAGCGAGCTTGCTCGCGAACAGATTCCCGGCAGTTCCAGCGCTGGGCGGTTCGCGAGCAAGCTCGCTCCTACAAACGGCAAGAGCGGTCCCCCTGCGCGATTTCCCGATCCCCGCTATGATCGGGACATGCCCACCACGCCCCCGCTCCGCCAGCAATGTCCGCCCGGCGCCTGCAATTGCGACCGGGAGCGGCTATTGGAGACACCCAACGCCGACCTGCGCATCCTGCTGCTGACCCGGCATGAGGAACAGCGCCTGCTCGAACGCCTGGAAAACCTCAAGGACCTGGCGGACCTGGAGCGCCTGCAGCACAAGCTCTTCGATCAGTTGGGCATTCGCCTGCACATCGCCCCCGGCTTCAACGAGGTGCGCACCATGCGCGGCATCGAGTTCGACTTCGACGAGCAACCCGGCCTCTGCCGAAAAACCCGCCAGGCCATCCCCGCCGCGATCCGCCGGGGCCTGGAGAAGAACCCGGAAATCGCCTGGCGCCTGCTGGACGCTCACGACCTGCTGGGCGGCATCTAGCCCAACACCCCAGCGCTTTTTGTAGGAGCGCGCAAGCTCGCTCCTACAGGTCAGTCCTGCGCATCCCTGGACTTGAGCATCGCCCCGGCCAGCTCGTGGCTACCGCGTATCTCCAGCTCCGCCGCGGCCCCCAGCCGATCGCGGTCCTCCTTGTTCTGGCTGAGCTTGGACTTGCCGATGATCTCGCCGATTTCCACCTCGATGCCGACGATGTTCGCCAGCATGCCGCTGATGAATTCCGGGGTGGAGTCGCTCATCTTCCACGGCTTGTCCTCGCCGGCCTCGTGGGTACGGGTCAGGCGGCCGACCACGCCGCGCACGAAGCGCTCCTCGTCCATGACCTTCAGACGGCCGCGTACATGCACCACTTGGTAGTTCCAGGTCGGCACCTGGCGATGCGCCTCGTGCTTGCTCGGGTACCAGCTGGGCGAGACATAGGCGTGTTCGCCACGGAAGATCACCAGCACCTCTTCACCGTCGGCCTCCCGCCACACCGGGTTGTTGCGGGCGACGTGGGCGCGCAGCAGCGGTTTTTCGCCAGAAAGCTCCAGCTCGAACGGCAGATGGTTGGCGTCCAGCAGGCTGTCATGGCCGGTGACCAGAATGCCCAGGGGATGCTCACGGATCAGCCGGTGCAGCTCCTCCGGGCGGTTTTCCTCGAAATGCGCGGGTAGGTACATGTAAGGCCTCGACAGCGAGTGGTGGCGGCCATCATGCCGCGGCATTGGCACCCTATAAAGATCCATTAATGCCATTGGTAATAGAGCCAATCTCCGGTGATCGATATTTTGGTACAGCCTATGCATCGCCCCGCTGGACGGCGATGGTGCCGCCCCCTACTCTAGCCCTTGGCCAGCATTCGCCCCGGATGGCAGACACAGGCTCCCACTTTCGATGACCGCACCCGAGTTCCCCGCCGTTCCTCCCCGGCAGCAGTACCAGGGGAGAATTCCGCCGCGCCTGCAGGATGCCTACAAGGCGTACGTGGTCCAGCATTACCGGCGTTTCCTGCTGGCGATCAACTTCATCGCCATGGCCGCCTACGACTCCTATGTGCTGGCCGATGCCCTGCTGATTCCGGACATGGCGAAGGAATCGCTATTCCTGCGCACGACCCTGAGCCTCCTCGGCCTGATCAACATCTTCCTGGTGTTCCGCTTCAGCCGCAGCGTCCTGGTGATGGACTTGCTGATGCCGGTGCACGACATCATCTCGACCATCGCCTGGTTCGAACTGCTCAAGCGCAGTGCATCGCCCGACGTGCCGTTCTTCCTCTACGCCTCGGTGGTGTTCATCCTGCTAGGCAACCTCGGCGTGCGCTATTCCTTCAAAGGCATCGCCGTGGTATCGGCGGTCATCTCGGCGATCATTCTCTACAACGTCTGGCTGATCCATGACGGGGCGACCAAGCCGCTGCTGATCTTTACCCTGGTCTACCTGCCCATCGCTCTGTTCAGCCTGTTCATCAGCTGGACCAACATCAAGGGCGTGCGCCAAGCCTTCCTCGCCGATCTGGAGGAGCGCCGCCAACGTTCGGAGCTGGCCGCGCTCAACCTGCGGCTGCAGGAGCTGGCAGCCACCGACGGCCTCACTGGCGTGGGCAACCGCCGCTCCCTGGACCTGCAGCTCAACGAGAGCTGGCACGGCATGCGCGCCCACGGCCGACCTTTCGCCCTGCTGATGGCCGACATCGACTACTTCAAGCCCTACAACGATCATTACGGCCACCAGGCCGGCGACCGTTGCCTGTGCCAGGTGGCCGAAAGCCTGGTCGGCACCCTGCGCGGCGGGCGCGCCAACGTCTATCGTTATGGCGGCGAGGAGTTCGCCATCCTGCTGGAAGCGACCAGCGCCGAGGACCTGCGCTGTGTGGCCGAACGACTGCGCGAGCAGGTGGCCAGCCTGGGCATCGAGCACTTCTACCGGCCCGACAGCCTGCGCCACCTGACCATCAGCCTCGGCGCGGCGATGGCCAACGAGAGCGGGCTGCAGGAGCCAAGAGAGTTGCTTGCCCGCTGCGACCAGCACCTGTACGTGGCCAAGCAGAGAGGTCGCAACCGTGTGCAACTCAGCGGCATGCCAGGCGTCTGACGAACGACACGCAACCGGGCGCATGCAACCGGCGCCTCCCTGCATTCCCGCCGGGCGAAGCCCCCAGCGCACGGCAACCGTCACAGGGACCGACCCAACGAGGCCAGAGTGAAACGCGACATCCGTCTTGCCATTCTCCTGCTGTCGATCATCAGCCTCGCCGTGGCCGCCGCCACCGCGTGGGAGCTGTGGTCGGCGCGCGAGCGCACGCTGGCGGAAACCACCACGCACAACCTCAACCTCACCCAGGCCCTGGACACCTATGTCGAGGGCGTTATCACCCAGAGCTCCATGCTCCTGCTCGGCCTCGCCGAGCGCCTGGAGCACGAAGGCCGCGACGCTCCGCAACTTCAGCGCCTGGACGAACTGGTGCAGCGCCAGCAGCACCTGCTGGTGCAGCTCAACGGCGTAGGCATCTACGACGCCCAGGGTAATTGGCTGATGACCTCCACCGGCCCCTTCCCGCCTGGCTCCAACAGCGCCGACCGCGCCTACTTCATCCACCATCGCGACAATCCCTCACTGGAGGCCTACATCGGCGAGCCGATCCACAGCCGATCCACCGGCGTCTGGGTGATCACTGTCAGCCGGCGCTACAACGACGACCAGGGCAATTTCGCCGGAGTGATAGTCGCCGCCCTCGGCGTGCAGGACTTCCTCCGCCTGTTCGGCAAGATCGATATCGGCAAGACCGGCGCCATCGGCGTGGCCACCAGCAACGGCCAGGTACTGGTGCGTTATCCCTTCCGCGAGAGCGACATGGGCCGGGTACTCTCGCGCTCGCCGATCTTCACCCAGTACCTGGACAGCGCCGCGGTCGGCAGCGCCACCTTCGCCTCCTCGCTGGACGGCATCGAGCGCATCTACGCCTTCCGCAAGAACGAGCGCTACCCGCTGGTGACCTCGGTGGCCCTGGGCAAGGATGAAGCCCTCGCCGCCTGGGCCGCCGATGCCCTGCGCACGGTGGCCATTGCCTTCGGCCTGCTGATGGTCATCGTCGTCATCGGCAGCCTGCTGATCCTCGCCATCCAGCGGCGCATCGGCACCGAGCGCCTGCTGCGTGACGCCCGCGAAGACCTGCTCAAGGCCAACCGTCAGCTGGAGGTGCTCGCCTCGCGCGACCCGCTGACGGGCCTGGAGAATCGCCGCAGCTTCGATGAGCACCTGATCGCCGAGCTGCGACGCGCACACCGCGAGCGCACACCGTTGGGGCTGCTGCTGATCGACGTGGATCACTTCAAGCGCTTCAACGACACCTACGGCCACCCGGCCGGCGACGACTGCCTGCGGCGCATCGGCCGCGTTCTCGCCGACAGCGTGCGTCGCCCCGGCGACCTTGCCGCGCGCTATGGCGGTGAAGAGCTGGCGGTGATCCTGCCCAACACCGGAGCCGATGGCGCCCTGGCCGTGGCCGAGCAATTCATGCAACGTCTGCGGCAGGCCAACCTGACCCACGCCGGCAGCCCGGTCGGCCGGATCACCGCGAGCATCGGCATTGCTACCCTGCCCGGTGGCAACGACAGCAGTCCACAAGCCCTCATCGAAGCGGCCGACCGTGCGCTGTACCGTGCCAAGGCGGCCGGCCGCAATCGCCTGGAAAGCGCTCCGGCCGCGCAGGAATCCGCGCCATGATCCTCGACCCTGACCTGCTCGATGCCCTGCGCACTGCCCGCCACGTCGTGGTATTCACCGGTGCCGGCGTTTCCGCCGAGAGTGGCATTCCCACCTTCCGCGACCGCCTTACCGGACTGTGGGAGCGTTTCGACGCCGCCTCACTGGCCACTGCCGAGGCCTTCCGCGCCGACCCGGCGCTGGTCTGGGGTTGGTATGAATGGCGACGCAGCGTCGTCCATCGCGCACAGCCCAACCCCGCGCACCTGGCCATCGCCGCTCTGGCGAGCAAGGTACCCAAGCTCACGCTGATCACCCAGAACGTCGACGACCTCCACGAGCGTGCCGGCAGCCTGGACGTCACCCACCTGCATGGCCAGCTGGAACGCCCGCGTTGCTTCCAGTGCCAGCGTGACCCGGACGCGCCGTTGCCGGTACCGGACGAACCCGAGGCCGGCCGCCGCGTGCAACCACCGGCCTGCGCCCATTGCGGCGGCCCGCTGCGTCCCGGCGTGGTGTGGTTCGGCGAAAGCCTGCCGATGGACGCCATCACCCATGCCTTCCAGGCCGCCGAACAATGCGACCTGCTGATCTCCATCGGCACGTCCGGCGTGGTCTACCCGGCGGCGGAAATTCCCGAGATCGCCTGGCGCCTTCGCGCGACCGTCCTCCACATCAATCCCGTCCCCGGCCCCCTGCACGGCGAACGCGACTTCGCCCTCGCCAGCGCAGCCGGCATTGCCCTGCCCGCATTGCTGAACGAGGCGTTCGCCGAGCACTGATCGCGCAACAACTTTCGACCGTAGGATGGCGTGGAGCGCAGCGATACCCATCATTCCCAGCTCGAACTGCATGGGTATCGCTACGCTCCACCCATCCTACGAAGCTGACCCCACCGTAGGGCGCATAACCCGGAACGGGTTATCCGCCGAAAACGAATTCGCCGGCCTCCCGTGGCACATCCAGCGATAACGGACTTGTAGGAGCGAGGGGGACGCTCAGTTCTTGCTCACAACCCCGCGCAGCTCGGCGCCGTTGGGAAATCCAATTCGCGAGCAAGCTCGCTTCTACGAAGAGGCAGGCGGCGCGAGGCGGCCTACACCGCCGGCATCTGCAAGGTCACACAGTGAATGCCGCCACCGCCGGCGGCGATCGGGTCGATGTTCAGCTGCACGATCTCCCGGTCCGGATACAGCTCGCTGAGCAAGGCGTGACAATGCTCATCGGCCGCCGCATCGCCGAACTTCGGCGCGATCACCCCGCCGTTCACCGGCAGGTAGTTGATGTAACCGGCGGCGAAGTCCGGGTTGTCGCGGTTGTAGGCGTTCGCCTTGGGGTTCATCGGCGGCGGCAGACTGTGCAGTTCAAGCTTGCGCCCATCGGCGTCGGTGGCGCTCCTCAGAATCTCCAGGTGCCGGCGAGTGACCTCGTAGTCGTAGGAGCGCTTGTCGTTGTCCAGGTTGACCACCACCACACCCGGCTCGACGAAGCGCGCATAGAAATCCACGTGCGCATCGGTGATGTCCTTGCCGCGGATGCCCGGCAGCCAGATCACCTTGCGCAGCCCCAGCATGTGCTTGAGCTCGGCCTCGATACGCGGGCGCGTCCAGCCCGGATTGCGGTTGTCATTGAGCCAGCAGCTCTCGGTGAAGATCGCCGTGCCGTGGCCGTCCACCTCGATGCCGCCACCCTCCCCGCACAGCTCGCTGACGAGGGCTTTGGCTTCCAGGTCCTCGGCGAGCGCCGCCGACACTTTGCGGTCGCGCTCGGCGTGCTGCTTGCCGCCCCAGCCGTTGAAGTTGAAGTCGGCCAGCGCCATGCCGCCCGGCGCGTCGTTGACCAGGAAGCAGCCGCCGTAGTCGCGCACCCAGATGTCGTCCACCGGAACAGGCAGGAAGTCGACGTTCTGGCCGCCGCACGCGCGCTTGGCTTCGGCCTGTTGTTCCGGCCGGCAGAGCACCGTCACCGGCTGAAATTCGGCAATGGCGCGAGCCAGTCGCGCCACCGTGGCGTTGACATCCGGAGCAATGTCTTCCCAGATGTCGGCGCTCGCCGCATAGGCAACGAACACCCGCTCCTGCTTGCGGTGCTCGTCGGGCATGTACCAGGGCTTCGCCGCCAGGGCGACGCGGCCCAGGCCCAGCCCGAGGCCCGTCGCCAGCGTCATGCCGGCGCCGAGCAGGTTCCTGCGTGTCATCATCCTCGCCTCCTCAGCCGCCGGTGCCGGTCTTGAAGCTGGTCCAGGTGCGCATCCGTGAACGCATGTCGCGCTGCGGGATGTCCTTGCCGGGGAACAGTCGCGCGTAGGCCTTCTCATCAAGATAGATGTCCGGGTTGTCGCGCATGCTCGCCTCGACCATCGGGCGCGCCTTGGCGTTGGACGTCGGGTAGCCGGTGGCGTTGCTGATCGCCGCCATCACCTCCGGACGCATCAGGTAGTTGATCAGTGCGTAGGCATACTCCGGGTGCGGCGCGTCCGCGGGAATGGCCATGGTGTCCATCCATACCGAAGTGCCTTCGCGCGGCACGCGGTACTCGAAGCGCTCGGGCTTCTTCGCCTCGTCGGCGGCGCGTTGCGACTGGATCACGTCACCGCTGTAGCCCAGCGACAGGCACAGGTCACCATTGACCAGTTGAGTGACGGGCTGCGACTGGAACTTGCGGATATACGGGCGGATGCCGTTGAGCACCGCCAGTGCGTCCGCCAGATCCTGCGGCTTGCCGCTACGTGGGTCGCGGCCAAGGTAGTTGAGCACCACGGCGAGCACTTCGTCCGGCGAGTCGATCATCGAGATGCCGCAGTCGGCGAAGTGCCTGGCCATCTCCGGCTTGAACATCAGGTCAAGACTGTTCACCGGCGCGCCGGGCATGCGCTGCTCGATCTTTGCCTGGTTGTAGGTCAGGCCGATGCTGCCCCAGGTGTAGGGCACCACGGCATGCCGCGAGTACGGGTACTTGGTCTGCAGGTCGCGCAGGCCCGCTTCGATGTCGTCCATGTGCTCCAGCTTGCTGTCGTCGAGTTTCTGCAACGCACCGGCGCGCATCAGGCGCTCGGCGACGGTGTCGCCGGGGAAGATCAGGTCATAGCCGCTGTGCCCGGCCATCATCTTGGCCTCCAGCGTCTCGCTGCTGTCCATCACGTCGTAGATGACGCGGATGCCGGTCTCTTTCGTGAAGTTGGCCAGGGTGTCGGGGGCGAAGTAATCCGCCCAGTTGAACAGGCGCAGGACCTTCTCTTCGGCCATAGCCGGTTGCAGGCAGCACGCCAGGGACAACCCCAGCGCGCCCATCATCAGGTGCTTGTTCATGGTCAGACTCCTTGCCAGCGCGGATGCAGGTGGCGGCCATCGAGGCCGAGCAACGGGCCGTACATTTCCGGCCGGCGGTCGCGGTAGACGCCCCAGGTCAGGCGCTCCTCGCGGGCCAGGTCGAGGTCCAGCTCGCGGACCAGCACGGCGGTCTCGTTGCGCCCGGCTTCGCCCAGCAGCGCGCCCTTGTGGTCGGTGATGAAGGACGAGCCGTAGAAGCGCATGCGCAGCGTGTCATCACTGGGCGCCAATTCCTCACCGATACGGTTGGCGGCCAGCACCGGCAGCAGGTTGGCGGCAGCGTGGCCGCGCTGGGCGGTCTGCCAGTGGTCGCGGGAGTCCAGCTGCTCGGCGCCCGGTTCGGAGCCAATCGCGGTGGGGAACAGCAGCATCTCCGCGCCTTGCAACGCCAGGCAGCGAGCAGTCTCGGGGAACCACTGGTCCCAGCAGATGCCCACGCCGAGGCGGCCGACGGCGGTGTCCCAGACACGGAAGCCGGTATCGCCGGGGCTGAAGTACTCCTTCTCCTGGTAGCCGATGGCGTTGGGGATGTGCGTCTTGCGGTACACCCCGAGCAGGCTGCCGTCAGCGTCGGCGACGGTCAGCGAATTGAAGTAGGCGTTACCGGCCCGTTCGAACCAGCTGATCGGCAGCACCACGTTCAGCTCTGCCGCCAGGCTGGCGAAGCGCTGCAGCAGCGGGCTGTCGTCATACGGCTGGGCCAGGGCGAGGTGGGAATGGTCCTGCTCGATGCAGAAGTACGGCGTGGCGAACAACTCGGGCAGCAGGATCAGTTTCGCTCCCTCCGCCGCCGCCGCGCGCACCTGGCGCTCGGCTTCGGCGAGGTTGCGCGGCAGGTCCCAGCTGCAGGAAAACTGCAGCACCGCGACGCTCAGCTTGCTCATCACAGGCCTCCCAGCGGCCAGGCCGGCTGCTGCTGGGTAATGCAGTGCACACCGCCGCCGCCGTGGGCCAGGTTATTGATGCGCACCGGCACCACTTCGCGACCGGGGAAAGCACGGGCGAGCACGGCGGCGGCTTCGTCGTCGGCGGCGATGCCGTAGGCCGGCATGATCACCGCACCGTTGGCCAGGTAGAAGTTGGTGTAGGAGGCGCAGAACACTTCCGCCTCCGGGTCCACCGCGGCGCTGGCTTCGAACAGTTCGATCAGCTCGAAGGAGCGCCCCTGGGCATCGGTGGCCAATTCCAGCGCGCGACGGTTTTCCTTCGCGACCTGGGCGTAGACGCTGGAGCTATCGTGGGTAGCATCCACCAGCAGCACGCCAGGACGGGCGAAGGCGCACACGCCATCGACGTGGCCGTCGGTCATGTCACCGGTGACGTACTGCGGGTCGCCCGGCAGCCAGATGGTCTTGGTCACACCCAGCAGGCGGCTGAAGATTTCCTCCATCTCGCGCTTGCTCACGCCAGGGTTGCGATTGGGGTTGAGCAGCACCGACTCGGTGGTGATCAGCGTGCCCTCGCCGTCCACATGGATCGCCCCGCCCTCGTTGGACAGCGGCGTACCGAAGCAGTCGAACCCGAGGTTATTGAGAATGCGACGGCCCAGGCCTTCGTCCAGGGTGTGCTCGGACTTGCCGCCCCAGGCGTTGAAGCGCCAGCTCACGCCGGCTACACCCTGCTGCGGATGGCAGACGAAGGTCGGCCCGGAATCACGGCACCAGCTGTCGTCGATGGGCAGCGGCACCAGCTCGACATTCGGCCCGCAGAGTTCGGCGGCGCGGGCCACGGCGGACGGGTCCACCACCAGCTTCACCGGCTCGAAGCGGGCAATGGCGTTGGCGACACGGGCGAAGTCTTCCTGCACCTGCTCCAGGGTGACGCGCCAGCCGCCCTCCCAGAGCGGACGGTTGTGCGGAAAAGCCATCCAGGTCGCCGCGTGGTTGACCCATTCGGCAGGCATGCGCCAGCCGTTCTGCCTATCGTCATTGCGATGCATATTCGAACCTTAGGTAAGGAATTTTTATCGGATGGAAAGGGTTAAGCGGCGCCTGATGACAATGCTAGGCCTGTGAAAACGTCACAACAAACGATAGATTTTGCGTAAATCTGATTAGACGAACTTATCGATCATGCTCAAACACTGGCCACCCCTGAATGCCCTGCGCGGCTTCGAAGCCGCCGCGCGCCTGGGCAGCTTCCACAAGGCCGCCGAGGAGTTGCACCTCACCCAGTCGGCCATCAGCCAGCAGATCCGCAGCCTGGAAAACTTCGTCGAGCAGCCGCTGTTCTATCGTTCAGGGCGCAAGGTCGCGCTGACCGACGCCGGCGCCGACCTGCTCAGCACCACGCAATCGATGCTGCAGCAACTGGCCGTGGGCATCCGCCGCCTGGACCAGTACCGCAAGCCCAACCAACTGGTGGTCAACACCACCCCGGCCTTTGCCCGCCATTGGCTGGTACCGCGCCTGGCCGACTTCCACGCACACCACCCGCAGATCGACCTCTGGCTGCTGACCACCGACGAAACCCCGGACATGGCCAGCCAGACCATCGACATCGCTGTGCGCGACGATCTCACTGCCCAGGCCGAGTGCCGCTTCCGCGTGCTGCTGGAGGATCGTCTCTATCCGGCTTGCCACCCTTCTCTGCTGACGCAGCCGGAGCCTGCGCGCACCACGCTGCACGGCGAACGGGAAATGGACTGGGCGCACTGGCAGGTGCAGGGTGGAGCGGACGTCGGCCAGCGCAGCGAGGGGCTGAACTTCTCTGATCCAGGACTGCTGCTCGACGCTGCCAGCCAGGGGCTGGGTATCGCGCTGGTGAGCCAGTTGCTGGCCGGTGATGCCCGTAGCAATGGCCTGCTCACCCCACTCAGCGAGCAGACCGTGCGCGGACCGAACTGGTCACTGCTGGTGCACCAGCAGAGCGAGCGCAATGCCCAGGCGGTGGGCTTCTGCGAGTGGCTATCCGCCGCGCTGAGCGCTTCCCTGTAGGAGCGAGCTTGCTCGCGAACGACCCAGCACCGGAGTGGCCGGCTGACTCTGTTCGCGAGCAAGGACTGGGCGTCCCCTCGACCCTGCGAAGAGCTGTGCCAACCGCCCCCCCCCCCGCTCCCCACGCAGGACTTTCACCACCGTAGGGCGCATAACGCCTATGGCGTTATCCGCCTTGTCGGCGAATAACCCGTTCCGGGTTATTCGCCCTTCGAAAACACCACCAATCAGGCCTTCCCCGTTTTCAACCGCCCTCGCTCCTTCTTCCCCGCCAGCGCGCTCTCCGCCGCCGTCTTTACCAATCGCTGGAAAGTCGGACACTCCGCGTGGCTGGGCGCCGGGCACGCCGCCGCATGGCGCAACCCGCGACTCATCGCCCGCAAACGCTTGATCGTGGCATCCAGCTCGTCCGCCTTGGCCTCCAGCATCTGCCGGTCGATATTCGCCCCGCCGTCACCGGAAAACATCGAGCGGATCTCCTCGAGGCTGAATCCGGCCGACTGCCCCAGGGTGATCAACGCCAACTGGTCAAGAATCTGCGGCGCGAACTGGCGGCGCGCGCCGGGCTTGGCCAGCGAAGCGATCAGTCCCTTCTCCTCGTAGAAACGCAGGGTCGATGCCGGCACGCCGGAGCGTCTGGCCACGTCAGCGATATCCATGGAACACCTCTTGACCTCAAGTTCGCTTGAACTTGTAGGTTCACGCCAAAGCCCTTGCCGGTCAACCCGGACGCGGCTTTGACCTTGCGTGAGAAACAGGAGAACCCAATGAAAAGCATCGCCATCGTCTACCACAGTGCCAGCGGCCGCACCGAGCGCATTGCCCTGACCATCGCCAACGGCGCTCGCCGGGTGCCCGGCTGCGAAGTGCAGTTGCTCCAGGCCCACGAGCTGATCGAACGGCCACAAGCGCTGCTTGCCTACCACGGCCTGATCCTCGGCTCGCCGACTTACCTGGGCGGCGTCTCGGCACCGCTCAAAGCCCTGATGGATGCCACCGGCCCGTTGTGGCGCCAGCAGAGGCTGCGTGGCCGCCTCGCCGCCGGCTTCACTGTCTCGGCACTGCCGGCCGGCGACAAGCAATCCACGCTGATCTCAATGTTCACCTTCTGCATGCAGCACGGGATGCTCTGGGCCGGCAACCCGATCCTTCCCGAACAACACCGGGGCGTGCCCGAGAGCGAAGCCGCCAACCGCCTCGGCTCCTGGTCCGGGCTGATGGCCCAGGCCGACAAGACTGCTCCGGACTTCTGCCCCGGCGACCTGAAGACCGCGCACCTGTTCGGCCAGCATTTCGCCGAAACCCTCAGCCGCCTTCAGCAGCCAGAGCTCGAGCCCGCGCAGGAGTGCCACGCATGATCCCGCGCCGTTACGCCCCGCTGCTGTTTGCCCTGATGCTGTCCGGCGTGATGACCCTGCTGGTCTCCGGCCTTTCCACCGGCCGCGCCATCGGCCTGGCACCCGACTTCGCCCAGTTCTGGCTCGGCGCGTGGCTTGCTAGCTGGGGCATCGCCTTCCCGCTGGTGCTGGTCATCACCCCACTCACTCGCCGCCTGGTGGAGAAGCTGGTCCGCGCGTAGGCCCGATGGCGCCACCCTGAAAAGGAACATCCGGGGGCCTCGTGCGTAGGATGGCGTGGAGCGCAGCGATACCCATCGCTTCGTACCACGCCACGGCATGGGTATCGCTGCGCTCTACCCGCCCTACAAAAGCCGTCGAGGCAACGAGTTCCTGCAGGGGCTAGCGGTTACTCGCGAATCCCGTCGGTGAACCGGCAGAAGCCGTCACGCACCGCGCCCTCGGTGGTGTACATCCCCCCCAGGGTGACGAAGACATAGCTTACCTTGGAGCCGGAGCCTGACTTTTCCACCACGACGTTCAACGGTGCGTTACGACTGCTCAGGATCACGCCCTGATAGGCGGAGATGGTGCCGCTCTTCTCGTCGGCGTTCTGGATGGTGAAACCTTCCTTCACCAACGTCTTCTGCGCCCGGTCGAATACCTTGGACACCGGCATGTCCAGCTGGACGTTGGAAGTGAAAGTCTTGCCGGCGATGAAGCCGCCTTCGGTGTTGAAGTTGTCTTCGCACTGGTTGCCGGTCTTCTGGTGCGCACAGCCCTGCAACAGGGCGGCAGCGAGCAGAATCATCGTGACTCGTCGCATCATCGTTCCTTGATCTCGTGGGGCCGCCATCCCTGCGGGTCTACAGCGGCGAAGGGGTTTTATAAGCCGAGGGCACCGGCCCTGGCCAGACTTTTCCTCGCCCAGTGAGACAACCAGCACGCAGGAAACAGCCCCTCACTCGTTCAAGCACGCGCTTTCGCGCCGTTCGTCCCGGATTCCTGCCGGAGCGGCCTTGCCCATCGACCTAAGGGGTGAAGCCTCCCCGGGCGCTGTGCTCGGGAAGGCCTCAGACAGCCTTACCAGATCGGCAAGGTGTAGCTGACAATGAAGCGAGTCTCGTCCATGTCATTGCCGAAGCTGCTGCGGAAGGTGCTGTTGCGCAGCTTGAAGCCGACGTTCTTCAGCGGGCCGCTCTGCACGAGGTAGCCAACGTCGGTGTCGCGTTCCCATTCCTTGCCGTTGCCCTGCCCGTTCAGCAGGTCGATGTTGTCGCCACGCAGGTAGCGGGTCATCAGGCTCAGGCCGGGCAGCCCGTAGGAGGCGAAGTTGAAGTCGTAGCGCAGTTGCCAGGAGCGTTCGTCCTTGTTGGCGAAGTCGCCGATCTGCACGTAGTTGACCAGGTACGGGTCGGTGCCGGACAGGTAGGCGAAGCCGGTGTCACCGGACATGCGCTGCAGGCCCAGGCCGAACGCCTGGTTGCCGAGCTTGTAGGTGAACATGGCGTTGAGTGCGCGGTTGTCGACGTTGCTGCCGCCGTCATCGGTGGAGCGCGCCCAGCGGATGTCGGACTTCAGCGACTGGCCCTCGGCGATCGGCAGCGTGTGCACCAGGCTCAGGTAGTGCTGGCGGTACAGGTCTTCGAGGTTGGCGTAGTGGTAGCTGGTGCTCAGCTGGCTGTTCCAGCGATAAGTGCCGCCGGCGATGTTGAAGCGGTCGCTGGTGAGGTGGCTGCCGGTGACGATGTTGCGCTTGTTGCCGCGGGTCATCGACAGGTCTTCGTTGTTCGAGGAGTCACGCTGCTTCACTTCGCGCAGCTGGCCGAGCTGCAGGTCGAGGTCGTCGAGTTCCTTGGACTCCACCAGCGCGCCCTGGAAGGTCTGCGGCAGCAGGCGGGTGTCGTTGTACTGCACCACCGGCAGCTTCGGCAGCAGCGTGCCGACCTTCAGCGTGCTCCTGGACACGCGCAGCTTGGCGGTCAGGCCGAGGTCGCTGTAGTCGTCGGCGGCGCGCTTGTCGCTGGCCGAGTACGGCAGCAGGCCGGAGCCGGAGCGATCCGGGCTGGAATCCAGCTTGAGACCCAGCAGGCCGAGGGCATCGACGCCCACACCCACGGTGCCGTCGGTGTAGCCCGATTCATAGCGCAGCAGGAAGCCCTGGGCCCATTCTTCGGACTTGGACTGGGCGGCGCCGCTCTGGCGGTAGTCGCGGTTGAAGTAGAAGTTGCGTGCTTCAATGCTGGCCTTGCTGTCGGCGAGGAAATCCGCGTGGGCGAACGAGGGCAGCAGCGCCAGTCCGGAGACCAGCACAGGGGTACGACGATTTTTCATTGTTCTTGTTTCTTTCTACTGGGGTGTTGGCAAAACGCCGGGCCGATGAGGCTGGCCCGGCCAGGGGAAGAACTGGGTCAGAGAGTCTTTTCCAGCTCCGGTACGGCTTCGAACAGGTCGGCGACCAGGCCGTAGTCGGCGACCTGGAAGATCGGCGCCTCTTCGTCCTTGTTGATCGCAACGATCACTTTCGAGTCCTTCATGCCCGCCAGGTGCTGGATGGCACCGGAGATACCGACGGCCACGTACAGCTGCGGAGCGACGATCTTGCCGGTCTGGCCGACCTGCATGTCGTTCGGCACGAAGCCGGCGTCGACGGCAGCGCGGGAAGCGCCGACGGCAGCGCCCAGCTTGTCAGCCAGGGAGTAGAGGATCTTGAAGTTGTCGCCATTGCCCATGCCGCGGCCGCCGGAAACGACGATCTTGGCAGCGGT
>NZ_SWDV01000053.1 GCF_005877905.1 Pseudomonas nicosulfuronedens | reverse complement strand
AATCTCTGTAAGTACTTGATTTTCAAGTTCTTTCGGCGCTTCGTCGCTGGGAGTGGTGCGCATTATAGGGAGTTTAAATTGGCCGTCAACGACTAATTTAAACTTTCTTCAGTTAGCCGCCAGGCGGCCTCTCAGCAGCGGCAGACGACGGGCCACCGGCGGCATCCGCAGCAGCATCAGGATCAGGCCTATGGCTGCATAGATCGCCCAGCGCTCCAGATCGGACCGCACGACCCACAGCATATGCAGCAATCCCAGACCGAGGATGACATATATCAGGCGATGCAGCTTCTTCCAGCCCGCCCCCAGCTTTCGCATGCTGTAGCGGTTGGAGGTAACAGCCAGCGACAACAGCCCCAGAAAGGCAGTGAACCCGACAATGATGTAGGGCCGCTTGCGCAATTCGATACCCAGCTGCGCCCAGTCCAATCCCAGGACGAACACCGCATAAGTACTCAGGTGCAACACTATATAGGTGAAGCACCATAGCCCAAGTTGCCGCCGGACCTGTATCCAACCACCCCAGCGAGTGATCTTCTGCAGGGGAGTCATGGCCAGGGTCATGAGCAACAGGATCAGACCACCCTGCCCCAGCCGGTCGACCAATGCCTTGCCCGGGTCCGGACCGAGATCGAAGATCCAAGCTTGATACAGCCAATAAAGCGGCGGCAGCAGCGCAGCCAGAAAAACCCCGGTCCGCCAGAACGGATAGCGCATCAGTAATCCTTCCTCAGGTCCATGCCTGCATAGAGCGAAGCAACTTCATCGGCGTAGCCATTGAACATGAGGGTAGGACGAACATTGGGGCTAAATAGTCCACTGGGCAGGCGCCGCTCACGCGCCTGACTCCAGCGGGGATGATCCACAGTCGGATTGACGTTGGCATAAAAGCCGTACTCGTCAGAAGCCAGGCTTTGCCAGGTGGTCTTCGGCTGCTCTTCAACGAAGCTGATCCGCACGATGGACTTGGCGCCCTTGAACCCATACTTCCACGGCACCACCAAGCGAAGCGGCGCACCGTTCTGGTTCGCCAGTACCCGGCCATACATGCCGACCGCCAATATCGCCAACGGATGCATTGCCTCGTCCATACGCAGCCCCTCCACATAGGGCCAGTCGATCAGCGCGAAGTTGGACTGCACACCCGGCATGTCCTTGCGATCCACCAGCGTTTCGAAGCGCACGTACTTCGCTTTGCTAGTCGGCTCCACGCGCTTGATCAGATCGGAAATCGAGAAGCCTATCCAGGGAATAACCATCGACCAGGCTTCGACACAACGCAGCCGGTAGATACGCTCCTCCAGTTGATAGGGCTTGATGAAATCCTCAAGCAGATACTTACCCGGCTTGCCCACCTCCCCGTCGATCACCACTGACCAGGGTTCGGTCTTCAGAGCGCCGGCATTGGCAGCGGGATCGCCCTTGTCCGGGCCAAACTCGTAGAAGTTGTTGTAGGTCGTCGCGTCCTTGAACGGCGTGATGGACTCATCTTTCACCGTTACGGCATCCCAGCGGGTAGCGGACAACTTTTCAGTCAACCAGGACGGAGCAGCCGCCTCGGTCACGTCGGCATAGCGACCGCCGTCGGCAAAACTCAGGCGCGGCAATCCGGACAACGCGGCAGCCGCCATCGCACCACCGAGAAAGTGGCGACGGGAGAAATAGAGGGATTCGGGCGTGACTTCCGATTCGTGGCAATCGGAAAGGCGGGACGACTTGATCAGCATGACGGGCTCCGCAACGACTGGCTATATGCGCCAGTAGACTGCGGAGCCCGCTGGAAATTACACGGCAGGCGGCTGCTTGCGACGGCGCAATTGCAACAAGTATTGCACCGGGCCGGAGGCGGCGTAAGCAAGGAACAGCAGGAGCAGGATGCGCGGCGGGTCGGTGAAGACCACGGCGAATGCCAGCACCACTACCAGGATCGCCATGAACGGCACGCGGCCGCGCAGGTCGAGGTCCTTGAAGCTGTAGTACTTGATGTTGCTGACCATCAGCATGCCGGCGGCAGCGACCATCAGGGCAACCAGCAGAGAAACCTTGGCCCCCTGCACATCAAAGTCAGCAAACGCCCACACCGTACCGGCAACCAGAGCCGCTGCGGCCGGACTGGCCAGACCGATGAAGTAACGCTTGTCGGCCTTGCCCACCTGGGTATTGAAGCGAGCCAGACGCAGCGCTGCACCCGCCACGTAGATGAAGGCAACCATCCAACCCCCTTTGCCCAGGCTGCTCAGCGCCCACTCGAAGGCGACCAGCGCCGGAGCAACGCCGAAGGCGACCATGTCGGACAGCGAGTCGTACTCGGCACCGAACGCACTCTGCGTATTGGTCAGGCGAGCCACGCGACCATCGAGGCCATCGAGGACCATGGCGACGAAGATGGCGATGGCGGCATTGGAGAAATCACCGCTCATGGCATTGATGATGGCGTACAGGCCGGTGAACAGTGCCGCGGTGGTGAACAGATTGGGCAGCAGGTAGATGCCGCGATGACGAACCTTGCGACCTTCGGCGTCATGCCCCTCTTCGATGTGCTCATCGATGGGCAGCAGACTTTCTTCGGTGTCGGAAGCCTTGTTGGGCTCCTCGTGACCTTCACTCATGGACGATTCCTTGAGAACTCGTTGAGGCTGAGATTCGCCGGGGCACGCTACTGCGATGAGACGCCCGGCGTCCCCGCTTTATACCAGATCACCGCCCCTAAACGAAAAAACGCGGCAAGCGCCGCGTTTCTTCGTTTGTCGAAAGGACCTTAGTTCTTGGTCTTGTCGACGATCTTGTTGGCGGCGATCCACGGCATCATGGCGCGCAGTTGCTCGCCGATGACTTCGATACCGTGAGCGGCGTTGTTACGGCGCTTGGCGGTCATCGACGGATAGTTGGTGGCGCCTTCGGAGATGAACATCTTGGCGTATTCGCCGTCCTGGATGCGCTTCAGAGCATTGCGCATGGCCTGACGGGATTCGGCGTTGATCACTTCCGGGCCGGTCACGTACTCGCCGTATTCGGCGTTGTTGGAGATCGAGTAGTTCATGTTGGCGATACCGCCTTCGTACATGAGGTCAACGATCAGCTTCAGTTCGTGCAGGCACTCGAAGTAGGCCATTTCCGGAGCGTAACCGGCTTCGACCAGGGTTTCGAAACCGGCTTTCACCAGCTCGACGCAACCGCCACAGAGAACGGCCTGCTCACCGAACAGGTCGGTTTCGGTCTCGTCCTTGAAGGTGGTTTCGATGATGCCGGTACGGCCGCCGCCAACGCCGCAGGCGTAGGACAGGGCGACGTTCTTGGCATTACCCGAAGCGTCCTGGTAGATGGCGATCAGGTCAGGGATACCGCCGCCCTTGACGAACTCGGAGCGAACGGTGTGGCCCGGAGCTTTCGGCGCGATCATGATCACGTCGAGGTCAGCGCGCGGTACGACCTGGTTGTAGTGGATGGAGAAGCCGTGGGCGAAGGCCAGGGTGGCGCCCTTCTTCAGGTTCGGCTCGATCTCGTCCTTGTACAGACGGCCCTGGAACTCGTCCGGGGTCAGGATCATGACCAGGTCGGCAGCGGCAACGGCTTCGGCCACTTCGGCGACTTTCAGGCCATGGTTCTGGGCCTTGGCAACGGAGGAAGAGCCCGCACGCAGGCCGACGGTGACGTCGACGCCGGAGTCTTTCAGGTTGCAGGCGTGGGCGTGGCCCTGGGAACCGTAACCGATGATGGCAACTTTCTTGCCCTGAACGATGGAGAGGTCACAGTCTTTATCGTAGAAAACGCGCATTTGGGTAATCCCCTGTCAGTTGGCCTCGTGGGCCGTATTTCAAATCAGATGCTGAGAGTCTTGTCGCCACGGGCAATGCCGGTGACGCCACTGCGGACAACTTCGAGGATCGACGCGGTGCCGACGGCCTGGATGAAGCTGTCCAGCTTGTCGCTGGTACCGGCCAGCTGCACGGTGTAGACGCTGCTGGTGACGTCGACGATCTGTCCGCGGAAGATGTCGGTGGTGCGCTTGACCTCAGCGCGCTGGGCGCCGGTGGCCTTCACCTTCACCAGCATCAGCTCGCGCTCGATGTGCGCGCTCTCCGAGAGGTTCACCAGTTTTACCACCTCGATGAGCTTGTTGAGGTTCTTGGTGATCTGCTCGATGACCTCATCCTGACCGGCGGTGGTCAGGGTCAGGCGCGACAGCGTCGGGTCTTCGGTCGGGGCGACGGTCAGGCTTTCGATGTTGTAGTTGCGCTGAGAGAACAGGCCGACAACGCGAGAGAGCGCGCCGGGTTCGTTTTCCAGCAGCAGGGAAATGATGTGTCGCATGATCAGGTACGCTCCGTCTTGCTCAGCCACATATCGCGCATCGCACCACCGCGGATCTGCATCGGGTAGACGTGCTCGCTGGTATCGACCTGGATGTCGAGGAAGACCAGGCGATTCTTCATCGCGAAGGCTTCTTCCATCATCGGCTTCAGGTCCTTCAGGTCGGTGATGCGCATGCCGACGTGGCCATACGCCTCAGCCAGCTTGACGAAGTCCGGCAGCGATTCCATGTAGGAGTGCGAATAACGGCTGTTGTACTGCATGTCCTGCCATTGGCGGACCATGCCCAGCGCACCGTTGTTCAGGTTGACGATCTTCACCGGCAGGTCGTACTGCAGGCAGGTGGACAGCTCCTGGATGTTCATCTGGATGCTGCCTTCACCGGTCACGCAGGCGACGTCGGCTTCGGGGAAGTTGAGCTTCACGCCCATGGCGGCCGGGAAGCCGAAGCCCATGGTGCCCAGGCCACCGGAGTTGATCCAGCGGTTGGGCTTGTTGAAGCGGTAGTACTGCGCCGCGAACATCTGGTGCTGACCCACGTCGGAAGCGACGAAGGCATCACCGTTGGTGACTTCGCAGAGGGTCTCGATCACGGTCTGCGGCTTGATGATGCTGCCGTCGCCCATGTTGTAAGGGAACAGGCCGCGGGTACCGCGCCATTCTTCGATCTGCTTCCACCAGGCAGACTGGGCTTCCTTGTTCGGGGTCTCGCCGATTTCCTTGAGGATCGCGACCATTTCAGTCAGCACGCTGTCCACCGGGCCAACGATCGGGATGTCCGCCTTCACGGTCTTGGAGATCGAGGCCGGGTCGATGTCAACGTGGATGATCTTGGCGTTCGGGCAGAACTTGGCAGCAGTCTCGCCGTTGATCACACGGTCGTCGAAGCGCGCGCCGACAGCGAAGATCACGTCAGCATGGTGCATGGCGAGGTTCGCGGTGTAACTGCCGTGCATGCCGAGCATGCCAACGAACTGGCGATCGGTACCCGGATAGCCACCCAGACCCATCAGTGTGTTGGTGACCGGCACATTGAGCATGCGCGCCACTTCGGTCAGCGGCTCGGCGGCATTGCCCATGATCACGCCACCACCGGCGTAGATGATCGGGCGCTTGGCGGCCAGCATCATCTCGGCAGCCTTGCGGATCTGGCCGGAGTGACCACGGACGGCCGGGCTGTAGGAGCGCAGCTTGACCTTCTTCGGGTAGTTGTATTCGAACTTCTGGGTCGGATCGCCCATGTCCTTCGGAATATCGATCACCACCGGGCCGGGACGGCCGGACTGGGCGATATAGAAAGCCTTCTTGATGACTTCCGGGATTTCCGACGGGTGCTTGATGATGAAGCTGTGCTTCACGATCGGGCGGGAGATACCGACCATGTCGGTTTCCTGGAACGCGTCGGTGCCGACCATGTTGCTCGCCACCTGGCCGGAAATCACCACCATCGGGATGGAGTCCATGTAGGCAGTGGCGATGCCGGTGACGGCGTTGGTCGCGCCGGGACCGGAGGTCACCAGCACCACGCCCGGCTTGCCGGTGGCGCGCGCATAGCCGTCGGCCATGTGGGTAGCGGCCTGCTCGTGGCGAACCAGGATGTGGGTTACTTCGTTCTCTTTGAAGAGAGCGTCGTAGATATGCAGGAGGGCACCGCCCGGGTACCCGTAGATGTACTTAACGCCTTCGTCACGCAGGGAGCGGACGACCATTTCAGCGCCGGATAAAAGTTCCACGTTGTCACCTCTAGAACGCTATATACGGAAACCCCCAACGTGGGGGACCGACTTGGATGGCTGCCCGGCAGACATGGGCGAATGTAATCGCCGGCTACGTCGACTGCCGATTGAGCAGAACCTGGAGACGCTCCTGTTTGTGTTACGGAGAGCCTCCACCCAGCGCGAGGTAACGCGAAACAGGGTGAAACTTTGCGGCGCGGGTAGCACCTCTTGTCTGCCGAGTAAAACCAGCTTGCGGCCGGCCCACTGCAGCGAACCTTGGATTCTTCTGAAACGAAGCGGCCAAGTCAAGCCATATATGGCTTTGAATGAAGCGGGGATGTGAACTTTCTCAGAGTGAATAAGCGCACGATTTGGTTATAGTTACCGACAGACTCCGCATCCCAAGGATCGACAAAGCATGCGACGGACGATTTTCCTGGGCAGCCTGCTGCTCGCACTGGCCCCGACCGTGATGGCCGCGCAGGTCTACAAGTGGGTTGATGCCCAAGGTATTACCCATTTCGGCGCGCAGCCGCCGGAAGGCGCCGAGGCCGCCAAGGTGAACACCAATACGGCACCGCCCAAGCCCGGCAGCAACTTCCCGCCGCCCGCTGCGATCAAGTCGACGCTGCCGCCCAGCGAAGACGAGAAGCAGAAAGCCGCCGACGAGAAAGTGCGCCAGGAAGTGGCACAGCAGGACGCCGAACGCCTGAAGCAATGCGACAAGCTGCGCACCGACGTGGCCCAGCTGAAGAACAACCCGCGCATCCGGGTGGATGACGGCAATGGCGACCTGCGCCGGATCTCAGAGGAAGAGCGTCAGGAACGCATTGCCACCAGCGAGAAGAGCATTCGCGAGAACTGCAACTGACGCCCGCTCAGGGCGTCGGACTAATCAGTTGATCGAAGGCGCCGAGCGCATCCAGCAGCGCTGCCACGCGAGCGCCTTCATTGGCGTAGGCCATTTCCGCGATAGCGCGGATGCCCGAGGCACTGGGCAGGTCCGCACCGCTCTCGATGATCAACTTCATCCGCGGCAGGAAGATCCACTGCAGCCACTCCTCCAGCGCCAGCGTATCCACGCAGAAGGGCTCGACACTGGAAAGCCTGTCCGCCGACGGGCTTTCACTTCCCCAGATTCCGATCGCACGCATCTCCCGCTCGATCAGCAGCAGCTGATCGGCAACGGCTAGCACGCGCGCGTCCATTACAGGGTCACCTTGGCTTTCTGACGCGCTTCGGCAGCCCCGGCAGCGTTGCCCTGCTGGTCACGGCACTTGGCGATCAGATCCCACAGGCTGGCCTGCATGGTCGGACGACCGTTGGCCAGCGACAGGCCACGCAGCGCTACCTGCTCAGCTTGCGCGGCATCACCCTGGGCCAGACGCACCTGGGCCAGCTTGTAGAGGACCTGAGGCTCACGCGGGGCGATGCGCTGGGCACGCTCCAGGCTGGCGGCAGCGCCGTTCAGGTCACCACCGCCTTGCTGCTGCGCTGCGGAGGTCAGCAGCGCCAGCACCGGACCATCCAGTTGCTCGTCCGCCGACAGGCCGGAATTGCTCGACGGAATCCCGGACGGCCCCTGGTAGGTGCTGCCCTGGCTCGACGGCGCGGCCTGCTGGGTCTGGTACGCCGGCTGCTGGTAGGTCTGCGACTGGAAGCCACCGTTGGAGGTGATCCCGCCGCTGGTGGAAATCGGCTGCTGCGAAGAATAGGTCGAGCCGGTCGCCCCCGGGGACGTGGTCATCGGCGAGGTGCTGATCGGCGCAGCGCCGGTCTGTGCCGGGAAGGTCTGGATCGGCGCCATGCCAGCATCCTGCGGGACCATCACGGTGACGCCGGAGTCACCCTGCGGGATGCTTTGGCCGGCACCGGCACGCACCGGCGCCTGGGTGTTGCCACCGCTGCGGCCGACGCGCTCCGAATTGGAGACAGAGGTACCGGAGTCCTGCACGGGAATCGCACCGTGCTGCGGGGACGCACAACCGGACAGAAGCGCCAGAGTCGCCGACGCTGCAAACCAAGCTTTTCTCACTTCCAATCCTCTTGCATCAGTTCAACCAGCCGCGCACCCAGTCCATGACTTCGCCGGCCGGCGTCTGGTTTCCGCAACCTGCGCCCAGCGCAGGTTCGCTTCCTCGAATATAAGGCATCTGTACTGCACCGGGGCAGTTGGCGTCAGTGCCCTGCCCGGTATGCGGATCAACCCAGGCCTGCACGACATTATCCGGCATCGGCATGTCCAACGGTGCGGGATTGGCCTTGCGCATGAAGCTGGTCCATATCTGCAACGCACCGGTGGCGCCGGTGAGCGGCGTCTTGCCATTGTCGTCGCGACCGATCCACACCACTGCCAGCAGGTCCTGGCCGAAACCGGAGAACCAGCTATCACGGGAATCGTTGGTGGTACCGGTCTTGCCCGCCAGGGTCAGGGACACCGGCAGCTGGTTGTAGACGGAGCGGCCGGTGCCCTCACGCATCACGCGCTGCATGGCGCTCTGCAGGAGGTAGATGGCGCCCGGATCGAAGCGCTGCTGGACCTGGAACGGATAACGCTTGAGCGGCTGCCCATCCGCCGCCAGCACACTGCGGATGCTGCGCAACGGGGTGTTGAAGCCACCACTGGCAATGGTCTGGTACATGGTCGCGACCTGCATCGGGCTCAGCGCGCCGGCCCCCAGCAGCATCGACGGATAAGCCGGCCAGTTTGGCGAAACGCCCAGGCGCTCCAGCGTCTTCAGAACGTTCGGCACGCCCAGATCGAGACCCAGCCTGGCGGTGGACAGGTTCAGCGAGCGAGCCAGCCCCTGGTAGAGGAAGATGGTGCCGTTGGCGGTGCCTTCGTAGTTCTTCGGCGTCCAGACCTGACCATCCTTGCCTTTCACCTGGAACGGCTGGTCCTGGATGTAACTGGTCAGGGTGTACTGGCTCGGCTTTTCCAGCGCGGTCAGGTAGACCGCCGGCTTTACCAGCGAACCGATCGGCCGAACCGCATCGACGGCTCGGTTGAAGCCAGCGAAGCGCGGGTCGCGGCTGCCGAGCAATGCCTGGATCTCACCGGTTTCCGGGTTGGTCACGACCATCGCGGTTTCGGTTTCAGCCACGCCCTTGCGGCCTTCGAGACGTTTGAAGGTTTCGCTGACGGCGGACTCGGCCTTCATCTGCAGGATGGGGTCGAAGCTGGTGAAGATGCGCAGGCCTTCCTCGGTCAGGTCCTCGTCGCGGTAATCCTCGCGCAGTTGGCGTTTCACCAGATCGAGGAAAGCCGGATAGGAGCTATTGGCCATGCTGCCCTGGCGAGTCACGCCCAGTGGCGTCTGCTTGGCCGCAGCGGCTTCGTCGGCAGTGATCACACCCTGTTCGGCGAGCACGTCGAGCACCACGTTACGGCGCTCCAGTGCACGCTCGGGGTTGCGGCGCGGGTTGTAGTAGGAAGGCCCTTTCACCATGCCGACCAGCAAAGCCACCTGCGGCAGCTTGAGCTCCGACAGCGGCTGGCTGAAGAAGTACTGACTGGCGAGGCCGAAGCCGTTCACCGAGCGCTGACCGTCCTGGCCGAGGAACACCTCGTTGAGGTAACCCTCGAGGATTTCGCGCTTGTCGTAATGCAGTTCAAGCAGCACCGCCATCATGGCTTCGGTAAGCTTGCGCGACAGGCTGCGTTCGTTGGTCAGGAAGAAGTTCTTCACCAACTGCTGGGTCAGCGTACTGCCGCCCTGGCGCAACTGGCCGGCACTGGCGTTGACCCAGACGGCACGGGCGATGGACTTGATGGACACCCCATGGTGGGTCCAGAAGTCACGGTCCTCCACGGCGACCAGGGTATCGATCAGGTACGGCGGCACCTGGTCGAGCTTGATCAGGATGCGGTCTTCGTTGTGCGCCGGGTACAGGCCGCCGATCAGCAGCGGTTCCATTCGCGCGACCGCAAGGTCGCCGCCGTTGGCGCGGCTCAGGCCGGCCACATAGTCGCCGGAGAAGCGCACACGAATGCGCTGGGCCGGCTCGGCACCTTCATAGAACTGGAAGCCGCGGGTATTGAGATCGACGGCATTGCCGGCCACCGACACGGCACCCGGCCCTGCGACCGTGGTTTCGCGGCGATAGCCCAGCGCATCCAGCTCGCGCAGGAAGTCGTCCTTGCCCAGCTTCAGGCCGACGAACAGTTCCAGCGGCCGGGCGTAGACCTTGGCGGGAATGGTCCAGCGCTTGCCGGAGAATTTCTCCTGGACAACCGCATCGAGGTACACGGCAAAACCGGCCAGCACCACCACGCCAACCAGACCGAGCTTGAGAGCCCAGCCCAGCCACTTGCGCATGGCAGGCGACGATTTGCCGCTTTTTTTACGAGGTTTGGAAGATCGGGGACGCGTCATGGCGGCGCATTATACGTACTTTATCCACAGGAGACAGACGCCGCTCCAGCAGGCGCCCAGGCTTGATGCGAACTGCCGCGCATCTATCGAAAGCGGCAGTGGCCGAGCTATGACCCCACGATGGCCATTTGGTTGCCGGCCGGCTGCAGAGTTTGCACCGGCCGACCCAGTCGCCATAATGCCTGCCTTTAGAAAATTCGACCGGAAAGGACATCACGTGAGCCAGACCTTACTCGCAGCCCTGCAGAACCCCGCCCTCTTCCCCCATCCGGTCGACGGCTTCCGGGTCATCGAAACCCACATTTCCTGGGTGCTGCTCACTGGCTCCTATGTCTACAAGATCAAGAAGCCGGTGAACTTCGGCTTCCTCGACTTCACCGACCTCACCAAGCGCAAGCACTTCTGCGAGGAAGAGCTGCGTCTGAACCAGCGCCTGACCGAAGGCCTGTACCTCGACGTGATCGCCATCACCGGCAGCGAATCCGCCCCGCAGCTGAACGGCGAAGGCCCGGCCATCGAGTACATGCTCCAGTGCCGCGAATTCCCGCAGGCCCAGCTGCTCAGCGAAGTGCAGGCGCGCGGAGAACTCGGCGCGCAGCACATTGACGGCCTCGCCAAACAGATTGCCGACTTCCACCTGCGCACCCCGGTCGTCCCCACCGAACACCCGCTGGGCACCCCGGAAGCCTGCATGGCGCCGGTCCGTCAGAACTTCGAGCAGATCCGTCCGATGCTCTCCGACAAGGCCGACCTGCTGCAGCTCGATGCCCTGGAGGCCTGGGCCGAGTCCAGCTTCGAGCGCCTGCATGGCGTGTTCGAGCAGCGCAAGGCAAACGGTTTCATCCGCGAATGCCACGGCGACATCCACTTGGGTAACGCCGCGATCATCGATGGCAAGGTCGTACTTTTCGACTGCATCGAGTTCAACGAGCCGTTCCGCTTCACCGACGTCACCGCCGACTACGCCTTCCTCGCCATGGACCTGGAAGACCGCGGCTTGAAATGCCTGTCGCGGCGCTTCGTCAGCCAGTACCTGGAATACACCGGCGACTACCAGTCCCTGGCCCTGCTGAATTTCTACAAGGCCTACCGGGCCCTGGTCCGCGCCAAGATCGCACTGTTCAGTCTGGCGCACCAGACCGACGCCGTGCAGAAGGCCGCGACCCTGCGCCAGTACCGCAACTACGCCAACCTGGCAGAAAGCTATAGCGCGATTCCGTCGCGCTTCCTGGCGGTGACCGTCGGAGTTTCCGCTGTCGGCAAGAGTCAGGTTGCACTGCGTCTGGTGGAAGCGCTGGGCGCCGTGCGCCTGCGCTCGGACGTGGAGCGCAAGCGTCTGTTCGGCGAACAGAAGGCCGATCAGCAAGGTCAGCTCAAGGGCGGCATCTATGACGCCGACGCCACCACCGCGACCTACCAGCGCCTCAACGAACTGGCCGTGGACATCCTGCGCGCCGGCTACCCGGTGGTGCTGGACGCCACCTTCCTCAAGCGCGAACAACGCGCTGCCGCGTGGGAAATCGCCGAGGAAACCGGGGTTCCCTTCCTGATCCTCGACTGCCACGCACCGGAAGCCGTGATCGCCGGCTGGCTGAACCAGCGCCAGAACGACGGCAACGACCCGTCCGATGCCACCCTGGAAGTCATCCAGGCGCAACTGGCCAGCCGCGACGACCTCAACGCCGAGGAGCAGCAGCACAGCAAGCGCGTCAACACCCCGGACGCCGCCAGCCTCGACGCCCTGGTCGCCAGCATCCGTCAGCGCCTGCCGGGTCTCTGATCCACCGCCTGCCGGCCGGAGTCGCCCTGCGTGGTGCACTCCGGCCAGTGGTTACGCCGCCCGGCCAGCCTCGAACAACGACAACGCCTTGCCCCGCATTCTCGGCGATGTCACAAAGCCACGTTTTTCCCAGTCAACGCTACACTTCCCAGTGTGTGTCCGGCCGCTACGAGCAGTTCTCGGCCCCATCAAGACCTGACACCCATCGTGCCCATCGCAAGGACAGACGATGAACGACGAACTGCTGCACCTGAAGAACCTAGGCAAGACCTCCGCCCAATGGCTGCATGCCGTGGGCATCCACAGCGCCAGCGACCTGCGCCGCCTGGGGGCGGTCGGTGCGTACCGGGCCGTTCGCGCACGAGGCTTCCGTGCCTCGAAAGTGCTGCTCTACGCCATCGAGGGCGCCCTGCTGGATGTGCACTGGAACGACCTGCCAGCCGCGCACAAGGCTGCTCTTCTTGGCGAGCTTGAGACATTTCCCGCACGTAACAAGAGCTAGCTCACAAGCTCTGTGTGAAAATGTTTACGCAAGGTACCTGTCCGCTTATGGTTTCAGGGCCCTTCGTGCGCCCTCGACCGTCGCCATATCAAGGAATTACGGCCATGTACCTACTCGGTGAACAACCCGCCTATGCCGATCGACTGATCAATCGGCTACAGGGCATCCCGGCGCAACTGCTCGCCGGTCTTGAGCCCGCTGGCGAAGCCATCCGCCTGGAGCGCTCCGACGACCTGGAAGGCGAACTGCCCGGCAAGCACCTGTTCCTCATCGAGAACGGCCTGGTTCATGCCCTGGTGGACGAACGCCCGCTGTTCTACCTGCAGGAAGGCGACCTGGTCGGCCTGCGCCAGGGCATCGAGCTGCCGCCCTGCCGCTACGTCAGCGAAGAACCACTGTGCCTGATTCCCTATTCGCGCAGCGAAGTGTTCCGCCATATCCACAGCCATGAGCAGCGTCAGGAGCAGTTCCTGCACTACCTGATCGGGCACACTGCACTGCTGTCGGATGCCCTGGCGCACCTCAAGCAGCCGGAGATTCGCCCGGCCACCGGCTTCCAGCACTTCGCCGCCGGCGCCCAGCTGATCCAGCAGGGTGACGATGCCGAGCACGTGTTCATCATTATCGAGGGCCATGCTGAAGCCTTCGTCGACGGGCAGAAGGTCGGCGATGTGCAGAAGGACGAGATCTTCGGCGCCATGGCCGTGTTCACCCGCGAGAAGCGCAGCGCCAGCGTGATCGCCAGCGAGCCGTGCACCGTGATGGTGATCCCCAAGGACCAGTTCCTCAGTCTGATGCAGAGCAACCCGCGCATCGCCCACAGCCTCATCGAAGGCATGGCACGCCGCATCGACCTGCTGAACAAGGAAGTCACCCAGCTGCGACTGCAACGCCAGCCCGACTGATCCGCTTTCTTGCGAAAAGCCCGGCCCAGCGCCGGGCTTTTTCGTTGGCGCAGGGCGAATTTCGCGGGCGAGAAAAAATCTGCAGAAAAGAGGTTGACTCTCAAATGATAATGATTATTATTGATTCATCTGGTCGCGAGGCCAGATCGATAACCTCAAGAGACCACGCAGTCGGACTCTTCAGATTATCTCCTCATCAGGCTAATCACGGTTTCGACCCGGCACTTTGCCGGGTCTTTTTTTTGCCTCGATTTTTTCCTCCGCGCAGCGACTTCCTGTCCACCGAAAAATCTTCGGAAAGCGCGAAGAAAAGGTGTTGACTCTCAAATGATAATGGTTATTATTACAACCACTGGCTGCGAGGCCAGTAGGATAAGCTCGAGAGACCACGCAGTCGGACTCTTCAGATTATCTCCTCATCAGGCTAATCACGGTTTGGACCCGGCATTTTGCCGGGTCTTTTTTTGCCCGCGATTTCTGCAGCGGCCGTCATTCACACGCTAAAGAAAAAGGGCCTTTCGGCCCCTTCACTGCTTGCCGCGCATTTGCGCGCAGTAATCCGTTGGCGGCTGTGCCGGTGTGTACCAGACGAAGTCCGCCTGGGCCGGCTCCACCGCCCTGCCAATTTCGGCCAGCAGCACTACCTTCAGTCCCTGTACTGCGTCCAGGTCCTGCAGGTGCAGCGGAACGCCCAGGTCACGCCGCGCGTGGAACCCGCCAGCAATCAGCAGGGAAGGTTCGGGCGCTGCCTTGAAACGCTCGGCCAGGCGCCGGTCGCGCTGTTGCTGCACCGCCAGCATCGCCGGCAGCTGACTGTCCGGCAGCAGGCCGCAGTGAGCATCACGGATGTCCTGCAGCAACGCATCACGCACAGAAACTGCCGTGGAGGCTGCACCCTGCAATTCGGGCTTGCTCCGGTAGATCTCCATGATCTCGATGCGATCCAGGTTGGACGCCAGCAGCGGTGCCGGCTGCTTCACCAGCCAGGTCACCAGCGGGCCGTATTGCGACCAATCCCACCCCGGCTGCCAGTGCAGCGCACCGATCAGGTCGCTCGGCGCATCGCCCTTCGCCGCCGAAGACTGGGCAGCGGTGACGGCGTTCTGCTGATCGGGGTTGAGCATCTCCAGTAGCACGCTGCCACTCGGACGGCGCTCGGCCAGTGCTCGCGCCAGCCAGAGTTCGAGTGCATGGTGATCGGGGTTGTCGTGCTGCTCTCCGACTATCACTCGTGGTGCGACTGCCAATTGATCGAGCAGTTGTGCGGGCGACAGCTGTTCACCGCTACGCAAGTCGCGGATCACGCCCAGCTCGGCACTGTCGCGCCCGTCCGGGCTCTGCCAGACCGGCAGCGACGGCGTCACCACCTGACTCTGGCAAGCGGCGAGCAGCGCCAGCAGCGGGAAGAGCAGAACCTTCTTCATGGCGAGTTCCTTCAGCGCGCGATGATCAGCGGATGGCCGCGTTCCGGGTGCTCCTGCACCAGCACATCGAGGCCAAAGACGGTGCGCAGTGGTGCGGCCTGCAACACCTCGCGCGGCGTGCCGAGCAGATGTACGCGCGAATCGTGCAGGAGCATCACGCGATCACAGTAACGCGCCGCCAGGTTCAGGTCGTGCAGAATCACCAGCACTGCCGCACCACGCCCGGCGAAATCGCACACAGCCTGCAGTGTGGTGTGCTGGTGCAACGGGTCGAGCGCCGAGGTCGGTTCGTCCAGCAGCAGCACCTGCTCCGCCCCGCCCGGCCAGAGCTGCGCCAGCACGCGGGCAAGGTGGACCCGCTGACGCTCGCCACCGGAGAGGGCCAGGTAGCTGCGCCCGGCCAGGTGCGAAGCGTCGGCGGCGGCCATGGCTTCGCGGATGATTTCCTCGTCGCGCTGGCGGCCACTGTCGTGGGGCAATCGTCCGAAGCCCACGACGGCCTCGACGGGAAAGGCGAAGTTCAGCGAGGACGACTGCGGCAGCACGGCCAACCGCCGTGCGCGCTCGGCACCTTGCCAGGATTCCAGCGGGCGGCCATCAAGGCTCACGGTTCCGCCAGTCAACGGCAACTCGCCATTCATGGCGCCGAGCAGAGTACTTTTACCCGCGCCATTGGGCCCGAGGACGCCGAGCACTTCGCCCGGCCGCAATGTCACGCTCACATCCTGCAGGATGGTCTGGGCGCCGCGCTTCACCAGCAGCTTGTCTGCGCACAGCATCAGGAACGCCCCCGGATCAGCAGGTAGAGGAAGAATGGCGCACCGATCAACGCGGTGACGATGCCGATCGGCAGCTCGGCCGGCGCCAGCGCCAAGCGAGCGATCAAATCGGCCAACAGCAGGAGAATCGCACCGCCGAACATCGAGGCCGGCAGCAAGATGCGGTGATCGGGCCCGACGATCAGGCGCAGCAGGTGCGGCACCACCAGACCGATGAAACCGATCATGCCGGCGGCGGCCACCGCTGCACCGACGCCCAGCGCGGTGCAGAGGATCAGTTCGACTTTCAGCCGCTCGACGTCGAAGCCCAGGTGACGCGCTTCGGATTCGCCGAGCAACAGCGCATTCAACGCGTCCACCCGGCGCGGCAACCAACAGGCCACCAACAGGCTTATCAGCAGCAGGGGCCAGAGTCGTGGGTAGCTCGCACCATTGAGGCTGCCGAGGTTCCAGAACGTCAGTGTGCGCAGGGTGGCGTCGTCGGCGAGGTAGGTGAACAGGCCGATCAGCGCGCCCGCGAGCGCCGTCAGCGCGATGCCGGCGAGCAGCATGGTCGCCACGCTGGTCTGGTCGTTGTGGCGCCCCAGCCGATAGACCAGCGCCGTCACCATCAGCCCGCCGGCAAAGGCGCACGCGGACAGCAGATAAGGAGCGAAGGCCTCGGGCAATCCACCGATGGACGCACCGAAGACAATAGCGATGGCAGCCCCCAGCGCGGCGCCACTGGACACTCCGATCAGGCCGGGATCGGCCAGCGGGTTGCGGAACAGTCCCTGCATCGCCACACCGGCCAGCGCCAGCACACCGCCGGTAGCGATTCCGAGCAAGGTGCGCGGCAGGCGAATCTGACCGACGATCAGCTCGGCCTGCCCCAGGCCGTCGGCGGAAACGGGCAGTCCAGCCATGTGCGCCAGCGCGCGCAGGGTATCGCCCAGCGGCAGACTCACTGGCCCTAGGGCCAGTGAGAGCCAGACGACCAGCAGGAGCAGGAAACCAAGGAGCAGGAACAGCGGTCGAACGGTAACGATCCGGGTCAAGGACGACTTTCCGTGTTCAGGGCCTGCGCGGAAGGATAAAAGGCCTGGGAGAGGCTAGCCAGCCCATCCGGGATACGCGGGCCGAGACCGCCGACCAGCAGGGTCGGGTCGAGAACCAGGATGCGGCCGTCACGCAGCGCGCTCGTCGCGGCAAGCCCCGGATTCTGCTGGGTCAGTGCGACGCGGGCCTTGTCGCCGTCCAGAGTGCGGTCGCTGAGCACCACCACCTGCGGGTTCAGCGCGGTGAGGGCTTCAGTCGACAGCGTCTTGTAACCGGTGTGGGTCGCCAGGTTACGGCCGCCGGCATGCTGGATCAGCCAGTCACCGGAAGTGTCTTGGCCGGCCACCAGCAGATTGCCGCCGGCATGCCCGACCAGCAGGACGACACCCGGCGCGGCCTGCGCGGACTGTGCCTTCTTCACCCAAGCACCCTGTGCGGCGAGACGCGCATCGAAGTCCGCCTCGGCCTGCCGGGCCTTGTCCGGCGCCCCGAGCAGCTCGCCCAGACGCTGAATAGTGTTGTGCACAGTCTTCTCGTCGGCCTTGGCCGACAGCGTCTCGATCCGTACGCCAGCAGCACGCAACTGCTGCAGCACAGGCGGCGGGCCCATTTCCTCGCTGCCCAGCAGGATGTCCGGTTTCAGCGCGAGGATGCCTTCGGCGGCGAGTTGCCGTTGGTAGCCAATCTTCGGCAACGCATGGAGCGATGCCGGGTGCAGGCTGGTGGTATCGACACCCACCAGCTTGGCCTCGCCGCCCAGGGCGACGACCCATTCGCTCAGCGAACCACCGGCACTCACCCAGCGCTGCGGCAGCGAATCAGCCAACGCGCTGGTGGCAGTCAGGCAGAGACCGGCGAACAGCGTGCGTGCAATCAAGGAAGTCTTCATGAGTCGCCTCTCAGAGTGCCGGGAAGGATTCGGCGAGTTCGCGCCAGCCCTGCAGCTCCGGAACTCCCGGCTTGCGTGCACCGAACACCTGCAGCACCAGCTCGCCATTGGCATCGAAGGCTTCCCAGCTGGTGACCACGCCATCGCTGCTTGGCTTGCTCACGCGCCACAACTCGACCACACCCGGCGTCTTCAGGTGAAGGTTGAACAGCGGATCAAGGACGTTGAACCAGTCGTCCATCCACTTGAGGTTTTCTACCGTGCCGGTGTGAATCTGGATGCAATGGGCATTGCCGACGAAGATCATGATCGGCAACTGCTTGGCCCCGGCCGCTTCCAGCAGGCGCGGCAGCTCGGTGACGGCCAGCGGCTCGGCCCACTCGCGGCCGGCAAGGCGCAGCGCCTGGGTACGCTGGACCTTGTGCTTCTTCAGCAAGGCAAAGAAGTGGTGGGTGTCCTTCAATGCCGCCCAGCCTTCGCGCAAGGCGGCGACATCGATGTCGCCATCGGCCAGCGGCGCGTCCTTGGCCTCCAATGGGGTCAGGTCGAGTGCAGCGCTCTGCTGGGCGGCGGTGAAGCTGCGCACCAGTGGGTCCCAGGCGCTGAGCTCGCTCTGCTCGGTAAGGAAGACCTTGTGCACAGCGGTACCCTGGCGGTCGAACACCTGGATGCTGCGCTGGGTGCCATGGGCGGTCTCCTCGCTGATGGCGAAGGCGCTGGCCCAGCCACCGAGGAACAGACGCAGGTCGATGTCCGGGGAGACCACCAGGCCCATCTGGCCATTGGCGGAAACGGTGACGTCGCGGTACGGCCCCTTGCGCTCATGCACGCAATGCTCATTGCGGGTCAGCGCCATGATCTGGCCCAGCTCACCCAGGGCCGGCAACAGCTCGGCCCAGTCGGTGCGCAGGCGCACAGCGTCCACACCCAGGCGGCTGGCGGTCAGCTCGGCTTCGCTCACGGTAAGATGATGCGCCGCATCGCGGACGCGCAGGCGCGGTTTCTCGGCGCGCAGGGTTTGCCAGGCGCGGTACAGCTCGGCGGCCGGCGCAGTCAGGGTCGTCATCGCAGAATTCCTCGTTCGAAAGATGGCCTGCCGCAGTGCGGCGGTATAAACGAACCTTGCCACAGGAAATTTAGGAAATCTATTTGATAATTATTTGCATTAGATTGCAGAGAAGCTTAAGGTCGGCGCCGTTTTCGCTGGCACGTCGCCAGTTCACCCCTCCTTCAGCACACGGAAGTGCACCCTCTTCCGGTACTGCCCTGCGGGCGCGGATAATGCTCGCCTCGTGATGCCGTACCTGGATGGAAGACTTGGATGATCCTGCTCTGCGCCCCGCATGACCTGGCCGAAGGCCAGAGCCGGGGCTTCAAGGCCGCTGGCCTGAATCTCTTTGCCGTGCGCCGCCAGGGCCGTGTCTATGCCTACCGCAACAGCTGCCCGCACCGGGAAATCCCGCTGGGCTACGATGCCGAGCAGTACCTCGATGCCAGCGGCCGCTTGCTGCAGTGCGGCCACCATGGTGCGCTGTTCCTGATCGAGACCGGCGAGTGCATCCAGGGGCCGTGCCTGGGGGATGTGCTGGAGGCATTGCCCTGCCGCGAGGACGACCAGGGCATCTGGCTGGACGAAAGCGGCCAGGGATAGGAACGTTTCCGGGCCGGTTCGCGAGCAAGCTCGCTCCTACAAACGGCGGGCGCGGCCAACCCGTAGGGGCGAGCCTGCTCGCGAACCGCCCAACGCCAGAACAGCAGTCGAGCGACTAGAGCAACACCTTCAGCGGCCGCTCCAGCCGAATCTCACGGGTATCGATCCGTGCCCCATACGCCAGCACTTCCACCCCGGCGTTGCGAGCCTCCGCCAGCGCGGCCGCGTAGGCCGGGTCGATTTCCACCGCCGGGCGGACTGCCTCGATATCCGACAGGTTCACGGCATACAGCAACACCGCACGCATACCCTGACGCGCCAGCGCCGCCAGCTCGCGCAGGTGCTTGGCGCCTCGCTGGGTAACAGCATCGGGGAAAGCCGCGACCAAGGTGCCATCGAAGCCCAGGGTCACACTCTTCACTTCCACGTAGACCGGCTTGCCGGCGTACATCAGGCGGAAGTCCGCGCGACTTTTCTCCTGCCCGTAGGCGACTTCTCGACGCAGCTCATCGAATCCGGCCAGCTCGGTCACCGTGCCAGCCAGCAAAGCCTCTTCCACCAGCCGGTTGGCCCGACCGGTGTTCACGCAGGCCAATCGCCCCTGCGGAGTTTCCACCAGCTCCCAGGTGCCCGGCAGCTTGCGCTTGGGGTCGTCGGAGCGACTGAACCAGACCCGGCAGCCTTCGCTCATGCAGTTGAGCATCGAGCCGGTGTTCGGGCAGTGAATGGTGAGTTGCTCGCCACTGGCGATCTCGATGTCCGCCAGGAAGCGCTTGTAGCGTTTGATCAGGCGCGCCTCTTCCAGCGCCGGCTCGAAGCGCATCAGGGACGCCAGGTCTTGAGGCCGCGGGCGATGCGCTCCACTGCCTGCTGCAGGCGTTCGACGCTCTGGGTGTAGGCGAAACGTACATGGTGCGAAGCCTGGTAACGCCCGAAGTCGATCCCAGGCGTGAAGGCCACGTGCTCGGTCTCGATGAAGTGCTGACAGAAGGCAAAGGCGTCGCCACCGAAGGCGCTGATATCCGCATACAGATAAAAGGCGCCCTCCGGCTCTACCGCGATGCCGAAGCCCAGTTCGCGCAGCGCCGGCAGCAGGTAGTCGCGACGGCGGCGGAACTCTTCGCGGCGCTCTTCGAGGATCGCCAGGGTCGCCGGCTCGAAGCACGCCAGCGCAGCGTGCTGAGCCATGCTCGGCGCGCTGATGTAGAGGTTCTGCGCCAGCTTCTCCAGTTCGCCCACCGCTTCCTGCGGCGCCACCAGCCAACCCAGGCGCCAGCCGGTCATGCCGAAATATTTGGAGAAACTGTTGAGAACAAAGGCGTCGTCATCCACTTCCAGCACGCTGGGCGCGTCGATGCCGTAGGTCAGGCCGTGGTAGATCTCGTCCACCACCAGATGACCGCCGCGCGCCTTGAGCGCCGAAGACAGCGCCGCGAGCTCATCCTTGTGCAACAGAGTTCCCGTAGGATTCGCCGGCGATGCGGCCAGAGCGCCTACACTGTCCTGATCCCAGTGCCGCTCGATGAGCTCCGGGGTGAGCTGGTAACGGCTCTCCGGGCCAACCGGCACCAGTTGCGCGGCGCCTTCCACCAGGCGCAGAAAGTGGCGGTTGCACGGGTAGCCCGGATCGGCCAGCAACCAGTGCTTGCCCGGATCCACCAGCAGGCTGCTGGCGAGCAGCAGGGCGCCGGAGCCGCCGGGCGTCACGAGGATACGTTGCGGGTCGATCGACAGGCCGTAGCGCTGGGCGTAGAAGCCGGCGATGGCTTCGCGCAGGGCCGGCAGGCCACGTGCGGCGGTATAGCGCGTGTGACCATTTGCCAGGGCCTTCTGCCCGGCCTCGACGATGGGCGCGGCGGTGGTGAAGTCCGGCTCGCCGATCTCCAGGTGGATGACGTCGTGGCCCGCGGCCTGCAGCTCGTTGGCCCGCGCCAGCAGCGCCATGACGTGGAAGGGTTCGATGGCGCGGCTGCGCGCACTGTAGGTGGTGGCCATGGAATATTCCGAACTTTGCGACAGAGCCGGGATTCTAACAGGCCACTGATGAATACTGGGCGGCTGCGCCGCCAAAGCGCAGTACCTGGGAAAATGCAGGCTTCGTCTGGAAATCATCAGCGATCCTGCCCAGGTTTGCAGAAAAGCCCGCTTGACGTGACCAGCGGGTCGGCAACCTGGCGATCAGACCATGTGCGGGCACTGGCAGGCTCGACAACCGGGAGTAGCGTCCCCGTTATCGTTCTGGTAAGTTCGCCCGCTGCGAGCGCGGGGCCGGCGGTGCCGGAGAGGGACCATCCGCGAGAGGATTAGCGAGAGTGAGAGGCGGTCATCCATGCCCACCAAAGCAAAACAACAGAGCAGCCAACTGATTCGTGGCTTCGAGCCCTACCAGGAAACCAAGGGCGAGGAGTACATGAGTGATCGCATGCGCGCGCACTTCACCTCCATCCTCAACAAATGGAAAGTTGAGCTGATGGAAGAAGTGGACCGCACCGTGCACCACATGCAGGACGAAGCGGCAAACTTCCCGGACCCGGCAGACCGTGCCAGCCAGGAAGAAGAGTTCAGCCTCGAGCTGCGCGCCCGCGACCGTGAGCGCAAGCTGATCAAGAAGATCGACGAGACCCTGCAGCTGATCGAAGACAACGATTACGGCTGGTGCGACTCCTGCGGCGTCGAGATCGGCATCCGCCGTCTGGAAGCCCGCCCCACCGCCACCCTGTGCATCGACTGCAAGACCCTGGCGGAAATCAAGGAAAAGCAGCTGGGCTCCTGAGCCTGGTTGATCCCGAACGGGGCGCTGCGGCGCCCCGTTTCGTTTCTGCGCCACGCCCTTAAATGGAAAGCCCAGGAGACGCCATGCCCGCCTCCCGCTACGTCGGACGATTCGCCCCCACGCCCAGCGGCTACCTGCACTTCGGTTCGCTGGTGGCGGCGGTGGCTTCCTACCTGGACGCGCGCGCTGTCGACGGAAAGTGGCTGGTGCGCATGGAGGACCTCGATCCGCCGCGCGAGATGCCTGGCGCCCAGGCAGCCATCCTGGAAACCCTTGAACGCTATGGCTTCGAATGGGACAGCCCGGTGGAGCGCCAGAGCGATCGCCATGCTGTCTACGCCGCCCAGGTCGAGCAATGGCTGCGTAGCGGCCTGGCCTACGCCTGTACTTGCTCGCGCAAGCAACTCGAAGGCAGCAACGGCATCTATCCCGGCACCTGTCGCGACGCCCAGCATGACTGGCACGGCGACGTCGCCATCCGCCTTCGCGTGCCGGAACTGGACTACCGCTTCACCGATCGCCTGCAGGGCGAGTTCCACCAGCACCTGGGCCGTGAAGTAGGCGATTTCATCATCCGCCGCCGCGACGGGTTGTTCGCCTATCAACTGGCGGTGGTGCTGGACGATGCCTGGCAGGGCGTCACCGACATCGTTCGCGGCGCCGACCTGCTCGACAACACCCCACGCCAGCTCTACCTGCAGGAACTGCTGGGCATCGCCGCGCCGCGTTACCTGCATGTGCCACTGATCATCCAGCCCGACGGCCACAAGCTCGGCAAGACCTACCGCTCGCCACCGCTTCAGGCCGACCAGGCTTCCCCGCTGCTGGTACGCGCGCTGAATGCACTGGGACAGCAGCCGCCCGCCGAACTGCGACAGGCCACGCCGCAAGAGGTGCTCGCGTGGGGCATCGTGCACTGGGATGCCAACGCCATCCCTCACTGCCTGACACTGGAAGACGCGCAGCTATAGACTGCTCGTACAAGGCACACTAGCGACAGCTTTTCTGTAGGAGCGAGCTTGCTCGCGACCAGGATTTCCGGCAGCGCCGGTATCAAGCGGTTCGCGAGCAAGCTCGCTCCTACAAGGTCCACCGCGCCCAAGAGGGCGGCCGGCTTGCCGGCGACTGTGTGCACAGGTAGCCTGCCCGCCGAACCAAGAGAGAGACGACATGTACATCTACCGACTGGTGTTGCTCCTGGTCGTGGGCATCTACCTGTTCTCACCGGCCATCATGGACTGGTGGATCGATCCCCACGGCGCCTGGTACCGCCCGTATCTGCTGTGGCTGATCCTGATCGTCGTCACCTTCATCCTGCAGAGCCAGCGCGATGCTGACGAGCTTTAGCCTCACCCAGCTGATTCTGATCAGCGCTTCCTACCTGATGGTCCTGTTCGGCGTCGCCTGGATTACCGAGCGCGGTTTCATCCCGCGCCGGCTGGTGCGCCATCCGCTGATCTACACCCTGTCGCTGGGCGTGTACGCCAGCGCCTGGGCCTTCTATGGCACGGTCGGGCTGGCCTACCAGTACGGCTACGGCTTCCTGGCGATCTACCTGGGCGTCTCCGGTGCCTTCCTGCTCGCGCCGGTGCTGCTCTACCCGATCCTGCGGATCACGCGGGCCTACCAGCTGTCGTCGCTGGCCGACCTGTTCGCCTTCCGCTTCCGCAGTACCTGGGCCGGCGCACTGACCACGCTGTTCATGCTGATCGCCGTGCTGCCAATGCTGGCGCTGCAGATCCAGGCGGTGACCGACTCGATCAGCATCCTCACCCGCGAATCCGAGCCCAACCGCGCGGCGCTGGCCTTCTGCGCGCTGATCACCCTGTTCGCCATCCTCTTCGGCGCCCGCCATATCGCCACCCGCGAGCGCCACGAAGGGCTGGTGATGGCGATTGCCTTCGAATCGCTGGTGAAGCTGGTAGCGCTCTGCTCCATCGGCCTGTTCGCCCTCTACGGCGTGTTCGGCGGCCCGGACGGCCTGGAAGTCTGGCTGTTGCAGAACCAGGAGGCCCTGAGCACCCTGCACACACCGCTGGCCGAAGGGCCGTGGCGCACGTTGCTGCTGGTGTTCTTCGCCGCAGCCATCGTCATGCCGCACATGTTCCACATGACCTTCACGGAAAACCTCAACCCGCGCTCGCTCCTCAGCGCCAGTTGGGGCCTGCCGTTGTTCCTGCTGCCGATGAGCCTGGCGGTGCCGCCGATCCTCTGGGCCGGCCTGCACCTGGGCGCCTCGACCAACCCGGAATACTTCACCCTCGGCCTGGGCATCTCGGTGGACAGCCCAGCGCTGGCCCTGACCGCCTTCATCGGCGGCATCTCCGCCGCCAGCGGCCTGATCATCGTGATGACCCTGGCGCTCTCGGGCATGGTGCTCAACCACCTGGTGCTGCCGCTCTACCAGCCGCCGGCCGAAGGCAACATCTACCGCTGGCTGAAGTGGACCCGCCGCGCGCTGATCGCCGCGATCATCATGGCCGGCTATGCCTTCTACCTGCTGCTGGGCGCCGAGCAGGACCTGTCCAATTTAGGGATAGTCTCGTTCGTCGCCACCCTGCAGTTCCTCCCCGGCGCACTGGCCGTGCTCTACTGGCCGACCGCCAACCGCCGCGGTTTCATCGCCGGCCTGGTGGCGGGCATGCTGGTGTGGGGCGCGACCATGCTCACCCCGCTGGTCGCGAACATGCAGAGCATCTACCTGCCGCTGTTCAACTCGCTCTATGTGCTCGACGACACCACCTGGCATCTCGCGGCGCTCGCTTCGCTGGCCGCCAACGTACTGGTATTCACCCTGGTGTCGCTGTTCACCGAAGCCAGTGACGAAGAAAAAGGCGCCGCCGAAGCCTGCGCCGTGGACAACGTCCGCCGCCCGCAGCGTCGCGAACTGCTCGCCCACTCCCCGCAGGAGTTCGCCAGCCAGCTGGCCAAACCGCTGGGCGCGAAGACCGCGCAACGTGAAGTGGAACAGGCCCTGCGCGACCTCCACCTGCCCTTCGATGAGCGCCGGCCCTACGCCATGCGCCGCCTGCGTGACCGGATCGAAGCGAACCTCTCCGGCCTGATGGGCCCGAGCGTGGCGCAGGACATGGTGGAAACCTTCCTGCCCTACAAGGCCGCCAGCGAAAGTTACGTCACCGAAGACATCCACTTCATCGAGAGCCGCCTGGAGGACTACCACTCCCGGCTCACCGGCCTCGCCGCCGAACTCGACACCCTGCGCCGCTACCACCGCCAGACCCTGCAGGACCTGCCGATGGGCGTGTGCTCGCTGGCCAAGGACCAGGAAATCCTCATGTGGAACCGCGCCATCGAGGAGCTCACCGGCGTCAGCGCACAGCGCGTGGTCGGCTCGCGCCTGGCCGCCTTGCCCGACCCATGGCGCGGCCTGCTCGAAGGCTTCATTGACGCCCCTGACGAGCACCTGCACAAGCAGCGCCTGTCGATCGAGGGCCAGACCCGCTGGCTGAACCTGCACAAGGCGGCGATCGAAGAACCTCTCGCACCCGGTAACAGTGGCCTGGTGTTACTGGTCGAAGACCTCACTGAAACCCAGTCCCTGGAAGACAAGCTGATCCACTCCGAGCGCCTGGCCTCCATTGGCCGCCTGGCCGCCGGTGTCGCCCACGAGATCGGCAACCCCATTACCGGCATCGCCTGCCTGGCGCAGAACCTGCGGGAGGAGCGCGAGGGTGACGGAGAGCTCACCGAAATCAGCGGGCAGATCCTCGAACAGACCAAGCGCGTATCGCGCATCGTGCAGTCACTGATGAGCTTTGCCCACGCCGGCGGCAAGCAGGTCGCGGCCGAACCGGTGTGCCTGGCGGATGTCGCCCAGGAGGCCATCGGCCTGCTGTCGCTGAACAAGCGCAGTGTCGACGTGCAGTTCTTCAACCTGTGCAATCCGGAACACTGGGTGGAGGGCGACTCCCAACGCCTGGCCCAGGTGCTGATCAACCTGCTCTCCAACGCCCGCGACGCCTCCCCGCCCAACGGCGCGATCCGCGTGCGCACCGAAGCTTCCGAACAGACCATCGACCTGATCGTCGAGGACGAAGGCAGCGGAATACCCAAGTCGATCATCGACCGCCTGTTCGAGCCCTTCTTCACCACCAAGGACCCGGGCAAGGGAACCGGCCTGGGGCTCGCTCTGGTCTATTCGATCGTGGAAGAGCATTATGGGCAAATCACCATAGACAGCCCGGCAGACCCGGAACGCGAATGCGGAACCCGCATCAGCGTCACCTTGCCGCGGCATCCTGGCCCGACGGCCGAGCAGTAAACGAGCACGTCGAGAGAGCTGAATACATGGCACATATCCTCATCGTCGAAGACGAAACCATCATCCGTTCCGCCCTGCGACGATTGCTCGAGCGCAACCAGTACCAGGTCAGCGAGGCTGGCTCGGTGCAGGAAGCGCAGGAGCGCTACAGCATCCCGTCGTTCGACATGATCGTCAGCGACCTGCGCCTGCCCGGCGCCCCCGGCACCGAGCTGATCAAGCTGGCCCAGGGCACCCCGGTGCTGATCATGACCAGCTACGCCAGCCTGCGCTCGGCAGTGGATTCGATGAAGATGGGCGCGGTGGACTACATCGCCAAGCCGTTCGACCACGACGAGATGCTCCAGGCCGTGGCGCGCATCCTCAAGGATCGCCAGGAGAACCGTAACGCTCCCGCCGAAGCCCGCGGTAACGCCAAGGCGGCCGACCGTAGCAGCGGTAACACCGCCCCCGCGGACGGCGAGATCGGCATCATCGGCTCCTGCGCCCCCATGCAGGAGCTCTACACCAAGATCCGCAAGGTTGCGCCCACCGACTCCAATGTGCTGATCCAGGGTGAATCCGGTACCGGCAAGGAACTGGTCGCCCGCGCACTGCACAACCTGTCCAAGCGCACCAAGGCACCGCTGATCTCGGTGAACTGCGCCGCGATCCCGGAAACCCTGATCGAATCCGAACTGTTCGGCCACGAGAAAGGCGCATTCACCGGCGCCAGCGCCGGCCGTGCGGGCCTGGTGGAAGCGGCCGACGGCGGCACCCTGTTCCTCGACGAGATCGGCGAACTGCCGCTCGAAGCCCAGGCGCGACTGCTGCGCGTCCTACAGGAAGGCGAAATCCGCCGGGTCGGCTCGGTACAGTCGCAGAAGGTCGACGTACGCCTGATCGCTGCTACCCACCGCGACCTGAAGATGCTGGCCAAGACCGGCCAATTCCGCGAAGACCTCTATTACCGCCTGCACGTCATCTCGCTGAAGCTCCCGCCCCTGCGCGAGCGCGGTCCAGACGTCATGGAAATCGCCCGCTCCTTCCTGGCGCGCCAGTGCTCCCAGATGGGGCGCCCGGCACTGACCTTCTCCCACGAGGCCGAACAGGCCATCCGTCACTACCCGTGGCCGGGCAACGTGCGCGAGCTGGAGAACGCCATCGAGCGCGCGGTGATCCTCAGCGAAGGCCAGGAAATCCCCGCCGACCTGCTGGGCATCGACATCGAGCTGGATGATCTGGACGACGACTTCGGCGATGACGGCGACCTGCGCCCGAGCAACGGCAGCGCCAGCAACCACGAGCCCACCGAGGATCTATCGCTGGAGGACTACTTCCAGCACTTCGTCCTCGAGCACCAGGACCACATGACCGAGACCGAGCTGGCCCGCAAGCTGGGCATCAGCCGCAAATGCCTGTGGGAACGCCGCCAGCGCCTGGGCATCCCACGCCGCAAATCCGGCGCATCGGCTGACTCGTAAGACGTTTCACACTGTTACCGGAGACAAGCTCCGTAACAAAAGCCGGGTTCATCGGTAACGGGAACCCGGCTTTTTTGTGCCTACCGCCCAGGGGGCAATCCTCGCAAACCCTTGAAAAATAAGGATTCGCAAAAGTTGGCACGGCATCTGCTTTGTTATTGGTACAACAACAATAACAAGCACGACCACTCACAATAACAACAACACCAAACGACTCCAGCACAACAAAAACAAGATCGCGGAGGCGCAGCTAAC
>NZ_SWDV01000052.1 GCF_005877905.1 Pseudomonas nicosulfuronedens | reverse complement strand
ATTTTGAGTGATAAGGAGATTCTCGATCATGTCCCACCCCTGTGTGGCGATTCGAAATTCTTGTTCCTGCTTAGCCCTAGCTAATTAGAGCTAAGGACCGATCTATTCCCCGCCCACCCCATTCCTCTGATGCCGATAAACACTCACCGCCTCATAAACCGCCTTCCGCAGCCGGTTGATCCCGCCAATCGGCTGGTGCTCCGGCAGGGCATGCCATGGGTTGTAGGAGATGTTGTCGCAGGCGAGGTTCTGCTCGCGGCTGTCGAAGTCCTGGGGCGGGATGTTGACGGTGGCGACGGTCTGGAAGGGGGCGTCTTTTTCGCTCCATTCGACGCTGACGTCTTCGATGGGCATGTACTTGCTCGGGTCCTGTTTCTGCACTTGCAGGGCGAAGCAGGCGGAGACGCGGTCGACCGAGAGTTGCTGGTACATGGCGGTACGCAGGAAGTTGGGGAGCTTTTCATTAAGCTTGGGTAGCTGGTAGGCCGGGCAGCCTTCGGTCTGTGGGATAACGCGGAACTTGATGTTGTTTTCTTCACCCAGCTTGTAGGGGGCGATGCCGTTGTAGCCGGTTTCGAAGGGGCTGTCGGGGGCAGGGGCGAGGGTCTGCAGGGCGATGACCAGGTGGCGGATTTCCCAGGTGCTGGGCTTCCAGCTGGGGAAGAAGGCGGCGACCTTCTGGCCGCTGGCTTGCGCGGCGAAGTTCTGCCGGTATTCGGCGACATCGCGGACGAAGAACACCGAGTGGTTGAACATGACGAAGTCCTGCTCGGTGTCGTGGCCTTTGCCGGGCATCAGTTTGGCGCCGGGCACATCGAGCAGCTTGATGGCCATGCCGCGGGCGTCGCGGGCGCTGTCGAACTGCGGGTAGGCGTTGCCGTTGGAGAAGCGGACCATGGCTTCCCATTTGTGGCCCGGTTCGGCGAACACGCCCTGGCGCAGGCCGGGGGCGATGTCGCTGGCAACGGTTACTTCCGCCTTCACGCAGCCGTGGGCCTTGGCGTGGGCGTCACGCAGTACGCGGGTGTTGTCGCGGTGCTGTTCGACGATGCGCACGGCGTCTTCGATGATGGCCTGGGTGAGCTGGGCTTCGCCCGGCGGGATTTCTTCCTGGGCGGAGACGGGGCCGGAGAATTTCCAGGCGTAGTAGAGGCTGCCGAGGCCCCAGCCGAGCAGGCCGATGGCGGCGACGGCGAGCAGCAGACGGCCGAGCCATTTGCCGAGGAAGAGCCAGATTCGGGTGAGCAGGGAGCGCATGGCACGGGGTCCTTTGGTGTTTTCTTTTTGTGGAGGGGATTCCGTTCCCTGGCCCGTGCGGGCTGGCTGTGGGGCGTTTCCCTCTCCCTAGCCCTCTTCCTGAGGGGAGAGGGGATGGGGTCGGTGATTCGGTGGTGCTCCGGAGCTTTATCTGTAGGAGCGAGCTTGCTCGCGAACGGATTTTCCGTTGGCGCCGGAGCTGGGCGGGTTCGCGAGCAAGGACTAGGCGTCCCCCTCGGTCCTACAAAAAACAAAAGACAGTTCAGCGCTGGCCGGTCATTCGCACTTCGGCCCGGGCGTCCATGGTGGGGTGGGGACGTTCGGGGCGAGTTTGCTTTCGTACTCGGGGTTGCCCAGCACCTTCAGGTATTCCACCAGCGCCCAGCGCTCTTCCGGCGACAGGGCGCGGCCGATGACGCCGTCCTTCCGGCAGCCGTCGCGGAATTCGTGGCCGCGGTTGCTGTTGCCGGTGACGCTGGTCTTGTAGAGGAAGCCGCCGGGGAAGCGCTCGGTGCGGTAGCCGGCGAACTTGGGGTCGTACTCGAAGCTGCCGACCCAGAATTGCGCGTCGCGCTCGGCCACCGGGGAGAGCATCTGGAACAGGTTGGGCACCGAGCCGTTGTGCAGGAAGGGCGGGGTGGCCCAGATGCCGTCCAGCGGGCGGGCCTTGTAGGCACGCAGTTCCTGCACGCCGATGGGCAGGCCGTAGCCGTTCATTTCCTGCTGCTGCGCTTCGCTGATGTGCGCGTCGCGGTAGGCGCGCTGCTCGACGAAGGCGGTGACGTAGGCCAGGCCCTTGGCGGCGGAGATCTTCGACAGGTCGAGTTTCTCGTCGTTCTCGGGATAGAGGTGGACGTTCATGCCCTTGAGCTCTTCGACCTTGAGCTTGAGCGGACGCACGTCGAAGGTGTGGTCGGCGATGTTGTCGGCGGTGGTCGGGTCGGTGCCGATCTCGCTGGTGGGTACCATCTTCATGCGCCACTCGGGCACGCGGGCCGGGGCGATGTAGTCCGCCGCGCCGGGTTCCTTCACATGCGGGCCGTGGCAGTAGACGCAGTTGGCCTGGAACAGCGCGCGGCCCTGGGAGGCTTTCTTCAGGTCGATGTCGCCGAAGACCGCTTTCGGCCAGGTCGGCGGTTTCAACTGCTTGAGGGTTTCTTCGAGGGTGTAGAGGTCGCGCAGACGCACGCTGGAGGCGTAGCGCTCATCGCCCATCACCGGTTTGCCGTCGCTTTCGAACAGGCGCAGGGTGGCGCCGACGCCGAGGGCTTCGCCAATGTTGCGCGCCATGGGCTGCATGGCGGAGCCGTTCCACTGCACCCAGTCGAATTTCCAGATGTCCCACACCTGCGGGTAGTTCACCGGGGCGTTGGCGACGCGGTAGTTGGAGGCGTCGATGCCGTCGCCGAACACGCTGTTGGCGATGCGGCCAAAGGCGTCGGCGCGGCCGGGCCCTTCCAGGGTCGGGTAGAGGCCGCGGTGGGTATCGTTCCAGGCGGTGGAGAGCAGGGTACCGAGGACGTTGCGCACGTCGCGCTTGAGCGCGGCTTTGCCCTTGGGATAGCGGTCGCCCAGGACACCCTTGGCGAAGCGGTCGAACTTCCACGGCACGTAGTAGGTGGACGCGAGGCTGGCGCCCAGCGCCTGGCCGAACGCGCCGCCGCGCAGAGTGGGCACGGTGGAGGCGATGGAGTGCATGGCGGCGCCGCCGTCGATGCGCACGGCAGTGCCTTTGTAGCGCAGCTCGCCGGTGTGGCAGGCGGAGCAGGTGATGTCGAGGTACCAGGCGCCGGTCTCGCCGTCCTGGTGGCGGGCGAAGCCGACCGGCAGGTTGCCGGGATTCTTTGTGGTAGTGAGCGCGGTGGCGGCCAGCGTGTCGTCGGCGGCGCGGCCGATCTGCTCGGGCTCGATGAGGAAGCCGAAGCGCGCAAGGTTTTCCGGGCTGGCGAACTTGTCCTTGTTGAAGGGCTGCTCGAGGTGGGTGAACCAGTCGTAGCGCAGGCCTTTCACCTGGGTGCCCTGGGGCGTGTAGTAGTACGTTTCGCGGTCTGCCGGGCTCCACTGGTCGAGGTGGACCATCTTCTCCGGCTTGGAATATTCGGGGAGATTGGGATGCGCGGTGTACCAGGCGATGACGCCGCCGACGAGCAAGAGGAGCAGCAGGACTGCAAGTAGGACGCGTCCGAGAATGCGCATCGAAACTTCCTTGTTATGTGTGCGAAAAAGAATCGGACGTTTATGCCAAGTACCGGCCGGATTGGCAAGGTGATGGCTTACGGAATTCAGGGTTTTTATGGCGGGTCAGGGGCTGGGCGGGGTGTTGCCGATTCGCGGGGAAGAGTTGTACGTGGCGGCAGCATGGGTATCGCTGCGCTCCACCCATCCTACGGGGAGCTCCGGGGTGGGTAAGTGGCACGCTCGTAGGATGGCGTGGAGCGAAGCGATACCCATCGTCTTTCAGGCAATCACCCAGGGCGCAGTTCCAGCAGCAGGCTCAGGCAGATCGCCGCGCCGATCAGCAGGCCGACCACGCTGGCGATGATCAGTGGCCAGCGCAGGCCGGGGCTGTCGTCTTCGTCATCGGGAAGGCGCGCATGGATGGTGGGCCAGAGTTCGTCCGGTGGCGGCAGCTCCGGCCAGGGTTCGTCGCTGGGTGGCGGGGAGGGGTGGTCGGCGAGCTGGTAGAGCAGGGCGACCATCCAGTCCAGCGCGGCGATGCGCGTGGGGTGGTAGCGGTCGGCGTCGGTCCAGACATGGAGGAAGGTGTCGACCAACAGGGTGTCGGCGGTTGTCTGATCGCTCTTCAGCTTTAGCGCCAGTGGGTAGAGCCGAGGGGCGGTGCAGCGGTACAGCGTGGCGAAGGCGCGCGCATCCCCGTCGCCGCTCTCGGCGAGCAGGTAGCTGAGGAAGTTGGCTTCGTCCGGGTCGATGGTGGCCTCCGGCGGTGTCGCGGCGAGCGGCGTGGCTGGAGGGTAAGAATAGTCGTGGGCTGTTTGTAGGAGCGAGCTTGCTCGCGAACGGCGTTACCGGCAGCTCCGGCGTAAGGCGGTTCGCGAGCAAGCTCGCTCCTACAGAATCGTAGGGGAAGAACCTGGAACAGGTTATCCGCCGGCTCTTGAACGGCGGATAACGCTGGCGCGTTATGCGCCCTACGGAGCTGGGAAATCGGCGTCAGGCCACCTCCTCGAAAGGCAAGCCGACATAGTTCTCCGCGATGGTCGTGCGGCCGGCCTCGGAGCCGAGGAAGTAGTCCAGCTCGGTCTCCAGCATGCGCCGGGTGAAGGCGTCGCTGTCGGGGAACTGGTGCAGCATCGAGGTCATCCACCAGGAGAAGCGTTCGGCCTTCCAGATGCGCCGCAGGGCGATGGGCGAATACTGCTCCAGCAGGTCGGTGCGGCCTTCGCCGTAGACCTTCACCAGGATGCGGTGCAACGCGTCGACGTCGCTGGCGGCGAGGTTCAGGCCCTTGGCGCCGGTGGGCGGGACGATGTGGCCTGCGTCTCCGACGAGGAACAACCGGCCGTATTGCAGCGGCTCCACCACGAAGCTGCGCAGCGGGGCGATGCTCTTTTCCAGCGATGGCCCGGTGATCAGCTGGCGTGCGGCGTCCTCGGGAATCCGGCGCTTGAGTTCTTCCCAGAAGCGCTCGTCGGACCAGTCTTCCACTTTCTCGTCCAGCCCCACCTGCAGGTAGTAGCGGCTGCGGGTGACGCTGCGCTGGCTGCACAGGCTGAAGCCGCGTTCGCTGCTGGCGTAGATGAGCTCGTGGTTGACCGGCGGGGTATCGCTGAGCAGGCCGAGCCAGCCGAATGGATAGACGCGCTCGAAGGTTTTCAGGCGCTCGACGGGAATGCTGCGCCGGGCCACGCCGTGGAAGCCGTCGCAGCCGGCGATGTAGTCGCAGTCCAGGCGTACGTGTTCGCCCTGGTGCGTGAAAGTGACGTAGGGCTTTTCGCAGGTAACGTCATGCAGCTCCACGTCGGCCGCTTCGTACACGCTCATCGCTCCGCTGGCCGCGCGGGCCTGCATCAGGTCACGGGTGACTTCGGTCTGGCCGTAGACCATGACCTGCTTTCCGCCAGTGAGGGCCTTGAGGTCGATGCGTTCGCGACGGCCGTTGAGGACCAGTTCGAAACCGTCGTGGAGCAGCCCTTCGGCGTCCATCCGGGTGCTGGCGCCGGCTTCGCGCAGCAGATCGGCGGTGCCCTGTTCAAGGACGCCAGCGCGGATGCGACTGAGCACATAGTCAGGTGTCTGACGTTCGAGGATCACGCTGTCGATGCCAGCCTTGTGCAGCAGCTGGCCAAGCAGGAGGCCGGCAGGGCCGGCGCCGATAATGGCGACTTGAGTCTTCATGGGGTGGCTCCTTGGAGAGCGCTGTTGTTTTTGTCTCCTGCATTTTTTGTGGATGAGGCAGGCCTTTGAAGGTAATTTCCAACAGTCTTCTTGGATTTTTCATGGATGTGGGCGGTGATCGAACAACCTGCTGACACGCCGGTCCCGGTGTTCCGCCTGTATGGCGAAACGACGGTGTGGCCGACGCCGGACCTGATCCACTGCGAATCCATCGCCTCGCGTAGCCGTCTGCACGACTGGGAAATCCGACCGCATCGGCATGGCGATCTGGTGCAGCTTCTCTATGTGCAGTCCGGCGCGGCGGAGCTGGAAGTGGAGGGGCAGGTGACGCCGGTCCGCGAGGCTTCGCTGCAGGTCACTCCGGCGTTGGCGGTGCACGGTTTCCGCTTTGCCGAAGACGTGCAGGGCTGGGTGCTGAGCATGGGGCTGCCGCTGGCCGAGCAACTCGGTGGCCTGCTGCAAAGCTCGGTGCTGGAGCAAGCGGTGTGCTTCACCGTGGGCGAGGGCAAGCGCGAGCTGGATGGGCTGTTCGAGTCCATCGAGCGCGAGTACGCGCAGTCGGCGCCGGGTCGCGACCTGATGTTGCAGTCGCTGCTCAACCTGCTGCTGGTCTGGCTCAGCCGCCGGGCGCTGGAACAGTCCCGCGCCGAGGCCAGCCAGCAGGACCGTGGCGTCGAGCATGTACACGCGTTCTGCCGCTTGCTGGAGCAGGACTTCCGCGAACACCGGCCCATCGAGCATTACGCGGCGGCGCTGGGCATCAGCTCTGCACACCTCAATGCGCTGTGCCGGCGGCTGGGCGGGCAGTCGGCTTTGCAGATGATCCACCAGCGCCTGCTGCTGGAGGCCAAGCGCAACCTGGTGTACACAGCCATGACCATCCAGCAGGTGTCGGACAGCCTGGGCTTCTCCGAACCCGCCTACTTCTCCCGATTCTTCAAGCGCTACGCCGGGGTTTCGCCCCGTGCGTTCCGCGAGCTGCGCTGAGCTGCCATGAATATCGATTCGCGTATCAAGTTCCGCCACCTGGTGTGTTTCCTCGAAGTGGCCCGGCAGGGCAGCCTGGCCCGCGCAGCGGACGCCCTGGCGGTGAGCCAGCCGGCGATTTCCAAGACGCTCAAGGAGCTGGAGGACCTGCTGGAAGCCAGCCTGTTCGAGCGCGGCAAGAGCGGTGCCAGCCTCACGGAGGCGGGTGTCGCCTTCCTGCGTTACGCCGGTCCCTGCGTGCAGGCACTGCGCGATGGTGTGAACAGCCTGCGCGGTGGTGAGTACGCCTCCAGCACCGTGCGCCTGGGCGTGCTTTCCACCGTGGAGAGCCTGCTGATGCCGGAGACGGTGCGGCGCCTGCACGAGCGCCATCCGGCGCTGGTGGTCAGCGTGGTGACCGGGCCGAGCGCGCATCTGCTCTCGCAACTTCGGGTGGGCGAGCTGGACCTGGTGGTTGGCCGCATGACCGAGAGCCCGCAGATCCAGGGGCTGACCTTCGAGCACCTGTACAGCGAGTCCATGACCCTGGTGGCCCGCGCCGGGCACCCGCTGCTGGGCCGCCCGCTGCCGCCTTCGGCGCTGGACGACTGGCCGCTGGTGCTGCCGCTGGCCGGTACTACCATCCGCAAGTCTGCTGATAGCTTGCTGGTGCAAAGCGGCCTCGGCCAGCCGCGGCGAAAACTGGAAACCCTGTCCACGGTACTCAGCCGCCGTTATGTATTGACCAGCGACGCGTTGTGGATCGCTCCGCTGGATTCGGTACGCCTGGACCTGCGCTCTGGCGAGATGTTCGAATTGCCGCTGGATGTACAGGAACCGGGCGGTTCGGTGGGGGTGTGCAGCAACTCGACGCTGCCGCTTTCGCTCGGGGCGCACTGGTGCCTGGAGGTGCTGCGGGAAGTTGGGGAAGCGTATCGAGAGGGAATTTATCCATAACCATTTGGTTATGGTTGTCGGGCATCTTTTCAATGTTCGGCGTGGGAGGGGCGGGCGACACTCCGCCGCACTGCCTGATGCAACAGGCTCCTATAAATCCAACAAGAGGAGACCGACATGTCCGACGCGGAGAACAGCCGCTTCGTCATTCGTGACCGAAACTGGCACCCTAAAGCCCTGACGCCTGACTACAAGACTTCCATCGCCCGCTCCCCGCGCCAGGCGCTGGTGAGCATTCCGCAATCGGTCTCCGAAACCAGCGGCCCGGATTTCTCGCACCTGAAGATGGGTGAGCACGACAACGACCTGCTGCTCAACTTTGACCACGGTGGCCTGCCCATCGGCGAGCGCATCATCGTCTCCGGCCGGGTCATGGACCAGTACGGCAAGCCCGTGCCGCACACCCTGGTGGAGATGTGGCAAGCCAACGCCGGCGGCCGCTACCGTCACAAGAACGACCGCTACCTCGCGCCGCTGGACCCGAACTTCGGCGGCGTCGGCCGCGCGCTGACCGACAGCGAAGGGCGCTACGTCTTCCGCACCATCAAGCCCGGCCCGTATCCCTGGCGCAACGGCCCGAACGACTGGCGCCCGGCGCACATCCACTTCTCCATCAGCGGTCCGTCGATTTCCACACGGCTGATCACCCAGCTGTATTTCGAGGGTGACCCGCTGATCCCGATGTGCCCCATCGTCAAATCCATTGCCAACCCGGAGGCGGTGCAAAGCCTGATCGCCAAGCTCGACATGAGCAACGCCAACCCCATGGACTGCCTGGCCTACCGCTTCGACATCGTGCTGCGCGGCCAGCGCAAGACCCACTTCGAAAACCGCTGAGGAGGACCGACCATGCCTATCGAACTGCTGCCGGAAACCCCCTCGCAGACTGCTGGCCCCTACGTGCACATCGGCCTGGCGCTGGCCGCCGCCGGTAACCCGGCCCGCGACCAGGAAATCTGGAGCGAGATGGCCAAGCCCGGCGCGCCCGGCGAACACATCTTGCTGATCGGCCATGTGTATGACGGCAACGGCCACCTGATCCGCGACTCCTTCCTGGAGCTGTGGCAGGCAAATCACGAAGGCGTGTACGACGCTGCCTTCGATCTGGAAAAGCCCTTCAACGGCTTCGGACGCACGGCAACCACCTTCGATGCCGGTGAGTGGCAGGTGCAGACCATCAAGCCCGGCGTGGTGAAAAATGCTGCCGGCGTGCCCATGGCACCGCACATCAACGTCTCGCTGTTTGCCCGTGGCATCAACCTGCATCTGCAGACGCGCCTGTACTTCGATGACGAGGCGCAAGCGAACGCCGTGGACCCGGTTTTGAACCTGATCGAGCAGCCCGAACGTCGGCAAACCCTCATTGCAAAGCGTTGCGAGGTGGACGGGAAGCTCGCTTACCGGTTTGATATCCGCGTCCAGGGAAATGCGGAAACGGTGTTCTTTGACTTCTGACACACGACTACAGGAAACATCCGCCGAGCCGGTCGCCGACCGCGTTCGGCGGCACTTCGCGGCCGCGCTCGACGAGCGCGGCTACCGGGCGGACGAGGCCCAGGCGACGGCGGTGGACCACCTCGCCAGCTGGCTCGACGACTTCCTCGCCGGCCGCCATGGCTTCCTGCGCAAGCCGGTGGCCGGCGTCTACCTGTGGGGCGGCGTGGGGCGCGGCAAGAGCTTCGTCATGGACCAGTTCTTTGCCGCCGCGCCGACCCAGGCCAAGCGCCGCGTGCACTTCCATGCCTTCCTGCAGGAATTGCAGTCGCGCATGCTGGCGATCACCGGGCAGTCCGACCCGTTGGTGCGTGTGGCCCGCGCCATCGCTGAAGAAACCAAGCTGCTGTGCTTCGACGAATTCCACGTGCACGACATCGGCGACGCCATGCTCCTGGGGCGGATGCTGAGGGTGCTGGTGGACGAAGGTGTAGGCCTGGTCTGTACGTCCAACTACGAGCCGGAAAACCTCTGTCCGAACCCGCTGTACCGCGAGCGCTTCCGCCCGGCCATCGAGCTGATCGAGAAACGCTTCGACGTGATCTCGGTGGATGCCGGGCAGGACTACCGCGAGCACAGCACGTCGCTGGAGGAGTGGGGCAGCTTTCTCTGGCCCGCTCGCGCCGATGACCTCGAACTGATCGGCTCGCGGCTGGGGCTGGCGGCGGATGCGAAGTTCGACGAGGTGCTGAGCGTCAATCACCACCCGCTGAAGGTGCACGCCCACGACGATCATTGCGCGTGGATGGACTTCAGCGAGATGTTCGAACGCCCGCGTTCGGCCAGCGATTACCTCTGGCTGATCGAGCACTACCCGCGCATGGCAGTGAGCGGCCTCGGCCCGCTGGCGGACTACCCGCCGGATGTGAGCATGCGTTTCCTCAACTTCATCGACATCGCCTATGACCGGCAGTTGAAGTTGCAGCTGTTTGCCACAGTGTCGCTGGAGGACCTGGCGGCGGGCGGGGCGGCGCTGGACTTTTCGCGCACGCTGAGCCGCTTGCGGCAGTTGAAGCTGGAGCCGTTGTAAGCCCTCGCGCCGGCTGTTGGCCCTGTTCGCGAGCAAGCTCGCTCCTGCGAAGAGCGCGCTGGCGTATACCCGCGGGACTGAGGGGGACGCCTGGTCCTTGCTCGCGAACCCAGGTCGGCACCGATGCGCCGGCTTGTGAACGGCGGATAACGCTGGCGCGTTATGCGCCCTACGCCAGTGGTACGGGGTGTCGATAAGCTCCGTTCGATAATCGGTCAGTCGTGTTGCGATAATCGCCCGTGCGTGTCGATAATCGCCCGGCACTCGCCTGCCAGGACAACAACAATGACCGATGCCCCCCGTGCCAGCCTGCCGCCCCTCGCGCCGCCGATCATCGCTTCACCGGCCAAGCGCATCGAGGCCTTCACCGGCGACCCGAACTTCATGACCTCGCTTGCCCGTGGCCTGGCGGTGATCCATGCGTTCCAGGAGCGCAAGCGCCACCTGACCATCGCGCAGATCAGCCACCGCACCGAGATTCCACGCGCAGCCGTACGCCGCTGCCTGCACACGCTGATGAAACTGGGCTACGTCACCTCCGACGGTCGCACGTATTCGTTGCTGCCCAAGGTACTGACCCTCGGCCACGCCTACCTGTCCTCGACGCCGCTGGCGGTCACCGCCCAGCCGATCCTCGACCGCCTGAGCGAGCAACTGCACGAGGCCTGCTCCATGGCCACGCTCGAAGGCGACGAAATTCTCTACATCGCCCGTTCGGCCACGCCGCAGCGCCTGATCTCGGTGGACCTGAGCGTTGGCAGCCGCCTGCCGGCCTACTGCACGTCCATGGGCCGCATCCTGCTCGCCGGGCTGAACGACGAAGCGCTGGAGGATTACCTGGTCCACGCCGATCTGCAGGTGAAGACCAGCCGCACCGTGCACACCCCGGAAATGCTCCGCGCGAGCATCGCCGAAATCCGCCAGCAGGGCTGGGTGATCATCGACCAGGAGCTGGAAGTCGGCTTGCGCTCCATCGCCGTGCCGCTGAAGGACTCCGCCGGCCAGGTTCTGGCCGCGTTGAATGTCGGCACCCATGCCGGCCGTGTGTCGCGCCAGGAGTTGGAAACGCGCTTCCTGCCGGTGTTGCTGGAGGCCAGTCGCGAGCTGGGCACGCGGCTGTTCCATTGAGCTTCGCTCAGCGCTGTTCCAGGTAGGCGGGCGGTACGGCGTCCGCCAGCCACACGCCATTAGCCGAGCGATAGAAGCGGTGGCCGTCGCGCCACATCTGGCCGCTGCGTACCACGAGGATGGTCGGCTTGCCGCGACGCGAGCCGACACGATCGGCCGTTTCGCGATCGGTGCTCAGGTGGACGTGCTGGCGGCTCATGGCTTTCAGGCCGTCACGGATGATCGCCGCCAGTGAGGCGGGAACCGTGCCGTGGTAGAGCACTTCCGGCGGCTCACAGGGCTCCAGCTGCAGGTCGACACTGACCGAATGGCCCTGGCTGGCGCGGATGCGCAGGCCGTCGTCACTGAACGCGAAGCGCTGCTTGTCGTTGGTGACCACCACCTCTTCGAGCATTTTGCGATCGAAGCGATGCCCCTTGTCGGCTGATTGACGCAGGAGCTCCTCGACTGCCACCCAGCCATTGGTGTCCAGCGCCAAGCCTGCTGTTTCCGGGCTGTGGCGCAGGATCAGCGACAGCCATTTGCTGATCGATTTCCGTTCGTTGTCGTTCATTTCTTCCTCTGATTCTCCAGGGTGCGCGGGCATTCTAACCAGTGACGGGCGGGATGCCGTAATCCCGTTCGCTAACCGCCCACTGGCGCGATTATCGAATTGAACGGCCGGGCGTCTCTTCGTACTGTTGCTCGACCCGTCCAGCCGGACGGGCAATAACAACAATGAGCGTCAGCCATGGCCCCTGTGTGCCTGCCCCATCCGCCGGTCCGTGCGTCCACCGGCTCGCGACTCATTCCTGTCCAGCTTGCGGGAGTGCAGGGCGATCCTGCCGGCCTTCCCGCGACGACGCCTTCGCAGGAAGTCTTCGCATGACCAGTTCCGCTCACGTGCCCGCTGCCGGCACCCTCGACGTCCAGTCCTTCATCAACGCCCAGCCGCTGTCGATGTACCAGTGTCGCATCGTGCTGCTGTGCTTCCTCATCGTTTTCCTCGACGGCCTGGATACCGCCGCCATGGGCTTCATCGCCCCGGCGCTGACCCAGGACTGGGGCATCGACCGCGCCAGCCTCGGCCCGGTGATGAGCGCCGCGCTGATCGGCATGGTGTTCGGCGCCCTGGGTTCCGGCCCGCTGGCCGACCGCTTCGGGCGCAAGGGCGTGCTGGTGGTGGCGGTGTTTCTCTTTGGCCTGTTCAGCCTGCTCTCGGCCTACAGCAGCAACCTCGAACAGCTCATGGCGCTGCGCCTGCTGACCGGCATCGGCCTGGGGGCGGCGATGCCCAACGCCACCACGCTGCTCTCGGAGTACACCCCTGAGCGTCTCAAGTCGCTGCTGGTGACCAGCATGTTCTGCGGCTTCAACCTGGGCATGGCATCGGGCGGTTTCGTCTCCGCCAAGCTGATCCCGGCCTACGGCTGGCACAGCCTGCTGCTGCTCGGCGGCGTGCTGCCGCTGCTGCTAGCGGTGGTGCTGCTGGTGTGGCTGCCGGAGTCGGCGCGTTTCCTGGTGGTGCGCAATCGCGGGGCGGACAAGGTCAAGCGCGTGCTGGCGCCCATCGCGCCGTCCGAGGTGGTCGCGGCCCGTGACTTCAGCGTCCCCGAGCAGAAGACGGTGCAGAGCCGCAACGTGTTCAAGGTGATCTTCTCCGGCACCTACAGCGCGGGAACCCTGCTGCTGTGGCTGACTTACTTCATGGGCCTGGTGATCGTCTACCTGCTCACCAGCTGGCTGCCGACGCTGATGCGTGACGCCGGTGCGAGCATGGAGCAGGCCGCGTTCATCGGTGCGCTGTTCCAGCTTGGCGGGGTGCTCAGTTCGGTGGCGGTGGGCTGGGCCATGGACCGCTTCAACCCGCACAAGGTCATCGGTATCTTCTATTGCCTGGCCGGGGTGTTCGCCTACTTCGTCGGGCAGAGCCTGGGCACCGTCACGCTGCTGGCGACCCTGGTGCTGGCTGCCGGCATGTGTGTGAACGGCGCACAGTCGGCCATGCCGTCTCTGGCGGCGCGCTTCTACCCGACCCAGGGCCGCGCCACGGGAGTTTCCTGGATGCTCGGTATCGGCCGCTTCGGCGCCATCCTCGGTGCCTGGATCGGCGCGACCCTGCTGGGCCTGGGCTGGAACTTCGAACAGGTGTTGACTGCGCTGATGGTGCCGGCTGCCATTGCCACGGCCGCCGTGGTGATCAAGGGGCTGGTGAGCCACGCGGACGCCACCTGACAGACGCTTCCGATAGGGCCGCGGTGCAAGGTCGCGGCCTTTCCGCCAGCAGGCGTTCACGGCGCTACGGAACTCGACGCAATGTCGGTGGTTCTGGCGTCAAAAGGATGAACGGTCGCTGAGCGGGGATGAACGGTCGAAAAAACGTTCCGTTTCGCTGAAATAGATTCAACTCCCTGAAGAAATTGCTGTCGGACCATTAGCCAATCTTTGTCCTGGCACCCCGCAAGGGGGGCTCCACACGGGGCCCGGCCACCTGACCATCGTTGGAAATATCCATGGTTCTTCATGCAGTTGGATGCTCATTTTCCCGCCTGACCTTGCGGCGGGGTCGCGGACGCCAGGAAGGCTTTTCCCTGGTGGAGCTGATGGTGGTTGTCGCACTGCTGGCGATCTTCGCCGGCGTGGCCCTGCCAGGCTTCCGCTACCTGATCGAATCCAGCCGGGTGCAAAGCGCCTCCTCGACGCTTTATCGCCTGCTCCAGGCGTCTCGCGCCGACGCCGTGAATACCCGCCAGACCCTCACGCTTTGCCCCAGCAGTGGAAACCTGCAGTGGGTAGTCGTGCGCGCCAGCACCTGCGGGTCGATCACCACTGCTGTGGTGAGCCAGCGTCTGGAACTGCCGAGCAGCCTCAGCGTGAGCAGCAGCATCAGCAACCTCTCGTTCAAGCCCGATGGCTCCGCGGCGGCGGCTGACCTGGGCATTTCCAGCAGCGGCACCAGCAAGGCGTTCAGCATCAAGGTGGCCGCTTCGGGTTACATCAGCCTGCAGGGAGCTAGCGGCCAATGAGGCGGAGCACGGCGGGATTCAGTCTGGTGGAGGTCATGGTGGCCCTGCTGGTTACCTGTTTCGGTGTGCTGGGCATGCTGGCGATGCAAGGGCGCACCATCAGCTACGCCCAGGACACCATCCTGCGCAGCAACGCGGCGGAGCTGGCGGATGAGCTGATGGAGATGATGCGCACCGATATCTACTCCACCCAGGACGGCAGCGCGGCCCAGGTGGTGCCACCGGCCAGCTGGGGTTACTACAAGGCTGCCAGCGTTTCGTTTCCCACCGCCCCCAGCAGTTGTGCCTCACTGGCGGCGCTGACCGCCAGCCAGCGCCTGGCCTGCTGGGCGCAGCGGGTGAACCAGGCGTTGCCGGGCGCCTCGGAGCTGGCCAGCGAGTTCTATGTCTGCCGCACCAATGGCACCAGCAAGTGCAGCAACAGCGGGTCGGCCATCGAGATCCAGCTGGCGTGGCGGGTGAAGGCGGGCGAGTGTCTGGATGCCAACGCCACGGGCGACAACACCATCTGCCGATATGTGCTGCGGGAGGAACCCTAGGATGCGTCGGCCAAGCGCGTGGGCTCAGTCCGGGGTGACGCTCATCGAGCTGATGATCGCCATGGGGCTGAGCCTGTTCCTGATCCTGGGCGTGACCCAGATGTTCCTCGACGGGCAGAACCGTTCGCGTTACTTCGATGGTCAGGCGCAGAACCAGGATAACGCGCGCTACGCGCAGCAGATGCTGGAGGGGCGCCTGTCGAAAGCCGGTTACCGGCGCCTGCCGTCCTCGCGGATGACCGCCGCGTTTCCCGCGCAGACCAGCAACGGCTGCGTCTTCTCGGCCGGCCAGGCGCTGGTGCGGGTGGATGCCAATACTGTCTGCCTGCGCTACCAGCCGCGCGACACCACCGACGTCGATTGCACCGGCGCTTCGCTGGCAAGCCGCGCGGGGGTCAACAAGCCCTACAGCAATTACAGCCCGAGCAACAATGTGGTCGAGAAACTCACCCTGAGTAACGGCCAGCTGACCTGCAACGGCAGCACCCTGGTGGAGAACGTAGTGGCGCTGCGCTTCGACTTCGGGGTGGATAGTGAGAGTGACGAATTCAATCGCCAGGTCGCGAAGTACGTCGCCGCGCCCGCCACCGGCCAGACGGTGCGCAGCCTGCGCTACGCCCTGTTGCTGGCCAGCAGCGACTCGGTGAGTGGCGGGTTGGCTGCCACTACCTGCCAGCGCTGGCAGGACCTCTACGGCAGCAAGGCCTGCACCGACGGCGACGGGCCCGTGCGGCGCATCGTCAGCGGTACCAGCATGTTGAGGAACCTGATGCCATGAACGGACTGTCCTTCCAACGGCAGCGCGGTGCAGTGCTGTTCGTCGCGTTGGTGATGCTGTTGCTGATCACCCTGGCTGCCGTCAGCGGCATGCGCGGCATGCAACTGGAAGGGCGGATGACCGGCAATCGCCTGGAGCAGCAGCGGCTGATGAGTGCGGCCGAGTCCGCGCTGCGCGAAGGGGAAGGGCGCCTGCGCAAGAACACCCGTGCACTGGACAACTGCACGGCGGGCACCTCGCCCTGTTTCACTGCGGCGGCAACCAATTACAGCACCGACTTCAGCAAGTCCAACCTCTACTCCGGCATGGACGGCGGCACCAGCCTGCTGCGCAGTGCGCGCTGGTACCTGCGCTACATCTCGAACAACTGCAAGGGTGGTGGGGGTGGCAGCGCCAACTCCTACCTGTCGAAGGGGCAGGTGGGGTGCACCTACTACTACGAGGTCAACTCCCAGGCCTACAAGGGCACCGCCACCAGCAAGGCCTGCGGCGCCGATGCACTGTGCCTGCGCTCGACCTTCGGGCTGGTGATCCAGTGAATCGTTGCGCTCGTACAAGGATGCCGACGCCATGGCTTGTTACCCCATGAGAATGCTGCGCGCGACGTTGGTCCTGCTGCTGTCCTGCCTGGCGGGTGCCCAGGCCTGGGGCGCGTCTCTGGCGCAGACACCCCTGTTCGTCAGCAACATCGCCCCGCCAATGAACATGCTGGTGGTCGGTCGTGATCAGAAGCTCTATTTCCCGGCCTATAACGATGCTTCCGACATCGACGGCGATGGCCAGCTGGACACCTACTACAAGCCCGCCATCGACTACACCGGCTACTTCGATTCCTACAAGTGCTACCTCTACGATGCACTCAGCGGAGCATTCACCCCGTCTTCCACCACAGCGAACAAGAAGTGCACCAGCGCCGTGGGCCGTTGGAGCGGGGACTACCTCAATTACCTGACCATGTCGCGCCAGGATGTGCTGCGCAAGGTGCTCTATGGCGGCTACCGCTCTACCGACACTGCGCTGTCGACCGTGCTGGAGCGAGCCTTCATTCCCAACGACGCGCACAGCTGGGGCAAGGAGTACCTGAGCGTCGCCCGCGATGGCTACAGCATCGCCGACTACACGCCGATCAGCGCGCCCACCAACGGCAAGTACGTGCTCTTCGCCAATACCTCGATCGGCACCGGCACACTGGGTGCGTACAACAGTACTGCGGTGCCGAGGCTGAGGATCATTACCAGCACCCAGCAGACCCTGGGGACCTACCGAATCTGGGGCTGGGTGTCGCGCGAGTCGGCCCAGGGCACCAACACCCTCACCAGCACCACCAACAGCGACACCACCATCGTCCCGGCCTATGACCTCAACGTGCGTGTGCGGGTCTGTGTGGCGGGTCTGCTGGAAAGCAACTGCACGCAGTACGGCAGCGTCTACAAACCGACCGGCGTGCTGCACGACTACGGCTCGGCGGACAAGATGTACTTCGGCCTGGTAACCGGGACTTACACCAACAACCTGCGTGGTGGCGTGGTACGCAAGGCGGCTTCGTCGTTCAGCAACGAATACAGCAGTACCAACGGACGCTTCCTCACCGACGCCACCACGGGTACCGGTTGCCTGAATGGCCGTTGCTACGTCAACAACAGCGGCATCGTCGCCAACCTCGACCGGCTGGTGTTCTCTACCGGCTGCACCGACTCCAGCGGCTACAACCTCAACCCGCTGACCAACGGCAAGTGTGTCGACTGGGGCAATCCGCTGGGCGAGATGAGCTACGAAACCCTGCGCTACTACGCGGGCAAGGCACCCAACAGCGCCTATGCAGCCGGCACCGCCGACACCAACCTGGGCCTTTCCAGCCTGACCACCTGGAGCAATCCGTACAGTACCTATCCGTCCTGCACCCGGCCGTTCATGACGCTGATGAGCGACGTCAACCCGAGCTACGATTCCGACGTGCCCGGCAGCACCCTGGGCACCGACAGCCGGCCGACCACCGACATCGGCTTCGACTTCGCCAGTATCGGTGCGACCCTGTGGAGCCGCGAAGTCGGTGGCAGTGTTTCGGTGAACGTCGGCCAGTCCGGCGGCACCAACGACTCGGCGCCCACCGCCAAGACCGCGAGCAGCTTCGCCACGATCCGCGGGCTTGCCGAGGAGCCCACGCGCCAGGGCAGCTACGCGACTTCGGCGGTGTCCTACTTTGGCAGCCAGAACGTCCTCACCACTGCCGGTTCGAACAAGGTGCAGAGCTTTTCCATCGCGCTGTCCTCGACCCTGCCGAATATCCGCATCAAGACCAGCAAGGGCACCCTGCGCCTGGTGCCCTTCAGCATGAACGTCAGCCAGGGCGTGGTCAGCCAGATCACCGGGTTCTACATCGATACCTTGAGCCGCGACAGCGCCGGCAACCTCACCTCCATCACCTTCCGCGTGGTCTACGACGACTCCGCCCAGGGCCGTGACTACGACATGGATGCCATCGTGCTCTATACCGTGACGGCGAAGGGCGACGGCACCGTGGACGTGACCAGCCAGACCGAATATTCGGTGGCCGGGGACGAATCGCACATGGGCTACACCATGGCCGGTACCACCAAGGATGGCGTGTACCTGGAAGTGACCGGCGGCGGCAGCGGCAGTACTCGCTACAAGCTCGACACCCCGGACGGTCGGTCACCCGGCGATTGCTCATCCATCACCTGCGCCCTGCTGCCCGGCCTGAGCGGCAGCAGCGGGGCGCTCAGCGGAAATCGCCCGGCCTATCACACGCGCAACTTCACTCCCTCGGCGACCACCGCCGTGACTACCCTGCAGGACCCGCTGTGGTACGCCGCCAAGTACGGCAAGACCGACCTCAACAGCTGGGACCGCGATGGCGACGGTGTGCCGGATAACTACTTCCTGGTCAGCGACCCGAGCCAGCTGGCGGCCCAGCTGAAATCGGCGTTCGACGACATTCTCCAGCTCAACACGTCGGTGGCTGCCGTGGCGGTGGACTCGCAGTCGCTGGACAGCGGCAGCTATACCTACGGCACCAGCTTCGTCACCGGCGACTGGACGGGAGACCTGCTGAAAAAGCAGCGAACCATGACCACCGGCAGCTCCGGCGCGGTCACCACGACCACCACCACGCTGTGGCGGGCGTCGGCGCAACTGGGCACGCCCAGTGCGCGCAACATCCTGTTCGCCAAGGGCGGAGCACTCACCGCCTTCAACTGGAGCAACCTGACCGCTGCCCAACAGACCCAGCTCAACCGCACCGTCACGGGCGTGGTGGACACCCAGGGGCAAGCGCGGGTCGGTTTCCTGCGGGGTGAGAACAACACCTTCCGTACCCGCACGACGCTGCTCGGCGACATGATCAATTCAGCGCCCGTGCTGGTCAGCGGCTCCGATTACCTGGCCTCGCGGGCCGACACCCTGGAGGGCAGCACGACGTATGCGGCGTTCGCCACGGCCCTGGCGGCGAAACCCTCGGTGGTCTACGTCGGTGCCAACGACGGCATGCTGCATGCCTTCAACGCGGCCACCGGCGCCGAGATTTTCGCCTTCATCCCCAGTGCGGTGATCCCCAACCTCAACGCCCTCACCGCACCGGACTATGGCAAGCAGCAGGGCACCGAGCACCGCTATTTCGTCGACGGCACCCCGGTGGTGTCCGACGTCTACTACGGCTCGGCCTGGCACAAGGTCCTGCTGGGCAGCCTCGGCGCTGGCGGCCGCGAGGTGTTCGCCCTCGATGTCACCGATCCCACCGCGCCCACGCTGCTCTGGGAGTTCACCAGCGACAACGACAGCAGCCTCGGCTACACCGCGGCGCGGCCCTCCATCGCGCGCCTGCACAACGGCAAGTGGGTGGCGCTGGTGCCCAACGGCTACGACATCGGCAGCAGCAGCGCCTCGCTGCTGATCATCGATATCCAGACCGGCGCGCTGCTGAAGAAGATCACCGCCAACCCGAGCCTGACCGCCGCCGAGACTGCCTCGCTGGATGCCCTCAACAACGGACTGTCGCGGCTGTTCGTGGCCGATGCCAACAGTGACGGTATCGCCGACTATGCCTACGGCGGCGACCTGCTGGGCAACCTCTGGCGATTCGATCTGATCGACACCAGCGTGGGCGACCCCCTCAACAGCACGGCCTCGGAGGCGCGCTACGCCGTGTCCTTTGGCGGCAACCCGCTGTACGTTGCGCGCAACGCCAGCGGTACGCGCCAGCCGATCACCGTCGCGCCGTCTCTGGTCGACCACCCCAGCGGGACCGGCTACATCGTGGCCTTCGGGACGGGGCGCTACCTGCTCACTGCCGACAAGACCTCCACCGCGCAACAGAGCATCTATGGCATCTGGGACCGCAAGATCGCCGGCGAGGCCACCAGTTCCTCGCTGACTGCGGCGCGCACGCGCAGCAACCTGCAGGCGCAGACACTCAGTACAGGCACCTTCAACAGCACCCCGATCTACACCCTGAGCAACAACGAAGTGGCCTGGTACGACACCTCCGGCAACACCGCCGATGCCAACGTCAACAAATGGGGCTGGTACTTCGACTTGCCAGTGACCGGCGAGCGGCAGATCTACGACATGACGCTCTATGGCTCCGCTCTCATCTTCAGCAGCTCCACGCCGCAGACCGGCACCTGCGCGGCCGGGATATCCGGCACCCGCTACGCCATCGATCCCGAGCGCGGCGGACAGACCCCGTACAACGTCTTCGACCTGAACAACGACGGTACCTTCGATGCGCTCTCGGCCTTCATCACCGGGGGCGGCGACATCAGCGTCTCCGGTGGATACACCTACAGCGGCTCCGACAGCGGCACCACCGGCCTGTCGGATGCCATTCGCACCAACTCCGGCACGGTGAGCGGCCGGCGTACCTGGCAGATCCAGCCAGCCAACTGATAGGGAGCAAGCATGAACCAGCGTCGGCGGGAGAGGGGGTTCACCCTGATCGAATTGATGATCGCGGTCGTGGTCGTGGCGATCCTCGCCGCCATTGCGTTCCCCAGTTACCAGCGTTATGTGCTGCGCAGTCATCGGGTCGAAGCCCAGGCCGTGCTCAGCGAAGCGGCGGCCCGGCAGGAGCGCTATTACTCGCAGAACAACGCCTACGCCAGTACCGCTGCGGCGCTGAACATGACCAGCAATGTCAACGCGCTGCAGTACTACAGCTTGGCCATTTCCAACGTCACCGCCACCGCCTACACGCTCACTGCCACTGCCAAGGGTTCCCAGGCCAAGGATGGTCAGTGCCTGACGCTGAGCCTCGACCAGGCCGGCACCCGCAGCAACACCGGTACGGGGACTGGCACCACCTGCTGGCAATGAGTAGGCGCCGAAAGCGTGCGATTGGCGAACACTGCGCCGCAAGTCGAATTGCGCCGGCCGTTACCGGCCCCTAGGGTGAAGCGGATTCGCGGGCCTGCCTGGCATCTGGATTGCCCGCACGACCGTCCATCCCGGCCGATGTCCGTATTCCGGACCACGGCATAGACTGGGCGCACGAGCCGTGACGAAGAGCGCGGCCAAACACAAGAGTGAGTGCCTGTATGCAAAGCCTGCTGAGCGAGCGCAGCCGCGTGTTCGAGCGCGCCGACCCCTATGCGGTGTCCGGCTACGTCAACCAGCATGTGGGCACCCACGACCTGCGCCTACCGGCCCACGGCCATCCCCAGGCCAGCCTGAACCACCGCCGCTTCGCCAGTCTCGACCTGTGCCGCATCAGCTACGGCGGCGCGGTACGCGTCACCTCTCCTGCGCTGGAGAACATCTTCCACCTGCAAATCCTGCTCAGCGGCCACTGCCTGTGGCGCGGCCAGCGCCAGGAACACTACCTGGCACCCGGCGAGTTGCTGCTGATCAACCCGGACGATCCGGTCGACCTGACCTACTCGGACGATTGCGAGAAATTCATCCTGAAGATTCCGGTGGCCCTGCTCGAAGCCATCTGCGCCGAGCAGCGCTGGAACTCTCCGCGCACCGGTGTGCGCTTCACCGAAAACCGCTACCAGCTGGGCGAGCTGGAAGGCTTCGTCAATCTCCTGTCGATGGTCTGCCAGGAGTCCGAAGCCGGCGAGCGCCTGGCGCGGGTCGACGAGCACTACCAGCAGATAGTCGCCAGCAAGCTGCTGACCCTGCTGAAGACCAACGTCAGCCGCGAGCCCATCGCGGGTGCCAGTGCTTCCTTCGAACGCATCGAGGCCTACATCGAAGGCCACCTGCGCGAGGACATCGATGTCGAAGCCCTGGCACGCCAGGCGTCCATGAGCCTGCGTTCGCTTTATGCGCTGTTCGAACGCCACGCGGGCACCACACCGCGCCAGTACATTCGTCGCCTGAAGCTGGAGCGCATCCGCGCCTGCCTGGCGGACCCTACCTGCAATGTCCGCAGCGTGACCGAGCTGGCGCTGGATTATGGGTTCCTGCACCTGGGGCGGTTTGCCGAAGGGTATCGGCAGCAGTTTGGCGAGCTGCCCTCGGAAACTCTCAAGCGCCGTTCCTGAGCCGTTCCTGCTGGTTGTCCTTGGTTCCAGGATTAGATTGGCGTGCCGTTTGGGCGTCCTGCGCCGCATCGGCGTGCGCTCGAACTCTTTGTTTCGCCCACTCGGGCGAGTCACTTTGGCAAACGCCCCAAAGTAACCAAAGGTCTTGCCCCGGACATCCGGTTTTTCGCTTAGGCGAAAAATTCCCTCGTTGAAGCGCAGTTTCAGGGGCCCGCCGCGAAGGGCCATCCCTGGCCCATCGCGGCTCTCGCGACATCCATGTCGCTCAACCCCCGAAACTGCGCTTCAACGAGGCCTCCTGAGCGGGGCCGTTCGGAGTGTTCGGGAGTCGATCTGGAAGTCCTCAAGAGCACACAGAGGCAGCCCCTGCCTGTAGGAGCGAGCTTGCTCGCGAACCTGCTTGCCACGTATCACGGGCGCCCGCTCACCAGCCCCCCTGCACAAAACGGATACCACTCTGCACAAAGCGGATATTGCCCCCGCCAACCCAGCCCTAACCTGAGCCTGCCTGAACAATAACAACGGAGGCCCCGGCCATGTCCCTGGGTATCGACTACTTGCGTTCACTGCTTGAGGAAGACCCCGAGAAGGGCGTCTACCGCTGCCGGCGGGAGATGTTCACCGACCCGCGCCTGTTCGACCTGGAGATGAAACACATCTTCGAAGGCAACTGGGTCTACCTCGCCCATGAAAGCCAGATTCCCGAGAAGAATGACTTCCTGACCACGACGATCGGCCGCCAGTCGATCTTCATCGCGCGCAACAAGGATGGCGTGCTCAACGCCTTCCTCAACGCCTGCAGCCACAAGGGCGCCATGCTCTGCCGGCACAAGTCCGGTAACCGTTCCAGCTACACCTGCCCGTTCCACGGCTGGACCTTCAACAACTCCGGCAAGCTGCTCAAGGTCAAGGACCCGGCCGAGGCGGGCTACCCGGAAGGCTTCAACTGCGAAGGCTCCCACGACCTGACCAAAGTGGCGCGCTTCGAGTCGTACCGTGGCTTCCTCTTCGGCAGCCTGAAGGCCGACGTCAAACCGCTGGTGGAGCACCTGGGCGAGTCGGCGAAGATCATCGACATGATCGTCGACCAGTCCCCCGAGGGCCTGGAAGTCCTGCGCGGTTCCTCCAGCTACCTCTACGAAGGCAACTGGAAGCTCACCGCCGAGAACGGCGCCGACGGCTATCACGTCAGCTCCGTGCACTGGAACTACGCCGCGACCCAGAACCAGCGCCAGGCGCGCGAGGCTGGCAGCGAGGTGAAGACCATGAGTGCCGGCGGCTGGGCCAAGCAAGGCGGTGGCTTCTACTCCTTCGACCACGGCCACCTGCTGCTCTGGACCCGCTGGGCCAACCCCGAGGCGCGCCCGGCCTTCGAGCGCCGCGACGAACTGGCCCGCGACCATGGCCAGGCCCGCGCCGACTGGATGATCGGGAACTCGCGCAACCTCTGCCTGTACCCCAACGTCTACCTGATGGACCAGTTCAGCTCGCAGATCCGCGTCGCCCGGCCCATCGACGTCAACCGCACCGAAATCACCATCTACTGCATCGCGCCCAAGGGTGAGAGCGGTGAGGCGCGCGCCCAGCGCATCCGCCAGTACGAGGACTTCTTCAACGTCAGCGGGATGGCCACGCCGGATGATCTGGAGGAATTCCGCTCCTGCCAGCAGGCCTACCAGGGCAGTGCCGGCGGCTGGAACGACATGTCGCGCGGGGCGAAGCACTGGATCGAAGGCGCCGATGACGCGGCGCGGGAAATCGACCTGTCGCCGGCGCTGTCCGGCGTGCGCACCGAGGACGAGGGGCTGTTCGTGCTGCAGCACCAGTACTGGCAGCAGACCATGATCGATGTGCTGGCCGCCAAGCAAGCCAACCGCATTGCACTGAAAGAGGAGGGTGTGTGATGAGCCGTTACGAACTCGTCCGCGACTTTCTCTACCGCGAAGCTCGCTACCTCGACGACAAGGACTGGGACGCCTGGCTGGAGTTGTACGCCGCCGACGCCACCTTCTGGATGCCCTCCTGGGACGACCGCGACCAGCTCACCGAAGACCCGCAGCGGGAAATCTCGCTGATCTGGTACGGCAACCGTGGCGGTCTGGAAGACCGAGTCTTCCGCATCAAGACCGAGCGCTCCAGCGCGACCCTGCCGGACACCCGTACCTCGCACAACCTCAGCAACATCGAGGTGCTGGGCGAGGCGGACGGGCAATGCCAGGTGCGCTTCAACTGGCACACCCTGAGCTTCCGCTACAAGACCGTCGACAGCTACTTCGGCACCAGCTTCTACACGCTCGATATGCGTGGCGAGCAGCCGCTGGTGAAGGCGAAGAAGGTCGTGCTGAAGAACGACTACGTCCGCCAGGTCATCGACATCTACCACATCTGATTCCGCCGTCAGGGCCGCGCGTCGCGCGCGTGGATTCGCCGCGCGCGACGCTGCCTGCGCGGTGCCGAGGTACACGCCATGAACCACAAGATCGCCCTCAACTTCGAAGACGGCGTTACCCGCTTCATCGACGCCAGCCCCAGCGAAACCGTGGCCGACGCGGCCTATCGCCAGGGCATCAATATTCCGCTGGACTGCCGCGATGGCGCCTGCGGCACCTGCAAGTGCTTCGCCGAAGCCGGCCGCTACGACCTCGGCCAGGAATACATCGAGGACGCGCTGACCGAGGACGAAGCCGAGCAGGGCTACGTGCTCACTTGCCAGATGCGTGCGCAGAGCGATTGCGTGGTGCGCGTGCCGGCCTCTTCGCAAGTCTGCAAGACTGCCCAGGCCAGTTTCCAGGCCAGCATCAGCGCGGTGCGCCAGCTCTCCGAAAGCACCATCGCGCTGTCGATCAAGGGCGAGTCGCTGAGCCAGCTGGCTTTCCTGCCGGGGCAGTACGTCAACCTGCAGGTGCCGGGCAGCGAGCAGAGCCGCGCCTACTCCTTCAGCTCGCTGCAGAAGGGCGGTGAGGTCAGCTTCCTGATTCGCAACGTACCGGGCGGCCTGATGAGCAGCTTCCTCACGGGCCTGGCGAAAGACGGTGATGCCATGACCCTGGCCGGCCCGCTGGGCAGCTTCTACCTGCGCGAGATCAGGCGGCCGCTGTTGCTGCTGGCCGGCGGCACCGGGCTGGCGCCCTTTACCGCGATGCTCGAACAGATCGCCGAGCGCGGCAGCGAGCATCCGCTGCACCTGATCTACGGCGTTACCCACGACTTCGACCTGGTGGAAATGGACCGCCTGGAAGCCTTCGCCGCGCGCATTCCCAACTTCACCTTCAGCGCTTGTGTAGCGAGTCCGGAGAGCAGCTACCCGCACAAGGGCTACGTCACCCAGCACATCGAGCCGGCACACCTGAACGACGGCGAGGTGGACCTCTACCTCTGCGGCCCGCCGCCGATGGTCGAGGCGGTGAGCGCCTACATCCGCGAGCAGGGCATCACGCCGGCGAATTTCTATTACGAGAAGTTTGCCGCGAGTGCGGCCTGAACTCCGATACCTGAATGGTGGGCAGTGCTGCTCTTCGTAGGAGCGAGCTTGCTCGCGAACAGCCTCGCAGCGGGGCCTTGGTTCGCGAGCAAGCTCGCTCCTACAAGGGGTGTCCGCCCGAGGCTATGAGGTCACCATGAAAAGATTCCAAGACAAGATCGCCCTCGTCACCGGCGCCGCCCAGGGCATCGGCCGGCGCGTCGCCGAGCGGCTGGTGGAAGAGGGCGCCCGGATCATCGCCGTGGACCGCTCAGAGATCGTCCACGAATTGCAGGACGCCCTCGGCCAGCAGGGCGACGTGCTCACGCTGACTGCCGACCTGGAACGCTTCGCCGATTGCCAGGGCGTGGTCGACCAGGCGCTCTCGCGCTTCGGTCGTCTCGATATCCTGGTCAACAACGTCGGTGGCACCATCTGGGCGAAACCCTTCGAGCATTACGCCGAAGAGGAGATCGAAGCCGAGGTACGCCGCTCGCTGTTCCCGACCCTGTGGTGCTGCCGCGCGGCACTGGTACCGATGCTGGAACAGGGCGCGGGTGCCATCGTCAATGTCTCGTCCATTGCCACCCGTGGAGTGAACCGCGTGCCCTACGGCGCGGCGAAAGGCGGGGTGAATGCGCTGACCGCGTGCCTGGCGTTCGAGACCGCCGAGCGTGGCGTACGGGTGAACGCCACCGCGCCCGGCGGCACCGAGGCACCGCCCCGGCGCATCCCGCGCAACGCGGCGGAGCAAAGCGGGCAGGAGAAGCTCTGGTACCAGCAGATCGTCGACCAGACCGTCGAGAGCAGCCTGATGAAGCGCTACGGCAGCATCGACGAACAGGTGGGTGCGATCCTCTTCCTCGCTTCCGACGAGGCCAGCTACATCACCGGCGTGACCCTGCCGGTGGGTGGCGGCGACCTGGGCTGAGGCGCCGCGATGATGCGCTTACGGCCGGTTCGCGCCGATCAGTTGCAGGCAGCGTTGCAGGGGCGCACTGACGTCGCCGCGGCGCTGGCTGAGGATGATCGGCGAGACCGCCTCGGCGTCGGTCAGCGTGGCGTAGCCAATGTCGGCGCGGTGCTGCTGTTGCACCGACGCCGGCACCAGCGCCACGCCCAGGCCGGCGGCGACCAGGCCGATGGCGGTCTGCAGTTCGTTGGTCCACTGGGCAACGCGCACGCTCAGGCCGTGGTTGGCGAACAGCGCCAGCACATGGTCGGCATAGCTGGGGCGCGGGTTGGCGGGGTAGAGCACGAAGTCCTCGCCGGCCAGTTGCGCAAGGCTCAGCGGCGCGCCCAGCAGGCGATGCCCGGTGGGCAGCACGGCGACCATCGGTTCCTCACGCAATACCTGCTGGGTAATTGCCGGGTCGTCGATGCGGATGCGCCCGAAGCCGATGTCGATGCGCCCGCTTTTCAGCGCCTCGACCTGTTGCACCGTGGTCATTTCCTGCAGCCCCAGTTCCAGCCCGGTGTCGCCGCGCAATTCTCGGATCAGCTCGGGCAGCCCGTCGTACAACGTCGAGGGCGCGAAGCCGATGCCGAACCACTGGCGCTCGCCGCGGCCGATGCGCCGGGTGCTCTCGCAGATGCTTTCCAGCTGCGAAAGCAGGGTGCCGGTCTGCTCGTGGAAGTAGCGCCCGGCGTCGGTCAGGCGCAGCGGCCGGCCGCGCTCCAGCAAGGGCACGCCGAGCAGTTCCTCGAGCTGCTGGATCTGCCGGCTCAGCGGTGGCTGGGCGATGTGCAGGCGCTCGGCGGCGCGGGTGAAGTTGAGGGTGCCGGCCACTTCGCGGAAGTAGCGCAGGTGTCGCAGCTCCATGATACCTCCAGGGTATGCAACAAGATGGCAACGATATTGGACTGCCTGCAGGCCCCGGCGCAATCCTTCGTCAATTGTGAAAAGACCTTCCGGGTATCGCCGATGTGCGGCCCGGCCTATCCAGAAATCCCAGACCGGAACGCCGTCCATGAGTAGCCCTGTCATCGAACGCATCGAGTCGATCATCGTCGACCTGCCGACCATCCGCCCGCACAAGCTGGCCATGCACACCATGCAGCAGCAGACACTGGTGATCATCCGCCTGCGTTGCTCCGACGGCGTCGAGGGTATCGGCGAAGCCACCACCATTGGCGGGCTGGCCTACGGCAACGAGAGCCCGGAAAGCATCAAGGCCAACATCGATGCGCACTTCGCGCCGCTGCTCAAGGGCCAGGACGCCAGCAACATCAACGCCTGCATGCAGCGCCTGGACAAGTCGATCAAGGGCAACACCTTCGCCCGCTCCGGCATCGAGAGCGCGCTGCTCGACGCCCAGGGCAAGCGCCTGGGCCTGCCGGTCAGCGAACTGCTCGGCGGCCGTGTGCGTGACAGCCTGGAAGTGGCCTGGACCCTGGCCTCCGGCGACACCGCCCGCGATATCGCCGAGGCGGAGCAGATGCTGGACATCCGCCGCCACCGTATCTTCAAGCTGAAGATCGGCGCCAACCCGCTGGAGCATGACCTCAAGCACGTGGTGGCGATCAAGCAGGCCCTGGGCGAGCGCGCCAGCGTGCGTGTGGACGTCAACCAGGGCTGGGACGAATCCCAGGCCATCCGTGGCTGCCAGGTGCTCGGCGAGAACGGCATCGACCTGATCGAGCAGCCCATCTCGCGTATCAACCGCAGCGGCCAGGTGCGCCTGAACCAGCGCAGCCCGGCACCGATCATGGCCGATGAGTCCATCGAGAGCGTGGCCGATGCCTTCAGCCTCGCTGCCGACGGCGCGGCCAGCATCTTCGCCCTGAAGATCGCCAAGAACGGCGGCCCGCGCGCCGTGCTGCGCACCGCGCAGATCGCCGAAGCGGCCGGTATCGCGCTGTACGGCGGGACCATGCTCGAAGGCGCGGTCGGCACCCTGGCCTCGGCACACGCCTTCCTCACCCTGGAGAAGCTGACCTGGGCCACCGAGCTGTTCGGCCCCCTGCTGCTCACCGAGGAAATCGTCACCGAGCCGCCGGTTTACCGCGACTTCCAGCTGCACGTGCCGCGTACGCCCGGCCTGGGCCTGACACTCGACGAGGAGCGCCTGGCGCGCTTCCGCCGCACCTGACCTGCAACCTTTCCCGACTGCCCGATAGAGGAGATGACCCGATGCTGTTCCACGTGAAGATGACCGTGAAATTGCCCGTCGACATGGACCCGGCCAAGGCCGCCCAGCTCAAGGCCGACGAGAAGGAACTGGCCCAGCGCCTGCAGCGCGAGGGCAAGTGGCGCCACCTGTGGCGCATCGCCGGGCACTACGCCAACTACAGCGTGTTCGACCTCGCCAGCGTCGAGGAACTGCACGACACCCTGATGCAGTTGCCGCTGTTCCCCTACATGGACATCGAGGTCGACGGACTCTGCCGCCATCCGTCCTCGATCCATTCCGACGACCGCTGATTTTCGTTCCGTACGACTCGACAAGAACAAGACTTGAGGATCGCACCATGACCGTGAAGATTTCCCAGACTGCCGACATCCAGAAGTTCTTCGAAGAAGCCAGCGGCGCCCTGAACGATGCGGGCAACCCGCGGGTGAAGAACCTCATCCTGCGCATCCTGCAGGACACCGCGAAGCTCATCGAAGACATGAGCGTCACCCCCGACGAGTTCTGGAAGGCGGTGGACTACCTCAACCGCCTCGGCGCGCGCCAGGAAGCCGGGCTGGTCGTCGCCGGCCTGGGCATCGAGCACTACCTCGACCTGCTGCTGGACGCCCAGGACGCGGCGGTCGGCATCGAAGGTGGCACTCCGCGCACCATCGAAGGTCCGCTGTATGTGGC
>NZ_SWDV01000051.1 GCF_005877905.1 Pseudomonas nicosulfuronedens | reverse complement strand
GGGGGGGACAAAGGCGTGTCAACGTAGGAAGCGATCCTACGCCGGGAATCCGACAGAAGGCAAATCAGTATTCGTAAATCATTGATTTATAAGGCGCCATAATCCCGACATAGGCATTTTGACAGCATAAACGTACACCTTCGTATCTGCGCGAAAAGGATTAGTCGGAAAGTATTAATGTATCCGCCGCGGACACGGCAGATGTGTTTCATCCCTGAACAATACGATCCTTTCCGGTACGTTTTGCCTGATACAGCGCCGCATCGGAACGGCTGTAGAGCGCGGAAAGATTCTGGTCATCCGGCTGTAGCAGCGTCAGCCCCTGACTGATGGTGACGCTGAAGAAATGCTCGGCCTCGTTGAAGCGCAGACGCTGCACTTCCCGCTGCAGGCGCTCGCCAATCTGCCGCGCCATGTTTTCGTCGCAGCCGGGCAGCAGCACGGCGAATTCCTCTCCGCCGATACGGCCGAACAGATCACCGCGACGCAGCGCGCCCGCCCCACTCTGAGCGATGCGCTGCAAGACCACGTCACCGACCTGGTGGCCGTAGACGTCGTTGATCTTCTTGAAGTCGTCCACGTCCAGCAGCAGGAAGGCCAGCGGCGTGGAGGTCGCCTTGCAGTCGCGGAAGGCCTGCTCGGCGCTGTCGAAGAAGTAGCGGCGGTTGCTGCTCTGGGTCAGCACGTCGGTGGTAGCCAGGCGGTGCAGCTCGGTTTCCAGGTGCTTCTTGTCGGTAATGTCCTCGGCGATGCCGACGATCATCAGCGGCAGGCCGGCGTCGCTGTGCTGACTGACGAAACATTTGTCGCTGAGCCAGCGCACTTCGCCATCGGCACGCAGGATGCGGTACTCGCGCTGCTCGATGGCGCCGCGCTCCAGCACCTCCTGCAGGGTGCTCTGGGCGTAGTCCAGGTCATCGGGGTAGATGCAGTTGCGCCACTCGTTGTAGTCCGCCAGCAGCAGCGCAGCGGAGCGGCCGAAGATGCGTTCGTACGCCGGACTGACATAGACCATGCGCTGCGCCTGCCAGTCGAAGGCCCAGAGTACCGAGTTCACGCTCGCCAGCAGCGCACTGAAGAGCTGTTCGCGCTCCTTCAGCCGGGTTACCTCGGCACGGCTGTGCAGCAGTGCCAGCAAGGCCTCTTCCTGATCGGCCGGCAATTTATTCTCATCCATGTATCAGCGTCCTCCCGCTCATTGACCGGGGCTATGACCGCAAACTACGCCAGGCTGCTGCAAATTAAACGAAAAGCCCGCCGAACGGCGGGCTTTTCTGAGACGCATCTCTCAACGTCCTAGGACGTTTCCGCCATATCAGACGGCCGGACGCAGGGAGTAGGTCTTCAGTTGCTCGGCGAACTCGCGCAGGGACTGGATGCCGCTGGCCTCCGCCTCGTGCACCCACTGCTTGATCGCGGCGAGCATGTCGTGGCCGTTGGCGCTGGTTTTCACCCAGATCTGCTGCAGGGCCAGGCGCTTCTCGTAGATCACCTGCAGGGATTGGCTCTGCGCGAGCAGATCCTGGATGCGCGCATGATGGCGCTCTTCCAGCAGGCTGGTTTCACGCGAGAGCAGGCGCTTGGCGCGGCGGAACAGGTGGCGCACCGACTCGTCGGCCTTGGCCACTTCCTGCTTCACCAGCGGACCGATCACCAGCTTGCGGTACTGGGCCATGATCTGGAACCGGTTGTTGAGGATGGCCATGGCGGTATCCATGTCCAGGCTGCCCTTGCCTTCCACGCGATGCGCGATGGGCGCCACGCGGGCAACCTTGGCCAGGCGCAGGAAGCTGAACACCTTGATCCAGGCCCAGCCCAGGTCGAATTCCCACTTCTTCACCGACAGCTTCGCCGAGTTCGGGTAGGTGTGGTGGTTGTTGTGCAGCTCCTCGCCGCCGATCAGGATGCCCCAGGGCACAAGATTGGTAGCGGCGTCACGGCACTCGAAGTTGCGGTAGCCGACAGCATGGCCCAGGCCGTTGATGACGCCGGCGGCCCATACGGGGATCCACATCATCTGCACGGCCCAGACGGTCATGCCGAGCACGCCGAACAGAGCGAGGTCGATGATCGCCATCAGCACGATGCCGCCGGTGGGATAGCGCGAGTAGACATTGCGCTCGATCCAGTCTTCCGGGCAGTTCTTGCCATAAATACGCAGGGTGTCGGCGTTCTCCGCCTCCTTGCGATACAGCTCGGCGCCAGTACGCAGCACGGTACCCAGGCCCTTGTACACCGGGCTGTGCGGGTCTTCGGCGGTTTCGCACTTGGCGTGGTGCTTGCGGTGGATGGCCGTCCACTCGCGGGTGTTCATGGCCGTGGTCATCCACAGCCAGAAGCGGAAGAAATGCTGCAGCGCCGGATGCAGCTCAAGCGCTCGGTGCGCCGAGTAGCGGTGCAGATAGACGGTGACGCTGACGATGGTGATATGTGTCAGGACCAGGGTGACTGCCACCAGTTGCCACGGCGACAGGTCAAGGAAACCGTTGTACCACATAGGCGATACTGTACCTCGGAAGGGGTGTAGGACTACTCCCTGGCAGGCAGGGACAGCCGCATTATCACCAAGCGGGTCCGGATTACCATCCGGTCTTTTAGATACGAACGCGGCCAACTGGCCATCATTTATACTGCGCAGCCAATAAATCCACCCCACTACCGCATGAATCCACGCCTCAGCGCCCTGCGCATCAGCTTTCTGTACCTGATCGCCGCCACCCTCTGGGTCTGGCTGAGTGACCAATGGTTACAAAATGTCCTGCATGACCCCGCCTCACTGGCGCGGGCGCTGGAGCTGAAGAAGTACGGGTTCCTCGCACTCACTTTCCTCGTGCTGTTCTTTCTGCTCTGCCGCCACTTCCGCCGGCAGGACGCCGCGTTCGCCGCACTGGCGGACAAGGAGCAGCGTTTGAGCCGCGTATTCGAGGTGGTCGAGGACGGCATCTGGGACTGGGACCTGGAAACCCAGCGCGTCTACTACTCACCCGGCTACGCCAACCTGATCGGCCTGCCCCTGGAGCACCTGAGCGACGACCTGCTGCTCTGGGAACAGCGTCTGCACCCGGAAGACCGCGCGCGCATCCTCGCCCTGCACCAGGACTGCATCCAGGGCTTGCGCACACGCCTGGAGTGCGTCTACCGCATCCGTCATGGCGACGGCAGCTACCGCTGGGTCCGCAGCCGCGGCCGCCTGACCCGCGGCGAGGATGGTCGCCCGCTGCGCCTGACCGGCGTCAACCGCGACATCACTCACCAGCGCAGCAACGAGGATCACCTGCGCCAGGCTGCCGCCGTATTCGAGGCGACCCAGGAAGGCCTGCTGGTGACCGACGCGCGCGGCGTGATCGTGCACACCAATCCGTCCTTCTCACGCATCACCGGCTACAGCGCCGAAGACGTGCTTGGCGGCGAGCCGTCACTACTCAAATCCGGCCGTCAGGACGCCGCCTTCTACCAACACATGTGGACGGCCCTGCACGAGAACGGCGTCTGGAGCGGCGAGATCTGGAACCGCCGCAAGAGCGGCGAGGTTTATCCGCAGTGGCAGCACATCCGTGCCGTGCGCAATGAGGAGGGTGAACTGACCCACTACGTCGCGGTGTTCTCCGACCTCAGCAGCCTCAAGCGCTCGCAGCACGAGCTGGATTTCCTCGCCCACCACGACCCGCTTACCGGCCTGCCCAACCGCCTGCTGCTGCGCGAGCGCATCGACCAGGCGCTGGCCCGCGCCGAGCGTGAACAGGGTGGTGGCGCACTGCTGAGCATCGATCTCGATCACTTCAAGCACATCAACGACAGCCTCGGCCACAACATTGGCGACCAGCTGATTCGCGCCGTCGCCGAGCGCCTGGAAAGCTGCCTGGATGAACGCTGCTCCCTGGCCCGCCTGGGCGGCGACGAATTCGCCGTGGTCCTCGAGAGCCAGCAGCCGCACCATGCCAGCAGCCTCGCCCAACGCCTGCTGGAAGCGATGAGCGCGCCCTTCGAGGTCAACGAGCAGACCATCTACATGTCGGTGAGCCTGGGCGTCAGCCTGTTCCCCGAGGACGCGCGCAACGTCGACCACTTGATGCAGCATGCCGACGCCGCGCTGTTCCAGGCCAAGGCCAGCGGGCGCAACCTCTACGCTTTCTATACCCCCGAGCTGACCGCCCGCGCGCGCTCCCATGTGCAGGTGGAATCGGCGCTGCGCCATGCGCTGGACCATGACGAGCTGCGCCTGTACTTCCAGCCGGTGCACGACCTGGCCACGGGCCGCATGGTCGGCGTCGAGTCACTGGTGCGCTGGCAGCATCCGCAGAAAGGGCTGATCGCGCCCGGCGAATTCATTCCGGTGGCCGAGGAAAGCGGCCTGATCACCGCCATCGACGCCTGGGTGCTGGAGCAGGCCTGCCGGCAGATGCGCCAGTGGCTCAACGCCGGAATCCATCTGGACTTCATAGCGGTCAACGTCTCCAGCCGGCTGTTCGGTCGCGGCGGCCTGGAAGAGCGTGTGGCCCTGGCCCTGGAGCAGAGCGGTCTGGAGCCGCATCACCTGGAGCTGGAAGTCACCGAAAGCGCGGTGATGGAGAACTTCGACCAGGCCCTGGAGCTGCTCTGCCAATTGCGCCTGCTGGGCGTCCACCTGGCCATCGACGACTTCGGCACCGGCTACTCCTCGCTGATGCGCTTGAAGCGCATGCCGGTGCACAAGCTGAAGATCGACCAGGGATTCGTCGCCGGCCTGCCGGACGACTCCGAGGACGCCGCCATCGCCTGCGCGGTGATCGCGCTGGGCCAGAGCATGGGCCTGCAAGTGGTCGCCGAGGGCATCGAACGTCCCGACCAGGCCGCCTTCCTGCTCACCCACGCCTGCGATTTCGGCCAGGGATACTGGTACGGCGCCCCGCAGCCGGCCGAAGTCCTGCTGGCACAATTACCGCGCGGAACCGCATGAATCCGCCCTAAAAACTTTCTGATATATAAAAATTCTTAAACAGTATTTTTAAGAATATCCAGCTCCTGCCTAAGATGCGCTCACACCGCACGCGCCGTTGGTGAATCGGCCGGTGGTCAACCCATTAGGAGCAGATACCCATGAGCGCAACCCTCCGTAGCCTGGACGGCCAGGACGAAGCCAACATCCTGCGCGAAGTGCAGAGCGCCCTGCGTGGCCTGCGTTTCGGCGCCGTCGAGATCACCGTGCACAACGGCCAGGTGGTGCAGATCGAGCGCAAGGAAAAATTCCGCCTGCAACAGAGCCCGGGCAAGCCTGCCTGAGCCACCGTGTCCCTTTATCAAGGGGCAGGACTGGACCACCGGAGCGTCGCCATGACCGCACTGCCCCACCGGTACTGCAGCTGCCAGCCACGAATGCGTGGCTGACATCGCCCCCCGAAAGACCCTGCCAAACAAACACAAATAGAACTGCATTTTTTTCAGGAGCTGCACATGTCCATCCGCCGTTTCGCCCTGGCCGCACTGGCCAGCGCCTTGATCGCAGGCCCCGTCTCCGCCGCGACCCAACTGCTGAACGTTTCCTACGACCCGACCCGCGAGCTGTACCAGGCCTACAACGCCGCCTTCATCAAGCACTGGAAGGCCCAGGGCGGTGACGACCTGACCGTGCAGCAATCCCACGGTGGCTCGGGCAAACAGGCCCGCGCCGTGATCGACGGCCTGAAGGCCGACGTGGTGACCCTGGCCCTGGCCGGCGACATCGACGAGCTGAACAAGCTGGGCAAGCTGCTGCCCGCCGACTGGCAAGCCCGCCTGCCCGACAACAGCACCCCGTATACCTCGACCATCGTGTTCCTGGTGCGCAAGGGCAATCCCAAGGGCATCAAGGACTGGGCCGACCTGACCAAGCAGGGCGTGGAAGTCATCACCCCGAACCCGAAGACCTCCGGCGGCGCCCGCTGGAACTTCCTGGCCGCCTGGGCCTGGGCGAAGAAGGAATACGGTAGCGACGAGAAAGCCCAGGAATACGTGCAGAACCTGTACAAGCACGTTCCGGTTCTGGACACTGGCGCCCGCGGTTCGACCATCACCTTCGTCAACAACAACATTGGCGACGTGCTGCTGGCCTGGGAGAACGAAGCCTTCCTGGCCAAGAAGGAACAGGGCGGCGAGAACTTCGAGATCGTCGTCCCGTCCGTGTCCATCCTGGCCGAGCCGCCGGTGGCCGTGGTCGACAAGACCGTCGACAAGAAAGGCACCCGCAAGGTCGCCGAGGAATACCTGAAGTACCTGTACAGCGAAGAAGGCCAGCGCATTGCCGCGCAGAACTTCTACCGCCCGCGTAACGAGAAGGTCGCAGCCGAGTTCGCCAACCAGTTCCCGAAACTCAACCTGGTGACCATCGACAAGGACTTCGGCGGCTGGAAAGTTGCGCAGCCCAAGTTCTTCAACGACGGCGGCATCTTCGACAAGATCTACCAGGCGCAGTGATGCGCCACCCGCCCGGCCCTGTGCCGGGCGGCCCGATCCGGGCGGGCCGGTGCACAGCCCGCGCGGAACGAAAACCCCCGCCCCATGGCGGGGGCTCAACGCGTTCACGAGAAAGGACAGACAATGTCGCGACGCATCTCCCCGGTCATACCCGGCTTCGGGCTGACTCTGGGCTACACCCTGGTGTATCTCAGCCTGTTGGTGCTGATTCCGCTGGGGGCCTTGTTCCTCAAGACCACTGAGCTCACCTGGGATCAGTTCTGGACCATCATCACCGCGCCGCGCGTCATCGCCGCGCTCAAGCTGAGCTTCGGCACCGCGCTGATCGCCGCCCTGATCAATGGCGTGATCGGCACCCTGCTGGCCTGGGTACTGGTGCGCTACCGCTTCCCGGGCCGCAAGATCATCGATGCGATGATCGACCTGCCCTTCGCCCTCCCCACCGCCGTGGCCGGTATCGCGCTCACCGCGCTGTACGCGCCCAACGGCATGGTTGGCCGCTTCGCTACCGAACTGGGCTTCAAGATCGCCTACACCCCGTTGGGCATCACCCTGGCGCTGACCTTCGTGGTCCTGCCGTTCGTGGTGCGCACGGTGCAGCCGGTGCTGGCGGACATCCCCCGTGAAGTCGAAGAAGCCGCCGCCTGCCTGGGCGCCAAGCCGCTGCAGGTGTTCCGTCACGTGCTGCTGCCGGCGCTGCTGCCGGCCTGGCTGACCGGTTTCGCCCTGGCCTTCGCCCGTGGCGTCGGTGAATACGGTTCGGTGATCTTCATTGCCGGCAACATGCCGATGAAGACCGAGATCCTGCCGCTGCTGATCATGGTCAAGCTGGACCAGTACGACTATACCGGCGCCACCGCCATCGGCGTGCTGATGCTGGTCATCGCCTTCGTTCTGCTGCTGTTGATCAACCTGCTGCAACGCCGCATCGAAACGCCTTGAGGAGCGCGCCATGAGTACCGCAAGCCTTTCCGCCGCGGCCGCTGCCAACGCTGCTCGCCGGGGTAATGTCTGGGGCCGCCGCGCCCTGATCGCGCTGGCCTGGCTGGCCTTCGCCGTGTTCCTGCTGCTGCCGCTGTTCGTGGTGCTGAGCGAGGCGCTGAAGCAGGGCTTCGGCACCTTCTTCGAGGCCATCCTGGAACCCGACGCGCTGGCCGCACTGAAGCTGACGCTGATCGCCGTGGGCATTTCGGTGCCGCTGAACCTGGTGTTCGGCGTGGCCGCCGCCTGGTGCGTAACCAAATTCGAGTTCCCCGGCAAGAGCATCCTGGTCACCCTGATCGACCTGCCGTTCTCGGTCTCGCCGGTGATCGCCGGCCTGATCTACGTGCTGCTGTTCGGCGCCCAGGGTTACTTCGGCGAGTGGCTGTCGGACCACGACATCCAGATCGTCTTCGCCGTGCCCGGTATCGTCCTGGCGACCATCTTCGTTACCTTCCCCTTCGTCGCCCGCGAGCTGATCCCGCTGATGCAGGAACAGGGCACGCAGGAAGAGGAAGCCGCGCGCCTGCTCGGCGCCAACGGCTGGCAGATGTTCTGGCATGTGACCCTGCCGAACATCAAATGGGGCCTGATCTACGGCGTGGTGCTGTGCACCGCGCGCGCCATGGGCGAATTCGGCGCGGTGTCGGTGGTTTCCGGGCACATCCGCGGCGTCACCAACACCCTGCCGCTGCACGTCGAAATCCTCTACAACGAATACAACCACGTCGCCGCTTTCAGCGTCGCCACCCTGTTGCTGCTGATGGCCCTCGTCATCCTGCTGCTCAAGCAGTGGAGCGAGTCGCGCCTGTCCCGAACCAAAGTCAAAGCTGACGATGAATAAGTGAGAGCCCAGCCATGAGCATCGAGATCCGTAACGTCAGCAAGAACTTCAACGCCTTCAAGGCGCTGAACGACATCAACCTGGATATCCACAGCGGCGAACTGGTTGCCCTGCTCGGCCCGTCCGGCTGCGGCAAGACCACGCTGCTGCGCATCATCGCCGGCCTGGAAACCCCGGACGCCGGCAACATCGTGTTCCACGGCGAGGACGTCTCGCAGCACGACGTGCGTGATCGCAACGTCGGCTTCGTGTTCCAGCACTACGCGCTGTTCCGCCACATGACGGTGTTCGACAACGTCGCCTTCGGCCTGCGCATGAAGCCCAAGAAGGAACGCCCGAGCGAGTCGCGCATCGCCGAGAAGGTCCACGAACTGCTGAACATGGTGCAGCTGGACTGGCTGTCCGACCGCTACCCGGAACAGCTCTCCGGCGGTCAGCGCCAGCGTATCGCCCTGGCCCGCGCCCTGGCGGTGGAGCCGAAGATCCTGCTGCTCGACGAGCCCTTCGGCGCCCTCGACGCCAAGGTGCGCAAGGAGCTGCGCCGCTGGCTCGCACGCCTGCATGAGGAGATCAACCTGACCTCCGTGTTCGTCACCCACGACCAGGAAGAAGCGATGGAAGTCGCCGATCGCATCGTAGTGATGAACAAGGGCGTGATCGAGCAGATCGGCTCGCCGGGCGAAGTCTACGAGAACCCGGCCAGCGACTTCGTCTACCACTTCCTCGGCGACTCCAACCGCCTGCACATCGGCGGTGACGAGCACGTGCTGTTCCGTCCGCACGAAATCTCGCTGTCGCGTTCCGAAGTGGCCGAGCACCGAGCCGCCGAAGTCCGCGACATCCGTCCGCTGGGCGCTATCACCCGGGTGACCCTCAAGGTCGACGGCCAGGACGAGCTGATCGAGGCCGAAGTGGTGAAGGACCACGACAGCCTGGCCGGCCTCGCCCGTGGCGAGACGCTGTACTTCAAGCCGAAGGCTTATCAGCCAGTGGCGAATATCTGAACCAACGTTCGGCCTATCCGCCCCCGGTCGGATCTCTGCGCAGCAACTTGCCCTCTCCCCCCGCCCTCTCCCTGATGGGAGAGGGGGCTATCCATGCCGGCTGATACCGAAGTTTTCTCCTGCACCGAACGGTCCCCTCTCCCTTCAGGGAGAGGGTTAGGGAGAGGGGCCGCGCTTCCCCAAGGCTTTCAAACCCTCGTATCCTGGCCGCCTTGCCTTCAATAAGACCCGGCCATGTTCGACACCCTCCCCCAGCACCTCGAACTGATTGTCCTCACCTTCCTCCTCGCCGGCCTGGTGAAGGGCGTGGTGGGGCTCGGCCTGCCCACGGTCGCCGTCGGGCTGCTCGGGCTGGTGATGCCGCCGATGCAGGCTGCCGCGATCCTCGTCGTTCCCTCCACCGTCACCAACGTCTGGCAGCTCGCCGCCGGGCCGCGCTTCCTCGGTCTGCTCAAACGCCTTTGGGGCATGCTCGTCGGCATCGTCGTCGGCACCTTGCTGGTAGGCTGGCTGCTGGCGGGGCGCAACTGGCCGGCGGCTACGCCGCTGCTGGGCGTGGCGCTGATCCTCTATGCGCTGCTGGGGCTCTCGAACAAGCGCTTCCGCGTGGCGCCACGGCATGAGCGCTGGCTGTCGCCGCTGATCGGCGTGATCACTGGCGGCGTCACCGCCGTGACCGGCGTCTTCGTGATTCCCGCGGTGCCTTTCCTGCAGGCGCTGGGACTGGAGAAGGACGACCTGGTACAGGCGCTGGGACTGTCCTTCACCGTCTCGACCCTGGCCCTGGCGATCACCCTCAGCCAGCACGGCTCGCTGCTGCAGGCCGATGTCCTCGGCCTGTCGCTGCTGGCCCTGCTGCCGGCGCTGGCGGGGATGTATCTGGGCACCTGGCTGCGCTCACGGATCAGCCCGCTGGCGTTCCGCCGCTGCTTCTTCGGTGGATTGCTGTTGCTCGGCGCGGACCTGGCCATCCGCGGCCTCTGAACCTCACGCCATGGCACTGCCGCTGTAGGGCGCATAACGCCTATGGCGTTATCGGCCATTCCGGCGGATAACCCGTGCCGGGTTATCCGCCCTACGTGAGATGCTGAACAACGCCGAGATTGCGCCCCGAAGGGTAGTCGCTCACTTCTCGTCCAGGTGCCGAATCAGGAAGTCCCGACTCGATTCGACGATGGTCTTCTGCACCTTCTCCGTCGCGACCATCCGCGCCAGCACCAGCGCACCGACGCACTGCGCCAGCAATGCCCAGGCGTCCTCCGGCGACCCGAGTGCCTCGGCCCATGCCTGCTGCAACTCCACCAGGGCATCCTCGGCGCTCTGCCGCACGGATTCGTCGGCACGGGCGATTTCCGCCCCCAGCGCTGGAATCGCGCAACCGGCGCTGGCGTCCTGTACGTGGCTGACACTCAGGTAGCGCTTCAGCCCTCGCTCCAGGCGCGCCCGGTCGAGCACCTTGCCCTTGGCGGCCAGGCGCTCGACGCTCTGCTGCAATTCGCGTTCGACGATGGCGGCGAACAGTTCGTCCTTCGAGCCGAAGTGGTTGTAGAACGCCCCGCCGGACAATCCCACCGCCTTCATCAGACCGTCCACGCCTGAGGTGGCAAAGCCGCCCTGCTTGGCGAGCGCGCCGCTGCTGTCGAGCAGTCGCTGGCGGGTTTCTTCCTTGTGGGTGGCTGAGTAGCGCATGGAGCGCCTCCGTCGAAGCGGTTGACGATGCGTCGAATGTTAACATAACGTTCGTTTACCTAACGACCGTTTACCCATTTTGCGCAACCCAGAGGAAACGAGAATGTCGAACAAGAAAGTCGTCCTGGTCATCGGCGCCGGCGATGCCACCGGCGGCGCCATCGCCCGCCGCTTCGCCCGTGAGGGCTACGTCGCCTGCGTCACCCGGCGCTCCGCGGACAAGCTGCAGCCGCTGGTGGACCAGATTCGTGCCGAAGGCGGTGAGGCCCACGGCTTCGCCTCCGATGCGCGCCAGGAAGAGGCGGTGATCGAGCTGGTGGAAACCATCGAACGCGACATCGGCCCCATCGAAGCCTTCGTCTTCAACATCGGCGCCAACGTACCTTGCAGCATCCTTGAGGAGACCGCGCGCAAGTACTTCAAGATCTGGGAGATGGCCTGCTTCTCCGGCTTCCTCACCGGCCGCGAAGTGGCCAAGCGCATGGTCAAGCGCCAGCGCGGCACGATCCTGTTCACCGGCGCCACCGCCGGCCTGCGTGGCGCCTCGGGCTTCGCTGCCTTCGCCGGCGCCAAGCACGGCATCCGCGCCCTGGCCCAGAGCATGGCCCGCGAGCTGGGACCGATGGGCCTGCACGTCGCCCACGTGGTGGTGGACGGTGCCATCGACACCGAATTCATCCGCGAGAACTTCCCGCAGAAATACGCGCAGAAGGACCAGGACGGCATCCTCGACCCCGAGCATATCGCCGACAGCTACTGGTACCTGCACAGCCAGCCGCGGGACGCGTGGACCTTCGAGCTGGACCTGCGCCCCTGGATCGAGCGCTGGTAATCCACTTATAACGACAACAAGAAGAGAGCCACTCATGAGCAAATCCGTCGAGTTCTACTTCGACTTCGGCAGCCCGACCTCCTACCTGGCCTATACGCAGTTGCCGAAGATCTGCGCCGAGACCGGCGCCGCGCTGGTCTATCGCCCGGTCCTGCTGGGCGGCGTGTTCCAGGCCACCGGCAATGCGTCGCCCATCGCCGTGCCGGCCAAGGGGCGCTACACGCTGATCGACATGACCCGCTTCGCCCGCCGCTACGGCGTGCCGATGAAGATGAACCCGCATTTCCCGATCAACACCCTCACGCTGATGCGCGCAGCCACCGGCGTGCAGTTGCGCCAGCCGGAGCGCTTCGAGGCGCTGCTGGCCTGCGTGTTCAAAGGCATGTGGGTGGACGCGCTGAACCTGGGCGATCCGGCGGTGCTCGGCCCGCGACTGGCCGAGGCGGGCTTCGACCCGCAGGCGCTGCTGGCGCTGACCGCCGAGCAGGACGTGAAGGACGCGCTGAAGGCCAACACCGAGGCGGCGATCAAACGCGGGATGTTCGGCGCGCCGACCTTCTTCGTCGGGGACGAGATGTTCTTCGGCCAGGATCGGCTGGACTTCGTCCGCGAGGAGCTGGCGTAAGTCGGTTCGCGCGCAGGAGCCGAGCGTCCCCTCTCGCGGAGTCGCCGACGAGCACCAACGTAGGATGGCGTGGAGCGCAGCGATACCCATCGATACCCATGCACCAACCGCATGGGTATCGCTGCGCTCCCCCCATCCTATAAAGCACCGTCGACAATCCCCGGCGTAAAGCGCTTACAGGGCCAGAACCGCCGACCGCCGCAGGCCGAAAAACTCCAGTTCAGCGAGCAGCAGGACCACCAGCGCCTGACCGATGACGAAGGCGTAACCCAGGGCAGTCGGCTGTACGTAGCCGGTCACCAGCAGGGCGACGCTTTCCACCACCCAAAGCGCGTTCAAGGCAATCACCGCACAGACACCGGTGCGCGACAGCGCCAGTTGCTGGCTCATCCAGTAGAGCACCAGCGCCAGCGGTAACAGCACGATGCCTGCCACCAGCAGCAGGACGAAGGGCAAGCCGAACAGTTCGCCCAGCGGTTGCGCGGCCAGCGCCATCAGCAGGCCCATGGCGCCACCGGCGATAGCATCGACTTTCAGGGTCAGGCGAAGCAGCGGGGAGGATTGCAGCAGAGTCATTGCGAAGCTCCTTCAAGGGGCGCCACCGGTTGGCGGCGTGTGGCTGAAGAATCCGCCCGGGACGTAGGTGCGTCGATTACCTGCCAGGTAATGGCCGTTACGGGGCGCCCCGTCTATTGTTCGATGCCATGACCCGCACCGCCATGAACGGCCCAGCTATGAATAGCCCAGCCCAGAAAAACCCGGCCCAACCCGTCGGCGCCCTGCTCCGCCAATGGCGCCAGCGCCGCCGACTCAGCCAGCTCGATCTCGCCTGCGACGCGGAGATTTCCACGCGCCACCTGAGTTTCGTCGAAACCGGACGCGCCCTGCCCAGCCGCGAAATGCTCCTGCATCTGGCCGAACAGCTGGACATCCCGCTGCGCGAACGCAACCGCCTGCTCAGCGCCGCCGGCTATGCCCCGGTGTATTCGGAAAAGGGCCTCGACGACCCCGCGCTGACCGTCGCCCGTCAGGCCATCGACCAGTTGCTCAAGGCCCACGAGCCGAACCCAGCGATGGTGGTGGACCGCCACTGGAACCTGCTGGCCTCCAACCGTACGGTGGATATCTTCCTGATCGGCGTCGACCCGGAGCTGCTGCAGCCGCCGATCAACGTGCTGCGCATGAGCCTGCACCCCAGGGGGCTGGCGCCGCGCATCCTCAATCTGGGGCCGTGGAAGGCGCATGTGGTGGAGCGACTGCAGCGCGACTTCGAGGCCAGCGGCGATCCCGCGCTGGCGGCGTTGCGCGACGAGGTGGCGGCGTACCCGGCACCGCCCTACGACGAGGCGGCCAACGGCGACATGGTGCTGATCCCGGTGCAATTGCAGACCGAACTGGGCGTGTGCAGCCTGATCGGCACCATCACGGTGTTCGGCACACCGGTGGACGTGACGCTGTCGGAACTGGCCCTGGAAACCTTCTTCCCGGCCGACCCCGACAGCGCGCGAATCCTGCGCCAGCTCAGCGGTACGGACTGAAGCGAATCAGGCGGTCGCCTTCTTCTCGCGGATGCAGGTGGGGCCGGCGCGCTCTTCCACGGCATGGCGGACTTCATCGCGCAGGCCGAGCAGGAACGCGGCTTCGGCGGCCACGAACAGCGGACCGACGATCAGCCCGGTGAGGTCATCGACGAACGCCGGTTTGCGCCCTTCGTACCAGTGGCCGACGAACTGGATGATCCAGCCCACCACGAACAGGCCGATGCCCCAGGTGAGCCAGTAGGCAGTCGTGCCGGCAGCCAGCGCCGCGCCGATCCACAGCGACAGCGCCAGCAACGCGGTCATCAGCAGGCCGAAGCGCAGGTCCAGGCGCAGGTAGAACACCACCGAAGCCAGCGCCAGCAGCGTGGCGGGCGAGACCAGCAGGCCGGCCAGCTCGAAGCCGGGGCGCGACAGCAGGGTGGCGATGGCCAGCACGATCATCGGGATGCCGATGAAGTGGCTGACGATGTTCCGCCGGTCACGGTGGTAGGCGGCATATTGGGCAAGGTGATCGACCAGAGTTTTCATTGTTGTTCTCCCGCAAGGTACTGGCATGATGGCGATGTGTGCCCTGCCACTCTGTCAGCTAGCCGACATTGCCCATGACCGACGCCAAGCCTTACCTCTCCTGCCTGCAAGAAGGCCGCTGGTTCCAGACCCTTCCGGACGGTCTGCGCCAGGCCTTGCGCGACGCCGCCGTGGTGCGGCGCCTGCCCGCCGGCCAGCGCCTGTTCGCCCGTGGCGACGCGCCGTGTGGCCTGTATTGCGTGGTGGAAGGCGCAATGCGCGTCAGCGTGGTTGGGGAAAGTGGCAAGGAAGCATTGCTGGCGCTGGTGGAGGCGCCCAACTGGTTCGGCGAGATCTGCCTGTTCGACGGCCAGCCGCGCACCCACGACGCTTACGCAGAGGGCGCCACCGTCCTTCTCCAGGTTCCCCTCGCGCCTTTGCAGGCGCTGCTGGCGCAGCACCCGGAGTACTGGCGCGACTTCGCCCTGCTGATGAGCCACAAGCTGCGCATTACCTTCGCCGTCCTGGAAGAGCTGTCACTGCTGCCGGCCGCGCCGCGTCTGGCCCGGCGCCTGCTGATGATCGCCGAGGGCTACGGCGAGTCGGCCACCGCCAAGCGCGAACTGCACCTGCCCCAGGAACAGCTCGCGGCCATGCTGTCGCTGTCGCGGCAGACCACCAACCAGATCCTCAAGGACCTGGAAGCCCAGGGCATCGTGCGCCTGAGCTATGGCGGCATCGAGATTCTGGACGGCGAGCGCCTGCGCCAGGCCGCCCACGCCTGATCCGAACCGGCACTCTCCAGAACAGCAGCCTCTAGAACAAAAGCCAGGCGACTCTCGACAAGCTTCGATGGTCGCGCACGCTACCGCCCCGCTCTAATGCCCCCGCCGCCGCGCTGGCGCCGAAAAGCCCGCGCCAGAGCGGCATCCAAATCCTCCGCAAGACAGCAAGGCGGCCGCTGCTTCCCACCGGCCGCAAGGGAATCCTATGCGCCTTTCGAAACTCCTCTGCGCTCTCGCGCTGACCGCTCCGGCACTGGTGATGGCCGACGACCGCGGCCTCTACGTCGGCGGCGGCGTCACTCGCCTCGAGATCGACGACCGCTCCTTCGACGACCAGGACGACAGCTACAAGCTCTACGCCGGCTACCGTCTGAACAACTACCTGTCCTTCGAAGGCGCAGTGGTCGATTTCGGCGAGATGAGCGACGACCGCAGGCACTTCGACGGTCAATCCGTACAAGCCAACGTCCACCTGGGCTTCCCCATCGGCCAGCGCATCCGCCTGTACGGCATCGCCGGCGTGCACGCCTGGCATGCCGACGATGACGTCGCCGGCAAGTCCGACGACCTCGACCCGCTCTACGGCTTCGGCGGCGAAGTGGACGTATTGGGCGGCCTGGGCCTGCGCCTGGAACAGGAATACCTGGACGTCGGCGACATCGACCTCGACCAGACCACTCTCTCCGCCTACTGGCGCTTCTGACACGCGCACGGCTACCCCTCAAGCCCGGCGGAAGGTCCGGCTCTCTCCCCAGAGCAGTCCTCCCCCTCCTGACCTTCCGCCGGCACCTTCTCCCGCACCAGGCATCGCCTGCGCAAATCACTCTTTCGGACGGTTGCAGCGCCCGCTTTCGCGACTAGCCTAGGGGTAGCTGCGTTTCTGGCGCCAAAAAGACACACACCCGGCGAATCGCGCGGCACACAATAACAATAAGGACGCCTCCGCCATGTTCGATGTCGTTCGTGGGTTCATGCTGTGCTGTTTCGGACTCTTCGCCCTCGCCGCCCAGGCCAACCTCCCCAGCGAGGAACTGCAGTTGCAGACCCTGCAGGTCTACACCTGCCGCTCGATCAACAGCCTGTTGCTGCTGCGCGGCGAAGGTTTCCAGGAAACCCATGCCGCCCAGCTGGAGAAGGACCTGGCCACGCTGGACGGTGCCGTCAAGGCCTACGCCAAGGCCGATGACGCGCTGCGCAAGGCCCACACCGAGTTCGTTACGCAGATTCGCAATGGCGTTTCCTACGGCCCCAAGGAAGAAGACCTGCCCTGGCGCTACAACCAGGACCTGAGCCGGTCACTGCGCGAGTTGCTCAACCAGATCGAGCGCTTCGTTCCGGCCACCGCCGATACCAACCAGATTCCGTTGTGGGAATTGCCGGTGCGCGTCGAATACCTGGCCACCCAGTACCTGGGCCGCGCCTACATCAGCGGCCTGGAACTGGCCCGCGAACAGCCGCAGGAATACCTCGGCCAGGACGAAAGCGTGCTGGTGCCGTTGCTGACCCAGCGCATCGACCAGTTGCCCGACAGCGACGCCACCAAGAAGCTGCGCACCCGCTGGGAGTACCTGAGCAAGGCGCTGCTGGACATGAACAGCAAGAGCAACAGCGGTGTCAGTGCCTCGGGCCGGCCCTGGGCGCCGATCATCGTCGATCGCAACGCCCGCGCCGTCTCCGGCCAGCTCATGCTGATGAGCCAGCAGTAACACCTCAGGCCGGGATGGACTCCGATTCCGGTTCAGGCTCAGGTTCCGGCGCCTGCACCGGCACCATTGTCTGGGCCGGGCGCTCCAGCTCATCGCGGTCCATCAATGCGGCACGGCCCGTCAGCAACGCATCCGGAGCGCGGGCGATCTTCGGGTTCTTGTCCGGGTAATCCAGGCTGTGCAGGAAGTGCCGCAGGCAGTTGAGTCGCGCGCGCTTCTTGTCGTCGGACTTGACCACCACCCAGGGCGCATCGGCGGTGTCGGTGTGGAAGAACATCGCTTCCTTGGCCTGGGTGTAGTCGTCCCAACGGTCCAGCGACTGGATGTCGATGGGCGACAGCTTCCAGTGCTTGAGCGGGTCGTCGCGGCGCGAAACGAAGCGGCGCAGCTGCTCTTCGCGGCTCACCGAGAACCAGAACTTGAACAGGTGGATGCCGTTGCGCACCAGCATGCGCTCCAGCTCCGGCGTCTGCTGCATGAACTCCAGGTACTGGCGCGGCGAGCAGAAGCCCATCACGCGCTCGACCCCGGCGCGGTTGTACCAGGAGCGGTCGAAGAAGACGATCTCGCCGGCCGTGGGCAGGTGCTGTATGTAGCGCTGGAAGTACCACTGGCCGCGCTCGGCGTCGCTGGGCTTCTCCAGCGCCACCACGCGGGCGCCACGCGGGTTGAGGTGCTCGGTGAAGCGCTTGATGGTGCCGCCCTTGCCGGCGGCATCACGACCCTCGAACAGCAGAACGATGCGCTGGCCAGTCTCCTTCACCCAGTTCTGCACCTTCAGCAACTCGATCTGCAGCTCGGCCTTGGCCTTCTCGTATTCCCTGCGCTGCAGGCGCTTGCGGTAGGGATAGCTGGCTGGCAGCTGGGCGGAGCTGGAGTCCTCGTTGCTGCCGCGCGGGGCCATGGCGACAGTCAGTGCGACCGGGCCCTGGCTCTGCGCCTGGATCTGCGCGCCGCCCTCGGAAGGCGCTTCAGGCGGCGACGCGATGGCGGGCTTGTTGGCTTCGGATTGCGGCATGGTCTCCTCCTGTGAGACGTGGGGACGGCCTTCCACTGTGCAACCCGCGCGGCGAGCCTTTCTTGACCCGCATCAACCCCGTCTAGAGCCAGCCTTTGTACTTGAACCAGTAGTAGGGAATGATCGCCGAGATCACCATCGCCACCAGCGCCATGGGGTAGCCCGCCAGCCACTGCAGCTCCGGCATGTGGGCGAAGTTCATGCCGTACACCGTGCCCACCAGGGTCGGTGGCAGGAACAGCACGGCGGCGATGGAAAACACCTTGATGATGCTGTTCTGCTCGATGTTGATCAGCCCCAGCGTGGCGTCCAGCAGGAAGGTGATCTCCCCGGCCATCTTCGTCTGGTATTCGCTGAGCGAGCGCACGTCGCGCTCCACCGACTTCATGCCCAGTTTCACCTCATCGCTGATCCAGCCATTGCTGCCCTGGCGGAAATAGGACAGCGGCCGGCTGATGCTCAGCAGGCTCTCGTTGAGCTTGGACAGCAGCGAGTTCTTGCGCCCCAGTTGCTTGACCACTTCCTGCAGGTCAGCCTTTTCGGTGGCCGCCTGGCCTTCGCGGAAGATGCTGTTGCCCAACGAATCGAGCTGCTTCTGCACGTTTTCCAGTACGTCGGCGATACGGTCCACCACGCTGTCCATCAGGGTCACGAACAGCTGGTCGCTGCGCCCCTCGCAACCACCGCGCTGGGTGCGCGTCTCGAAGGTGCGGAAGGCCATCAGGTCGGTGTAGCGCACCGTCACCAGCCAGTGCGGGGTCAGCACGCAGGTGACCTCCGAGGTTGTCGGGTTGTGTTCGCGGATGCCACCGACCACCGTGGTGGTCATGTACAGGGCGCCCTTGCTCTCGTAGAAGCGCGAGGAGTCCTCGATCTCCGCCATTTCCTCCTGGGTTGGCACGTCGACTTCGATGATCGACTCCAGCAACTTTTCCTCCTCGGCCGTGGGCCGGAACAGGTCGATCCATAGCGTGTCCTTGGGCATGCCATGGCATTCGCTGCCGTTGTGGCGCACCAGGCGGTCGCCGACCAGGGTGTAATAGGTGATCATGTCGCCCGACGATCCTTCACAGCCAGAAGTTGCCCCGCAGGTTGGCCAACTTCCCGGCGCTTCACAAGCCCATCGGAGAACACTGTGATGAGCGAACACGACGACAGCGAAGAGTCCTTTGCCGAAGACACCCTGGTCCAGGCCATCGAGAACCAGATCGAAAGCGAGAGCCCGGCGGCCGCTCGCGCGGTATTCAACAAGCTGACCCTGGTCGGCTACGAGCGCGAGGACGCCCTGCACCTGATGGCCCTGGTGCTCGCCCACGAGATCGAGGCAATGCTGGCCGAAGACCGCCCGTTCAACGGCGAATGGTACGAACAGGCCCTGCGCGCACTGCCGACACTGCCCGACGGCACTGTTGCCGAATGAGACAGCGGCATAACAGCGCTTGCCGAACCGGTCGGACTTGAGACTACACTGAAGCCTCATTGACCATCGGGAGTTAGAAGAATGGCTTTCACCAAAGAAATGGTTGAAGAACTTGATCTGCTGGCGCTGTATGACCTGGAGAACAGCCAGGCGGGCTTGAAAGTCCATCATGACGCCTCTGCCGAGGCCGTGGCCGCTGCCGGCCGACTCCACGCCAAGGGTCTGATCGACAAGGAGGACGGCGGCTATCTCACCGGCCTCGGACTCGACGCCGCCGAGCACGCCCAGGTCCTGCTCGGCATCCTGCGCGGCTGACCTCAAGTTCCCCTGCGAGCGGGCGATAACCTGGCACACTTCCAAGCGCCGCATTCGGTAATGCGGCGCCGCTGGCCAGGCAGCAGTACGCCATGACGCTCTCCCCCGAAATCCGCCCGGACATCGACGACGGTATTGACCGAAAGGTGCTGGCGCAATTGCGTCAGCGCTTCCTGAAGGTCAATGCCGCGCGCCTGCATCGGGCCAGCGAAGCGCTTTCTACACGCCAGCAACTGGTCCTCAAGCTGTTGCCGCTGCTGCTGGACGTGAACCACCCGCTGCTGCCCGGCTACGTCTCGGCCAGCACGCCCGCCGGACTGTCGAACTTCGTCCCTGACGACGAGATCCTCGCCGAGGCCCAGCGCCTGACCCGCTCCTTCAGCTACAAGCCCCGTCGCGGCAATCCGCCGCTGCCGATCCACGGGCTGTTCCTGATGGGCAGCCTGGGCACCGTCGCCCAGGCCGAGCAGAGCGACCTGGACCTGTGGGTCTGCCATGCGTCTGACCTCAGCGAACGCGAGCTGGCGGAGCTGCGCCGCAAGTGCGAACTGCTCGAACAATGGGCCGCCACCCAGGGCGCCGAGGTGCACTGTTTCCTCGTCGACCCGCAGCACTACACCCAGGGCGCCCGCGAAGCCCGGCTGACCTCGGACGACTGCGGCACCAGCCAGCACTACCTGCTGCTGGACGAGTTCTACCGCACCGCCATCTGGCTCGGTGGCCGCACGCCACTGTGGTGGCTGGTGCCGGTCTACGAAGAAAACCGCTACGCCGAATACTGCCAGACCCTGCTGAGCAAGCGCTTTATCCGCGCCGAGGACGTCCTCGACCTCGGCCACCTGGCACGCATCCCACCGGGCGAGTTCATCGGCGCCGGCATGTGGCAGCTGTTCAAGGGTATCGAGTCGCCCTACAAGTCGGTGCTCAAGCTGCTGCTCACCGAGGTCTACGCCAGCGAACACCCGCAGGTCTCCTGCCTGAGCCTGCGCTACAAGCAGGCGATCTACGCCGGACGCCTGGACGTGGAGGAACTGGACCCCTACGTCATGCTCTACCGCCGCCTGGAGGAATACCTCAAGGAACGCGGCGAAACCGAGCGCCTGGAACTGATCCGCCGCTGCCTCTACCTGAAGGTCGGCAAGAAGCTCAGCCGCCCGCCACGCCAGAGCCACAAGAGCTGGCAACGCAAGGTAATGGAGCGCGTTTCCGCCCCCTGGAAGTGGGACAGTCGCGCCTTCGCCCAGCTCGACAGCCGCAGCCAGTGGAAGGTGCGCCAGGTGTTGCTGGAGCGCCGCGCACTGGTCAACGAACTGACCCACAGCTACCGCTTCCTCTCGCAATTCGCCCGCCTGCAGCACGCCGCCAGCGGCATCAATCCACGCGACATGGGCATCCTCGGTCGGCGCCTGTACGCCGCCTTCGAGCGCAAGGCCGGCAAGGTCGAGTTCATCAACCCGGGCATCGCCCCGGACATGGCCGAGGACATCCTTACCCTCGCCCAGCTGCCAGGCGGCGAAGCGGGCAAACCACCGTTCTGGGCGCTGTACAGCGGCAACCTGTCACTGCAGGAGATGGCCGACTTCGCCCCGCTGCGCCGCGCCCGCGACCTTATGGAGCTGCTCGCCTGGAGCCACCGCAATGGCGTGATCGACGCCACCACGCGCCTGTCTCTGCAACCGGGCGCCAGCGACCTCAGCGAATTCGAACTGCAGAACCTGCTGGGCTGCCTGCAGCAAGCCATTGCGCTGCCGCTGAACGAGGTGCCGGAAAGCGCCCTGCTGCGTAACGCGGTGCCTTCGCAGGTGCTGCTGCTGGTGAACGTCGGCGTCGATCCGCTGCGCCAGCACAGCCAGATGAACGTGCACATGACCACCGAGCGCACCGACTCGCTGGGCTACTCCGGTGTGCGCGACAACCTGGTGCTGACGCTCGATCAGATCACCCTCAACAGCTGGAACGAGCTGCTGGTCAGCCGTTACTCCGGGCCACACGCGCTGCTCGACTGCCTACGCGAATTCCTCAACACGCTGCCCACCGACGCCCCGCCACCGCGCCTGCTGGTTCGCTGTTTCTGCCGCAACCGCGCCACGGCCATCGCCCAGCGCGTAGAAGACCTGTTCCGCGACGCCCACGCGCAGCTCGCCAGCGGCAAGGGCGGGCGCTACCTGCTGCAGGTGCGCCAGCACTTCCACCTGCTGCACCTGATACCGGGGAGCGTCAGCCATCGGGTGATCGAAGGGCTGTCGGCACTGGTCGATCACCTGGGCGACACCCAGGACGAGAGCGGCTTCCTGCAGCTGGACCGGCACGCGCTGGAGGGCGACGACCTCGCCATGATCCTGCCGCTGGGCCGGGCCAACACTGTGCAGGTGTTCTACCGCCTGGACGAAGGCAGTGCGGAAATCACCATTCTCGACGAGCGCAACGCCCTCTGGCGGCGCCGCCAGGAATACGACACCGAGGAAGGCCTGCTGCTGCCACTGCAACGTTTTTTGCAATCGGTGCAGTATCGCCGCAACGCAGTGATCTCGCTGCTGGAAGCGCAGGGGCCGGTGGGCGCCGACATTCTCTTCTACGAGGTAGTGACCAACGGTCACCAGCGGGCACAACGCATCGAACGGCGCAACGCACCGCAGCCGCTGGAGGCATTGCCGTTCTACAACGTGCAGGCGATCGTCGAACCGGGCGAGGGCCAGCGCGCACGCACCACGCTGTTCTGCAACCACCGCGAGTTCTCGGAGCTGGAGTTCGGCAACGAGCTGTTCCAGGCCGTGGCCCGGCACATCCTCGACCGCCGGCGCGGACAGGAGCGCTACCCCTGCTACATCACCGACCTGGACCTGTCGGCCATGCGCGAAGGCGGGGGATTACAGACGGTGCACTTCCTGCGCTACAAGCAGAGCCTGGAGCAGGCTCTGAACCGGGCGCTGGCCGAAGCCTGAAGCGCCCGGGGAGAGACGTTCCCGACAGGGGAACTCAGCGATCGAAGTCGCCGGCCGCTTCGGGCTGGTATTCCACTTCCAGCAGGGTCAGCTTCAGCGTCTTGCCGCTGGGCGCGGGCCAGTCGATGGTCTGCCCGGTGGTCAAGCCCAGCAACGCGGTGCCCACTGGGGCGAGGATCGAGACCTTGCCCTCACCCTTCACGTCAGCCGGATAGACCAGGGTCAGGTGGTACTCCTTGCCGCTACCCTCTTCGCGGCAACGCACGGTGGAGTTCATCGTGACCACGCCCGGCGGAATCTCGTCGTGGCCGACCACCGTGGCGCGGGCCAGCTCGGCCTCCAGCGCCTCGGCCGCGGGGCCGTACTCATCCAGGCTGTCGAGCATGCGCTCCAGACGTTGCAGGTCGAGTCGAGTAACGGTGATGGGTGTCGTGGTCATGATGGTTGGCAGTCTCCTTACAGGAGAGCCCCGGACGCTCGCGCGTTCGGGGCCCTGGGTGTTCTGGCAGTAAAGACGTTCGGCAAGCGAACGCGCAGTGAAATCCGAAAAAAGAAAAACCCCGCCCAAGGCGGGGTTTTCCCGGACACTAACACAGCACAGAAAATAAGCAACACCGACCAGTCACCACTTCGGCCGCCGGTTGTTTCGGCGCTTTTCGCAGTCCGCCAGGATCGCCAGGCGTCGCTCGCCATCGGCCTCGTTCCACTCCAGGATTTCGCCCAGGGTGCGTCCGCAGCCGACGCAGATGTCCGCGTCGTCCAGGCAGCAGCGCCGGCAGCAGGGGGAAGCGACGCTCGCCTGCGGATCAGATGCCGGGGAAGTCGACATCCTCGCCTGCCTGCTCCAGGGTCGCGCGGTTGAGCAACGCGCCCAGTGGTTCGCGGGTGCTGTCGCAGATCCACAGCGAGCCGGATTCGTCGTAGTCGAAGTGGAAGCCGCCGGAGCGCGCCGCCACCCACAGCTGGCCTAGCGCCGGCTGGCGGCTGAGGATCAGCTGGGTACCGTTCTCGAAGCGCACGGTCAGCACGCCGCTGGAATTCTCCAGGTCCAGGTCCAGGTCGCTGTCGTCGAAGGCGTCCTCCACCGTTACCTGTACAGCGTCCACCAGGTCATGGAAGCGGGCTTCGCTCAAAGTGCTCATGCATCGTCCTCGGGATCAGTCAAAGGCACCAGTTTACGCCGGTATTCGCCCAGACTCTGCCCCGTCCAGCGCCGGAATGCACGGGCGAGCGAGCCGGCTTCGCTGAAGCCCAGCAGATAGGCAATGTCGGCGGTGTCCAGCGCCGGGTCGCGCAGGTAGTGCAGCACCAGTTGCTGGCGGGTTTCGTCCACCAGCTGGCTGAATGACAAGCCGGTTTCGCGCAGCCGCCGCTGCAGGGTGCGGGGGCTCAGCGCCAGCGTCTGCGAAAGGCGCTCCAGGTCCGCGCCCTGCTCCGGCAGCTGGCGCGCCAGCTCCAGGCGCGCGCGGTCGAGCACGCTGTCGCCCTTGTTGATCTCCACCAGCAGGCGCTCGGCGTAGGCATCCAGGGTGCGCTGCACCTGGGCGTCGGCCTGGCCGAGCGGCAGCGCCAGCAGGCGTTTGGGGAAGACCAGGGCGTTGTCCGGCTGATCGAACAGCACCGGGCAGCGAAAAATACGCTCGTGTTCGCTGACGTCCGCCGGTGCGCCATGGCTGAAGCGCACTTCGAACGGCACCTCGTCCACACCGCTGACCCAATGGCCGAAGCTGACCCAGCCGGCCAGCGTCTCCTCGCTCATCTGCCGTTGCTGTTGCGGCAACAACGGCTCCCAGCTGTGTTTCACCAGCGCCTCGCAGCCCGCGCGCGGAGGCTCGTCAGCCAGTTCGACACGGCCCAGGTTGCCCACCAGCGAGGCGTAGCGCGCCTGCCGATGCAGGGCGTCGGAAAGCGTCGCGCAACTCATGATCAGGTAGCCGAGCACACCGTAGTAACCGGGGCGCACGGCCTCGCCCAGGTGCAGGCCGAGATTGTCGTCGCCGCTCAGGCGCACGCCGGCACCCACCAGTTCCAGATAAGCGCTGGCGGCGATGCGCTGGTCACGCTGGGCAAGGATCGAGGGCTCCAGGTGCACCGTCGCCAGCAACTGCGCCGGGTCCACGCCCTGGCGCTGCAGATGTTCCACGAGGCCCTGCAGGTAGGCCACCGACACCGAACTGGGCAGGGGATCGCGATAGTCCATGGGGCTTTCCGTTTTTTGCCCCCCATCATAGGGCCACTGGCCCTTCCGGCGCGAGCCGCAAGCCCCGCCGGGCGGGCGCCCGCTTGAATAGGCAAGCCGGCGGGGGGTCGGTATACTCCGGGGCAATCGACGCTTTATTACAAGGATTCCGCCATGAAGCGACTGCTGCTTCCCTTCGTCGCGCTCGCCGTCTTCACCGCCGCGCTGGCCGGCTGTGGCCAGAAAGGCCCGCTGTACCTGCCGGACGACCAGAAGGCCAAGAGCGAGCACAGCAAGGACCGCTACGGTCTCTGAGGGCGTTCCCATGGACGCCTTCGACGTCCGCGACGGGCAACTGTTCGCGGCAGACGTGCCGCCGCCGGCAATCGCCGGGCGCTTCGGCATGCTGCAAAGCGGTAACGGCGATCTACACGCTCAGCTCCGCAACCCCGTCCGCGAAGAAGGTAACCGGCTGGCCGCGCGTTCGGCCGGCGCCTATGGTTTCGTCATGAATTCCAACTACAACACCCGGGGCCGCGCCGCCGAGGTGCTGGTGGATAGCTCGGCCGCGCACTGGGTGCGTCGCCACGGAACACGAAAAGAGCTGTTCGCCGGCGAAAGCCTGCTGCCGGACTGAGGCCGAGACGACGATGCTTCTGCGCTTTACCAAGATGCATGGGCTGGGCAATGACTTCATGGTCCTGGACCTGGTCAGCCAGCACGCCCATGTGCAACCACGCCACGTCAAACAGTGGGGCGACCGCAACTTCGGGGTCGGCTTCGATCAACTGCTGATCGTCGAGCCGCCGAGCACGCCGGACGCGGACTTCCGCTACCGCATCTTCAACTGCGACGGCACCGAGGTCGAACAGTGCGGCAACGGCGCGCGCTGCTTCGCCCGCTTCGTGGTCGACAAGCGCCTGACCTCGAAGAAGACCATCCGCGTGGAAACCAAGGGCGGCATGATCGAGTTGACCATCGCCAACGATGGCCAGGTCACCGTCGACATGGGCCCGCCGCGCCTGCAACCCGAGCAGGTGCCGTTCAAGGCCGATGGCGAGGCGTTGAGCTATCCCCTCGAAGTGGACGGCCAGCGCTACGACCTCGCGGCGATCTCCATGGGCAACCCGCACGGTGTGCTGCGCGTGGATGACGTGGACAGCGCGCCGGTACGCACCCTGGGCCCGAAACTCGAAATCCACGAAAGCTTCCCGCAGAAGGCCAACATCGGCTTCCTGCAGATCGTCAACCCGCACCAGGCGCGCCTGCGCGTCTGGGAGCGCGGTGCCGGCGAGACGCTGGCCTGCGGCACGGGCGCGTGCGCCGCTGCGGTCGCCGGCATCCGCCAGGGCTGGCTGCAATCGCCGGTACAGATCGACCTTCCCGGCGGACGGTTGTCCATCGAGTGGGCAGGACCGGGTCAGCCCGTTATGATGACCGGGCCCGCCGTGCGGGTGTTCGAAGGCCAGGTACGTCTATAACCGGGACGCTTATGACCGATACTCCGCAGGACCCCACCGTTACGCTCGAAGCCGAACAGGTCGCCGACTATCTTCGCCGGCACCCTGAATTCTTCGTCGATCATGACGAGCTGATCCCGGAGATGCGCATTCCGCACCAGCCGGGCGATGCCGTGTCGCTGGTGGAGCGCCAGGTACGCCTGCTGCGCGAGCGCAACATCGAGATGCGCCATCGGCTCTCGCAGCTGATGGATGTCGCCCGCGACAACGACCGCCTGTTCGACAAGACCCGCCGCCTGGTGCTCGACCTGCTCGACGCTACCAGCCTGGAGGAAATCGTCAGCACGGTGGAAGACAGCCTGCGCCACGAGTTCCTCGTGCCCTACGTCAGCCTGATCCTGTTCAGTGACAACAACCTGCCGGTCGGCCGCTCGGTAAGCAGCGCCGAGGCGCACCAGGCCATCGGTGGCCTGCTGTCGGGCGGCAAGACCGTCTGCGGCGTGCTGCGCCCTCACGAGCTGGCCTTCCTGTTCTGCGAAAGCGAACGCGAGCAGGTCGGCTCCGCCGCCGTGGTGCCGCTGACCTTCCAGGGCCTGCACGGCGTGCTGGCGATCGGCAGCCCCGACCCGCAACACTACAAGAGCTCGCTGGGCACCCTGTTCCTGGGCTACGTCGCCGAAGTCCTCGCGCGGACCCTGCCGCGCTTCTCCACACCACTGCGCTCGGTACGCTGACCTTCGCAACGCGGTAAGCTGCCAGCCTGGCTGTATCACTGGGAGCTTTCCGCTTGTCGCTCGACGCCGATCTGCAAGCCTATCTGGAACACCTGCGCAGCGAACGCCAGGTCTCCGTGCACACGCTCGACGGCTACCGTCGGGACCTGGCGCGCCTCGCCGCGCTGTGTGAGAAATCCTCGATCAACGAATGGTCGGCGCTACAGGTGCGCGACCTGCGCCTGTTCGTCGCTCGCCTGCACCAGCAGGGCCTCGCCAGCCGCAGCCTGGCGCGTCTGCTGTCGGCCACCCGCGGGCTGTACCAGTACCTGATCCGCGAAGGCCGCTGTCGGCACGATCCCGCTGACGGTCTCGCCGCCCCCAAGGGCGCACGCAAGCTGCCACGCACGCTGGATACCGACCGTACCGCGCAACTGCTCGACGGTGGCGTCGAGGATGACTTCATCGCTCGCCGCGACCAGGCGCTGCTGGAGCTGTTCTATTCCTCGGGCCTGCGCCTCTCCGAACTGGTCGGACTTGACCTGGAATGGCTCGATCTCAAGGACGGCCTGGTGCGCGTGCACGGCAAGGGCAACAAGGTGCGCGAGCTGCCGGTCGGCCGCGCCGCACGGCAAGCCATCAAGGCCTGGCTGCCGCTACGCGCCACCGTGTCGCCGCAGGACAACGCCGTGTTCATCGGCCGCAGCGGCAAGCGTCTGACGCCGCGCGCCATCCAGCTGCGCGTGCGCGAAGCCGGCGTGCGCGAGCTGGGCCAGCACCTGCATCCGCACATGCTGCGGCACTCCTTCGCCAGCCATATGCTCGAATCCTCCCAGGACCTGCGCGCGGTGCAGGAACTGCTCGGCCACGCCGACATCGCCACCACGCAGATCTACACCCACCTGGACTTCCAACACCTCGCCTCGGTCTATGACCAGGCCCACCCGCGGGCACGCCGTAAACCCGGAGCAGAAGAATGAGTATCCGCCTGGTCACCTTCGACCTCGACGACACGCTGTGGGACGTTGCCCCGGTGATGAACAGCGCCGAAGCCACCCTGCGCGACTGGCTCGCCGTGAACGCGGCGCAGCTGGGGCCGGTGCCCATCGAGCACCTGTGGGCGATCCGTTCGCGGCTGATGGAGCAGGACCCGATGCTGCGCCACCGCCTGAGCGAACTGCGCCGGCGCATCCTGCTCCACGCCTTGCTCGATGCCGGTTATCCGCAGCCCGAGGCGACCGAACTGGCCGAGGCCGGCTTCCAGACCTTCCTACACGCGCGGCACCAGGTGGCGCTGTTCCCCGAGGTGCACCCGACCCTGGAGCAATTGGCCAACCGCTTCATCCTCGGCGTGCTCACCAACGGTAATGCCGACGTGCGGCGTCTGGGCCTGGCCGATTACTTCCAGTTTGCCCTCTGCGCGGAAGAGCTGGGCGTCGGCAAGCCCGACCCGCACCCGTTCCAGGAAGCCCTCAAGCGCGGCGGCGTGGCGGCAGAATATGCCGTGCACATCGGCGACCATCCCAGCGATGACATCGCCGGGGCGCGCCGTGCGGGCATGAAGGCGATCTGGTTCAACCCGGCGCGCAAGCCGTGGGATGGCGAAGAAGCACCGAGCGCGATCATCCACAACCTCTCCGAGCTGCCGGGTATCCTGGCAAAGCTCTGACGCATGGGCTTTTCGTAGGAGCGAGCTTGCTCGCGAACGGCGCTCCGGGCGGCTCTGAGACTCGGGGCGGTTCGCGAGCAAGCTCGCTCCTACATAACTGAACAATGCAACAAATGGACATGAAAAAGCCCCGCCGCTCCTTGAGGAGCGGCGGGGCTTTTTCATGAAGCGTCAGCTATCAGATAGGGCGGCTGCCGTATTTGCTATCCGGCTTCTTGGGCGGGTCAGCCACAACGTTCGGCTCGATCTCCTGCACCTTGCCACCGCGAGTGAGGAACTCCTCCATCGCGCGGGCCAGTGCGTCACGATCCTTCTGCTTGGCTTCGACAGAGGGCAGTTCCTCTTCTTCCGCAGCGGCCTTGGCTTTCTTGCCACCGCCCTTGGGAGAAGGGGCTTCATCCCCATCGCTGCTGTCTGCTTCGGCGTCGCCGTCGTCAGCCGCGGCGAGTTCCTCACCATCGTCCTCGTCAGCGCCGTCCAGCTCGTCCTGTTCCAGTTCTTCGTCGCTCATTGTTCAACCTCTGTGGTGCTGCAAAGCACGTTAGTTATAGCCCAGCTGCGCGCTTTGACGAACGCCGCCGGAAAAAATTCATACAGGCTCGCCCTGCCAGGTCGCCACGACCCTGCGCGGGCCGCCGTGGTCTCGGTGCTCGCCGAGATAAATACCCTGCCAGGTGCCCATTGCCAAGCCTCCTTCCTGTATCGGCAGCGTCAGCTGACAGCCCAGGAGGCTGGCCTTGAAATGCGCCGGAAGGTCATCCGGACCTTCGTAGTCATGTTCATAGCCGCTACCGCCCTGGGGCACCAGGCGATTGAAGAATCGCTCGAAATCGCGGCGCACCGAGGGGTCGGCATTTTCATTCACCGTCAGCGAAGCGGAGGTGTGCTGCAACAGCAGGTGCAGCAGGCCCACCCGGCACCTCGACAGCTCCGGCAACGCAGCCAGAATCTCGTCGGTGACCAGGTGGAAACCTCGCGGGCGAGGGCGCAGGGTGATGGTCTTCTGCTGCCACATGGCGGGCCTCCTCCGTCGGCTACGGTGATGCGCGCGCATTCTAGCGTGCTGATCGAAAAAACAAAGGGCGCCCGAGGGCGCCCTTCGTCGAACTTGCGCGAACCCTTACAGGTTGTAGCCGCGCTCGTTGTGCAGGGAGAGGTCCAGACCCACGGTTTCCTCTTCCTCGGAGACGCGCAGGCCCATGACCAGGTCCAGGACCTTGAGGATCACGAAGCTGACGATCCCGGTGTAGACGATGGTGAAGGCCACGCCCTTGAACTGGGTGAACAGCTGCGCGCCGATGTCGGTCACGGTGCCGAAGCCGCCCAGGGCGGGAGCTGCGAACACGCCGGTGAGCAGGGCGCCGACGATACCGCCGACAGCGTGCACACCGAAGGCGTCCAGGGAGTCGTCGTAACCGACGGCGCGCTTGAGGCTGGTGGCGGCGAAGAAGCAGATCACGCCGGCAGCCAGGCCGATCACGATGGCACCCATCGGGCCGCAGGTACCGGCAGCCGGAGTGATGGCAACCAGACCGGCAACCACACCGGAAGCGATGCCCAGGGCGCTCGGCTTACCGTGGGTGATCCACTCGGCGAACATCCAGCCCAGGGCGGCGGCGGCGGTGGCAATCTGGGTAACCAGCATGGCCATGCCAGCGGTGCCGTTGGCGGCAGCAGCGGAACCGGCGTTGAAGCCGAACCAGCCGATCCACAGCAGAGCGGCGCCGATCAGGGTGTAGCCCAGGTTGTGCGGAGCCATGGCAGCGGTCGGATAACCTTTGCGCTTGCCGAGGACGATGCACGCTACCAGGCCGGCGATACCGGCGTTGATGTGCACCACGGTGCCGCCGGCGAAGTCCAGCACGCCCCAGTCCCACAGCAGGCCGCCGTCTCCGCTCCAGACCATGTGGGCGATCGGTGCGTAGACCAGGGTGAACCACAGCGCCGTGAAGATCAGCATCGCAGAGAACTTCATGCGCTCGGCGAAGGCACCGACGATCAGCGCCGGAGTGATGATCGCGAAGGTCATCTGGAACATCACGAAGACGCTCTCAGGGAACAGCGCGGCGGCGGAAGTCAGGCCGCTGGTGGTCAGGCCGCTGAGGAAGGCCTTGTCCAGGCCGCCGACGAAGGAAGCGAAGTTGACCACGCCCTTTTCCATGCCGACGGTATCGAAGGCCAGGCTGTAGCCGTAAACGACCCAGAGGATGCTGATCAGCGCGGTGATCGCGAAGCACTGCATCATGATCGACAGGACGTTCTTGGCGCGCACCATGCCGCCGTAGAACAGGGCAAGGCCAGGGATGGTCATCAGCAGCACCAGGGCGCTGGAAATCAGCATCCAGGCGGTGTCGCCGCTGTTCAGGACGGGGGCCGCAGCCTCGTCGGCCAAGGCCAGACCGGGCATTGCGAGGGGCAATAGGGCGCCTAGCCCTGCGTATTTGCGCAGAGTCATTGTTGTTTCTCCTGGGGCGTGGGGTTCGGTGTGGGCTTGGCTTAGATCGCGTCGGTGCCGGTTTCGCCGGTACGGATACGAATGGCCTGTTCCAGATTTACGACAAAGATCTTGCCGTCACCGATCTTCCCGGTGTTGGCGGCCTTGGTGATGGCTTCGATAACACGATCCAGCTGGTCATCGGCAATGGCGACGTCGATCTTCACCTTCGGCAGGAAATCGACAACGTATTCCGCGCCACGGTACAGCTCGGTGTGACCTTTCTGCCGGCCGAAGCCTTTGACTTCGGTCACAGTGATGCCCTGCACGCCGATCTCGGACAGCGACTCACGAACGTCGTCCAGCTTGAACGGCTTGATGATGGCTGTGACTAGCTTCATGTAACTCTCTCCCGTGTTTTGGTGGACCCGCCCCAGGAAGAACGAACCCGGAGACAAGTCTAAGCGCAGTGTCTGGCTTTTGTAATGCGCCGGCCGCCCTACCTCAGCACTCCGACTGCCTTGATCGAAGCGATCCCCTGCCTCGCCTGCAGCACCGGAACTGCATCGGTGCACGCCATGTATGCCCCAAAGCATGAAGCTTGCCAGTTCGTGGAAATGCCCGTGCCATCAGGCACTTGGCGCAAAAACGGGGTTTCTGGCGATTCGCCAGCGCGCTTTTGGCGCACCGAAAGCGCGCACGCCGAGCGGGCACACTGCTCAAAAAGCGTGCAACCCCACGCGCCGCAGCCAGCGCCGGCTGCGTGATAGACTGCGCTCTGATTCAATCCGGAACCCATGAACCATGCTGCCGCCCAAAGCCTTCCTCGATGCCATCAGCCAACAAGCCGGACGCCTGTTCGGTGGCGAATCGCCCCTGCCGAAGGCCGAGCTGGAAGCCCAGTTCAAGGTTCTGATGCAGAGCGCCTTCAGCAAGCTCGACCTGGTCAGCCGCGACGAATTCGACAGCCAGATGGTCGTCCTCGCGCGCACCCGCGCCCGCCTCGAGGCGCTCGAAGCCAAGGTCGCGGAGATGGAAGCCAAGCTCTCGCCGCCTGCCGATACCGCCGTCCCCACCGAATAACGCTCATCGGGCGGGCGGCATGCGATCCAGGAGTGATCCATGTCCCTCGCCATCGTCCATAGCCGCGCCCAGGTCGGTGTGGAAGCGCCCGGCGTCACCGTCGAGGCGCACCTCGCCAATGGCCTGCCTTCCCTGACCCTGGTCGGCCTGCCCGAAGGCGCCGTGAAGGAAAGCAAGGACCGCGTCCGCAGTGCCCTGCTCAATGCCGGCTTCGACTTTCCCAACCGACGCATCACGCTCAACCTCGCCCCGGCCGACCTGCCGAAGGACGGCGGACGCTTCGACCTGGCCATCGCCCTGGGCATCCTCGCTGCCAGCGGCCAGTTGGCCGACGCCGCCGGGCTCGACGAACTGGAATGCCTGGGAGAACTGGCGCTCTCCGGCACGCTGCGGCCGGTGCCCGGTGTGTTGCCCGCCGCCCTGGCTGCCCGCGCCGCCGGCCGTGCGCTGGTGGTGCCGAAGGAAAACGCCGAGGAAGCCAGCCTCGCCAGTGGCCTGACCGTCTACGCCGTCGGCCACCTGCTGGAGCTGGCCGCGCACTTCAGCGGCCAGGAACGCCTGCGTCCCTACGCGGCCAACGGCCTGCTGCGCGCCACGCCGCCCTACCCCGACCTCGCCGAAGTGCAGGGCCAGACCGCTGCCAAGCGCGCCCTGCTGGTCGCCGCCGCCGGCGCGCACAACCTGCTGTTCAGCGGACCACCCGGCACTGGCAAGACGCTGCTCGCCAGTCGCCTGCCCGGTCTGATGCCGCCGCTGGACGAAGACGAGGCGCTGCAGGTGGCGGCGATCCACTCCGTCGCCGGGCGCGGGCCGCTGACCCACTGGCCTCAGCGGCCCTTCCGTCAGCCACACCACACCGCCTCCGCCCCCGCACTGGTCGGTGGCGGCAGCCGCCCGCAGCCGGGGGAAATCACCCTGGCGCACGAAGGCGTGCTGTTCCTCGATGAGCTCGGTCTTTTGCTTTTTGCATGATGTTGTCTATACCCATATGACAGCTCAAAAATAGCCCTTATAGGCGACTCTGGCATAGGGTGTACCTATGACAATTATCAAGGATATATCTGCCTACCGGGATTACCCCTACGAGTGCCTCGAAGAGACTTCGGTTCTCGCCCTTAGAGGCGCTTGTGTAACGGTGCAGGAACACAAATCAATCGACAGCCTGACCAAGTCGCTCGAATGTTTCTTGCAGATCACGGGCAAAAAACTTTCGCACTTCGATCTCCTTTCTTCGTCAAGTGACGAATTACTAGCGCTGTTCTGCGGCGCATTGCAT
>NZ_SWDV01000050.1 GCF_005877905.1 Pseudomonas nicosulfuronedens | reverse complement strand
CACTCGGGCTTGCTCTGCTTGAGTTTGAGCAAGCTGTTCAGCGCGCCGCTGTTTTCGAGACTCCTCCTCAGCAGCTATTTGCTGCTGTATTTCTGCTTGGGCGTGTCTGGAGTTTTGTTCAACTTGCCTCATCGTTTGCTCCATATGGGCAGCAGCTTCGTTGAGCGCGGCCTTGATGCGCTGTTCCTGGATGTAGTCGTAGAGAAGCTTTCCGCCCCATAGGCCGCCGACGATGATGATCGCGGCAAGGATGATGGCGTGGCTGGGGTCCATGGGAGTGTGGGCGTGGCGAGGTGGTGTGGCTTTCCGGCCTCGACGTTCGTTGCGATCGTCGATTTCCTCATCCATGTCGAAGCTCAGGCCTTTGAGTTGTTTGTCAGTCTCGCGCCTTTCCATGCACGTCACGTCCCTGCTTGCGGAGAGGCTGTCTGATCACGGGTGCGTCAGACCTAGCCTCTTCTTTCTCCACTATCCCTCGACCGCTGGAGCGCCATGCGTACCAGCGTTTGCTCACTTCAGTGGTGAGCGTCACCTCGCGCCTTGATTGGCCAAATTTTGATTCGCGTCTTCGTAGTCAGGGCTGGTTTGCCCGACCTCTGGCATCACTTCGCCGGTCAGCAACCACCAACGGAACTGCGGGAAAACCTTTGCAATCGCGAGAATCTCCTCTTCCTTGATTTCTCTGTTCTTGGAAGGGTTCTTCAGGTTGCTCCAGGTGTAGCGGCTGATACCGGTTAGCTCCTCGAGCTTGGGAAGCCGGATATCGGACCACGACAGAATGGTTATGACGCGCTGTTTGATCATTACTTATTCATCTAAATAAACTCTAGTCAAATTGACTTGAGCTGAATATGCTTCAATTCAGCTAGAGTCAATCTGACTTTAGCTATTGCCAGTATTGACCAGCATAGTGCAGCAAAGGCCATGAATGTGGAAGGAATCAACCTGTCTCAACGAGACCTTTCTAGCCCGCCTCCGGTGATGCCCTGGAGAGAGTTCGCCGACTGGATCCGCATGGGTGACCGCCATGACGTTGTCTGGGGTTGGATTCGCAACGGCTACATCCCCCACGAGAAGGTCGGCAAGCACGTGCTGGTCAATGTCGCGTTGTTCACCAGCCAGCTTATGGAAAAGGAGATGCCCCTATGAGCGAACACCAATCGAGCCCCGACATTTGCACCATCCCGGCCTTCGCCGAGATGTGCGGCGTGAGTGTTGAAGAAGCTGAGGAATGGGTGCGTAACGGCACCATCCCCTGCACCACCATGGAGGAAATGCGGGTGGTGAACATGGTCCGCTTCCGCGCTGAACTGCTCACTGGAAAGGAGAATTTCGAAGCGGGGGACTACAGCAATGACTAGCACCCGTGTGTCCCTGGATACCGAAAGCGCCCTGAACTATCTGGGGAAAACCGTTCTCTTCGAATTGGTATGGGAGCAAGACCCCGAGCCGCTCTGGTGTCTTCTTCATGTCGTCGGCGTAGTCCTGGCACTCGAAGGCGTTAATAGCGATCCCTACTTCCTCGTCGTCGCGGCCAACGGCGAGAGGCACTATCCGAACGAATTGTTCTGGTCAGACATTCGCACGATCCGGGTGATGCGGCACCGCGACCGGCATGGTTCCGGCAACGTACTGGACCGCATCGCCCACCCTAACGATCCGCGCTCAAGGGCCGCGCTCCCGGCTCGTCGGAACAGCCCTACCGTTCCGGCGAACGGAAGCACGGGCGCAGCGAACCCTTGAACGCATGCCCGTCACCAGCCTCGGCCGGTGAGCGTGGGGCAGCTTCTCCGCCCCGCGCTCCCGAGCCCTCGGCGGCAAGAGCGGGATGACAAGGGCAGAGCCCTTGGTGTTATGGACGTGAGCAAAACTCACGCTCAGCCGGTTGAAAAGTGCGGTTATTGGATAGTGTTGGATTGTGTTTTATCCGGCACGACATTTTTTCAGGTCCGGTTTCTTCAGCGCTTTCTGTGTTGTGATGACCACAGCGGCGCGCCTCAGAGCCCCGTTCTAAAGCCTCTCAACTCCATCATTTCCGAACGCTGAATTACTGGCGCGAGCGCCTGCATTCCAGCGACGGGCACGCTCATGCCCAGGAAATGCAAACGAGGAAAACGCGATGAGCCTAGAGGGACTGATCAACGTCGTTGCTCTCGTACTGATGGCCTACCTCCTGGGCGGCGGCGCTCAGCCCAAGCCACCCACCATCCCCTCCTGTTGGATCAGTCCGGTGCAACTGGAGTGCTGGACGTTCGCCGCGACGCCGGCCGGGAGCGCCAGGCACGAGCGGTAGGCCGAAGGCGCGGCGACGTCCCTGTAACACGTCTAACAACACACGTAGCGATTTGGACATTAATGGATAACGTTGGAGAATTCAGATGGCAAAGTTCAGTGATCAACGTCGACTGCTAGTCCAGCCTGACGGTCAAATCATCGAGTCACCTCGTGGCCGCCTCTTCATCGATGGCTACACGGCGAAAATGACCGACCTCTCTGGAGTACGCGTTTTGCGCTGCGGTGTGGATACCGTCCGCCAGTTGTACAACGGGCTGATTCGCCCGGAAGTCATCGCGCTATTCGACTCCCAGGAACCGATTGTTGAGTTCGCCGGCTACGAATGGTCCAAGGGGCGTATTGGGCGCGACTCCGGGTATCAGTTCCGCCTGCAGAATGCAGACCTTGGCCTGATCCTGCTGATCAAGAACCACAACATGAAGCTGGAGAGCATCGGTTCTCACCTCAAGATTGAGGTTTCGCCGCATGCGATTGATGGCGTGGCTCCGAAGGCGCTCCAGGGACTCATGGATTCACTCGCCGCGGCGGTGATGACTCACTGCGAACCCAACCAGTGCGCTGTCCACATCGCCCTGGACGTGCAAGGTTGGACACCGAAAGAAAACATCGTGGATCGCATGTACTGCCGATCCAATCGGGTACGTCAGATCAGCGGCATCGACCGAATCGAGTTCAATGGCAACGCCTCGGTCTATGGACGTGGTGAAACCTACATGTTCGGTTCGCCGACAGGCATCCAGCTGGCGGTCTACAACAAGTCGCTACAAGCCCGCGCAACCGACAAGCTCGACTACTGGAACGCAGTCTGGTCCACCCATAACGGCAATCCGTTTGGTGACAGCGACGCAGCTTACGACCCTAAGCAGCCGGTCTGGCGTATCGAGTTTCGCTACCACCACACCATCATCAATCAGTTCGCTCAGGGCTCCGTAAAGGCCTCTGGCGGCGTGATCGGCACCCGGACCTATGAAGGTATCTCCCAGCACCTCGATCACCTCTGGGTGTACGGCTGCGAGGCGTATCGGCTGTTGGGTCTACGTACTCAGCATGACCCGTTCTGGACGCTGATCATGCAAGACGTGAAGGTCCAGGTAGAGGCCGATCCGCTCATTGAGCGCGTCGAGTATCGACGTTATCGCAAGACGGCCATGGGCTTCTCCGGCAAGAACTGCGAGATGTTCCTGGGCCAGTTCATCAGCCTGATTGCACGCGAGCGTATCCCCGCAAAAAAGGCGATTGAGTCCGCCTACAGCCTCGAATTCTGGCACGTGATCGAGGACCACTACTTAGCGAAGGGTTGGACTCGGAGGGACCTCGAAAAACACATCAAGAACCTGATCTCAGACCGCTATTTGCGAAGGGGATATGCCGTCTGATGAGCATCACCAAGCTCGATGATGGCCGGTGGTTCGTCGACGTCGAACCGATCAAGGGGAAGCGCTTCCGTAAGCGATTCAAGACCAAGGGCGAGGCTCAACGCTACGAAGCCACAGTTCGGCAGAAGTGCATTGATAACCCAGTTTGGTCGGCTAAGCCCAAAGATCGGCGGAGGCTTTCGGAGCTGGTTGATCGCTGGGCGATACTACACGGCCATACCCTCGCGGACGGCGAGAATCGAAAGCGACTCCTATACATGGTCGCGAAGGACTTGGGCGATCCCGTTGCCAGTCAGCTCACGGCTCACCATTACGCCGAGTACAGGACTCGACTTCTGGCAGCTGGGGCCAATGGGAAGACACTCAATAACCGGCTGGGCTACCTGCGCGCGGTATTCAACGAGTTGCTGCAACTGGGCGACATCGACTTCGCCAATCCGCTCCAGCGCGTCAAACCGCTCAAGCTTCAGGAGCGCGAATTGACCTGGCTGAATGAAGGCCAGATCAGAACACTGTTCGAAGCCATCAGGAACCGCTGCAAGACTCCACACGTCGAGATGGTGGCCCGGGTATGCCTTTCCACTGGTGCCCGCTGGGGTGAGGCGGAATCGCTGGTGCCTGCCCGTGTGCGTGCCGGATGCGTCACCTTCGTGAACACGAAGTCAAAGCGGACGCGCTCTGTGCCCATCGATGGGGAGCTGGAATCCGCATTGCTACAACACTTCCAGGATCACGGGCTGTTCTCCAACTGCCGGAACAGCTTCGACCAGACCATCAAGACCTGTATCGCCCTCCCTGCCGGCCAAGCGTCCCACGTGCTGCGACACACCTTCGCGAGCCATTTCATGATGAACGGCGGAAATATCCTCACCTTGCAGAAGATCCTGGGTCATGGCTCTCTGGCGATGACAATGCGCTATGCCCATCTTTCGCCGGATCATCTGCAGGATGCGGTGAGGCTCAACCCGATGCGAGGACTAGACACGCTCTGGCAATGAGTAGGTGACCTTCTCGCCATTCACTTTCACGAAGCCCTGATCACAGAGCTGCTTGTACACGGCTTCGGCCTCCGCGAGCTTGACTCCACTGGCCTTCCCCAGCGTCGAATGGATCGTGTTGATCAGCTTCGCGATGGTTCTCGGCTTTGCGCCTTTGCGGCTGATAAGGTCATGCATCGCGACTTTCAGCTGGCCGGAGACTGGAGTCTTTGTCTTCTTCGGAGCAGGTTTGCTGGCTGCCGGACTGCTCGAGGGTGACTTGTTTCCACTGGCAGCGGTCGCGGCAATGGTCGCTTCGAGTGCCGGAAGTGCTTTGAAGCAGGGCATCGCCTCGATGCTCTCAGAGCGCACGGCATAGATGCCCTTGCCCTTGAGGTGCTTCAGCAGCGGGTCGAAGCCTTTGTCAGCGGAAATGATATGGAAGAACGAGGTTGGCTCTTCCAGGGCGAGACGGCCAAGGTAATACGCGATATGGAAATCCAGGGCATTGGGGCTCGAAGTCTCTAGAACGACGTATTCGCCCCGCTCTCCCATGCGCTGCATCGCAACGACCAGCTCAGTCGGGAGCTTCGAATTCTTGGGACCAAGGAAGACCCGCAGGCGGAAGTGCGGTTCCTGAAGCAGTTCCAGGGATTTGACCGGGAGGTTCTCGTAGTCGATCAGAACGTAGTTCGTGCGCATCCTTGCATCCTGGGCATTCAAGCTCAGGGCATTGTGCGATAGCTCTGGCGGTAACGAAAGCTCAGCGCCTTCGACACTTCTTCGACAAACGCAGGACGCAGAAAAGACAAAACCCCTGAAACGCTAGGCATTTCAGGGGTTTCGGCCATATGTAATGGCGGAGAGATAGGGATTTGAACCCTAGGAACTGTTGCCAGTTCAACGGATTTCGAATCCGTCCCGTTCGGCCACTCCGGCATCTCTCCGTGCGGCGCGCATGATACCAGCTTGAAGCCTGAAGGCGAAGCCCTGTTTCAGGATTTTTTTCGTGGTATCAGGCGCTTGCGTGCGCTCGTCAGATCAGAGCGGTACGCCGAGGCGATGGGCTACTTCTTCGTAGGCCTCGATAACGTCGCCCAACCCCTGACGGAAGCGGTCCTTGTCCATCTTCTTGCGGGTTTCCTTGTCCCACAGGCGGCAGCCGTCGGGGCTGAATTCGTCACCGAGGACGATCTTGCCGTGGAACAGGCCGAACTCGAGCTTGAAGTCCACCAGCAGCAGGCCGGCGTCGTCGAACAGCTTGTTCAGTACTTCGTTGACCTTGAAGGAGTAGGCCTTCATTTCGGCCAGTTGCTCAAGGGTCGCCCAGCCAAACGCCTGAACGTGGGATTCGTTGATGAACGGGTCGCCCAGGGCGTCGTTCTTCAGGAACAGTTCGAAGGTCGGCGGAGTGAGCTGCAGGCCCTCTTCCACGCCCAGACGGCGTACCAGGCTGCCGGCGGCGTAGTTACGCACGACACACTCGACCGGGATCATGGCGAGCCTCTTGACCAGCACTTCGTTGTCCGACAGCAGGGCGTCGAACTGGGTCGGGATGCCAGCGGCTTCGAGCTTCTGCATGATGAAGGCGTTGAACTTGTTGTTCACCATGCCTTTGCGATCAAGCTGCTCGATGCGCTTGCCGTCGAACGCCGAGGTGTCGTTGCGGAACAGCAGGACGAGGCGGTCGGCGTCATCGGTGGTGTAAACCGACTTGGCCTTGCCGCGATAGAGTTCTTCGCGTTTTTCCATGATGGGCTCCGCTTGCTTAGGGGGTGGGCTCAGGCGATGGTGCGCCAGTCGAGTCCAGAATGCTGATCGGCTACCTGCAGCCAGTCCGGGTCGCACCCAAGGGTGTCGACGAAGCTTTGCCGGGCCAGCTGCGGCGAGTTGTTCTTTTCGCTGAGATGCGCCAGCACCAGGTGCTGCAAGCTTTCCCAGCCCAGCTGGGCCACCAGTTCGGCGGCCTGCCGGTTGTTCAAATGTCCCCACTGGCCGCCCACACGGACCTTGAGTGGGTAGGGATACGGACCGCGGGCCAGCATGTCAGTATCGTGATTCGCCTCGATGATCAACGCATCGAGGCCACGATAGCATTCCAGCACTTGCGCCGTGGCGGCTCCCAGATCGGTGAGCTGGCCAAAGCGCTTCCGGCCATCGGAAAACACGTACTGCAGGGGCTCTCGCGCATCGTGGGAGACGCTCACCGCAGTGACTTCCAGGTCTTTCAGTACCAGGCGGTCGCCGCATTTGAGCAGCCCCGCCGGTGTCACCGGCTTACGCATTCCCTGCAGGGTGCCGGCGCTGAGGTACACGGGTATTCGATGGTGCCGGGCCAGCAGTTCGACGCCGTTGATGTGATCGGAGTGCTCGTGCGTGACCAGTACCGCATCCAGCTGCCCGGGCTCTAAGCCCAGGCGCGCCAGACGGCGGATGGTTTCACGCAGCGGGAAGCCGCAATCGATCAGTATCCGGGTGTCAGAACTGCTCACCAAGGCCGAATTGCCCCGGCTTCCGCTCCCCAGGACCGCGAAGTGCATTCCGCATACTCTCCTGGAGTTTTTCCAACACGCCCTGCGCCACGTCAGCCGGTGCGGAGGTGTTGATGTCTTTGTCGACGGTGATCTGGACGGTGTTGCTCACGCTGGTCAGGCGAACCTGGTAGCGCTGGGCCTTGGCGTCCTCTTCTTCCTTGGTCTTCTCGCCACCGCCGAACAGGCGGCTGAAGAAGCCAGGCTTGTCTTCGTCCTTCTTCTTCGCGCCTTCGGCGATGTTGACGTAGTACACGCCCAGGCTGCGGTTGAGGTCGTCGACACGGATGTCGGCGCGATCCAGTGCTCGGCCAACGCTGACCCAGGCACGGTCGAAGTCGGAGTCGACGGTCAGTACCGGGTTGCCGCTGCCGTCCTTGTTCAACTGGACGGCGCCGGGGGTGTCGTAGTCCGAGTGTGCAGCGAGCAGGGAAACGGAGCCGCCCTTCTCGGCGCTGGTGGCCATGCTAGCGATCATTTCGTCGAGCAGCGCGGCGTCCAGGCTCGGTACGGCCGGCTTGGTCGGCCAGTCACCGCTGGCGGCGCTACCGGCCGGGCGGGTTTCGCTCAGCACGTAGACTTCACTGGTGTTGGTCTGCACGCCCGGCTCGATGCGCACGCGAACGCGCGCTTCGCTGTCAGGCTCGACACCCGACACGCGGCTGCTCAGGCGACGCGCCAGGGGCGCGGAGAGCTGCGACAGCGGCTGCCAGTTGGTGCTGAATTCGCCAGTCTGCGGACGTTCGTTGGCGATGGAGAAGCCGTTGTCCTGGAAGAACTGGTGGGCGACCGGCCAGACTTCGGCCGGCGGACGCTGGGCAACCAGCCAGCGCGAGTCGCCGCTCTTCTGCAGGCTGAAATCGCTGACTTCGCCAGCGCCGGAGAGCGGCTGCGGACGCGGTACTTCGAACTCGCCTTCCTTCTCGGTGCTGGTGGCGACGTTCATCGGGATCGGCAGCAGCGGGTCAAGCTGCTTGCTCTGCATGCCCTCGGGCACCTTCATCGGTGCGGTTTCGCGGGCGTTGAGGTAGTCGTCACCGCGGTCGCGGAAGTAGCCTTCCGGGCCCCACAGCCAGCCGCAGCCGGAGGTGTTGCCGATAACCAGGGCGAGCGCAGTCAGTCCTGCCAGTCGCTTCATGCGAGGGAGCTCCTTAAGCCAGGACGCCGGTCTGGCGCATGGCCTGACGCAGCGGTTCGTGGCAGCGCGGGCTGAGCCAGGTCAGAGGCAGGCGGATGCCCTCTGGAATCAGCCCCATTTCGTGCAGGGCGAACTTGACCGGGATGGGGTTGGATTCGATGAACAGCGACTTGTGCAGCGGCATCAGGCGATCGTTGATGGCGCGGGCGGCGGCAGCATCGCCACGCATGGCGGCGGCGCAGAGGTCGCTCATGGCGCGCGGGGCGACGTTGGCGGTCACCGAGATGTTGCCCTTGCCGCCCATCAGCATCAGCTCGACGGCGGTGGCGTCGTCACCGGAGTAGACGAGGAAGTCCTTGCCGACACGGTCCAGAACTTCCTTGCCACGCTGCAGGTCGCCGGTGGCTTCCTTGATGCCGACAATGTTCGGCACCTTGGACAGGCGCTCGACGGTCTCGGGCAGCATGTCGCAGGCGGTACGGCCCGGCACGTTGTAGAGGATCTGCGGGATGGCCACGGCTTCGGCGATGTGGCGGAAGTGCTGGTACAGGCCTTCCTGGGTCGGCTTGTTGTAGTAAGGGGTCACCAGCAGGCAGGCATCGGCACCACCGGACTTGGCAGCCTCGGTCAGCTCGACGGCCTCGCGGGTGGAGTTCGCGCCGGTGCCGGCGATGACCGGGATGCGGCCTTTGACCTGATCGACCACGCGACGGATCACTTCCAGGTGTTCGTTCACGTCCAGAGTGGCCGATTCACCTGTGGTGCCGACCGCTACGATGGCGTTGGTGCCTTCCTGCAGGTGGAAGTCCACCAGCTTCGCGAGGCTGTCCCAATCCAGTCGACCCTGAGCATCGAAGGGGGTGACCAGCGCCACCATACTGCCCGCAATCATGCAACCGCTCCTGCCGGAAAAAGAAAGCCGTAATGGTACTGTCGCCACCGGCCACGCACAAGGTGACGCAGTGACCCGCGAGCGGCCAGACATTCCCCTCATCGGCGCTTTTCGCTACCCTTTCCCCTTTGTCGATGCGGCCCGCTTGGCCGCCACTCCCAGGAAAGCTGCATGTCCGCCTCTCACCCTCGTGAACAATTTCTTCTGATCAGTGCTCTGGGCCCGAACCCGATGGAGTTGACCAGCGTGCTGTGCCGCACCTGCGTCGACAACCGCTGCTCGGTGGTCAGCAGCCGTCTGACCCGTCACGGCGAGTTCAGCGCGCTGATCCTGCAGATCTCCGGCAGCTGGGATGCCCTGGCCCGTCTGGAGGGTGGCCTGCCGCCCCTGGCCAAACGCCACGGCTTCACCCTCAGCGTCACCCGCAGCAATGTCCACGTCACCCGCGCCCAGGCCTTGCCCTATGTGGCCTATGTCAGCGCCGTCTATCGCCCGGACATCCTCAACGAGCTGTGCCAGTTCTTCATCGATCACAACATCGAGTTGGAGAACCTCACCTGCGACACCTACCAGGCGCCGCACACCAACACCAGCATGCTCAACGCCACCCTCACCGTGACGCTGCCGGCCGGCACCCAGATCAGCTGGCTACGCGATCAGTTCCTCGACTTCGCCGATGCCCTGAACCTGGACGCGCTGATCGAACCCTGGCGTCCGCAGCATCCGTAAGGGTGCTCTCAAGGAGAAAATCCCAATGGCAGTCGAACTGAACAAGCCCGTCGCCGATTTCCAGGCACCGGCCACCAGCGGCGTCGAATTCCGCCTGTCCGAACTCAAGGGCAAGCAGGTCGTCCTGTATTTCTATCCCAAGGACAGCACCCCAGGCTGCACCACCGAAGGCCAAGGCTTCCGCGACAGGATCGAGGACTTCGCCAAGGCCAACACCCTGGTGTTCGGCGTCTCCCGCGATGGCATCAAGTCCCACGAGAACTTCAAGGCCAAGCAGTGCTTCCCCTTCGAGCTGATCAGCGACAAGGACGAAGCCGTCTGCCAGTTGTTCGACGTGATCAAGCTGAAGAAGCTCTACGGCAAGGAATACATGGGTGTTGACCGCAGCACCTTCCTGATCGATGCCAAGGGCGTGCTGCGCCAGGAATGGCGCGGCGTGAAAGTGCCCGGCCACGTGGACGCCGTGCTCGCCGCCGCCCAGGAGCTGAACAAGGCTTGAGCCGCACTGCGAAAATGAAAAAGGCCGCTGATCAGCGGCCTTTTTCTTTTACATCATCGGGCTGACTTGTGGCTCAGCCACCGGCTGGCGCGGCCAGGCATCCAGCACGGCCTTCACCAGGGTCGCCAGCGGGATAGCGAAGAACACGCCCCAAAAGCCCCACAACCCACCGAACAGCAGCACCGCACAGATGATCGCCACCGGGTGCAGGTTCACCGCCTCGGAGAACAGTAGCGGCACCAGCACGTTGCCATCCAGCGCCTGGATGATCGCGTGGGCGGCCATCAGGTAGATGAACTGGTCGCTCCAACCCCACTGGAACAGCGCAATCATCGCCACCGGCACGGTGACCACCACGGCCCCGATATAGGGCACGACCACTGACAGACCAACCAACAACGCAAGCAGCGCCGCATAGTTCAGCCCCAGCACGGCGAAGGCAATGTAGGTCGCCACGCCGGTAATGAATATCTCGATGACCTTGCCACGGATGTAGTTGGCGATCTGCTGGTTCATCTCGTTCCACACCTGCTTCATCAGCCCGCGTTCGCGGGGCAGGTAGCGGCGGAACCAGTGGTAGAAGCGGCGGCGATCCTTGAGGAAGAAGAACACCAGGATCGGCACCAGCACCAGGTAGATCATGATGTTGACGACCACCGGCAGGCCCGACAGGGAAAAGGTCAGCGCCCACTGGCCCAGTTGCCCCAGTTCACTGCGTGCCGCCTCGACGGTGCGCAGCACCTGCTCTTCGGTGACCATCTCCGGGTAGCGCTCAGGCAGCATCAGCAGGGTCGCCTGCCACTCGCCGAGCATGCCGGGCAGTTCATTGAACAAGGTGAACAACTGCTTCCACACCAACGGCACCAGCACCAGCAGGAATACCGCGAGCAACCCGAGGAACAGCGAATACACCAACCACACCGCAAACAGGTGCGGCACTCGCAGGCGCTCCAGCACGCCGACCATGCCCTGGATCAGGAAGGCGATGACCATCGCCGCCAGCACCGGCGCGAGCATCCCGCCGAAGGCCAGGATCACGGTGAATCCCAGACCGAGAATGACCGCCAGCACTATCGCCTCCTCGTCGGAGAAATAGCGCTGCATCCAGTCCTGCAAAACCTTGAGCATGTACAAACCTGCGAAACGACTGAGGGTAACATCCCGGTTACCCGGAAACTTCAGGACTACTTCTTGCGTAGCCAGTAGCGATAGACGCCGGCTTCGACCTCTTCATGCAGCAGCGAGTGCCCGGCAAGCTCGGCAAAAACGCGAAAGTCGCGCTGGGAGCCAGCGTCGGTGGCAATCACCTTGAGCACCGCCCCACTGGGAAGGCGGTTCAGCTCGAGCTTGGCCTTGAGCAGCGGTAACGGACAATTGAGACCGCTGGCGTCCAGCTCCGCGTCACAGGCGGGGACAGACGGCGTGGAATCGGACATCGAACGAACTCCGGTCAGGGCGCCCAAGAATACCGAAAGCGTTGGAAAAGTAACCAGGCCCGGCCGAGACGCTGTTCATTAATCAAGCCGTCAGCATCAGGGTCTAGAAGGGCGACAAAGCAGAAAATACCCGATTCGAATTGCGCCGCACTTCCGTCCTGCAAACTAGGCATAGGCGATAGCGTACGGCTAAAGTAGAGCCTTTCTCGGAACGAGCCTCGTGTACATGAAAGTACTCCGCCCTGCCCTGCTGTCGCTCGCTGTCGCTCTCGCCACGCCGGCTCTGGCGGATGACCTTCCTTCCCTGGGGGACGCCAGCTCGTCCATTGTTTCCCCGGAGCAGGAATTCCAGCTAGGCCGCGCCTGGCTGAGCATGCTGCGCAACCAGGTCGACACGCTCAACGATCCGCAACTCAAGGACTACGTCGAGTCCAGCGTCTATCGTCTGGCCGAGTCGAGTGAACTGCAGGACCACCGCCTGGCCTTCATCCTGATCCGCGACAAGCAGATCAACGCCTTCGCCGCCCCCGGCGGCGTGGTTGGCGTGAACGGCGGCCTGTTCATCTATGCCCAGACCGAAGGCGAATACATCGCGGTACTGGCGCACGAACTCGGCCACCTGAGTCAACGCCACTTCGCCCGCGGCATCGAGGCGCAGCAGCGCATGCAGGTACCAGTGATGGCCGCCATGCTCGCCGGCATCATCGCCGCCGCAGCCGGCGCCGGTGACGCCGGTATCGCCGCCATCGCCGGCACCCAGGCCGCAGCCATCCAGAACCAACTGCGTTTCTCCCGTCAGAACGAGCAGGAAGCCGACCGTGTCGGCGTTGCCACCATGGTCCGCGCAGGCTACGACCCGCGCTCCATGCCCAACATGTTCGAGCGCCTGGCCCGCCAGTACCGCTACGAGGGCAAGCCGCCGGAATTCCTGCTGACCCACCCGGTCACCGAATCCCGTATCGCCGACACCCGCAACCGCGCCGAGCAATATCCCAAGGGTGGCAAGGAAGACTCACTGCGTTATGAACTGATGCGCGCCCGCGTCCAGCAGATGTTCGAGGACACTCCGGGCATGGCCAGCAAGCAGTTCCGCGCGCAGCTCGACGAAGACCCGAAGAATGATGCCGCCCGCTACGGCCTGGCGCTGTCGCAGACCAAGATCGGCCAGCTCAACGACGCCCGCAGCAACCTGCAGCAACTGCTCGCCAAGGCGCCCAACGACATCAGCTACAACCTGGCGATGGCCGACGTCGATATCACCGCGAACAAGCTGCCCGACGCCCAGGCACGGGTACAGAAGATGCTCGGCCAGTACCCGGACAGCTACCCGCTGATCCAGGCCAATGCCGACCTGATGATGAAAACCAACCGCGCGGCCGACGCCGAAAAGACGCTGTTCAAGCTATCCCAGCGCCGTCCGCTGGACCCGGACGTCTGGAGCCGCCTGGCCGACGCCTGCACCTTGAGTGGCAACGCCATTGGCGTGTACCAGGCCCGCGCGGAGTACTACGCGCTCACCGGCGACTACAAGCAGGCGATCGAGCAGCTGGACTTCGCCAAGCGCCGAGCCGGCGGCAACTTCACCCTGGCCGCGCGCCTGGATGCCCGACAGCAGGAGTTCCGCGACCAGGAACGCATCCTCAAGGAAATGATGGGCCGCTGAGCCATTCCCTCGCCCATGAAAAAGCCCGGCATCTGCCGGGCTTTTTCATTCATGCAATCTGATCAGGCATTGCCCGCCAGCTTCAGCTTCGCCGCCCGGGTGAAATCGAGCATGCGCTTGAGCGGTTTGATTGCCTTGGGAATCAGCGCCGGGTCGACGAAGATTTCACCCGAACCTTCCTTCAGGCACGCCAGGGTGCGCTCCAGGGTATTCATGGCCATCCACGGGCAGTGCGCACAGCTGCGGCAAGCCGCGCCGTTGCCGGCGGTGGGCGCTTCAATGAACTCCTTGTCCGGGCACAGCTGCTGCATCTTGTAGAAGATGCCGCGGTCGGTGGCGACGATGAAGTGCTTGTTCGGCATCGTCTGTGCGGCCTTGATCAGCTGACTGGTGGAGCCCACGGCATCGGCCAGGTCCACCACCGCCTCCGGCGACTCGGGGTGCACCAGGATCGCGGCGTCCGGGTAGATCGCCTTGAGGTCTTCCAGCTGCTTGGCCTTGAATTCCTCGTGGACGATGCAGGCACCGTCCCAGAGCAGCATGTCGGCGCCAGTCTCGCGCTGGATGTAGCGGCCCAGGTGCTGGTCCGGTGCCCAGAGGATCGGCTCGCCGTTGTCCATCAGGTGCTCGACGATTTCCACGGCGCAGCTGGAGGTCACCACCCAGTCAGCACGCGCCTTCACCGCTGCCGAGGTATTCGCGTAGACCACCACGGTGCGTTCGGGATGCTTGTCGCAGAAGGCGGAGAACTCCTCCACCGGGCAACCCAGGTCCAGCGAACAGGTTGCCTCCAGGGTCGGCATGAGTACGCGCTTTTCCGGGTTAAGGATTTTTGCGGTCTCGCCCATGAAGCGAACACCGGCCACCACCACGGTCTGCGCCGAATGCTGGTTGCCAAAACGGGCCATTTCCAGCGAATCGGAAACGCAGCCACCGGTCTCTTCAGCTAGCGCCTGGATCACCGGATCGCAGTAGTAGTGCGCGACGAGCACGGCGTTCTGCGCTTTCAGCTCGGTGGCGATGGCCGCACGGTAGTCAGCCTCTTCCTGTGCACTCAGGATCCGCGGCTGCTTCGCCGCCAGATGGGCCTGGACCAGCAGGCGTTCGGAAATCTGGGACATCGTGTGAAAACCTCAACAGGCACGGTCTGATTATGCCGGCGATTTTATCACCACCGCCCTGGATGCGACGCGGCGTCGATGGCCGTACAGCAGACTTTTTCCGGCACATGGCAAAAGCCCCGTGATCTTTCGATCACGGGGCTTTCACAGGATTTGATGGTGGGTCGTGTAGGATTCGAACCTACGACCAATTGGTTAAAAGCCAACTGCTCTACCGACTGAGCTAACGACCCGACGTGGTGCGTATAATACTGATTTCTAACGTAAAAACAACACCCCGCGAAAACTTTTTTCAGAAATATCGCGTCGGGTCGGAAATTCCGGCCGCCGCAAAGCCTTCAGAACGCAGTCGGCAGCTGTCGCATTTACCGCACGCACGCCCGTCATCATCGGCCTGATAGCAGGAAACGGTCAGGCTGTAGTCCACGCCCTGAGCGATGCCCGCCTCGATGATCTGCGCCTTGGAGAGGAACTGCAGCGGTGCCTGGATGCGGAAGCCGTCGCCCTCCACACCTGCCTTGGTCGCCAGATTCGCCATGCGCTCGAAGGCTTTGACGAACTCCGGACGGCAGTCCGGATAGCCGGAGTAATCCACGGCATTCACGCCGATAAAGATATCGCGCGCACCCAGCACCTCCGCCCATCCCAGAGCAAGGGACAGGAACACAGTGTTGCGCGCCGGCACGTAGGTCACCGGGATGCCTTCGCTTGGCGCCTCAGGCACATCGATGCTGCTATCGGTCAGGGCGGAGCCACCGATACCGTTCAGGTTCAGGCCAATGACCTTATGCTCGATCACTCCCTGCTGCCGCGCGACCCGCTCGGCAGCCTGCAACTCGGCACGGTGACGCTGCCCGTAGTCGAAGCTCATGGTGTAGCAGTCGTAGCCTTCGGCCTTGGCCATGGCGATCACGGTCGCAGAGTCCAGGCCGCCGGAGAGCAGGATTACGGCTTTCTTGTCGTTCACGGATTGCTTGATGGACATGAGAAGGTCTCCTCCGCGCTCAATGGCCCGGTTCGTCGTTCCAGAGAATCTTGTGCAGCTGCAGTTGCAGGCGCACCGGCAGGTTATCGCTGACAATCCAGTCGGCCAGCGCACGCGCATCCACTTCACGGTGGCTAGGCGAGAACAGGACTTCGCCAGCACGTTGCTCCAGGCGGTACTCGATCAGCTTGGATACCGCCCAGTCGTAGTCCTCGCGGGAACAGATGACGAACTTCACCTGGTCATTGGCCGTCAGCTCGCCAATATTGTCGTAGCGATTGCGCGACACCTCGCCGGAGCCCGGCGTCTTGAGGTCGAGCACACGGCTGACACGGCGGTCGGTGGCGGAAATGTCCAGCGCGCCACTGGTTTCCAGCGAGACGTCATAGCCGGCATCGCACAGGCGTTGCAGCAGCGGGATGCAATTGGGCTGGGCCAAGGGCTCGCCGCCGGTCACGCAGACGTAGCGTGGTCGGTACTGGGCGACTTGCTCAAGGATGGCATCGAGGGTCTGGATCTCGCCGCCACTGAAGGCATAGGCGGTATCGCAGTAATTGCAGCGCAGGGGACAGCCGGTCAGGCGTACGAACACGGTCGGCAAGCCGGCGGTGCGCGTTTCCCCCTGCAACGAGTAGAAAATCTCGGTAATGCGCAGGGTCTGTTGCATATCAGCCACGGGCGTGACGGCTACACAGGCCATCCGCCTCCGTTGCGTTGGAGTCGTGGGCGCGCTCACAGGCGCCCGGAAGGCCCGGAACAAAGCAGACATCAGCCGAGCTGAAACCACTGGCGCTTTCCGGGGGCGGGAATTCTAACGAAGAAGCGGACAATCGGTCTACAACCCGCATGGCTACTGGTCGGAAACCGTTTATCGGGTCATTAATAGCGGGCCGGTGCCCCGGTCGTGTGCCCCATTGCCAGGCAGAGAGGCTGTAATAAGCAACAGAGGCGGCCTATTGCCATCCTATGACGCAGCACTATATTTCATGCATTTAGCCAAGGGAGTTAGTGCATGGAGATCATCGCTCTAATCGTTGTAGTGGCGGCGGGCTTGTTTATCTTTGCGATGAGCCGAGGAAAGAAAGCCGTTCGCGCATACATCTACCTCGCAGCCCGGAGCGAGGGCGCCAGCGTAGAAGAGGCAAACGAACTTGCATCCCGAATTGATACCCACCGGGCTGGCCAGTTGAACACTGCCATGCGGCAATTCATCTTGCAGTGTTACAACGGCCAGCAGCTTCCGATGATTTCAGACGCCCGACTAGACGGCTTTAAGCAGTAGCCACTCACCCCATGCGCTTCGAGAACTCCAGCATGTTCAGCCCGCCGTTACCTTGCACATAGCGGCGGGACTGCTCCAGAGTGCTATCGCCGATGCCGGCCTCTGCGAAGTTATGCGGTACGTTGTCCAGGCGGGAATCGACGCCAGCTTGAAGCTCCTTCACCGCCTGTTTGCTTACGCCCGCAATGACCGAATGCGGCAGCACGCTGCGCCCCTGCGCGGTCTGGGCTTCGCGGTACAGCACGGCGCCACGAGCATCGACGCGCACCTGTGAAGTGTCCAAGGTGAAGGACAGCGCATCCATGCCCAGGCCGTAACCGGGCAGCGCAGCAGGGAACAGCTCCAGGCCAGCCAGCGCCACCAGAACTTCAAGGTCTGCCAGCTCCAAGGCACCGGCCTCTGCGCCGGCATCGCGCAGCAACATCAGTCCACGGCCAGCGGCCAGGATCGGCAAACCCTGCGCGCCACTGCTGTTCAGCTTCTCTCGCGCCACAAGGTCCAGGGCGGAGCTGGCCAGCAGCTTGTTGCCCGCTTCGGCGGCATCGGCAACGGCCTCGACGCCCAGGACGTGGCGCACCCGCAGGACAGCTAACAGGTCTTCGACCCAGAACTGTACTTCGTCCGCGTTGGCCTGGGCGCGGCTGTTGCTGCTCCGCGCGTACTGATCTTGGCGGGAGCGATAAGCGGCCAACTGGTCGTCGTATTCCAGGGCGCTACCCAGGTGCTCGAACGGCAGGCCCTTGCGCCCGGCTTGAGCCAGCACGTCGATGAACTCGCGGGCAACATCATCGACGCTGGTGCGGCGGGTCTCGGCGCGGGCTGGGTCAACGAACTGCTCGGCCATGCGATGCAGACCGGCTTTCACTTCGGCGTACTGCTCCGGGGCGGTGGGGACAGTTAGTGCCGGGACAGGCTCGCGGCTCAGGTCAACGGCGGTGCGTAGGGAAACCAGCAGGGCGTCAGCGATAGCGGAAGTGCGGACGGTGTGCATCTTGGTCTTGTGGGTGGTCATGTTCTCTCTCCTTGGAATTCGGTCGGTTCGGTTAAATGGTCGAGCGGTGCAGGGCAAGGCGTTTGATAATCGGGTACTCAGTCAGGGCGAATCCCTTACGGCACCATGCGCGGGCCTTCCGCAGGACAAGCCGCACAGCGTGGACGCGGCTGTTTCCCATCAGGCGCCCAGCGGCGTAAAGCTCAACGGCGGCGAGGGCTAGGCGAAGTTCTTCATCTCGGGTCATGCGAGAATCCCCAGGCTGTTGCCGGCCCCACGGCGCGTAGTGCGCAACCCCACGCCGTTGGCGCGGATAGTTCCAGCGTCATGCGGAGACGTGCCTATGCCGTCCTGCTCAATGCTTGAGGGCGGATCGGCGGAAGGTTCGGTGCCGGGGAGCCCTTGCAGTCGGTCTCGATAGATTTGGTCGGCGGCATCTGTCGCCAAGGCATTCAACCCCTCCAGGCTCAGTGGGGTGCGCTTCGCTTCCAGACGGGCACGCCGCTCCGCAGCAGTCTCGTCCTGGCCGAGGGCTGTTAGGCTGTCGATCACGCTGCGGAAGTCAGACATGAGCAGCCTCCCGTGCTTGGCGTGCAGCCTTACTACGACCGTCGATGTACTTCCCGGCTCCGATCAGCTCGGCCCGCTGGCAAATCAGCCATGCAACCGCCTTGTACTTCTCCGTGAAGCCGAAGGTCCGCTGATAGCGCACCTTGTTTCGGGTGATGCAGGCGTTCCAGCGCATATCTCGCTGGCGGAGATGCAGGCCGGGCACATCGGCGCGAGTCATCATCCGCAGCGCCTCGGCCAATAGCGGGTAGTCCAACTCGACGCAGCCCGTGGGTGTCGTGTTCTGTGTGGTGTAGGTCATGGTCTCTCTCTGTTCAGTGGGCGCAGCAAGGCCCCAGGGAGCGCGTAAAGGGCGTTTCCCGGTGGGCATGCGCGGTGGCGATGGGTTCTAGTTGTCGCGCCGGGGTAGGCCGCTGAGGGCCTTCGGCGGGCGCGGCGGATTTCAGGCCGTGAGTGCAGGGCGGCGGGACAGTCTGTCCCACCTGTCCCACCTCAAGAACGGCGGATTTGTATAGGTACTTCGTACCATATAGAACTCAGGTGTTGCGCTGGAGATGCTTCCGCACGGTCTCATGCTTCTGCCCCAAACGGCGGGCAATCTCCCCGGCATTCAATCCCTCAGCCTTGAGGCGTACAGCGGCAGCCTTCCAATCGGTGGCATTCTCGACGGCGGATAGGCGCGCCTCGGTCTTGGCCTGCGCCTGGGCAAGCTGTCGGCGCAGCTCCTCCAGTTCGCGAGCCTGGGCATCCTGCAAGGCGCTCAGCTCCGCCATTCGCTTTTCTTGAGCAGATAGGCGCTTGGCAACATCAGCGCGCTGATACAGCGCCTGGACCCCACCGGCCAAGGTGGCTTTGCAAATTTCGGATACGTCGCGTGCAGTGCGCATGCCTTGGGCCTCCAGCAGTTGAGCAGTGGGGTGGTTCGCCAGCTTCTGCATGGCGGCCTTCATATGCCGACTCTTGGTGGTGGCCAGTCGTGCGGCATCCTGCTCGCCTACCTGCTCGCGCAGGATTGCTCTGGCAGAGGGGCGGGACTCCTCCAGCGCCTTGTCATGCGCCTCGGTTAGCAGGGCCTGGACTTCACTTGCGGATGCGTACCGCCCGTGGTATCCGACAGCGCGTAGCTCCTGGGACAACTCACGGTGCAGGGCCTTTACCTTGCCGTGATGTCGGCGCACTACAGCTTGAGGATTCTTCGGGACTACACCGGAGCGGTGGTACTCCGCTTCCATCTGGTCAACCTGACGAGTCAAGTCAGCACCACGGACGTTGGGGTTCTGGCGGATCAGGGTCAACGTGGCCGCCGTGCGGTCGAATGCCGGGCGGGACGGTGTGTTCATATCGACGGGAGCGCCGGCAGATTTGGCTTGCGAGTGCAGGCGTTCAAGGTTGGTCATGACTTCTCCTTGCCGGAGGCGTCAGCCACCAGCGGGTATTAGGTTTCGGGATCGGTCAGGCCGTACTCAGCCAACAAAGCGGCACGGTCTGGTGTGATTTGGGTTGAGGGCGCAGGGCTGGCCGAGTTGCCTGGGCGACGGGCGTCCAGTTCCTGGCGCAGCTTCTCTAGGTCCGCTTCCTTTTCGCCACGGGTAGCGGTGGCGTACGCCTCTACCAGCTTCAGCAGTGACACGTTCGCCGAGATGGTCGCGGCGTCTAACGGCAGGTCTTCCGTCTCGTGAAACTTGAGCTTCTTGCGGGCTGCCCGCATGGTCTCGGCCAAGAGCGCGGTTGCTTCCTTCTGGATGTTTGGTCGACGGGCCATTAGCGCTTCGCCTCCCAGTCGCCCAGCAGAATGAGCAAAGTGTTCTCGGCGCGGGCGCCTGCTCGAATGGTGTCGGAGTCAAGCTTGATGCCGTGGTGTTGGGCAGTCGTGGCGAGGATGTATTGCCGAGTGCTAGATGTGCCCGCCAGGATGCGGACTTGTAGATTCGCCTCACTCGGCAACTGGGCGAGCGCCTGGAGCGCTGAAGACTTCGCCAGTCCCGGCTCACGCTTGAGGATCGTCCCCAGAGTTGCGGGGATTCCTTGGGTCTGGAGTGCGCGAAGGGCGCGAATTACTCGGGCTTTGGCCAATGGCTTACGCCCGGTGCGATTCTCGTATCGCATCGGTGGTCCTCCTTATGTGGACTGATGGTGTGGCTTTGCGAATTGAATCCGGCCTACTCCCGTAAGGCGTTGCGCCTACGAGATGGGTCCGGTGGTCTGGAATGCTGAGGGTTAGCAGAACGGGTCTGGTAACGCGGGAATTCAGGTTGCGCGTGCAGGCTCGGCGGTGAGTGTTCGCCAGGGACGCTGATCAGGTTCGGTAAAGGTGCCGGCGCCGCCAGTTGGCAACGACGCCGGCTCAAACCGAGAACGTCCAGAGAGAGCATTTATCCCTGCTAGTGTATGTGCCTTCTGACCCTTGAGTCAGTAACGCCCGCACGCAGCGTATTCTCCTCGCTGGTGTGTGTGACTTTTAGAACCCATAGCCCAGAAACGACAACGCCCAGCGCGGGGCCGGGCGTTGAGGTAGGAAGTGCAGGGAAGGATCAGGCGGCGATCTTGCAGGCCCGCTTCACGCTGGCAGGGCTGATGCCGAAATGTTCAGCCGTAGTCTTGATGCTGGCGTCGTGCGCTGCCCGCCATTGCCGCACGTCAACGTCGTCGATCACCTTGGAACGCCCCAGCGCTCTGCCCTCAGCCTTGGCGCGCTCGATACCAGCCATCTGCCGGGCCTTGATGTTGGATCGCTCCAGCTCGGCCACAGCCGCTAGCATGGTGAGCATGGCCTTACCCATCGGGGTACTGAGGTCGAAGCCCTCCCGCTTGCTGATGATGCTCACGCCCTTGGCGGTCAGGTACTCCACCGTCAACAGCACATCAATGGTATCGCGCCCTAGGCGGTCTACAGCGGCCACGACAAGCGTATCCCCGTCGCGTAGGTACTCAGCCATAGCCTTGAACTGCGGCCGCTCCAGGGCCTTTACAGCGCCGCTAACACCCTCGTCGGCGTAGAAGCGGTCGATACGGTGAGCCTGAGAGAGGCTGTGCTGTTGAGCTTCAACACTCTGATCGTTCGTGCTGACGCGGCTGTACCCAATGGTGGCCATGTTGTGAGTCCCCTGGTGGCTCGCAATATATGGCTCACAATATAGGAATGGCTCATTATCTTGTCAACACCATTGAGCCACATGGCAAGCCCAGGGCATGGGATGGCTCGCAGGGTGTACCTTCTGAGCCATATGGAGATTTGACCGAGCGCAATGGACAAGCGAGATGGCAAGTTGCTAGCGTCAGCTCTCCTACGTCAGTTTCACAAGGAGAGTTACCAATGGCTGAGGTTGCTTACTTCTTCATCTACAAGGACGCTGCAAAGGAGTGGCGTTGGCGATTTACGGCGAAGAACTCCAAGATCATTGCTGTTAGTTCAGAGGGCTACCACAACCTCTCCGACTGCGAGCACTCCATTAGCTTGCTGAAAGAGCAAGGCCCTACTGGGCCTGTAATCGGAGACGATGATTACGACCGCCTACGAAAGTAACGGCCTGGGCTCACGCGCTCTAACCGCGTGAGCCCTCCCCGGCGACTGCCCCGTCCCGCCAGCAGCCTGCACCCCACGGGGGAATCGGCGCCTTGATGGGGTCAGATACCCCGGCGCACGGCTAAATCAGATTTAGGCCGGAGGCTTTTCGAGCAGGTCGCGCACCTTGTCTAACAGCTCCCGCTGCGCAGTGAGCGGGGCCAATCCACCATAAATGCTAGTCATGCTCTGCGTTGAAGTGTGACCCAGGATCACGCCAATCTCTTGATCAGTCGCCTTAGCTTCGCGCATCAGGTCGGCAGCGGTGTGCCGGACGCTGTAGAGCGTCAACCCAGCCGGGAGCCTTCTGCCCAACAGATCGTGCAGCCGGCGAACGCGCTGCTCAGTACGGCGCACAAGGTCGGTAGGCTCGCCCCTCTCCCCCAGGACCAGCCGGAACAACTCGGCATCGTCAGCACAGACGGGCAAGTCTCGTCGGCTGGCTTTGGTCTTGCGGTCGGTGAGTCCCGCCTGGAACACAAGCGATTTATTGCCCATGATGTCCGAGCGCTCTACCAGGGCGTCCGGCCCCTCGCGCAGCAACTCAGATGGGCGCATGCCGTACCGGGCCAGTAGAACCAGGGCGGCAGCATCGACAGCAGGCGCCGTCTCCTGCATATCCTTAATGCACGCCCGGAGCACAGCCAGCGGGATGGGTTGCCGGTCCCCCTTCCTGGCGCCAGCACCGGAACGGATAGTTTTCGCAGTGGCATCCAGGCGCGGCAGCTTGATCCCTTCCCATCCAGGCATGCAGCGCAGCACAGCCAGGAGTGCCCCTGTACTCGTGCTCAGGGAGGACGCTTTACCGCCAGCAGCGAGCTTGCGCTTGCCGTAGGCGAGGATGTTCTGGACCTGCTCCGCTGGTGTTGCTGGCCAGCGCAGCGCGTCCTTGCAAAGCGTCCGCACCTGCTGTCCACGGCGCCGACTGGCATGCTCGACGTACAGCCCCAGCACCTTGTTGAACTCGGCGGCGGTGGTCTGCCCAGGTCGTGCCGGTACCGTTGAATCGGTGGGCTCGGGAACAGGCTCAGGAGGCACAGCAGACGTCGGAGCAGCCTGGACAAGGGTCGGCAGCTCGCCACGCTCCAGGGCCTCCAGAGCGGCATGCGCGGCCATCGCCTCAGCAGGGTTATAGTCCGCTGCTCCAGGGTGTTTGCCCTCGGCAATGGCCAGCATTGCGGCCTTGCGCCACTCCAGTTCAGCAGTCCAGGTCGGGGCGTGCCGTTGGCTTGGTACCAGGGCTTCGATAGCCGACCGGGTAGCTCCGTCTACAACGGCTCGCAAGCGCTCTAGAATTGCCTCTGCCGTGACCCTTGGGGGTTGACCTACCTCGACGCCGGGAGCCATGCCAAGGGCCTGCCGTGCTGTCTGTGCCAGGGCTTCCCGACAGATGCGGTCGAACTCAACCGACACTACCCGCGCCTTCTCCAGGGCGGTCCTGCGATCAGCGGTATCGAGGGCTTGCCGGAACTCCCGGCGCCCCACGATTGCTGCAACTTCGACAGGGTAACGGCGGCGATAAACAAAACGCCCGTCGCGCTTCATCAGATGATCGGCCATGCTGGCTCCTGGGTCACGTGCACCGGGCGCCAGCACCGTGCACATCGGGGATTCTCGCCCCTTGTGCACCGCTCCGCCCTCGGCTAGAAGGCCCGTAGAATGGGCCTCCGAGCGAGATCGGGCAAATGATTTGTGCCCCATTCGTCTAACGAAAAAACCCGCGACGGGCGCGGGTTTTCGGACTGTGCGGAACCTTACTTGAGGTTCTTCAGGTCACGCTGGGACAGCTGGGCAGCGGAAGTGCCCGGATACTGGGCCACGACCTGCTGCAGGATGCCACGGGCCTTGTCGGTATTGCCCAGGCGGCGCTCGACATCGGCAAGCTTGTACAGCGAATCCGGCACCTTGGCGCTGCTCGGGTAAGCCTGGCTGACACGGGCAAAGGCCTGGCCGGCACCCTGCAGGTCACCCTTGGCAAGGTTCACTTCACCGAGCCAGTACTGGGCGTTGCCAGCGTACTGGCTACTCGGGTACTTGCGCAGGAAGGCGCCGAAGGCCTGGCTGGCCTTGTCGAAGTCCTTGGCCTTGATCAGGTCGAAGGCAGCGTCGTAGTACAGCTTTTCTTTTGCCGGGTCACCCGGCTCGCTGCTGGCGGCGGGCTGCTGTTGCTGGGCGGCGGCAGCGCCTGCTCCTGCGGCAGCCCCGGCACTGGCGCCGGCAGCGGGGGAATTGGGTTGAACAGCAGCACCGGCCGCTCCTGCACCTGCACCGCTGGAAAGGCGGCTGTCGATGTCCTGGAAGCGTTCCTGGTTTTCCTGCTTCATCTGCTGGATCTGGTTCTGCTGTTCTTCGAGCATGCCGCGCAGACGGGACATCTCGTCCTGCATCTGCTGCAGCTGCATGAACAGCTGAGCCTGACCGGAGACGGGAGTTGTCATCCCGCCTCCGGCGTAGGCGCCATCAGCGCCTGCGGTGCCATAACCCGAGGGCGGTGTGCTGGCATAGCCACCATTACCGTCCTGTACCGGAACCGCGGCTGCCGCCATGAGGGGCAGTCCGCATGCGATCAAGGTCAGAAAACGCAGGCGCATCGGCATCAGGTCTTACTTCTTCAGCTCAACGCGACGGTTCTGGGCCCAGGACTGCTCGTCATGGCCAGTGGCAACCGGACGCTCTTTGCCGTAGGAAACCAGTTCCAGCTGAGCCGGGGAAACGCCCTGCAGTACCAGGTAGCGCTGAACGGCCTTGGCACGACGCTCGCCCAGAGCCATGTTGTACTCACGGGTGCCGCGCTCGTCAGTGTGACCTTCCAGGACTACGCGCTGGCCGGAACCTTTCAGGTCCTTGGCGTGTACGTCCAGGGCACGCATGGCTTCCGGCTTCAGGTCGGAGCTGTCGTACTCGAAGTAGAAGGTGGTGATAGCGCGCAGAGCAGCTTCGTCGCTCAGGGAGCCGTCAACGGCACCGCTGTTTGCGCCGTAGCCAGCGTTCGGATCAACGCCGCCATTGGCGCCTTCGCCAGTAGCATCGCCTTTCTTGGACGAACAGCCGACGGCAACAGCCATGGCGAGGGCGATAACGGCAAATTTGCCGAATTTCAGCATTTCCATCATGTAACTCCTAATGAACCCCAGTGTATAAATTTGAAACAGTTGGCAACCGTCAGTTCAGGTAAGGGGACCAGGAAGGCTCGCGCACGTCGCCTTGAGCGGTGGGTAGCGGTAACCGAACACGTCCGTTGATGCTCACGAGCATCAACACGCCCCGGTCCTGCTGGCGGGTGGCGTATATTAGCATCGTGCCATTTGGCGCAACAGTGGGCGAATCGTCCAGATTGGTGTTGGAAAGTACCCGGAGATTACCGCGCTGAAGGTCCTGCGCCGCGATCTGGAAGTTGGTGAAACCATCCTGGCGGTGAACCATGACCAGGGTCTTCTCATCCGCCGAGAGTTTCGGGTTGGCGTTGTAGTTGCCGATGAAGGTCACGCGGTCGGTAGCGCCCGAGTTCACGTTCATCTTGTAGATCTGCGGCTTGCCGCCACGATCCGAGGTGAAGTACAGGGTCGAGCCGTCCGCACCCCAGAAGGGCTCGGTGTCGATCGCCGAGTTGTTGGTCAGGCGACGCAGCTGGCGGCTGCCCAGGTCCATCACGTAGATCTCCGGGTTGCCGTCACGCGACAGCACGAAGGCCAGGCGGTTGCCGTCCGGCGAGAAGGCCGGGGCGCCGTTGAGGCCTTCGAAGTTGGAGATCTGCTCGCGACGGCCAGTGTCGACGTACTGCATGAAGATGCGCGGACGCTTCTGCTCGAAGGACACGTAGGCAATGCGACGGCCATCGGGCGAGAAGCGCGGCGAAAGGATCGGCTCGCGCGACTGCAGTAGGGTCACCGGGCGGGCGCCGTCATAGTCGGAGCGCTGCAGGGTGTAGCGGGTGTTATCCACCGAGAAGCGCTCAGCGGTCACGTAGAGCAGCTTGGTGGAGAATGCACCCTTGATGCCGGTCAGCTTCTCGAACGACTGGTCGGCAATGTAGTGCGACATGTCGCGCAGTTGGTCGGTGGTACCACCGACGCTACCGGTCAGGACCTGCTCCTGGGTCGCCACGTTGAGCAGGGCGTACTGGATCTGCAGGCGGCCACCGCTGGGCACGATGCTGCCGACCAGGACGTACTGAGCACCGAGGGCCTGCCAGTCACGGTAGATCACTTCGCTGGCCTGGGCCGGCTGGCTGATCATGTTCTGGCGCGGAATCGGCTCGAAGTAACCGGAGTTGCGCAGGTCGTTGCCGATGATGTTCGACATGTCCTCGGGCAGGACGTTACCGCCCTGCCAGCCGAACGGAACCACGGCGATCGGGACGGCCGAGTCACGACCACTGGAGATAACCAGCGGGTCGGCGGCCTGCGCTGCGCCGGCCACCAGGGCCAGGGCGAAGAGCGCGAAGCGAATCAGGGTACTCACAGATCTAAATCCTCCGGTTTGAAGACCATTCGGCGCTGACGATACAGGCTATCGAAAGTGGCGCGATCCAGTTTTTGCAGTTCGGGAATACGGCCCACATTTCGGACCGCAGCCACCGCCGAATCGTCGAACGGCTTGTCACCACTGGAGCGTGTCACGCTCACATTGGTGATGGCGCCGCTCGGCAGCATCTGAATCAGCACTTCTACGCTCATTCCGTTACGAGCTGAAGGAGGACGGCTCCACTGCTGGCTCACCAGGCTGACGATCAGATCGTCGAAGTTGCCCGCCACCTCGTTACCTTGCTCGTCGGCCAGGGCCTGTTGCCGTTGCGTGTCATCCGACAGCAGTTCGGCCAGCGCCTGGGCCTTCTTGTCTTCCGTTGCCTTGCGGGCTGCGGCGGCGGCTGCAGCGGCAGCCTTCTTCTTCGCAGCCTCGACCGCGGCAGCCTTCTTCTTGGCTTCATCCGCGGCGGCTTTCTTCTTCGCGTCCTCGGCGGCCTTCTTCTTGGCGTCCTCGGCAGCTTTCTTCTTCGCCTCTTCAGCGGCCTCTTTCTTGGCCTCTTCCTCGGCTTTCTTCTTGGCGATATCCGCCTGCTGTTTCTGCTCGGCAGCCTTGGCCTCAGCCGCTTTCTTGGCGGCTGCGGCGGCATCGGCCGCCTTCTTGGCGTCGTCTGCCTTCTTGGCTTCTGCCGCTTTCTCAGCGGCATCTGCAGCCTTTTGAGCCGCATCAGCCTTCTTTTGTTCCTCGGCTTTCGCAGCAGCCAATGCCTGCTGCTCAGCCTTCTTCTGCTCGAGCTGCTCCTGCTCGTATTGCTTGGCCGAAGTCTTCTTCGACTCGCCGGCTATCTTCTGGTTGGTCTGCTGGGTTGCCTGGCTCTTGGACTTCAGCTGGTACAGGGTAGCCTGGACGATCGGCCGCGAAGGCGGCAGTTCAGGCGTACTGGCCCAGCTGACGAACAGCATGGCGAAGATCAGGACGTGCAGGGCCACGGCGAGGACCGTGGGCCAGAAGTAGCCTTCCGATTGAGAGCGCTCGAGCTGGTGCATCAACTACCTGGTGCCTCGGTAATCAGACCGACGTTGCCGACTCCGGCTTTCTGCAGACCGCCCATGACGGCCATGACCGAGCCATAGTCGACTGCCTTGTCCCCACGGACGAAGACCTGGACTTTCTTACCCTGGCGGCTGTTCTCGGCCATGATGCCGGAGGCAGCGTTGACCAGTTGATCGAGGTCCACGGCAGTCTGGCTGCCCTTGCCCTGATCGGGGTCGACTTCCGAACCCATGTTCCAGTAGTAGGTCTTGTCGGCCTTGATGGAGATGGTGAGCACGCGGGAATCGTTATCCTGCGGCAGCGCTTCGCTGGAAACCTTGGGCAGGTCGACCTTGACGCCCTGGTTGAGCATGGGCGCGGTCACCATGAAAATGACCAGCAGCACCAACATCACGTCGATGTAGGGCACCACGTTCATTTCCGCGACCGGCTTGCGCTTGTGACGAACTCTTGCCATGACGGCTTACCTCTTGGTCGTCTTCAATCGTCGCTGGTGTGCACTTTGCGGTGCAGGATGGCCTGGAACTCGTCGGCGAAGGTGTAGTAGCGGCCGATGAGCATTTCCGAGCGGGCGGCGAAACGGTTGTAGGCGATGACCGCGGGAATGGCCGCGAACAGGCCGATGGCGGTAGCGATCAGTGCTTCGGCGATACCCGGCGCCACGGTGGCGAGGGTGGCCTGCTGCACGGTGGCCAGGCCACGGAAGGAGTTCATGATGCCCCATACGGTACCGAACAGACCGATGTACGGGCTGGTGGAGCCGACGGTGGCGAGGAACGGCAGGCTGGTTTCCAGCTTCTCTTCCTCACGGGAAATGGCAACGCGCATGGCGCGGGAAACGCCTTCCATCACCGCATCCGGGTCAACGCCGGCCTGCTGGCGCAGACGGGAGAATTCCTTGAAGCCGGCACGGAAGATCTGCTCGACCCCCGAGTCCGGATCGGGGTTGCTGCCCGCCTGGCGGTAGAGCTTGGACAGGTCGATGCCCGACCAGAAGCGCTCTTCGAAAGTTTCCAGGGCCTTCTTCGCCGAGCGCATCATGTTGCTGCGCTGGAAAATCATGATCCAGGAAGTGACCGATGCGGCCACCAGGGTCAGCATCACCAGCTGTACCACGACGCTGGCGTTACTGATCAAGCTCCACATGGAAGTATGGTCGACGACGTTCGGTTCCACGTTAATCTCCTGCTGAAAGGGTGTCCGGACTGCCGGCAAATGCCGCACGCAACACATCTGGGATAGCGCGGGGTTTCAGGTTGTCCGCCCGCACGCACGCCACCAGGAATCGTCCCTCGCAGAGCAAGGTCGAATCCGACGCCCGTCGAACCTGTTGACGAAACTTCAGGCTCGCACGGTTCAACTCCTCCACCTCGACGCTGACAAGCAGCTCGTCATCCAGGCGGGCCGGCGCGTGATAGCGCGCTTCGGCCGAATGAACGACGAAAAGCAGGTTCTCCCCCGCCAGCTGTGACTGGGCGAAGCCCAGATCACGCAGCCGCTCGGTACGAGCCCGCTCCATGAACTTGAGGTAGTTGACGTAGTAGACGATGCCGCCGGCATCGGTGTCCTCGTAATAGACCCGATACCGCTGCTGGAACGGCTGACCCCCGTGTTGCGCGCGCATACTCTAGAACCAAGTAGAGACTTTGCCAATCGGCAATCGTCTACAAATGCAATTAATTACCATCTTCAGGGACGAACAGATCCGATGTCGTCCCCTCCCCCATCCGCTTCGGCACATTCAGGCCGAAATGCAGGTACGCATGCCGGGTCACGACGCGGCCGCGCGGTGTGCGCATGATATAGCCTTGCTGGATCAGATAGGGCTCCAGCACATCTTCAATCGTATGTCTTTCTTCACTGATGGCCGCCGCCAGGTTATCGATACCCACCGGCCCACCGTCGAACTTGTCGATCATGGTCAACAGCAGGCGGCGGTCCTGGTGATCGAAGCCTCGCTCGTCCACGTCCAGCAGGTTCAGCGCCTTGTCGGCGATGTCGCGGCTGATATGCCCGGTGCCGCGCACCTCGGCGAAATCCCGTACCCGCCGCAGCAGGCGGTTGGCGATCCGTGGCGTGCCCCGTGCGCGCCGCGCGATCTCAAAAGCACCCGCCGGCTCGATCTCCAGACCCAGGATGCCCGCCGAGCGGGCGACGATGCTGGACAGGTCGTCCACACCGTAGAACTCGAGACGCTGGACGATACCGAAGCGGTCACGCAGCGGATTGGTCAGCATGCCGGCGCGAGTCGTCGCGCCGACCAGGGTAAAGGGTGGCAGGTCCAGCTTGATCGAACGCGCAGCCGGGCCCTCGCCGATCATGATGTCCAGCTGGAAGTCTTCCATGGCCGGGTACAGCACTTCCTCGACGATGGGCGACAGGCGATGGATCTCGTCCACGAACAGCACGTCGTTGGGTTCGAGGTTGGTGAGGATCGCCGCCAGGTCGCCGGGGCGTTCCAGCACCGGGCCGGAAGTACTCTTGATCGAAACCCCCATCTCCTGGGCGATGATGTTCGCCAGGGTGGTCTTGCCCAGGCCGGGCGGGCCGAAGATCAGCGTGTGATCCAGCGCTTCCTGACGCCCACGGGCCGCCTGGATGAACAGCTCCATCTGTTCGCGCACCACCGGCTGGCCGACGTAGTCCGCCAGCTTGAGCGGGCGGATGGCGCGGTCGAACTGCTCTTCGCGGTCGCGAGTGGAAGCGGAGGAAATCAGGCGATCGGCTTCGATCATCAGTGTCTACCTAGACCATGCCCTTGAGGGAACGGCGGATGAGTTCTTCGCTGGACAAGCCTTCCTCCTGCACGGCGGCCACGGCGCGGCTCGCCTCCTGGGGTTTGAAGCCCAGGGCGATCAGCGCACTGACCGCATCGGACTCGGCGCTTGAGACTGCGGCAGCCCGCAGGGGTTCCACCACCAACGGCGCGATGGAGGGAATATTCTCCCACGCCTTGAATCGATCCTTCAGCTCCACCAGCAGGCGCTCGGCGGTCTTCTTGCCGACGCCGGGAATCTTCACCAGGGTGGAAGTATCCTGCGCCTGCACGCAACGCACCAGTTCATCGACCTCAAGCCCCGACATCAGCGCCAGCGCCAGCTTCGGGCCAACGCCATTGAGGCGGATCAGCTCGCGGAACAGTTCGCGCTCGCGCTTCTCGGCGAAGCCGTAGAGCAGGTGGGCATCCTCGCGCACCACCAGGTGGGTGTGCAGGGTCACCGGCTCGCCCAGGCTCGGCAGGCGGTACAGGGTGGTCATCGGCACTTCCAGCTCGTAGCCCACGCCATTCACGTCGACGATCAGGTGCGGCGGCTGCTTTTCCGCCAGGGTGCCACGCAGGCGTCCAATCACGGGTGTTTGTCCTTGCTCAATGTTTTTCCGGATATCACAGGCGCAGGCGTCCGCCACGACGGCGGGCACCCACCAGACCATGCGGCACCAGGCTCTGCCGGGTGTGCGCATGGCACAAGGCGATGGCCAGGGCGTCGGAGGCGTCGATCTGCGGCTTCTGTACCAGTTTGAGCAGGTGCATGACCATCATCTGCACCTGCTGTTTGTCCGCGCCGCCGGTGCCGGCAATGGCCTGCTTGACCTGGCTGGCGGTGTACTCGGCGATCTGCAACCCCTCTTCCGCCGCCGCGACGATAGCCGCGCCGCGCGCCTGCCCCAGCTTCAGCGCCGAGTCGGCGTTGCGCGCCATGAACACCTGCTCGATGCCCATCATGGTCGGCTGGTAGGTCTGGATGACCTCGCGCACGCCACGGAAGACGATCTGCAGGCGTTCGAACAGCTCGCCGTTGCCGGTACGGATACAGCCCGAAGCCACGTACTCGCAGCCACGGCCGGTGTCGCGCACCACGCCGAAGCCGGTAATCCGTGAACCTGGGTCGATGCCGAGAATCAGGGTCATGTCCGTCCGATCAAACCTTGTCCGTAACCTGTACTTCAGATAACAAAAACCGGAAGCGGGAGGCGCCGCTGACGACCACTCCCGCTTCCGGCTTCAGCACATCGCCGGTGGTGGGATCAGCCCAGCTGGGCCATCACCTCGTCCGGGATGTCCGCATTGGAGTAGACGTTCTGCACGTCGTCCAGGTCTTCGAGCATGTCGATCAGCTTGAGGACCTTCTGCGCGGTGTCCAGGTCCAGGGTCGCCACGGTCGACGGGATCATGGTGATCTCCGCTTCGTCGCCCTTGAAACCGGCTTCGGTCAGCGCTTCGTTGACCGAGATGAAGTCGGCGAAGGTGGTGAACACGTCGATGGAGCCATCGTCGTTGACCACCACGTCGTCGGCGCCGGCTTCCAGCGCGGCATCCATCAACGCTTCCTCGTTCACGCCCGGCGCGTAGCTGATCTGGCCCTTGCGCTCGAACATGTACGCAACGGAACCGTCAGTGCCCAGGTTGCCGCCGCACTTGCTGAAGGCATGACGTACTTCGGCTGCGGTGCGGTTGCGGTTGTCGGTCATCGCTTCGACGATGATCGCCACGCCGCTGGGTGCGTAACCTTCGTAGGTCAGCTCGGCCATGTTGTCGGCTTCGCTGGAGCCCACGCCGCGCTGGATGGCGCGGTCGATGGTGTCGCGGGTCATGTTGGCGGTCAGCGCCTTGTCCACGGCCAGGCGCAGACGCGGGTTGTCCGCCGGGATCCCACCGCCCTGCTTGGCAGCGACGGTCAGCTCACGAATGAGCTTGGTGAAGATCTTGCCCTTCTTGGCGTCCTGACGTTCCTTGCGGTGCTTGATGTTGGCCCATTTGGAATGACCAGCCATAACTCACTCCGTATCGCTTGTTTGCTTCGCTGGCGGCGCCCGCAGTGCGGGTACCGCCAGCTATTCGAATCGACTTACTCGGCGGCCTTCTGCTGCTCGCGCAGGCGGATGTTCAGCTCGCGCAGAGCCTTGGCATCCACGGTGCCCGGAGCCTGGGTCATGACGTCGCCGGCGCTCTGGGTTTTCGGGAAGGCGATGACTTCGCGGATCGACGCCGCGCCAGTCATCAGCATCACCAGACGGTCCAGGCCGAAGGCCAGGCCACCGTGCGGCGGTGCGCCGTACTTCAGGGCGTCCAGCAGGAAGCCGAACTTCTCTTCCTGCTCCGCATCGTCGATGCCCAGCACGCGGAACACCGCCTGCTGCATGGCCTTGTCGTGGATACGGATGGAACCGCCGCCCAGTTCGGTGCCGTTGAGCACCATGTCGTAGGCACGGGACAGCTTGCCGGCCGGGTTGGCCTCCAGCTCTTCCGGGGTGCACTTGGGCGCGGTGAACGGGTGGTGCAGCGAGGTCAGGCTGCCGTCGTCGTTCTCTTCGAACATCGGGAAGTCCACGACCCACATCGGCGCCCACTCCTTGGTGAGCAGGTTGAGGTCATGGCCGACCTTGATGCGCAGCGCGCCCAGGGCGTCGCAGACGATCTTGGCCTTGTCGGCGCCGAAGAACACGATGTCGCCATCGACCGCACCGACGCGATCGAGGATCTCGTTCAGGTTCGGCTCGGCGATGTTCTTCACGATCGGCGACTGCAGGCCTTCCACGCCCTTGGCGCGTTCGTTGACCTTGATGTAGGCCAGGCCCTTGGCGCCGTAGATGCCGACGAACTTGGTGTAGTCGTCGATCTGCTTGCGCGGCATGCTCGCACCGCCCGGAACGCGCAGGGCGGCAACGCGGCCCTTCGGATCGTTGGCCGGGCCGGAGAAGACCTTGAACTCGACGTCCTTCAGCTGATCGGCCACGTCGACCAGTTCCAGCGGGATACGCAGGTCAGGCTTGTCCGAACCGTAGCGGCGCATGGCCTCTTCGAACGGCATGTGCGGGAATTCGTCGAACTCGACGTTCAGCACTTCCTTGAACAGCTGGCGCACCATCTTCTCGGTGATCTCGATGATGTCGCTTTCTTCGAGGAAGCTGGTCTCGATGTCGATCTGGGTGAATTCCGGCTGGCGGTCGGCACGCAGGTCTTCGTCGCGGAAGCACTTGGCGATCTGGTAGTAACGGTCGAAGCCGGCCACCATCAGCAGCTGCTTGAACAGCTGGGGCGACTGCGGCAGGGCGAAGAAGTGGCCCGGGTAGGTACGGCTCGGCACCAGGTAGTCGCGCGCGCCTTCCGGCGTCGGGCGACCGAGGATCGGGGTTTCCACGTCGAGGAAACCGTTCTCGTCCAGGTAGCGGCGGATGCTGCTGGTGATGCGCGCGCGCAGCTTCAGCTTGGCGGCCATCTCCGGGCGACGCAGGTCGATGAAGCGGTAGCGCAGGCGGGTTTCCTCGCCCACGTCGGAGTATTCGTCCAGCGGGAACGGCGGGGTTTCCGCCTGGTTCAGCACTTCCAGCTCGTGGCCCAGCACTTCGATGGCGCCCGAAGCCATGTTCGAGTTGCGCGCACCTTCGGGGCGCAGACGCACCTTGCCGGTGATCTTCACCACGTACTCGCTGCGCACGCGGTCAGCCTTGGCGAAGGTCTCGACGCGATCCGGGTCGAACACCACCTGGGCCAGACCTTCACGATCACGCACGTCGAGGAAGATCACCCCGCCGTGGTCGCGGCGACGGTGTACCCAACCGCAAAGAGTGACTACCTGGCCGTCCAGGCTCTCGTTCAACTGGCCGCAATAGTGGCTGCGCATCATGGTGTGTTTCGCTTCTCGAAAGTCTTGAATTCTAGGGAACCGCTCATTCGCTGGCGGAGCAGGCGCCGGCACCGCAACCGGTGGCCGGACAGGCCGCTGGGGCATCGCCGGAGGCCAGGTTCTTTTTCGCTCCGGTCTTGAAGTCGGTCTCGTACCAACCGCTGCCGCCCAGGCGGAAGCCCGGAGCCGACAACATCTTCTTCAATTCGGGAGCCTTGCAGGCCGGACAATCGACCAACGGCGCATCGCTGATCTTCTGCAGCGATTCCAGCTGATGCGCGCAGGACTGGCACTGGTACTCGTAAATCGGCATGGAACACCTTGGCTGTGTAACGCCACGGGTCCGCGTCCCGCGGCAAAGAGGCCGATTATAGCCTGAAAAATCCGCAGGTTGCAGCCGGGCTCCGGTGGTGGAAAAGCCAGCCGGGCGCACACCTTTTAATAGAAAAGCTCAATCGATTGCCTTGATATAGACCAAGAGCTTCGCACCCGACCTGGTGATAGCCTCGAATCCAACGCTTTGAATCACCCGTGCCACGATGAGGAGATCGCCATGGATATCGATATCGGAATCGCCAAACAGGACCGCGCCGCCATCGCCGACGGCCTGTCCCGCCTGCTGGCCGACACCTACACGCTGTACCTGAAGACCCACAACTTCCACTGGAACGTCACCGGGCCGATGTTCAACACCCTGCACCTGATGTTCGAGGGGCAGTACACCGAGTTGGCGCTGGCCGTGGACAGCATCGCCGAGCGCATCCGCGCCCTCGGCTTCCCGGCGCCCGGCACCTACGCCGCCTACGCCCGCCTGTCCTCGATCAAGGAAGAAGAAGGCGTACCGGACGCCCAGGAAATGATCCGCCTGCTGGTGCAGGGCCAGGAAGCCGTGGTGCGCACCGCCCGCAGCATCTTCCCGCTGGCCGACAAGGTGGCGGATGAGCCCACCGCCGACCTGCTGACCCAGCGCATGCAGGTCCACGAAAAGACCGCCTGGATGCTGCGCAGCCTGCTCGCCGAATAACCTCTTCCCTTTATAAGCAGCCGGCCAGAAAGCCGGCTGCCTCCCCCTACGAATGGCCTAAGCGGTTGATTTGAGAAGGCAACTGGATTGCGGTTAAATACCCGCCGTGCGTTTCTCGCATAGGCCGCCCGGCACGCTTTCATTTTTCCTTTCTGGCGTCGCACCCGGGGCTGGCTGCTTCTTTATCTCGTTACCCGCTCAAGGTGAATCCGTAGCCATGTTGAAGATCGTCCATCTCGTGACGGGCGTCGCCGCACTCTTGCTGTCCTTGATCCCGAGTCTGCGTAGTGATGCCCTGCCCTACCTGCAACAGAGCGATGCCATCTACCTGGCCCTGCTCGGTCTGACCAGCCTCCTGCTCGCCCCGAGCAGCCAACTGAAACACCCCTCCGCCCTGCAGAGCCTCGCCACCGCCCTGGTGGTGCTGGCCGTGGTCCTGCAGATCCTGATCCTGCTCGCCCCGCTGCCCTTCATCGGCGACCAGCCGGCCATCGTGCTGCCGCTGCTCAGCCTGGCCGGCGCCGTTGTCCTGCAATGGATCGCCAGCCTCAACAAACCGAGCGCCAGCGCCGCCGTCGAAACCTTCGCCGGCGTCGACCGCGAAACCGGCACCGTGAAGTGGTTCAACACCTCCAAGGGCTTCGGCTTTATCTCCCGCGACTCGGGCGAAGACATCTTCGTTCACTTCCGCGCCATCCGCGGCGAAGGCCACCGCATCCTGATCGAAGGGCAGCGCGTGGAGTTCTCTGTTGTCCAGCGTGACAAGGGGTTGCAGGCGGAGGATGTGATTGCTGCGCTGCCTAATCGGCGCTGAGCGTTACACCCATGAAAAAGCCCGCCGAATGGCGGGCTTTTTCATTACTCCATCAATTGTCCAGTCGTGGCGACTCATCCGACCCGAACCTGTGGGCCCCCAGACGTTTGAGCGTGAAGCGTAGGTCCTTCCCTCTTTCCTCCGTAGCGACCCTCCTGCGGAAGAAAGTTTTGTCCGAGCCGGCAGTAGGTTGATTCAGAAGCAGAGCGAGCACTCGCTCGAATCCTGGGCTGCAAGGCTACCTTGCCCCTGATTCATGGCTTGCGTTTTCTTCCGGCATGAAACGATTCCGGCCAACCTATCAAGAGCGCGGCCTCACCTATGCAAACCAGTGGAAGCCGGCAAGCTCCCGAAGCCAGTCCTTGGCTTCACTGTATTTTATAGACTACATTCAGCATGAGAAGAATCGAGTCCGCCCAGTTTCGATCGTGGCTGCAGAAGCTGAAGGACAACACCGGAAGAGCCCGCATCGTCGCCAGGATCAACCGCCTGCTAGAGGGCTTGCCCGGTGACATGGCCCCGGTTGGCAAGGGAGTCAGTGAGCTCCGCATTCACCATGGGCCCGGCTATCGCGTGTATTTCCACCAGCAGGGCGACACGCTGCTGATACTCCTGTGCGGAGGAGACAAGAGCAGCCAGAGCCGCGACATCGAGGCAGCCCAACAGATGCTGGCAGCGTGGAGAAAGCAACATGACTGAGACATTCACCGAATTCGATCCTGCCACCTACCTCACCAACCCCGAAGCCATTGCGGAATTCATGAGCGATGCACTGGAAACCGGCGACGCCGCCTATATCGCCAAAGCAATGGGCGTAGTAGCTCGCGCCAAAGGCATGACTGAACTGGCCCGGGAAACAGGACTGTCTCGCGAGCAGCTCTACCGCTCATTCAGCGAGCATGGCAACCCGACGCTCAAGACATTACTGGCCGTCATGAATGCCCTCGGCATTGAAATGACTATCCGACCGCAGGTCACGCACTAGGACAAGATTAACAACGTAGAGGTGAGGCTTACTCTTCCTGCGTCAGCCTAGGCCGCCCCTGGCCTCGCCGTTCAATTCGAACTCCGGCGATCCTCTCAATCTCCTCCACGAAGCGAGCATTCCCCGTCAGTTGCCCCCGCTGCAGCGCCTCACGAATCAGTTGGGCTTCACCATCACTGGCCGCTTGATTGAGGAAGCCCCGATAACGCTCATGACGCTCCTCATCCGAGCCGCCAAGCGCGTCAAAGCAGGGATCAACGTCCAGCCACCTGGACGCAATTCCCACGTGCTGGGTGTAACTCGACCAGGGGTATTCGGCTGCGTGACAAACCAATTTGGCTCGCACCGGATTCAGCTCAATGTAACGGCTGCATGCCAGCAGGTAAGCGTCTGATTGCACCACACTGGACTTGAAGCGACATTCCCACAGGGTTCCGCTACGGCCTTCCAGGCGATTTCGATAGCGAGTCATTCGCTCGGAGAGCGTTTTCATCAACTGGCTCAATCCAGCAACTGACTCATCTGGCGCCAGGAGCAGGTGGACATGGTTCGTCATCAGACAGTAGGCATAGACCTTCACACCAAATGCATCTTTCAGCTCCTGGAGGTCGGAGAGATAGCGCTCATAGTCCTCCTGCTCGACAAAGACTGCCTGCCGATTGTGGCCCCGCTGAACTATATGGTGGGGATAGTTTGGCAGAATGACGCGGCCTACTCTGGGCATGGTCCCCTCCGGGCGCTCTTGGCTCGGGAGCAAGACTGCCACTCATGCCTGGATGAAGTAACCTTCACGTTGGCTTAGATTAGAGTAGGAAAAATAAATCTG
>NZ_SWDV01000049.1 GCF_005877905.1 Pseudomonas nicosulfuronedens | reverse complement strand
GGAATACCTCGGCTTCTTCAATGCCGGCTTCAAGGGCATCACCGGTTCGGAAGAAAACGTACAGAAGCTGGCCAACGCCATGAGCATCCCCTACAACCGTGCGCTCCCGCGAGCCGCGATACAGAAGCCTCCACCCCATCCGCAACCGTTTTCACAACTCCCAAAGACCATGCCACGCCACCCGGCGTAAGGACCATTCATGACTCATGCCCCAACCATCGTCACCGCCCCTACCGGGCGCCAGATAGGGCGGCGATTGCCCGCAACATCGAGTCTGCCGGCCACCTCGACACCTAGGTGTGCGCTCTGGACTGGCTCCCGATAATACCCCCACATGAATAGGGGCCACATGGAGCAGGCGCTGCCATAGCTGGGCGACGAATTCTGGTTGTGCGGGACTCTGGCCAAGATTGCGCGTGTCAAGGAAAAGCAACTGCCGATCCACCGGGCCGCCCACCTAGTGCCGCTCGCGGAGACGCTCCTGCAATGCCGGCAGGCGAAGGGGGCGCGCAGAGCACGAAAGAGCGCAGATTCCACTCGCGGGTCGATGGTCTGCGCCATCTTGGAAGGCCAGATGACGGTGGCACGGCGAGCTGCAAAACCTCAATCCAGCTCAGGTAATTGGTCCGCTCGAGCCGCTGAAGCGCCGCGGGGCGCTGATCACAACTGGTGGCTGCGAGACGCCATTCGGCCCAATTCAGCTCTGCCCCGTCCGCACCTTTGGGCCACCTGAAGCCAGGCTGCGGGACGCGAGTCCTAGCACGTCGGCAAGCCGCACGACAATACCGCGCCAGCGAAGATACTTCCGCCGCTGTTCGCCGAAGACCGAGGCGTCACCGTTTTTTACGATGCCGGCGGCTGGAAGGGCATGGGACCTGCTGGTCGAGCCGAGCCAATCTACCCCAAAGACCAGCCGCTGCAGGAGCGGTCTGGCAAAGGGTGGCCAGGCATCCACCTACCGCGGCGCCTCAGCCGCATCCTGCTGGAGATAACTGCGGTGCGCACCGAGCGCCTGCAGCACATTAGCGAGGAGCAGGCGATAGACGAGGGCACCCACTACAACAAGCGGCGATGGTTTCACCGATAAGGGTGGTCCCGGTTTCGTATGGCCGCAGCATGCCTTCCGGCATCTACTCCAGTCGGTAACCAGTGGCGATGAGTCCGATGCCAACTCCTGAGTCTAGGTGGTCGAGTTCGAGCGGGTGAAGCCATGGCGTCTTGCTACCCAAGGCCAGCCGCAGTCAGGACCTCAGCCCCTCAGCAATGCCTGCCGAGCGAAAGCTGAGTCCTGAGCACAAGAAAAGGTGGAGGCTGCCTCTGCTTCGCCCGAGCCGTATATCAGCTCGTGGAGGACAAGTTCTTCAGCGTCAGTGAGTTGGCGAGAAAGACTGAGCTCTGTAGCAGAGCGCAGTTCACACAGTTTATTGATTCGGATCATTGCGAGTACCGCAAATTAATGCAGGCGCCGATTCTATTCTCGCAGTCCTACTCCATCATCCGACTCAAGTCGCATTTCTGCGCACTTCTCGCCGATGCGCGATGAACGGCATCGATACACGCCACGTTCACCCCCATCAATCAAGGAAGAGCCGAGTGGCTGGCCGAACATAGCTGGAAGCACGAGTTCAACGTCGCGAGCAAGCCAATTGTCGGTCGTATCTACGCCATGGACCTGCCGTGGACTCTGGACCTGCCGAAGGTGAGCTGAATATGCACACCCCAAGGGACCTGGAAACAGGGATTTGCCGCCGCGTCCGGCGTTTGACGTCCAAGAAGCTCTGGGCCGGCTACTTTCACAACCAGACGACCATAGGGGGGGGACGGAAGCCAAAGCAACGGGACATTCCTCTGGGCAGCGATCTGGACTAGGTGAAGGCGGATGAGCCAGGCTTGAGCGGACTACCGTGCCGAAGTCGACGAAGCTGCTCGGGGGAGGTGTTTGATCGCTACGAAACCGAGATCATCCCTGCCAAGGCCCCGCCCCCCCCCCCCAGAAGGACAACCTTCCATCGCTGAAGTAACTCAGGAAGGCCCTCGCCGCGGTACCGATCGAGGCGATCACCCCGCAAGTCATTGCCCTATACCGCAACAAGCGCACGGCGAAGGTCCGCGCGAATCGGGAATTCGCCCTGCTCTCTCACATCTACAACATCGTCTGGGAGCGGGGGATCACCACCATGAGGCCCCCTGCCGAAGAGCCCGGAAGAACAAGGAGACGCCCCACGACCTCTATAACCTCGATGAAGTCCAGAACGCCGTCCATGCCGTTGCGGAGCCGGCCCTGCCTGATGCAATGGACCCGCCGCGCAACGCCCCAACGACGCACCTATAGCCCGCGAGGCTGACGCTCAAGACGAGCTCTTACAGGTTGCCCAGAAAAACGCCAAAGAAACTGCGCATCCGCTTCGATGAAGCTCGTAAAAATGCGGCGGCCAAGGCTCTGGACGAACAAATGGCCATCGCAGTGCACCAGTTTCAGTCCTATGACATTCGTCCGAAAGCAGCAACGGAAATCAACGACATGAAGGAAGTCAGCCGTTTGCTTAGCCACACCGAAGAGGAGATCACGAAGCGGGTGTATATGCGCGTCGGGGCAATCGCCAAGCCGTCGATTGAGCGAAAGTTTCGGAACGCGTTCCGGATCATTTCAGGACTCTACCCATGAAAGTTTCCCGGTAGAGCAACTCGATCGGATCGCCAGAAACGCGAAAGCCCCGCAGTGCGGGGCTTTCAACGTTGTAATAGTGGCGGAAGCGTAGAGATTCGAACTCTAGGACAGTTGCCCGTCGACGGTTTTCAAGACCGTTGCCTTAAACCACTCGGCCACGCTTCCACATGAGCGGGCGGCAATATTACCGGATCGCAACACACTGTCAAACTCTGATGATTCAGCGCGCTTTTCCCTCTGTTATGATGAGCACCACTACGGTCATGGATCCGTATCCCGCTTAACAGGAGTGTCTCGACATGCAAGAACGGCAATATCTCGACTCCACAGCCGTGGAGCAGAAAGAGGTCAGCGGCGTCCTGCGCAACACCTACGGCCTGCTGGCCCTGACCCTGGCCTTCAGCGGCCTGGTGGCTTTAGCCTCGCAGCAGATGCGTCTGCCCTACCCCAGCTTCTTCGTGGTGCTGCTGGGCTTCTACGGCCTGTTCTTCCTCACCGTGAAGCTGCGCAACAGCGCCTGGGGCCTGGTCAGCACCTTCGCCCTCACCGGCTTCATGGGCTACACCCTCGGTCCGATCCTGAACATGTACCTGGGCATGGCCAATGGCGCGAGCATTATCTCCTCGGCCTTCTTCATGACCGCGCTGGTGTTCTTCGGCCTCTCCGCCTACGTACTGACTACCCGCAAGGACATGAGCTTCCTGTCCGGCTTCATCACCGCAGGCTTCTTCGTGCTGCTGGGCGCCGTACTGGTCTCGTTCTTCTTCCAGATCAGCGGCCTGCAACTGGCCATCAGCGCCGGTTTCGTGCTGTTCTCCTCGGCGATGATCCTGTTCCAGACCAGCGCGATCATCCACGGTGGCGAGCGCAACTACATCATGGCCACCATCAGCCTGTACGTATCGATTTACAACCTGTTCATCAGCCTGTTGCAGATCTTCGGCATCATGGGCAGCGACGACTGATCCTCGCGCCACCCAGAAAAAAGCCCGTCGAGACGGGCTTTTTTCATTTTCGGCGCGGCAAATATCCGCATAGCGCCGTATCATCCTGCGAAAATTCGCCGATCAGGCCCGTTCCATGAAGTTCGTCATCGCCCTTTTCTCCCCGCCGCACTCTCCGGCAGCCCGACGCGCCCTGCGCTTTGTCGAAGCTGCATTGGCCGGCGGTCATGAAATCACTCGGCTGTTCTTCTATCAGGACGGCGTGCACAGCGCTTCGGCGAACACCGTCGCCAGCCAGGATGAGCTGGACGTCGCCGCCGCCTGGACGCGCCTCGTCACCGATCACCAACTGGACGGTGTGGTCTGCATTGCCGCCGCGCTGCGCCGGGGTGTTCTTAATCCAGAGGAAGCCAACCGCTATTCCCGTCCCGCCGCGAACCTGCAGGCGCCCTGGGATCTTTCCGGCCTAGGCCAACTGCATGAGGCGGCGCAACTGGCGGACCGCCTGGTCTGCTTCGGAGGCAACTGATGGCCAAGTCCCTGCTGATCATCAGCCGCCAGGCACCCTGGGCCGGCCCCGCGGCTCGCGAGGCGCTGGATATCGCGCTCGCCGGCGGCGCCTTCGATCTGCCAATCTCGATGCTCTTCCTCGATGACGGCGTATTCCAGCTCGCGCCAGATCAACGTCCCACTGCGGTGGAGCAGAAGGACCTGCAGGCCAATCTGCAAGCCTTGCCACTGTTCGGCGTGGAAGCGCTCTATACCAGCAGTCGCAGCCTTGCCGAGCGCGGCCTGGACAGCACCAGCCTGACGCTGCCCACCCAAGCGCTGGACGATATAGCGCTGCGCAATCTGCTGCAATCTCACGACCAGGTGATCACAATCTGATGGCTACTCTCCACCTGCTCTCGCACTCTCCTTTCAATGACGGCCGCCTCGACAGCTGCCTGCTGCTGCTGAGCGATGATGACGGCATCTTGCTGACGGGCGATGCCACTTATGCCCTGCAGCCAGGCAGCCAGCCGGCGCGAGCGTTGCAAGCGCTGCCCAACAGCAACACGCTGTTTGCGCTGCTGGAAGACCTGCAGGCGCGCGGCCTGGACGATCAGCCCGCCCGCATTGTGGTCGTGGATTACCCCGGTTTCGTCGAGCTCTGCACCCGTTTCGACAAGGTGAACGCCTGGCTATGAGCACCCTACTGGTCAACGGTCACGCCCTGCCGCTGGACAAGGACGGCTACCTCGCCGATCTGAACGACTGGAGCGACGTCGCCGCCGAGGCCCTGGCGCACAACGAGGGCATCCACCTGACACCCGAGCACTGGGAAATCCTCCTGCTGCTGCGCGAGTTCTATGGCGAATTCCAGCTCTCGCCAGCCAACCGTCCGCTGATCAAGTACGTGGCCCAGAAACTGGGCACTGAAAAGGGCAGCAGCCTGCACCTCAACCTCCTGTTCAAGGGCACTCCGGCCAAGCTTGCCGCCAAGCTCGCCGGCCTGCCAAAGCCGACCAATTGCCTATGACCATCGCCCCGCTTGTCCTGCAGACACCCGCCGAACATCCCTTCGCCCAGTTCGTCCGCATCCTGGGCAAAGGCAAGCGCGGCGCGCGCGGCCTGACCCGCGAGGAGGCCCGCGAAGCCCTCGGCATGATCCTCGACGACAAGATCGAGGAAGCCCAGCTGGGCGCCTTCCTGATGCTGCTGCGGCACAAGGAAGAAAGCGCCGAGGAGCTGGCAGGATTCACCGAGGCTGTGCGCGAGCGCCTGCAGACGCCGAAGATCGCCGTGGACCTGGACTGGCCCAGCTATGCCGGCAAGAAGCGCCACTTGCCCTGGTACCTGCTGGCAGCAAAATGCCTGGGCGGCAGCGGCACCCGCATCCTCCTGCATGGCGCCGGCGCGCATACCGCTGGCCGGGTCTACAGCGAACAGCTTCTGGATCAGTTAGGCCTGCCACTGTGCCGCAACTGGAACTCGGTCAGTGAAGCGCTGGATGCCAAGGGCATCGCCTTTGCTCCGCTGGTGGATTGGATGCCGCGCCTGCAGCGCATGATCGACCTGCGCAACACCCTCGGCCTGCGCTCCCCGATCCACTCATCGGTACGCCTGATCAACCCACTGGGCGCCACCTGCGTGCTGCAAAGCATCTTCCACCCCGGCTACCAGGAAGTGCACCGCGAGGGCAGCCGCCTGCTCGGCGACCACGCCATCGTCATCAAGGGCGAAGGCGGCGAGATCGAGATGAACCCCGACGCCACTTCGCACCTCTACGGCTGCCATGACGGCGAGGCCTGGGACGAGGAATGGCCTGCGTTGTCACCGCTGCGCCACGTCAAACCAGAAATGCTGGACCCGGCACATCTGGCCAACTTCTGGCGCGGAACAGCCGAGGACGCGTACGGCGAGCTGGCCGTACGCGCGACCATCGCACTCGCCTTACGCGCCATGGGGCTGCAGCGCGACGAAGCCTTCGCGGAAGCTGATAGACGCTGGGCTGCGCGGGACAAATCGATTTAGTCGATATCTGGGATCCTGTTTTTGCGCTAAACAATCGATCCTGAGCCGATAGACTGGTCCCATCTCCCCCGTTTTCTGGAGCAATCAAGATGGGACAGTTGATCGATGGCCGCTGGCATGACCAGTGGTATGACACCAGCAAAGACGGCCGCTTCCAGCGCGAGAATGCGCAGCGCCGCAATTGGGTCACCGCCGATGGCCAGCCCGGGCCGACTGGCGAGGGAGGCTTCCGAGCCGAAGCCGGCCGCTACCACCTCTACGTATCACTGGCCTGTCCCTGGGCCCACCGCACACTGATCTATCGCCAGCTCAAGGGCCTTGAGTCAGTGATCGACGTTTCGGTCGTCAGCTGGCTGATGCTGGAAAACGGCTGGACCTTCGACAAGGCCCTTGGGTCCACGGGCGATAAGCTCGACGGCCTGACCTTCCTCCATCAACGCTATACCAAGGACGATGCGAATTACACCGGCCGCGTGACCGTTCCGGTGCTGTGGGACAAGCACGAGCAGCGCATTGTCAGTAACGAGTCGGCGGAGATCATCCGCATGTTCAACGTGGCCTTCGACGGGATCACCGGCAACTCGCTGGACCTCTACCCGGAGCCTCTGCGCGCGCAGATCGACGAACTGAACGAACGTATCTACCCAGCCGTGAACAACGGCGTGTACCGCGCCGGCTTCGCCACGACACAGGACGCCTATGAAGAGGCCTTCAAGACGCTATTCAATGAACTCGACTGGCTGGAAGAGCGCCTGGGCCAGCAGCGCTATCTGGCGGGCGAATACCTGACCGAAGCCGATGTGCGCCTGTTCACCACGCTGATTCGCTTCGACGCGGTCTATCATGGCCACTTCAAGTGCAACCTGCGTCGCCTGGCGGACTATCCGAACCTGTCCGGCTGGCTGCGCGAGCTGTATCAGCTGGAGGGCGTTGCCGGAACCGTGGATTTCCAGCACATCAAGAACCACTACTACGCCAGCCACCGCACCATCAACCCGACCGGCGTCGTACCGCTCGGTCCGCTGCAGGATTTCACCGGGCCGCACGGGCGCGAACATCTACCGGGCAAGGGTATTTTCCGTCAGGGCTGAGGCAGTTGCTCGTCAGCAGACCTGTAGGAGCGAGCGGGGGTCAGATGGGCTTGTCGATACCGTCGTAGACCTTCTGCAGCGCGTCCAGGCGTTCCTGGTAGCGCTGCCTGAGGCAGGCCCTGTTGGCGCCGCAGGCGCGGCGCTGCTCCAGCCAAGCGAGCTGGGAGTCACCCAGGTTGCCGCGCATGCCCATGGCGAACAGACCACGCAGCAGGCGATAGGTTGTCGCCACCTGCACATCCATCTCGGAAAGCTGGCGATCTGCGCAGATGGCTTTCTCGTCGGCCTGCCTGGCCTTCTTGCAATCAAAGCTGGCCGCCGAGGCCGGCGCAGTGAACCCCAAGGCACATACTGCGCCCAGGATCACTACGTACAGGCCTTTCATTGCTGCCCTTCGAACCACGCCAGTTTCTCACGCAACTGCACGACTTCCCCCACAATCACCAGGGTCGGCGCATGCACCTCATGCTCCGCCACCAGCTCCGGCAGGTTGGCCAAGGTGCCAGTGAACACGCGCTGATGGACCGTGGTGCCCTGCTGGACGAGCGCTGCCGGCGTGTCGGCAGAACGGCCGTGACGTACCAGCTGCTCGCAGATAACCGGCAAGCCGACCAGCCCCATGTAGAACACCAGGGTCTGCCCGGGGGCGACCAGATCGTTCCACGGCAGGTCGGTGCTGCCGTCCTTCAGATGGCCAGTCACAAAGCGGACGGACTGCGCGTAGTCCCGGTGAGTCAGCGGAATGCCTGCGTAGGCCGCACAACCGCTGGCTGCCGTGATACCCGGCACGACCTGGAACGGGATGCCATTGGCCGCCAGCTCATCAATCTCCTCACCACCACGACCGAAGATGAACGGATCGCCGCCCTTCAGGCGCAGCACACGCTTGCCCTGCTTGGCCAGCTCGACGAGTTGGCGATTGATCTCATCCTGCGGCACGGCGTGATCCGCACGGCGCTTACCGACGTAGAGCCGGTCAGCGTCACGGCGGCACAGCTCGAGGATGGCCGGCGCAACGAGGCGGTCATAGAGCACCACGTCAGCCTGCTGCATCAGGCGAAGGGCGCGGAAGGTCAGCAGGTCGGGATCACCCGGGCCCGCGCCCACCAGATAGACCTCACCGCGAGACTCGGCCTGTGGCGACGCCAGCTTGTCAGCCAGCAGGCGCTCGGCTTCGCTCGGCTGGCCAGCGAGCATGCGCTCGGCGACCGGTCCCTGGAACACGTCTTCCCAGAATTTACGGCGCTGCTGCAGGTCCGGCAGGCGCTGCTTCACGCGCTCGCGGAAGCGGCTGGCCAGACCGGCCAACTGGCCGTAGGTCGCGGGAATCCAGGTTTCCAGCTTGGCGCGCAGCAGTCTTGCCAGTACTGGCGCATCGCCCCCACTGGAAACCGCCACCACCAGCGGCGAACGGTCGACGATGGCCGGGAAGATCACGCTGCAAAGCGACGGCGCATCGACCACATTGACCGGCACGCCACGCTCGTTGGCGTCGCGCGACACCTGGGCATTGAGCGGCTCATCATCCGTCGCAGCGATGACCAGCACGCAGTCCTGCAGGTCGCCTTGGGCGTAGGGACGCAGGAGCAATTCGCCCGCGCCCTCCTCGACTAGCTCACGCAGCTCCGAATGCACTTCCGGTGCCACGACTCGCAGCACCGCGCCGGCGTCGCTCAGCAGGCGCGCCTTGCGCAGTGCGACATCACCGCCGCCGACCAGTAGCGCGCGACGTCCGCGCAGGATGTGGAACAGCGGCAGGAAGTCCATCTCAGCCGATCACCTCGATGCCCGCCATGTACGGCTTGAGCACTTCCGGTACACGGATCGAACCGTCGGCCTGCTGGTAGTTCTCCAGCACGGCGACCAGGGTGCGACCTACCGCCAGACCCGAGCCGTTGAGGGTGTGGACCAGCTCCGGCTTGCCGGTTTCCGGGTTACGGTAGCGCGCCTGCATGCGGCGGGCCTGGAAGTCACCGCAGTTGGAGCAGGAGGAAATCTCGCGGTACTTGTCCTGGCTCGGCACCCAGACTTCCAGGTCGTAGGTCTTGGCCGCGCCGAAGCCCATGTCGCCGGTGCACAGCGCCAGGGCGCGGTACGGCAGTTCCAGGGCCTGAAGAACCTTCTCGGCGTTGCCGACCAGGCTTTCCAGCGCCTCCCAGGACTTCGACGGCTCGACGACCTGCACCATCTCGACCTTGTCGAACTGGTGCTGGCGGATCATGCCACGGGTATCACGACCCGAAGCACCGGCCTCACTGCGGAAGCAGGGAGTGTGGGCGACGAACTTAAGCGGCAATTCCTTCGCATCGAGGATCTGGCCAGCAACGATGTTGGTCAGCGACACTTCGGCGGTCGGGATCAGGTACAGGTCCGCTTCGTCTTCGCGCTGGATCTTGAACAGGTCTTCCTCGAACTTCGGCAGCTGGCCAGTGCCCTGCAGCGCCGGCGCCTGGACCAGGTAAGGGGTGTAGGCCTCTTCGTAACCATGCTCGCGGGTGTGCAGATCGATCATGAACTGCGCCAGGGCACGGTGCAGACGGGCGATCGGACCGCGCATCAGGGCGAAACGGGCACCGGACAGACGCGCGGCGGTCTCGAAGTCCAACCAGCCGTGCTGCTCGCCGAGGGCGACGTGGTCCTTGATCTCGAAATCGAAGGTGCGCGGGGTACCCCAGCGACGGACTTCGACATTGTCGTCTTCATCGGCGCCGACCGGCACGGACTCGTGGGGCAGGTTCGGGATGTTCAGCAGCAGGTTGTCCAGCTCGGCCTGGATGGCGTCCAGTTCGCGCTTGCCGGACTCCAGCTCTTCTGCCATGCGATTGACCTCGGCCTTCAGCGGGGCAACGTCCTCGCCATTCTTCATGGCCTGGCCGATGGCCTTGGAGCGCGAGTTGCGCTCGGCCTGCAGGGCCTCGGTGCGGGTCTGTACGGACTTGCGCTGGCTCTCCAGCGCTTCGATGCGCGCCACGTCCAGGGTGAAGCCACGGGTGGCAAGGCGTTCGGCCACTTCCTGCGGCTGGGTACGAACCAGTTTGGAATCGAGCATGGTGTCTTCTCGTGTCTAGTGTCGGGCGGCGCTCAAGGGCGCCACTTCAGGATTTTCTGCGACGGCGGGAACTGGCCTTGTCGAGGCTGGCCAGGTGGCGCAGCTTTTCGCCGATCTTCAGTTCGAGCCCGCGCGGCACGGGTTGGTAATACTGGCGCGGTTCCATGGACTCGGGGAAGTAGTCTTCTCCGGCCGCATAGGCATCCGGCTCATCATGGGCATAGCGGTACTCGTCGCCATAGCCCAGGTTCTTCATCAGCTTGGTCGGTGCATTGCGCAGATGCAGCGGCACTTCCAGCGAGCCGCTCTCCGCCACGTCCCGGCGCGCCGTGTTGTAGGCGTTGTAAACGGCATTGCTCTTCGGCGCGCAGGCCAGGTAAACAATAGCCTGCGCAATCGCCAGTTCACCTTCGGGACTGCCGAGGCGCTCCTGCACGTCCCAGGCGTGAAGGCACAGGGTCAGGGCGCGTGGATCAGCGTTACCGATGTCCTCGCTGGCCATGCGTACCACGCGGCGGGCGATGTACAGCGGATCGCAGCCGCCATCGAGCATGCGCGAGTACCAGTACAACGCGCCATCGGGACTGGAGCCGCGCACCGACTTGTGCAGCGCGCTGATCTGGTCGTAGAAGGCCTCGCCGCCCTTGTCGAAGCGTCGGCGCGAGTCGCCCAGCAGGTTCTGTAGCAATTCGGCGCTGATCTCGCCGTTGTCTTCGGCGAGGTCCGAAGCATTCTCCAGCAGATTGAGCAGGCGCCGGCCATCGCCATCGGCGGCAGCCATGAGGATGGCGAAGCTGTCGTCGGGTAGGCTGAGATTGCGCTTGCCCAGCCCCTTCTCTTCAGTCAGCGCGCGCTCGACCAGCCGCCGCAGGGCCGCTTCGTCCAGGCTTTTCAGCACATAGACCCGGGCGCGGGACAGCAGCGCGTTATTCAGCTCGAAGGACGGGTTCTCGGTAGTCGCCCCGATGAAAATCAGCGTGCCGTCTTCCACGTAGGGCAAGAAGGCGTCCTGCTGGCTCTTGTTGAAGCGGTGCACCTCGTCGACAAAGAGGATGGTGCGACGGCCGTATTGCGCAGCATGCTGCTTGGCCACTTCGACCGACTGGCGGATCTCCTTCACGCCCGAGAGCACCGCCGAGATGGTCTCGAAGTGGGCGTCGGTGACCTGGGCCAGCAGCTTCGCCAGGGTGGTTTTGCCTACTCCGGGCGGGCCCCAGAAGATCATCGAGTGCAGTGCGCCCTGCTCCAGCGCCTCGCGCAGCGGCTTGCCGCGGGCGAGCAGGTGCTCCTGGCCGACGTACTCGTCCAGGCTGGTCGCACGCAGGCGCGCGGCCAGGGGCTGGGAAACGGGGGCGGAGCGGAACAGATCCAAGGTCTTACCTATTCATTACTCAAAGCAGGGCACTCGACGCAGTCGCGTGGCCCCGGTCACTCCTGGATGACGTCGACGCCCTTGGGCACCTCGAAGACAAACTGCTTGGCATCCATCGGCTCGTTCATCTTCACATCGAAGAACAGAATGTTGGTGCGCTGGCCGACACTGTCGATCAGCTGCATATCGTTCACCACGCCGCTGCGGAAGGAAATCCGCAGGCTGTCGAACAGGGTGTCCTTGGACTTGGGCTTGAGGGTGAAGTCGACCACGTTGCCGCCGTCTTTGGCGGTGATGTCGAAGCTCTGGCCGATCTTCGACACGTCGCCGGAGAGCAGCAGCGCCGGGGTCTGGGTCAGGCGCTGGTCGAGCTTCTGGATAGTGACCTGCTCCAGGTCCGGGTCGTACAGCCAGATTTTCTCACCGTTGGAAATCAGCAGCTGCTCGTTCGGAGCATCGGTGTGCCAGCGGAACAGACCAGGGCGCTTGAGACCCAGGGTGCCAGCGGTTTCCTGCAGGCGGGTGCCACTGCCATCCAGGGTGAGCTGGGAGAAGCGAGCGGTCATTGTCTGGGCCTTGGTGAGCATCCCGCTCAGGCGCTGCGCAGCAGCTTCGTCGGCATGGGCCTGGACGCCGGCAACAGCCAGCGCAGCAACGAACAACAGGCGGATCAGACGCATCGAAATCCTCGAAGTCGAATCAATCACGGATCGGGGCCGGCGCGATGACTTCGCGCGAGCCATTGGTATTCATCGGGGTGACCACGCCGGCCATCTCCATCGCTTCGATCATCCGCGCAGCTCGGTTGTAACCGATCTTCAGCTTGCGCTGTACGGCGGAGATGGAAGCCCGGCGGCTTTCGGTTACAAAGCGCACGGCCTCGTCGTAGAGCGGATCGTCCTCGCTGCCTTCACTGCCTTCACCACCACCGCCACCTTCGAACGAACCGCCACCGCCCTCTTCGGCGCCGGCAAGGATGTCCTCGATGTAGTTAGGCGCGCCACGCAGCTTCCACGCCTCGACGACGCGGTGCACCTCATCGTCAGAGACGAAGGCGCCATGGACACGGATCGGCAGGCCGGTGCCCGGCGGCAGGTAGAGCATGTCGCCGTGGCCCAGCAGCTGCTCGGCGCCGCCCTGGTCGAGGATGGTGCGCGAGTCGATCTTGCTCGAAACCTGGAAGGCGATACGGGTCGGGATGTTCGCCTTGATCAGGCCGGTGATCACGTCCACCGACGGGCGCTGGGTCGCCAGGATCAGGTGAATGCCCGCCGCACGCGCTTTCTGGGCGATACGGGCGATCAGCTCTTCCACCTTCTTGCCGACGATCATCATCATGTCGGCGAATTCGTCGACCACCACCACGATGGTCGGCAGTGTCTGCAGCAGCGGGGCTTCGTCTTCCATGCTCTCGCGGCGGTACAGCGGGTCGGTCAGCGGGGTGCCGGCCTCCTCCGCGTCCTTCACCTTGCGGTTGAAGCCCGCCAAATTACGCACGCCCATGGCCGCCATCAGCTTGTAGCGGCGCTCCATCTCGGCGACGCTCCAACGCAGCGCGTTGGCTGCCTCCTTCATGTCGGTGACCACCGGACAGAGCAGGTGCGGAATGCCTTCGTAGATCGACAGCTCCAGCATCTTCGGGTCGATCATGATCAAGCGCGCCTCTTCGGGCGTGGACTTGAAGAGGATCGACAGCAGCATGGCATTCACGCCCACCGATTTACCGGAACCGGTGGTACCGGCCACCAGCAGGTGAGGCATCTTCGCCAGATCGGTGATGACCGGGTTGCCGCCAATATCGTGCCCCAGGGCGAGCGGCACGGTGGATTTGTGCTCGTCGTATTCCGGCGTCATCAGCACTTCGGAGAAGCGCACCATCTGCCGGTCTTCGTTGGGAATCTCGATACCGACAGTGGTCTTGCCAGGGATGACTTCCACGACGCGCACGCTGATCACGGCCAGCGAGCGCGCTAGGTCCTTGGCCAGGTTGGAGATGCGGCTGACCTTCACACCAGCGGCAGGCTGGATTTCGAAACGAGTGATCACCGGGCCCGGATGCACGGACTCGACGATGACTTCGACGCCGAATTCCTTGAGCTTGATCTCCAGCAGGCGCGACATGGCCTCGAGAGATTCAGGCGAGTAGCTCTGCTTCTTCTCCGAGGCCGGGTCGAGAATCGACAGCGGCGGCAGCGTACCTTCCACGGCGGTATCGACAAACAATGGAGCCTGCTTCTCTTTCAGCACGCGCTTGCTCGGCTCGACCGGTTTGCTGGGTGGCGGCGGGACGTCGATCTTCGGCGCCACGCGCTTCTCGCGCTCCTGCACGCTCTTGACCAGCGCTTCCTCGCGCTCGATCAGGCGCTCCTTGACCTTGGCCTGCTCGCGGCGGTCGGCAACGATCGGCGCGGCAACTTCAGCCACGCGCTCGTCGACTTCACGCAGTTGGGCGACCAGTTGCTTGTGCTCGCTACGGGCGCTCCACCAGCGGTTGGTGGCGTTGTGGATCAGCTCGAAAAGGTCAAGGGTGATCTTGCCGGTGACATCCATCACCTTGAACCAGGACAGGTCGGCGAACACGGTCATGCCGAACAGGAACAGCGCAAGGAACAGCAACGTGCTGCCCTGCACGTTCAGAGCATTGATGCCCAGCTGGCCCAGGCTCTCGCCCAGGGCACCGCCAGCCGTAGCCGGCATATGGGCACCGCTGGTGTGGAAGTGAATGTAGGCCAGCGCGGAACCGGACAGGACCAGGAACACCAGGCCGATCAGGCGCCAGGAGAACAACCAGCCGCTCCACTCCCAGGCCACATGGCGCTTGCGGAAGACCTGGTAGGTCTTCACTGCCAGCAGCAACGGGAACAGGTAGGCAAAGTAGCCCAGTACCATGAACAGGATGTCGGCGCTCAGCGCGCCCAGGCGGCCGGCAGCGTTCTGCACCTGCTCGACGTGACTGGAATGGCTCCAGCCCGGATCGGAGGAATCGTAGGTGAGCAGCGCCATCCACAGGTAAAGGCAGAGCGCGCCGAGCGCGATCAGGGCTCCTTCCTTCAGACGGTAGTGCAGTTGCTGACGCCAGGCGGCGGCATGGCTTGCTGTGGTGTCCTTCAAAACGCTTCTATTCCTGCGCTATGCGCGCTTCCGAGAGTCGTTGGGCCGCGAAACATGCCCATTGTACGGCTTTGGCCGGCCGATGCCAGCGACCCCGGGTGTGCCTGACTGCGCTTTTGCCGGCTTTCCGGGGTTCGGTGTAGCATAGCCCAACACCGATTTTCGGCTGCTCAATTGGAGCATGCATTCTCTTACGTGACAAAGGCTTATGGAGTCTTTTTATGAGTGAAGTCAAGCATTCGCGCCTGATCATCCTGGGCTCCGGCCCCGCGGGCTATACCGCGGCCGTGTACGCCGCGCGCGCCAACCTCAAGCCTGTTGTCATCACCGGCATCCAACCCGGCGGCCAACTCACCACCACCACCGAGGTGGACAACTGGCCCGGCGATGTCGAGGGCCTGACCGGCCCCGCCCTGATGCAGCGCATGGAGCAGCACGCCAAGCGTTTCGATACCGAGATCGTCTACGACCACATCCACACCGCCGAGTTGCAGCAGAAGCCCTTCACCCTCAAGGGTGACAGCGGCACCTATACCTGCGACGCGCTGATTATCGCCACCGGCGCATCCGCCCAGTACCTGGGCATGGCCTCGGAAGAGGCCTTCATGGGCAAGGGTGTTTCCGCCTGCGCTACCTGCGACGGCTTCTTCTATCGCAACCAGGTCGTCTGCGTAGTCGGCGGCGGCAACACCGCCGTGGAAGAGGCGCTATACCTGTCCAACATCGCCAAGGAAGTCCACCTGATCCACCGCCGCGACAAGCTGCGCTCGGAGAAGATTCTGCAGGACAAGCTGTTCGAGAAAGCCAGGAACGGCAACGTACGCCTGCACTGGAACACCACCCTGGACGAAGTCCTGGGCGACAACATGGGCGTCGTCGGCGTGCGTCTGAAGGACGCCGAGAGCGGCGAAACCCGCCAACTGGACCTCTCCGGCGTATTCATCGCCATCGGCCACAAGCCCAATACCGATCTGTTCAAGGGCCAACTGGACATGCATGACGGCTACCTGAAGATCAAGGGCGGCGCCGAAGGCAACGCAACCCTGACCAGCATCGATGGCGTATTCGCTGCCGGTGACGTGGCCGACCACGTCTACCGCCAGGCCATCACCTCCGCCGGCGCCGGCTGCATGGCCGCACTGGACGCCGAAAAGTTCCTCGACGACAACTGATCGGTCCAAGGGGAGGTTCGCCCTCCCCTCCTCCCTATGCTCAAGTGGCTCTCCCGCAGCAATTTTGACTTTCCGCCCCTCGACAAGGCCCTGCATGAGCCCAACGGCCTGCTCGCGGCCGGCGGAGACCTCAACCCGCAGCGCCTGATCCAGGCCTACCGCCATGGCTGCTTCCCCTGGTACCAGGACGGTCAACCGATCCTCTGGTGGTCGCCGGACCCGCGCACCGTACTGTTCCCCGAAGAACTGCACATCTCGCGCAGTCTTGCCAAGTTCATCCGCCAGCAGCAGTACCAGGTCACCATCGACCAGGCCTTCGAACAGGTCATCCGCGGCTGCGCCGGCCCGCGCGATTATGCGGACGGCACCTGGATCACCACGCCGATGCAGGACGCCTATTGCCAGCTGCACCACCTGGGCATCGCCCACTCGGCGGAAGCCTGGCAAGGCGATGAACTGGTTGGCGGACTTTACGGGCTGGCTATCGGCCGACTGTTCTTCGGCGAATCCATGTTCAGCCGCGCTGACAATGCCTCCAAGGTCGCCTTCGTCACCCTGGTGCAGTGCCTGAAGGCCGCCGGTTTTGTGATGATCGACTGCCAGATGCCGACCCAGCACCTGCACAGCTTCGGCGCCCGCGCCATTTCCCGCCGCGAATTCGCCAGCTACCTGCGTCGTCATCTCGACGAAACACCCTCGCAGGACTGGACTTCGCAGGCGGACCCGCTCAGCCTGTCTTAAACTTGCCTGAGGGACCTCGCAGGGGTTGAAGATGACCGAGCTCGCCCGCCTGAAGTTTTACGCCACGCAACCGCATCCATGCAGCTATCTGCCCGAGGAGCAGGCCACCACCCTGTTCCTCGACCCCAGCCAGCCCATGGACGCGCAGTTGTATGCCTCGCTGTCAGAGGTGGGCTTCCGGCGCAGTGGCGAACACCTCTACCGACCGCATTGCCAGCACTGCACCGCGTGCATCCCCGCACGCATCCCGGCCGCCAGCTTCCAGCCAAACCGTCAGCAGAAGCGCATCATCAAGCGCAACGCCGACCTGGAAGTCATCCGCAAGCGCCCCGCCTTCACCGAGGAGTACTACGCCCTCTATATGCGCTACATCGAGCAGCGCCATGCCGATGGGGACATGTACCCACCCAGCCGCGACCAGTTTGCCACCTTCCTGGTGCGCGACTTGCCGTTCAGCTGCTTCTTCGAGTTCCGCCTGCAGGGCCGTCTGCTGGCGGTTGCCGTCACCGACGTGCTGCCCAATGGCCTTTCTGCGGTCTACACCTTCTATGACCCGGACGAGGAGCGCCGCAGCCTGGGCCGATTCGCCATCCTCTGGCAGATCAGCGAAACCGAGCGACTCAACCTGCACGCCGTCTATCTGGGCTACTGGATCAAGAACTGCCGAAAGATGAACTACAAGACCCAGTACCGCCCGATCGAGCTGTTCGTTAACCAGCGCTGGGTGGCGTTGAACTGACGCGAAAACACCCATTGGCGTTGTGGGGCGATTTCAGGCACAATGTGTGCCTTTTTTAATGCCCTGAAACTTCAGGCAACCATAGATACCGAGGGTTCTACTGCATGTCGAAAGAAGACAGCTTCGAAATGGAAGGCACTGTCGTCGACACCCTGCCCAACACCATGTTCCGCGTGGAGTTGGAGAACGGGCACGTCGTTACCGCGCACATCTCCGGGAAGATGCGCAAGAACTACATCCGCATCCTGACCGGCGACAAAGTTCGCGTTGAACTGACGCCCTATGACCTGTCGAAGGGTCGCATCACCTACCGCGCTCGCTGATAGACGGTAGGTGCCGGTAAAAAACCGGCACACAGAAAAACGCCCGGCATTGCCGGGCGTTTTCGTTTGCGTCTGACTGATGCGCGTCAGGCCGGCTCTGCGGCGATCACCTCGAACTCGAAGGCCAGCTCGCCATCCTTCAGGTCCACATGTGCCACACCGCCATGCTCGGCCAGCTCACCGAACAGGATCTCTTCGGCCAGCGGCCGCTTGATCTTGTCCTGGATGAGTCGCGCCATAGGGCGAGCCCCCATCTGCGGGTCATAGCCCTTGTCAGCCAGCCAGCCGCGCGCCGAGTCGCTGACCTCGATCTGCACGTGCTTGTCCTCCAGCTGCGCCTGCAACTCGGTGAGGAACTTGTCGACGATGCTCTTGATGGTCTCGTGGCTCAGGCGGCCGAACTGGATGATGGTGTCCAGGCGGTTGCGGAACTCAGGCGTGAAGCTCTTCTTGATCACTTCCATCGCATCGGTGGAGTGATCCTGCTGCGTGAAGCCAATGGAGGCCCGCGCTGCGGTTTCCGCACCAGCGTTGGTAGTCATGATCAGGATGACGTTGCGGAAGTCCGCCTTGCGCCCGTTGTTGTCGGTCAGAGTGCCGTGGTCCATCACCTGCAGCAGCAGGTTGAAGACTTCCGGGTGCGCCTTCTCGATCTCATCCAGCAGCAGCACGCAGTGCGGCGTCTTGGTGATCGCCTCGGTAAGCAGGCCACCCTGGTCGAAGCCGACATAACCCGGAGGCGCGCCAATCAGACGAGAGACGGTATGCCGCTCCATGTACTCGGACATGTCGAAGCGCACCAACTCTACGCCCAGCGCCTTCGCCAACTGGCGAGCCACCTCGGTCTTGCCCACCCCGGTCGGACCGGAGAACAGGAAGGAGCCGACTGGTTTGTCCGGCGACTTGAGACCGGCGCGTGACAGCTTGATGGCAGTGGACAGCGACTCGATGGCCGCAGCCTGGCCAAACACGGTCAGCTTCAGATCACGCTCAAGGTTGCGCAGCAGCTCTTTATCGGAGCTGGACACGTGCTTGGGCGGAATCCGCGCGATCTTCGCGACGATGTCCTCGACCTGCGGCACCTCGATGCGCTTCACGCGCTTCTCTTCCGGCTGCAGGCGCTGGTAGGCACCGGCCTCGTCGATCACGTCGATGGCCTTGTCCGGCATGTGCCGGTCATTGATGTAGCGGGCAGCCAGCTCGGCGGCGGCACGCAGCGCTTCATCGCTGTACTCGATGTGGTGGTGCTGCTCGAAGCGCGGCTTCAGGCCTTTCAGGATGCCAAAGGTATCCTCGACGGACGGCTCGGTGACGTCGACCTTCTGGAAGCGGCGAGCCAGCGCGCGGTCCTTCTCGAAAATGCCGCGGAATTCCTGGAAGGTGGTCGAGCCGATGCAACGGATCTCACCGGACGACAGCAGCGGCTTCAGCAGGTTGGACGCATCCATCACCCCGCCCGAAGCCGCGCCGGCACCGATGATGGTGTGGATTTCGTCGATGAACAGTACTGCATGCGGGCGCTTGCGCAGTTCGTTGAGCAGCGCCTTGAAGCGCTTCTCGAAATCGCCGCGGTACTTGGTGCCCGCCAGCAGCGCACCCAGGTCCAGGGAGTAGACGACGCTGTCGGACAGCAGGTCCGGCACCTGGCCATCGACGATGCGCTTGGCCAGGCCTTCGGCAATGGCGGTCTTGCCGACACCCGCCTCACCCACCAGCAGAGGGTTGTTCTTGCGGCGACGAGCCAGGATCTGCGCGACGCGCTCGACTTCCGACTCACGCCCGACAAGCGGGTCGATACGCCCCTGGCGCGCCAGGTCGTTCAGATTGCTGGCATAGGCATCCAGTGGATGACTGGAAGTGGAAGACTCGCCGCCCTCCTCGTCCTGCATTTCCTGCTCGCTGTCCTGATGCTCGGCATGCCCCGGCACCTTGGAGATGCCATGGGCGATGTAGTTGACCACGTCGATCCGCGCAACGCTCTGCTGCTTGAGCAGGAACACCGCCTGGCTTTCCTGTTCGCTGAAGATGGCGACCAGCACGTTGGCGCCGGTGACTTCGCGCTTACCGGAACTCTGCACGTGGAATACGGCACGCTGCAGGACACGCTGGAAGCCCAGGGTTGGCTGGGTTTCTCGATCCTCGTCGTGCTGGGGAATCAGCGGCGTGGTGGAATCGATGAACTCCTGCAGGTCTCGCCGCAGCTTGTCCAGATTCGCACCGCACGCTTTCAGAACCGTCGCGGCAGCTTCATTATCCAGAAGCGCCAACAGCAAGTGCTCAACGGTCATGAACTCATGCCGCTTCGCCCGCGCCTCCTTGAAGGCGAGATTGAGGGTGACTTCGAGCTCTCGATTCAACATGACTTCACCTCGCTCCCAAACATCCGCATCAACCTTCTATCTCAATTTCGCACAACAGTGGATGTTGGCTCTCCCTCGCATATTGATTGACCTGCATGGCTTTGGTTTCCGCGACATCGCGGGTAAAGGTCCCGCAGTGCGCCTTGCCCTGGGTATGCACAGTCAACATGACCTTGGTTGCCTGCTCGCGGTTCATGTTGAAGTACAGCTCGAGCACCTCAACCACGAAATCCATCGGAGTGTAATCATCGTTGAACATGATGACCCGATACATGGACGGCGCCTTCAGGGCAGGCTTGGCTTCTTCAACCGCCAGCCCCGTCCCGTCGTCTTCCAATGGATCCGGGCGGTCCTGATTGAATGTTAGTCGAATCTGGCTACTTGCATGCATGCTGGAATAAAAGCTTTGCGAGTGGGTGAATGAGTGGGCCGGCCGGAGTTTGAATCGCCTCTCAGGCCCAGACGACGCCGCCTTGACTAACGGCAAAAGGGTGTTACAACCAAAGGATACCCCCCGGAGGGTATCAGGAGTTCCGGACGCCAGTCTTTAGAAAAAGGCATAGCGGAATAGTAGTGGATGATACTCCAGCGATGGAGTCCTTTGCAGAGGGATATCAGCATGCTTAGCGGTAAGGTCAAGTGGTTCAACAACGCCAAGGGCTACGGTTTCATCCTGGCTGATGGCCGAGATGAGGACCTGTTTGCTCATTACTCGGCAATCCAGATGGATGGCTACAAGACACTCAAGGCCGGCCAACCCGTCAGTTTCGAGATCCTGCAAGGTCCGAAGGGGTTGCACGCGGTGAACATCCAGCCCGTCAACGCCAATGCATCCACCCCGTCCGCGCAGACTGCTCCGAGCAGCGAGGTAGAGAACCTCACGGCGGAAGCCTGATTCGTCAAGGATCAGACGAAACGAAAAAGGCCGGCAGCAAGCCGGCCTTTTTCATGGGCGGAGAACCACCCGGTTACATCTTGGCGATGATCGCGTCGCCGAACTCGGAGCACGACAGCAGCTTGGCACCGTCCATCAGTCGCTCGAAGTCGTAGGTCACGGTCTTCGCGGCGATGGCACCATTAACACCATCGATGATCAGGTCGGCCGCCTCAGGCCAGCCCATGTGGCGCAGCATCATCTCCGCGGAGAGGATCACCGAACCCGGGTTGACCTTGTCCAGACCGGCGTACTTCGGCGCGGTGCCGTGGGTCGCCTCGAACATGGCCACCGAGTCGGACAGGTTGGCGCCCGGCGCGATGCCGATGCCGCCCACTTCCGCCGCCAGGGCATCGGATAGGTAGTCGCCGTTCAGGTTGAGGGTGGCGATCACGTCGTACTCGGCCGGGCGCAGCAGGATTTGCTGCAGCATGGCGTCGGCGATCACATCCTTTACCACGATATTCTTGCCGGTGGCCGGGTTCTTGAACTGCATCCAGGGACCGCCGTCGAGCAACTGCGCACCGAACTCGTCACGGGCGAGCTCATAACCCCAGTCCTTGAAGGCGCCCTCGGTGAATTTCATGATATTGCCCTTGTGGACGATGGTGACCGAGCTGCGGTCATTGTCCACGGCATACTGCAAGGCCTTGCGCACCAGGCGCTTGGTACCCTCCTGGGAAACCGGCTTGATGCCGATGCCGCAGTTTTCGGTGAAGCGGATCTTCTTGACGCCCATTTCCTCGGTGAGGAACTTGATGACCTTCTGCGCCTCAGGGGTGCCAGCCTTCCACTCGACGCCAGCGTAGATGTCTTCGGAGTTCTCGCGGAAGATCACCATGTCGACGTCGCCAGGCTTTTTCACCGGGCTCGGGACACCTTCGAACCAACGCACCGGGCGCAAGCAGACATAAAGGTCGAGTTGCTGGCGCAGGGCCACGTTCAGGGAGCGAATGCCACCGCCCACCGGAGTGGTCAGCGGGCCCTTGATCGATACGACGTAGTCGCGAACGGCATCCAGGGTTTCCTGGGGCAGCCAGGTGTCCTGGTCATAGACCTGCGTGGCCTTCTCGCCGGCGTAGACTTCCATCCACGCGATCTTGCGGTCGCCCTTGTAGGCTTTCTCGACGGCAGCGTCGACGACCTTGATCATGACCGGGCTGATATCGACGCCAATGCCATCGCCCTCGATGAAGGGGATGATCGGGTTCTTCGGTACATTCAAGGACATATCGGCGTTGACGGTGATTTTGTCACCGGCCGGCACCTGGATCTTTTGGTATCCCATGCTGAACTCCGCTTTTTGATTGAAACCCTCTTGCAGCCACAGAGGGTAGCTCACAAGTCGGTAATCGAACTACATCATTCCTTAGTCTAAAAAAGGGACACGCTTCACCCTGCCTTTAGGGTGGTATACTGGCCGGCATGACTTAATGGTCATCGAGGTCCGAGCAGTCTGGGACCAGACTCTCTCCTCGCAGCGGCGCACGTCCTCACCAGGATCCCGCCGTACAACGCTCTACTGGCGCCCCAATATCCCCGCGGCAAATCTCGAAGGTCGGTCAACCACTTCGCTGACCGCAAGCGTGTACCAACGCGATTCGAGACTCTGTGCGCGCCCAGCAAAGAAGAGAGTTAGAACGAGATGTCCATCCGCTCGAAGATCACCTACACCTTCACCGACGAAGCACCCGCCCTTGCCACCTATTCGCTTCTTCCTATCGTAAAAGCCTTTGCCGCTTCCGCCGGCATCGACGTCGAGACCCGCGACATCTCTCTTTCGGGCCGTATCCTGGCCTCCTTCGCTGACAAGCTCGGCGACAAGGCGATCGAAGACGATCTGGCCTACCTGGCCGTACTGGCCACTGACTCCAAAGCCAACATCATCAAGCTGCCGAACATCTCCGCTTCGGTACCGCAGCTCAAGGGCGCCATCGCAGAACTGCAGAAGCTGGGCTACGCCGTCCCGGACTTCCCGGAAGACCCGCAGACTGATGAAGAGAAAGACACTCGCGCCCGCTACGCCAAGGTCCTGGGCAGCGCCGTGAACCCGGTCCTGCGTGAAGGTAACTCCGACCGCCGTGCCCCGGCCGCCGTGAAAGCCTACGCCCGCAAGCACCCGCACAGCATGGGCAAGTGGAGCATGGCTTCGCGCTCCCACGCCGACTACATGCGCGGCGGTGACTTCTTCTCCAGCGAGCAGTCGGTCACCATCCCGAAGGCCGGTGAAGTCCGCATCGAGTTCGTCGGCAAGGACGGCAAGGTCGAGACCAAGAAGACCCTGAAGATGCAGGACGGCGAAGTCCTCGACAGCATGTTCATGAGCTGCAGCAAACTGCGCGCCTTCTTCGAGAAGACCCTGCAGGACTGCAAGGAAACCGGTGTCATGTGGTCCCTGCACGTCAAGGCCACCATGATGAAGATCTCCCACCCGATCGTCTTCGGCCACGCTGTCACCGTCTACTACAAGGACGTGTTCGAGAAGTATGGCCAGCTGTTCGAAGAGCTGGGCGTGAACCCGAACAACGGCATCTCCAGCGTCTACGACAAGATCAAGTCGCTGCCGGCCTCGCAGCAGGAAGAAATCCTCCACGACATCCACGAGGTGTACAGCCACCGTCCGGAAATGGCGATGGTCGATTCGGTCAAGGGCATCACCAACCTGCACATCCCCAGTGACGTGATCGTCGACGCGTCCATGCCGGCCATGATCCGCAACTCGGGTCAGATGTGGGGCAAGGACGGCAAGCAGAAAGACACCAAAGCGGTCATGCCGGAAAGCACCTACGCCCGCATCTACCAGGAAATGATCAACTTCTGCAAAACCAACGGCGCGTTCGACCCGACCACCATGGGCAGCGTACCGAACGTTGGCCTGATGGCGCAGAAGGCCGAAGAATACGGCTCCCACGACAAGACCTTCGAACTGGAAGCTGACGGCGTGATGCGCGTTGTCGACGCTGACGGCAAGGTCCTGATGCAGCACGAAGTGCAAGCCGGCGACATCTGGCGCGCCTGCCAGACCAAGGACGCCCCGATCCGCGACTGGGTCAAGCTGGCCGTTACCCGCGCCCGCGCTTCCAACACCCCGGCCATCTTCTGGCTGGACCCGGAACGCGCCCACGACAACGAGCTGCGCAAGAAGGTCGAGCTGTACCTGAAAGACCACGACCTGACCGGCCTGGACATCAGCATCAAGGGCTACAACGAGGCCATCCGTACCAGCATGGAGCGTCAGCTGCGCGGCCAGGACACCATCTCGGTGACCGGCAACGTCCTGCGCGACTACCTGACCGACCTGTTCCCGATCATGGAGCTGGGCACCTCGGCCAAGATGCTGTCCATCGTTCCGCTGATGGCGGGCGGCGGCATGTACGAAACCGGCGCCGGCGGCTCGGCTCCGAAACACGTACAGCAACTGGTTGAAGAAAACTACCTGCGTTGGGACTCCCTGGGCGAGTTCCTGGCCCTGGCCGTCTCCTTCGAGGAAGAAGGCATCAAGACCGATAACGCCAAGGCCAAGGTACTCGGCAAGACCCTGGACATCGCCACCGGCAAGCTGCTCGACAACAACAAGTCGCCGTCGCGCAAAATCGGTGAGATCGACAACCGCGGCAGCCACTTCTACCTGGCCATGTACTGGGCCCAGGCCCTGGCCGAGCAGAACGACGACGCCGAGCTGAAAGCTCACTTTGCCGGCCTGGCCAAAACCCTGACCGAGAAGGAAGCAGCCATCGTCGCCGAACTGAACGGCGTACAGGGCAAGCCGGCGGAAATCGGTGGCTACTACCGTTCCGATGCGGAGCTGACCAGCAAGGTCATGCGCCCGAGCGCGACCTTCAACGCCGCGATCGACGCACTGGCGTAAACCGCTTCGTGTGACACCAGAACCCCCGGCCCTGCCGGGGGTTCTGCTTTCTGCGCTCGACAAAGTTAAACTCGCGCCCTTTTACGCCATCTTCCGAAGGGGAATACACCCATGCGCTGGCTAGCACACGTCACCGTCGCCACTATCGTCGAAGACCAGGGCCGCTTCCTGCTCGTGGAAGAAATGTCCGCTGACAAAAAACAGGTCTTCAACCAGCCCGCCGGCCACCTGGAAGCCAACGAAACCCTGCTCGAGGCCGCCGTGCGCGAAACTCTCGAAGAAACCGGCTGGGACGTAGAGCTGACTGCCGTCACCGGCATCTACCTGTACACCGCGCCGAGCAACGGCGTGACCTACCAGCGCGTCTGCTTTGCAGCCCGCCCTGTGCGCCATCACCCCGAGCGCGCACTGGACGACGGCATCCTCGGCGCCCGCTGGATGACCCGCGAAGAGCTGGCCGCACAACCCGAGCGCTGGCGCAGCCACCTGGTTCTGCGCTGTATCGACGATTATCTGGAAGGCGAGCGCTTCCCGCTCGCTCTGATCCGCGACTGAGCCGAGCCCGAGCCTCTGCCGCTCGGCTCTGGTAGAATCCCCGCCTTTACCTGCACCCGTGATGCGCCACCATGTCTGATTCCCTGAAAGCCCCACAGAACACCCGCGTCATCGTCGGCATGTCCGGCGGCGTGGACTCCTCCGTCTCCGCCCTCCTCCTCAAGGAACAGGGCTACCAGGTGGAAGGCCTGTTCATGAAGAACTGGGAAGAGGACGACGGCACCGAATATTGCACCGCCATGACCGACCTGGCCGACGCCCAGGCGGTCTGCGACCGCATCGGCATCAAGCTGCACACGGCCAACTTCGCCGCGGAATACTGGGACAACGTCTTCGAGCACTTCCTCGAGGAATACAAGGCCGGCCGCACGCCAAACCCGGACATCCTCTGCAACCGCGAAATCAAGTTCAAAGCCTTCCTCGACTATGCCGTCGCCCTGGGCGCCGATCTGATTGCCACCGGCCACTACGTGCGCCGCCGTGACATCGACGGCCGCAGCGAACTGCTCAAGGGCCTGGATCCGAACAAGGACCAGAGCTACTTCCTTCATGCCGTGGGCGGCGAGCAGATCGGCAAGACCCTGTTCCCAGTCGGCGAGCTGGAGAAGCCCGAGGTCCGAGCCATCGCCGAGAAATACGGCCTGGCCACCGCGAAGAAGAAAGACTCCACCGGCATCTGCTTCATCGGCGAGCGCCGCTTCAGCGACTTCCTCAAGCAGTACCTGCCGGCCCAGCCGGGCAACATCGAGACGACCGACGGCACGGTCATCGGCAAGCACGTCGGCCTGATGTACCACACCATCGGCCAGCGCCAAGGTTTGGGCATAGGTGGCCTGAAGAATGCCGATGACAGCCCCTGGTACGTGCTGGAAAAGGACCTGGCACGCAACGTCCTGGTCGTCGGCCAAGGCAACGATCACCCCTGGCTGTTCTCCCGCGCCCTGCACGCTTCGCACATCTATTGGGTCAACCCCATCGATCTGGACCAGCCCAAGGCCCTGCGCGCCAAGGTGCGCTACCGCCAGGCAGATCAGGATTGTGTGCTGGAGCGCACCGAGAACGGCTACCGCGCCGTCTTCGACGAGCCGCAGCGCGCCGTCACCCCCGGCCAGTCCGTGGTCTTCTATGACGGCGAAATCTGCCTCGGCGGCGGCGTCATAGAATCGGCCGAACCCGCTTTCGCTAAGGAACCTGCATGAGCGATCTGCACGACCAGATCATCGCCCTCTCCGGCGTCTTCGAAGCCGCCTCCCTGGTAGACCGCCTGGCCCGCACGGGGCAGATTCCCGAGGCGCCGCTGGGCTGCATGCTCGGCAGCCTGCTGGTGCGCGACCCGAAGACCACCCTCGATGTCTACGGGGGCGACACCGCCAACCTGCGCGAGGGCTTCCGTGCCCTGGTCAGCGCCCTGGAGCGCGACCCCAACAGCCTGCAGCGCGAACCACTGCGCTACGCCCTGTCGCTGATCGGCCTGGAACGCCAGCTGAGCAAGCGCGACGACATGCTCGACATCATGGGCACCCGCCTGGACCAGATCCAGCAGCAGGTGCAGCACTTCGGCCTGGTCCACGAGAACGTCATCGCCTCCTGCGCCGGCCTCTACCAGGACACCCTGAGCACCTTCCGTCAACGTATCCAGGTGCATGGCGACATGCGCCACCTGCAGATCAACGCCAACGCCGCGCGCATCCGCGCCTTGCTGCTGGCCGGCATCCGCTCTGCGCGCCTGTGGCGACAGCTCGGCGGCAATCGCTGGCAGATGCTGTTCAGCCGGAAGAAAATGCTGAACGAACTGCGCCCCCTGCTGCGCAGCTGAAACACTTCCTTGCGGTCGCCGCAAGGGCGACCGGTTCGCGCCATTCGTGTATGATGTGCGCCCTTTTCGTTGACCGACAGCTACGAGAACGCCCCATGCAGCTTTCCTCCCTTACCGCGGTATCCCCCGTTGACGGCCGTTACGGCAGCAAAACCAGCGCCCTGCGTCCGATCTTCAGCGAGTACGGCCTGATCCGTTTCCGCGTCCTGGTGGAGGTTCGCTGGCTGCAGCGTCTCGCCGCCCATGCCGGCATCCCTGAAGTCGCCCCCTTCTCCGCCGAAGCCAACGCCCTGCTGAATCAGCTGGCCGACGACTTCCAGCTGGAGCACGCGCAGCGCATCAAAGACATCGAGCGCACCACCAACCACGACGTCAAGGCCGTGGAATACCTGCTCAAGGAACAAGCCGCCAAGCTGCCGGAACTGGCCAAGGTCAGCGAGTTCATCCACTTCGCCTGCACCTCCGAGGACATCAACAACCTGTCCCACGCCCTGATGCTGCGCGAAGGCCGTGATACCGTGCTGCTGCCGCTTATGCGCCAGATCGCCGATTCCATCCGTGAGCTGGCGGTAAAATTCGCCGACGTGCCGATGCTCTCGCGCACCCACGGCCAGCCGGCCTCCCCGACCACTCTGGGCAAGGAACTGGCCAACGTCGTCTACCGCCTGGAGCGCCAGATCAAGCAGGTCGCTTCCGTCGAGCTGCTGGGCAAGATCAACGGCGCCGTGGGCAACTACAACGCCCACCTGTCGGCCTACCCGCAAGTGGATTGGGAAGCCAACGCCCGCGAATTCATCGAAGGTGATCTGGGCCTGAACTGGAACCCCTACACCACCCAAATCGAGCCGCACGACTACATCGCCGAGCTGTTCGACGCCGTCGCGCGCTTCAACACCATCCTCATCGATTTCGACCGCGACGTCTGGGGCTACATCTCCCTGGGCTACTTCAAGCAGAAGACCGTTGCTGGCGAGATCGGCTCCTCGACCATGCCGCACAAGGTCAACCCGATCGACTTCGAGAACTCCGAAGGCAACCTGGGGATCGCCAACGCGCTGCTGCAGCACCTGGCCAGCAAACTGCCAATCTCCCGCTGGCAGCGCGACCTGACCGACTCCACCGTGCTGCGCAACCTGGGCGTCGGCTTCGCCCATAGCGTCATCGCCTACGAAGCCAGCCTCAAGGGCATCGGCAAGCTGGAGCTGAATGCTGCACGCATCGCCGACGACCTGGACGCCTGCTGGGAAGTCCTCGCCGAGCCGGTGCAGACCGTGATGCGCCGCTACGGCATCGAGAACCCCTACGAGAAGCTCAAGGAACTGACTCGCGGCAAAGGCATCAGCGCCGAAGCCCTGCAGGTGTTCATCGAGGGCCTCGACATGCCGGCAGAAGCCAAGGCCGAGCTGAAGCAACTGACCCCCGCGAACTACATCGGTAACGCTGCCGCCCAGGCCAAGCGCATCTGAGATTCGCCCCGACTTTGCACGCCCGGCTGTGCCGGGCGTTTTTGTTTCAAGGACTTAACGATGAATCCTGTTATTCCTCTTCAGCTTTTGGGCGGCATCAGCGCCGAAGAATTCCTCCGCGATTACTGGCAGAAAAAGCCTCTGCTGGTACGCCAGGCCATCCCCGACTTCAAGAGCCCGCTGGACCCTGACGAACTGGCCGGCCTCGCCCTGGAAGAGATGATCGAGTCGCGCATCGTCCTCGAACACGGCGACAGCCCGTGGGAACTGCGCCGCGGCCCGTTCCAGGAAGACACCTTCAGCCAGATGCCCGAGCGCGACTGGACCCTGCTGGTCCAGGCCGTCGACCAGTTCATCCCGGAAGTCGCCGAACTACTGGAACACTTCAAGTTCCTCCCCAGCTGGCGTATTGATGACGTAATGATCAGCTACGCCGCACCGGGTGGCGGCGTCGGCCCGCACTTCGACAACTACGACGTGTTCCTGCTGCAGGGCCACGGCCGTCGCCGCTGGAAAGTCGGCCAGACCTGCGACGCCACCAGCCCGATGCTGCCCCACGCCGACCTGCGCATCCTCGCGGAATTCGAGGAGAACGCCGACTGGGTCCTGGAACCCGGCGACATGCTCTACCTGCCGCCGCGCGTGGCCCACTATGGCATCGCCGAAGACGACTGCATGACCTACTCGGTCGGCTTCCGCGCACCCAGCGCCGCCGAAGTGCTGACCCACTTCACCGACTTCCTCGCCCAGTTCCTCTCCGACGAGGAGCGCTACAGCGACGCCGGCATGGCCGCAATGAAAGGCGACTCCGACCAGCACCAGATCCAGCGCGACGCCCTCGATCGCCTGAAGAATCTGCTGCAGGAGCACATGAGCGATGAACGCCTGCTGCTCACCTGGTTCGGCCAGTTCATGACCGAGCCACGCTACCCGGAACTCGTGGCTGGCGAGGAGATCGAGGAAGACGATCTGACAGCCGCCATCGAAGACGGCGAAGTACTGATCCGCAACCCCAGCGCCCGCATGGCCTGGAGCGAAGTGGACGTCGGCCTGCTGCTGTTCGCCAGCGGCCAGACCGTGGTGCTGCCGGAAAAACTGCGCGACCTGCTCAAGCTGGTCTGCTCGGCGGAGTCGCTGCACGAAGGGAATCTCGGCCAATGGCTGGCCGACGACGATGGGCGTAAGCTCATCGGAGAACTGATCAAACAGGGCAGTCTGGAGTTTGCCGATGAGTAGCAAGATCAGGGTTCGCGTCGCAGACTGGCAGAAGGATAATGCCGATCTGCGGCGCATTCGCGAGGCGGTTTTCATCGCCGAGCAATCGGTCCCGCCGGAACTCGAATGGGACGCCGAGGATGTCGAAGCCGTGCACTTCCTGGCCTTCGAAGGCGACTACGCCATCGGCACCGCCCGCCTCCTGCCGGACGGGCACATTGGCCGGGTGTCGGTCCTCAAGGACTGGCGCGGCCTGAAGGTCGGCGACCTGCTGATGCGTGCCGCCATCGAACAGGCGGAAAGCCAGGGCCTGCAGCGCCAGTTGCTGACAGCGCAGGTCTACGCCATCCCCTTCTACGAACGACTAGGCTTCCAGGTAGCCAGCGGCGAATTCCTCGACGCCGGCCTCCCCCACGTGGACATGGTGCGCGAAAGCGCCTGAGCAGCGACGAGCAAGGAGCGACATGGATAACGCCCCGGACCAAGACGACCTCCCGGTAGAACTGCCGGATATCGAGTTTCAGTCACCGGGGCGTTTTACTGTCCATAACCCGCCCAGCGAAGCGCTGCCGCCTGAAGTTCTGGAGCCCGCACCATTCAAGCTCGGCGAAGGCGACCAACTACAGCGTTTCAACAAGCCCGAACAGGCCCGCGCCCATGCGCTCGCACTGACCCAGCAGGCGCGCCGCACGCTCTATCTCTATACCCCCGACCTTGAGCCCTGGCTGTATCATCACAGCAGCATCCAGGAGGCCTGCACCCAATTGCTGCTGGGCAATCCGCGCAACCGCCTGATGATCCTGGTGCGCGACAGCACCCGTGCGGTGAAGGAAGGCCATCGCCTGCTCAACCTCAGCCGTCGCCTGTCCAGCTACTGCCAGATCCGCCGGATCAACCCTGACTATCCGAGCGAGGAGCACGCCTTCCTCCTCGCCGACGATTGTGGCCTGTTGCTGCGCCCTGAGCCCGGCGAATACGCTGGCTATGCGCACTACAACAACGCTGGGCGCGTCCGTCAGCTGATCGCGCAATTCGAACAGACCTGGAACACCAGCGTCCTCGACCCGAACCTGCGGAGCTTTCTGATTTGAGCCGACACTCACTCGCCTTGATTTTCGCCTGCGCGATCAGCTTGTCCGCCGTCGCGGCGCCTCGCACCGAGATCATTCCGCTCAACTACCGCACCGCCGAAGATGTACTGCCGGTGGCACAGCAGGTGCTGGGCAACGAAGGCCGGGTTACCGCCTATGGAAACCAACTGGTGGTGAACGCCGAACTGGCGAAGATCCGCGAACTGCAGCAGGTTCTCGAGCAGCTGGATACGCGCCCGCATCAACTACTGATCAGCGTCGATACGCTCGATGGCAGCCAGGGTAGCCAGAGCGGCTACTCGGTGAACGGCTCGGTCAGCGCCGGCAATGTGGACATCCAGGCTGGCCGCGGGGAAGTCAACGGCCGCGACCAGGTGCGCATCATCAATCGATCCACCAACAGTCGCGGCGGCGGCACACAGCAGGTGCGCACTACCGAAGGCTCCCCCGCCTTCATCCAGGTCGGCCAGAGCCAGCCAGTGACCAACGCCGGCATCGGCCCCTACGGCCAGGTCTACAGCCAGACCGAGTACCGTGATGCCAACCAGGGCATGTATGTGACCGCCAGTATCACCGGCAATCTGGTGCACATCACTCTGAGCACGCGCAACGACCGCTTCAACGGCAATTACCAGGGCTCGATGAATACCAGCTCGGCGGACACCAGCATCAGCGGGCCCATTGGCCAGTGGATCGAGATCGGTGGCGTCAGCCAGAGCAACCAGAGCACCCAGAACGGCTATACCCGCCAGTACAGTACCCAGGGACGTAGCGACAGCAGCCTGCGGGTGAAGGTCGAAGTGCTCGACTAATCCTTCCGCAGGTGACTTGCCAGTCCTCGTTAGACCTTCGTGTAGTAGTCCAAAAAAAACACTACAAAACGTTTGACGAACGCTCGTTTGAAAGTGCATGATGGCCTCGCTCCCGCTAACCAGAGGGCCTCAAAGCCCTTCGGACCGAGCCAGTGGCCCACCCGCCATGCAGGTCCGTGTTGTTAAGCCCACAAGGCGGATCGACGAGGTTGCGACTGGCAAGAGGTTGTCCTGAGGGACGGGGAAGCAAGCCTTAGCAACAGCACGAAGTGACGGATTCAGCCGTCCACCATTGCCCAACGGCTGCCACGAGCCGGCAAGCGATTCTGGATGTCACCGCTGCAGTCACCCGTCTGTACGCCGCTCTACCCCACTCCTCCAGCGTCATTCCTTCTTTCGGTCGCCCCTTCGCCATCCCGCGGCGAGCAACCCGCAGCCAATACCGTTTCGATACAGGTCTTGAGTGGGTAAGTCGGTGCTCAACCAAACACATACTTTGAAGGATTGACCATGTCCGCTTATCAAAACGACATCAAAGCCGTTGCCGCTCTGAAAGAGAAAACCGGTAACAGCTGGAGCGCTATCAACCCCGAGTCGGTTGCCCGCATGCGCGCTCAGAACCGCTTCAAGACTGGTCTCGACATCGCCAAGTACACTGCGGCCATCATGCGCAAGGACATGGCCGAGTATGACGCCGACACCTCCGTCTACACCCAATCCCTGGGTTGCTGGCATGGCTTCATCGGTCAGCAGAAGCTGATCTCGATCAAGAAGCACCTGAAGACCACCAACAAGCGCTACCTCTACCTGTCCGGCTGGATGGTTGCCGCGCTGCGTTCCGACTTCGGCCCGCTGCCCGACCAGTCCATGCACGAGAAAACCGCCGTTTCCGGCCTGATCGAAGAGCTGTACACCTTCCTGCGCCAGGCTGACGCCCGCGAACTGGACCTGCTCTTCACCGCCCTGGACAGCGCTCGCGCCGCCGGCGACAAAGTCAAGCAGGACGAAATCCAGGCCCAGATCGACGGCTACGAAACCCACGTAGTACCGATCATCGCCGACATCGACGCCGGCTTCGGCAACCCGGAAGCGACCTACCTGCTGGCCAAGAAAATGATCGAAGCCGGTGCCTGCTGCATCCAGATCGAGAACCAGGTTTCCGACGAGAAGCAGTGCGGCCACCAGGACGGCAAAGTGACCGTTCCGCACGAAGACTTCCTCGCCAAGATCAACGCCGTTCGCTACGCGTTCCTCGAACTGGGTGTTGACGATGGCGTGATCGTTGCCCGCACCGACTCCCTGGGCGCCGGCCTGACCAAGCAGATCGCCGTGACCAAAGAGCCGGGCGACCTGGGCGACCAGTACAACTCCTTCCTGGATTGCGAAGAAGTCTCCGCTGCCGAACTGCAGAACGGCGACGTGGTGATCAACCGTGGCGGCAAGCTGCTGCGTCCCAAGCGCCTGGCTTCCAACCTGTTCCAGTTCCGCAAGGGCACCGGCGAAGACCGCTGCGTCCTGGACTGCATCACCTCGCTGCAGAACGGCGCCGATCTGCTGTGGATCGAAACCGAGAAGCCGCACGTTGGCCAGATCAAGGGCATGGTTGACCGCATCCGCGAAGTCATCCCGAACGCCAAGCTGGTTTACAACAACAGCCCGTCGTTCAACTGGACCCTGAACTTCCGTCAGCAGGTGTTCGATGCATTCGTCGCCGAAGGCAAGGACGTTTCCGCCTACGACCGCGCCAAGCTGATGAGCGTCGAGTACGACGAGACCGAACTGGCCCAGGTTGCCGACGAGAAGATCCGTACCTTCCAGCGCGATGGCTCTGCCCACGCCGGCATCTTCCACCACCTGATCACCCTGCCGACCTACCACACCGCCGCTCTGTCGACCGACAACCTGGCCAAAGGCTACTTCGCCGACCAGGGCATGCTGGCCTACGTGAAAGGCGTTCAGCGTCAGGAACTGCGTCAGGGCATCGCCTGCGTCAAGCACCAGAACATGGCTGGCTCGGACATCGGCGACAACCACAAAGAGTACTTCGCTGGCGAAGCCGCTCTGAAAGCCTCGGGTAAAGACAACACCATGAACCAGTTCCACTAAGAACTGGCTCACCAGCCCCTCAGGGCTGGCAGGCTCCACGAAACCCCGGCCTCGGCCGGGGTTTTGCTTTTTTGTGCTTGGCCGAACCGCCAGACGTCTTCTCCCCGCCCGCCAAGGGCAGGCTCGCCTCGACCTGCCAGCCTCGCGCTTCCTTTATATGAATGGAAATGCCCCTCCATGAAAGGCATGCCCAAGCGCAACCGCCTCGCACTCGCCGCCCATCTCATCCAGCGCCTCCCGCGCTGTCTTCACGAGCCGCTGCTCAGCCGACTGTTCTGCTCCCAGGTGCGCTTCGCCGGCACGGCTGGCGTACGCATCCAGAAGCTCTCCGACAGCGAAGTGCGCATGAGCCTGGCCAACCACCGCCGCGCCCGTAATCACATCGGCGGCGTTCACGCTGCCGCCATGGCGCTGCTGGCCGAATCCGCCAGCGGCTGCATGGTTGGCATGAACCTGCCGGATCACAAGCTGCCGCTGATCAAGACCCTCAAGGTGGACTACCTGCGCCGGGCCAGCGGCAGCCTGCGCGCCATCGCCACGCTGACACCGGAACAGCGCCGCGCAATGCAGGAAGAAGATCGAGGCGAAGCACTGGTCCAGGTCACCCTTCTCGACGACTCCGGGGCCGAACCGGTGCGCTGCGAGATGCGCTGGGCGTGGGTCCGGAAAGGAAATTGAACCACCCGCAAGCCTGGACGACCAACGAATTCACAGAGGAATAATTCGAAGTCGGATACCAGGCGAAATAAAAGCCCCGGCGCTTATATGTAGTAAAGTTACGGATATACGACACTGCAAATGATAATATTTATCATTTATAGAATGCCGATTTATTGCGGGCAAATACCTCGAAAGTACTATTCGACCAAAGCCGAAGTGCCGCCACACTAGGCATCCAGAGCCGCGCAAACAGGGCGCTACGGGAAATGCAAAAGCCTTTTGCCCGAAATAGAAGCATCTGTTTGTGTTGGAAAAATTTACTTGCTGAAGGCTTTGGGCATAAAATTGGAAAGATGACCTGAACCCTTAGCTCACTATCCTTGAGTTGTCGGGTTCGCAGTAGTCAGGCGTTGCGCCTGGAACCCAAGACAATCGTTATTTGTAGGAAGGAGTATCGGCATGCCCAATCCAGCTGAACTTGCAGCTCAACACTGGGGACTCGCCGCCTTCCTTTTAGGAGTGCTGGGCCTGCTCGCCTTCATGCTAGGGGTTTCCAGCCTGCTTGGCAGTAAGGCATTTGGTCGCAGCAAGAACGAACCGTTCGAATCGGGGATCGTTCCTACCGGCAGCGCCCGCCTGCGCCTGTCGGCAAAATTCTATCTGGTCGCGATGCTCTTCGTGATCTTCGACGTCGAAGCCCTCTTCCTTTTCGCCTGGTCAGTGTCCGTCCGTGAAAGCGGCTGGGCCGGTCTGATCGAGGCAACCATTTTCATAGCAATTCTGTTGGCAGGTCTTGTCTACCTGTGGCGTATCGGCGCGCTCGATTGGGCGCCGGCGGCACGTCGCGCACGGCAGGCGAAGCTAAAACAATGAGGCTTTGGCGATGCAATACAAACTTACCCGGATCGATCCGGATGCGCCCAACGATCAATACCCGATCGGCGAACGCGAAACGGTAGAAGACCCGCTCATCGAAGGGCAGGTCCACAAGAACATCTTCATGGGCAAGCTCGAGGATGTTCTCAACGGTGCGGTGAACTGGGGTCGCAAGAACTCCCTGTGGCCGTACAACTTCGGGCTGTCCTGCTGCTACGTGGAGATGACCACGGCGTTCACCGCGCCACACGACATCGCCCGTTTCGGCGCCGAAGTGATCCGTGCATCGCCGCGCCAGGCTGACTTCATGGTCATCGCCGGCACCTGCTTCATCAAGATGGCCCCGGTCATCCAGCGCCTGTACGAGCAGATGCTGGAACCCAAGTGGGTGATCTCGATGGGGTCGTGCGCCAACTCCGGCGGCATGTACGACATCTACTCGGTCGTTCAGGGGGTCGACAAGTTCCTCCCCGTGGACGTGTACATCCCTGGCTGCCCGCCCCGTCCGGAGGCGTTCCTGCAAGGCCTGATGCTGCTGCAGGAATCCATCGGCCAGGAGCGTCGCCCGTTGTCCTGGGTTGTAGGCGATCAAGGCGTCTATCGCGCCGACATGCCTGCCCAGAAGGATCTCAAGCGCGAACAGCGCATTGCGGTCACCAACCTGCGCAGCCCCGACGAAGTGTGATCCGGCCCTCCACGAGAGGCCCGTTTTCACTCCACCGTTGACCGAGTGACTTAAAGACTATGAATGCAGACTCCGCTCTGTACATCCCGCCTTACAAGGCAGACGACCAAGACATCGTCGTCGAACTGAATTCCCGCTTTGGCGCCGAGACCTTCACCGTCCAGGCCACCCGCACCGGCATGCCGGTGCTCTGGGTTGCCCGTGAGCGCCTGATCGACGTCCTCACCTTCCTGCGCAATGTGCCCAAGCCGTACGTCATGCTCTATGACCTGCACGGTGTCGACGAGCGCCTGCGCACCCACCGTCGCAGCCTGCCGGGTGCCGACTTCAGCGTGTTCTACCACCTGATGTCGCTCGAGCGTAATAGTGACGTGATGATCAAGGTGGCCTTGTCCGAAGGCGACCTCAACGTACCCACCGCCACCCGTATCTGGCCGAACGCCAACTGGTACGAGCGCGAGGTCTGGGACATGTACGGGATCACCTTCAATGGTCACCCGCACCTGACCCGCATGCTGATGCCGCCGACCTGGGAAGGTCATCCGCTGCGCAAGGACTACCCGGCGCGCGCCACCGAGTTCGATCCCTACGCGCTGTCCGCCGCCAAGCAGGACCTCGAGCAGGAAGCCCTGCGTTTCAAGCCCGAAGACTGGGGCATGAAGCGCCACGGCGAGAACGAGGACTTCATGTTCCTCAACCTGGGTCCGAACCACCCTTCCGCGCACGGTGCGTTCCGCATCATCCTGCAGCTGGACGGTGAAGAGATCCTCGACTGCGTTCCGGAGATCGGCTACCACCACCGTGGCGCCGAGAAGATGGCCGAGCGCCAGTCCTGGCACAGCTTCATCCCCTACACCGACCGTATCGACTACCTCGGCGGCGTGATGAACAACCTGCCGTATGTGCTCTCGGTCGAGAAGCTCGCCGGCATCAAGGTGCCGCAGCGCGTCGACGTCATCCGCATCATGATGTCGGAGTTCTTCCGCATCCTGAACCACCTTCTGTACCTGGGTACCTACATCCAGGACGTGGGTGCGATGACCCCGGTGTTCTTCACCTTCACCGACCGTCAGCGCGCCTACAAGGTCGTCGAAGCCATCACCGGCTTCCGCCTGCACCCGGCCTGGTACCGCATCGGCGGCGTCGCCCACGACCTGCCGCGCGGCTGGGACAAGCTGGTTCGCGAATTCCTCGACTGGATGCCCAAGCGTCTGGACGAGTACGAAACCGCCGCCCTGAAGAACAGCATCCTGCGTGGCCGTACCATCGGCGTTGCCCAGTACAACACCAAGGAAGCGCTGGAATGGGGCACCACCGGCGCCGGCCTGCGCGCCACCGGCTGCGACTTCGACCTGCGCAAGGCCCGCCCCTACTCCGGCTACGAGAACTTCGAGTTCGAAGTACCGCTGGCGGCCAACGGCGACGCCTACGACCGCTGCATGGTCAAGATGGGCGAGATGCGCCAGAGCCTGCGCATCATCGAGCAGTGCCTGAAGAACATGCCCGAAGGCCCGTACAAGGCGGATCACCCGCTGACCACGCCGCCGCCCAAAGAGCGCACGCTGCAGCACATCGAGACCCTCATCACCCACTTCCTGCAGGTTTCCTGGGGCCCGGTCATGCCGGCCAACGAAGCCTTCCAGATGGTGGAAGCGACCAAGGGCATCAACAGCTACTACCTGACGAGCGATGGCAGCACCATGAGCTACCGGACCCGCATCCGGACGCCCAGCTTCCCGCACCTGCAGCAGATTCCGTCGGTGATCAACGGCAGCATGATTGCTGACCTGATCGCTTATCTGGGCAGTATCGACTTCGTTATGGCCGACGTGGACCGCTGATCATGAGTACCCTTATCCAGACTGATCGTTTCGAACTCAGCGAAACCGAGCGCTCGGCCATCGAGCACGAAATGCATCACTACGAGGACTCCCGCGCGGCGTCCATCGAAGCCCTGAAGATCGTTCAGAAGCAGCGCGGCTGGGTGCCGGACGGCGCCATTCCGGCCATCGCCGACATCCTCGGCATCCCCGACAGCGACGTCGAGGGTGTGGCTACCTTCTATAGCCAGATCTTCCGCCAGCCGGTCGGCCGCCACATCATCCGCGTCTGTGACAGCATGGTCTGCTACATCGGCGGTCACGAGTCCGTGGTTGGCGAGATCCAGAAGCAGCTGGGCATCGGCCTCGGCCAGACCACCGCCGACGGCCGCTTCACCCTGCTGCCGGTGTGCTGCCTGGGCAACTGCGACAAGGCCCCGGCGATGATGATCGACGACGACACCTTCGGCGACCTGCGTCCCGACGGCGTCGCCAAACTGCTGGAGGCCTACGCATGAGTCGCCTCACCTCCTACGGCACGCCCAACCGCACCGCGCGCGCGGCCGAAACCCATCCGCTGACCTGGCGCCTGCGTGACGACGGCGCCCCGGTCTGGCTGGAGGAATACCAGTCGAAGAATGGCTATGCCGCCGCGCGCAAGGCGCTGGCGCAGATGGCCACCGACGACATCGTCCAGACCGTCAAGGACTCCGGCCTCAAGGGCCGCGGTGGTGCGGGCTTCCCCACCGGCGTGAAGTGGGGCCTGATGCCCAAGGACGAATCCCTCAACATCCGCTACCTGCTGTGCAACGCGGACGAGATGGAGCCCAACACCTGGAAGGACCGCATGCTCATGGAGCAGCTGCCGCACCTGCTGGTGGAAGGCATGCTGATCTCCGCGCGCGCCCTCAAGGCCTACCGCGGCTACATCTTCCTGCGCGGCGAGTACGTCGACGCGGCCCGTAACCTGAACCGCGCCATCGATGAAGCCAAGGCCGCCGGCCTGCTGGGCAAGAACATCCTCGGCAGCGGCTTCGATTTCGAGCTGTTCGTCCACACCGGCGCCGGTCGCTACATCTGTGGCGAAGAGACTGCACTGATCAACTCGCTGGAAGGCCGCCGCGCCAACCCGCGCTCCAAGCCGCCCTTCCCCGCCGCCGTTGGCGTGTGGGGCAAGCCGACCTGCGTGAACAACGTCGAGACCCTGTGCAACGTGCCGGCGATCGTCGAGCACGGCGTCGACTGGTACAAGGGCCTCGCCCGTCCGGGCAGCGAAGACATGGGCACCAAGCTCATGGGCTTCTCCGGCAAGGTGAAGAACCCCGGTATCTGGGAACTGCCCTTCGGCCTTCCGGCCCGCGAGCTGTTCGAGGACTACGCCGGCGGCATGCGCGACGGCTACAAGCTCAAGGCCTGGCAGCCGGGCGGCGCCGGCACCGGCTTCCTCCTGCCGGAGCACCTGGACGCGCTGTTCTACGCCGGCGGCGTCGCCAAGGTCGGCACCCGTATGGGCACCGGTCTGGCCATGGCAGTGGACGACAGCGTCAACATGGTTTCCCTGCTGCGCAACATGGAAGAGTTCTTCGCCCGCGAATCGTGCGGCTGGTGCACGCCGTGCCGTGACGGCCTGCCGTGGAGCGTGAAGGTACTGCGCGCGCTGGAGAAAGGCGAAGGCGCCCAGGGCGACCTGGAAACCCTCGAGCAGCTTGTCAACTTCCTCGGCCCAGGCAAGACCTTCTGTGCCCACGCACCGGGTGCCGTCGAGCCGCTGGGCAGCGCACTGAAGTATTTCCGTCCCGAGTTCGAAGCGGGCATTTCCCGCCAGGCTCAGGCCGTACAAGCACCGCAGACTGTCGGCGCTTGATGCTTTGATCGCCGGGCACTGCGCCCGGCGTTGTTTCGTTGCAGTGCCGCGGCGTGCCGCCGGCCCGATGAAACCGTGATTTCTATTAGCCACGCCCGCTGACAACGGGCCAACGAAGACTTAGACCCATGGCCACGATCCACGTAGACGGCAAGACGTTAGAAGTCGACGGAGCGGACAACCTGTTGCAGGCCTGTCTCTCCCTCGGTCTCGACATCCCCTACTTCTGCTGGCACCCGGCGCTCGGAAGCGTCGGCGCATGCCGCCAGTGCGCGGTCAAGCAGTACACCGACGAGAACGACAAACGCGGTCGTCTCGTCATGTCCTGCATGACTCCCGCCACCGACAACACCTGGATTTCCATCGAGGACGAAGAGGCCAAGCAGTTCCGCGCCAGCGTCGTCGAATGGCTGATGACCAACCACCCGCACGACTGCCCGGTCTGCGAGGAAGGCGGTCACTGCCACCTGCAGGACATGACGGTGATGACCGGCCACAACCAGCGCCGGTACCGCTTCACCAAGCGCACCCACCAGAACCAGGAGCTCGGCCCGTTCATCGCCCACGAGATGAACCGCTGCATCGCCTGCTACCGTTGCGTCCGTTACTACAAGGACTATGCCGGCGGCACCGACCTGGGCGTCTACGGCGCGCACGACAACGTCTACTTCGGCCGTATCGAGGACGGTGTACTGGAGAGCGAATTCTCCGGCAACCTGACCGAGGTCTGCCCGACCGGCGTGTTCACCGACAAGACCCACTCCGAGCGCTACAACCGCAAGTGGGACATGCAGTTCGCCCCGAGCATCTGCCATGGCTGCTCCAGCGGCTGCAATATCAGCCCCGGTGAGCGTTACGGTGAAATCCGCCGCATCGAGAACCGCTACAACGGCTCGGTGAACCACTACTTCCTCTGCGACCGCGGCCGCTTCGGCTACGGCTACGTCAACCGCGAAGACCGCCCGCGCCAACCGCAGCTGATGCTGAGCAAGCAGAAGCTCTCGCTGGATGGCGCCCTCGACCAGACCGCTGCCCTGCTCAAGGGCCGCAAGGTCATCGGTATCGGTTCGCCGCGTGCCAGCCTGGAAAGCAACTACGCCCTGACCGAACTGGTCGGCGCGCAGAACTTCTACAGCGGCATCTCCGCTGACGAGCTGCAACGCCTGCAACTGGTGCTGAAAGTGATGCAGGACGGCCCGCTGCCGGTGCCGACCATCCGCGACATCGAAGACCACGACGCAGTGTTCGTGCTCGGCGAAGACCTGACCCAGACCGCTGCCCGTATCGCCCTGGCCCTGCGCCAGTCGGTGAAAGGCAAGGGCGAGGACATGGCCGCCGCGATGAAGATCCAGCCGTGGCTCGACGCCGCAGTGAAGACCATCGCCCAGCACGAGATGAACCCGCTGTTCATCGCCAGCCTGGATGAAACCCGCCTGGACGACGTGGCCGCCGAGTGCGTGCACGCCGCCACCGAAGACCTGGCCCGCCTGGGCTTCGCTGTGGCCCACGCCATCGACCCGAGCGCTCCGGCCGTCGTCGGCCTCGACACCGAAGCCGCCGCCCTGGCCCAGCGCATCGCCGATGCTCTGGTTGCCGCCAAGCGTCCGCTGGTGGTTTCCGGCACCTCGCTGGGCAGCAACGCCCTGATCGAAGCCGCCGCCAACATCGCCAGCGCACTGAAGAACCGCGAGAAGAACGGCTCCCTGAGCCTGGTGGTTCCGGAAGCCAACAGCCTGGGCCTCGCCCTCTTCGGCGGTGACTCCATCGAAGCCGCTCTCGAGCAGCTGACCTCCGGCGCCGCCGATGCCGTGGTGATCCTGGAGAACGACCTGTACCGCCGCGCCGACGCTGCCGCTGTCGATGCTGCACTGGCCACCGCGAAGATCGTAGTCGTCGCCGACCACCAGCAGACCGCCACCAGCGCCAAGGCCACCGTCCTGCTGCCGGCCGCCAGCTTCGCCGAAGGCGATGGCACCCTGGTCAGCCAGGAAGGCCGCGCCCAACGCTTCTTCCAGGTCTACGATCCGACCTACTACAACGCCGACAACCTGGTCCGCGAAGGCTGGCGCTGGCTGCACGCGCTGCACAGCACCCTGGAAGGCAAGCGTGTCGACTGGACCCAGCTGGACCACGTGATCGACGCCGTCGTCGCTGCCAAGCCGCAACTGGCTGGCATCCGCGAGGCCGCGCCGAACGCCGCGTTCCGCATCAAGGGCCTGAAGCTGGCGCGCGAGCCGCACCGCTACTCCGGCCGTACCTCGATGCGCGCCAACATCAATGTCAGCGAGCCGCGCCAACCGCAGGACATCGACTCCGCGTTCGCCTTCTCCATGGAAGGTTACGCCGGCAGCACCGAACCGCGTCAGCAGATTCCGTTCGCCTGGTCCCCAGGCTGGAACTCCCCGCAGGCCTGGAACAAGTTCCAGGACGAAGTGGGTGGTCATCTGCGCGCCGGCGATCCGGGCGTGCGCCTGATCGAGGCCAAGGGCGAAGCCCTGTGGTTCAGCGAGATTCCTGCACCGTTCCACACCGCCGCCAGCCAGTTCAAGGTGGTGCCCTTCTATCACCTGTTCGGCAGCGAGGAGAACTCCTCGAAAGCCGCTCCGGTGCAGGAACGCATCCCGCAGACCTACATCACTCTGGCCAAGGCCGAGGCTGACCGTCTGGGCGTCAACGAAGGTGCGATCATCCGCCTGACCGTCAAGGGCCAGGAGCTGCGCCTGCCGCTGCGTGTGAGCGAAGAGCTGGGCGCTGGCCTGGTCGCCCTGCCGATCGGTCTGCAAGGCATTCCCGCCGGTGTCATCGGCGCCGTCGCTGAAGGTCTGCAGGAGGCTGCGCAATGAGCTGGCTGACACCCGCCATCGTCGACATCCTGATCGAGGTCATCAAGGCCATCGTCATCCTGCTCGCCGTGGTCGTCTGCGGCGCGCTGCTCAGCTGGGTCGAGCGTCGTCTGCTCGGCCTCTGGCAGGACCGCTACGGTCCGAACCGGGTCGGCCCCTTCGGTGCCTTCCAGCTTGGCGCCGACATGCTGAAGATGTTCTTCAAGGAAGACTGGACCCCGCCGTTCGCCGACAAGATGATCTTCACCCTCGCGCCCATGATCGCCATGGGTGCGCTGCTGGTGGCCTTCGCAGTCATCCCGATCACCCCGACCTGGGGCGTCGCGGACCTGAACATCGGCATCCTGTTCTTCTTCGCCATGGCCGGCCTGACCGTTTACGCGGTGCTGTTCGCCGGCTGGTCGAGCAATAACAAGTTCGCCCTCCTCGGCAGCCTGCGCGCCTCGGCCCAGACCATCTCCTACGAGGTGTTCCTGGCCCTGTCGCTGATGGGCATCGTCGCCCAGGTCGGTTCGTTCAGCCTGCGCGACATCGTCGATTACCAGGCCGAGCACATGTGGTTCATCATCCCCCAGTTCTTCGGCTTCATGACCTTCTTCGTCGCCGGCGTCGCCGTGACCCACCGTCACCCGTTCGACCAGCCCGAAGCCGAGCAGGAACTGGCCGACGGTTACCACATCGAGTACGCCGGCATGAAATGGGGCATGTTCTTCGTCGGCGAGTACATCGGCATCGTGCTGGTGTCCGCGCTGCTGGCGACCCTGTTCTTCGGCGGCTGGCACGGTCCCTTCGGCATCCTGCCGCAGATCCCGTTCTTCTGGTTCGCCCTGAAAACCGGCTTCTTCATCATGATGTTCATTCTGCTGCGGGCTTCCATCCCACGCCCGCGCTATGACCAGGTGATGGCCTTCAGCTGGAAGTTCTGCCTCCCGCTGACCCTGATCAACCTGCTGGTGACCGGCGCTGTCGTGCTGGCGACCCAGTAAGGAGTACGACCATGATCAAGTACATTTTCGACGTGGTGCACGGCACCTACACCCAGCTGCGCAGCCTGGTGATGATCTTCGGTCACGCCTTCCGCAAGCGTGACACCCTGCAGTATCCGGAAGAGCCCGTGTACCTGCCGCCGCGCTACCGTGGCCGCATCGTGCTCACTCGCGACCCCGACGGTGAGGAGCGCTGCGTTGCGTGCAACCTGTGCGCCGTGGCCTGCCCGGTCGGCTGCATCTCCCTGCAGAAGGCCGAGATGGACGATGGCCGTTGGTACCCCGAGTTCTTCCGCATCAACTTCTCTCGCTGCATCTTCTGCGGCCTGTGCGAAGAAGCCTGCCCGACCACCGCGATCCAGCTGACACCGGATTTCGAGATGGGCGAGTTCAAGCGCCAGGACCTGGTCTACGAGAAGGAAGACCTGCTGATCTCCGGCCCCGGCAAGAACCCGGACTACAACTTCTACCGCGTTGCCGGCATGGCCATCGCCGGCAAGCCGAAAGGCGCCGCGCAGAACGAGGCCGAACCGATCAACGTCAAGAGCCTGCTGCCGTAAGGAGACGTCGCGTGGAATTCGCTTTCTACTTCGCCGCCGGCGTCGCCGTGCTGGCAACCTTCCGGGTCATCACCAACAGCAACCCGGTGCATGCCCTGCTCTACCTCATCATTTCGCTGCTGGCGGTATCGATGACCTTCTTCAGCCTCGGCGCCCCGTTCGCCGGCGCCCTGGAGATCATCGTCTACGCCGGCGCGATCATGGTGCTGTTCGTGTTCGTGGTCATGATGCTCAACCTCGGCCCGGCGATTGCCGAGCAGGAGCGCAAGTGGCTCAAGCCCGGTGTCTGGATTGGCCCCGGCGCCCTGGCTGCCGTGCTGCTCGTCGAGTTGCTGTGGATGCTCTCGCGCACCCCGAGCGGTATCGGCATCGGCCACACCACCGTGGACGCCAAGGCCGTGGGCATCAGCCTGTTCGGCCCGTACCTGCTGGTCGTCGAACTGGCCTCGATGCTGCTGCTGGCGGCACTGGTCGCCGCCTACCACCTCGGCCGCCACGAAGCGAAGGACTAACACCATGAATGCAATCCCTCTCGAACACGGACTGGCACTCGCCGGTGTGCTGTTCTGCTTCGGCCTGGTGGGCCTGATGGTACGACGCAACATCCTGTTCGTACTGATGAGCCTGGAAGTGATGATGAACGCCGCCGCCCTGGCCTTCGTGGTCGGTGGCGCCCGCTGGGGCCAGCCTGACGGCCAGGTGATGTTCATCCTGGTGCTCAGCCTGGCTGCGGCCGAGGCCAGCATTGGCCTGGCGATCCTGCTCCAGCTGTATCGCCGCTTCCATACCCTCGATATCGACGCTGCCAGCGAGATGCGCGGATGAACCTGCTGCCCCTTACTTTCCTGTTCCCCCTGGTCGGCTTCCTGCTGCTCTCGTTCTCGCGCGGCAAGTGGTCGGAAAATCTCTCGGCACTGGTCGGTGTCGGCTCCGTGGGCCTGGCGGCCCTCTCCGCCTTCTGGGCGATCTGGAGCTTCCACAGCAACCCGCCCGAAGGTGGCGCCTACAGCCTGGTGCTGTGGCAATGGATGAGCGTTGGCGACTTCAAGACCAACTTCACCCTGTACCTGGACGGCCTCTCGGTCACCATGCTCGGCGTGGTCACCGGCGTCGGCTTCCTGATCCACCTGTTCGCCTCCTGGTACATGCGCGGTGAAACCGGCTATTCGCGGTTCTTCGCGTACACCAACCTGTTCATCGCCAGCATGCTGTTCCTGGTACTGGGCGATAACCTGCTGTTCATGTACTTCGGCTGGGAAGGCGTGGGCCTCTGCTCCTACCTGCTGATCGGTTTCTATTACAACCACGTACCGAACGGCAACGCAGCGCTGAAGGCCTTCATCGTGACCCGCGTGGGTGACGTGTTCTTCGCCATCGGCATGTTCATCCTGTTCCAGCACCTGGGCACGCTGAACATCCAGGAGCTGCTGGTCCTGGCTCCGCAGCACTTCGCCAAGGGCGACCTGTGGATCAACCTGGCCACCCTGATGCTGCTCGGCGGCGCCGTCGGCAAATCCGCCCAGCTGCCGCTGCAGACCTGGCTGGCCGACGCGATGGCCGGTCCGACTCCGGTCTCCGCGCTGATCCACGCCGCCACCATGGTGACCGCGGGCGTCTACCTGATCGCCCGCTGCCACGGTCTGTTCGAGCTGGCTCCGAACGTTCTGGAGCTGGTTGGCATCATCGGCGCCGTGACCCTGGTGCTGGCGGGCTTCGCAGCCCTGGTGCAGACCGACATCAAGCGTATCCTCGCCTACTCGACCATGAGCCAGATCGGCTACATGTTCCTGGCCCTGGGCGTTGGCGCCTGGGGTGGCGCGATCTTCCACCTGATGACCCATGCCTTCTTCAAGGCCCTGCTGTTCCTTGCTTCGGGTGCGGTGATCGTCGCCTGCCACCACGAGCAGAACATCTTCAAGATGGGTGGCCTGTGGAAGAAGCTGCCGCTGGCCTACGCCAGCTTCGTGGTCGGTGGCGCGGCGCTGTCCGCCCTGCCCTTCCTGACCGCCGGCTTCTACTCCAAGGACGAGATCCTCTGGGAAGCCTTTGCCAGCGGTCACCAGAACCTGCTGATTGCTGGCCTGGTCGGCGCGTTCATGACCTCGCTGTACACCTTCCGTCTGATCTTCATCACCTTCCACGGCGAAGCGAAGACCGAAGCACACGCGGGCCACGGCATCAGCCACTGGCTGCCACTGGGTATCCTGATCGTACTCTCCACCTTCGTCGGTGCGCTGATCACTCCGCCGCTGGCCGGTGTCCTGCCGGAAAGCGCCGGTCACGCCGGGGGTGAAGCCAAGCACAGCCTGGAAATCGCCTCGGGCGCCATCGCCATCGCCGGTATCCTGCTGGCGGGCCTGCTGTTCCTCGGCAAGCGCCGCTTCGTCAGCGCCGTCGCCCAGAGCGCACCGGGCCGCTTCTTCGGCACCTGGTGGTACCACGCCTGGGGCTTCGACTGGCTGTACGACAAGCTGTTCGTGAAACCCTACCTGCTGATCTGCCGCCTGCTGGCCGCGGACCCGATCGACAAGACCCTGGTCCTGGTCCCGCTCACCGCCCGCGGTGGCAACAAACTCCTCAGCCTCACCGAGAACGGCCGCCTGCGTTGGTACGCCGCTTCCCTGGTGGGTGGCGCCGCGCTGCTCCTCGGCGCGCTGCTGCTGGCTTAATGAATTCACGAAAGAGATTGAGCCCGACATGATTCTGCCCTGGCTAATCCTGATCCCCTTCATCGGCGGCTTCCTTTGCTGGATCGCCGAGTACACCAGCAAGACCCTGCCCCGCTGGGTCGCCCTGGGATCGATGGTCCTCACCCTGGCCCTGAGCCTGTGGGTGTGGCACACCGGCGACTTCCAGCTGGCCCCGGCGCCGGGTGGCGAGCCGCAGTGGACCCTGCAGTTCCAGGTACCCTGGATCGAGCGTTTCGGCATCAGCGTGCATCTGGCAATGGACGGCCTGTCCCTGCTGATGGTCGCGCTGACCGGCCTGCTCGGCGTGCTGTCCGTCCTCTGCTCGTGGAACGAGATCCAGCGCCGCATCGGCTTCTTCCACCTGAACCTGCTGTGGATCCTGGGCGGCGTGATCGGCGTGTTCCTCGCCGTCGACCTGTTCCTGTTCTTCTTCTTCTGGGAAATGATGCTGGTGCCGATGTACTTCCTCATCGCGCTCTGGGGTCATAGCTCGGACGATGGCAAGAAGACCCGCATCTACGCCGCCACCAAGTTCTTCATCTTCACCCAGGCCAGCGGCCTGGTGATGCTGGTGGCGATCCTGGGCCTGGTGTTCGTGCACTACAACAGCACCGGCGTGTTGACCTTCAACTACGCCGACCTGCTGAAGACCCAGCTGCCGCCGCACACCGAGTGGATCCTGATGCTCGGCTTCTTCGTCGCCTTCGCGGTGAAGATGCCGGTAGTGCCGGTGCACTCCTGGCTGCCCGACGCCCACGCCCAGGCGCCGACTGCCGGCTCCGTGGACCTGGCCGGCATCCTGCTGAAGACCGCGGCCTACGGCCTGATCCGCTTTGCCCTGCCGCTGTTCCCCAACGCCTCGGCCGAGTTCGCCCCGATCGCCATGACCCTGGGTCTGATCGGCATCTTCTACGGCGCCTTCCTGTCGTTCGCACAGACCGACATCAAGCGCCTGGTGGCCTACTCCTCGGTGTCGCACATGGGCTTCGTGATGATCGGCATCTACTCCGGCAGCCCGCAGGCGCTGCAGGGTGTAGTGGTGCAAATGATCGCCCACGGCCTCTCCGCCGCCGCGCTGTTCATCCTGTGTGGCCAGCTGTACGAGCGCCTGCACACCCGTGACATGCGCAAGATGGGCGGCCTGTGGTCGCGCATCCCGTACCTGCCGGCCGTGGCCCTGTTCTTCGCCACCGCGTCGTTGGGCCTGCCGGGCACCGGCAACTTCGTCGGCGAATTCCTGATCCTGCTGGGCAGCTTCAAGGTCGTTCCGGTGATCACTGTGATCGCCACCTTCGGCCTGGTGTTCGGCTCGGTCTACTCGCTGATCATGATCCACCGCGCGTACTTCGGCCCGGCCAAGTCCGACACCGCCATCGCCGGCCTGAACGCCCGCGAGCTCTCCATGGTGCTCGGCCTGGCGGTGCTGCTGATCGTGCTCGGCGTCTACCCGCAGCCGGTCCTCGACACCTCCGCGGCAACCATGCACGGCGTCCAGCAATGGCTGGGTTCCGCCCTCTCCACTCTGGCAGCACGGTAAGCGCGAAATGACCTTCACGATTCAACACTTCATCGCGCTCCTGCCACTGCTCATCACCAGCGCCACCCTGGTGGTGGTGATGCTCGCGGTAGCCTGGAAGCGTAACCACTCGATGACCGCCACCCTCTCGGTGATCGGTCTGAACCTGGCCCTGCTGTCGATCATCCCGGTGCTGAAAGTCACCCCGATCGAAGTCACCCCGCTCATGGTGGTCGACAACTTCGCCTGCTTCTACATGGCCCTGATCCTGATCGGCGCCCTGGCCTGCACCACCCTCGCCCACGCCTACATGGAAAGCTTCCCAGGCAACCGCGAGGAGTTGTACCTGCTCCTGCTGCTGTCCACCGCGGGCGGCCTGGTACTGGTCAGCGCGCAGAACCTGGCCGGCCTGTTCATCGGCCTGGAACTGCTGTCGGTGCCGGTCTACGGCATGGTGGCCTACGCCTTCTTCAACAAGCGCACCCTGGAAGCGGGCATCAAGTACACCGTGCTGTCCGCCGCCGGCTCTGCTTTCCTGCTGTTCGGCATGGCCCTGCTCTACGCCGAGTCCGGCAACCTGGGCTTCTCCGCCCTGGGCGCCTCGCTGGCAGAGGGCACCAGCCATGGCCCGCTGCTGGCCATTGGCGTCGGCATGATGGTAGTCGGCCTGGGCTTCAAGCTGTCCCTGGCACCGTTCCACCTGTGGACCCCGGATGTCTACGAAGGCGCCCCGGCCCCGGTTGCCACCTTCCTGGCCACTACCGCCAAGGTCGCCGTGTTCGCCGTGCTGCTGCGCCTGTTCCAGATCGCTCCGGCGGCCCTGAACAACGGCCTGCTGCATGACGCCATCGCGGTCATCGCCATCGCCTCGATCCTGATCGGCAACCTGCTGGCGCTGACCCAGAGCAACATCAAGCGCCTGCTGGGCTACTCGTCCATCGCCCACTTCGGCTACCTGCTGATCGCCCTGGTGGCGAGCAAGGGCCTGGCCGTGGAAGCAGTCGGCGTCTACCTGACCACCTACGTCGTTACCACCCTGGGCGCCTTCGGCGTGGTCACCCTGATGTCCACTCCGTACAGCGGTCGCGATGCCGACGCGCTGTTCGAGTACCGCGGCCTGTTCTGGCGCCGTCCGGTGCTGACCGCGGTAATGACCGTGATGATGCTGTCCCTGGCCGGCATCCCGCTGACCGCCGGCTTCATCGGCAAGTTCTACATCGTCGCCACCGGCGTCGAGTCGCAGCACTGGTGGCTGGTCGGCGCCCTGGTACTGGGCAGCGCCATCGGCCTGTTCTACTACCTGCGTGTCATGGTGACCATGTTCCTGGTCGAACCGAACATGAAGCGCCACGACGCTCCCCTGGACTGGGCCCAGCGCGCCGGCGGCATCATGCTGGTAGCCATCGCCCTACTCGCCTTCTTCCTCGGCGTCTACCCGCAACCGCTGCTGGACATCCTCCAGCACAGCGGCCTGGTAGCCGTCGCCGGCTAAGGTCGACAGGCAACAAAAAACCCCGCTTCGGCGGGGTTTTTTGTTGGGCGGGAATCAGGAGATACCGGCTTTTCGTAGGATGGGTGGAGCGCAGCGATACCCATGCTGCTGGCGCACGTCATTGATGGGTATCGCTTCGCTCCACGCCATCCTACAAGGTTCGCGCCCTACTCTACCGGGTTGGGTGCTTCCTCTGCCCTGCCGGTGAACAGGTCCCACGACGCCATGAACAGCGCCGCGATCAGTGGGCCGATGACGAAGCCGTTGAGGCCGAACAGCGACATGCCGCCCAGGGTGGAGATCAGCACCACGTAGTCCGGCATCTTGGTGTCCTTGCCGACCAGGATCGGACGCAGGATGTTGTCCACCAGACCGATCACCACCACGCAGAACAGCGTCAGCACCACACCCTGCCAGATCGCCCCGGTGAGCAGGAAGTAAGCCGCCACCGGCACCCAGATCAGCCCCGCGCCGATGGCCGGCAGCAACGAGAGGAAGGCCATCAGCGTGCCCCAGAGCAACGAGCCCTGGATGCCGAGGAACCAGAAGATCAGGCCGCCCAACGCACCCTGAGTCGCGGCGACGGCGATGTTGCCCTTTACCGTGGCACGGATCACCGTGGTGAACTTGGCGAACAGATGCTGCTTGTGCTCCCCGCTCAGCGGCACCGCCTGCTTGATCCGCTTGCCCAGTGTCGGGCCATCGCGCAGGAGGAAGAACAGCAGGTACAGCATGATGCCGAAGCTGATGACGAACTCGAAGGTGTTCTGGCCGATGCTGAAGGCCTTGGTGGCCACCAGTTGGCTGGCCTGCATCGCGCCCGCCGAAAGCTTTTCCTGCAGGCTGGACAGGTCCGCCAGGTCGAAGCGCTCCAGCAACTGGTGCGCCCAGCCTGGCAACGCGGCGACTGCCTGCTGGTAGTAGGTGATGAAGTTCAGCTCGCCCGACTTCAACCGCTGGTAGACGGTCGCGCCCTCTTGTACCAGCGCACCGGCAATGAAGGTCACCGGCAGGATCACGATCAGAAAGCAGACGGCGAGGGAAATCAGCGCAGCGAGGTTGTTGCGCCCGTTGAGTTTCACCCGCAGGCGGCGCTGCAACGGGGCAAAGATGATCGCCAGGATGGTGCCCCAGAAGACTGCCCCGTAGAACGGCAGCAGGATCCAGCCGAAGGCCAGTGTGACGACCAGCAGCAGGGCGAGGAACGTCCGGTATTCCAGTTTCGATTCGAACATGAGCGGGTCCGTGGGTGGGAAACCTGCTCATTAGTCAGCAGTTGGCCTGCCGAGTGCAACTTTCCGTGCGCGATGGCCCGTTACAGAGCCCTACAACACCATCGCTGCGACCCAGCCGAAGACCAGCAGCGGCAGGTTGTAGTGCAGGAAGGTCGGCACCACGGTGTCCCAGATGTGATTGTGCTGGCCGTCCACATTCAGGCCGGAGGTTGGGCCCAGGGTGGAATCCGAGGCCGGCGAACCCGCGTCACCCAACGCGCCTGCCGTGCCAACGATGCTGACAATGGCCAGTGGACTGAAGCCCAGGTGCACCGCCAGCGGCACGAAGATCGCCGCGATGATCGGTACCGTGGAGAAGGATGAGCCGATGCCCATGGTCACCAGCAGACCCACCAGCAGCATCATGAAGGCTCCCAGCGCCTTGCTGCTGCCGATCCAACCGGCAGCGCTGTCCACCAGGCTGGAAACCTGTCCGGTAGCAGTCATCACTGCCGCAAAGCCCTGCGCAGCGATCATGATGAAGCCGATCATGGCCATCATCTTCATGCCTTCGGTGAACAGGTCGTCCGCTTCCTTCCAGCGCACCACGCCGGACAGCGAGAACACCAGGAAACCCACCAACGCACCGAGGATCATCGAGTCCAGCAGCAGTTGCACGGCAAAGGCCGCCGCGACCGCGACGCCGGCCACCAGCAGGCTCATCTTGCTGTAGGGCGTATCGACTCGCTCGGCCTGCTCGATACGCTCCAGATCGTACTCGCGCTTGCGCCGGTAGCTGAAGAGCACCGCGATCAGCAGGCCGCAAACCATGCCCAGCGCCGGGATCAGCATGGCGTGGGTGACATTGATGCCCTGCACATCGACACCCGCGCGGGCCACGTTGGCCAGCAGGATCTGATTCAGGAAGATGTTGCCGAAGCCCACCGGCAGGAACATGTAGGGGGTGATCAGGCCGAAGGTGATGACGCAGGCGATCAGCCGACGGTCGATCTGCAGGCGCGTGAGCACATAGAGCAACGGTGGCACCAGCAGTGGGATGAACGCGATGTGGATCGGCAGGATGTTCTGCGAGGAGATCGCCACCACCAGCAGCAGGGCGACCATCATCCACTTGAAGCCATTGGAGCCGTTCGCCTCGTGCCGGCCAAGCATGGCCAGGGCACGGTCAGCGAGCGCGTGCGCCATTCCGGAGCGCGCGATGGCTACGGCGAAGGCACCCAGCATGGCGTAGGACAGCGCCACGGTCGCACCGGCACCCAGCCCGTCGTTGAATGCCTTGAGCGTACCGTCCATGCCCAGGCCGCCCAGCAAACCACCCGCTACTGCGCCGGCGATCAGTGCGACCACCACGTGCACGCGACACAGGCTCAGCACCAGCATCAGGCCAATGGCGATCAGCACCGCATTCATATCCACACTCCCAGCTCATCGCCGCGCCAGCGCGCGGGCAAAAGGCGCGTACTCTGCCCAACACCGGACGGGCTGTCAAAAGTTGAGTCGAATCAAGAGGTTTCCGCTGGAACAAGCACGCTTCTTGCCTGTTTTCTGCTGCCTGGAGCCCTCTACCCGTCGGCCAGGCACGCCAGAATCGCCTGTTTTCTGGCGTTTCGTCCCGTCACGGGTCAAGAAGCTGCGGGAAAGGCCGATATACAGGGCATTCCCAGGCTTAGTTCAAACAAGGATTCCCCTCCATGCTCCTGCGCCGTCTCTCCATCCAGTGGAAGATCACGTTGCTTGCCGGGCTCTGCCTTCTCGGCGTCGTCTCGCTGCTCTCCGGCTTGTCCGTCTATCGCACGCAACACAGCACCTCGCTGGTCAAGCAATCGAGCACTGAAATGCTCAACGAGGCAGCGCAGGCCCGCCTGCAATCGCGCGGCGAAGTCCAGGCCATGCGCATCCAGCGCTACATCATGGATGCCTACCAATACGGCAAGGGCTTCTCGCGGCAGGTCCTGTTCCTGCGCGACCAGGCGCAGAAGCGCTTCCTCGACGCCTACGACCTGCGCGAGGACCTGACCCGCCAGGTGAAGACCGCACTGGAAGGCAACCCCGAGCTGCTGGGCCTCTATGTCGCCTTCGAGCCGGACGCGCTGGACGGCAAGGACAAGCTCTTCGCCGGCCAGGGCGAACTGGGCAGCAACGACGCGGGGCGCTTCTCCATCTACTGGTCGCAGGCTACGCCGGGCCATCTGGAGTCCGAAGCCATGGCCGAGTCGCTGCTGCAGGACACCAGCCCCGGCCCGAGCGGCAGCGCTTACAACGCCTGGTTCACCTGCCCCAAGACCACCGGCCAGCCGTGCGTGCTCGACCCGTACTTCGACGACGTCGGCAACAAGAAGATGCTGATGACCAGCATCGCCTTCCCGCTGGAGCTGGACGGCAAGGTCATCGGCGTCATGGGCCTGGACATCAGCATGGAGAAGCTGCAGGAAATCGCCGTGGAAGGCAGCCAGGAACTCTACGAAGGCCAGGGCCGAGTCAGCATCGTCAGCGCCGCCGGCCTGCTGGCCGGCCACAGCGCAGACGCCAGCAAGCTGAGCAAGAAGCTTCAGGAGGTCTACCCGAACCAGGGCACCGACCTGTTGCAGGCAATCGCCGCCAACCATGAGCAGGTCTTCCACCAGGACGATCAACTGCGCGTCGTCGAGCCACTGCAACCAATCCCCGGCTCCAAGCCCTGGGGCGTGCTGCTGGAGGTTCCGCAGAACGTCCTGCTCGGCCCGGCCATCGAACTGCAGAACGAACTGGATAACCAGAGCGTGCAGGGTACCGTCTCACAACTCGGCTTCGGCTTGGTCGCCATCCTGATCGGCCTGTTCGCCATGTGGCTCACCGCCCGTGGCGTAACCCGCCCGATCCTCAACGTTGCTGCCATGCTGCGCAACATCGCCAGCGGCGAGGGCGACCTGACCAAGCGCCTGGACTACAGCGGCAAGGACGAG
>NZ_SWDV01000048.1 GCF_005877905.1 Pseudomonas nicosulfuronedens | reverse complement strand
CTACCTAAAGACTGCATGCGCTCAGCAGGTGCAGCAATGACGATCGCTGCTGCAACCGAGCCATCAGTATCGAACACTGGAGCGGCAATACCAGCGGCGCCTTCGCTGAGCTCACTGATGCTGATTGAGACACCAGTTTCGCGGATTTCCTTGAGCTGCTTTTTCAGCGTCGAGCGGTCCGTGACAGTGCGCCAAGTCATCGCTTTGAGCTTTGCAGTCTTTAGGTAGTGTTCCTGAGTCCTCTCGTCCTGATAGGCGAGCAGGAGTCGGCCAGGAGCGGTGCAGTGCAACGGACGAGGCGCACCAAGCGGCGAAACGTAGCGCACAGGATTCTGCGAGTCGATCCCGTCGATGTGCGTCACCATCTGGGATTCGATGTCGATTACAGACAAGTACACGCTTTCGCCTGTCTTGACCGCGAGCTCTTCCAGGTAAGGACGCATCAGCTTGGGGAAGTTGCGTGTCGCCAGGATGTTGCCGGCAAGCCGATAGATGAACGGGCCAAGGCGGTAGCGATTATTCCCGTGGCTGAGATAGCCCTCAGCGACCAGCGGCCGCAGCAACGTCAACAGACTGCTCTTAGGGGTTTCCAGAATACCGCTCAGTTCTGCGAGCGACATGCCGTCGCCGGCCTTGGCCAGGACCTCGAACAGCCCGAGAATGCGGGTAACTGAGCGAGGGCCCATCGAAGTCGGTGTTTCTACGGCGTCCACGTCGTTTTCCCTGTTTTTCATGAAGTATCCCAATGTTTAGTGGGCGGGGATAAAGGGCCGCGCCCTCTTGCGGCGCGAATGCCGTGCAGTATATCAAATGGCGTTTAGAATTTTTCGTCTAGTAAGTACAATCTCCTCAAGGCTTAGTGCTGCCCACGTTTTCATTGATTCCCATCAGGCTCTCAGCTGATTCGCACTACTTCTTCAGCGCTCCTGCAACGATTTCCATGCTAGCACCTGTTTGCATAGTCGAACAGTGTTCATTAATATGCATTTGGGCGTGTCGCCTGGCCACCAGACTATCGATGGGTCTGTGGACTGAACGTCGTCCATTCGGACGGTGCAGCTTGGTTCGAGGAGTTCGTTATGGGATCGATGGTTGAAGGCAAGGTGGTGCTGGTCACTGGCGCCGGTGGCGGCATCGGGCGCGACATCGCCCTGCTGATGGCGCGCCACGGCGCCAGGGTTGTGGTCAACGATGTGGGGGCATCCGTCTCGGGGGAAGGGGCCGACGTCGGCCCTGCCCAGAAGGTTGTCGACGAGATCGTCTCTGCCGGCGGTGAGGCGGTGGCCAACACCGACAGCGTTTCCGATCCGGCCGCAGCCGCACGCATGGTGGAACAGGCGGTACAGCAGTACGGGCGCATCGATTGTGTGGTGAATAACGCCGGCATCCTGCGGGATCGCTTCTTCCATAAGATGACCGCCGAAGAGTTCGACGCCGTACTCAAAGTCCATCTGTACGGCTCCTTCTATGTCAGTCGGGCCGCTGCGAACTACTTCAAGGAGCAGGAGTCCGGTTGCTTCGTGCACATGACTTCAACCTCGGGTCTGATCGGCAACCTTGGCCAGGCGAATTACAACGCAGCCAAGCTCGGCATCATGGCGCTCTCCAAATCCATCGCCCTGGACATGGAGAAATTTAACGTCCGTTCGAACTGCGTGGCTCCTTTCGCCTACAGCCGGATGATCGGCGCCATTCCGACCGATACGCCGGAACAGCAGGCCAGGGTCGAGAAGATCAAGCAGATGACACCCGCCAAGATCGCGCCAATCTGCGTCTACCTGGCCAGCGATCAGGCCGCCGAAGTCAACGCCCAGGTCTTCGCAGTGCGCAACAACGAGATATTCCTAATGAGCCAGCCACGACCGATTCGTTCGGTGCAACGCTCCGAAGGCTGGACCCCTGAAAGCCTGGCCGAGCACGGCATGCCGGCGCTGAAGGGCTCCTTCATTCCGGTTGAGCGCTCGGGCGAAGTCTTCACCTGGGACCCGGTCTGATTTTCTGGGGAGGGGCTGCTTGTGGACGTGCAGACACGCTTGGCGTTGGCCACTAATATCGGTGACTTGGTCCGGATCTGGGCGGAGTGCGCCGGCGACGCCCCGGCGTTGCGAGAGCCAGGACGCGAGTTGAGCTATGCCCAGCTGTGGTATGCCATTGAGGGCGCCGCAAGGCGCCTGACTATCGAGGGTGTGAGCCGTGGCGATCGGGTGATGCTGGTCGCGGAAAACTGCATAGCTCAAGTAGTCCTGACCTTCTCTTGCGTGGTCCTGGGCGCTTGGCCGGTGAACGTCAATGCGCGTCTCAGCGCGCGCGAGATTGAGAGTATTCGTACGCATTGTCGGCCACGCCTGATGGTGTTCAGTTCGGCACTGTCAGCGGATGCCGAGGCGCATGCCGCCAGGCAGGGCGCCTTGCCTTGGCGCGGGGACGAGCTGTTCGATGGCTTCTCTATGATTGCCGCGCTCGGTGAGGTGCCTCCGGAAGAAGATGAGTTGGCCAGGGACGTGGCCGCGCTGGTGTATACCTCCGGTACGACCGGCGCGCCCAAAGGGGTGATGGTCAGGCATCAGGGGTTGCTGCACTTCGCCAGAGTTTCCTGTGCCTCCCGCTCGCTGGGGGCCTCTGACAGGGTTTACGGCGTGTTACCGCTGCCGCACATCTTCGGCTTCGCCACAATCCTGTTGACCACCCTGTACGCCGGCGCCTGCTTGGTGCTGGAGCGCAAGTTCACGCCCGAACGACTGCTGGAAACCCTGCTTCGTGAAGGCATCACCACCTTCCAAGGAGTGCCGACCTTGTTCACCAGGGTGGTCGAGCACCTGAAGCTAAACGGCACGCGCCTTCCTAGCACGAGCCTGCGTTACCTGTATTCGGGAGGGGCCTCGCTGGACCTGGCAGTGAAGCGTGAAGTGGAGGCCGTTTTCGGCCTGCCTTTGCATCAGGGTTACGGCATGACCGAGTACGCTGGCTCAATGTTCATTACCCGCACCGCCGCGCCGAGGGACGACGATTCCTCCGGCTATCCCAATGACGGAGTCGAGATCCGCCTGATGGACGACGACGGCAACGAAGTCGCTCCGGGACAAGTGGGTGCGATCCAGATTCGCGGGCCTGGTGTTATGCGCGGTTACTACCGCAATCCACAGGCCACTCGCGAGACTGTGTCCGCCGAGGGTTGGCTGGCCACAGGCGATCTGGGGAGGCTCGAGCCCGATGGTGCGCTATTCATCTCCGGTCGGACCAAAGACCTGATCATCCGCTCGGGATTCAACGTGTACCCGGTGGAAGTCGAATCGGTGCTCAACGCGTGGCCGGGAATCCAGCTTTCAGCGGTGGTGGGGCACGCTCGTAGCGGCGGCGACGAGGACGTCGTCGCCTTCGTAGAACTCCAGGCTGGGCAACGGTTGGCGATGGCCGACCTGCAGGCCTACCTCGTTCGCGAGCTCGCGCCATACAAGCGTCCCTCGCGGATAGTGATCCTGCATCGCATGCCTGTCACCTTCAACGGCAAGCTGCAGAAGCTGCAGCTGCGGGAATGGCTTCAGCATGGTGGCGCCGAGGAGGGTGCCATTAGCGAGGTGTGCGATTGACCGTGCCTGGTTGATTCGAATACCTGGCTGTCGTATAAATATGCGAACGATGTTCATAAAATAACAAAAGCAGGGATGGCATTCCTTCCCGTGGAGCTTGCAATGAGCCAACCGGCAACTTGGACCGTACCCGAACACGTACCCGAAGACCGCGTAGTGGACTTCGACTTCATGCACCCGCCGGGTGCCGAAAGCGATGTGCATGCCGCGTGGAAGGCCCTGCACCGAGGGCCGGACATAGTCTGGTCGCCCTACAACGGCGGTCACTGGATCGCCACCCGCGCGGAAGATATCGAGACCATCCAGAAGGACAACCTGCGCTTCTCCCATGCCCGGGTGACCATACCCCGCAGTGATGACGTCACGCTGGTGCCGCTGGAACTGGACCCGCCGGAGCATACCGCTTATCGCACCCTGATTACCCCGTCGTTCCTGCCGCAGGCCATCGCCTCGATGGAGAGTGACGTACGCGCGCTGACCATCGAACTCATCGAAGGATTCAAGAATAAGGGTGAGTGCGAGTTTGTCGGCGAGTTCGCCAAGATGCTGCCGATCGTCATCTTCCTGCGCCTGGTCGATTTGCCCCAGGAAGATCGCTTGCATCTTCTGGAAATGGCCGAGCTATCCGTGCGCGGAGACCTGGAGGAGCGCCAGCGCTCGCAGGGCATGCTGATGGGCTACATCGGTAAGTGGGTCCAGGAGCGCGCCAGCAATCCGGGGAATGACCTGATCAGCCTGATCGTAAATGCCAAGATCGATGGTCAGCCGATATCGCCCGAACGCATGTTTGGAATGATGATCGTCGTTCTATTCGGCGGCCTGGATACCGTAGCCGCGATGATGAGTTTCATCTGCCGTTTCCTTGCCGAGCATCCCGCTGAACGTCGGCGCCTGGCTGAGGAGCCCGAGCTGATTCTAACCGCCGTTGATGAGCTGATCCGCCGCCATGGCGTGACCAACACCGCACGCGTGGTGGTCGAGGACATCGAGTTCAAGGGCGTTCAGCTGAAGAAAGGCGATCAGATCCAGGTACCCAACGCGCTGTTCGGGCTGGATGAGCGCCGCTTCGCCAATCCGATGGAGATCGATCTGGCGCGCAAGCCTGTCGTGCACGCGGCCTTTGGCAATGGGGCGCATCGTTGCCCGGGTTCGTTCCTGGCGCGTACCGAGATCAAAGTATTTCTGCAGGAATGGCTGAAGCGGATTCCCGAGTTCGAGATCAAGGCTGGTGAGCAGCCGCGCTGTGCCTCGGGCATGGTCAACGGCATGCTTTACCTGCCATTGCAATGGAAAGTGGCGTGAGGCGCCTGGGGATATAAGTGATGAAGAAATGGCAATGTTTTTTCTGCGGTTTCATATATGACGAAGCTGCGGGCTGGCCTGATGAGGGCATCGCCGCCGGGACTCGCTGGGAGGACATCCCCGAGGACTGGATGTGCCCCGAATGCGGCGCGGCCAAGAGTGATTTCCAGATGGTCGAGATCTGATCGGCGACGACAGCCATAACCTCATCAGCCGTGGAACGAGGCATTCAATGGATTTCTCCAGCTACCAGGCGCTCAAACTCGAACGCGACAATGGCGTTCTCACCATCACCCTCAATCGTCCCGAGACACTCAATGCTATCGACGACGATATGGACAAGGAACTGGCCCGTGTCTTCATCGAGGCCGGCCATGACCCGCAGACCCGGGTGATCATCTTCACCGGCGCCGGTCGCGCATTCAGCGCTGGCGGCGACATCGAGGAAATGCAGAGGGTCATCGACGAGCCGCAACGCTTCGTTGACAGCATGCGGCGCGGCAAGCAGATCGTGTTCTCGATGCTCGATTGCCAGAAGCCGATCATCGCCAAGATCAACGGCCACGCCATCGGCCTGGGGGCTACGCTGGCCCTGTTCAGTGACATTTCCTATGCGGCGCTTCCGGCGAAGATCGGTGATCCCCATGTTGCCGTTGGCTTCGTCGCTGGTGACGGCGGGGCGGCGATCTGGCCACAACTGGTTGGTTTCGCCAGGGCCAAGGAATACCTGCTCACCGGTGACCTGCTGACGGCAGATCAGGCCGAGCGCATCGGCCTGATCAACTACGCGGTGGCCCCCGAAGAGCTGGACGGTCGTGTGCAGGAAGTGGCAAGTCGGCTGGCCAACGGTGCCGCCAACGCCATTCAGTGGACCAAGGCCTCCATCAACATCGCGCTGAAGCAGGTGGTCACCTCGGTGATCGATGCCTCGTTGGCCTATGAAGCGCTGTCGAACCAGACCGAAGATCATCAGGAGGCGGTCAACGCCTTCCGGGAAAAGCGCAAGCCAGTGTTCAAGGGTCGCTGAATGACGCTTGCCAGACTGCAGGCTACGCCTGCAGTCGCTGGTTACAGCCTCACGGGCCTAACAGCCCCTTGTGGCGTCCTCGTGAGCCTGCTTCGGCAGGCTCTTTTTTTTGTCCATGGTGGTCCCGGCCGAACGTGCCGGGTCGCCTCGCGGCCGTCTGCAGAGGAGAGTCTGGAATGATGAGTTTCATGGGGAAAGTCGTTCTGATAACTGGCGCCGGGCGTGGAATCGGTCGGCAACACGCGTTATTCCTGGCGCAACGTGGCGCCCGTGTCGTGGTCAACGATTTCGGTGGCGACGGGCGTGGTGAGCAGGGTGGCAATCCCGGTCCTGCCGAGGCAGTAGCCGCTGAGATTTGCGCTGCTGGTGGACAGGCGATCGCCGTCTGCTGTGATATCGGCGATAGCGAACAGGTTAAGCGGATGGTGGCTGAGGCCGTCGAACAATGGGACGGGGTCGATGCGCTGATACACAACGCGAGCACCTACGCCGATCTGGGGCCCTTCGAATCGGCACGTGTGAACGACCTGGAGCGCATCATGCGGGTCAACGTGACCGGCGGCTGGAACGTTGCCCAGGCTGTCTGGCCGTACATGCAGCTCCAGGGCCAGGGGCGCATCGTGATAACCGGCTCCGGGGCTGGCATGTTCGGACGTCGTCGTGACCAAGCCTACAGTGTGGCGAAGAGTGCGTTGATCGGCCTCACCAAAGTACTTGCCGCCGAGGGGGAGCGGCAGGACATCATGGTCAACCTAGTGGGGCCAGTGGCGTTCACCGAACAGTCCAGCGCACAGGGCATCCCTTCGATCATGGAGCGCTTTGCGCCGCCGATCATGGTCAGTCACCTGGTCACGCTGCTCGCCCATACCGCATGCCCGGTCAATGGCGAGATGTTCCATTGTGGCGGCGGGTTCGTCTCCCGGGTGTTCGTCGGAGAGACGCCCGGCACTGTCTACACGCTGGACAACATGTCCCCGGAAAAACTGTACGAGGACCTGCCGCGTATCCTCGAGGAGGCTGGCTATGCCGTGCCGTCGAACTCCGATCAGTCTGGCGCCCGGTTGTCGGCGGGCATCGCCTCGATCAATCCGGAGTTCGCCGAGGCACTGGCGGCCGCCAAGCGCAAGCGCGAAGGCGGCCGGTAGCCAGGACGCCACCACCGGCGCTACTTGGCGCGCCGGTGTCGCCCGGGGATAAAAAAATCCCGGCGTACCGGCCCTGGAGCCGGAGGCCGGGATACGCTCAAAAACGTTCGAAGATCGCAGCCAGGCCCTGGCCGCCTCCGATGCACATGGTTTCCAGGCCATAGCGGCCCTGGCGACGCTGGAGCTCATGCAGCAGCGTGGTCAGCATGCGCACGCCGGTGGCGCCGATCGGATGGCCGAGGGAAATGCCGGAACCGTTGACGTTGAGGCGCTCGGCGGCATCCCATTCGAGTCCCTTGAGCACGGCGAGCACTTGGCAGGCAAAGGCCTCGTTGATTTCCATAAGGTCCATCTGTTCGAGGCTCAGGCCGGTCCTGGCCAGCAGCTTGCGCACTGCGGGAACGGGGCCGATACCCATGCGCGAAGGCTCGCAGCCAGCGGCGGCCCAACCGACTAGGTAACCCATGGGTTCCAGACCCAGTTCGGCGAGCTTGTCCTCGGCGACGATCAGGCATGCAGCCGCCGCATCATTCTGCTGGCTGGAGTTGCCCGCCGTGACCGTGCCATCACGCATCAGCGGACGCAGCTTGCTGAGGCTGTCCAGGCTCGCGTCAGCGCGAATGCCTTCGTCGCGGCTGAACAGCAGGGGATCGCCCTTGCGCTGAGGGACGCTGATCGGCACGACTTCGGCATCGAAGCGTCCCTCGGCCCAAGCCGAGGCGGCGCGTTGATGGCTGCGCAGCGCATAGGCGTCTGCGTCCTCGCGGGAGATCCCATAGTCGCGCGCCAGGTTCTCCGCCGTCTCGATCATGCCAGAGATGTGCCCGAAGCGTTCCTCGGGTTGCGAACGCTCGCGGCCACGCTCGAGGCGATCGTGCAGCTTGACGCTGCCCGAGCGTGAGCCCCAGCGCATGTCGGTGCTGTAGTACTCGATGTTGCTCATGCTCTCGACGCCGCCGGCGATAACCACGTCTGCGGCGCCGGTCTGCACCATCATCGCTGCGCTGACTACTGCCTGCAGGCCGCCACCGCAGCGCCGATCCAGCTGCATGCCCGGTACCGACACCGGGAGGCCGGCTTGCAGGCCGATCCAGCGGCCGACACAGGGGGTCTCACTGTTGGCGTAGGACTGGGCGAATACGATGTCGTCGATCCGTAAAGGGTCCAGGCCGGTTTTCTGCAGGATCGCGTTGACCACGTGCGCTCCCAGTGCCTCCACGGCCAGGGGGCGCAGGCTGCCGCCGAAGGTACCCACTGGGGTGCGCAGTGGGGCGACAATTGCTGCTCGTCTCATGGTGATCTCCAACTGGCCGGCTCAGAGGCTGGCGGCGTCACGTTCCAGCTGTTCGCGGAACTGGGGGTGGGCGATGTCGATCATGCGGCGGACCCGCTGGCGCAGGCTCAGACCGCGAAGATCGGCGATGCCGTATTCGCTGACAATCAGGCCCGCGTCGCAGCGGGGGGTGCTGACCGGCCCGCTCAGGCGGGCGACGATCCGGCTGTTGGGCCCGGCGGTCGAGGGCAGGGCGATGATCGGCAGGCCGCCATGGGAGCGCCGCGCGCCGCGCAGGAAGTCGACCGCACCGCCCAGGGCGCCTACGTAGTTGCCGGCGGCGGTCTCCGCATTGATCTGACCGCTAAGGTCCACCTCGATAGCCGAGTTGATCGCCACCAGGCGGTCCTGCCCGGCGAGAATCTCCGGGTTGTGCGTGTAGTCGGTCGAGCGCATGTGGATCTGCGGGTTGCGGTGTGCGAAGCGATGCAGCGCACGGCTGCCCATCAGCACGCCGGCGACGGTCAGGCCTGTGTCCAGCGTTTTGCGCGAATTGGTGATGACACCCTGGCGAATGAGATCGGCGACGCCGTCGCCGATAGTTCCGGAATGGATGCCGAGCTCGCGGTGGCCTTCAAGTGCCTGGACCACGGCTTCGGGAATCGCACCTATGCCGAGCTGCAGGGTCGAGCCGTCCTCGATCAGGCCGGCGACGCGCTCGGCGATCGAGCGCTCCATCGGACCGGGCTGGAGCAGTGGGCTTTCCAGGGGCGCGCGGTCGCTATGCAGGATCGCGTCAAGGTCGTCCTCGTATAGGTAACGTTCGCCATAGGTCCAGGGGCAGGCCTGATTCACCTCGGCGATGACCACGCGGGCCGTCTCCAGGGCGGGTAGCAGGTATTCGTGGGCCAGACCCAGGCTGTAGCGACCCTGTTCGTCCGCCGGGGCGAGCTGGAGCAGCAGCACGTCTACGCGCAGCAAGCCGCTGCGGATCATTTGCGGGAATTCGGAGTAGTGGCAGGGCAATATGTCCAGCGCTCCGGCCTTGGCCAGTTGCCGGTTGGCGCCGCTTCCACAGTAGGAAAGGAAGTCGATTTTGTCCGCATGCTCGGGCCGACAGCTATCGCTGTTGGGGATGCCGAGCAGGACGCGTATGCGCCCCAGATCGTGACGCTGCTCCATTAGGGCTTTGGTTAGCGGCAGGGGTTCCGCATTGGCCTGGCCCCAGAGCACGGTATCGCCGGGGCGGATCAGCGAGGTCAGGTCCAGCGTTTCTTGCGACAAGAGCTTGGCCATGATTTCGTTCTTAATTGTGAACGGCGTTCATATTATAGTTGTGGCCTGGCGCTGCCAAGTAGCCTTGGCGAGAAAGTCTCGGTTGGGCGATGTGTTGGCGCTTTAGTTCGTGCCGACGACCGCGCCGCTTCGGTACAAGGCAGCGCGGGCATGTTCGTCGAAGCCCAGTTCGGCGAGGAGAACATCGTTGTGTTCGCCCAGCCGAGCGGAGCGCAGGTCGGGCCTGGCCGGCTCGTTGCGGAATTTCAGCGCCCCCGCGTAATGCAGGGCGCCCTGAGCGTCCTCGGTCAGCATCTGCCGGGCTTCGCTCTGCGGGTGGCGCAGTGCATGTGGCAGGTCGAGCACGGGGGCCGCGCTGACCTGCCGCGCCTCCAGCCAAGCCAGCCAATGCTGCCGGGTATCGCTGGCGAAGGTGCTGGCGAGGAAGTCGCGCAGTTCCTGTTGAGCCTGACCGCCAGGCCCTTGTGCGGCGGGAATGAGATCTGCTCGTCCCAGTGGTGTCAGTAGTTGCTGGCAGAAGCGTGGCTCGCGGCCTCCCAGGCATAGCCACTCGCCGTCGGCGCAGCGATAGGCGGACAGCATGGCCAGTTCATCACGATGAGAGGCGCCATTGGATGTGAGTGCGTGGCGAATGGCGTAGGGGCGAGCGTTGAGCAGGCAGTCGTGCATGGCGATGTCGAGGTAGTCACCGATGCCGCTGTCCCGCACGCGCAGCAGCGCCATCAGCACGGCAGCCAGTCCGGTTAGTGACCCTAGCAACGCCGAGACCGGCGCGCCGCCGGTTACCGGGGTGCCATCGCGCTCCCTGGGCAGGGTGCCTCCCAGTGCCTGGACGACGCTGTCGTGCCCCGCTAGTTCGCGTAAGGGGCCGGTCTGGCCGAAGGCGCTCAGTGAGCAGTAGACCAGACGGGGATTCAGGGCCCTTAGTGCTTCGTAGCCTAGGCCGAGGCGCTCAGCCACGCCCGGGCGGAACGATTCGACTAGCACATCAGCGCGGGCCGCCAGGCTCAAGGCCACCTGCAGGCCTTCGGGGCGCTTCAGGTCCAAGCACAGGCTCTGCTTGCCGCGGTTGCAGGCCGCGTAGAAATCCTCGGGGCTCTCCGGGTCGTGGCGGGTAGGATCGCCAGCTGGCGGCTCCACCTTGATCACCCGGGCGCCATGGTCCGCTAGCACCGAGGTCAGCGTCGGGCCCGGCATGAACTGGGAAAAATCCACAACCTGCAGGCCCGAGAGTTTCATGGGGAGCCTAGACGCAGCTTCGCAGCTGGCTGAGGCGCTGCAGGGCGCGCTGGGCGTCGTCGAGCATTTCGTCGAAGATCGCCTCGACCGGTTTGATGGCGTCCGCGAAGGCCACCGCCGGTCCGTAATCGAGCATTCCCAGCGAGCTGTCACCGGTCTGGTAGGCCTGGGTTGCCAGCGCGCCGATCACATGCGGCTTGTACTGTTCGAATTCGCTCGCACCGGAAGCATCCAAGGCGGCGACAGCCTTGGCACTGTCGTTGTTCAGCACGCGGTGATGGTCGCGCAGCCCGGTCTTGACCACCACGCTTTCGGTACCGTCACCCTGCACCACTTGTTCCTTGTAGTCCCTATGAATCGACAGCTCCTCGCACACCAGCATACGAGAGCCCATCAGGACAGCGTCCGCACCCATTGCCATGGTCGCCGCCAGTTGCCGACCGGTGCCGATGCCGCCGCCGATGACTATCGGCAAGGTAATCTCGCTGGGTGCCAGGGCTGCCTGCACCATGCTGCTGATGCCATAGATGCCGGGGTGCCCACCGCAGTCGTTGCCAACCACAATGACCGCATCCACGCCCAGGCGCGCGGCCGAGCGCGCATAACGTACTGCCGGAACCTTGTGCAGGACCTTTATGCCAGCGTCGCGCAGGACCGGAATAACTGAATCCGGACTGGCTCCCGCTGTTTCGACGCAATGCACACCCTCTTCGGTAAGGATTTCCAGCTGCCGTTGCAGCCGCTCGGCGCCGCCGGCCTGTCGAGAAATGTACAGATTAACGCCGAAGCCCTTGCCCGCGGTGAGTTGACGGCAGCGGCGCAGTTGTTCGCGGAACTCGTCCGGATCGGGGAAGCCGGCGGCGACGATGAAGCCCATGCCTCCGGCGTTTACGACGGCCGCGACGTAGTCGGCGTCGGATACGCGGGGGCCCATACCGCCGCAGAGTATGGGGTGGCGGATGCCGAGCAGCTCGGTGATCCTGGTCTTGAACAGTGCTTCACGCATGGGGGATTTCCAGCTCTTCTTCGATCAGTTCTCCTTGGCGGGCGTCCGGGGTGCCGCTGGAAAGAACCGGGTGGGGATGCCGCGCTTTGTAGAATGTGCCTCGTCCGCTGGCCAGCAGGGTGCCTTCGGCGTCGTGTATGAACGCCTCTGCGCTGCAGATTCGGCCACCCTGGTGCAGTAGGTGACCGGTAACGCGAAGCTCACCCAGGCTGGCGGCTCGGTGGAAGTCGGTATGTAGGTTGATGGTACTGACGCCATGGCCCGTGGCGGCGAGTACCGCATAACCGCAGCCGGCGTCGATCAGGCTGCTGATCACGCCGCCATGCACGCGATTCAGTGCCTGCGTACCGATGAACTCCGCGCGCCCGGGTACGCGCAACACGATCTCCTGCTCGCTCAAGCGCTCCACGCTCAGTTGCAGCCAACTGTTGAACGGGTTAGCCGCCACCACGGCCCGCAGTTGCTCCAGAGTCGGCGCGATCTCAGCCATCGATCAGGCTCGGCAGGCGGGAAGTGAGAATCTCTCGGGCCTGGCGCATGATGCCGTCGATCAGTTCGGCGCAGCTGGGCACGTCATTGATCAGGCCCACCACCATGCCCACCGGGAAGGCGCCGCCTTCCAGTTCGCCAGTCTCGAACGCCTTCATCCATTGGGCGGCGCCGGTCAGGTTCTGCAACTGCTCATGGCTGGCGCCGGTGGTCTTCTCTAGGTCAACGGCGGCACTGCTAACTTTGTTGCGCAGCACGCGCGAGGAGTCGCCCAAGCTGCGGCCGACCAAAAGCGTGTCGCGCTCGCTGGCGGCGAGTAGGTGCTGCTTGATCGCCGGATGTGCGGGCGATTCTTGGGTCAGCATGAAGCGGGTGCCCATGTTCACTCCTTCGGCGCCCAACGCGAGGGCGGCGATTAGGCCGCGACCGTCCGCGAACCCGCCGGACGCGAGGATCGGGATGTCCAGCTTGGCCGCGGCCGCTGGAATCAGGATCAGACCGGGTATGTCTTCTTCGCCGGGATGGCCGGCGCATTCGAAGCCATCGATGCTGACAGCATCGGCGCCTAGGCTCTGCGCCTTGAGCGCATGGCGCACGGCCACGCATTTGTGGATCACCGAGACACCGGCTTCCTTGAACAGGCCAATGTACTTCGCAGGATTGCTGCCGGCAGTTTCGACGAAGCGGACTCCGCTTTCGCAGATCGCCTTGACGTAGCCGTCATAGTCGAAGCCGCTGGCATTAGGTAACACCGTCAGGTTGACGCCGAATGGTTGGTCGCTGAGCGCGCGAACATGGTCGATCTCGCGTCGCAGGTCGTCGGCGCTGGGCTGGGTGTGCGCCGAGAGAAAGCCGATACCGCCAGCGTTTCCAACAGCTGCGACCAGTGGGGCGCGGGCGACCCAGCGCATGCCGCCCTGGACGATCGGGTGACGGATTCCGAAGAGGCGGGTGATACGGTTCTGCAACATTCAGGGCTCCTGAGTCGAAGGCTCGAGGCACTTGTCCGTAATGGCCGGAAAGCGGACAGGGGGTAACCTCTCGATGGACTGAGAGGTTATATAAATGAACGATGTTCAAATATCAATATGACTGTCAGTCTTCGCCTTCGTCGGAGACCCAGCGCATGAACCGGTGAATGGGGTAGGACGCGTCATGTGGCATGCCGCCGAAGCCGCCAATGCCGTTGACCGCGCCCAGGGTGACGATGCGCTGCACGCCGGCGCTGGCTAGAGAGTTGCGCACTTCCGCGCGCCGTTGCGCCGGCCAAATTCCGACCGTTTGGGTGGCCACGGTGGCGAAACGGCAAGCGTCGAGAAGACTGGCCACCGGCACGACATTGACGGTCTTGCCGTTGGGGTGGAAGTCCACGGGTTCCTCCGAGCGCACCACCAGCCCTTTGCCGTCATAGCTGCCGAACACCCGGTAGACGGGTTCGAGCAACTCCAGTGACTCGACCTCTTCACGGATGTCCTTCGGCGTCGGCGCTCCCTGGCCGTTGCCGTAGCGCACGTCGTTCTGCAACGCTTGGGCTAGGAACTGGCAGTACAGGTCCACCGATTCGCTGTCGCCCTCGACGAACTGGTAGCGCGAGGCGTTGCAGGCGTCCTGGTTGAATGACAGCACATCGGCCGCTGCACGCGCCGCCACTTCGCGCAGAGTGGCCTCGTCGGAGAATGCCTCGCGACCGACCATGGACATGGACACCTTGGGGTCGAAGGACACCAGGTCGAAGCCCGGGCCGATGTAGCGCTGGGCGTGGCGGACCGCCGATTCGCCGCCCCAGACCACCAGTTTGTCGAAGTACTGCGCACGGTAGAGAATTGACTCGACGGCTGCGTCGCCGCCACGCCAGTACACTGCGGAGAAGGAACGGGTGACAGGGTGTTCCGGGTCCAGTTCGGCCATGGTGCGAAGGATGGCGGTGGCGGTGTAGAGGTCGTTCGAGGGCATCTTCAGCAGATGCACGCCCTTGGTCAGGGCGCCGCGGATGACCGTCATGGCGGCGACCATGGGCGAGTTGCCAGCCAGCACGTGGACAAGGCGTGGTGGGTAAGCGCGGCGTCGGTTTTTCTGGCCATGCAGGTCCAGCGCCTGCCAGCCGTCGACTACCTCCTTGCTGCCCAGGTTGCACTGGAGCTCCGCTTCCAGCACCGAGCGCTGGAACATGTGGCGCAGGTCGCGATAGCAGTTCTCTAGGACGCGCGGACCAAGCTCGCTGACCTGCGCCATGTCATCCAAGGCTTGGCGCAGATAGGGGTTGTTGTCGAGGTCGAGGCGCTCGCCGACCGCCACCAGGAAATCAATTATCTGGTCGATGGGCAGGTTGGCCGCCGGCGGTTCGCTGCCGCGTGGCCAGATCAGTTGGTCGAGATCCAGTGTCGGTGTGCTGAAGCTCTGGCCGCGATCACGCGATGCATGCTCGACGGCGGCCGCGTCTAAAAGCCGGCCCTGGATCATATGGGGTACGAGAAGGGTCTGGGTCATGGTGTTATACCTCGATCATGCCGCGCACATAGGAGTTCATGGTCCCGGCGCAGGACAGCTTGTCGTCCCCCTCGGGCAGGTCGGCGTAACGGGCGACTGACTTCACCACCGGCACCTTGAGACCGTGGCCGGGGGAAAAGTCGACCACCACCTTGTCGCCGGTGATCAGGCCGCCCCAGCGTCCGTCGATCAGGGGATCGAAGAAGGCGAAGCGGCCCTCCACCACGCCTTTGCCATCAGCGGGGTTGAGCAGCTTTTCGCCGCTCTTGTCGAGGATCAGGGGAACCACCCACGGCGGCAGCATGAAACCCTTAACTTCGTAGTTCCAAGGACAGGTACCTGACATCTCGGTCATACCGTAGGTGTCGACGAAGTTCTCATCGGCGATGCCAAAGAAGCTGCGGATCTGCTCGCGGTGATCCTCGGGCAGGCTCACACCCTTGAGGCCGCCGCCGAGAGTGATGAGGGTGTCGGGGTGGAACTGTCCGGGCTTAACGCCCTGGTCGCGCAGCGCCTGTACCAGGCCGTAGAGGGTGGACCACAGGCACTGTATGTAGATGGGTTCGTGACGGGCGGCGTAGACCTTGCCAGCGAGGTCGGCCATGGCCTGCTGCATCTTCTGTTGGCGCTCCAGTCCCTGGCGCTGGAACTGCTCGATGTCGCTGGGCTTAGCGGTGCCGTCAGCTATGGCTCGGCGCATGCTGCCCATGTACATAGAGTCAGCGGCGAGCACGGGCTCGTCGGAGAGGTAGTGGACGTTGCCGGGCTCGCCGATCACTTGGGTCAGCATGCTGACCATGTCGATCATGCGGTGACTGCCATATCGCGGGAACAGCACGAACTGCTTGCGCCGGGCGCCGCGCAGCATGGGATTGCCGGCTCGGATGCTATTCACCCCGGCACTGTGGCTCAAAGGCATGTCGTCGCGGGTGTGGTTCATAAAGGTGCACTTGCCGGACGTGCCGCTGGAACTGAAGACCATGTGGCCGTGCTCGCGCAGGCGCAGCATCCACTGGTCGACGTTCTCCACTCCGTCAGTGGGAACCTTCACCGGTTGGGCGGAGAGGGTTTGCAGCCAGAGATTCATGTGATCCCAGCGGCCCTTCTCGATGAAGCTTTCCGGGTAGCTCTTGTAGGTTTGGTCGGCGAAGAGCAGGGGGATGGCGTCGGCCAGGTGGCTGAGGGTGTCGGTACCTGTGTCGACTGCGCGCTTGTCGAGCACGCGAATCTGCTGGCGCTTTTCGGCGAAACGCTGACGCAGGACTTCCAGGTGCAGTTCGGCCAGATTGTCCGGTGCCGAGCCGTGTGGATCGTCGCTGTCGATCAGAGCGGACAGGGTTTGCAACGCGTTCATCTTTCAGTCTCCTGGTGATTCGGCCGAAGCCGAGTCTTGTTGTTGTTGGTTAACCAGTTACCTGAATTTATTGAACGCCGTTCAGAACGTCAAGGCTATTTCGTTGCCTCCCAGGAGCGGCGCTGCTCCATTTGTTCCAGCAGGTCGCCCAGTGCATGGGAAAGCAAGGAGCGCATCGCTTCCGGCTGGGCGTTGATGACCTGGTATTCCAGCGACATGTCCCCCGCCACGTGTTCGTCCAGCAGGGCGTGCCCGGTTGCGCTCAGGCGGATGATGCTGCCGCGCCCCGGCGAGGCAGCGCGGCGCTCGACTAATCCCAGAGACTCGAGGCGCTCCAGGCGCTTGGTCATGCCGGGCAACGTGATCCAGAACTCGTCGCGCAATTGTTTTGGGGTGCTCTCGTAAGGCGCGCCCTTTCTGCGCAATGCGCCCAGCACCACCAGCTCGCCGCCGTGCAGGTCGTGGCGTTGGGCAACTTCATCGAGACCCTGGCGAATGAACTGGGCGGCGCGCAAGATCCTGGCGGCGAGGATGAAAACGTTCGGTCGGCTGCTTGGCCACTCTCGCTGCCAGGAGTGCTCGGTGCTGGCCAACAGGTCGTGTGCTTCGGGCTCGCTCGGCGATTCCAGGGCTTCCGCGGAGGGGACTAGGCCGAGTTTCAGGCCGAGGGCGGAAGCGGCCGACTCGAGTGTCGACAGCTGGACTTCGCCGCCGTTTTCCAAACGGGCGATCTGCGGCTGATGCAGGTTGCAGCGTTGGGCAAGTTCGCGTTGTGAGAGTTTAAGCGCGCGGCGTCGTTCGCGCAGTTGTATGCGGATATCCGGGGTCATGAGCAATTTCGCTCCTTATTTATATAATCTATACGTTATAAAATGGAGCGCTGCAGATCAATATCAATTCGTCCCGGCAAAAAAAGAGGCGCCTTCCCTGGCGCCTCTGGAGTGGGGAAACGAGCCGGTTCAGGGCGCGTCGCCCGCCGATCGATTAACGAACTTGAAGGTGCCGCTGGCGGTGGCGATCAGGCGTCCTTCGGCATCCAGCAGTTCACCGTCGCAGAAAGCCAGGCTCTTGCTGGCGTGGCGCAGCTTGCCGCGTGCGGCGAGTCGCCCGCCGATGCCGCCACCGGGGCGAAGGAAGTTGCTCTTCATTTCCACGGTGACGCAGAAGCCTCCGTCCTTGCTGGAATTGCGTGCCGCCGCGGCCATAGCCATGTCCAGCAGGGTCATCATTAGGCCGCCATGGGCCTGTTCGCCGCCGTTGAGGTGCTTGCGTTGCAGTTCGACTACCAAGGTTGGCGAGTCCGGGTGGGGCTCCACCAATACGTCCAGGTGGTCGAGAAAGGGCACTTCGATACGGTAGTCCGCATAGCGGATGGCTTTGCCGGGCGTGGGCGAATTCGTCGACATGGTGGGCTCCGTCGAAGTTCAGCGATGTATGAACTGCGGGGGGCGCTTCTCCACGAACGCGGCAAGCCCTTCGCTCTGGTCTTCGGTACCGAAGGTGATGTAGGCCATACGCCGCTCGTAGAGCACGCCTTCGCTAAGGCCGCTTTCGAACGCACGGTTCACGCACTCCTTGGCCAGAGCCACCACTGGCTGAGAGAAGCCAGCGACGCGGCTCGCGAGGGTTACCGCCTCCTGGACGAGGTCGGCAAGCGGCACGATACGGCTGACCAGCCCGCAGCGCTCCGCTTCCTCGGCGAACATCGGGCGGCCGCTGAGGATCATTTCCATGGCCTTGGATTTCCCGACGGCGCGGGTCAGGCGCTGGGTGCCGCCGGCCCCCGGAATGGTCGCCAGGGTGATTTCTGGGAGGGCGAAGCGGGCGTTCTCGGCGGCGAGGATGATGTCGCACATCATCGCCAGCTCGCAGCCACCGCCCAGCGCCAGGCCGCTGACGGCGGCGATCACCGGCTTACGGCAGCGCGAGGCGCGCTCCCAGTTGGCGGTAATGAACTGTCGCTTGAAGACATCCATCATGCCCCATTCGCGCATCATCTTGATGTCGGCGCCGGCGGCGAAGGCCTTGTCGCTGCCTGCCAGGACGATGGCGCCGATGCTGTCGTCAGCCTCCAGAGCGTCCAGGGCTGCCGTCAGTTCATCCATCAACTGGTCGTTGAGGGCGTTGTAGGCCTCTGGGCGGTTGAGCCGGACCAAGCCGACGTTGTCGTGCTTTTCGAGAATCAGAGTTTCGAAAGTCATGTGCCACGCTCCTAACGGGGCGCCAGGGGCGCCCAGGTCGATTACAGGTTGGGCTGTTTTACATGTTGGGATAGTTGGGCCCGCCGGTGCCCTCGGGGGCTACCCAGGTGATGTTCTGGGCCGGGTCCTTGATGTCGCAGGTCTTGCAGTGCACGCAGTTCTGGGCGTTGATCTGGAAGCGCTTGCTGCCGTCGTCGTTGCTCACCACTTCGTACACGCCGGCCGGGCAGTAACGCTGCGCGGGCTCGTCGTAGAGCGGCAGGTTCTTGCCAACCGGGATGCTCGGGTCAGCCAGCTTCAGGTGGATCGGCTGGTCTTCCTCGTGGTTGGTGTTGGACAGGAACACCGAGGAGAGCTTGTCGAAGCTGAGTTTGCCGTCCGGCTTCGGATAGTCGATCTTCGGCGCTTCGCTGGCCTTCTTCAGGGTCGCGTAGTCCGGCGTCGTATCGTGCAGGGTGAACGGAAGCTTGCCGCCGAAGATGTTCTGGTCGATGAAGTTGAACGCACCGCCGCCGATGGCGCCGAACTTGTGCATCGCCGGGCCGAAGTTGCGGCTGGCGAACAGTTCGTCGTACAGCCAGCTACCCTTGAAGGCCTCGACGTAGTTGGTCAGCTCGTCGCCGCCTTCACGGCCGGCGAACAGGGCTTCGGCCACCGAGTCGGCGGCCAGCATGCCGGACTTCATGGCGGTGTGGCTGCCCTTGATCTTGGCGAAGTTCAGGGTACCCAGGTCGCAACCGATCAGCGCGCCGCCGGGGAAGACCATCTTCGGCAGCGAGTTCAGGCCGCCCTTGCAGATGGCGCGAGCGCCGTAGGCCACGCGCTTGCCGCCCTCCAAGTACTGCTTGATCACCGGGTGGTGCTTGTAGCGCTGGAATTCGTCGAACGGCGACAGGTGCGGGTTGGTGTAGGACAGGTCGATGATCAGGCCCACGACGACCTGGTTGTTCTCCAGGTGATAGAGGAAGGAGCCGCCCGGGTTGTCGTCGTTCAGCGGCCAGCCGGCGGTGTGCACCACCAGGCCCTGCTCGTGCTTGGACGGATCGATGTCCCAGATTTCCTTGATGCCGATGCCGTAGTGCTGGGCGTCGGCTTCGCTGTCGAGCTTGTACTTCTTGATCAGCTGTTTGCCGATGTGGCCACGGCAGCCTTCGGCGAACAGGGTGTACTTGGCGCGCAGTTCCATGCCGGGGGTGTAGTAACCCTCTTTCGGATTGCCTTCGCGGTCGACACCCAGGTCACCGGTGACAATGCCGCGCACCACGCCATTCTCGTCGATCAGCGCTTCCTGGGCGGCGAAGCCCGGGTATATCTCGACGCCCAGGCCTTCGGCCTGCTGGGCCAGCCAGCGGCACAGGTTGCCCAGGGAGATGATGTAGTTGCCTTCGTTGTGCATGGTCTTGGGCACGAAGAAGTTCGGCACCTTGGCCGCTGCTTCCGGGCTCTTCAGCACATAGATGTCGTCGCGCTTGACGGGGGTGTTGAGCGGCGCTTCGAGTTCCTTCCAGTTGGGGAACAGCTCGTTCAGCGCGCGGGGCTCGAACACGGCGCCCGAGAGGATGTGGGCGCCCACTTCGGAACCCTTCTCGACCACACAGACGCTGATTTCCTGATCGGCGTCGGCGGCCTTCTGTTTCAGTCGGCATGCGGCGGACAGACCGGCAGGGCCCGCGCCGACGATGACGACGTCGAATTCCATGTACTCACGATCAGACAACGATTAACTCCTTCGCCACGGCTGGGCGGCGTTCATCAGGGGGTGGCGGTGAGAGGGGCGACGACCAGAAAATGCGAGATCGTCGGGCTCGTCCCCGGTTGCAGGAAGCGCCGCAAGTCATTTTCCTGGTCACGGTCGGCCAGGGTGCTGCGCCCTCGCTGGCGCAGGTATTCGCCCCAGGACGCGACGATGAAGCGTTCGCTGAATTGGTCCGGATGGGACAGGTCGCGGTACAGCAGCCAATGGCTGGCGCCGTCGCGGCGGCGGGTCCGGCCCAGATCGTGGATGTCGCGACAGAAGGCGTCCCGGTATTCGTTGGCGACCTGATAGATGATCTGCACGGCGACCGGTCCCTCAAGCGCGTCGGGTTCCTGGGCCAGCGGCAGTTCGCCCCAGTGCGCGGAAGGCGTGACCTCCGCCTCGTTGCCCATGCGCAACGGATAGCGACGAGTGACGAGTAGGCCGAGGAGGATGAGGCCGGCCGACAGGGTCAGTGTCCAGGAGACGCCGAGCCGATTAGCTACCGCGCCCCACAGGATGCCCCCTACTGCCATGGACCCCTGGAAGCTGAGCATGAAGATCGCCAGCGCGCGAGCGCGTACCCAGGCTGGAAGGGTGGTCTGGAAGGCGGCGCTGGTGGTCGAGTTGAAGCTGATCCAGGCGGCGCCGCCGAGTACCAGCGACGGGCTGATCAGGTGGACATTGGGTGCCCAGGCCGCGGTCAGCATGGCAGCTACGAAGATCAGGTTGGCCGCCGTCGCCAGGTGCGCGTAGCTGCGAATACGCGGGCGCAGGCGATTGAGCAGCAGGCCGCCCAGTACGGCGCCAGCCCCCAGGCTGCCCAGCAGTAGCCCGTAGCCGTTATGCGCGACCAGGGGGAGCAGTGCCCAGAGTCCGCTGGCGCAGCTGATGAAAGTCAACGTACGGAACAACTGCCCGTGCAGCTGGCGCGCGTGGCGAACGTAACGTATGCCGCCGCGCATGGCTGCAAGCAGGGGTTCCGGAGTGGGCGGCGACAACGTGGCGGGCCGGTATAGAAAGACAAAGATGAACAGAACGAGCAACAGCAGAACGATATTCAGGGCGAATACCCAGTTGATCCCGCTTGCGGCAATGACCGCGCCGGCGAGGGCCGGCCCAACGGCGCGAGCGGCGTTGTAGGCGATACCGTTGAGGTTGATCGCCGCGCCCAACGCGGCGCGAGGCACCGCGTCGGAGGTGGAAGCCTGCCAGGCGGGCACGCTGATCGCGCTACCGGTGCCCAGCAAAAAGGTCAGCGTCAACAGGCTCCAGGGCCCCAGAAGGGAGCTCAGCTGCATCAGATACAGCGCCAAGGTGGCAGCCAGCATAAAGGCGTGGGTGAGGATCAGCATGCGCCGGCGATCGAGCAAGTCGGCATAGACGCCGGCCGGCAAGCCGAACAGAAAGGCGGGGAGGGCAATGGCAGTCTGCACCAGCGCCACCATCAGCGGCGCTGGGTCGAATTTCACCATGAGCCAGGCTGCGGCGACGTTCTGCATCCACACACAGATGTTCGCTGTGAGCGCCGCGCACCATACCGCGCGGAACAGCGGATAGCCCAGCGGCGGCAGGCTGGTGGGCGGTTCCCGTGTCAAGGTAGTCTGTCCACCGGACGGCATCTGGCTGATCCCTTGGCGCTATCGCCTATTGTCAATTTTATGAACGGCGTTTAGCATTTTGAATATGCCCTGTGGGGCTGTCAATCGGCTTCTCGGCCCGCCACCAGCGTCGGGCGAGTAGGCCTACCGTCGAGCGATGCTCGCGATGCCAAGGGGAGTTGCAGAATGACCGATACCCGCGATTCGGATGGACAAGTCAGCACCCGCCAGGAAGGGCAGATCCTGCTGATCTGCATCGACCGCCCGGAAAAGCGCAACGGCTTCACGCCGAAGATGTTCGAGGAACTGGCCAAGGCCTTCACCCACCTGGAGGAGTCGCCCGACCTGTTCTGCGGCCTGCTCTACGCCGCCGGCGAGCATTTCACCGCAGGGCTCGACATGCCGAAGATCGCGCCGCTGCGGCAGGCCGGCCTGCCGCTGTTCCCGGCCAGCGAGGCGGACCCCTTCAACCTGCGCGAGCCACTGCGCAAGAAGCCGGTGGTGATCGCCCTCAAGGGGATCTGCTTCACCGTGGCGGTGGAGCTGATGCTGGCATCGGACATCGCCATCGCCGCGGACAACTGCCGCTTCTCCCAACTGGAGGTCAAGCGCGGCATCATGGCCGGCTGTGGGGCTACCATCCGCATGGTCGAGCGCGCCGGCTGGGGCAACGCCATGAAGATCCTGCTCACCGGCGACGAGTTCAGTGCCGCCGAGGCTTACCATATGAACTTCGTCCAGGAAGTCGTGCCGGCAGGCAGTGAGTTCGACAAGGCCATGGAATACGCGCTGAAGATCGCTGCCCAGGCGCCGCTGGCGGTCCAGGCCACTCGCGAAAACGCGCGCCTGTCCCTGGGGCAGGGGTGGCTTGCGGCGTACTCGAAAATCCAGGCGACGCAGAAATTCCTCTACAACACCGAGGACGCCAAGGAAGGGGTGCAGTCCTTCATCGAGAAGCGCGCCGCGCGCTTTGTCGGGCGTTGAGCCCGGGAGACGACAACAAGATGGCTAAAGGCCCACTCAGCAACATCCGTGTTCTCGACATGAGTCGAATTCTCGCCGGCCCCTGGGCCGCGCAAATGCTCGCCGACCTGGGCGCCGAGGTGATCAAGGTGGAGCGCCCGGGTAAGGGCGACGACTCTCGCCAGTTCGGCCCGCCGTTCCTCAAGGATGCCGAAGGACGCAACACCCGCGAGTCCTCCTTTTACATCAGTACCAACCGAAACAAGAAGTCCATCACCTGCGACATCGCCAAGGCTGAAGGGCAGGCGCTAATCCGCAGCCTGGTGGCGCAGTGCGATGTCTTGCTGGAGAACTACAAGGTCGGCGACCTGCAGCGCTATGGGCTCGACTACGCGAGCCTGCGTGAGGTCAACCCGCGCCTGGTCTACTGCTCGCTCACCGGCTTCGGCCAGACCGGCCCGTATTCCCCACGGCCCGGCTATGACTCGATCTTCCAGGCGATGGGCGGACTGATGAGCATCACCGGCCTTCCGGACGACGTGCCGGGGGGCGGCCCAATGAAGACCGGCCCGAGCCTGGCCGATATCCTGGCCGGACAGTACGCCGCTTACGCCATTCAGGCAGCGCTCTATGCGCGCGACGTCAACGGGGCGCCCGGCCAGCATATCGACGTGGCCTTGCTGGACGCGCTGATTGCATCGACCTCGCACTATGCCAGCCAGTACCTAGTGTCCGGCGACGTGCCAGTGCGCCGGGGTACCGAGGGCAACGGCGGCATGCCTTCGCGGATGTTCCAGTGCGCCGACGGTGGCATCATGATCGTCGCTGGCAACAACGAACAGTACGCCCGTTTCTGTGCCGTGCTCGGCCATCCCGAGCTGGCCACCGACGAGCGCTTCGCCGAGATCGCCCTGCGGGTGGTCAACCGCCGCGCCCTTGGCGAAGTCTTCGAACCCCTGGTGGCTTCCTGGAAGCTGCACGACCTGTTGGAAGCGCTCGACGCGGCAGGGGTACCCGCCGGGCCGATCAACGACATGCAGCAGGTCTTCGCCGATCCGCACGTCCAGGCTCGAGGCATGTGCGTCGAAAGCAGCCACCCGCTGGCGGCCGACGGCAAGGTCAGGCTGGTGGCCAACCCGGTGAAGTTCTCGGCGACACCTATCAGTGACTACAAGGCGCCGCCGGTGCAGGGCGAACACACCGAAGGGGTGCTAGGCGAACTCCTGGGCATGGACGCGTCGGCGGTCCAGGCCTTGCGCGAGCGGGGCGTCGTATAACAACCCGAAGGCTTCGGGGAGCCTGGCTCCCCGACGTCGTCACTGACGGAACAGCAGCAGTTCGTCCGGAACCTGGGTGAAGTCCCGGGTGTTGCCGATGCGTGGCGTCGCGCGGGGTGCCACCTCTGGCTGGAACGCGTGGCAGGCACCGCGCAGCGCTCGCGCGGGCTCGCGGCGCCCCGCGCGCATCTGATTGACATCGAAGCGCCGCGCCGTAGCGATCAGCGCGCAGATCTGTACGATGTATGCGGCTTCCAGCAGGTCCCCCGACAGTGTCTGTGCTGCCCAGCGGGAGAAACCTTCGCGGATGGATTGCCCGCTGTATTCGACGGGGGCGACTAGCACGCCGTCCCCGCAGGCCCAGAAGAGCAGGGGCCGTTCATCCAGCTCTACTTTCAAAACGCTGATGCCCGCACGAGCGTCTCCCACCTCCACGTCATATTGGCGCGCGCCATGGCCTCGGCAGGCGTGGCTCACGGCGAGCCAGAGCAGATCGTGCAGGTGCGTGCAGTGCAGGCGCGGATTAGCGTGGGCGCGGAAGCGCTGGCGATCGCCATCGATCGGAATGCCGACGAACTTCCGTAGCAGGGCAGGGGCCTCTGGGCAGGCGTCGGTGGGGGCGCGCAGGCTCTCGCCGGTGACCGCGGTGAGGCGCCCACCCGAATGTTCGATCTGCAGGCGGAAGGCGTGGTAGTCATCCTCCATCTCAGCGCGTACGGCGTTGGCGCTGCCATGCAGGCGTATCCGGCGGCGGAAGCAGCCGTTGCCGTAGTTGGGATTCAGCTCGACCTGAGGGAATTCGTCTGCCTCGATCATCCGCCATTACCTCCTGATACCTGTGTTGCGCCATGTAGCCAATCGGTGCAGACCTGCACCTCGAAGGCTGCGATGAAGGCGTCGACATCTCGCTGGATCACGCCGGCGTTTTCCGGCGTGTCAAACAGGCGCTCGGCGAGGTCTTGGGCCGAGGCGAAATACTGAAACGCGAACCCGGCGTAGATCGGGGGAAAGTCGCCTGAAGCGCGGACCAGTGCCTGCACCCAGTTGCGCTCGTAGCGCTGGCAACCGACATGGATGCGCTTGGCCAGGGGCACATGCTCATCCCACCGCTGACGTGTCTGGGCCGAGGTCAGGTCGGCGCGGGCCCGCCAGCAGGTGACCAGTTTCCTGCCGTTCGGTCCGGTGTCGGCGGGCAGCGTCGGGGAGTCCTTCTCCACGCATTCCTCCACCAGATAACTCGCCAGGGTCGCCTGGTCGGCGAATTGGCGATACAGAACATCGAGTACCTTCGGCGAGTCGCCCGCCTGCTCCAGGAGAAGATCGTAGCCGGCGTCCCGCCGCTCGAGTGGCTGGCTGACCCTGCAGCCTTCGGCCAGGCACCACTGCAACGAGCGAGGCAGGGCGGGCGCCTCGGGGTTGTGCCACTTCAACGTGGTGATGAACTTCATGCTGCGATCCCCTCGTTAGCTCATATGCGGAACTGTCCCACCGCTTCCCGGAGCCGCTGGGCGAGCTGGCTGAGGTCGGTGGAGAGTTCGGAGGTTTCCTCGGCCGCTATGCGGTTGGTTTCGCTCATGTGGGCCACGGACTCGATACGTTGCGCCATATCTTGGGTCGCCGCGCTCTGTTGGCCGATCGAGGTGGCGATCAGGCCCACTGCATCGGCGACCTGCAGGGACGAGGCGCGAATGGCGCTCATCCGCTCGGAGGCCTGATCAGAAAGGGACTTGCCGGTGCCGACCTGCGCGCTGACGCTGTGCATGCCGCTCATGGCATCTCGCGCCGCGCTCTGCATTGCCTGCACCATGCCGGCGATTTCCTCCGAGGAGCCGCTGGTGCGCGCCGCCAGTTGCCGGACCTCGTCGGCCACTACGGCAAAGCCGCGTCCCTGCTCGCCGGCGCGGGCTGCTTCGATTGCGGCGTTGAGCGCCAGCAGGTTGGTCTGCTCGGCGACATCCTTGATCACCTGCATGACCAGGGAGATCCGGTTTGAGTGCTGGCCCAGCGCTTCGATCAGACTCTCCGCGCCCTGCACGGTGGACGATATGGCGTCCATCTCGTCGTTGCTGCGGGCGATGATGTGGGTTCCCTGAGCTGCGGTGTCGCCGGCATCCTGCGCGCGTTGCCGAGCGTCATCGGTGTTGGTGCTGATATGGCCGATGCTGACGCTCATCTGTTCGATGGCGGCGGCGATCGCCGTTGCGGACTCACTCTGCCCAGCGGACGAGTCGCGCACTCGCTGCGAGGCCTGGCGCGCGTGCTCGGCCATTTCCCCGAGCTGCTCGGCGTTGCCCAGCACATCGCGCATGGACTGCTGCAGTTTCTCCAGCAGGCTATTGAATGCCGCGGTGGTCTGGCTGGCCTCGTCGCGCCCGCTTACTCTGGCGCGTAGCGTGAAGTCGTTATCGCGGGCAACGGCCACGATGGTCTCACGCATCCCTCGCAGCGCGCCGACGATTCCACGGGCGATCATCCAGGCGGAAATCAGCAGGCCGCCGAGGGCGACGCAGAAGATCGAGACGATCAGAGTCAGTGCCCGCTGCTGCTGGGCGAAGCCTTGCTGCCTGGCTTCGAGCGCGGCGGTCTTGTTCAGCTCAATCAGCCGATCAAGTTCTCGGGCCAGGTTGTTGATCGCGCCCTGGGAGGTCTGGTCGAGGCCGACGATCTGACTCATGCCCTGGCGCAAAGGCGCCCATTCCCGGATTTGTCGAAGCTGCCCCAGCACCGCGTTGATTTGTCCATTGGTGTCCTGGAAGTTGGCCCATTCCTGTTGGACCTTCTGCCATGCGGCTTCCTCTTGCTCGCCCTTGGGCAGCGCCGAGTAACTGTCGAAGGCCGACTGCGCTAGCGCCTCGGCATGCTGCTTGTCCTGCGCTACCGATTCGTAGAAGCCTCGCGCCTCTTCCAGGATCGGCCCCTTGTCGTCGACGCTCTCGAACTGGTCGAGGTTCCAGGCGATCATCTCGCGGGTGGCGTTCACCGTTGTCAGCTGGCCGAGGCGAAGGCTCAGCAACTGCTCCACTGCAGGAGCCCGCTGGTTGCTGATGAGCTCCAGTTGGTCGCCCAGTTGCTGGACGCCATACCAGCCGCTCGCGCCCACCAGCAACAACATCAGGGAAGAGAACAGGGCGATGATGGCCAGCTTGGCCTTGATCGAAAATGAACGCATGAGAAGAGTGCCTGTGGTCGGCGGCCCGGAGCGAGCCGAGCCTAGGAAGGCCTGGGTGACGTTCGCTGCGGGGAATCGACGCCCAGGGCTGCGTGAGCGCTGTTAGCGGCGCTCGGCAGGGCATTCATCGTCGACGCATGAGAGGCAGGTGGGGCATCGGGATTCGCTCGCATTGTTGTTTTTATTACATCGAATTATTGAACGATGTTCTTATATGTGTCCACGATTTTTGCTCCGTTCTATTCCGGCAACCCCATGCCGCGCAGGAACAGCCCGAGGATGCGCGCGGCTTCTTGCTCCGACTCTCCACCCCGATCATTCAGCAGCAGGAAGCCATAACCGCCGGTGCATAGGCTGGCCAGGTCCTGTGCGGCTAGGTCCATATCGCCGGCGCCCAGTTCGCCGGTCTGTTGCAGATGGCTCAGGTAGGCGCGCAGCGGCTCCAAGGTTTCGAGGCTCGCCTGGTGGATGGCCTGGGCGACATCAGGGAAGCGTGGGCTTTCGAAGATTGCCAGGCGTAGGAGGGCGAGGCTGTCCGGATCGCGCGCTTCGTCGATTAGAACCCGGATGAATTCGCCGATGACTTCCGCTGGACGACGGCCATCGATGCGCACCTGCTGCAAGGCGGCTCCGGGGGCATGGCAGGAGCGTTTGGTCACCGCGCGAAACAGCCCTTCCTTGCCACCGAAGTGCGCGTAGATGGTGCTTTTGCTGACACCGCTGGCCGCCGCGATTCGGTCTATGGTGGCTGCGCCGAAGCCTTCCGCAAGAAAGTGCTCCCGCGCCAGAGTCAGCAGATGGACGTGACGCTGCTCGGCCTGTTGGCGATTTGGGCGGCCACGCGGGGTGGTCGTCGCGGTTCTTTCTCGTTTCATATTATGAATGGCGTTCCTAAAGTTCTTGTGCTCTTTCATCGTTACCGTGAATACTAATCGAACGACATCGTTCAATTAAGCGAGGTGGCGATATGGCTAGCAAGGTCAGAGTGGGAATCATCAGCGCGAACTGGAGCCTGAAGGTGCATGGCGCGGCTTGGCGCACTCTACCGGGTGTAGAGGTGGCTGCCATCTGCACGGCGCACCGCGAGACGGCTGAGGCGGCGGCGCGCGAATTTGGCATCGGCAAGGCGTACTGGGACCATCGACGGATGCTCGATGACCCCGAGCTGGAGATCATCGACATTGGCACCCGGCCGTCCATTCGACAGTCGATGGTGCTCGATGCGCTGAACGCTGGTAAGCATGTCTACAGCGCCTTGCCCTTCGCCACTGACCTCGCGCATGCCCAGGCGATGGAGGCTGCGCGCGGACGCAACCACGTGGTTGGCGTGGTCGACGCGCAGTTCCGCTGGATTCCCGCGGCGATTCGGATGAAGCAGCTGATCGAACAGGGCTTCCTCGGGCGTCCGCTGGGGTTCAACGTGCAGTTGCTGCTGCCGCTGTTCCGTGACGGTGGCTTCGTCTATCCGCATTGCGCCTACCCAGGCGGCGGTCTGATGCCCTACAAATGGCTCGCTGACCGGGCCAGCGGCGGCAGTGGCTGGCGCAACTTTGCGACCCACTCGGTACTGCTGCTGACGCACCTGTTGGGGCCGGTCGCCCAGGCAAGCGGTTGTGTCGACATCGGCGTGCCGCGTTGGGAGCTGCCGGACGGAACGACACTGCAGGCGGGCAACGAAGACCTCGGCGTCGCCACCTTGCGCCTCGACAATGGCGCCATCGGCAGTCTGCAGGCCGGTTGGTGCGTACCCGACGCCCAGGGTTTGCGCCTGGAAGTGTGGGGGGATCGCGGGCGCCTGCTGCTAGTCGATCCGTCTTTTGGAGACGGGATTTCAGCGCAGCTGTACGGCAGCGACGCCCGACCGGTCGCCTTCGGCAGCAGCGCGGGGGAATGGTTGGAAGTGCCGGACGAGCTGTTCGCGGTGCCGGGAACAACGTTCGATGTGAACAACGCCCCGCCGGTCATGCTCCCCATGGCCTGGATGTTCCAGCATATGCTGGCGGCCATCCGAGGCGAAGAGCCGGCCTCGCCGAGCTTCGCTGAAGCCGTGCATGCGCAGTGGGTGGTAGAGCAGGTACTGACTTCGTCCGCCGCCGTTGCCTGACGGGCTCGGCGGTCTCAGCCCGCACCGAGGCGGGCGACGCTGCTCAGGACCAGGCGCACCAGGTCGGCCTGGCCCCGAGTGGCCGTCTTGGCGAAGATCTGCTTGGAGTAGGTGCGCACGGTCTGCTCGGTCAGCCCCAGGAATTGGGCCGCTTCGACCAGGCTGCTTCCCTGTGCCAGACGAAGTGCCAGCGATGCCTCGGTCGCGGTTAATCCGAGGAGCTTCATCAAGGGGTTCTCATAGTCGAGGGCCTCCGACACCCGGGCTTCGCTCCTGAGGTGGAGGACCAATGCCGGGCTGCTCTGGCAGACATGTCGCAGGGGACTGTGCAGCGCCCGCGCCAGCAACTCGAGGGGTGTCATCCCGGCTACGCGCATGGCGTGGCAGCCGGACGCTGATTCGTCGCCCAGGGCGTCTTCGAGCAGCGCTTGCAGGGCGCTGTCGTCCGCGGCAGCGGTCAGTTTCAACCGGTTGCCATGAATGCCCAAGGCTGGGTGCTCGGCGATGATGCGTCGCGCCGATTCATCTATTTCTAGCACTTCGCAGCGGCCGTCGAGCAGCAGGCTGCCGATACCGTAGTGCCCCAGTGCGTCGCGATAGACGCTCTGCTGGACGCTGCCCTTGGCGAGCACGGCGAACACTTTCAGCGCGCTGGACAGATGCGGTGCTAGCGCCCGCATCAGGGCCAGCTCCGCGGGTTCGTATGCGCGCGCTGGATGGCGCCGGGCGAGGGTGAGCCAGGCGCGCAGGCCGCCGGGTTCGGCAACGTGCAGGATCACCAACTGGTCCATTCCCGCCGGCCTGAGGAACTCGCGATGGAAGCGCCGCCCCTCCGGGCCGGCCTGGGCCAGGATGTCATCCAGCCGGTAAAGCGTGCCGGGCTGCATATCCAAGTAGTCGATGGGGTCGAGCCGGGCGTAGGTATCGCGATAGGGACGTTCGTGCCGCCCGCAATCCCAGTCGGCGTCCTGGATGGCCTGCCTGTGTTGCGGCGCTCCGGCCAGGCCATGGAAGGCGAGATTCGCATAACCGCTATCCAGCCGGTCCCGCAGCGCGCGCAGGAAACCGCGCCAGGGCGCCGCCTCGATCGGCCCTTCGTAGAGCGACTGCAGCAGGGCGTCGTCGGTGACCCGCTGCGCGCCGTCGGCAGGCGATTGTGGCGCGGGCGGGGTGGCGACTCTCGAAATCATAACTCTCTCCCCAAATGGGAATGGGTTTGCACGCTGCGTGAGTTCATTATTCGGAACGAGATGCGAATTCCTAAACAAAAAGGTAGCCAAAGGCCGCCTGCAGAACAATAACCGGGAGGCACGCGTTCCATGAAAGCAGCAATCTTCAGGCAGGCAGGACAACCCCTGGCAGTTGAGGACGTTCCCGACCCGACTCCGGGGCCAGGCGAGATCGTGGTGCAGGTGGGGCGTTGTGGCATTTGCGGCACCGATCTGCACATGACCAGTGGTCATGGTTACACCTATCCGGCGGGAACCACCCCCGGCCACGAGTTCGCGGGCGAGGTGGTGGCGATCGGCGGGGGGGTGCGCAAGCTCAAGGTGGGCGACAGGGTCGCGTCCCTGCCGATGACTGGGTGCGGGGCATGCATCGCTTGCCAGGAGGGTACGCCGTTCTTCTGCAGCCAAAGCATGCGCGGGCTTCCGGGGGCCTTCGCGCAGTACACCCTAGCGACCGAGCGTGAGAGTGTGAAGCTGCCCACCAGCCTGAGCCTGGCCGACGGCGCCTTAGTGGAGCCGCTCGCTGTGGGGCTGCATGGCGTGGCTTTGGCACAGATGGCACCCGGCGCGCGAGTGCTGGTGCTGGGGGCGGGGCCGATCGGGCTGGCGACCGTGTTCTGGGCGCGCCGCTTGGGCGCCGGAGCCATCGCCGTCAGTGCCGCTTCCCGGCGCCGCGAGCCTCTGGCCAGGGAGATGGGCGCGGACGCTTTCCTCGATCCCGAGCTAGCACCGGAGCAGGCCGCGCAGGCGGCACTCGGCGGCGCGCCGGACCTTGTGTTCGAGTGCGCAGGCGCCCCCGGGCTGATCGCCCAGGCAGTCGGCGCCGTGCGCAGTCGGGGAACGGTGGTCGTACTCGGTTGCTGCAGCGTGCCGGACACCTTCGTCCCGGCAGCGGGCCTATTCAAGGAGGTCCGACTGCAGTTCGCCAACACCTACAGCGTGGCGCAGTTCGAGCACGTGGCGCGGACGCTCGATGCCGGCCATCTGGAGCCGCGTGCGATGGTCACCGACACCGTCGGCCTGCAGGCCCTGCCGGCCACCTTCGAGGCGCTCCGCGAACGCACCGCGCAATGCAAGGTCCTGCTCGACCCCTGGCGCTGAGCGTCGAACCCACGCGAATCGCTATCACCAGCTGACCCTGAGGAGAATATTGTGGCAGCACCCGCGCGCTTCACCGGCAGCGAGGCCCTTCTGCATGAATCGGCTTCGCTCGCCACCGGCCTGGAGGATTTCGGCCGCGACGACTACCTGGACGGCCTCGGTGTCCTTTTGAAAGCCCTGGATACCGACCTGCAACCGACCGCGATGGGGCGGGAAATCGCCTGGGGCATGCTGGTCGGGGTTATGAGCGCCCGCCTGCATACCCAGGAAGGCTGGCGCCGTCGCCCGGACTGCCTTGGCCATCACATACGCCGCCCGCTGGTCATCACAGGCATGCCTCGCAGCGGCACCACCGCCCTGCACAAGTTGCTGGCCTTGGACACGCAGTTCCAGGGGCTGGAGCACTGGCTCAGCGAGACGCCCATGGTGCGGCCGCCACGGGCGAGCTGGGAGGGCAATATCCACTTCCAGCGTTCCCGGAGGAACCTCGAGCAGTTCTTCGCGATAGTTCCGGAGCTGCGCGCTGGCCACGAGATCGTGGTGGATGAGGTGGACGAATGCCTTGAGATTCTCAAGCAGTCCTTCGTCAGCAACTGGTTCGTCGGCAGCCTCGGCGTGCCGAGCTATGACGCCTGGTTCCTTGGCCAGTCGGAGCTGCCTTCCTACCGCCGCTACGCCGATGTTCTGCGTTTGATCGGCGCGGACGAACCGGACAAGCCTTGGCTGCTGAAGAACCCAGGGCATATCGCCCAGCTCGAGGCGCTTCTCCAGGTATTCCCGGACGCCTGCGTGGTGCAGACCCATCGCGATCCGGCGCAGGCGCTGCCGTCACTGTGCAGCGTCCTGAGCATGGCCCGGCGCGTGGTGGAAGGCGAGGGCGTGCAGCTCCTCGGGATTGGTGGCCGCGAAAGCGCCTATTGGCGGCAGGCTCTCGATCGCGCCGTGGAACTGCGCGAGTCGCTCGGCGGGCGGGTTTTCGATGTCGATCACCGGCGCTTCCACAGTGACCCGCTGGGGGTAGTCAAGGCGCTGTACGGCCACTTCGGGTTCACCCTAGACGCCGAGGTGGAACAGCGAATGGATCGCTGGATCGCCGAGAGCCCCACTACTCGGCACGGCGAGCATCGCTACACGCCGCAACGCTTCGGCTTGGAGCAAGAGGCGATCCGCCGCGAGTTCGGCGGCTATTCCCGCCGATTTGGCCTGGCCGGCGTCACCGATGACACTCGAGAAGGGGAAGTGCAGGCATGACGTTGCTTTCGTGGAACCACTACCTGGAATTGCTGCAGCCGGCCGAGGAACTCCTCGAACTGACTTGGGCGCCGGGCGACGAGCAGATGCGCGCGGACCTGTACCGCCAGCAGTTGATGAATCTGGCGCTTGGGTACTTCCTGTACTTCCAGGCCGACCCTGCCCATCCGGACTGGGCGCCGTTCCTAAACTCGGTGTTCCTGCTGCAGCCAAACCCGGACGACACTTACTACCTGGCGCCGATCTGCGGCGAGGGCACCTACCGGATCAGTGGGGAGCGGGGCAGCGTACACCTGCTGCTGTTCTCCATCGGCAAGGACATGATGGGTCTAAGCGAGCAGCCGGGGGCGACCTTCGCCAACCACGATGCCGAAACTCTGAGCCTGGCCGAAGGGGGCGCCTTCGAGGTGCTCCTGAGCCGCGAGCGCCCCGACGGCCATGCGGGGGACTGGTGGGCGCTGGACCCCGAGGCCACCTACGTCATGGTCCGCCAGCGCTCCTACCGGTGGGGCGTCGAACGGGACGCGCGGCTCGCCATCGAGCGCCTGGACGCGCCGGCGGCCGACGCCCGCCTGGAGCCGGCCGAAGTGGATCGACGCATGCGCGAGCTGCTTGGCGGCTTCACCCAGCGGCTGACGCGGATGTGGCTGCGGCACCAGAATGGCCTGCGCGACCGTGGCCAGGTCAACCGCCTGGAGCTGACGACCTTCGGTGGCGCCGTCAGCGGTCAGTCCTACTGGCAGTCGGTCTTCGAGGTGGGGCCCGACGATGCCCTGATTCTTGAGGTCCGGTTGCCAGAGACGTGTCGCTACTGGAACGTTCAGCTCAACGATCCGCTGTTCAACGCCATCGACTACTTGCGTCATCAAAGCAGCTTGAATGGGAGCCAGGTGAGCGTCGATGCGGATGGTTGCTTCCGCGCTGTGATTGCACAGCGCGACCCTGGCGTCGCCAACTGGTTGGATACCGGCGGCTATTCCCAGGGCACCCTGATCGGCCGCTGGTACGAAGCCAGTTCCCATCCGCTGCCGACCCTGACCCGCGTCCCGCTGAGCGCCCTGCGCGAGCGGTTGCCGGCGAGTACTTCAATGCTGACAGCAGAGCAGCGGCGGACCGCGCTCGCGGATCGGCGTCGCGGGGCGCAATTGCGCCGCCGCTGGTGACGCCGCGAAGAACAGCATCAGAACAACAAAAACGAGGACAAGGCCATGAATACTGCTTCGCTGCACAACGGCTGCCATTTCCTACCGGGGTTCTTCCAGATCGCCTACGTCACCACCGACCTGGAGCAGGCCATGCGTACCTTCGACGAGCAATACGGCGTGAAGCGCTACTTCGAACTGCGCGATGTCGCCTATGACGAGCGCACCCGTGTTTCCATCGCCACCGCCTATGCCGGCGACGTGATGATCGAGCTCATCGAACCCAAGGGGGAGGGCGGCAGTATCTATGAGCTGTTGCTGCCCCAAGATGGCGACTTCGCCATTCGCCACCATCACATGGGGCACCTGTTCCAGCGCGAAGAAGATTTGAAGCAGGCCGTGCAGCTTGCTACGCGAAAGGGCCAGGCTATTGCCTACGAGGGTGGAATGGGGGGTGTCCTGAAGGCCGTGTACATCGATACCCGCGACGTGCTCGGGCATTACCTGGAGTACATCCATTGCACTCCCGTCGGTCTGGAGTTTCTCAACCAGGCGCCGCGCAACTAGATGGAGGGCAGGTTCATGACGCTTACCCATCTGCAGCGGCTCGAAGCAGAGAGCATCCAGATTCTGCGGGAGGTGGTCGCCGAGGCGGAGAACCCGGTGATGCTCTATTCCATCGGCAAGGACAGCGCGGTGATGCTGCACCTGGCGATGAAAGCCTTCTATCCCGCCATTCCGCCTTTCCCACTGCTGCATGTCGACACGCGCTGGAAATTCCGCGATATGTACGACTTTCGCGAGCGCATGGTTCGCGAGACGGGCATGGAACTGCTGGTCCACATCAACCCCGAGGGCGTCGAGAAGGACATCAACCCCTTCACCCATGGCTCGGCCATCCATACCGACGTCATGAAAACCCAGGGCCTGAAACAGGCCCTGGACAAGTACGGTTTCGACGCCGCCTTCGGTGGCGCGCGACGCGACGAAGAGAAGTCACGCGCCAAGGAACGGGTATTTTCCTTCCGCTCCGACCAGCACCGCTGGGACCCGAAGAGCCAGCGCCCGGAACTGTGGAAGCTGTACAACGCCCGAAAGCGCAAGGGGGAGTCGATTCGCGTGTTTCCGCTGTCGAACTGGACCGAGCTCGACATCTGGCAATACATCTACCTCGAGAACATCCCCATCGTGCCTCTCTACTACGCGGCGCTCCGCCCGGTGGTGGAGCGCGACGGCACCTTGATCATGGTCGACGACGAGCGCATGCCCTTGCGCCAGGGCGAGACGCCGATGATGAAGAATGTGCGCTTCCGTACTCTGGGGTGCTACCCCCTGACCGGCGCCATCGAGTCCGAAGCCGACACACTGCAGGCGATCATCCAGGAAATGCTGCTGACGCGTACCTCGGAGCGCCAGGGGCGGGTCATCGACCATGACTCCGCCGCCTCCATGGAACTCAAGAAGCAAGAGGGGTACTTCTGATGGCACATGTTTCCGACCTCATCGCCACGGACATCGAGCAGTACCTCAGGAACCACCAGCACAAGAGCCTGCTGCGCTTCATCACCTGCGGTAGCGTGGATGACGGCAAGAGCACGCTCATCGGGCGCCTGCTCTACGAATCGAAGATGCTCTTCGAGGACCAACTCGCCGCCGTCAAGGCGGACTCGAAGAAATGGGGCACGCAGGGTGACCAGATCGACTTCGCCCTGCTGGTCGACGGGCTGGCCGCCGAGCGCGAGCAGGGCATCACCATCGACGTAGCCTACCGCTTCTTTTCCACCGACAGGCGCAAGTTCATCGTTGCCGACACCCCGGGCCACGAGCAATACACCCGTAACATGGTCACCGGCGCCTCGACCGCGGATGCAGCCGTGCTGATGGTCGACGCGCGCAAGGGCCTGCTGACCCAGACCCGGCGCCACAGCTACCTGGTGAAGCTCCTCGGCATCCAGCACATCGTGGTGGCGATCAACAAAATGGACCTGGTCGACTACTCGGAGCAGGTGTTCCGCCGCATCGTGGAGGACTACCGCGAGTTCGCCAGGCGAATCGGCCTGGAAAACGTGACCTTCATACCAATGTCGGCCTTCAAGGGGGACAACATCGTCGCCCCCGGCGCGGCCATGCCCTGGTACCAGGGCACCACTCTGATGGCCCACCTGGAGTCCGTCGAGATCGACGACGAGCGGATGCAGCGCCAGCCGTTCCGGTTGCCTGTGCAGTGGGTGAATCGGCCCAGCCTGGATTTCCGTGGCTTCGCCGGCACCATCGCTTCTGGAGAGGTTCGCCCTGGCGATCGCATTCGCGTACAACCCTCGGGCAAGGAAAGCGGCGTCGAACGCATCGTCACCCGTGACGGTGACCTGCCGCTAGCCGTGGCGGGCCAGTCGATAACGCTCACATTGCGGGACGAGATAGATATCTCCCGGGGGGACGTCATTTCCATCGCCGAGAACCCTGCGGAAGTGGCGGATCAGTTCGAGGCAACCCTGGTCTGGATGACCGAGGAGCCTCTGTTCCCTGGGCGCCCCTACCTGCTGAAATGCGGCACGCGTACCGCGAACGTCCAGGTCAGCCAGCTCAAGCACAAGGTCAATGTGAACACGCTGGAACACCTGGCGGCCAAGGCCCTGGAGCTCAACGAGATTGGCATCGTCAACCTGGCGCTGGACCGGCCGCTGGCCTTCGACGCCTACCGTGACAACCGCGACCTGGGCAGCTTCGTCGTCATCGACCGCCTGACCAACAACACGGTAGGCGCCGGGATGCTGCACTTCGCCTTGCGGCGCGCCCACAATATCCACTTGCAGTCCCTGGATGTGGACAAGGCCGCGCGCGCCCGTCTCAAGAGCCAGAAACCTTGCGTTCTGTGGTTCACCGGCCTGTCGGGGGCGGGCAAGTCGACCATCGCCAACCTGGTGGAGAAGACGCTCGATGCCATGGGGCGACACACCTACCTGCTCGATGGCGATAACGTCCGGCACGGGCTCAACCGGGACCTGGGCTTTACCGAGGCCGATCGCGTCGAGAACATCCGGCGAGTTGCTGAGGTGGCCAAACTGATGGTCGATGCCGGTCTGCTCGTCATTACCGCTTTCATCTCTCCGTTCTGCGCGGAGCGGAGGATGGCGCGCGAACTGCTGGAAGGGGACGAGTTCATCGAGATCTTCGTCGATACCCCGCTGGCGATTGCCGAGGAGCGCGATCCGAAGGGGCTGTACAAGAAGGCCAGGCGTGGCGAGCTGAAGCATTTCACGGGCATCGATTCGCCCTACGAGGCGCCGCAAAGTCCCGAATTGCGGCTCGATACCGTAGGGCTTTCCGCCGAGGACGCGGCCCAGCGGGTGATCGCGGAGCTTAAGGCGCTGGGAATCATCTGAGCCCAGGCGATGGACTTGCCGCTACTGCGGGTGGCCCGCTCGACGGGTCACCCGCGCCCTTCAATAGATGGATCTGGCACATGACGAGTTTCGATGTCTTCAACGGGGACGCCGATGGCATCTGCGCACTCACCCAGCTGCGTCTGGCCTCGCCGCGCGAGGCGGTTCTGGTCACTGGCGTCAAGCGCGACATCCAGTTGCTTGACCGGGTGTGGGCCGCAGCCGGCGATCAGGTCACGGTGCTCGATGTCTCCATGGACAAGAATCGTGCCTCACTCGACCGGCAGCTCGCGGCTGGAGCCGAGGTGTTCTACGTCGATCATCATTTCGCTGGCGAGATACCTGCGGCGCCGCGCCTGCGCACATTGATCAACGAGGCGCCGGATGTCTGCACCAGCCTTCTGGTCAATGGCCACCTGCAGGGGCGCTTCGCGCGCTGGGCGGTGGTCGGCGCCTACGGCGACAACCTCCGGCAAAGCGCGCAGGCGGCGGCTCGGCAACTCGACCTGACGTCGGCGGAGCTGGCCTTGCTGGAGGAGCTTGGCACCTGCATCAACTACAACGGTTATGGCGAACGGGTGGAGGACCTGCATTACGCACCGGATGAGCTCTTCTTGAGGGTCAGTCATTACGCAGACCCGCTCGACTTCATCCGCGACGACCGCGAACACTTCGAACGTCTGCACGATGGTTACCATGAGGACATGCGTTGCGTCGAAGCGCTGGTGCCGCTGTCCTCTGACGGGCGAACGGCCGTTTACATACTTCCCGATCAACCCTGGGCGCGGCGCGTCAGTGGTGTGTACGGCAACCAACTGAGCAACCGCTATCCCGAAAGAGCCCACGCTGTACTGACCCCGAATGTGGATGGCGGCTATGTGGTTAGCGTGCGCGCACCGCTCGCGAACAAGGTCGGCGCGGCAGACTTGTGCCGGCAGTTCCTGACTGGGGGTGGGCGCGCGGCGGCGGCCGGGATCAACCACCTGCCCACGTCGGAATTGGACAACTTCATCGCTCGCTTGCGTGTCGCCTACCGTTGAGTCCGCTCCCAGACGTGTGCCGGCTGTTCGATGCAAGGTGGAGAAAGCCGCCACCTGGCTCGAAGAGACCTATATTGTGTGCGCTATTGTGAATGACGTTCCTTTTTGTGTATGGTGTTTTCTCTCGGAGCCGCACTGGTCAGCTGTCGGCTATCCGGGAAAGCGCTACCCCCCGCGAGGTGGACTTGCGAGCGATAGCGGAGCCAGTTCCCAACAACAAGAAGGAGGTTCCCGATGTCTGCAGCAGTACGAAAGTGGTTGATCACCGGTGTTTCCAGTGGCCTCGGCGAAGCGCTGGCCAAGGCCGTGCTGTCGCGCGGTGAAGTGGTGATCGGCACGTTGCGCAAGCCCGAGCAACTGGCCGCTTTCGAGGCGCTGGCACCGGGGCGTGCCCACGCGCTGGAGCTGGACCTGCGCGACTACCCGCGGGTGCTCGACGTGGTGACCGCCGCAGCGCAACGGCATGGCGGCATCGACGTGCTGGTGAACAACGCCGGCTACGGCCTGGCCGGCGCCTTGGAAGAGGTCAGCGAGCGCGAGGCCCGCGACCAGATGGAAACCAACTTCTTCGGTGCCCTAGCCGCGACCCAGGCGGTGCTTCCGTCGATGCGCGCCAAACGTTGGGGGCATGTCGTGAACATCACCTCGATGGCCGGTTTCATGGGCATTCCCGGCATGCCGATCTACAGCGCTTCCAAGTTCGCCCTGGAAGGGCTGGGCGCGGCCTTGGCCGCTGAAGGCGGGGCACTGGGCATTCGAGTTACTAATGTTGAGCCCGGTGCGCTGCGTACTCGCTGGGCGTCAAGCAACGCCATCGTGCGCTCCGAGCGCGTAATCGAGGACTACCAGAAGACCGCCGGCGCGGTGCGCGGCGGGCTGGAACAAATGGATGGTCATCAGGATGGCGACCCGGCGAAGGCGGCGCTGGCGATCATCGCCGCAGTGGATGCGGAGCAGCCGCCCTTGCACCTGCCGGTTCACCCCAGCGCTTGGAACACCTATCGGTCAGTACTGCAGCAGACTCTGGAACAACTGGATACTTGGCGCAAGGTGAGCGAAGACATCCTGTACGACTGATCCCCTCCGTATTTGCTGATTTCGAACTCACGGTGGCCATTCGCAATGGCCGCCGTAGAGCCGTTTCTGGCATTGGCATGGTCGCAAAAATTCGTTGCAGGTAGCGTCAGATTAGCGATTGACAAGCCCTGAACCATGTACAACTATACGAACGTCGTTCACCAAAATGTAAACGACCGACGCTCACCTTTGCCTGATCTGGAGCGCTCGGAAAACACGTCGGGAGCTGATACACCTCACCTGAACCTCCCTGTGGCCTTAACCGGCTCGGCATAAGAGATGGAGAAAAACAATAATGATGCCTCGCTTCACTCAGCCTCGCTTCGCCTCCTCCAAGCGCCTGCACGCACAAGCGTCCCTGCTGGCCATGGCGGTGGCCGCTGCAGCGGGTAACGCATACGCCGTGGATCTGGACTTCGGCAATTCAGACATCCAGAGTCGTCTGGACACCACCGTGCGCTACAACATCGGCATTCGTGGTGAAAACACCGACTCCCGACTGAAGATGGGACCGGCGGGGACTCCCGACCCAAACAACAATGCCGTCGCGCTGGGGAACAACCGCTTCGACAAGGGGGACGTGATCCTCAACCGCCTCGACATTCTCTCGGAATTCGACTTCATTTTCCGCGACAACTACGGTTTCCGCATGAGCGCCGCTGCCTGGTACGACCCCACCTACGACGGTGGCGTGGACGACCCCAGCTATGGCGATGCCATCTCTCGCGAGTTCTTCAAGAATGGCAAGTATTCCGACTACACCCGCAACTACACCACCGGTCCCTACGCCGAGTTGCTGGACGGTTTCGTCTTCGGAACCTTCGATGTCGGTACCACCACTACCTCGCTGAAGTTCGGTCGCCACAACATCTACTGGGGCAACTCGCTGTTCCCGCAGTCCAAGCAGGCGTCCATCGCATACAGCCAGGCCGCCCTGGACCTGCAGAAGGCAGCCTACAGTCCGGGCCTGGAGGCCAAGGAGCTGTTCCTGCCGCAGACCCAGTTTACCGGCACCCTTCAACTGAACCCCGAATTTTCGCTGGCTTGGCAGTACTCCCTGGAGTGGCGCCGCGATCGTTACCCGGAAGGTGGTACCTTCTTCGAATACGCCGGCCCGGCCTTCTACGGCGCCGACGGTCCGATCATCGGCGAAACCAAGAACAAGCCTGGCAGCGGCCAGCACGACTGGGGCGTCATGGCCAAGTGGCAGCCGGACTTCATGGACGGCGGGAACATGAGCCTGGTATTCCGCGAGTTCCGCGAGAAGACCCCCAACCCCTTCGCCACCGCTGACGACGGCCTGCTGGACAGAGTCTACAACCCGAAGAAGAACCAGCTGTTCGGCTTTGCCATGGAGCAGAACATTGCCAGTGTCAACTGGGGCCTAGAGCTGACCTATCGCAAAAACGCTCAGCTTTACACAACGGTTACTGGCCGCCTGCAACAAGTCGGGCCGGCAATTGTAGGCTTCGACTCGCAAAATGCTCCGCGCGGCGATGTTTACGGCATCGTACTCAACGCTGTGAAGTTGTTACCTGAGACGCCTCTGTGGGATGCCGGTGAGATTGCAGCGGAGCTGGCTTTCCAGCACCTAGACAAGGTTACCTACGACCCCGCCTTCGGCTATTCCATTAATGGCGACTTCACCGCATTGGGCGGCAACAACTTCCCAATGAAAGGGTCCAGCTCGCCTCTTTGCAGCGATGGTAGCCACCAGCCGGGTAGCGGTGATGAGTCATATGGTTGTGCTACGCGAAACTCGACGGTCTTTTCCACCAACTTCACCCCTCGTTGGCTGCAGGTGCTACCGGGTGTCGACCTGAGCGCGCCGGTGTTCGTTTCCTGGGGTGTGCAGGGCAATGCTGCCACCGGCGGCCTGATCGGCGCGGAGGATCAGGTCAGCTATTCGTTCGGCGTTCAGGCCGATATCTATCAGACCCACACCGTCAAGCTCGCTTGGAACGACAGCTGGTCGCCTAACCACAACACTTACACCTCAACCGGGGCGCAGGGCGTGACCGGTGGCGGCACCTGGTGGCAGAACGATCACGGTTGGCTCTCGCTGAGCTTGAAGACCGCCTTCTGACTAACGCAAACTGCACGAATGGATGGGTGAAAAAATGAATTACAAGAAATACCTACTTTCCATCGCTGTTTCCTATGCCTTCGCCGGACAGGGCTTCGCTGCCCCCTCCGCTGATGAAATCAAGCAGATCGGCAGTACCCTAACCGAGTTCGGTGCCACCATCGCCGGCAACAGCGATGGCAGCATTCCGGCCTACGATCCGGCCAAGGCGCTCACCAAACCGCCGGCCGGGTATTCGCCGCGGCAGGCCGCAGGCGGCTTCCCTTACGTGGATCCGTATGCCGGCGAGAAGCCGCTGTTCTCCATTACCTCGAAAAACCTGGCGCAGTACGCGGACAAGGTAGATGACGGCAACAAGGCGCTGCTGGCGCAGTATCCGGACTACCGCCTGGACGTGTACCCGACTCATCGCAGCGCGCCGCCGCTGCCGAAGTTTGCTCACGACAACACCCTCAATAACATCGCCAAGCCGCACCTGGAAGGCGAGGGTACCGGCCTGGCTGATGCCCACGCGCAAGTACCGTTCCCGATACCCAAGACCGGCAACGAGGCCATGTGGAACTTTGTTGTGCGCTTCTTCCGGCCGTACGAGTCCGGCAACTTCGCCACCTACCTGATCGACAGCGCCGGCGAGAAGACTCTGGTGACCGACTCGACGGTCTTCTACGAGCATGAGTACTGGGACCCGTCCAAGACCAGCTCCGACTACGCCAACCGCCTGGTCAACAACAACAAGGCGCCGGCGGCCAAGTCGGGTTCCAAGGACATGCGCTACACGCCGCTGCGACTTGACATCAAAAGCGACAGCGCCTGGTCCTACTCGCCTGGTCAACGTCGCGTGCGCCTTGCACCTGAGTTCAAGTACGACACCGTTTCCGCGCAATACGGCGGCTTGATCACCTTCGACGAAATCACCGGTTTCGATGGCAAGCAGGATCGGTTCGAATTCAAGCTGATCGGCAAGAAGGAAATGTACGTTCCGTACAACACCTACCGTACGGCTTCGGCGAAGCTGGATGAGCTGGTGAAGAGCGGCTTCGTCAACCCGGACAAGGTCCGCTGGGAGCTTCACCGCGTATGGGAAGTGGAGGCGACCCTGAAGTCCGGGCAGCGCCATACCAACCCGAAGAAGCGCTTCTATCTGGACGAGGACAGTTGGAACATGGCCATGTACAACTCCTACGACGCGGCGGGCAAACTCCACCACTCGCAGAACTTCGTCCTGTTCGTTGGCTATGACGATGTGCCGATGATGCGCAGCGAGGGCGTGCTGATCTACGACCACTCCAAGCGTAACTACGCACTGGCGTCGCTGCCGTTTGACACCCGCACGGGCTGGTACGCAGTACCACCTTTCTCCCCGAACCTCCTGTCGCCCTCGGCGATGGCTGGCGCGGGTATTCGCTAGGAACCGCCTGAGCGCGCCGGGCTTCCGCAACGAAGCCCGGCACCTGCCGATGGCATCTATTTACCGGCGACCGTAGTTCTGGAGGTTCTCTTGCCGCGTCTATCCTTCACCGCCGTTCTGCTGGCCGGCCTGTTGCCGATTTCTGTGGCGATGGCGCAACCCTACGCGGACCCCCTCGATGCCCCGGCCGAAATCAATCGGCTGGCGGCCCAGTCCCAGCTGACTGCCATTACCCAGGCAGGAGCTCGATTGGTCGCGGTGGGCGCTCGCGGTGTCGTGCTGCTGTCGGATGATGCCGGCCAGCATTGGAAGCAGGCTAAAGTGCCGGTGAGTTCGGACCTGGTGGCCGTGCAATTTCCGGACGCCTCGCTCGGATGGGCCGTGGGCCATGATGGCGTTATCCTGCACAGTGCCGACGGCGGGGAGAGCTGGAGCAAGCAGCTCGACGGGCGCGATCTGCTCAAGTTATTGACCGCGCACTTCCAAGCGCAGGCGGAAAAGGGCGACGAGCGGGCCAGCCAGTACCTGGACCTGGTCAAGCTGAATTTCGGCAACGGTCCCGAGCAACCTTTTCTGGGGGTTTGGTTCGAGAACGAGCGCGACGGGTTCGCTGTAGGCGCCTTCGGTACTCTCATGGCCACCCACGATGGCGGCAAGAGCTGGGAGTCGTGGATCGAGAAGATCGACAACCCCAACAGTTTCCATCTCAACGCCATTACCGGTATCGCCGGCGAGCTGTACATCGCCAGTGAACAGGGAACGGTGTTCAAGCTCGACCGTAACCAGCAGCGCTTTGTCCCCCTGAGCACCGGCTATGCCGGCAGCTTCTTCGGCGTCGTGGGGGACCAGCGGTTCATTCTGGCGCACGGGCTCCGCGGCAACGCCTTCCGCTCTACCGACGGCGGCCAGACCTGGAGTCGTGTGGAGACCGGAAACGCGGCGGGGCTGGTGGCCAGCGCAATCAGCGACAAGGGTACCCTGCTGGTGGCCAGCCAGGCCGGCGCTGTCCTGCGCAGCGATGATCTGGGCCGGAGTTTCAGTGCTCTCGAGTCGGTGCGCCCCTACCTATTCGCTGGGTTGAGCCAAGTGGATGGCGATAGGGTGGCGATCGTCGGCATGTCGGGGGTGCAAATAGCCCCGGCGCAATGAGTTGAACGACCGCACTGGCCAGTGCGTGCAATCCCGTCTGAACAATAACAATCGAGAAGACATTTATGGCTATTCCTGTCGGCGAACAGGATGACATGCAGGTCATCCGCGATCCCAAGGACTTTGATCGAAACAGCGGTGTCTGGCTCGAGCGGTTCATCTTCAACCATCGCCTGGCGATCCTGCTCATCTGCCTGTTGAGCACCTTCTTCTGGGCGTGGCAGGCGGCGAAGCTGCCGGTCAACGCCAGCTTCGAGAAGATGATCCCGCAATCACATCCCTACATTCAGAACTACTTCCAGAATAAGGACGCCCTCCGTGGGATGGGTAACTCGGTTCGGGTGGTGGTGGAAAATACCCAGGGTAGCATCTTCGACAAGGACGCTCTGGAGGTCCTGCAAAAGGCCAACGACACCCTGTTCCTAATGCCCGGGGTGGATCGCTCGGCGCTGCGCAGCCTTTGGACCTCCAGCCTGCGTTGGACCGAGGTCACCGAAGAAGGCTACCGCGGCGGTCCGGTGATGCCGGATCCCTTCGACTGGTCACAAGCGGCCATGGGGGCCCTGCGCAACAACATTCTCCAGGCCGGTATTGTCGGCAGTTTCGTGGCCTCGGACTTCAAGTCCAGCCTGATCGTCGTGCCCCTGATGGAGCGGAACCAGGACACCGGCCAGGCGCTGGACTACCGCGACTTCTCGCACCAGCTGGAAAGCAAGGTGCGCTCGCTGGAAACGCCGAAGATCAAAATTCACATCGTCGGTTTCGCCAAGCTTGTGGGTGATCTGATCGATGGCCTGTGGCAGGTCGCAGAGTTCTTCGCGATCGCCGCCGCGATCGCCGCGCTCTTCGTGTTCCTTTATACCCGCTGCATCCGCAGCACCCTGCTGCTGGTCTTTTACGCGGCGCTCGGGGTGGTCTGGCTGCTGGGCATCCTCAGTCTGATCGGCTATGTGCTCGACCCCTACCTGATCCTGGTGCCGTTCCTGATCTTCGCCATTGGCTTATCCCATGGCGCGCAGAAGATGAACGGGATCATGCAGGACGTCGGCCGCGGGACGCACAAGTACGTCGCCGCGCGCTACACCTTCCGCCGTCTATTCCGCGCCGGCATCACCGCGCTTCTGGCCAACGTGGTCGGCTTCGCCGTGCTGATCATCATCGACATTCCGGTGATCAAGGAGATGGCCGTCAGCATGTCCATCGGCGTCGGCATCCTGATCTTCACCATCCTCGTTCTTGTGCCGGTGTCCCTCTCCTATGTCGGCGTCAGCGCCAAGGCGGCGCAGCGTAGCATTGCCCAGGAAAAGGGGCAGGCAGCCGGGCGCCTCTGGGAGTTCTTCGCCAGCTTCACCCAGCGCGGTCGGGCAAGCATCGCCGTGGCAGTGGCGGCGGCGGTCACCGTGGGCGGCGTGCTGGTCGGTTCCCACGTGAAGATCGGCGACCTCGACGCCGGTGCGCCGGAGCTGCGCTCAGACTCTAGGTACAACCGCGACATCGCCTATCTCACCGGCCACTACGCGCTCTCCAGTGACCTGTTCGTCGTGATGATGAAGACCGCCGAAGGCGGTTGCCTGGAATACCCCTCGCTGGTCGAGGCCGATCGCCTGAGCAATCAGCTGCGCCAGGTACCGGGCGTGCAGATGACGGTCTCCGCGCCGGACTCGGTGCGCATGGTCTTCGCTGGGCAGAACGAGGGAAACCCGAAGTGGATGTCGGTGCCGCGTAACGCCAGCAACCTCAACTCGGCGATCGAGCAGGTGCAGGTCGACAAGCCTGAGTTGGTGGATCGTACCTGTTCGGTGACACCTATCGTCGCCTATCTGGAGGACCACAAGGCCGACACCCTCAGCCATGTGGTGAAAGCGGCCGAGACCTTCGCGGCGGCGCACAACGATGAAAATCGGCATTTTCTCCTGGCGGCCGGCAGCGCTGGTATCGAGGCGGTAACCAACATCGTGGTGGAGAGTGCCAATGGCAAGATGCTGCTGGCGCTCTACGGCGCCGTGACCCTGCTGTGTTTCGTGGCGTTCCGCAACTGGCGTGCGACCTTCATCGCGGTGCTGCCACTGTTCATCAGTACGGTGCTGTGCGAGGCGTTAATGGTGTTGCTGGGCATTGGTATGAAAGTCGCCACCTTGCCGGCCATTACTTTGGGCGTCGGCATCGGCGTCGACTATGCGCTTTACCTGCTCAGCGTGCAATTACAGCAGCAGAAGGCTGGGCGCAGCCTGGGTGAGGCCTACCGCTACGCCCTGCGCTTTACCGGCCGAGTGGTAGCGCTGGTCGGCATGACTCTGGCCGCCGGGGTGGTCACCTGGGTTTGGTCGCCGATCAAGTTCCAGGCCGACATGGGCATCCTGCTGACCTTCATGTTCATCGGCAACATGATCGGTGCGCTGATCCTGATTCCCGCCTTGTCCTATTTCCTCTTGCGCGGCTTGGGCGATTCGGCGCAAGCCGAGACGCCCGTCCAGAAGGAGGCATCCGTTGTTCCGAAAGACGCCATGCGAGTGGCGACGTTGTCGGTGCCCAGCGCCGAATTGCGTGCCGCAGAGCCGGCAGGTGATCTCGACGCGGTCGGCATCAATGTGAAGCTCAGGAGAGATCGATGATGCACGTGAAGTACCTGCTGCCTCTTGCAGTAAGCACTGTTCTGGCTGGTCAGGCCCTGGCGGCACCCAGCGCGGAGGAAGCAGCCCAGCTCGGCAAGACCCTCACCGAGTTCGGTGCCACCGTCGCCGGCAACGCCGATGGCAGCATCCCGGCCTACGATCCGGCCAAGGCGCTGACCAAGGCGCCGGCCGGTTACGCGCCGCAGGACCCGCGCGGCGGGTTCCCCTACGTGGACCCGTATGCCGGTGAGAAACCTCTGTTCTCGATTACATCCAGCAACATGGCGCAGTACGCCGACAAGCTGGACGACGGCAACAAGGCCCTGCTGACGCGCTACCCGGAGTACCGCATCGACGTCTATCCGACGCACCGTAGCGCGCCGCCGCTGCCGCAGTGGGCGCGCGACAACACTCTGAACAACATCGCCAAACCACGCCTTGAGACCAATGGTCTGGGGTTGGCAGACGCCCATGCTCAGGTGCCGTTCCCAATCCCGAAGTCCGGCGCCGAGGCGATGTGGAACTTCAATACGCGTTTCTTCCGCCCCTACGAGTCGGGGAACTTCGCCACCTACCTGATCGACACCGCCGGCCAGAAAACGCTGGTGACTGATTCTTCGGTCATCTACGAACATGAGTACTGGGATAACAGCAAGTCGAGCTCCGAGTTCAGCAACCGCCTGCTGAATACCAACAAGGCGCCGGCCGCGAAGTCAGGGTCAAAGGACATGCGCTACACCCCGCTGCGCCTGGACCAGAAGTCGGACAGTGCCTGGTCCTACACACCGGGTCAGCGCCGCGTACGGCTGGCGCCAGAGTTCAAGTACGACACTGTCTCGGCTCAGTATGGCGGCCTCATCACCTTCGACGAGATCAACGGGTTCGACGGCAAGATGGACCGCTTCGACTTCAAACTGGTGGGTAAGCGGGAGATGTACATTCCCTACAACACCTACCGCACCTCCGGCGCACCCACCGATCAGCTGATCCGCCAGGGGTACGCCAATCCCGACCTGGTTCGCTGGGAGCTGCACCGTGTGTGGGTAGTCGAGGCGTCCTTGAAGCCGGGCCAACGCCACGCCAACCCGCGCAAGATGTTCTACCTCGACGAAGACAGCTGGAGCATGGCGCTCTACGACTCCTACGACGCCGCCAACAAGCTTCATCGCTCGCAGAACTTTGTGACGTTCGTGGCGTACGAGAACGTGCCTCAGATGCGCTCCGAGGCGGTGATTATGTATGACCATTCCAAGGGCAACTACGCGCTTGCGTCCATGGCCGGCGGCACGCGCAGCAGCTGGTTCGCTAGCGAGGCCTTCTCGCCTAACGCCCTGTCTCCTACGGCTATGGCCGGCGCAGGCATCCGCTGACGCGACCTGGTGCCTGACCCGTTCCGGGGCGGGCACCTCACTTCCAGGAGTTGCTCATGCAATTGCCCCTGAAAGTCGAAGAGATCACCGCCGAATGGGTACAGCAGGCCCTAAGGGTCCGCTTCCCGAATATCATTGTCGAGGGTTGCCGGGTCGCTGACGTGATGCTCGGTACCTCGACCAAGATCCGCATTGAGCTGAATTACGACCGCGGCGGACAGGCCCTGGAGCTGCCACGAACGATGATCGTCAAGGGTGGCTTCGAGGCGCACAGTCCGGGCATGGGTTTCATGTACGCCAAGGAAGCGCGTACCTACGGTGAAGTCTTGCCGCTCTGGGATATCCGCACTCCCCGGTGCTATTTCGCCGGTAGTGACGAACACGGCTACCAGTCGATCATCCTCATGGAAGATCTCGTCGCTCGCGGGGCGAGTTTCTGCCATGCGCAAATGCCGCAGGGCTTCGCGCAAGTGAAGCGTCGTCTGCAGGCTATGGCCAGGTACCACGCACAGATGTGGCGGCACCAGGCGTTCGAGGAGGGCGGGGTGCTCGCCTGGATCGAGCCGCGGATGACCGGCGACACGCTGATGTATGCTGACCGCTATCTGCAACCGGAAACCTGGCAGCACTACATCGGTTCTCCGCGTGGTGCGGCGATCTCCCGCCGCCTGCACGACCTCGACTGGATGCGCGCCGCCTTCGGCAAGCTCGCCGAGCTGCATGGCAATCATCCTCTTACTCTGAGCCACGGCGATACTCACCTGGGCAACCTTTACGAAGAGGCCGACGGTACCCCGGGCTTCTTCGACATGCAGGTCAACCGTGCGCCCTGGTTCGCCGACGTCACCTATCACCTGATCTGCGCCCTGGATCTCATGGACCGCCGCGAGTGGGAGCGTCCGCTTTTGCAGTACTACCTCGACTGTCTGGCTGCCGAAGGTGTGGCGGCGCCGGATTTCGACGAGGCGTGGGACTGTTATCGCAAGGAAATTGCTTGGGGGCTGTTCGTTTTCATCATCAACGAGACCCGCTTCCAGACCGAGGCAGTGAATACCGCCTATTGCGCGCGTTTCGCCGATGCCGCGCTGTGCCACGACACCTTGTCGCTGCTGGCCTGAAGGCTGGGAGCAGGGCGGGTCGCCGGTCCGCTGCGAATCCAACGCACGGTAAATCGAAAGAGGAGGGTGAATGAGTTTCGTGCCAACTACCCAGCTGTTCGATCTTTCCGGCCAAGTTGCCGTCGTAACCGGCGCGGCGCGGGGCATCGGCCAAGCCATCGCTCAGCGCCTGGCCGATGCCGGTGCCAGTGTCGTCGCCGTCGATCTCATGGACGACGGCTGCGCCGAAACCCTGGAGCTGATTCACCGGCGGGGCGGGCGTTGCACCACCGTGGGTGCGGACGTGGCCGATGCCGCTGGCATACGGCTTATTGTCGAGCGAACCTTGGGGGCCTACGGCGGGATCGACATCTTGGTGAACAACGCCGCCCTGCGTGGTTGGGCGACCTGGGAAACCCTTACTGAATCCGACTGGGACCGATTCATGTCGGTGAACACCAAAGCCGTGTTCTTTCTGTCCCAGGCGGTGGCCCGGCAGATGATCGCGCAGAAACGCGGCGGCGCCATCGTCAATATCGCTTCCACAGCGGCGGCACATCCGGTGCGCTTCAAGGTCGACTACAACACCGCCAAAGCGGGCGTAGCCATGATGACCCAATCGCTGGCTGTGGAGCTGGGGCCGCACCAGATCCGCGTCAACGCTGTTGGCCCCGGCGGCACCCGTACACCGGGAACACCTGGCGTTACCCAGAACGGCTTATCGCCTGAGGCGCTGCGCAAACTGGGGGAGGAGTGGTTCTCCCGGGTTCCTCTGAGGGACGAGCCCGCTGATCCGGACGAAATCGCCCGTGCGGTGCTGTTCCTGGCGAGCCCGGCCGCGAGCTATATCACCGCCCAGGTGTTGTACGCCGATGGCGGCTATCTCGCGGGCTGAAGCACGGCGAGGCGTGGCTGAGCATTTACGTGGAAATAGAAAGGGGAGGCCATGCCTCCCCTTGGTTTGTCGGCACCATTACGCCTGGTGCTGACTGCTCATGTGTACGCGGCTGTCTGCCGAGCCTCCCTGAACGGGAGTCGGTACCTGGCCGGCTAGGCGGCGCTGCACGGCTTCCGCCTCTGCGATTATGGCCTGCATCAGTTGCGCGATGCTCGGCAGATCGTGCACCAGCCCTACTGACTGGCCGGAGGCGGTCATGCCCTTGTCCAGGTCGCCGCTGGACATGGTCAGGCCGTGCATCTTGAGCATCTGCGACATGCGCATCATCGACTCGACGTGCCGCGGTCCCATCGACAGAGTGGAGGTCGCCAGTTTCAGCCAGGGGATATTCAGTTCCTTGGCGATGGTGAACGAGTTGAGGAAGATTTCCAGAACGTTGAGCATCTTTGCGTTGACCATTCGCTCGGCCGCCGCGGTCTTCATCTGCCGGCATGGAATACCGTCGAAGCGGTCGGAGAAAATGGTGTCCTGCACGTCCAGCTCGACTGCCTTATTCTTGAAGTTCTCATGCATCGGGCCTTCCTGGGTGGTCCAGAAACGGGTGCCCATCGACACACCGCCGGCGCCCAGGGCGAGCGCGGCGACCAGTCCGGCGCCATTGGCCACGCCGCCGGCGGCTATCACCGGAATCTTCAGGAGTTCGGCCAGGCGCGGGATCAGCACGAAGGTTGTGACCTCGCCAGCGTGTCCCGCCGCCTCGTGGCCCGCAGCGATCACCGCATCGCAACCGTGGGCTTCGGCACGCAGGGCCAGCTTCACGTCGTTGACCGAGGCAACCACCTTGCCGCCGTAAGCATGGGCGGCCTTGACGATCCAGTCGCCCTTGCCCATCGAGTAGTTGATTACCGGGACCTTTTCCTCGAGCAGGACCTTGGCGTTGGCCATGCCGTTGGGCAGCGCCAGAGGGGCGTTGGCGCCGAAAGGTTTGTCGGTCAGAGAGCGGATCTCACGGATCGCCGCGCGGGTGACTTCCGGCGGGTTCGAACCGGCGCCGTAGACGCCCAGGCCTCCGGCGTTCGACACCGCCGCGACCATGTTGGGAAAGGCCACCCGGCCCATGCCCGCGTTGAGGATCGGGTACTGGATGCCAAACAATTCGGTAATCGATGTGTTCATGCGCTGAGTCCTTGGGCGCCGGCGCGCGGGCCGGTCTTGTTATTAAGGGGTCAAGAGTAGGTCGGCTGTTCCCACCAGGGGAAATAGTCAGGCATGTCCTGCGACACGCTGCAGGCGAACTCCGGCAGGCGCTTCTCGACGAAGGACTTCACGCCTTCCTTCGCGTCCGGGCTGCGTCCACGGGTGCAGATGCCACGGCTCTCGATACGATGCGCTTCCATCGGATGGGACATGCCCAGGCCGCGCCAGGCCATCTGGCGCATCAGCGCGATAGACACCGGCGCGGTGTTGTCGGCGATTTCGCGGGCGATCTCGTAGGCGCGAGGCAGCAGCTGCTCATGGGGGACTACTTCGCTCACCAGGCCGCCGGCCTTGAGTTCCTCGGCAGGCATGACGCGGCCGCTGAAGCTCCACTCCAGCGCCTTGGTGATGCCGACCAGGCGCGGCAGGAACCAGGACGAACAGCATTCGAAGACGATTCCGCGACGGGCGTAGACGAAGCCCAGGCGGGCCTTTTCGCTGGCGATGCGGATGTCCATGGGCAGCAGCATCGAGGCACCGATGCCGACGCCGGCGCCGTTGATGGCGCCGATCACAGGCTTGAGGCTGTCGAAGATGCGCAGGGCAAGCTTGCCACCGCCGTCACGCGCCGATTCCTTGCTGTAGTCGAAGCTGCCGTCGGCGCGAATCGGGCTGTCCGTTTCCGCGCTGCCGTTCTTGTTCTTGTCGAAAATGTCGGCGCCCTTGGTCAGGTCGGCTCCGCCGCAGAAGCCTTTGCCTTCACCGGTCACGACGACGACGCGGACATTGTCGTCGCGGTCGGTCTCGTCGAACACAGCGATGAGCTCGTTCATCATCAGCGGGTTCATAGCGTTGAAGACTTCAGGACGGTTGAGGGTCACCGTCGCGATGCGGTCCTTGACCTCGTAGCGAATCGTCTCGAAATTCACGGGATCGTCTCCTGGGCAGCGATCCGTCGTCACTGCCTGACTGCGTTGGGGAAGGGGCCCACATGCGGGCCCCGGTACGGGCCGGTTACTTGAAGGAGAAGTTCGGGGCGCGCTTTTCGAAGAACGCCTTCTGTTTCTCGACCTTGTCCTCGGTGGACTGCGCCACGTACACGCCACGGCTCTCGAACTCGATGGCCTGCTCCAGGCTGCCGGCGTTCATGTTCTGCCACAGCGACTGCTTGGTGACCCAGATGCCCATCGGCACGTTAGCCACGATGTTCCTGGCGATTTCCAGGCAGGCGTCCTGCAGTTCCTCGTCCGGCACGGCCTTGAGCACCATGCCGATGCGCTCGGCTTCGTCCGCCAGCACCGGGCGCGAGGTGTAGAGGATCTCGGCGGCGCGCTGCGCGCCCACGGCGCGAGGCAGCAGGTAGCTGATGCCCAGCTCGGCGCCAGAGCCGGCGTTGTGGATCGCGTTGACGAACTTGGCAGACTTCGCCGCGAGGGTAATGTCCGCCGCCAGCGGAAAGGCCAGCGCCATCCCCGCGACTGTGCCATTGACGGCGCAGATCACCGGCTGCGGCAGGTTGCGCATCAGTACCGGAAGCGAAGCGATGACATCGATCGAGTAGCGCGAGAAGAAGGGCTTGCCCAGGCCTTCGGCAATCCAATCGGCCTTGCCCGGGTTCTTCAGGTCATGGCCGGTGCAGAAGTGCCTGTTCCCCGCGGCGGTCAGGATAACCACGCGGGTCTTCGGGTCGTACTTGATCTGTTTGAACAGGTCGGCCAGCTCGGTGTACATCTCGAACTGGAAGGAGTTGGTCGACTCCGGACGATTAATGGTGATGCGTTTGACGCCCTCGATCGGTTCATCGATCAGAAAATTCTCGCTCATCATTCCGCTCCTTTCTCGCCGTTGAGCCAGTGCGCCTTGACCATGCCGTCGCCGTAGGGTTCGTCGCGCTTGCGCAGCGCGTCCTTCAGACCCATCTCCGCCATGTCGGCCTTGAACTGGGTGCGGCGGGGGCCCTGGCTGAGGTGAGCGCGGGCGTCCATCTCGACGGCGAAGCGTTGCAGGGTGCGGGCGCCTTGCAGTTCCAGCGCGGCGTTGATGATGCGCTTGTGCGAGGAGAGCAGCTCGGCGTCGACGAAGCTGATCCGCCGAGCCAGCTCGTTGACCGCGTCGTCGAGCTGCTCGACCGGTACCGCGTCGAGCACCAGGCCGATGCGCACGGCTTCGTGGCCCCAAAGGTTGTCACCGGTCATCATCATACGTTTGGCCCACTGCGGACCGACGTGGTACATCCACATCTGGATCGGCGGGGTGCCATTGGCGCGGGCGGCAGGGAAGCCGATCTTCGCGTTCTCGGCACAGATGATGAAGTCACACATCAGCGCCAGATCGGTGCCGCCGGCCAGGCAGTTGCCCTGGACCTTGGCGATGACCGGCTTGTGCATGTCGAACAGAACCATGTTCAGCTTCTGGGTCTGTTCCATGTTCCAGCAGTCATCGTCGACCGACTTGTTGATAGTGCGGTAGCGGGACTCGTCCCACGGCGGGGTGCCATCCTTGAAACCGGCGTAGGCCCCGGCAAGGTCGTAGCCCGCGCAGAAGTCCTTGCCGGCGCCCTCCAGGATCACTACGTTGACGTCATTACGGTCATCGGCTTCGAGCAGCGCATCGCGCAATTCGGCCAGCAGGGCAGGGTGCAACGCATTACGCTTGTCCGGGCGGTTCAGAGTAATGCGGGCAACCCGGTTCTCGACATTGAACAGCAGATAGTCCGAGCTGCGGAGGTGCTTGTTCATCTTATCTCCATGCATTTTTTTGAACGACGGTCGATAATATAAACGCTCGACAGCTTCGGTCAAGTGCGCAGCGAAGATTCTGTTAGGTAGCTAAACATTGTCAAAGCCCAGGCGGGGCGGGGGTTGTGGCGATATTTTGAGGGTTTTACCAGGTGGCGCTGATCAGCCGGCTGCGAAAGCCTCGCTCAGCGCCTGCATCCAGGATTGGGTGAATTCACGCGCCGCATCGCTGTGTGGGGCGAAGTAATCGAAGCCGTGGTAGGCACCCTGCTGGACATGCAGCCGTACCGGTATTCCCGCCTGCTCCAGACGCGCTGCATAGGCAAGGTCTTCGGCTTGAAACAGATCGAGGCTGCCGACGCCGATCCAGGTGGGCGGCAAGCCGTCGAGACGTTCGGCGCGCGCCGCCACTGCGCCCGCCGGCACGTTTGCCGAGCCAGGCGGGCAGCCCAGCAGAGCAGCCCAGCCGAAGCGGTTCGAAGCGGCGTTCCAGGCGAAGTGCCCGGACCATTCCGGCCCAGCGTCCGAGGCAGTCCGGTCGTCCAGCATCGGGTAAATCAGCACCTGGCAGCACAGCTGCGCATCGCCGCGGTCGCGAACCGCCAGGGCCAGGACAGCGGCATGTCCGCCACCAGCGCTGTCGCCCATCACTGCGACGCGCGCCGGATCGACCCCCAACTCGTCGGCGCTCAGCAGTAGCCAGCGCAGTGCCGCGTAGTTGTCGTCGAGGGCGCCTGGGAAGGGCGTCTCCGGGGCCAGGCGGTAGTCGACCGAAACGACCAGGCAGCCGAGCCGGGCAGATAGTTGCGCCAGGCTTTCGGCGCGCATCGCCGCCGAGCCCATCACGTAGCCGCCGCCGTGCAGGTACAGCAAAGCCGGCGTGGCTTGTGGCCGGCCTGGCCGGCGGTCGATCAGGTGGATGTTCACCTCTGGGCGGCCGGGGAGGCCCGGGATGCGTCGGCGCGTGGCGCGCAGACGGGTCGGCAGGGCCGCCAGGGAGTCCAGCAGGCGCATAGCGCGCACCTTGCGTGGATTCAAAGGGCGCAGCGACAACCAGCGCACCGGAAAGGTGATGGACGGGCGAAGTTCCGGCAGGACCGCCTGCGTCGCTTCGTCGAATGCGAGGGAAGGTTGCGTTTTCATGGCCGGCACTCCTAAAAAAAAGCCGCCTGGTTTGCGACAGGCGGCGGAAAGATCACCGGTAAAGGTGACAAGCATGCTCGGGGTTCATTGGGCGCCGATGGGCACCTGTTCATTGCTCAGCCAGCTGGGCATGTCCACCGGCCAGGCATCGACGTAGAGCGCATGAACGCCCATGGCGCTCGTGTAGGCCAGGTTCAGCAAATTGCAGAAGGCGATGTAGGCGAGGATTCTCAGCAGGGTGCCGAGCCAAGGTGCCGACGAAAAGCTCTCGATTCCTCGTTCTATAGCCGTGTGACCATTGGAGTCCGCATGCATGAGCAAGAAAGCGCAAGCGATGAAGGTAGAAGGGAAGAGCACGAATTCGTAGATTGGGAACTGGTAGAAGTGACCGCCCCAGAACGACCACTGCTGGAAGGCGCCAGGCCAAGCATCGAAGTGAAGATAACGAGTGGCGACGATGTCTAGCAGCCCCATTGAGATCCATACACCCACGAAGCCAGCGAGCGTGAGTCCGACGACGCCAATACCAGGAAAGCGAGCTTTGGCTTTCTTCATGACTGCTAGGCCAATCAGCGCTGTTCCCGCGAATGAGTAAAAGTAGGATGGAGCGTCAATCAGCAGCGGTTCTGCAATGCGAGAACCGTTAGGGGTCTGCCAGCCAGGAATAAATTCGCACCAACATCCGTAGTTAAAGGCGTAGGCGTTGTATGTGAACATCGGCCGTAGAAAGTTCAGGAACGGATCTAGCCAATAAGCAGATAGCCAGCCGATCATCATCAGTCGCGTACTATCCAGGCCGGCT
>NZ_SWDV01000047.1 GCF_005877905.1 Pseudomonas nicosulfuronedens | reverse complement strand
GCATTGTCGGCGACCAGCACCTTGGAAACACCAGCGATCTTGGCAGCGGCTTCGGCCACGCCACCGACGTTCTGGCCAGCGACCAGGACAGCGATGTCACCACCGATCTTCTGCGCGGCGGCTACGGTATTCAGTGTCGCGGCGCCCAGCGCACCATTGGAATGTTCTGCAACAACCAGGACAGCCATCAGATCACCTTCGCTTCGTTCTTCAGTTTTTCGACCAGTTCGGCCACCGACTTCACCTTGATGCCGGCGCTACGTGCGGCGGGCGCTTCCACCTTGAGGGTCTTCACGGTAGAGGCCGTGGAGATGCCCAGCACGTCCGGAGGGAGGAATTCCAGTGGCTTCTTCTTCGCCTTCATGATGTTGGGCAGCGACGCGTAGCGCGGCTCATTCAGGCGCAGGTCGGTGGTGACGATGGCCGGCAGGTTCAGGGCAACGGTCTGCAGGCCGCCGTCGATTTCACGGGTGACGTTGACCTTGGAGCCCGCGACTTCGACCCTGGAGGCGAAGGTGCCCTGGGCATAGCCGGTCAGCGCCGCCAGCATCTGGCCGGTCTGGTTGTTGTCGCTGTCGATGGCCTGCTTGCCGAGGATGACCAGCTGCGGCTGCTCTTTGTCGACCAGGGCTTTCAGGGCCTTGGCGACCGCCAGCGAGTTCAGCTCGTCGTTGCTCTCGACCAACACGGCGCGGTCGGCACCCAGCGCCAAAGCGGTGCGCAATTGCTCCTGCGCGCCACTCGGGCCAACCGAGACCACCACGATCTCGCTGGCGACGCCTTTCTCTTTCAGGCGTACGGCCTCTTCCACGGCGATTTCGCAGAAGGGGTTCATGGACATCTTGACGTTGGCCAGATCAACGCCGGAGTGGTCCGCCTTGACGCGGACCTTGACGTTGTAGTCGACCACGCGTTTTACCGCGACCAGTACTTTCATCAGGGATATTCCTTGGCTGGCGCCAGCATGCATCGGCGCCGCGATGGGTTTGGATTCGCGAGCAAGCTCGCTCCTACAGGTGTGTACCGATTTGCTCTTCGTAGGAGCGAGCTTGCTCGCGAACGGATTCAGGCCAGGGGCGTCAGGCCTCACCGAGCTGCTCGATCACACCCTCGGTCTTCAGCTGCGCCAAACGCGCATCGTCCAGACCGAGGCGGCGCTTGAGCACCTCGTCGGTGTGCTCGCCGAGCATGGGCGCCGGGCGCTGGTATTCCACCGGCGTCTCGGAGAGTTTCAACGGGCTGCCGACCATGCGGAACGCGGGGTTCTGCGCGTGAGGAATCTCCACCAGCATGTCGCGGGCGACCACCTGCGGCTCGTCCAGCGCGCGGCCGATGTCGTTGATCACGCCGACCGGCACCTTCATCGCGTGGATGCGTTTCACCCAGTTGTCGGCGGTTTCGCCCTGGAAGTGCTCGGCGAGCTTGCCGACGATGATGTCGCGGTTGCGCACGCGGTCGGCATTGCGGGTGAAACGCGGGTCCTTGGGCAATTCCGGCAGGCCGATGGCGTCGCACAGCGAGACGAACTGGCTGTCGTTGCCGCAGGCGATGATGAAGTCCATGTCCTGCGCGCTGAACACCTGGTACGGCACGATGTTGACGTGGGCATTGCCCTGGCGGCCCGGCGAGCGGCCAGTGGCGAGGTAGTTCTGGCTCTGGTTGCCGAGCATGGCGACCTGCACGTCCAGCAGCGCCATGTCGCAGTGCTGGCCGCGGCCGGTCTTCTCGCGGGCCAGCAGCGCGGCCTGGATGGCGACCACCGAATACAGGCCGGTCATCACGTCGGATACAGCGACACCGACTTTCTGCGGACCGGCGCCGGGTACACCATCCTTCTCGCCGGTAATGCTCATCAGCCCGCCCATGCCCTGGATGATGAAGTCGTAGCCGGGCTCCTCGGCACGCGGGCCGGTCTGGCCGAAGCCGGTGATGGAGCAGTAGACCAGGCGCGGATTGACCTTCGACAGGCTGTCGTAGTCCAGCCCGTACTTGGCCAGCGAACCGGCCTTGTAGTTCTCGATCAGCACATCGCACTCGCCGGCCAGGGCGCGCACCAGCGCCTGCCCCTCCTCCGTCGCCAGGTTCAGCGCCACCGACAGCTTGTTGCGGTTGGTGGACTGGTAGTACGCCGCCTCGCTGCTGTCCGAGCCATCGGCTGCCTTCATGTAGGGCGGGCCCCAGCCACGGGTGTCATCCCCTACGCCGGGCCGTTCGATCTTGATCACTTCCGCACCCAGGTCGGCCAGCACCTGGCCGCACCAGGGGCCGGCCAGCACGCGGCTGAGGTCGAGTACGCGGTATCCGCTCAAAGCACCCATCTTCACATCCTCACTGGCGCGCTCAGGCGCGCTCGATAACCATGGCGAGCCCCTGGCCCACGCCAATGCACAGGCTGATCACCGCATAGCGTTGACCGCTGCGCTGCAGTTGTCGCGCCACACTCAGCGCCAACCGCGCGCCGGAAGCGCCCAGCGGGTGGCCGACGGCGATGGCGCCGCCATTGGGGTTGACCCGCGCGTCGTCGAAGTCCACGCCCAGGCCGTGCAGGCAGCCGAGCACCTGAGAGGCAAAGGCTTCGTTGATCTCGATGATGTCCATGTCGGCCAGGGTCAGCTCGGCGCGCTGGAGCGCCTTGTTGATCGCCTCCACCGGGCCGACGCCCATGATGCGTGGCTCCACGCCGACGGCCGCCGCCGAGAGAATCCGCGCCAGCGGCTTGAGGCCGTGGCGCTCGCCCGCAGCGGCCGAGCCGATCAGCAGCGCGGCCGCACCATCGTTGACACCGGAGGCGTTGCCGGCGGTGACCACGCCGCCTTCGGAGAGCGGCTTCAGGCGCGCCAGTGCGGCTTCATCGGAAGACGGACGCGGATGTTCGTCCTGCTCCACGACATTCGGCGGCGTCTTGCGCCCGGTGGGCACGCTGACCGGGAGGATTTCCCCGGCGAAGAAACCGGCCTGACGAGCGGCTTCGAAGCACGCCTGGGAACGGGCGGCAAAACGGTCGGCCTGTTCGCGGCTGATGCCGAACTCGCGGGCTACGTTGTCGCCAGTCTCCGGCATGCTGTCGTTGCCGAACCCGGCGACGATCTTCGGGTTGGGGAAGCGTGCGCCGATGGTGCTGTCGAACACCGTCAGGTCGCGGCTGTAGGCGGCTTCGGCCTTGGCCATGACGAAGGGCGCGCGGGACATGCTTTCCACCCCGCCGGCGACGAACAGCTCACCTTCACCACAGGTGACGGCACGCGCCGCATCGATCACCGCGGCCAGCCCGCTGGCGCACAGGCGGTTCACCGTCTGGCCCGGCACGGTCACCGGCAGGCCGGCGAGCAGCGCAGCATGGCGGGCGATGTTGCGGCTGTCTTCACCGGCCTGGTTGGTGTTGCCGAGGATCACATCCTCGATGGCGTCGCCCGGCACCTGGGCGCGGGCCAGCAGTTCGCGGATCACCTGAGCGATCAGGTCGTCCGGGCGTACCGGCGCCAGGGCACCGCCGTGTCGGCCGAAGGGGGTACGCAGGCCGGCGTAGATATAAGCATTGAGCATCGGTGTCTCCTTGAATCAACTAGGCGCCGGGCTTCAGCCCAGCGCAGGCTCGGCGTGGCGCAGCGACAGGCCCAGCGCGGCGCGGCGGCGCAGCCACGGGCCGGGGCGGTAGCGGGCGTCGCCGGTAAGGTCGGTCATGCGTTCGAGGATGTTCAGCAGGCGCGCCGGGCCAACGCTGTCGCCCCAGGCCAGCGGACCGTGCGGGTAGCCCAGGCCACGGCGCACGCCTTCATCGACGTCGTCGACGCTGGCGATACGCTGCTGGACGATGTCGCCGGCCAGGTTGACGATCAGCGCCAGCACGCGCTGGGCAACGAAGCCAACGCTGTCATTGATGACTGTGACGCCTACACCGTCAGCCGCCAGCAGCGCATGGGCGGCATCGCGCATGGCTGGAGCGGTCGCCGGGTTCTGCATCAGGCAGCGGTGGCGTTGCAGGTCCAGCAGCAGGTCGACGCAGACTGTGCGGGAAGGATCAGTACCGAAACGCTGGCACGCGCTGGTGGCGTCGATCCCGTAAGGGGCCAGCAGGCACAGCGCTTCGCTGCTCGGCTGGGCGCCCTGCTCCAGGGTCGCGCCGAGTGTCTTCAGCAGCTCGCCGAGCACTTCACGGTCCTGGTCGTTTTCCGCGCCGATCCACACGGGCGGCAGTGCTGCAACGCTCGGCACCGGTTGCGGCGCCGGCGGGTCGATCATCCTGCCGTCTTCATAACGATAGAAACCGCGACCGACCTTGCGGCCGACGAAACCGGCCTCGAGCATCTGCCGGGTCAGCGCCGCCGGGCGGTAACGCGGCTCCTGGTAGAACTGGTTGTAGATGGACTCGATCACCGGGTGGGACACGTCCAGCGCAGTGAGGTCGAACAGCTCCAGCGGCCCCATGCGGAACCCCAGACCCTCGCGCAGGATGCGGTCGATGTCGGCCGGTTCGGCGATGGCTTCCTTGAGCATCTGCAGGGCTTCGGTGCTGTAGGCGCGGCCGGCGTGGTTGATGATGAAGCCGGGGGTGTCCTTGGCGCGGATACCGCGATGGCCCATGCGCGCGGCCAGCTCCACCAGGCTGTCGCCGACCTGCGGATCGCTGGCCAGGCCGTCGATCACCTCGACCACCTTCATCAGCGGCACCGGGTTGAAGAAGTGGAAGCCCGCCACCCGCTCGGGATGCTGGCAGCCTCGGGCGATGCTGGTGACCGACAGCGACGAGGTATTGGTGGCGAGGATGCAGTCAGCGCTGACCACCGCTTCCAGCTCGGCCAGCAGCGCCTGCTTGGCGTCCAGCCGTTCGATGATCGCTTCGACCACCAGATCGGAATCTGCCAGCTCGCTCAGGGCCCCGGCGACCAACAGGCGGCCCAGGGTCGCATCGGCCTCTGCGGCAGTGATCTTGCCCTTCTCCGCCAGCTTGGCGAGGGTACGCCCGAGGCTGTCGCGGGCGGCTTGTGCCGCGCCATCACGGGCATCGAAGAGTTTCACCTGGATGCCGGCCTGGGCGGCGATCTGGGCGATGCCGCTGCCCATGACGCCGGTACCGACGATGGCCATGCGTTCAATGCGCTTGATACCAAAAGAAAGGGTCATGCTCATTCCCCCAGGAAGCTGGCTTTGCGTTTTTCCAGGAAGGCGGCGGCGCCCTCCTTCTGATCCTTCGAGTCGAACAACAGCTGGAAGGCCTTGCGCTCCAGGGTCAGGGCGCTGTCCAGCGGCAGGTCGGCGCCGGCCAGCATCACTTCCTTGATCTGCGCCACGGCCAGCGGCGGCAGTGCGGCGATCTCGGCGGCCAGCTCCAACGCACGCGGCAACGTGCGGGCGTCTTCCACCACTTCGCTGAGCATGCCGATGGCCAGGGCTTCCGGCGCCTTGATCAGGCAGCCGGTCAGGGCAATGCGCATCGCCTGGAACTTGCCTACCGCACGGATCAGCCGCTGGGTACCGCCGGCGCCGGGCATCAGGCCGAGCTTCACTTCCGGCTGGCCGAAGCGCGCCGACTCACCGGCGACGATGATGTCGCAGTGCATCGCCAGCTCGCAGCCGCCGCCCAGGGCGAAGCCATTGACCGCAGCGATCACCGGTTTCGGACAGCGGGAAATGGCTTCCCACAACAACTCGGTATGGCGGCGATACATCTCGATGGGACTGGCCTGGGCGAACTCGCGAATATCGGCGCCGGCGACGAAGCACTCCTCACCGCCGGTCAGCACCACCGCGCGAACCTCGTGGTTGTCGCTCAGGGCGCGGAAGTGCTCGGCCAGTTGCTGGCGCACGGCGGCGTTCAAGGCATTCTTGGCTTCCGGGCGGTCGATGCGGACAACCGCCACGCCATCGGCCCGGATATCGAGATGAACCACGTTGGTACTCATGACAGCGAAGACCTCTTATTGTTTCGTCTGACGAAACTAGATTCCGTATTTCGATTTCATCATAGAGACACCGAATCCTGGCTGTAAACGGTGATGATCGATTACCCCTTCAAAGCCAGTGAAATCGCTGCATCTGAAATTTTTACCGGCACGTCTGTACTAACCAGTCCAGACCCATTACAATTTCGTCTGACGAAACTGAATTTTATTTTATTGATTTTCCGTGAATAGGGGTTCTACCATGCGCCGCAACAAGACGGAGATGGATTCGGCTGCGCCGACGAAAAACGAAGGTGAGATCGGCCTGCTGGAACGGGGTCTGTACGACCCGGCCACGGCACTGAGCGAAGAGGAAAACAGCGGCCAGTTCGTCACGGCCCTGGCTCGCGGCCTGGAGATCCTGCGCTGCTTCACGCCACGGGAAAACGTGCTGAGCAACCAGGACCTGGCTCGCAAGACCGACCTGCCCAAGCCGACGGTGACGCGCCTGACCAACACCCTGATGCGCCTGGGTTGCCTCAAGCGCGAGATGCATTCGGGCAAGTACCAGCTCGACGTCGGCGTGCTCGGCTTCGGCTACGCAATGCTGTCGAACCTGTCGATCCGCGCGGTGGCCCATCCGCTGATGGAGGAACTGGCCAACCACGCCCAGGCGGCGGTGGCCATGGCTGCCCGCGACCGTCTGCAGATGGTGTACCTGGACGTGGTCCAGGGACAGGGAAACATGACGATGCGCCGGCAGATCGGCAGTTACCTGCCGCTGGCGGCGAGCTCGGTGGGCCGCGCGTGCCTCGCGGCGATGCCGGAGAACGAGCGGGAGTTCCTGCTCGAGCACATTCGCGAACGCGAACCGGATACCTGGCCGGCCATCCGCAAGGGTCTGGACCGCGCCTTCAGGGACTACACCGATTACGGCTACTGCCTGTCGATCGGTGAATGGCACCGCGACGTCAACTCCGTCGCCGTGCCCTTGGTACACCCGCAGTACGGCCTGCTGGCCTTCAACTGCGGCGGTCCGAGCTTCCAGCTGACCCGCGAGAAGCTCGAGGACGACATCGGGCCCCGCCTGATCAACATGGTCAACAACATAGGTGCCGCCGCTCGCTGAATCTCGGGTGACGGTGCCTCGCCAGACTGGCCCGCTCGCGGGCCTTGTGAGGAGTGCACATGATCCGAGACCCAGAAACGCTGCAGATACTTCTGGACTCCATCCACCAGTTTGTCGGCGAAGTGCTGATCCCGCGGGAGAACGAGGTCGCCGAGACCGACGCCATCCCGCAGGACATCATCGAGCAGATGCGCGAGATGGGCCTGTTCGGCCTGACCATCCCCGAAGACTTCGGCGGCCTGGGCGTGACCATGGAAGAAGAGGTGAACATCACCTTCGAACTCGGCCGCACCTCCCCCGCCTTCCGCTCCTACATCGGCACCAACAACGGCATCGGCTCCATCGGCATCCTGATCGACGGCACGCCGGAGCAGAAAGCCCACTACCTGCCGAAACTCGCCAGCGGCGAACTGCTCAGCGCCTTCTGCCTGACCGAGCCGGACTCCGGCTCCGACGCCGCCTCGCTGAAGACCACCGCTGTGCGCGATGGTGACTTCTATGTGCTCAACGGCACCAAGCGCTTCATCACCAACGCCCCGCACGCCGGCATCTATACCGTGATGGCCCGCACCAACCCGACGATCAAGGGTTCCGGCGGCATCAGTGCTTTCATTGTCGAGCGCGGCACGCCGGGCATTTCCCTGGGCAAGCCGGACCACAAGATGGGCCAGAAAGGCGCGCACACCAGCGATGTGATCTTCGACAACGTACGCATCCCGGCCGGCCAGCTCATCGGCGGCGTCGAGGGCGTGGGCTTCAAGACCGCCATGAAGGTGCTCGACAAGGGCCGCCTGCACATTGCCGCGCTGAGCGTCGGCGCCGCCGAGCGCATGCTCGCCGACGCACTGCAATACGCCCTGGAACGCAAGCAGTTCGGCCAGCCGATCGCCGAGTTCCAGCTGATCCAGGCGATGCTCGCCGACAGCAAGGCCGAGATCTACGCCGCCCGTTGCATGGTGCTGGACGCCGCACGCAAGCGCGATGAGGGCCGCAACGTCAGCACCGAAGCCTCCTGCGCCAAGATGTTCGCCACCGAGATGTGCGGCCGCGTCGCTGACCGCTGCGTGCAGATCCATGGCGGCGCCGGTTACGTCAGCGAGTACGCCATCGAGCGCTTCTACCGCGACGTGCGTCTGTTCCGGCTCTACGAGGGCACCACGCAGATCCAGCAGGTGATCATCGCCCGCAACATGATCCGCGAAGCCCAGGCCTGACCACCCCATCAGGCGGCGCGTGGCCACGCACCTCGCGCCGCCGACTCAAAGCACCTGCCACACGCTTACCGAGGATCGGCACACCGGTCCGCCAACAACTACAACAGGTAATTCGTTCATGGAAAACACTGCTTCCGCGACGGCTGCAACCGCCGCCACCCAGAGCAAGACCTGGGTACTCGTCTTCGCCTTCTGCTTCATCGGCCTGCTGATCGATGGCGCGGACCTGATGCTGCTCTCCTACAGCCTCACCAGCCTCAAGGCCGAGTTCGGCCTGAGCAACCTCCAGGCCGGCAGCCTGGGCAGCGTCACCCTGGCCGGCATGGCCTTCGGCGGTATCTACGGCGGCTGGGCGTGCGATCGCTTCGGCCGGGTCAAGACCGTGGTCTGGACCATCGTGCTGTTCTCCGTCGGCACCGCGGTCCTCGGACTGACTCACAATTACTGGCAGTTTGCTGCCGCGCGCTTCGTCGCCTCCCTCGGCCTGGGCGCCCTGTACGTGGCCTGCAACACGCTGATGGCCGAATACGTGCCGACCAAGTACCGCACCACCGTGCTGGGCACCCTGCAAGCCGGCTGGTCGGTGGGCTACATCGTCGCCACCCTGCTGGCCGGCTGGATCCTGCCGGACCACGGTTGGCGCTACCTGTTCTACATCGCCATCATCCCGGTGGTGCTGGCCGTGGCCATGCGCAAGCTGATCCCCGAGCCCGCTGCCTGGGTCCAGGCGCAGGCAGAACGCCAGCAGCGCAAGACTGCCGGCCAGTCGAGCAGCGTCGCCGCCGTTCCGCGCCAGAACGCCTTCCGCCAGATCTTCAGCGATCCGAAGGCCAGCCGCATGTTCCTGTTCTGGGCGCTGACCGCCGGCTTCCTGCAGTTCGGCTATTACGGCGTGAACAACTGGATGCCGTCGTACCTGGAAACCGAGATGGGCATGAACTTCAAGGCCATGACCTCGTACCTGGTCGGCACCTACGCGGCGATGATCCTCGGCAAGGTACTGGCCGGCGTCGCCGCCGACTGGTTCGGCCGCCGTACCGTGTTCTCCTTCGGCGCCCTGGGCACCGCCGTATTCCTGCCGGTGATCGTGCTGTTCCACAGCCCGGAGAACATTCTCTGGATGCTGGTGGTGTTCGGCTTCCTCTACGGCATTCCCTACGGCGTGAACGCCACCTACATGACCGAGAGCTTTGCCGCCGCCTTCCGTGGCACAGCAGTCGGCGGTGCGTACAACATCGGTCGTATCGGCGCAGCCATCGCCCCGGCAGTGATCGGCTTCCTCGCCACGCAGATGTCCATTGGCGTGGGCTTCCTGGTGATGGGCGCGGCGTACTTCATCTGCGGTGTGATCCCCGCCCTGCTGATCCGCGACAAGCAGTTCGACCCGCAGCAGGAGTGACCTGAGCGCTTAGCGCCCAGCCACGAAAACGCCCGGTGCACTGCACCGGGCGTTTTTGTTTGCACGCACAAAAGGACATCGGGACAAAATCGCAGGCAAAAAAAAGCCCCGCCGAAGCGGGGCTTTCTTGTCAGCGATGTCGATTAGACAGCGCGAACTTGTTCAGCTTGCGGGCCTTTCTGGCCGGCAGTCACAACGAAGCTGACCTTCTGGCCTTCGTCGAGGGACTTGTAGCCGTTGCCTTCGATCTGACGGAAGTGAACGAATACGTCCGGGCCGCTTTCCGGGGTGATGAAGCCGAAGCCCTTCTCAGCGTTGAACCACTTGACGATGCCGTTTTGACGATCGGACATGATGTTGTCTCCTAAAAGAATGCTAAAGGCCGGCCGAAAGCCGACCGGCGATGAGCTGAATGCGTAGTGAAGAGGTGCCGAGGAGATGGAGCATCTTGTAGAAGAACATCAAGTCGCGGAACTCGTTACTGGGCAGGCAGCCCATGCAGAATACAAGGTTTGGCGCTAATTCATAGCTTTTTTTCACGACCAGTGGTGATTTTGACAAATGGTCGAGCTATCCCGGCCAAATACGCAAAAGACGTGTAGGCTGGCGGGGCCGGTTTGGCGCCCAACGCAAAGGTGACTTCATGACTGATTCACAGCTGATTCGCGAACGTTCGGAGCTCGATGAAAAGATTGCCGCTTTCCTCTCCCAGGGTGGCGAAATCCAGGAAATCCCCGTTGGCCAACTGGCAGTGAAGGTCGAGCGGAAATCGCAATGGGCGAAGTCCGAGAGCAAGAAGCCGGCGCCCTGAACGACTGAATGCATGATGAAAACCCCGCCATGGCGGGGTTTTGCATTTCAGTGGCTGAGGTAATGGTTCGACAACCAGTTCAGCGCCCTGCCCGGCCGCGTCAGCGCGTCGATGAAGCTGGGCCCCCAGAAGCGGATGTCATTGGCCTCCAGCACGGCATACATGTCCCGGTGGCGCGCCTGGCGCTCCTTGAGCGGCATGCGCAGCGCTTGTGCCATGGCCTCGGCCAGGGCGCCTCGATCATGGGGGTTGATGATCAGCGCGCCGCCCAGCTCGGCTGCGGCGCCGGCAAACTGGGAAAGGATCAGCACGCCAGGATCGTCCGGGTCCTGGGCGGCGACGAACTCCTTGGCGACCAGGTTCATGCCGTCGCGCAATGGCGTCACCAGGCCGATCCGCGCATGGCGCATGACCATGGCGATGTCCGCGCGCTGGTGGTTGCGCGCCACGTAGCGCAGCGGCACCCAGGACACGGCGCCGAAGCGCCCGTTGATATGTCCGACCCGCGCGCTGACGGCAGCGTCGATATCGGCGTACTCGGGGATGTCCTGGCGGCTGCCGGGGGATATCTGCAGGCAGGTCACCCGGTTGTGCCACTGCGGATGGCATTCCAGAAAGCGCTCGTAGCCATCGAGGCGATTAACGATGCCCTTGGAATAGTCGAGCCGGTCCACGCCGACCATCAGCGCTCGGCCGCCCAGACTCTCCCGCAGGTCTTCGGCGGCCTGGCTCAGCGAGGCTTCTTCGGCCAGACGGCGGAAGCCGGAGGCATCCACCCCCACCGGGAACACGCCGACGCGAAAGTGCTGGTCCTCCAGGTGATAACGGCGCCCATCGGGCGTCGCCGCCCCCACCACACGTGTGAGATAACGAGCGAAGTTGCTGGCGTCGTTCTCGGTCTGGAAGCCGATCAGGTTGTACTCGGTGAGCGCGCGGAGCAGTTCGTCGTGGTGCGGCAGCGCGGTGATGAGGTCGGCCGGCGGCATCGGGATATGCAGGAAGAAGCCGATGCGATTGGCATGCCCGCGCCGCCTCAAGGCCAGAGCCAGGGGAATCAGGTGGTAGTCGTGGACCCAGAGCACGTCGTCCTCTTCCAGCAGCGGGCTGAGGCGCTCGGCGAAGAACTCGTTGACGCGCTGGTAGCCGCCGAACTCCGCTTCATTGAACTCGGCGAGGTCCACCCGGTAATGCAGGATCGGCCAGAGCACCCGGTTGGCAAAGCCGTTGTAATACTCGTCGAAGTCCTGCGGATGCAGGTCGGTGAGGACATAGCGCAGGTTGTCGCGCTGGACGGTGGCGGGCGGCCCCGGCTCCTCGGCCTTCCGCCCGCTCCAGCCGAACCAGATGCCTTCGCGGTTGCGCATGGCGGCCTCCACCGCCACCGCCAGGCCACCGGGCGCCGGGCCGTTGCCATCGGGCAGCCCGACCCGGTTGGAGATCACCACGAGGCGCGACATAGTCCCTCCTCCCAGCCGATCGACAGACGCATCGCGGAGTTGATCAATCCCGCCATGGAGTAAGTCTGCGGGATATTGCCCCACAGCTCGCCGGTGTGCGGGTGCAGGTCTTCGGAGAGCAGCCCGTAGTGGTTGCGTGCGGCTATCAGCTCTTCGAACAGCCGGCGCGCCTCGTCCATACGGCCAATGGCGGCCAGCGCGTCGAGGTACCAGAACTTTACCACCAGGAAGGCAGTTTCCGGCACGCCGAAGTCATCCGCCGCGGCGTAGCGCAGCATCTGCCCGTTGACGTTCAGCTCGCGGCCGATGCACTCGACGGTGGCGATGAAACGCGGATCGTCGGCCGCGATGATCCCCAGTTCGTTCATCAACAGCACGCTGGCGTCGAGATCATCGTGGCCGAAAGCACCGGTGAAGCTTTGCTTCTTCTCGCTCCAGGCTTCGGCCAGGATGCGCTCGCGCAGTCTGGCAGCCCGCTCCATCCAGTCACTGGCAGTCCGCTCCTGCCCCATGCGCCGGGCGATGTGCCCGACGCGGTCACAGGCGACCCAGCAGAGCAGCGCAGAATGGGTGTGGATGCGTTTGCGCCCACGGTACTCCCAGATGCCGGCATCCGGCTCGAAAGCGGTTCGTTCGGCATGGCGCGCCAGGGATTCGAGCAGTTGCAGCATGCCTTCGCGACTGGGGTTGGGCAGGCGCTCGTCGACGAAACTCTGCAACACCGCCAGCGCCACCGAGCCGAACACGTCGTGCTGGTTCTGCTCCACCGCCTGGTTGCCGACGCGCACCGGGGCGTGGTTGAGGAAGCCGGCGAGGTCCGGCTCGATACGCTCGGTGAGGTCCAGGTTTGGAATGATTCCGTACAGCGGCTTGAGTTCGCCATCACCGCTGGCCACGGTGGTGATGAAATCGATATAGCCCTCCATGGTCCGAGTGGCACCCAGGCGGTTGAGGGCAAGGATCACGAAGTAGGCATCGCGCAGCCAGCAATAGCGGTAGTCCCAGTTGCGCTGCGAATCGGGCGCCTCCGGCACCGAAGTGGTGGCGGCGGCGATGATCGCACCGGTGTCTTCGAAGTTGCACAGTTTCAGGGTGATGGCCGAGCGGATCACCACCTGTTGCCATTCGAAGCAGATGGCCAGCCCGCGCACCCAGTCGTGCCAGTGGTTCTGCGTGCGCTTGAGGTAATCGCGCACCACTTCGCCGGGTGCGTTGCCCAGTGCCTCGTCGAGGCCGATCACCAGGCTCACAGGATGCCGTAGCGCGAACGGCGTTTCGTGCTGGATATACCCCAGGGGCGCATCAGTGGTCAGACGCAGCAGCTCGTCGCCATCCAGGTAGCGGATATGCCCCGAGCCGCTGGAGCCCTGGCTGGGCTTGCCGTAGCCGTGGGTCGGGCGCACGCGCAAGGTGATCTTTGGCATGCCCTCGATGGGCTCGATCAGCCGGCACAGCTGTGCTGGCCGGTAGATGTCGCCGTGCTGCAGGAAGCGCGGAGCGAAGTCCGTGATGCGCACCGCCCCGCCGCTGTCATCTCGTAGCACGGTGGTGATGATCGCGGTATTGCGCTGGTAGTCGGACGTGCTGCTGACCTGATTCTCCAGCACCACGTCGGCAAAGCCTTTCTCGTCATCACCGGCCAGCAGCCGGGAAAAGGCTGGATCGCTGTCGAAGTTCGGATAGCACCACCAGACCAGCCGCGCCTGCGGGTTGACCAGCGCGGCCACCCGGCAGTTGCCGATCAGGCCCAGTTCCAGGGCGCCTTCCTGTGGGTTCGTCATCGCTGAGGTCCTCCTGCTGCTTGCATGAGTGCTTCACGGACTTGCTCCGCGTCGCGGAACACCGCGCTGGCGCCGGGCAAGGCACGCCCGACCGAGAGGCCCAGGCCGCCCAGTTCCGGCATCAGCGCGATGGCGGGTTCGTCGGTGACGTCGTCGCCGATGTACAGCGGCAGACGTCCGGAAAAGTCAGGCGTCTCCAGCAGCCGCTGGATCGCCTGGGCCTTGTCGACGCCTTCGGGGACGACTTCGTAGACCTGTTTGCCATTGAGCAACCGCAGCCCTGCGCCTTCCGGCGCACGCAGCAATGCCTGCAACTCGGCACGCAAATCGGCGGCCAGCGAGGGCGCGGAGCGGAAGTGCAGCGCGTAGCTGCTGCCCTTGTCTTCGGCATGGATTCCGACATGCCGGCTCGCCAGGGCGGTCAACTGCATTCGCAAGCAGGCAGGCAGGTCCTTGGTGGTGCGGCGCAAGGGGCTGTCGCCGCTTTCGCGCCAGTGCGCGCCATGGCCGCCGCTGGCGGCGAGGCGCAAGGGTTGCAGGAGCCGGTCGAGCTCTTCGACCGGGCGGCCGCTGATCAGGGCCAGGGCACCGTCGAGTCGGCGATGCAGCTGTGTGAGGGCATCGAGCAGCCCGGGCGGTACGACGACCGCGCCGGGGGATTCGGCGATGTCCAGGAGGGTTCCGTCGACATCCAGGAACAGTGCGGTCTGCTGAGGTCGGCTGAGCCAGAGGATCAGCAGCGCAGTGGCTGAGGCCTCGCTATGCGGGACCATGGCCGTGTCGACAGGTCCCCGTGGTACGGGACGTGACATGAGCCATTTCTCCATGTTCAGGGCGTGCCGCACGGCCGTGGGTAGCCGGCGCGGACGTGAAAGGGAGCACAGCGACCCTAACATGCGGGACAGCGAGGGTCGACCGCGGGTTTCACCCTGGTGACTGCTCGGGAAGGCTCAGGCCAGAGCTGGCGGGGGCTGCAAGGAACGCTTGCGGAAATCACGGATGGGATTTCCCTGACAGAAAGAATGGAATCCTCTGCCTCACAGGAAGTGCGCCGTTTTCGAGAATGCGGCAGGCCACTCTTTCATGAGAAAAATCCATGCCTCCGCTCTCCGCGCTGGTACTCCAGGCTTCCGGCCTGCACCGCTCCACCGCCGTTACTGCACTGCATCACCTGGGCTACAGCTTCCTGTCCGAGGTCTCCAGCAATGCCTTCGCGCTGGATCGGCTGCGCAGCCAGGGGGGAGTCCATCTGCTGATCTGCGATGTACGCATCGACCCGGTATCACGCCTGGAGTTTCTCCAGACCGTGGCTCGCGAACGCCTGGCCCATGGCGTGGTCGTCAGCGGGGAGATGGCGCCGGGCACCTGGAGCGCCCTCTCCCACCTGCTGCAGTTGCAGGGCATGAAGGTGTTCTGGCTGGGCAACGAAGCCGGGACACTGGAGCGTCTGCGCGCCCTGCTCGCCGACTTCCAACCCCGGGAAGCGCAGCTTGGCCTGCCCCTGAACGAGGCCGCTGCAGACGACGAAGTCGAAGCGGCCAATCTGTCCTCCCACGGACGTCTGCGTGCCCACCTGCAACCCAAGGTCTCCGTGGCTACTGCGCAGGTTTATGGATTCGAGGTGCTGGCGCGCTGGCAACGGGAGGACGGAAGCGTTCTGCTCCCCAGCGAGTTCCTGCCGGGGCTGCGGCGTGCCGGCAAGCTCGACAGCATGCTCTTCGAACTGATGACCCAGGCCGTCGAGGCCCTGCGGTGCCTGGGGAACAACGAGCTGAAGCTGTCCTTCAACCTGGAAGCCGAGCAGATCGCCCAGACCGACTTTGCCGCCGCCGTAGAGCGCAACCTGCGAGCGTTGGACTTCGATCCCCGGCGTATCACCTTCGAGCTGACCGAGAGCTCGCCGCTGCACGCACCGCCGCTGAGCCTCGAGAATGTGCTGCGCCTGCGTCTGCTCGGCTGCGGCCTGGCCATCGACGACTTCGGCTGTGGCCACTCGACCCTGCAGCGCCTGATGGAGCTGCCGTTTACCGAGATGAAGCTCGACCGCCACCTGGTCGCCGACGTGAACAACGGCGACCCGCGCCGACTGATCGTGCTGCGCAACGCTCTCGCGCTGGGTCGCGAACTGGGCCTCAAGGTAATCGTCGAGGGCGTGGAGAACGCCGCGCAGCTTCGTCAGCTGCAGCAATTGGAATGCGATTGCGCGCAGGGTTACCTGTTCGGCAAGCCGATGGATGCCAGTCAGGTTGGCACCTTCCTGCGTGGAGCTCCCTTGAAGCTGCAGAAGCTGGAAGCGGTTCAGGCGATACGCCCGGCGCAGTGAGAGGCGGAAAAGAAAACGGCTGTTGCGGACTTCCTGTCCGCAACAGCCGTCTGGATTGTCCTCAGCAAAGGACGCAGGAATTGTAGGCCATTGGCCATCAGCCCGTCTTCCCAGTTCTCCCGCATGACCTGTAAATCAGCACAAACGCGACAAAACACCGCAAACTGCCCAGGCAATACCCGCCAATTCGCTGCACATTCGTCCCAATAGTGTCGGCTATACGACGATTGGCCCGGTTTTGCTCCATTGCTCGACGTGATGTCGATCACACCGTTTCGCCCTAGCCCGCCGATGAACTGTCTGGTTACCATGCCCGGCTGCACGCTGGATGCCAGGAAGGCATAAATCCAAAGGGATCGCCCCAGTGTTGCCCACCTTCAGTTTTGGCAGCCGCTACATGCCCCAGTCTTCTGTGCGTTCGCCCCGTCGCTCGCTGGTTCGCCTTGTCCTGACCGGCACTGGCTCCATCGTCGTTGCCGCCCTTGCCTTCTTTGCCTGGCAAGGCTTCTATCCGGTGCAGGCCACCGATGACTGGTCCGTCGCCGTCCTGCACAAGAACGTGCAGAAGGCCGCGTCGCTGGTTCCGCTGCCCGATGGAAGCCTGCTGGTCAGCCAGGAGCTGAAGAAGGACAAAGGCAACATCCTGCGCATCGCCGCCGATGGCCAGCGCCGGGTCATGGTCGATGGGCTGTCCAAGCCCGATGGCATGATCGCCGCCCGGGGCGGCTGGGTGTTCAGCCAGGAGTCCGACGGCAGGCCGGTGCAGATGCTCAAGGACGGCAAGATCACCGACCTGTTCATGGGCCAGTCGGTACAAGGCCTGTGGGACGACGGCGAAAACCTCTATGCCATCGAGGACCGTGGCGAAAACGGCCGGCTGCTGCGCTACCGCTGGAGCGATGGCGAGCTGACGGTGCTCCGCGACAAGCTGCAGGAAACCGAATCCGTCACCCGCTGCACTGACGGCAGGCTGCTCTACACCGAGAAGAAGAAAGGCGTCGTGCACCAATTCAGCGACGACGGCAAGGACCCGGTGCTGCTCGCCGGCCTGAACCAGCCCACCTTCCTGATGTGCGACCAGCGCGGTTTGTGGATCAGCGAAGACTCCACTCACCGCGCCCGCCTGCTGCTGTGGGACGGCAAGGGCGAACCGCGCACCATCCTGTCCTTCCTCAAGGCGCCGCAGTCCATCGTGCCCGACGGCAAGGGCGGCTACCTGCTCGCCGAAGGCGGCCGCGACCGCGTGCTGCAACTCATCCCAGCCAAGTGATGCCCCGGGCGGCCGCCAAGGCCGCCCTATTCCTGCGCCGGCATTACCCGCCCAGGTATCACCTCGACCAGCGCATCGATCGCCAACCGCACCTTGCGTGGCAGCTGGGCGGTCTGCAGCCAGGTGGCATGGACGTCGTAGAGGAAACCCGGCTGCCCCGGCAGCAACTCCTCCAGCGCACCTTCCTCGATGACTTCGCGTACCAGCCAGTACGGCAGCCACGCCAGTCCCATTCCACGTACCGCCGCATCGGCAATGGCCGCCAGGTCATCGAAACGCAGCCGCGAGTTCGGCGCGAACTCCACCGGCCCCTGCCCGTCGCGTGGGAACAACCAGGGATTGATGCGTCCGGAACGGTGGTAGACCAGGACCCGATGCTCGGCTAGCGCTTCGATATTCTCCGGCCGCCCGTGCTCCTCCAGATACGCCGGCGCAGCACACACCACCATGCGCTGTCGGCCGATGCGCCGCGCGATGATGCCGTCCCTGGGTTGCGGCTCGCCGGTGCGGATCGCCAGGTCGATCTGCTCCTCCGCCAGATCCGCCAGGCGGTCACTGAAGCGCAGGTCCAGCTCCAGTTGCGGATAGCGCTGCGCCAGCTCCAGCAGGACCGGCGCCACACAGCGCCGGCCAAAATGCACGGGCATGGCCACCCGCAGCCGACCTCGGGGCTCGGTTACCTCTCCGGCGGCGAGGATGTCCGCCGCCTCGGCATCGGCCAGCAGGGTGCGGCAGCGCTCGTAGTAGATCCTCCCCGCTTCGGTCAGGCTCTGCCGGCGCGTGCTGCGCATCAGCAACTGCGCGCCCAGACGCTCTTCGAGAAAGCGCACGTGCTTGCCCACCATGGGGGCGGACATTTCCAGGGCATCTGCCGCCGCCGCGAAGGACCCGAGGTCCACCGCGCGGACGAAGACTTCCATGCTGGTCAGACGATCCATTCGAAACTCCTGATTTCGACCAACTGTTTCTATACGCCATTTAACCAGCGAATCCCATGACTGATAGTCGCTTTACGTCAAATCACTTTCGACTGGGAGCATCACATGGAAAACACCAAGACCCGCGCCATTCGTTTCCACCAGTTCGGCGGCCCGGAAGTCCTGCGCATCGAACCGGTGGACGTTCGCCAACCCGGCGCGGATGAAGTGCGCATTCGGGTCAAGGCCCTGGGGCTGAATCGCGCCGAATCGCTGCTGCGCACTGACCGCTACATCGAGAGCCCGCAATTCCCCTCCGGGCTGGGGCTGGAAGCCACAGGCGTAGTCGAAGCAGTAGGCAGCGCGGTGCAGGGGTTCCTGCCGGGGGATGCAGTGAGCGTCCTGCCACCGACCTCGATGCAGCAGGATCCGACCCACGCAGAGCGCCTGGTGGTCCCGCAAGCTCGCCTGGTAAAGAACCCGCCGGGACAGGCCTGGAGTGACGCCGCCGCCACCTGGATGCAATACCTCACCGCCTATGGCGCACTGGTCCAGGTGGCCGGGCTGCGCGAGGGAGACGTCGTCGTCATCACCGCCGCCTCGAGCAGCGTCGGCCTGGCCGCCATCCAGATCGCCCGTAGCGTGGGCGCGGTGCCCATCGCGGTGACCCGCACCTCGGCCAAACGTGAAGCCTTGCTTCAGGCCGGCGCAGAAGAAGTCATCGCCAGCGAAGAGGAGAACCTGCGCGCGCGCCTGCTCGAGATCACCGGCAAGGTCGGCGCACGGGTGGTGTTCGACCCGGTGGGCGGTCCGATCTTCGAGCCACTGACTGCGGCCATGTCCGAGGGCGGCATCCTCATCGAGTACGGCAGCCTGAGCCCCGAGCCCACGCCCTTCCCGCTGTTCGAAGTGCTGAGCCGTTCGCTGGTCCTGCGTGGCTATCGCGTCTACGAAGTGCTGGAAGATCCGCTGCGCCTGCGCGAAGCCGCAGCGTTCATTTACGCCGGCCTCGCAGACGGCTCGCTGCACCCGGTGATCGCCCGTACCTTCACCTTCGACGAGATAGTCGAGGCTTACCGCTACCTGGAATCCAACCAGCAGTTCGGCAAAGTCGTGGTCACCTTGTAGCCATCGGATACACTGCCCCGGCGCGGCTCCCCGCCGCGCTGGATGCAGCGGAGCCGAAATGCCAAGGGAAAACTTCAACGACCTGATCGCCTTCGTCACCGTGGCGCGCGAAGGCAGCTTCACCAAGGCAGCGGCGCAACTGGGGGTTTCCCAGTCGGCGCTGAGCCACACCATCCGCGCGCTGGAAACCCGCCTCGGCCTGCGCCTGCTCAGCCGCACCACTCGCAGCGTCTCGCCCACCGAGGCCGGCGAGCGCCTGCTCAATACCCTGGCTCCGCGCTTCGAGGAGATCGAAGCCGAGCTGGCGGCCCTCAGCGACTTTCGCGACAAGCCGGTCGGCACCCTGCGCATCACCGCCGCTGAACACGCGGCCAGCACCGTGCTCTGGCCGAAGCTGGCGAAAGTGTTGCCGGATTATCCGGACATCAAGGTCGAGGTGAGCATCGACTACGGCCTGACCGATATCGCCGCCGAACGCTTCGACGCTGGCGTACGCCTGGGCGATCAGGTGGCCAAGGACATGATCGCCGTCCGTATCGCCCCGGACCTGTGTATGGCAGTGGTCGCCAGCCCCGCCTACCTCACCCGCAAGGGCCGCCCGCTGGATGTACCGGCGCTGGCCGGCCACGACTGCCTGAACCTGCGCCTGCCGACCTACGGCGGACTGATGGCCTGGGAGTTCGCCAAGGACGGTCACGAAGTGAAGGCACGAGTCGAAGGCCAGCTGACCTTCAACAGCAGCCCGCACATCCTTCGCGCGGCGCTGGATGGCTTCGGCCTCGCCTACCTGCCCGCCGACATGGTCACCGAGCACGTCGCCGCCGGGCGCCTGGAGCAGGTGCTGGAAGACTGGTGCCCGACCTTCCCCGGCTACCACCTCTACTACCCGAGCCGGCGGCAGAAATCCCGCGCCTTCACGGTGCTGGTGGACGCACTGCGTCATCAGGATTGAAAGCCGGGCGCATCACGCGCCCGGCTTACACCACTCAGAGAGTGGCCAGGTCGATGACGAAGCGGTAGCGCACGTCGGAGCGTTCCATGCGCTCGAAGGCATGGTTGATCTCGTCCATGCGGATCATCTCGCACTCCGGCAGGATGTTCTTCTTGCCGCAGAAATCGAGCATTTCCTGGGTCTCGGCGATTCCGCCGATGGGCGAGCCGGCGATGCGCCGACGGCCGAGCAGCAGCGGGATGCTGCTGAATTCGTCGATGGGACCGACCTGCCCCACCAGCACCAGGGTGCCGTCCACATCGAGCAGCGGCATGTAGGGCTTGAGGTCATGTTTCACCGGCACGGTGTCGATGATCAGGTCGAAGCTGTTGGCCGCGGCCTTCATCGCCTGCGCATCGGACGACACCAGCAGCGCGTCGGCACCCAAATCCAGCGCGTCAATGCGCTTGTCCGCCGTGCGGCTGAGCACAGTGACGGTGGCACCCAGGCCGACCGCCAGCTTCACCGCCATATGCCCCAGGCCGCCGAGACCGACCACGCCCACGCGGCTGCCCGGCCCGACGTTCCAGGTGCGCAGCGGCGAATAGGTGGTGATACCGGCGCATAGCAGCGGCGCCGCCTTGCTCAGGTCCAGGCCGTCCGGCACACGCAGGACGAAGTCCTCGCGCACCACCAGTTGCTTGGAATAGCCGCCCTGAGTTGCTTCGCGGGTCACGCGATCGCGGTCGTTGTAGGTCTGGGTATTGCCTTCGCGGCACAGCTGCTCCTCGCCCTTGCGGCACTGATCGCACACCTGGCAAGAATCCACCATGCAGCCCACCGCCACGGCGTCACCGACCTGGTAGCGGGTGACCTTCGAGCCGACTGCGGTCACCCGGCCGACGATCTCGTGGCCCGGCACCATCGGATAGCGACTGAAGCCCCAGTCATTGCGGGCCTGGTGCAGGTCGGAGTGGCAGACACCGCAGTAAAGGACGTCCATCGCCACGTCATTGTCGCGCAATGCACGACGCTCGAAGGTGAAGGGCGCGAGCGGGTCCTGCGGGTTCTGCGCGGCATATCCAAGGGTCTTCATCGGCATTGCTCCTGACACTGCGAATGGATCGGTTCAAAGGGTGGGTTCAACGGGCCGGGCGGCCTTCGACGGGATAGGCAGGATCGCTATAGCCGGGCGTGGAGGCATGGCCGGGCGGCACCAGGCTGTTCACGAAGGCTTCGTCTTCGGCGGTCAGTTCGAAGTCCAGCGCCGGCAGGTAACCGTCCCAGTGCTCTTCCGTACGCGGCCCCGCGATCAGCGAGCTGACCAGGGGATTGTTCAGCACCCAGGCCAGGGCGAAGGCAGCCGGGGTGGTACCACGGACGACGGCGTGTTCAGCGATGCGCTGGGCAATCTGCAGGGATTCGGGCCGCCATTCGGTCTGCTGGATGCGCTTGTCGCCACGGCCGACGCGGGAATCCGCGGGCGGTTCGGCGCCGGACCGGTACTTGCCGGTAAGCACGCCACGGGCCAGCGGGCTGTAGGGCACCACGCCGATGCCGTAGTGGCCGGCGACGGGCAGTTGTTCGACCTCTGCGGTGCGGTCCACCAGGTTGTACAACGGTTCGCTGCAGATCGGTCGGTCCATGCCCAGCTGGTCGGCCAGGCGCACCACCTCGGCGATACGCCAGCCACGGAAGTTGGACAGACCGTAGTAACGCACCTTGCCCTGGCGGATCAGCTCACCCACTGCGCGCAGCCCTTCTTCCAGCGGCGCATCGACGTCGGTGCGGTGGAAGTAGAGGATGTCCAGGTAGTCGGTGCCCAGCCGGCGAAGGCTGTCTTCCACCGACTGGTAGATCCACTTGCGCGACTGGCCGCGATGGTTCGGGCCATCGCCCAGGGCGTTGCCGAACTTGCTGGCGATCACCCAGTCATCCCGGTGGGCGGCTACTGCGCGTCCGACGACCTCTTCGGAGCGACCCTTGTGATAGACGTCAGCCGTGTCGAGGAAATTGACGCCCTGCTCGAAGGCCTTGTCGATGATGCGCCGCGAGGTTGGCTCATCGGTTTCGCCGCCGAACATCATCGCGCCCAGGCACAGGGGCGAGACTTTCAGGGCACTACGGCCCAGGTAACGGTATTGCATGGAGTACTCCTCAGGCGGCGTCGCGCTCGGCAAACACGCGGCGGGCAACGCCCAGCGCAGTTGAGGCAGTGGGCCAGCCGGAATAGAAAGCCAGATGGGTGATGGCCTCGATCAGCTCCTCGCGGGTCAAGCCGTTGTCCAGCGCCTTGCCCAGGTGGAAATGGAGTTCGTTGGCCTGATAGCGCGCCACCAGGCTGGAGACGGTGACCAGGCTGCGGTCGCGTGGCGAGAGGCCGGGGCGCTCCCAGACATCGCCGAACAGCACCTGGTCGGTGTAGTCGGCCAGCGCCGGGGCGATGTCGCCGAAAGCCTTGTGGGCGGTGGAGGCTGGTTCGTTCATGGTGTTCTCCGCTTGGCCAGTGAACTGATGGACCATGCTAGGCCGTGCCGGACCTGCGATTAAGGGGCAAAACGCGTTTGGACCTATGAGGCAACCTCATGAATGCCCGGCGATAACCCATGAGCCAGGCTCATAGGCGAATGCGCTTTTGCCCGTCTAATCACCCGCGAAGTCCTTGAGTAAAGTCCATTCCAGACGTTTCGCCGGGCAATCCTGCCCTTCCCGCTTCAGGACTGACTTTCAGTTGGAGAGACTTCGATGGACAAGCGCGCACTGGGCCAGAATGGCCTGCAGGTATCGGCACTGGGTCTGGGCTGCATGGGACTGAGCTATGGCTACGGGCCTGCGGTCGACCGCTACGATGGCATCCGTTTGTTACGCACGGCTTTCGATAGCGGCGTGACCTTCTTCGACACCGCCGAGGCCTACGGCCCCTTCGCCAACGAGGAGCTGCTGGGCGAAGCCCTGGCGCCGGTGCGCGATCAGGTGGTGATCGCCACCAAGTTCGGCTTCAAGGACGGTGACGTTACCCTCGGCCTGGACAGCCGTCCGGAGAACATCCGCGCCGTGGCGGAAGCCTCGCTCAAGCGCCTGAAGACCGACTGCATCGACCTCTTCTACCAGCACCGCGTCGACCCGAACGTACCGATGGAAGACGTCGCCGGCACCGTCGGCGAACTGATCCGCGAAGGCAAGGTGAAGCACTTCGGGCTCTCCGAAGCCGGCCCGCAATCCATTCGCCGCGCCCATGCGGTGCAGCCGGTGGCGGCGCTGCAGAGCGAGTACTCGCTGTGGTGGCGCGAGCCGGAAAAGGAAATCCTCCCGCTGCTGGCCGAACTGGGTATCGGCTTCGTGCCTTTCAGCCCACTGGGCAAGGGCTTCCTCACCGGCGCCATCGACGAGCGTACGCAGTTTTCGGCCAACGATTTCCGCAACGTCGTGCCACGCTTTTCGGAGGAAAACCGCAAGGCCAACGCGGGCCTGATCGAGGTGCTCGGGCGCATCGCCGAGAGCAAGGGCGCGACCCGCGCGCAGATCGCCATTGCCTGGCTACTGGCCCAGCAGCCGTGGATCGTGCCGATCCCCGGCACCACCAGGCTGCATCGGCTGGAAGAAAACCTCGGCGCGGCCTCACGGGTGCTGGACGCCACCGACCTAGGCGCCATCGAAGCGGCATTGCGCGAAATCGAGATCGTCGGTGAGCGCTATCCGGGGCATCTGCAGCAGCGCGTGGGGCGCTGAGCAAAGCAAGCCCGGCCCCCGTCGGTGCCGGGCTATCGCCATCAACCCTCGAAAGTCACCGCGCGCAGGGGTGCGGTATTGACCTTGAGCTCGAACACGTCCGGCCGCGCATAGTGGCCGCAGACGTCGAAGTCGAGGTTGCCCTGGCTGAGCTGGCCCATGTCGAGGTCCGCATACAGCTCGGTCTCGCAGTCGAACACCGGCCCGGCCAGCACCTCGCCCAGCGGGCTGACAATCATGCTGCCGCCACGCATCACGTAGTCGTCTTCCTGGTGCGTCAGGCCGAACGCCTCGCGGTGTTGCTGCGGGTACTCGCCGAGGCGGATCGCCTGGCATGCCGAGAGCACGAACACCCGGCCTTCCAGTGCAATGTGCTGCATGGACGCAGCCCAGGACGGGCGATCATCCGCCGTCGGCGCGCAGTACAGCTGCACGCCCTGCGCATACATGGCCTGGCGCAGCGCTGGCATGTAGTTCTCCCAGCAGATGACGCTGCCCAGCACCCCGAACTCGGTGTCCACCGGCTCGATGGTCGAACCGTCGCCGAAACCCCAGATCAGGCGTTCCTGTCCGGTGGGCATCAGCTTGCGGTGGTAACCGGCGATGCCGCGCCCGGGCACCAGGGTCACGGCGGTGCAGTACAAAGTGCGGCCGTAGCGTTCGATGATACCGACCACCGTGGTCACGCCGGTCTGCTCGACGCTCTCGGCGAGCGCCGCCAGCTCCGGACCGTCCAGCGCCACGGCGCCCTCGACGTAGCGCTGGTAGAGATCGCGCCCGGCGGCGCTGCGGTTGCCCACCACGCTGCCAAAAGCCGCGCCTTTGGGGTAGCCGCCGATGTAGGCCTCGGGGAATACCGCCAGCTTCGCGCCCTGCTCCGCCACGCGGCGCAGGATGCCGGCGGCCTTTTCGACGCTGGCCATGGGCTCGTAGGGAATGGAGGCGGCCTGGATGATTGCTACACGGGTCATGGGGACTCCTGAATTTCCTGGATTGAAGACCTAGAAGCGGCTGATGTCGTTGTCGCGGGTTTCCGGCAGGGTCTTCCACAGCACCACCAGGCACACCAGGGACACCGCCGCGAGATAGGCCGCAGGGAGATTCGCATCGCCGGTCTGGCGGATCAGCGCGGCGGCGATGAAGGGACCGGGGCCGGCGAGAATGGCCAGCGCCAGGTTGTGGCCGAGCGCAGCGCCGGTGGAGCGGATCGATGCCGGGAAGACTTCCACCAGCAGCACCACGTCCATGACCGCCGTGATCGCCACCAGCACGCCCATCACTGTCAGGCCGAGGAGAATCGCCAGCGGGTGGCCGGTGTTGAGCAGCAGGAAGATCGGATAGGCCAGCAGCGTCAGCGCAGCCGCCGCGGCCAGCAGCAGCTTGCGTCGGCCGATGCTGTCGCTCAGACGGCCGATCAACGGGTTGACGATGACGTAGACCACCAGCGCGATGCTGCACAGCCACAGCGCACTGCTGCGCGGCATGCCGACGGTGCTGACCAGGTGGTTGTTGGCGTAGGTGATGAAGTAGTAGAGCGACACACCGAACAGCGCAGAGAAGGCGAAGGTGGTGATGAAGGCACGGCGGCGCACGGCTTTGCTCGGCGCTTGAGCCTTGTGCGAATCACGCTGGCGCACCATTTCCTCGTACACCGGGGTATCACCCAGCTTGCGGCGGATGAACACGGCGATACCGGTCATCACGATGGACGCCACGAACGGCAGGCGCCAACCCCAGGCCGCCAGCTGCGCATCGTCCAGCGCCGAGGAAATGCTCGCGGCGGTGAAAGTGCCGAACAGGAAGGCCAGCCCGGCCGTGCCGGTGATCACACTGGCCGCGGTGGCGCGGCGGTTCGACGGTGCGCTCTCGACAATGTAGATGCCGGCGCTGGACCACTCGCCGCCGACCATCATGCCCTGGATGAAGCGCATGGCGATCAGCAGGATCGGCGCGGCGATGCCGATTGCCTCATAGGAGGGCAACAGACCGATGATGGTGGTGCACACGCCCATGCCGAACACCGTGATGATCAGCACCGCGCGGCGGCCGAAACGGTCGCCGATGGGGCCGAGGATCAACGCGCCGAAGGGCCGCGAGAGGAAGCCCACGGCGAACACCGCCAGCGACGAGAGCAGCGACACGCCCGGCGCGCTGGAGGGGAAGAACAGCATGCCGATGACGGCGGCGAAGTAGCCATAGATGGCGAAGTCGAACCACTCCATGAAGTTGCCGATGCCGACCGCCATGGCCCGCTTGCGGATGTCCGACTGCCCGCCCCTGGTACGGATGCTGCTAGCACCCAAGCTTTGCGAAATCGCGTCCACAGGATTCTCCATCCCTTGTTATGGTTGTGTGGACGCCAGACTAGGAAGCCCCACGACCGCAGGGCAAACGATTAGGAAATATGAGCCGGATTAACGTACGTAATATCGCGCGGATCGACCTGAACCTGCTGCTCACCTTCCATTGCCTGATGACCGAGCGCAGCGCCACCCGCGCCTCGGCCATGCTGCATGTGACCCAGGGCGCGGTCAGCTCGGCACTGCGCCGGCTGCGCGAGCATTTCGGCGACGAGCTGTTCATCCGCACCGCCTCCGGCATGCAGCCCACGCGCAAGGCCATGGAACTGGCGCCCAAGATCGCCGAGGCGCTGACCTCGATCTCCGGCGTGCTGGGCAACGAGCCGGATTTCTCCGCCCACGACTCCAGCTACGTGTTCAACATCGGCCTGTCCGACGATATCGAGGCCTACCTTGCGCCGCGCATCGTCAACGCTGCCGCAGCAGACGGCCTGGGTGTGAGCTTCGCCTTTCACCAGAGCAACAGTTCGCTGTGGAAACAGTCCCTGCAGGACCCGGACATGGACCTGGTGATCTGTAGCGAGCCCAAGGACTTCAACACCAGCTACTCGTCCCAGGTGCTGTTCTCCTCGTCCTACTCCTGCCTGTTCCGCCCTCGCGGCCGGGCGGCGGACGAGCCCATCGCCCTGGAGGAGTACTTCGCCGCCAATCACGTGCGGGTGTCCTACGATGGCCGGCGCGGCTTCATCGACGACCTGTTCGAGGCCGCCGGTTATGCCCGGCGCGTCACCGCTTCCTTCACCCACTTCAGCGGCGCGCTGACGACGCTGATGAGCAGCGAAGTGATCGCGACCATCCCCAGCTTCGCCGCCGAAAGCTATGCGGCGATGACCGACCTGAGCGTCAGCCCGGTTCCCTTCCCGGTGCCATCGTTCCGCTGCTTCATGGTCTGGGACATCGCGCGACACAACAAGCCGCACCACGAGTGGCTGCGGCAGTTCATCGGCGAACTGGCGCAAAAACTGGGGTGAGCGACCGGCTCTGCCGGGCTCTTGATCTCGTAGGAGCGAGCTTGCTCGCGAACCGCTTGACGCCGGATTCGTCGGGAAAATGGTTCGCGAGCAAGCTCGCTCCTACAGTCCGGTCAATGTGCATCGATGGGCATAGCCGCGCCCCACGCCATCCTACGCAGGGCCCGGCCCCAGACGCGGAGCCCGCTCTTGTAGGGCGGATAACACGTCAGAGGCTTTCCAGCGGCATCGGCCGATACAGCGGCTCGCTGGCCAGCACCTTGATGCCCGACGGCGAGCTTTCCAGCAGCCGGCGCTCGCTGTCGGCCACCAGCAGTTCCAGGCCGTAGCCCAGCTCCCCCAGGCAACAGGCGATGCTGCCCACCGCCTCCTTCGCCCAGGGCTGGTCGGAATCGAAATGGCCAAGCAACTGGCCGTGGCGCCGGACGATGAGGCGGTATTTCTGCATGGCGGGCTCTCGCGAAATTGAACGGGAAGAGTACTTAGTATCGAATCGAAACATTGACAAAGCCTACCGTCCTGGCAGATTTTGTCCAGGTAGTTTTTGGTCGATACCATTTCCGAGCCCGAGAATCCCGTCATGAGCCTGCCCGCCGTTTCCCTCGACGCCCTCCTCACCGGCAAAGCCGTGCCCTTCACTCGCCCAGGCTCGCGCAGCGCCATCGCCAAGCAAGCGCGTCAGGCCAGTCTGGCGGTGACCACGCTGGGGCTGGAGAACGACGAGCAAGGCGACCTGCGCGTGCACGGCGGCATCGAAAAGGCCATCCACCACTATCCCCGCGAGCACTATGCGGACTGGGCCACCGAGCTGGGCGAGCATCGGCTGCTGGGCCGGCCCGGCGCATTCGGCGAGAACTTCAGCACCACCGGCTGGACCGAAGCGGATATCTGCCTGGGCGACCGCATCCGTGCTGGCACGGCCTTGCTGGAGGTGTCCCAGGGGCGCATGCCCTGCTGGAAGCTCAACGACCGTTTCGAGGTGGCGCAGATGGCCCTGCGGGTGCAGGAGTCCGGGCGTACCGGCTGGTACTACCGCGTCCTGGAGGAAGGCGCGGTGGCCGCCGGCGCAATACTGGAACTGGTCGAGCGGCCCCATGCCGAGTGGTCGCTGAAGCGGCTATCCACCGTGCTGTTCAACAAACGCGTGGACGCCGATGTGCTGCGTGAATGCCTGGAACTGCCTTTGCCGCCGAACTGGCGCCGCACCCTGTCCAGACGCCTGGAGAACGGCGCAGTGGAGGACTGGAGCCCGCGCCTGGAAGGCAGCCCCACGGCCTGAATCAGGACTCCATGGCGCGTGCCGGAGCCTCTGCCGGCGCACGGTGCAGACCGATGGCCCAAAGCACTCCGACGGTAAGCAGGACGATGGCCAGCGCCTCCACCGGACCCGGCAGCCGCTGCTCGTTGATGTAGGCATAGGCGCAGGCGAACAGCGTCTCGAAGACGATCAGCTGGCCGCCCAGGCTCATCGGCAGGCGCCGCGTGGCAGCGTTCCACAGGCCATTGGCGACCCACGAACCGAACACGGCAAGGAACAGTGACACCCAAAGGAACACCATCCAGCGCTCCGAGGAAATGCCCGAGGGCACCGCCTGGGGTGCGATCAGCACGCCCAAGCCCGCCAGCACCACCGCCATCGCGCCAGTGACCACGCCGATCAGGGTCGACCACTCGTGGCTGTTGAAGTGACTGGCCTTCAGGTAGCGCGCGTTGGCGCTGGCGTACCAGGACCAGCAGGCGACGCCACAGAAGCCGCAGACAATGCCGAGGATGCGTTCGCCCGGCGTGCTGCCGGAGGCCATCAAGGCCGTTGGATCCAGGTTGATGCAGAGGATGCCCAGCGCGACCAGCACCAGTGGCAACTTCATCCGCGACAGCGGCAGCGAATCCTGCTCGGAACGGCTCTGGTAGGCGATCGCCAGCGGCATGATGCCGTTGATCAGCGAGGCTGCCGCCACCCCGGCGAACTGCACCGCTGCCGAGAGCAGCGCGAAGTACAACAGGTTGCCGGCCAGGGACAGGCGTATCAGTATCATCAGGTCGTCGCGGCTGACCCGGCGCATCAGGCCCAGTGCCACCGGCAAGGCAATCAGCAGCGAGATGGCGCCATACAGCGCAAAGCGCACGGAACTGATCAACAGCGGGTTGAACTCCGGCACCAGCGACGGCGCGAGAATCACCCCGCCCCAGATTGCCCCTGCCATGCCTGCGTAGACCACCCCGCGCTTCATTCCAACAACCTCGATACTTCGGTGAATGCCCATAAAGAGCCGCCACGGTAGCGGTTGTGATAGGTTCTGACCAAGGATAAATCCGCACCGAGACATTCCCCGTAGGAATACCTAAGACCTTTCACCGGAGAGCCGCCATCAGCCGTTACCTGCGCACCCTGCCGCCTCTGGAAACCCTCATCACCTTCGAGGCCGTGGGCCGCTATGGCAGCTTCACCCAGGCCGCCACCGAGCTGTTCCTCACCCAGAGCGCGGTAAGCAAGCAGATGCGCGCGCTGGAAGACAGCCTCAAGGTGCCGCTGTTCGAGCGCAAACCCCGTGGCGTCACCCTCACCGCTGCCGGCGTCGAACTGCTGGGTACCGTCGACATGCTCCTCGACCGTCTGCAACACAGCGTGCGGCGCATCCGCAACGTTCACCAGAGCAACGCCGTGTCGGTACTGGCGACCCATGCCATGGCGCAGTTCTGGCTGTTTCCCAGGCTGATCGAGTTCAACAAGGCGCATCCGGGCATTGCGGTGCATGTTCACGCGATCAACGAGATGGACGAAGCCAGCCTGGTGGATTTCGACCTGGGCATCCTCTACGGCGGGGGCGACTGGACCACCCTGGACAGCCGCTTCGTGCTGCCGGAAGTGGTCTACCCCGTCGCCCGGCCGGACTTCGATGCCACCCGCATCACCACCCTCGAGCAGCTCGCCGCCGCCCCGCTGGTGCAGCTGGATACCTCGGCCTGGAGCTGCCTGGACTGGCACGACTGGTTCGGCCACTTCGGCAAGGACTACCAGCCGGCCGAAAGCGACCCGGTGTTCAACCAGCTCACCCTCGCCTACCGCGCCGTGCAACAGGGCATGGGCATCGGCCTGGCCTGGGGCTTCATGGCCGACGAAGCAGTGGCTAACGGCGAGATGCAAAGGGTGACTGATCTGGCCATGGTCACCGAGCGCGGCGAATACCTGGTATCCCTGCGCCACCGCCAGCTGTCACCGGCGGCGCAGCTGTTCCATGACTGGTTGCTGGCGTCACTGGGGCTGGACGAAACGCCTGCGTAAGCACTCGATCACCTGCTCGACCGGCGGCCCCTGCACCGCGGGCGGCACGGGCGCTTCGCCGAACTCGCGCCAGACGAACAGGGTCAGCTCGGCGCCGTCGGTCTGGGTGGCGGCGTCTTCGACATGAGCGAACTGGGTGAGCGAACGGTAGCGCGCATCGGCCCAGAACAGTTCCTCTACCCAGGCGTATACCGGGATGAAATGGAAGTGGATGGGGAAGCCCGGTGAATGGCCGAAACGGCCGATGTACAGCCATTTGGGTTGCAGGGTCTCTTCGAGGATGCGCTGGACTTTCGCCATCAACACGCCCATTTCCGCCAACGCGGCCTCCGGCAGGTCGGCCAGGGATTCCACCGGCCGCTTCGAGCCGAGCATCAGGTAGCCCGGCAAGGCAGACGCCAGATGGTGATTGAGCAGCCAGTGCTCGGTCTGGTGGATGACGTGGGTGGAAGGAACCTGCATCGACTGGCGTCCAGCGCAAAACGGGACACCAGCCTAGCAGACCGAACCCTTGAGATCGTCCTTGCAGAGTCCTTCAGGCGAGCGCGACCCAGCCGCGGAAGGCGAAGCCGACATAGAAGGCCTCGATGCGGCTGAATCCTGCTTCCCAGAGCAGCGCTTCATCCTGCTCGGGTGTGAGGATGTTCAGGTACGCATCCACGGCACTGCGAGCCTGCTGCGCATTGGCGGGTTCCATGCCGGCGCTGACGGCGAACTCGGCATAGCGCGACAGCCAGCGCGCCCGCTCGCCAGCGCCCTGCGGTACGCAAAGATGCGCCATGACGAAGGCAGAGCCTGGCCTGAGCCGGGAATGGATCTCCCGCAACACCCGCAGGCGCTCCGGCTCGGGCAGGAAGTGCAGGGTCAGCAGGCAGGCGCCACCGTCGAACGGGCCCTCTGGTGCGTCTTCGACATAGCCCTGCAGCAGGTCGGCGCGCTGGGCGTTCGACCCGAGCATCTGGGCCGCCACGGCGAGCATCTCGGCGGAAGGGTCGACGCCGGTGAAGCGCCAGGCCGGCTGTGCCTCGGCGAAGGCTCGCAGCTCCATGCCGCCGCCCGCGCCAAGCACCAGCAAATGGCCGTCGTGCGGCGCCTGCTCGGCCAGCAGGATCGCCGCCATGCGGTGCAGATCGAACAGGCCGGGCACGAAACGCGGCGGGTTTTCCGCGTAGCGCGCGGCGGCGTCGGGGTCGTGGAAAGGGGCCATCAGTTCGGAGTGGTTCATGCAGATTCCCTTGCGTTTCACTCGCCTGCGAACAGCTTCTTCAGCTCCCGCTCGCTCACGGCCTTGGCCATGGCGGTGAGGAACACCTTGAACAGCAGCCCGCAGAACATCGCGGTCAGGGCGATGGTGAAGAAGGTCGCCACCAGCCAGTCGACCGGCGCCCAGCCACTGGCGATCACTACCGGACGGTAGACCAGGGTGCCGGCGATCACCACCCAGTGGCTGAAGCAGTAGAAGCATTGGAACAGGTGGCCGACCTGCGGGTGGACTTTCCAGGCCAGCCCGCGCAGTGGCGCGAACAGTTCAGTCTGGGTGACGGTCATGGACAGGGCGGATGCGGCAATGGCCAGCGCAAGGCAGGTCCACAGCGCGCCGGCCAGCGGCGAGTTCAGGAGGTCGGTCATGGGAGGGTTCCTGGTGGGATTGTACGTGACGCTTCGAATCTTTCGTTACTTTTAAAGTAACTTGATTAGGCAAGCCGGGTCAACGCCGGTCATCGACCGGCACTTCAGCCAGAAACCCTCAGTGGTCTTTCGGGTAGAGCATGGTGAAGCGTTCGGCGAGATCGGCCAGGGACACGGCGCCCAGGCGCTCCAGGAGGATAGCGGTGGCCTGTTCCATGGCGTCCTGCAGTGCGTCATTGACCACCTTTTCCACCAGGCAATCCGGGTGCACGTTGTCGAAACCCATGGCGAACAGGCGCTCGCTGCCCACCGCGCGGTAGACATCCAGCAGCGTGACCTGGGCCAAGTCGCAGTCCAGCGTCCAGCCGCCGCCATGGCCCTTCTCTGAACGCACGTAGCCCGCTTCGCGCAGGCCGCCCATGGTCCGCCGCACCACCGCAGGGTTGGTACCGAGCATCTGGGCGATGCGCTCGGAGGTCACGGGCTGGTCATCGCGGGCCATGTGCAGCAGCACGTGGAGCATACGCGAGAGGCGGCTATCGGTTCGCACGGCGGGGTCTCGAAGGTGGAGGCGCCTGCATCATCGCACCCTGCCCAGGCGTGGTTCAAACCCGTCTGCCACTGGCATTACCACGGGAATGGGCGACAATGGCGGTCACGCGCCCTCTTCCGCCTTCCCGCGAGCCTCCCGACCATGAACGATCTGTCCATCCAGCTGGTGCAGACCGGCCCTGAACACCAGGACCTGATCCGCAACCTCTACCAGTACTACGCCTATGAGTCATCGGACTGGGAAGACGAAGACGTGGAAGTCGACGGCCGCTTCTACATTCACGAGGAACACCTGGCGCGCTACTGGAGCGAGCCGGAGTGGAGCGCCAACCTGATCCTCGCCGACGGCTTCATCGCCGGCTTCCTGCTGGTGGAAGGCAGTGAGTTGCCGGGCATCGACGCGCTGGAGCTGTCGGACCTGTTCGTGCTGAAGAAGTACCGTCGCATGGGGATTGGCCGCGCCCTGGCCAACCAGGTGCTGCTGGGAAATCCCGGCCCTTGGCTGGTGCGCTTCTATTCCCAGGATGAGGTGGCGGCGGCCTTCTGGAAAGCCGTGTTCGCCGACCTGCCGCGTCCGGTGCAGAGCATCGAGCCGGGGGACGATCCGCAGCTGGTGAGCTACCTGATCAGCCCGGCCACGCACTGAGAGCCCTGTACGCCAGGATCAGTCTTCTGTCATTTCCGATCATTGAGCGACTTGCCGAACCGGCCGTATCGTCCTGAGCGAACAACAAGAAGCTCAGGAGCTATTCCCGTGACCGCACTGAACCTGCACCCCCAGGCCGCCGCTTCGCTGGCCAGCTGGCACCAGATGGTGGCCGCCAAGAACCTGTCGAACCTGCCGCAACTGCTGGCACCCAACGCGGTGTTCCGCTCGCCCATGGCGCACTCGCCCTACCCCGGCGCCCCGGTGGTCTCGACCATCCTCAACACCGTGCTGCAGGTGTTCGAGAACTTCACCTACCACCGCGAGCTGGCCACCGGCGACGGCCTGAACGTGGTGCTGGAGTTCAGCGCCACGGTGAACGGCAAGGACCTCAAGGGCATCGACATGATCCGCTTCGACGAAGACGGCAAGATCGTCGAGTTCGAGGTGATGGTCCGCCCGCTCAGCGGCCTGCAGGCGCTGGGCGAGGAAATGGGCCGGCGCCTGGCGCCCTACCTCGCGGCCGCCAAGGCGCAGACCGCCAAGAGCTGATTGCCCGCCACGGGGATTTCTGCTGGGATGAGCCATCACCCGCTTCAAGGAAATCCCCATGGCCTCCTATGAGGAACTCTTCTCCATCGGTGAAGGCTTCGACGCCTTCGTCGCCCACGGCCTGGCCGGCGAGATCGCCGGCGTGCGCAAGGTCCAGCAGTTGCTGGCCGAGCCCGGCACGATCAGCGCCGATACCCTGCGCCGCATCCAGGCCGTCGAAGGCCACTACCGTTTGCTGATCGCCGGCGAGATGTGGTGCCCGGACTGCCAGATCAACGTCACCGTGATGGACCATCTGCAGCGCCTGCAACCGCGAGTGGAGCTGGCGGTGATCACCAAGGGTCGTGCCGAAGATGACCTTCGCGAACGCATGGAGCTGGATCGCATCCTGATTCCGGTAGTGCTGGCGCTCGATGGCGACTTCCAGCCGGTGGGCCATTTCATCGAACGGCCGCAGGATGTGGTGGCGGGTGGCGATGCGCTCAAGCCGGCTTACCGTGCGGGCGAGTACCTGGAAAGCACGCTGCGCGATTTGCTCGATCTGTTCGAGAAGGCCGAAGGCCGCGCCTGACCCCTCCTTGCAGATACGTAGGGTGCATAACCTGGAACAGGTTATGCGCCGGCACTTCAGCCTGCCGCGAAATATCCATGGAAATGCAGTCGTAGGATGGGTGGAGCCTGCGATACCCATCAGCGGAGTTGCCGGCCAATCGATGGGTATCGCTTCGCTCCACGCCATCCTACGAAGGGACCGGACGCCATAGACTTCGCAGTGAAATCGAAGGCATGAAAAAGCCCCGCTATGCGGGGCTTTTTCGTTCAGGCCAAACGGGTCACATCGAGTACTTGACCGTGAACATCAGGTTGCGCGGCTCGCCGTAGTTCAGGTTGCCGAAGCTGATGCCGCTGTAATAGTACTTGTCGAAGATGTTGTTGAAGTTCACCCGGGTATCGATGTTCTCGTTGACCTTGTAGCCGAGCATGGCGTTGGTCACCGTGTAGCCGCCCTGCTGGAAGCCGGTGGTGGTGTCCTCGGTCTGGCTCTGGGTCACCAGGTTGCCGCCCACGCGCCATTGGTGCAGTTCACCCGGCAGGGTGTAGCTGGTGGCGAGCTTGAACAGGTGGCGCGGCTTGCTGGGGTCGAACTGCTTGCCGACGTTGTCCTCGTTGCTGTCGTGCTTGTACTTGGCGTCGACGTAGGTGTAGCCGGCCATGGCCTGCCAGTTCTCGGTGATGGCACCGCTGACTTCCATGTCCACGCCCTGGCTGCGGACCTTGCCCGAGGCGCGCGAGCAGTAGATCGAGGTCGGCGAGCTGGGGCACGGCGAGGGGCCGCTGGTGTCGTCGGTGGCGCGGTTTTCCTGGTCGATCTGGAAGATCGCCAGCTGGGTGTTCAGCGCACCGCCGAAGTGCTCGCCCTTCAGGCCGATCTCGTAGTTCTTGCCGGTGATCGGGTCGAGCAGGCTGCCACTGGCGTCGAAGTTGCTCTGCGGCTTGAAGATGTCGGTGTAGCTGGCATAGACCGAGTAGACGTCGTTCAGGTCGTAGACCACACCGGCGTAGCGGGTGACGTTGCGAGTGACCTTCTGGGTGCCGGTGTCGTTGTGCGGGTCGGCTTCGTACCAGTCCAGCCGGCCACCGAGGATGACCTTCAGCGGGTCGGCGACGTTCAGGCGGGTGGTGACGTACGCGCCCTTCTGCTCCTGGTCGAGCTTCATGTTCCAGAGGCTCATGTCGATGTTCGGCTTCTGCACCGAACTCGGGTCCCACTTCGTCGGGTCGAACGGGGTCACCGGCGAGCCGTCGTTGTAGGTCAGGTCGCCCCAGCCGCCGTGGCCGTCGAAGCGCTCTTCGCGGTAGCTGCCGCCGAACACCAGTTCATGCTCGCGACCGAAGGCCTGGAACGGGCCGTTGGCGAAGGCGTCGTAGCTCTGATGGTCGTCGGTGTAGGAGTATTGACCCGGCCCCATGGTCATGGTCGGGCAGCCTTCGGTGTAGTAGCAGCTGTTGTACAGGCCGAGCATCTCGATGCGCGCCCACAGCTTGTCGGCGGCGACCTTCATCTGCCAGCCATTGTCGAAGCGGTGCACCACGTCGCCGAACAGGTGGGTGGTGGTGGTATCCCAGTAGGACCAGTCGGCGCCGTAGTAGTCGGAGCGCTTGAGGTCCAGGTGACGACCACCCAGCGGCGCCGGCAGGCCCACCCAGTTGTCGTTCTTGTTGTCGTTCTGGTAGGACGCGCCCAGGGTCAGGGTGGTGTCCGGGTTCAGGTCGGCCTCGGTGATGCCGTAGAGCACGCCGCGCTCGCCGCTGACTACGTCCTGGAAGCTGTCGCGGGTCTCGTAGGCGGCCACCGCGCGACCACGCAGGGTACCTTCGCTGTTCAGCGGGCCGGATACGTCGACCTGGCTGCGGTAGCGGTCCCAGGAACCGGCACTGCCTTCCAGGCTCATGTGGAAGTCCTGGGTCGGACGCTTGCGCACCATGTTGACGGCAGCAGCCGGGTTGCCGGCGCCCTGCATCAGGCCGGTGGCGCCTCGCACCACTTCGACGCGGTCGAACATCGCCAGGTCGGCGGCGCTGATGACGTCCTGGGTGTAGGTGGAAATGCTGGTGGCCAGGCCGTCGTACATGATGTTGTCGACGTCAAAGCCGCGCGCCGCGTAGCTCACGCGGGCCGGGCCGTACTGCTGCACGGTCATGCCGGTGACGCCGCGGATCGCGTCGTCGAGGTCCTGCATGTTCTGGTCCTCCATCTGCTGGCGGGTGACCACACTGACCGACTGCGGCGTTTCGCGGACGGTCATGTTCAGCTTGGTGGAAGTCTGCATCACGCCGGTGGTGTAGGAACCGGTGCCTTCGGTGGTGCCCGGCGCCACGCTGGCGGCGCCGACGATCTCGGTGGCGCCCAGGTCGACGCTGTCAGTGCCCGACGCTCCGCGTGCGGTACCGCTGACCTGCGCGTTATTGCCATTGACCGTGCCTTGCAGGCCACTGTCCGCCAGCAGACGATCGAGTGCCTCGCTCGGCTCCATGTTGCCCTTGAGTGCCGGCGCGCCAACCTTGGCGATCTGGGCACGATCATAGGAAATCCGCATTCCGGTTGCGGATTGCAATTGCTCCAGGGAAGCGGCCAGGGGCTGCTTGGGCAGGTTGATGGCCACGGGGGCCGCCACTGCGGAGAGAGCAAAAGTGGAGAGACTGAGCAGGAGCGCTCCCGACGCTACGTCTTTCATCTGCTGAAGGATCCTTCGGTGCGAGGTTTTGCACTCTGGCGGCGCAATGACTCGGGTTGGCGAATGCCGGCGTGGTGGACGCCGACGGGGAGCCAAAGTGTATGCAGATGTAAATTCTTTGTAAATGCGAATACTTCGTATCTTATTTGTTATTTACAGACCTGTCTTGCGAAGCCGACACATCCTTCAAACAGCTACACCACGGCTGGGTACTGCGTAGGAGCAGACTCTGTCCGCGATGGGTTTGCCCAGCTCCACGCGACATCGGAGGATGTGATGAATCGATCGCGGACAAAGTCCGCTCCTACGCGCGAGCCTGAAGTTTCGTAGGGCGCATAACCTGGAACAGGTTATGCGCCAGATGCGCCTTACCTTCTGTTCGCGAGCAAGCTCGCTCCTACAAGGAGCGCACACTGCAGACCCTGTAGGAGCGAGCTTGCTCGCGAACCGCACGGCACAGGGCAGGCCAATCGCGGACAAAGTCCGCCCCTACGCGCGGACCTGAAGCATGAAGTCGATGAAAGCCCGTACCCGCGACGGCACATGGCGTGCGTGGGGGTAGATCAGCAGGAAGGGCCGCGTCGTCTGCCCGTAGTCCTTCAGCACTTCCACCAACTCGCCCCGCTCCAGTTCTTCCTGCACGGTGAAGCGGTAGGCCTGCATCAGCCCGCCACCGCACTTCGCGAGGGTCGCTGTGGCCAGGTAGTCCTCCAGCACCGTGAGGCTACCGGTCGTCTCGTTCTCCACCAGCTTGCCGTTGACCCGGAAGGACCAGGGCACGCGCCGGCCGGTACTGGGCAGCTCGAACTGGATGCACTCGTGCCCGGCAAGATCGTCCGGCGTTTGCGGTATGCCCGCGCGCTCGAGGTAATCCGGCGTGGCAACCACCACCAACTCGGCGTCTTCCAGGCGCCGCGCCACCAGACTGGAGTCCGCCGGATCGCGGCCACGGATCGCCAGGTCGTACCCCTCGTTGGCGAAGTCGATATTGCGATTGCTGACATGCACCTCCACCTGCACCTGCGGGAATCTCCGGCGGAATTCCGGCAGCCGGGGAAACAACCGGTAATGCGCGTAGGGTGTGGGCACGCTGATGCGCAGGCGCCCGGAGGCGATGCTCTGGCCGCCGCTGACTGCGCGCTCGGCATCCACCAGTTGGGTCAGCGCCTGGCGGCATTGCTCGAAATAACTGCGGCCGTCATCGGTCAGGCGCATCTGCCGCGTCGTGCGAACGAACAGGCGAACGCCCAGGCGCTCTTCCAGTCGCGCCACCGATCGGCTTACCGCAGCCGGGGTGATGCCCGCCTCGTTGGCGGCGGCAGTGAAGCTGCCAGTCTCCGCAGCGAGGCAGAACAGCTCGATGCTGCCCAGTTGCAGGTCGTCGAAATGGCGGGGCATGGCGCAGCTCGATTGATTACATGAGGTATCAATTCAAATGCCATCAGCCTTATTTTTCAATCATTGATTGCAACCTAGATTGACCTCCAAGACGCGGGCACACCGCCCCGCCCCACTATCGGAGCAATCACCATGAGCAAGACCGTCATCGTCACCGGCGCCTCCAGCGGCCTCGGCTTCGCCATCGCCCGCGCGTACCTGGAACGCGGCTACAACGTGGTCGGCAACGCCCGCACCCAGGCCCGCCTGGAGGAAGCCGCCGCCCGGCTGGGCAACCCGCACAACTTCCTCGGCGTGGCCGGCGACATCGCCAAGCCGGACACCGCCCGGCGCCTGTTCGCCCAGGCCATCGAGGCTTTCGGCCAGGTGGACATCCTGATCAACAATGCCGGTATCTTCATCGCCAAGCCGGTGGGCGATTACACCGAGGAAGAGCTCGACACCATCGTCGACACCAACCTCAAGGGTTTCTTCTACCCCTCCCAGGCCGCCGCGCAGCACATGGCAGCCAACCGCTCGGGACACATCATCAGCATTACCGCCTCCATCGCCATGCAACCCAACGTAAAAGTCCCGGCGCTGCTGCCGGTGCTGATCAAGGGCGGCCTGAACAGCGCGGTGCGTGGCCTGGCCCTGGAGCTGGCGGCGTCCCACGTACAGGTCAACGCCGTGGCGCCGGGGATCATCGAAACCCCGTTGCATCCCGACGACGAAGGTACCCGCGCCTTCCTGCGCGGCCTCTCGCCCAGTGGCAAGATTGGCAACCCGCAGGATATCGTCGACGCGGTGCTCTACCTGACCGACTCGACCTTCGTCAGCGGAACCATCCTCAACGTCGACGGTGGCTCCACCACCGGCGTCTGGTAAGCCAACCTTTACAACAACAACGGAGAACCGCCATGCCCTACGTAAATATCCAGGTCACCGACGAAGGCGTGACCGCCGACGAGCGCCGCCAGCTCATCGAAGGCGTCACCGAACTGCTGGAGCGCGTGCTGCGCAAGCCGCCGTCGACCACCTATGTGGTGATCCAGGAAATCGCCACCGACGCCTGGGGTGTAGGCGGCAAGACCGTCGCCGAACTGAAGGCGCAGGGCAAGCACGGCAGCAGCTGACCCAGCGGGCACGCTGGAGGCTCACCAGAGCCTCCGGCGCTTGCCATGCACCAAGCTGGTGCTGATAGGATCGGGAGCCTACCCGCTCCCATCGACAGCCGAGGCAAGGAATGCTCGCCGCGCTCAAGCGTTACCCGCTACAGGTCAACCTGCTGCTCTGCGGTACCTTCCTGCTCACCCTGGGCCGCGCCATTACCCTGCCCTACCTGGTGATCTACCTCTCGACCCAGTTCGACCTGCCCGTCAGCCGCATCGGCCTGATCATGGGCGGCGCCCTGTTCGGCGGTTCGCTGCTCAGCCTCTACGGCGGCTTCCTGATCGACCGGATGCCCGGCTTCCGACTGATCCTCGGCTTCGGCACCTGCTTCGTCGCCGCCTTCGCCGGCATGCTGCTGACCACCCAGCTGTGGCTGTTCTTCCTGTTCCTGCTGGGTTTCAACTTCGCCTATTCGGTCACCGACGTGGTGGTGAAGACCATCTTCGGACGCCTGCTGCCGGCCGGCGAACAGGGCCGCGCCTTCTCCATCCGCTATACCCTGATCAACCTCGCCTATGCCATTGGCCCCTTCATCGGCGCAGCCCTGGCGCAGTGGCACGCCCACGTGCCCTTTGTGGTATCCGCAGTGCTGGGTGGCCTGTTCCTGCTGGCCTTCCTGCGTTACGGGGACCGGGACATGCGCCCGGCGGAAGGTGTCGCGCCACCGTCGTTCATCGCCGTGATCGGCGTGCTGGCGAAGGACCATCGGCTGATGTACTTCACCCTCGGTGGCGTGCTCACCGCCGTGGTGTTCGGCCAGTTCTCCGCCTACCTGTCGCAGTACCTGGTGGCCACCGGCACCGCGGAGTACGCCTACCAGGTGATCCAGACCCTGCTGGGGGTCAACGCCGTGACCGTGATCGCCCTGCAGTACCTGCTGGGCAAGCGCATCGGCAATGAGCACCTGCAGCGCTGGCTGATCGTCGGCCTGGGACTGTTCGTGCTCGGCATCGTCGGTTTCGGCCTGTCCCACAGCCTCTGGCACTGGGGGCTGGCGATGGTGGTGTTCACCCTGGGCGAAATCATCGTGATCCCCGCCGAGTACATGTTCATCGACCGCATCGCGCCGCCGCACCTGCGCGGCGTGTACTACGGCACGCAGAACCTGGCCAATCTCGGCGGTGCCTTCGGGCCGATCCTGGTGGGCTGTTTCCTGGCACTGTTCGCGCCGCACTGGGTATTCGTCATGCTCGGCGCGTTCATCATCGGCGGCGGGGTGTTCTATGTGCTCGGCTCCGCGTTGAGCGAACGGCAGGCACGGGGTGCTTGACCTCAAGCCCACTTGAACCGGGATGCTGCTTCCATCGACTACCCGAAGGAAACAGCCATGCCCCACTCCCTCACGCTTCTGCTGCACATCGCCGGCATCGGCATTGGCGCCACCCTGCTGATGGATGGCTGGACCGTCCTGCGCAAGCACCTGCTCGGCGTTCCCTCACTGGATTACGCCCTGCTCGGGCGCTGGATCGGCCACATGCCGCGCGGGCAGTTTCGTCATGCACCCATCGGCAAGGCAGCCCCTGTCGCCGGCGAGCGCGCGCTGGGCTGGCTCGTCCACTACCTGACCGGCCTGCTGTTCGCACTGGCACTGGTCGCCGTCGATGCCCCTTGGCGTTGCCACCCTACGCCGGCGCCCGCCCTGTTGTTCGGCCTGGCCACCGTGGTGCTTCCCTTCTTCGTCATGCAACCGGCGTTCGGCCTGGGTATCGCCGCCGCGAACAGCGCCAACCCTGCAAAGACTCGCCTGCACAGTTTGCTCACGCACCTGGTGTTCGGCCTTGGCCTGTACCTCGCCGCCCTTCTGTTCGCCCCGCTCCTGTGCAGTCGCTGAGCTGGGCTACCCTTCTCTGCGAGAAACGACCCGCAGGAAGCCACGGATGAGCCGCATCGTCGTCGCCGACCCACAGCCCTTCGTCCGCGAGGCATTACGCCAGCGCCTGACGCAAGCCGGCCACGAAGTCGTCGGCGAAACCGGTGACGGCCGCGAGGCCCTGGCCCTGGTGCAACGTCTGCACCCGGATCTGTTGCTGCTCGATCTGGACCTGCCACGCCTGGGCGGCCTGGAGCTGCTGCAACGCCTGCGCAGCGGCAAGACGCGGCAGAAGGCACTGGTGTTCACCCAGCGTTCAGGCGCGCACTACCACGAACTCAGCCAGCAGGCCGGTGCGAGTGGCTATGTGCACAAGGGCGACCAGCCCGCTGAACTGGACGACGCGGTGAAACTGGTGCTCAGCGGTCGCAAGGTCTTTCCGGCACGCCAGAGCAGTGCTTCAGCCGCCGATCTTGCTCCGGGGGAAGTCATCACACCGCGCGAACTGACCGTGCTGCAGTACCTGGCTCAGGGTTACCGGATCAAGGACATTGCCGACGAACTGGCGATCAGCGACCGCACGGTGAGCACCTACAAGACCCGCCTGCTGGAGAAGACCCACACCGACTCACTGATCGACCTGATTGCCACTGCACAGGTCCGTGGCCTGCTGAGCGACCAGCAGGTCCTCCAACTCGCCCAACGCCCCCTGCACGGAATGAGCAAGGTGGAGGGCATCGAGCAGCTGCTCGGCCTGCTGCCCAATGCCGCCAGCCTGTGGAGCATCGATGGCGTACTGCTGACCTGCAACCAGTCCTACGCTGAGCAGCACGGCCGGAGCAAGGCCGCGCTGATCGGCTTGTCGATTTCCCAGGTGGCCATCGTCGACCCGAAGCAGCTGGCCCGGTACCAGCGCGAATTTCTCGAAGGCGCAGCCCTAGGCGTGCCATTTTCCCTGGTGGTTTCCGGTGAGATCGAAGGAGAAGCGCGAACCTATCGGCTGATCGGAGTGCCGATACGCGAGGACTCCGGCTCAATGCTCGGTGTGCTCTGCTACTACGTGAACGTCACCGAAAGTGAACAACTGGTGGAGCGCCTGCAGGAGGCCAGGATCTACCTGGAGTCGCTGTTCGTCAGCCGGGCGGCGTTCCTCCTTTCTTCAGGCCGTGACCTGCTGCAGGAGCTGAAGGCTGTCGCCAATCTGGTCGGCGCACTCCGAATGGATCACGCCAACGACCCCAAACTGGGAGAGGTGCCCCAGCACCTGGAGAAAATGCGCGACAAGCTCGAAGTACTGATGGAGCTGATCGAACTCGACCGGGGCACCCCGTTGATGATGCCTCGCCCGGAGGAGCTCAACCGCCTGACCCAGGACGCCCTGCAAGCCAGCGAGCCGCAGCAGCCATTCGAGCCCGACACGGAGGCCCTTTGGGCCTGGATCGACCGGGGGCGCTACCAGCGCCTGCTGGTGGTGTTGCTGCGCGCGTTGCACAAGGCAGGCCTGCAAGACCTGAAAGTCAGCGCCCACGGCACCTCCCTGCCCGGTGCCGAAGTCGAGTGGCGACTGACTATCCGCAGCAACCATGGCACCCCCCTACAGCTACCACTGACGGGGATGGCCGACCAGGCGCGAATTCATCTGGCACACCGCCTTTGTCGCCTGCTGCATGGCGAACTACTGCTGGATGGCGATGCCGAATCGGACATCGCCGCCTTGATCCAACTCAAGCTCCCCAAGGGAAACGCCCGCTTCTAGTGCAACCACTACAGAGCAATCAGGCGCCCACGATGGGAGCGCCCCGACGCTGACCCGATGCTCGCTCCATAGTCCCGCTATGGAGTTGCACCATGAAATCCACCCCCCGCTACCCATCGACCGTCACGACCGATTCTGCCCTGGCGCAGCTGCGCCGATCCCGTCTGGCCCAGGCTATCAGCCTCGTCCTCGCCAGTCTGTTCAGCCTACGGGTGATCGAAGCCGAAGCCGAGGACAGCGTCACCGAGGCCGACACCGACGACCTCAACCAGCCCTCCGAGGCCGGCGTAGTCATCGAGCCCGCGTTGCCGTCCTACCTCGACCTCGCCCTGGAGGCCGCCCGCGAGGCACCGACGGTCTACGCCAGTCGCGCCCTGCTCGGCGCGCCGCCACCGATCAATGTGACGCTGGCCGGTGGCGTTGGCGTCATCACCGGTTCCCTGGCCGAAACCACTGTGAAACTGAGCGCCAGTGACAGCTTCGGCATCAAGACCAGCGGCAATGTCAGCTTCAACCAGGGCCGCATCGAGACCAGCGCCGTTACCGCAGCCACGGCCAAAGGCCAGACCGGCGCACGGGTCTCCTCGGGCGACACCCTGACGCTCAGCGGCAGCAGCATCGTCCTCGACCCGAAAACTGCCGCCAGCGTCGCCATCACGACCAACGACCTCACCGGCTTGCGGGTGGACGCCAACGGCGCGGCACACCTGACCGACACCCAGGTCCTGGTCGGTGGCGGCGCCAAGGGCAACAACAACCGCGGCCTCGTCAGCCAGGGTCAACTGGACATGCACGGCGGTTCCGTCAGCACAACGTCCTGGGGAGCGACCGGCATTGCGCTGGAGAACGTCGCCCAGGCCCGACTGGACAACGTTGCCATCACCACCTCCGGCGCCCGCAGTACCACCACCGGTGGTGCCCATGGTGTACAGGTGAGTGGGGGCAGCTCGCTGTCTGCCGACGGCATCCGCGTGGATACCAACGGCGGCTCGGCCTACGGCCTGCGTATCGACAGCGACTCCTCGACGACACTGACCAACAGTGCCGTGACCACCGCCGGCGGCAACGGCCATGGCGTGCTGGTCGACGATGCGACCGTCGACATCGACGGCGGCACCATCACGACCTCCGGCAAGGGCTCGGTCGGTGTCTGGGCTCGCAACGGCGCGCAGGTGAGCCTGACCGGCGACACTCGTGTTCACACCAGCGGTGCGGCGGTCTCCGCCACCAGCCCGGTGGATGGCGAAAAGGCCCTGAGCCTCAGCCACGGCCTGCTGGCCGGCGGCAGCGGCACCCTCATTGATGCCCAAGGGCTGACCCTCGACATCGCCGCCGGCAGCGCCAGCGCTGCGCGTAGCGAGGACGGCGCACGAATCAAGCTTGACGCGGCCGACATCAGCGCCAGCGGCAGCGCCACCAGCACAACCACGACGGCCGCCCTGCATGCCTTGTCCGGCAGCCAGATCGAGCTTTCCAATTCCGCCCTCGCCGTAACCGGCACCAACGTCGGCGGCGCTCGCGCCGAAGGCAACGGCAGCCATGTTTCCCTGAACCACTCCAGCGCCAGTGTGAGCGGCACCGGTAGTGTCGCCAGCCCAGCCGCCGGCGCGCGCGCCATGGGCGGAGGCAGCGTGGCGCTGGACCACGCCACACTGCAGGTGCACGGCCTGACTTACGGACACGGCGTGTCCCTCGAAGGCGCCGGCTCCAGTGGCCTCCTCAGTCACTCTACGGTCAGCGTCGACGGCAACCGTTCCATCGGTCTCAACATCACTGGCGGGGCCAGCGCCACGGTCGATGCCAGCAGCATTGCCGTCGACGCCCCCGTCGGCGCCGTCGGCCCCTGGTCGCCCGGCGTGCTGGTGGAAGGCACCGGCTCCAGCCTGCAGATGACCGGCAGCGACGTGCTTACCACGCCCAAGACCAGCTACGGCGTGCAGGTTCGCGATGGCGCCGACGCGAACCTGGCCAACGGCAGCATCACCACCCATGGCAACTACTCCACCGCACTGGCCGCCGGCAGTGCTGCCACCACCGTACCGGGCTCGACCCTCACTGCCAGCAACCTGACCGTCACCACCCACGGCAACGACAACGCCATGGGCATAGTCGCCGACCTGGGCGCCACGGTGATCGTTCATGGCGGCTCGGTCACCACCACCGGCAACGGCTCGCCAACTGCGGGCAACCTCACCTTTCCCCACGGCCTGGCAGCGCGCAATCCCGGCGCCCTGCTGGTAGCCGACGGCACCAGCGTGCTGACGCAAGGCTCCCAGGCCTACGGCGCCGCCGTGGACGACGGCGGCAGCATGATCCTGGGCAACCTCAGTGTGAAGACCGAGGGTGAATACTCGGTTGGCCTCTACGCCGGCATCGGCTCGGCCAAGCCGGGTGCCGTCGGACTCTCCGCCAGCCACGTCACCGTACAGACCACAGGCGACCACGCCGCCGGCGCCCTGGTCAGCCGCCAGTACAAGGACGAAACCGCCACACTGGACCTGAGCGACAGCAGTATCGCCACTCAGGGCATCGCCTCACACGGCCTGCGCGCCGAATCCGGCGGCGCACTGAGCGCGACCAACAGCACCGTCAGCACCCAGGGCGAACAGGCTGTGGGCGTGTTCGCCAACAACACCGCCACCGCCCGCCTGGATGGCGTTAGCGTGAATACCCAGGGCGACTTCGGCCATGGCGTGGTGGCGCGCCAGGGTGGCAGCGTCGATGCCGAATCCGTCGTGGTGGCGGCACAAGGTGCGCAATCCGCAGCGCTCTATGTGCAGGGAACCGAAACACTTCCAGGCCAGGTGAGCATGGACCACGCCACCCTCTCCAACCGTGATGGCGCCACCCTTGCCACGGCCGGCGTCGCCGACATCGCCCTCAGCCACAGCCTGGCCGGGGGCAGCGGCCAATGGCTGAATGTCGACCGTTCTGTGGCCAGTGACGGCAGCGCCAGCCCCGACATGGGTACCGGCCAGTGGCAAGGCCTCGGCCGTAGCGAAGATGCCGTTGGCAACGCTCGCCTCGACCTCTCGACCTCGCTGGTCAGCGGCACGGCGAAGACCGCCGCCGGCAGCCACTCGGACGTCACCCTTCGCGACACCAGCCTCTGGCAACTCACCGGTGATTCGAACCTGAGCGTGCTGCGCAACGACGCCAGCCTGATCGACTTCAGTGCCGAGGGCGGCTACAAGCGGCTGAGCGTCAATGACTACCACGGCGACAACGGCACCCTCGCGCTGAATACCTACCTCTACAAGGACGACTCGCCTTCCGATCAACTGGTGATCGACGGCGGCAAGGCCACTGGCGACAGCAATCTGCGGATCAAGAATGCCGGCGGCCCCGGAGCGCTGACCGAGGGTAGCGGCATCAAGGTTGTGGACGCGGTGAATGGCGGCACCACTGAGGCCGACGCCTTCCGGCTGCTCAACCGGGTCAAGGCCGGTCCGTACGAGTACACCCTGCACCGCTCGAGCCTCGATGACAGCAACGGCGAGGCCTGGTACCTGCGTTCGACGAAGGACGCAACTCCGGTGAATCCGGTCAGCCCTGTCGATCCTGTCGATCCCGGCCGCCCGGTTGATCCGGTTGATCCGGTTGATCCGGTTGGTCCCGTCGCGCCTGTCGACCCGAGCAATCCGGTCGCTCCTCTCGCCCCTGTCACGCCGACCGCTCCGGCACCGACGCCGCAGGTCCCCAACTACCGGGCCGAAACCTCGCTGTACAGCGCGCTCCCCGCCATGGCGCTGAACTACAGCCGTGCCCTGGTCGACACCCTGCATGAGCGCGTTGGCGAGGAGCGGCGCAATGCCACCGACCCGCTGCCCAGCGAAGAAACCGACACCTACGGCCCCTCCCTGGGCTGGGGCCGGCTGATCCACCAGAAAGGCAAGGACAGCCTGTCCAGCGGCGCCGACTACGACTACCGCATCCAGGCCTTCCAGGTCGGCGCCGATCTCTACCGCAACGAAGACACCGACGGCAGCACCGACCAGGCCGGTCTTTCGCTGCAGGCCGGGCGCATCAAGGGCAGCGTCGACCATACCGATGGCCAGGACGCCGGCGACGACACCCTGCGCTCCTATGGAATCGGTGGCTACTGGACACACTTCGGCCCCAAAGGCTGGTACCTCGATGGCGTGCTGCAATTCAACCGCTTCGACCTGCAGGCCCGCGGCAACGACGCCGGATCGATGAAAACCCGTGGCCACGGCGTCACCGCCTCGCTCGAGGCCGGCTATCCGTTCAAGGTCAACCGTGACAAGACCCTGCACCTGGAGCCGCAGGCCCAGTTGATCGTCAGCAAGCTGAAGCTCGATGACAGCCACGACGACGCATCCGGTGTGCGTTTCGAGGATGTCGACTCCCTCACCGGCCGGCTCGGCGTGCGGCTCGACAAGGACTGGTTCCGCGAAGACGACCAGGGACGCATCCACCGCACCAACGCCTGGGTCCGGCCGAGCGTCTGGCACGAGTTCAAGGGCAAGGCCAAGACCGAGTTCTCCTCGGCCAACGGCTACATCCCCTTCGGCACCGACATGGATGGCACCTGGGGCGAACTGAACCTGGGCGTGGACTACCAGCTCAACGAGCGGACCAGCGTCACCGGATCGCTGGGATATCAGAAGTCCTTCGATGGTGAAGGCCGCAGCTACGAAGGCATCCTTGGCATCAAGGTGAAATTCTGAGCCTCAGGCATCGACCGGCGCAGCGCCTCCGGGCGCTGCGCCGCTTTTTCGTTTCCCCGGGAGAACCTCATGCAACACGCCGACAGCCGTATCCTGCGCGCCGTACGTACCAGCTCCTTCAACAACGAAGTTGCCGCCGAACTGCTGCGCGAACTGGGCTCCTGCAACGTAACCGAAGAACAGGCCCGGCGCATTCGCTGTGCCGCCCGACAGTTGCTGCTGGACGCCGATTCACTGGAAGGCGTCTGGCAAAGCCTGAACGCACAGCAGGATGGGTGGAGCGCAGCGATACCCATGCGGTCAGCGCCGCCTACGAAATGATGGGCATCGCTCCGACAGGTCAAGGCGCCAGAGTCAGCTCCGTAGGGCGCATGACGCGCCAGCGTTATCCGCCGGATGACAGCCGGCGGATCACCTGATCCAGGTTATTCGCCCTACGCTGCGCTGGGGGCGCCGAGGCTCAGGCGTGCTGCATCCCCGCCCGCTTGAGCAACTGCTTGCAACGCTCGGACAGATGCACCACGCGCAGATGCTTACCGGCTTTGCTGTAGCGCTCGCGCAGGGTCATCAGCGCGGCGATGGCCGAGTAGTCGACGAAGCTCAGGTGCGCGCAGTCCAGGGTCACCTGCAGCGGATCGTTCGCCGGGTCGAACTGATTGAGAAACGGCGTGGTGGAAGCGAAGAACAGCGTGCCATGCACACGGTACAGCTTGCTGCCGTCAGCTTCGTCATGGATGTCCGCATACAGTTCGCGAGCATGCTTCCAGGCGAAGTCCAGCGCCGCCAGGATGATGCCGCAGAACACCGCCGTGGCCAGATCGGTGGCGACCGTGATGGCGGTCACCGCGATGATCACCAGCACATCGCTCAGCGGCACCTTGTTCAGCACCCGCAGCGAAGCCCAGGCGAAGGTCTGCTGCGACACCACGAACATCACCCCCACCAGCGCCGCCAGCGGGATGCGCTCGATCAGCGGCGAGAGGAACAGCACAAAGAGCAGGATCATCACCCCGGCGACCACGCCGGAGAGCCGCCCCCGGCCGCCGGAGCTGAGGTTGATCACCGTCTGCCCGATCATCGCGCAGCCGCCCATGCCGCCGAACAGCCCGGAGACGATGTTGGCACCACCCAGCGCCACGCACTCGCGGTCCGGGAATCCACGGGTCTCGGTGATCTCGTCGGTGAGGTTGAGCGTCAGCAGGGTTTCCAGGATGCCGACCATGGCCATGAGGAAGGCGTAGGGCGCGATGATCCGCAGGGTTTCCAGGTTCCAGGGAATGTCCGGCAGCGCGAACGGCGGCAAGCCGCCGGCGATATGCGCCATATCGCCCAGGGTGCGCGTCGGCAGGCCGAGCAGGTACACCGCGAGGCCGACGCCGAGGATCGCCACTAGCGCCGGCGGCACCGCACGGGTCAGCTTCGGCAGCCCGTAGACCACCGCCATGGTCAGCGCCACCAATCCCACCATCACGTACAGCGGGTTGCCACTGAGCCAGTGCTCGCCGTCCTTGAAGTGTTCGAGCTGAGCCATGGCGATGACGATGGCCAGGCCGTTGACGAAACCCAGCATCACCGGGTGCGGCACCATCCGCACCAGCTTGCCGAGGCGCAACAGGCCGAACAGCATCATCACCACCCCGCCCAGCAGCACCGTGGCCAACAGGTACTGCACACCGTGCTGCACCACCAGCGCAACGATCACCACCGCCATCGAGCCGGCAGCACCGGACACCATGCCGGGACGGCCGCCGAACAGCGCGGTCAGGGTGCAGAGGATGAAGGCGCCATAGAGGCCCATCAGCGGATTGAGGTGGGCGACCAGGGCAAAGGCGATGCACTCGGGCACCAGCGCGAAGGACGTGGTGAGTCCGGCCAGGACATCGGCACGCAAGCGGGCGGGTTTCATTTTTCTACTCGGAACGGGGACTTCGAAGGGGCGGCAATGGTACGGAAAACCGCCCTGCCCGGCCACCCGTGGTTCCCGCGGACCCAGTGCCACTGTTACAGATGGATAGCAGCAGTACCCCACCATCCAGCAGCCAGGTAACGCCGCGTATTGTCCCACCTGAGGTGCTTGGGGCCAACGGTGATCTTGTCCGGCAGCGGCCACAGGCGGGTTTCGCGTCGCTCCAGCACCAGCGTCGGCAGGGTGTCGCCTTGCTGGAAGCGCTGAAGGGGTTGGCCTTTGACGGTGATCCAGGAGAAGGACACGTCCATCGCCTGCCAGTAGCCGTCGCGCGGGCAGGCTTCGCCGCTGACGCAGATGGGCGGGACGGGGTATGAAGGGAGGTGGACGAAGTGGGGCGACTCGCGCGTGGGGCGGCCGGTGGCCGAGTCGAGGTGTTTGTCCTTGGCCAGTTGCTGGATCAGCGCTTCGCTGGGTTTGGGCGGCGGGACATTCGCCTTGCGCTCTTCCACCCATTGCAGCTTGCCGTCCCACGGCGGCAGCTTGGCCGGCGGCAGCGGCACTATGTCGTTGATCTCGGGGACTTTAGGCGAAGCGTAGGAGTAGTCGGCCAGGATGCTCCAGATTTTTTCGTAGCGGTCGGCGCGTTCGGCGTCTTCCTTTAACCCAAGGTAATTCAAAGTGTCGGTAGGCGGTGGATTACGAAAAGCGTCACCCAACCAACCTGCGGAAGTTTCATCTCCTGCTGCCACTCCAAGTTGGAAAGCCTCTACAGCCTCCTCAAATCTTTTTTCATTTTTAAGATCTACTCCGAGGTCGCTAGCAGCAGGCCCATTGCCCTGTTCGGCGGCACAACGACGCATCTGGCGGGCAACATCCGGGGCTCTATCGCTTGGCGCCAACTTCTCAGCCACATAGGCCTGGGCGTTGGCGCTCCCTTCATCGGCCGCCTTGCGGTAGTACCGCAGGGCCATTTCCTGGTCTTGCCGCAAACCAGCGGCGCCTTGATTCAGGAAAATAGCCACGAAGTAATAACCAGTGGCTACACCGGCTTTTATCAGTTGCTGACTGAATCGCAGATGCTCCTCGCCCGAGAGGTGGTAGTGGTCACCGCGCATGCTGCCGTTCTGCAGGTTGATATTGGCCTTGGCGTGACCGTTTTCGGCGGCGACGCGGTATAGCCGCTCGATCTCGGCATATACCGTCGGGTCCCGCTTGAGCTGGTTGTTCTTTTCCAGCCAGCGGGCGTAGTGGAACAGGGTGTCGGTGTCCGCCGTGGGCTCGGGGTAGCGTTCATGGCGGCAGGTGAAGGCCAAATCGGCACGGATCTGAGCGAGTCGGTCCAAAGGCAGTAGTGCGACGCGCTGGGGGCTGTTGCTGCATCCCAGCAGTAACAACCCCAGCAGGACCACGGTCAGCCACGCGAACAGAGAGGACCTAGGCCTCACCGATATAGCCCCATTTGATGATCCATTCGCGGTCCACCATCTTGTCCGGCAGTGGCCAGATGCGCGGTACGAAGTCCTTGCCCCAGCAGCGAGGCAGGATATCGCCCTGTTTGAAGTAGCGGACTTCCTGGCTCCAGTAACTCTGCGCCACCCAGTAACCCGCCAGCGGACAAGCCTGATCGCTTTCGCAGGTGAGGTCGGAGGCCTGGCGCATGAAGTTCGGCGACTCAGGCAGGGGGCGCCCGGTGGCGGGGTTGAGTTGCTTGGCCTTGGCCAGTTGTTCGATCAGCGCTTCGCTGGGTTTGGGCGGCGGGACATTGGCCTTGCGCTCTTCCACCCATTGCAGCTTGCCGTCCCACGGCGGCAGCTTGGCTGGCGGCAGCGGGACGATATCGTTGATCTCGGGGACTTTGGGGGAGGCGTAGGAGTATCGCGCGAGGATGCGCCAGATAGTTTTATACCGATCGGCGCGCTCAAGATCTTTGGGCTGGCGTAGGGATGTGCTTGAATTTCGGAAGCTTAGTTCCAATGCATAGGCTGAAGTTTCATTACCGGCTACAACTCCAAGCTGGAACGCCTCAAGTGCTTTCTGATACTGCTGTTCATTCTTCAAATCGAAGCCAAGATCGGAGGCGGCATTGCCTTGCCCCTGTTCGGCCGCACAACGGCGCATTTGTCGGGCAATATCCGGGGCTCTATCGCTTGGCGCCAACTTGTCGGCCACATAGGCCTGGGCATTGGCGCTGCCTTCATCGGCGGCCTTGCGGTAGTAGCGCAGGGCCATTTCCTGATCTTCCCGCAAACCGGCGGCACCCTGATTCAGGAAAATAGCCACGAAGTAATAACCAGTGGCTACACCGGCTTTTATCAGTTGCTGACTGAATCGCAGATGTTCCTCGCCCGTGAGGTGGTAGTGGTCACCGCGCATGCTGCCGTTCTGCAGGTTGATATTGGCCTTGGCATGGCCGTTTTCGGCGGCGACGCGGTACAGCCGCTCGATCTCGGCATATACCGTTGGGTCCCGCTTGAGCTGGTTGTTCTTTTCCAGCCAGCGGGCGTAGTGGAACAAAGTGTCGGTGTCCGCCGTGGGCTTGGGAAATTCTTCGTGTTTGCAGGTGAAGGCCAGGTTGGCGCGAATCTGGGGGAGCGGGTCCACCGCAACGGTCGCTTTGGGGAGTGGCAATGCACTGCCGCTGTCGCAGGCGGACAGCAGCAGTACCCAGCCAGTCAGCATCCAGTACCTAGGCATCACCGAGCAGTATCCATCTGACGTGTTTCGGGCCGACGGTGACCTTGTCCGGCAGCGGCCACAGGCGGGTTTCGCGTCGCTCCAGCACCAGCGTCGGCAGGGTGTCGCCGTGCTGGAAGCGTTGAAGGGATTTGCCTTTGACGGTGATCCAAGAGAAGGACACGTCCATGGCCTGCCAGTAGCCGTCGCGCGGGCAGGCTTCACCGCTGACGCAGATGGGCGGGACGGGGTATGAAGGGAGGTGGACGAAGTGGGGCGACTCGGGCGTGGGGCGGCCGGTGGCCGGGTCGAGGTGTTTGTCCTTGGCCATTTGCTGGATCAGCGCTTCGCTGGGTTTGGGCGGTGGGATATTGGCCTTGCGTTCTTCCAGCCATTTCAGTTTGCCGTCCCACGGCGGCAACTTGGCCGGGGGCAGCGGGAGAATGTCGTTGATTTCGGGGACTTTGGGAGAGGCGTAGGAATAATCCGCGAGGATGCTCCAGATTTTTTCGTAGCGGTCGGCGCGTTCGAGGTCTTCCTGTTGACCGAGGTAATTCAGTCTGTCGGTAGGCAGGGGATTACGAAATCCACTATTCAGAAAGGAAGCCGAGCCTTCGTCGCCCGCCGCCACTCCGAGTTGGAATGCCTCTAGAGCCTCCTGAAATCTTTTATTGTTTTTAAGATTTACTCCCAAGTCGCTCGCGGCCGATCCGTTGCCTTGCTCGGCGGCACAGCGGCGCATCTGTCGGGCAATATCTGGGGCCCTATCGGTGGGTGCCAACTTGTCAGCTACATAAGCTTGTCCCTCGGGACTGCCCATATCGGCTGCCTTGCGGTAGTACCGCAAGGCCATGTCCTTGTCTGCCTTCAGCCCCAGCGCCCCCTGTTGCAGTGAGATGGCGATGATGGTGTAACCCGTGGCGACCTTGGCCTTGATCAACTCTTCAGTCAGGCGCAGGTGCTCGGCGCTGCGCACGCGGAACTTGCCCTGCATGGAGCCGTTCTGCAGGTTGATATTGGCCTTGGCGTGGCCGTGTTCGGCGGCAATGCGGTAGAGCCGCTCGATCTGCACATCCACAGTCAGGTCCTCCTTAAGCTGGTTGTTCTTCTGCAACCAGCGGGCATAGTGGAACAGCAGGTCGCTGTCCGCCGTCGGCGTGGGGAACTCTTCGTGTTTGCAGGTGAAAGCCAGGTTGGCGCGAATCTGAGGTAGTGGGTCCACGGTGATTTCCTTTTCCGGAGGAGTGACGGCGCTGCCGGCATCACAGCCGGCGAGGAGCAGCAGGCTGGCGAGGAGCAGTAGACAACGCATCAATCCAGGTCCTTGAGGATGGCTTGGTCGTAATAGAACTCGACGATAGGGGCATCGGGCACACCATTCCTCTGATCGCTTTTAAAGTCCTTATTGTTTTTGATGATCCTCTCCCATTCTTGGAACGCCTTCTTCGGATCATCCTGCGCGCCCTTCCCTGCGGTATGTAGATTCCACAGCCGTCGGCGCATGGCCTGGGTGATCTCGGCCCTTTCGTGGGCGATATTCATTTCGCTGTCCACCTGCATGCTGCGGGTGTTGATATTGGCCGAGCCGTGGGTGGTGAAGACGTCGTCGACGATCATCAGCTTGGAGTGGATGTACACCGGCACCCAGGCGTCGGCGGGCGAGTCCTCGGACACCAGCGAGCAGACGTGAACTTTCAGGCCGGGGCGCTCCGGTGGGCGGTTGACGGGGTTCTTTTCGATCTGTTCGATTTCCGCCTTGAGATCGGCTGCGCGTTGCCGTGCGGCTTCTTCGGCCTGTTCCTGTGCGCTCCTGGCTTTGTCGCCCAAGGCGGTGCCACCAAGTGCGTCGGACAGGGAGGTGACGGCCTCCAGGGCTTTCTGCTCGAGCCGGTTGTGCCAGGCTGGCTCCAATTCGGCGGCACGCTCCTCGGCCTGTTTGACGCGGCGCAACTTGGTGACCTCCGGAATGGTTTCCTCGCGCCCCAAGCGCTCGAGCATGCGTTGGGTGTTGACGGTGCCCGACCCCATGCCATCGTTGGTGTCATTGGTGATCACGAACAGATGCAGCGCACCGTGCTCGCCGGGCTCGCGGCCGTTGTTGGTCTGCACCTTGGCGGCCTCGAGGATGGCATCGGCCAGAGGCGGCCAGCGGAAGTACTGGTTTTCGATGTAGATGAACTGGGTGGCGTTATTGATGGCTTGCAGATAAACCTGCTCGATATCGCGCCGGCCTTCCTGGGCCTGGGTACGCAGGAGTTGAGCCATCAGTAGCGGGTCTTCTTTACAGGGGGCCAGTTGTTTGGCGACGGTTGCCGCCTGGCGCTGGGCGAAAAGGTCCTCGTCTGTTTCACGCCGCCAGGCCTCAGCAAAGTTGTGGTGCAGGTCGCGCAGTATCGGCCCGGTGACGCGGCTGGAAATATCCTGGCGTGGCAGACGACCACGAGGGCCGCGATTGGGTGCGGGCTTGTCGGAAGGCGTACGACCCCAGGCAGAGTGCGCGTCGGTGTCCCAGTATTCATCGAGCATGTTATGGCCCATGACGAAGCCCACTGCGCGCTCGGGGAGTTCAAAGTCGACGATCACTGTCTTCTGGTGATGGGTAACCAAAGCCGCGAGGAGGCTGATCGTCTCGGCACTCAGGTCCGGGTCGAGGCTATGCAGCGCAGCCTGGTAAGCGATTTCGGCTCGCTGTATGGCGCCGAAGCCTCGACTGACGAACACGGGACGATTCCTGGGCCAGTTCACTCCTCGACCATCTGCTGCGGAACAGTCGACGAACCACTGACGATCATAGGCGTATTGTTCATTCGTGGCGGTCTGCCCTGCGCGGTTCCACAGATACGGGAATTTGCCCGGTAGGTTGGCTTCGCCCACATATCCGGTGGAGTTGGAGGGCAGTTCCCATCCCAGGATTCGCACACGCACCGGGTTGTCCTTGTCCTGCGCCTTGGCCATCAGCAACTCGCCGATGCTCGGAGACTTGCCATCGCGAATGAAGTACATCGACGGCTGGAAGCCCCAGCAGATGATATCCACCGTCTTCGTCGCCTTTTCGATGGCTTCATGCACCTCGCGGAAGGCTTCCTCGCCATTGATCAGCGGTTTGTAGGTCGCCAGGCGCGGGATGTATTCGGTGTTGCATACAAACCAGGGCGAGATGCACATCACCTCTTGGGTGTGCTGCAGTGACAGTGGGGTAACGATTTCGCGCCGGATCATGATTGCTCTCCTGCTCGTTTGGCGATGTCCTTCAGTAGCGCGGCATAGTCATTTCGATGGTCGGTGTGCAGCGAAGCTGGCCCTGCCTCGGGATAAGCTGGCTGAGACGAGTGATTTTGCAGGCCGCGACTGGCCAGATGCCCCTGCTCCGGGTTGCTGTACTCCTCGGGCACTGGAATCCGGTAACTGACGCCGTTGGCCAGCTCCAGGCGGTACTGCCCGGTGATGACCTGATGGTCGAAGGCGAGGAAGCCGGTCTTGTCCAGTACACCGCTCTCCAGGGGGGCTCCGTCGGCATACAAGGTGTAAGGCATGCCCGCCCAGGTCGATTGCGGGGCGGTGGGGGCGCGTGAGATGCGGACCTTGATGCGCTGGGTGGACTCAAGCTTGGGGTAGTCCGGGTGGGTGGCGAGCATGCGCGCCGGCCCGCGCATGTCGAAGTGCGAGGCCTTGATGGTGAAGTCGCCCTGGGTCCCCAGTTCGATGCTGTACGGGTCGAGGGTGATGCAGGTACCGCCGGCATTGAGGGTGATCTTGCGTTTGGCGGTGATGCGGATTTCGTCTTCGGTGCTGACGATGTCCAGCCCGTGACGAGCGAGCATTGCCAGGCCGTCGTTCTGCGCCTGGATCGTCACCGGGCCCTGGTTGGCGAAGAGCTTCATGCCCAGTTTCCTGGCGAACAGGCTGATGCCTTCGCCGACGGCGGTGGTGAAGCGCTTGGCGACGCTGATGTCCATGTTGGCGCCGGCGGT
>NZ_SWDV01000046.1 GCF_005877905.1 Pseudomonas nicosulfuronedens | reverse complement strand
ATGGCGACAGTGGCTCCAGATATTTGGCCAGTACCCGACGGAGAGCCGCGAGCTAGGCGGCTTCCTGTTTCCACTAGTAGGCAGGTGCAGTATGACTATGAGTAACAGGGTGCTTACACAGAGCGCTTACACGCTGGCGGGCAATGTGTCGGGTGCGCTCGCGAGGTGAACCTCTTTGCTCAGTGCTCATATAGCGTGGCAGAGGACCGCCAGGCTATAGGGATCATGATGGCAGCTATGTACGAAATCACTGATGCAAACATCCTGAACTCGTAGATGCTGAATTGCTTTCAGACTTCCAGATGTAGGTATTAGTGCTCCGATAGCGCGCTGATTCAGGGGGGGGCGAATTCAGATAATGTTTGCCTGCACCCTGGATAGTCAAACCTCCTCCTTCAACTCCTTCAGGTGCTTGTACACCGTCGCCCGGCCCATGTTCAGGACATTGGCCACGTAGTTCGCCGCGCTCTTGCCCTTGAACGCGCCCTCGGCGTGAAGGGCAAGAACCAGTTCGCGCTTGTGGTCGCGGCTGAGCGTGGAGAGGCTGAGCTGGCGTTGCTGCAGCCAGCCATGCAGGAAGGTGTTGATGCGCTCCTGCCAGTCGTCGCGGAACAGCGCGTCCGGCTGCGGGATGACCTTGCTGGGGGAGAGGAACAGGTCGAGCGCCGCCTTGGCGGTCTCGAACAGGGTGATGTTGAGGTTGATGCACAGCACCGCCAGCGGCTCGCCCTTGGCGTCGCGCAGCACGGTGCTGATGGAGCGGATCTTCTGCCCGTCCCAGTTGAGCTTTTCGTAGGGGCCGATGTTGCGTTCGTCATGGCCGCCTTCGAGCATGTCTTCCAGTGCCGAGTCGTCGCCGATCTCGCGCTTGGAGATGTTGTTCGCCAGGTACGCCACGCGCTGGTTGCGCAGGTCGTGGATGACCACTTCGGCGTGGGGGAAGAACAGCGCGGCGATGGCGTCGGCGATGGCCTTGTAGTTGTCCAGCGGATCAGCGGCGGTCATGGGCAAGGCTCTCGGAGGCGATGAGGCGGGCGAGGGAGCGGGCGCCGGCGAGTGTGCCGCAAGCGCCCGCAGGCTGTCACGGCGTGCAGCTTACCGGGCCAGCAGGCGCGTCGGGGAAAGCATCTCGGCGGTCAGGCCGTGGCAGGTCAGGTGTTCGGGCAGCGCTTCATGGCGGATCAGTGCGGCGCTGGCTTCACCCATGGCGGCGGAAGTCTGGATGCCGTAGCCGCCCTGGCCGGCGACCCAGTACAGGCCGGGCGTGGCGGGGTCATAGCCGGACACCAGGTCGCCGTCGGCGAAGAACGAGCGCAGGCCCGCCCAGGTGTGGCTCGGGCGACGGATGCTCAGCGTGGTGTGTTCCTCGATCTGGTAGATGCCCATGGCGATATCCAGTTCTTCGGGCTGAACGTCGTGGGGTTCCACCGGGTCGGCGTTGGCCGGCGAGCCGAGCAGCATGCCGGCGTCGGGCTTGAAGTAGAAGGATTCGTCCAGGCTGACCAGTACCGGCCAGGCGTGGCTGTCCACACCCTCGGGCGGGCTGAACAGGAAGGCCGCGCGACGCTTGGGCGTGAGACCCAGGGGGGCGGCGCCGGCCAGTTCGGCAACCTTGTCTGACCAGCTGCCGGCGGCGTTGACCAGCACCGGTGCGCGGTAGGTCTGTTGCGCGCAGCGGACTTCCCAGGCGCCGTCGATGCGGCTGATTTCCAGCGCTTCGCTGTCCAGTTGCACGCTGCCGCCGTTGCGGCGGATGCCGCGCAGGTAGCCTTGCAGCAGGCCGTCGGTATCGATGTCGGCGGCGCTGGGGTCGAGCATCGCGCCGTGGACTTTCTCGCGGCGCAGCACCGGGACGATGGCGCAGGCTTCGTCCGCATCGAGCAGGCGCATTTCCGGCACGCTGGCGAGGGCGCTGTCGTACTGGCGCTGGAGCTCTTCCGGGTTTCCCTCGAAGTCCACGGTCATCTCGCCGCGCGGCGTGAGAATCGGGTGTTCGACGAAGCCCTCGGGCGGGTTGTCGAAGAAGGTGCGGCTGGCGGCGGTCAGGGCACGTACCTGCGGCGTTCCGTAGGCGACGGTATAGAGCGCTGCCGAGCGGCCGGTGGAGTGGTAGCCGGCGTGGGATTCGCGCTCCAGCACGGCGACCTTGCCGTGGCGGGAGAGGAAGTAGCCGGTGGAGGCGCCGGCGATGCCGCCGCCGATGATGAGGAAGTCGACTTCGATCATGGGAGTCTCCGGCTCAGGCGTTCTTGCGTTGCAGATGGTAGAGCGCATTGGCCAGGGCGACGTCTTCCAGGCCCAGGCCGATGGAGCGGAAGAAGGCGTGGCGCTGGTAGTCCGGCTTGGCAGCCTGGCCGCTGACCAATTCCGGCAGATCACCACGGATGGCGCCGTCCCAGCCGTGCTCGTCGCGGGCCAGGCGCATCTCGCCAGCGGTGGCCGGAGTGGTGGCGCGGTAGTCGCAGTACACGTGCATTTGCGCAAGCGACTGCGGTGGCACTTCGTGGGCACGGGCGACGTTGGTGCTGATGGAAGTGATCAGCGCTGGCTTGCTGAGGATCGCCGGATCGAGCACCGGGGTGCCGGAAGAGGTGCACAGCAGTACGACATCGGCGTCGGCCACGGCGGCCTCGATGCTGGTGGCCGGTTCTGCCCGCGAGTCGATAGCGCCGAACTGGGCCAATACACCGGCATTCAGGTTCGGCGAGTACACGCGGATGCTCTGCCAGTCACGCAGGCCGGCGACGTAGCGCAGGTGCGCACGAGCGACCGGGCCGCTGCCGACGATGGCCAGGCGTTTGGCGTCTGGGCGGGCCAGTTCCTGCACCGCCAGGGCGGTGGTAGCCGCGGTGCGCGCGGTGGTCAGGCTACCGGCGTCGCACAGCAGCAGCGGCTGGCCGCTTTCCATGGACATCAGCAGGCTCCACGCGGTGACCAGCGACTTGGGCTGGCGCACGATGTACGGGGAGGTCTTCACGCCGTAGACCTGCTGCGAGGCCAGTACGCCCAGGTAATTGATGAAGTCGCCGCCGCCGTTGGGGAATTCCACCAGTTGCTGTGCGGGCTGCACGGCGCTGCCGGTGGCCAGTTCGACGAACATGTCGCGCATCGCCTGGAGCACGTCGACCTGATCGAGCAGGAGTTCGGCGTCGGCCTGGTTGAGGGTGAAAGGCGTGGCGGCGGACATAACGAGACTCCGATAGTGGATTTATTTTTCCATTCTGGACTCTGTTGTCTTGATCGGCAAGGGCGGGTGGTCGGATGAGCGACCTATAGGAGCTAGCTTGCTCGCGAACGCATTTCGCCGGTGGTCCGGGTGTTGTGCGGTTCGCGAGCAAGCTCGCTGCTACAAGAAGGCGACTTACAGTTTGAACTGCGCCACCAGCTCCTGCTGGCCGCCGGCCACGCGGCGCAGGTGCTCGCCGCAATCACGGGTGTGCGCAGCGGTCTTGCGATTCTCCACGGTCATGTCGCTCAGGCGGTGCATGTGCTGGTTCACTTCCTGGGTCGTGGCGGCCTGCTGTTCGGCGGCGGCGGCGATCTGGAAGGCCATGGCGTGCACGCCCTGCAGGGACTCGTCCAGCGCGCCGAGGGCCTCGATCACGGCCTGGGTGTCCTGCTCCAGGGTGTGGGCCTGTTCGCCGGCGCCGCTCATGCTCGACTGGGCCTGAACGGAGGAATCTCCCAGGCTGCCGACGATGGCGACGATCTCATCGGTGGCGCTGCGGGTGCGCTGGGCGAGGCTGCGCACCTCATCGGCGACCACGGCGAAACCACGACCCGCTTCACCGGCGCGAGCGGCTTCGATGGCGGCGTTGAGGGCGAGCAGGTTGGTCTGCTCGGCGATGGAGCGGATCACGTCGAGCACCGAACCGATCTGCTGGCTCTCGCCGGCCAGGGTCTGAACCACACCGTCGGCCTGGCGCAGGCCGACCAGCAACTGGTCCTGACGGCCGATCATGTGCTGCAGGGTGCCCTGCATGGCGACGAAGGCCTGGCGCGCGGCGGCGCTGCCGTCGGCGCTGCGGCTGGCGCTACCGGCGATTTCCTGCACGGTGGCGGCCATCTGGTCGACGGCGCTGACCACCATTTCCAGCGCTTCCTGCTGCTGGTCGAGGTGGTTACTGGTGCGTCCGGCGGCGTCGAGGATATCGCCGCTGGCATCGCCCACGGCCTCGCTGGCCTGCCGCAGGCGCTCGACGACCTGGCGCCAGGCCACGGTCATTTCGCGCAGGGCCTGCATCAGGCCGCTGCTGGCTCTGGCATCGTCGCCCAACTTGAGTTCGCCACTGGCCAGGCGTTGGGCCAGCGCAGCCATGCTGGCCGGCTCGCCGCCCAGCGGGCGCATCACGCTGCGGCTGACCAGCCAGGTGCCGGCGGCCACGCCCATCAGGGTCAGCAGGCCAAGCACAAGGATCTGCCACATCAGCTTGCGCACCGGGGCGAAGGCCTGCGCCTGGTCCATTTCCGCCACCAGCGCCCAGTGCACGCCATCGAGGTTGAGCGGCACGAAGGATTTCAGTGCGGGCTCGTTGCTCAGTCCGATTTCGGCGAGGCGTCCCTGTTCACCGGCCAGGGCTTTCCCGATGGCCTGGCCGGGCAGCGCGGTGGGGCTTTCCTTGTCGCGGCGCACGTGGTGGTCAGCGAAGCGCACCGAGTCCGAGCGCAGGCTGCCGTCGCCGCCTACCAGGTAGGTCTCGCCGTCGTCGCCCAGGCCCTGGCGGTTCTGCATCACTTCGTTGATCGCCGCCAGCGGCAGCTCCAGGACCAGCAACAGTTGCAGCTTGCCGTTGTCCTTGATCGGCGCGGCCAGCCATTGCACGGGCTGCTGGTCGTTGGGCGCTTGCTCCAGGTCGCTGATGCTGGCCTTGCCGCTGTCCAGTGCCTTGCGGATGAACTGGCCGAACGGCGTGTCGCGCCACTGCGGATCACCGATGTTCTGTTGGTAGTCGACGCCACGACCAAGGCTGAACACCACCTTGCCGTCGCCGGCCACCAGGCGCAGTTCGCGGTAGCCGAAGGTCTTGATGAAGTTCTCGAATACCGGGCGGTCGTAGTTGGCGGTGGTCACCAGGGAGTCGCTGTCCAGCCCTGCGTAGTTGCTGCCCAGGTTGGTGGCGAGGCTGCTGAGCTGGTCGTTGCGGGCCTTCCAGGCGTCCATCAGCTGCCGCTGCTTGATGCTGGCGACCGCCTCCAGGGCGTTCAGGCTTTGTTCTTCGAGGGCACGGCTGGCCTGGAGATAGACCACGATGGCCATCACCAGTACGGGGATCAGGCCGACCGAGAGGAAACTCAGAGCAAGTTTGGCGCGCAAGGGCATGGGAGGATTCCGACGAGTTCTTGGAATTGTTCTCGCGTGCTTTGCAAGAAGCGTGCGAATTTTTTTACGTCTGTAAATAAAACTGAGCAAAAAAGGCTGGAACGTGGCCTGTTTCGCGGGTAATGGCGCGTGGCCATTGTTTGCGGGGGGATGGCGTACGGTCGTCCCAGCGGGTCCGGCGGGAGAAACGAGAGGCTCTAGGAAGGGGATGCGTCACCGGAGGTAACGCCCGATTGAAAAACGCTGGAAACAAAAAAGGCGAAGCCGGGTGGCTTCGCCTTTTTGTGGTGCAGCAAGCGATCAGTGCTTGCGCGGAACCGGCTTGAGCAGCTCGGTGGGCGGCATTTCGCAGTTGATCTTGCGGCCCAGCAGCTCCTCGATCGGCGGCAGGGCGAAGGCATCGTCCTCGCCGGCAAAGCTGATGGAGGTACCGGTGGTGCCGGCGCGGCCGGTACGGCCGATGCGGTGCACGTAGTCGTCCGGGTCTTCGGGCAGGGTGAAGTTGATCACGTGGCTGATGCCGTCGACGTGGATGCCACGGCCGGCGACGTCGGTGGCGACCAGGACGCGGATCTTGCCTTCACGGAAGCCTTCCAGGACCTTGATGCGCTTGTGCTGCGGTACGTCGCCGGACATCTGGGCGGCGCTGATGCCGTCCTTGGTCAGGCGTTCCTCGATGCGGCGCACCTCGTCCTTGCGGTTGGCAAAGACCATCACGCGGGTCCAGTCGTTCTGCGCGATCAGGTTGTACAGCAGCTTGTACTTGTCGCTGCCGGCGACGGCGTAGACGTGCTGCTCGACGGTATCGCTGGCGACGTTTTCCGGCTCGATCTCGACAATTGCCGGGTCGACGGTCCACTGCTTGGCCAGGTTCATCACGTCGTCGGTGAAGGTGGCGGAGAACAGCAGGGTCTGGCGTTCGCCCTTGTACGGGGTCTGGCGGATGATCTGGCGGACCTGGGGAATGAAGCCCATGTCGAGCATGCGGTCGGCTTCGTCCAGCACCATCACCTCGACCATGTCCAGGTGCACCTCGCCGCGCTGGTTGAAGTCCAGCAGGCGGCCGGGGGTGGCGACCAGGATGTCGCAGAAGCGCGATTCCAGGGTGCGCAGCTGCTTGTCGAAGTCCATGCCGCCGACGAAGCTCATGACATTCAGGCCGGTGTACTTGGCCAGGCCAATGGCGTCGTTGGCGATCTGCACCACCAGCTCGCGGGTCGGCGCGATGATCAGCGCGCGCGGCTCGCCCATGTAGCGCTCTTTCGGCGGCGGGGTCTGCAGCAGCTGGGTGATGATCGAGATGAGGAACGCGGCGGTCTTGCCGGTGCCGGTCTGGGCACGGCCGATGGCGTCCTGACCACGCAGGGTGAAGCCCAGTACCTGCGCCTGGATCGGCGTGCAGTAGGGGAAGCCCAGGTCATGGATGGCGTGCATCAGACGCGGGTCGAGGTTGAAATCATGGAAGCGCGTCTTGCCTTCGGCCGGCTCGACCACGAAGTCTTCCAGCTTCCAGTTGTCCACCACCGGCGGGCGCGGCTTGCGCTCGCGGCGCGGTTTCGGCTCGCGGGGCTTGTCGGCGCCCTCGGCCTTGGCATGCTCGTGTTTCGGAGCGTGCTCGCGTTTTTCGCCGCGTTCGCCTTTCTCGGAACGCTCGGCGCGGGGTTTGTCGCTCTTGGGACCACGGGCCGGCTTCGCGGCGGCATCGGCGGTCTCGGCCGCTTCGCGGGGCGGGCGCGGGTTACGGGGTTTGCGCGGACGCTTTTCGCCGCTCTGGGCGGGCTCGGAGGCAGCGGGAGCGGGGGCTGCCGGCGTGGTGACGGGCTGCTCGCCATCACCCTTGCTGAAGATTTTCTTGAGTGCTTTGAGCACGGTGGTCTCGTACTGGTTAAGGAATGAACGGCCGCCAGTGTAATGCAAGATGCCCGCAGGGCGAAGTGCCACGGGCATCCTGCCTATTGACTTGGCCTACGGAAGGCTCTCCAGCAGCAGCCTGCGCACGTTGCCGCCCATGATGGCGGCGATGTCCTGCTCGTTGAAACCGGCCTTGGCCAGGCGCTGGGTCAATTGCGCGAGACCGGTGGTGTCGAAGGGCGCATTCACCGCGCCGTCGAAGTCCGAACCCAGTGCCACGTGCTCGACGCCCACCTTGTCGGCGGCGTAGCGCATCGCCTTGACGATGGCATCCACCGACGTCTCGCAGACCGCGCCGTCCCAGTAGCCGATACCGATCACACCGCCGGTGTTGGCGATGCCGCGCAGGTGCGCATCAGTGAGGTTGCGCGGGCCGGGGCAGGTACCGGCGACGCCGGTGTGGGAAACGATCACCGGGCGTCTGGCGATCGCCAGCACATCGTCGATCAGCGGACGCGAGGCGTGGGCCAGGTCGATCAGCATCTTCTTGTCTTCCAGACGCGGGATGACCTGGCGGCCGAACTCGGTCAGCCCACCTTTCTTCAGGCCGTGGGCAGAGCCGCCGACTTCGTTGTCGAAGAAGTGGGTCAGGCCCATGATGCGAAAGCCCGCGTCGTACATGCGGTCGATGTTCTCCAGCTTGCCTTCGAGTGGGTGCAGGCCCTCGGTGGCCAGCACGGCGGCGAGCCGCTTCGGGTCTTTCTGCCAGGCGGCGAGGTAGCGGGTGAGATCGTCGCGGCTACGCACCAGGGTGAGCTTGCCCTGGCTGCCGGCGGCGGCCTTGTCCAGCAGTTCGCCCTGGTAGAGCGCGCGTTCGAGCAGGCTGTTCCAGGTGCGGGCCGGCCAGCGCTGGGCGATGACCAGCGGGGTGATGTTGTCGCTGTCGGCGCTGTTGCTTTCGTAGTTCAGGCCACGCGGCGTCTTGGTGACGGTGGAGAACACCTGCAGGCCGACATGGCCTTCGAGCAGGCGCGGCAGGTCGGTGTGGCCGTGGTTGTGGCGATCGAGCAGGTCGCGGTCCCAGAGCAGGGCGTCATCGTGCAGGTCGGCGACGAACAGGGTCTGGTGCAGCGCCTGGGCCTCGGGCGAGGCAGGGTAGGGTGGCGGGCTGGCCACGGTGTTCATCTTGCGGTCCATGTAGCCCGGCAGGTTGAAGAAGATCCCCAGGCCAACGGCCAGCAGGACGAGCAGGATGATCAGCAGTTTGCGCATGTCAGCTTCCCAGCTTTGTTATTGGTTTTCTTGCTGGGGCGCAATCTAACAGAAGGGCGGATGAAGGACAGCGAGGCTCATCCGCAGAGGCAGTTGCGGCCCTTCTGCTTGGCCTGGTAGAGGGCACCGTCGGCGCGCAGGATCAGGCTTGGCAGGTTTTCCTGGATGTCCATCTCGGCCAGGCCCAGGGACACGGTGACGCCGGGCAGCACGCCCACCGGCGAGTAGAAGGAGGCAACCTGCTCCAGGCTCTGGCGCAGGCGGTCGCCGATGCGTCGGGCTTCCTCGATGGCGATTTCCGGCAGGAGGATGACGAACTCTTCGCCGCCGTAGCGCGCCATGCTGTCCTTGGGCCGCAACTGGCTGCGCAGGGTGTGGGCGACCAGGCAGAGCGCGTAGTCGCCGGCCAGGTGACCGTGCTCGTCGTTGTAGTTCTTGAAGTGGTCGACATCCAGCATGAGCATGCACATGGGCTGTTCGTTGAAGGCGCAGCGCGTGCTCTCGCGATCGTAGATGTGCTCCAGCCAGCGCCGGTTGAACAGTCCGGTGAGGGTGTCGAGGTTGGCGTTCTGCTCGGTGTCGAGAATGATCCGGTTGCCCTCGCGGACCCGTTCGCAGAGGACCGAGAGGAGATTCTGCATGACCTGCGGGGAGTGCTCGAACAGGCCGATCAGCGCTTCGCGATGCAGGCGCAGCACGGTGGTCGGTTCGCTGGCGACGACGTAGGCCGAGGGATGGTCGCTGTCGATGAAGCTGATTTCGCCGGCGCAGTCACCCGGATGCAGGGTGCTGACCGGCTGGTTGTCCAAGGAGCCCAGGTACACCGTCAGGTGCCCGGAGAGAACCATATAAAGGAAGTGATTGCGGTTGAAGGGCGACAGCAGGATTTCCCCGCGCTCCAGTTCACAGGCGCGGAAGTCCTTCAGCAATTGCTCCAGGTGACCCGCGGCCACGTTCTGGAACAGGCGCAGATGCTGGAGTTGGCGTATGTCTTCGTTCCACTGCGCGGCTTTCATGGCGCAGCGGAAGTCGGGTGGCGACTGATGATGTGCACGACTGACTCTCCCTGTAGTCCTCTTCGCACATTGAGCCATCAGTATTAGTCAGATTTGACTACTGGCAATTCGCAGCCAGACCCGGCCGACCGGCGGTCGGCCGGGTGTTTCATCAGCTTTCCAGCAGCTCCACGTGCACTGCATAGCCCCCCAGGCGGTCGGTCAGTGCAGCGCGTGAGTCTAGGTCGAGGCCGCCGACGAAAAGACGCGCTTTCTGACCCACGCGGTCATCGGCGATCACCTCGATGCGCGGGGGAGGAGACAGGTGGCGGGTTTCGTCCTCGAACACGCGACGAATGGCATCCAGACGCAGTGCCGGCTTGAAGGTCTTGCCCACCGCGGTGACCGGGATGGCGTCCAGCAGCCAGACGTCCTTGGGCACTGCGGCGCGTTCGGGTACATGGCGGGCGGCGTGCTCCAGCAGCTCCGCTTCGCTCGCCTGCATGCCCGGCTTGAGCTGGATGTACACCACGGGCAGCTCGCCGGCCTTCAGGCACGGCTTGCCCACGGCGGCGGCCATGGCCACGGCGGGGTGGCGGTGCAGGGCTTCCTCGATCATCTGCGGGTCGATGTTGTGCCCGCCGCGGATGATCAGGTCCTTGCTGCGGCCGGTGAGCCAGATGTAGCCGTCGGCGTCGATGCGGCCCAGGTCGCCGGTGTTGAACCAATCGCCGTCGACCCAGATGTCCTTGTTCTTGCTGGCCTGCAGGTAGCCCTTGAATACGGTGGGGCCGCGCAGGCAGATATTGCCGATCTCGTCCACGGCGGCCTCGCGCAGGTACTGGCCGTCGCCATCGAGGATCACCGACTTCAGCTCGCAGTAGGGCAGGCGCAGGCCGATGGAGCCCGCTCGACGCTCGCCGCCGCGTGGGTTGCAGCTGGTGCCGCAGGTGCCTTCGGTCATGCCGTAGCCTTCGATGATCTTCAGGCCGGTCTTCGCCTCGAACTGGCGGATTAGCTCCACCGGCATCGGCGCCGCACCGCACAGGGCGAAGCGCAAACTGGAGAGGTCGCGGCCTTCGCTGGGCACCTGCAAGAGGGCCGCGTAGATGGTCGGCACGCCGCTGAAGCTGGTGACCTTGTAGCGCTCCACCAGTTTCCAGAAGTCCTGGATCAGGGTCGGGTTGCGGTAGCCCTGGGGGCCGGCCAGCAGCACCTCGCCGCCGCGCATGAAGGGGGCTAGGCCGGTGACCATCACGCCATTGACGTGGAACAGCGGCAGGCCGCAGAGCAGCACGTCATGCCCGTCGTAGTCGGCGTTCAGACCCATGATCTCGGCCATCGCCACTTCGTTGAAATGGCTGTGCGGTGCAAGCTTGGGCGTGCCGGTGGTGCCGCCGGTGTGGAAGTAGGAAGCGACTTCGTCCGGGCCGATGATCCGGCCGCTCTCCAGGTGGTCGTCCGGGCACTGGGCGAGCAGTTCGTCGAAGTCCAGCACGCCCTCGGGCAGAGCGCCGCGGGCGGCCTGGATTGCCGAACGCTGAGGTTCGGGCAGCAGGTTGGCGATGTCGACGGTGACGATGGCGTTCAGTTCCGGCAGGTACTCGCGCAGCCCGGCGACCTTGTCCCACAGATCTGTGCCGGGGAAGGGCGCCAACGTGACGAGAACGCGAGAGTCGGCGGCGCGCACCAGTTCGGCGATGTGCTCGGGGTCGAGCAGCGGGTTGATCGCATTGACGATCCCCGCGGCTTCGCCGCCCCAGATCACATAGTGGGTCTGCGGCAGGTTGGGAAGCAGGAACGACACCGAAGTGCCCGGCCTGACGCCCAGGCGGTGGAAGGCGTTGGCAGCCTGGGTGACGCGGGCGAACAGCTCCGCGTAGCTCACCTGGACCGGTTCCTCGGCCGCCGAGCCCTGCATCAGGAAACTCAGGGCGGTAGAGGGGCCGAACTGCTGCGCCGAGTGGCGCAGCAGTTCATAGGTGTTGGGCGGCAGGTCGCGGTCTTGCAGCGGGATCTGTTCCAGTGCTTCGACGTCACGCAGGCAACTGATCGGGGCGTTCATGCTTCTTCTTGTTCTCCGCAGGGTCAGGGGATCACAGGCGCTCCCGCAGCCAGGCGCCAATATCGCCAAGCTCTTCGTTGCTCACTTCATGGCTCATCGGGTAGGTGCGCCATTGGGCGGGCACCTCGTTGGCCTGCAGGAAGTCGTACGCGGCGCAGCCCATGGCGGGCAGCACCACGTCATCGAAAGTGCCATGCAGGCAGAGCGCGGACAGTTGTCTTTTTGTAGCCGGCAGGCTTATGCCTTCGCTGAATGTCGGGCCATAGGTGGAGAGCGCCATGACGCCGCCCAGTTCGCCGTCCCAACGCAGGTAACCGGTATGCAGCACCACCGCGCCGCCCTGGGAGAAGCCGGCGAGGATGATGCGTTTGGCCGCGATGCCCTGGTCGATCTGCCCCTGGATCAGCGCGATTACGCTGTCGGCCGAGGCTTCCAGCTGGGCTTCGTCGATGGCGCGGGCCGGTGCCATGGCGAGGATGTCGTACCAACTGGGCGCAGGCATGCCGTTGAACACCGTCACTGGGCGGGTCGGCGCCTGGGGCAGGATGAAGCGCGTCGACGTGAAGCTGCGCTGCAGCATCTGTGCTACCGGTTCGAAGTCGTAACGGTCGGCACCCAGGCCGTGCAACCAAATGACGCAGGAGTCGACGCTCTGGCTGGGTTCGAGGATCAGGGGCTGGGTCATGGAAGCTCCAGGATGGGGCAGGCGCTCTAGGAAGGGGCGCTGCGTGGGAGAAAGGGTGGAGGGGCGATGCAAGAAGATGTCGCATGGCCATAACTTGTGGGACTTGACTGCACAAAATCGTAGGAAGGTTCCTGGGCTGGTACGCCCCTTGCTATCGCTACTGTCAGGCTGTGCGACCCCACTTCCGGTAACACTCTACCGACCCCATCCGGAAAGCTGTACCGGAAGTGGCGCCGCGAAAGCCTTGGGCTGCTTCAGGGCCCGCCGCGCCGGCTGCGGTCAACAGCCAGTGTGGCGGGCCTTCGCCTTCACGCAATGATCCCTTGATGACCCGTTCCAGCGCGCAAGACCTGTGCGCTCGAAGGTGTGTTCGCGGCTTCTGAAAGGTTTTTCGCAGGCCGTCTAGACTCACTTTCAGGTCTCCATCCCGTTTGTTGTCTTGCTGGTGCCTCACGAGGGTACGGCGGTGGAACCGGGACTCCAAAACACTAAAAAAGCAACGGAGAAGATCGATGAAGATGGTGAAATCCACCCTGGCAGTGCTGACCACCGCCGCCGTGTTCGGCATCAGCGGCCTCGCGCATGCTGGCGCTACCCTGGATGCTGTGAAGAAGAAAGGCTACGTGCAGTGCGGTATCAGTGACGGTCTTCCCGGCTTCTCGTATGCCGACGCCAAGGGCCAGTACAAGGGCATCGACGTGGATGTCTGCCGCGCCGTGGCGGCGGCTGTGTTCGGCGACGCGAGCAAGGTCAAGTACAGCCCGCTGACCGCCAAGGAGCGCTTCACCGCGCTGCAATCCGGCGAGATCGACATTCTCTCGCGCAACACGACCTGGACCAGCTCCCGCGACAGCGCCATGGGCCTGAACTTCGTCGGCGTGACCTACTACGATGGCCAGGGCTTCCTGGTGAACAAGAAGCTCGGCGTCTCCAGCGCCAAGGAGCTCGATGGCGCCACTGTGTGCATCCAGGCCGGCACCACCACCGAGCTCAACCTGTCCGACTACTTCCGCTCCAACAACCTCAAGTACACCCCCATCACCTACGACACCTCCGACGAGAGCGCCAAGTCGCTGGAGTCCGGTCGTTGCGACGTGCTGACCTCCGACCAGTCGCAGCTCTACGCCCAGCGTATCAAGCTGGCCGCGCCGGACGAGTACGTGGTGCTGCCCGAAGTGATCTCCAAGGAGCCCCTCGGCCCGGCCGTGCGCCAAGGTGACGAGGAGTGGTTCGACATCGCCCGCTGGACGCTGTTCGCCATGCTCAACGCCGAAGAACTGGGCATCAACTCGAAGAACGTCGAGGAGCAGGCCAAGAGCACCAAGAACCCGGACGTCGCGCGTCTGCTCGGCGCCGAGGGTGACTACGGCAAGGACCTCAAGCTGCCCAAGGACTGGGCGGTGCAGATCGTCAAGCAAGTGGGTAACTACGGCGAGATCTTCGACCGCAACGTCGGCGACGCCAGCGACCTGAAGATCAAGCGCGGCCTCAACGCCCAGTGGAACAAGGGTGGTCTGCAGTACGCACCGCCGGTGCGCTGACCTGACCCGTTCCGGCGCCCGGAGTGTGGGCGCCGGACTGTTTCGAACGACGTGAAGCCTCCAGGTGGTCACGGGCTTGGCCCGTGATCGCCCGGGGCGCTTCCGAGAGGGCTTACATGCAGAATTCCGTCAAGGCCCAGCGTCCGCGGGGGGTATCGCTCAACGATCCCGTCGTGCGCGGCTGGGCATTCCAGATCCTCGCCGTCATCTTCGTCGTGGCGGTCGGCTGGTTCCTCTTCGACAACACCCAGACCAACCTCGCCCATCGCGGCATCCAGTCCGGTTTCGGTTTCCTCGACCACAGCGCCGGCTTCGGTATCTCCCAGCACCTGATCGACTACAGCGAAAGCGACACCTACGGTCGGGTGTTCATGGTCGGCCTGCTGAACACGTTGCTGGTCACGGTGATCGGCATCGTCTTTGCCACCATCCTGGGCTTCATCCTTGGCGTGGCGCGGTTGTCACCCAACTGGCTGATCCGCAAGCTGGCGACCCTGTACATCGAGACCTTCCGCAACATCCCGCCGCTGCTGCAGATCTTCTTCTGGTACTTCGCCGTCCTCGGTCCGCTGCCGAACCCGCGGCAGAGCATCAGCTTCGGTGACCTGTTCTTCGTCAACAACCGCGGCCTGCAAATGCCTGCGCCGATCGCCGCCGACGGCCTCGGCCCGTTCATCGTCGCGGTGATCCTGGCGCTCGTCGGTTGGACGGTTATCTGGAAGTGGGCCAAGGCCCGTCGCCATGCCACCGGCAAGGCCTTTCCGGTATTCCTCAGCGGCCTGGCGTTGCTGGTCGTGCTGCCGGGCCTGGTGTCGCTGGTGGCCGGGGCGCCGTTCCACTGGGACGTGCCGGTGCTGCAGGGCTTCAACTTCCGCGGTGGCTGGGTAGTGATCCCGGAGTTGGTGTCCATTGTCCTCGCGCTGTCGGTCTACACCGCTGCCTTCATCGGCGAGACGGTGCGCGCCGGCATCCAGGCGGTCAGCCACGGTCAGACCGAGGCTGCCGGCTCCCTGGGCCTGCGTCCGGGGCAGACCCTGCGCCTGGTGATCATTCCCCAAGCGCTGCGGGTGATCATCCCGCCGCTCACCAGCCAGTACCTGAACCTGGCGAAGAACTCCTCGCTGGCCGCCGCCATCGGCTATCCGGACATGGTCTCGCTGTTCGCCGGCACGGTGCTCAACCAGACCGGCCAGGCCATCGAGACCATGGCTATCACCATGAGCGTGTACCTGGCCATCAGCATCAGCATTTCGCTGCTGATGAACTGGTACAACAAGCACATCGCGCTGGTCGAGCGGTAGGGGGCACTTCATGACAACTCATACCTTCAAGCCCGACCTGCCGCCACCCGCAATGAGTGTGGGCGTGCTCGCCTGGTTGCGCGCGAACCTGTTCTCCAGCTGGTTCAACACCCTGCTGACGCTGGTCGGCCTCTACCTGGTCTGGCTGATCCTGCCGCCGCTGCTGGAGTGGGCGATCATCAAGGCCGACTGGACCGGCTCCACTCGTGCCGATTGCTCGCGGGAGGGGGCCTGCTGGGTGTTCATCGGTTCGCGCTTCGGCCAGTTCATGTACGGCTTCTACCCCGAGGAGCTGCGCTGGCGCGTGGACCTCACCGTGCTGTTCGTGGTGTTCGGTGCGGCGCCGCTGTTCCTCAAGCGCTTCGCGTACAAGGTGAAGTACGGCCTGGGCTTCCTGGTGGCGCTGCCGATCGTGGCCTACTGGCTGCTGCACGGCGGCTTCCTTGGCCTGGAGACCGTGCCGACCAGCGCCTGGGGCGGCCTGATGCTCACCGTGGTGATCGCTGCGGTCGGCATCTGCGGGGCGATGCCGCTGGGCATCCTGCTGGCGCTCGGGCGGCGTTCGAAGATGCCGGCAATCAAGGTCATCTGCGTCACCACCATCGAGTTCTGGCGTGGCGTACCGCTGATCACCGTGCTGTTCATGTCCTCGGTGATGCTGCCGCTGTTCCTGCCCGAGGGCATGAACCTGGACAAGCTGCTGCGCGCGATGGTGATGGTGGTGCTGTTCGAGGCCGCCTACATCGCCGAGGTGGTGCGCGGGGGCATGCAGGCTATCCCGAAGGGACAGTACGAAGCCGCGGCGGCCATGGGCCTGGGCTACTGGCGGACCATGGGCCTGGTGATCCTGCCGCAGGCGCTCAAGCTGGTGATCCCCGGCATCGTCAACACCTTCATCGCGCTGTTCAAGGACACCAGCCTGGTGATCATCATCGGCCTGTTCGACTTCCTGAACAGCATCAAGCGCGCCACTGCGGACCCGGCCTGGCTGGGCATGGCCACCGAAGGCTACGTGTTCGCCGCGGTCGTCTACTGGATTTTCTGTTTCGGCATGTCCCGCTACTCCATGCACCTGGAGCACAAGCTGGACACCGGCCACAAGCGTTAGGAGTTCATCATGTCTGAAGCCACCAACAAGACCGCACAGCCGGCCATCGGCGATCACGTGATGATCACCATGAAGGGTGTGAACAAGTGGTACGGCCAGTTCCACGTGCTCAAGGACATCAACCTGGAGGTCAAGCAGGGCGAGCGCATCGTGCTCTGCGGGCCGTCCGGCTCGGGCAAGTCCACTACCATCCGCTGCATCAATCGCCTGGAGGAGCACCAGCAGGGCAGCATCGTGGTCGACGGCACCGAGCTGACCAACGATCTCAAGCAGATCGAGGCGATCCGCAGCGAAGTCGGCATGGTGTTCCAGCACTTCAACCTGTTCCCGCACCTGACCGTGCTGCAGAACTGCATCCTGGCGCCCATGTGGGTGCGCAAGATGCCCAAGCGCCAGGCCGAGGAAGTTGCCATGCATTACCTGGAGCGCGTACGTATCCCGGAGCAGGCCAACAAGTTCCCCGGTCAGCTCTCCGGCGGCCAGCAGCAGCGCGTGGCGATTGCCCGTGCGCTGTGCATGAAACCGAAGATCATGCTGTTCGACGAACCCACCTCGGCGCTCGACCCGGAAATGGTCAAGGAAGTGCTCGACACCATGATCGGCCTGGCGCAGAGCGGCATGACCATGCTCTGCGTGACCCACGAGATGGGCTTTGCCCGCACCGTGGCGAACCGGGTGATCTTCATGGACAAGGGCGAGATCGTCGAGCAGGCGCCGCCGGACCAGTTCTTCGACAATCCGCAGTCGGACCGCACCAAGCTGTTCCTCAGCCAGATCCTGCACTGACAGAGGGCTCTTCGTAGGAGCGAGCTTGCTCGCGAACGAGTTTCCCAGCCGCAACAGTGTTGGGCGGTTCGCGAGCAAGCTCGCTCCTACAAGGATTTGGCGTCTTTTCCTGTATTACAGGACTGACCCCGTCACGCTCGTCCCCCGCGATGGCAAGCCCACGCCGCAACGGCGTATGCTGCCGACTCCACCGCAACAAGGTGTGCATCGGGAAAACCGGCTGAACTCGGCCGCCCCATCGGTGTTCCCATGTGCAGTGGTTTGCCAGGGATGGGCTACCGTTTGAGGTAGCTCCCCTGCATCCGCCGTCCAAAGGAAGAGAGCCGACGTGAACCTGATCCTATCGCCATTGAACCTCAGCAAAGCCAAGGCCTGGGGCGCCCACGCGGTGACCTCCAGCGGTGTCATCCTCGCGCTGCTCGCGCTGCTCGCGCTGGTCGACAACAAGCCTCAGGCCTGTCTCCTGTGGCTGGGGGCAGCCCTGCTGGTGGATGGCCTGGATGGCACGCTGGCGCGCAAGTTCGACGTCAAGGCGGTACTGCCGCACTTCGATGGCTCGACCCTGGACCTGGTGATCGACTACCTCACGTACGTCTTCATCCCCGCGATCTTCATCTACCGCTATGTGCCGTTGCCGTTGCACACAGAGTTGCTGGCGGTGGGGGTGATCCTGGTGTCCTCGCTGTTCTGCTTCTGCAACGTCAACATGAAGAGCAAGGACAACTACTTCGTCGGCTTCCCGGCCGCCTGGAACGTGGTGGCGGTGTACTTCTTCGTGCTCGACCTGCATCCCTGGGTGAGCTTCGTCACCGTGCTGGTGCTGGCCGCGCTGACCCTGACCCGCATGAAGTTCCTGCACCCCTTCCGCGTGCGCCAGTTCATGCCGCTGAACATCGCCGTGACCTTCATCTGGATGCTCAGCAGCGCGCTGCTGATCCTCCAGCATCCGGTCGACCAGCCCTGGCTGCTCGGCCTGTGGTTCGCGGCTTCGGCCTACTTCGTCGGCGTTTGCGTGTGGCGCACGGCGATGGAGTGGTTCCACTGATCGCGGAGTCGCAACTTCCTTCCGCGTAGGATGGTGTGGAGCGAAGCGATACCCATCGATTGCGCGGCAATGGTCAGCATGGGTATCGCAAGCTCCACCCATCCTACGGGCTGGCAGAGGTTGCTTACGCCTGCCGCCCCATCAGTCTCTGCCGGAAAGCCCCCGGCGTCTCCCCGCACACCTGCTTGAACAAGCGCGCGAAGCTTGCCCGGTCGGCATAGCCGACATCGCTGGCGATGCGCTCCAGCGAACGTCCCGGATCACCCAGCGCCTCCTGCGCCGAAGCGATGCGCAGGCGCTGCACGTAGTCGTTAGGCGACATCCCTACCTGCTCACGGAAGCGCCGCAACAGCGTGCGCGTAGAGCAGTGCACGCGCTGCGCCAGGCTGGCGAGGTCGAAGGGCTGCGCGTAGTTGTCCTCCAGCCAGGCCAGCAGCGGCTCCAGTGGCGAGCCAGCGGGCAGCGGGTCGGGCAGCAGCGGGGTAAAGCGTCGCTGGCGGCCGCGCCCGTGCTCGAACACCAGGGTCGCCGCCGCGCGTCGTGCCAGTGCCGCACCGGCATGCCGCTCGATCAGGTACAGGCACAGGTCCAGCCCGGCTTGCGCACCGCCGGAACAGAGCCGGCCCTGGTCGTCGGTGCACAGGGCATCGATGTCCAGCCGCACCTGGGGATAGCGTTCGCGGAAGGTCGCTTCCAGCGCCCAGTGCGTAGTCGCCCGGCGGTCGTCCAGCACGCCGGCTTCGGCCAGCAGGAAGGCGCTGCTGCACAGGCTGCCCAACTGCACGCTGGCGGGGGCGTGGCGTAACCAGGCGAGCAGTGGCTGATTGGCGGAGAAGGTGGTGTCGATATCCGCGCCGGTCGCAGGGATCAACAGCAGGTCGCAGCGCGCGGCGAGGTCGAGCCCGCCTTCCACTTCCACGCGGCCGAAGGGCAACGCCACTGGCGCGCCGTCGGCGCTGACCCTCAGCACCTCGAAGCGTCGCTCGCCGGCCAGGCGGTTGGCGAGGTGGAAACTGTCCATGGCCAGGCCAAGGCTGGAACACAGGGTTTGCGGGCAGACGAACAGGGCTATCCTGAACATGGCGTCTCGCTTCTTGTCTGGCGATTAGGATGGCGCTATTGATCATAATGTTGTCGATATTGCCAATCGTGTCCAGTCGATCCAGCCTCGATACTGCCACCATCCTCCCTGACAAGAGCCCCGCCATGGCCCACCCCAACGCCCAGCTGATCGAACGTTTCTACCAGGCCTTCCAGCGCCGCGATGGCGACGCCATGGCCGCGTGCTACAGCGCCGATGTGCAGTTCAGCGACCCGGTCTTCACCGACTTGCGCGGCGCCGAGGCCGGCGACATGTGGCGCATGCTCACCGCCCGTGCCCAGGATTTTTCGCTGACTTATGAGGGCGTCGAGGCCGACGAGACGCGTGGTTCGGCACGCTGGGTGGCGTCCTACACCTTCGCCCAGACGGGTCGGAAAGTGATCAATCACATCCAGGCACATTTCCACTTCCGCGACGGATTGATCTGTCAGCACGTGGACAGCTTCGACCTGTGGAAGTGGTCGCGCCAGGCCCTCGGCGCCAAGGGCGCCCTGCTGGGCTGGGCGCCGCCGGTGCAGGGTGCGATCCGCGCCCAAGCCGCCAAGGGGCTCGCGGCTTACCGCGCACAAAGGGTGGGGAAGGCCTGATCGCGGGCTTTCGGGCTCGCCCGTGACGGCGGGATAGGCTTAAATGACAGGCGACTGAGAGCCGGACGCCGCCATGATCACACTTTTCCAGTTCCCGCCCGCCTTCAACGTACCCAACGTCAGCCCCTTCTGCCTGAAGCTGGAGACCTTCCTGCGCCTCGCCGGGCTGGAGTACCAGATCAAGCACGTGATGGACCCGCGCAAGGGGCCCAAGGGCAAGCTGCCGTTCATTACGCTGGACGGCAAGGCCGTCGCCGACACGGCGATCATCATGCGCACGCTGCAGCAGTACTACGAATTCGACCTCGACGCCGGCCTCGATGCCCGTGGCCGTGGTTGGGCGGTGTCGATCACTCGCCTGTGCGACGAGCACCTGGTGCCGCTGCTGGTGTACTTCCGCTGGCTCGATGAGCAGGGTTTCCGCCAGGTGAAGGACGTGATGTTGCGTGGCGTGCCCGCACCGCTGCGGCCGGCGGTAGGTGTGATGCTGCAGCGCAAGATTCGCGGCGACCTCAAGGGCCGCGGCCTGTTGCGCCACAGCCGCGAGGAACTGCTGGGCTTCGCCCGTGACGATCTCGAAGCCCTGGACGGTATGCTCGGCGACCTGCCGTACTTCGGCGGCGCCCAGCCGTGCAGCGCCGATGCGGCGACCTACGGTGTGCTGGCCAACCTGATCCTCAGCACCCTGGAAACCCCACTCAACGACATGGCGCGCAGCTACGAGCGCCTGGTCGCCTACTGCGACCGCATGCAGGCGCGAGTCTGGGCGTCGTGACCGCTGCCGAGCCCAAACCCTGGTTCGTCTACCTGGTGCGCGCCGAGAACGGCGCGCTGTACTGCGGCATCAGCGACGACGCGCAACGGCGCTTCGAAACCCATCGCACCGGCAAAGGCGCGCGCTTCTTCCATTCCAGCCCGGCCCAGGCGCTGGTCTACGTCGAGGCCTGCCCCGGCAAGGGCGATGCCCTGCGCCGCGAGCGCGCGATCAAGGCGCTGACCAAGAAGGCCAAGGAGCGCCTGGTGCTGGCCTGCCCCTTCACCATCAGCGCCGTGGATGTCGTCCCATCCGAGGGATGAGGTAGGACTCGTCCTAGGTACGGGTTAAGCTGCCGGACCACCTTCCGGCCGCTGGAGCCACCCATGTCCGAGCTGATCCTGCACCACTACCCGACTTCGCCCTTCGCCGAAAAGGCGCGTCTGATGCTGGGCTTCAAGCAGCTGTCCTGGCGCTCGGTGACCATCCCGCCGCTGATGCCCAAGCCGGACCTGATGGCCCTCACCGGTGGCTACCGCAAGACCCCGGTGCTGCAGGTCGGCGCCGATATCTACTGCGACACCGCGCTGATCGCCCGCCGCCTGGAGCAGGAAAAGGCCGTGCCCGCGCTGTTCCCCGAAGGCCATGAGTTCACCTCGGCGAGCTTCGCCCTGTGGGCTGACTCGGTGATCTTCCAGCATGCCGTCAGCCTGGTGTTCCAGCCCGAATCCATCGCCATGCGCTTTGGCAAGTTGCCGCCGCAGTTCCTCCAGGCCTTCGTCGCCGACCGCAGCCAATTGTTCAGCGGTGGCACCGCCAGCAAGCTGCCGGCCGAGCAGGCCAAGCACCAATGGCCGGCCTTCATGGCTCGTGTCGAGGAGCAACTGGCCCGAGAGGAAGGCGACTTCCTGTTCGGCGAAGCGTCCATCGCCGATTTTTCCCTGGCGCACTGCCTGTGGTTCCTCAAGGCCACGCCGGTCACTTCGCCGCTGGTGGATGCCTATCCGGCCGTCAGTGCCTGGCTTGGCCGTGTCCTGGGCTTTGGCCACGGCGCGCCCAGCGAAATGAGTGCCGAGGAGGCCATCGCCGTGGCACGTGACAGCCAGCCGGCCGCGCTGCCAGAGGAGACCTTCGTCGATCCCAATGGCTTCAAGGCCGGCCAGCGCGTGGTGATCGCCGCCACCGACTACGGTTGTGACCCGGTCGAAGGCGAGCTGCTGCACGCCGGGCTGGAGAGCCTTATCCTGCGCCGCGAAGACCCGCGCGCCGGCACCGTCCGCGTGCACTTCCCGCGTATCGGCTTCAGCATCCGCCCGGCCTGAGTCCGGCCGGGCCGGGGCACTGCCGCGTCACCGGCGTACGCAGGCGCGGCAGGTTCTCGGCCATCTCTCGAAAATGCTGCAAGCGCTCGTAGCAGAGCGCCATCTCCCCGCTGTTGCTGTTGTACCAGGCGTCCGGTGCGCCGCAGCTGACCATCCGCAGGTTCAGCGGGCGCGGCGGGTGGAACAGGCGGAAGACCTCGTTGACCATCAGTTGCAGGTGATCGCCGTCGCGCAACAGGGCGACCAGCGGCCTGGCTTCCTCGGGGTTCATCGAAGGTGTCTCCCAGGTCAGGCGCCAGGCCGCGTGGTGCTGGATTGAGGACGTACGCCGGGTGTGCCTGATCCATTCGAGCGCCTTGCTCGCCTGATGGAATTCCTGGTCGCAGTAGACCGCCCGCTCATAGGGCAGGCCGGTGAGCGGCGGCAACCAGTCCAGACGCGCCATGTCGCTGCCGTAGAGCAGGCAGGCGATGTTGTAGTAGCGCTGCTCGTCCAGCGGGTGGCTGTCCCACGCCAGTACCTGGTCCGGTGGTGGCTTGGGTGTCTGCCACTCCAACCGCCAGTAGTCGGCGATGTCCAGCAGGCGCGCGTCCACCTCGTCGCGCGGCAACCTGGCGTAGAGGTGGAACAGCAGGATGAAGCCGAGCTGGTCCGCCGCATCCTCCTCGCGCCCGAGTACCGGCAGGTCGTACTCGGCGATCAGCACATGCCCCATCTCGTGCATCACACTGAATTCGGCGTTGGCCAGCACGAAGCGAGCGACGTTTGGCGTCAGTGGCTGCGGCGCAGGGTCGGCGAGTAGGAGGCGAGTGCAGAACAGCAACAGCAGTGCGAAGCATGAGCAGTGCAGCCGGGGCTGCCCGGAGAGCGGAGACGCAGCGACAGGGAGAGCATGCAAGGCGGACATGGCGGCCACCGCGAGCGAGAGGCGCCTGATTTGACTCTAGCAGTCGCAGCGAGCGGGCTGCGGGGTGCTTTGTCGGAAGACTGTGCGCTGGGCGCTTGAGGCGTCTGGCGCGGGCGTCTATCGTCCATCTCTCATTGCACGACACTCAATGCCGAGAAGGGACGCCGCGCATGCACGCCTACGATATCGAACTGCTGAAATACTCCACGCCCGCCGCCGGGGAGGCGCTCCAGGGCTGGTGCTTCGGCCTGCCACCGGGTATTACGCCCGAACAATGGCCACTGGACCCGGATACCGGCTACCCGCTGATGCACGGCTTCACCCTGCGCCTGCCCGAGGATTATCGGGTGCACGGGCCGGAGATCGTTGCGTTGAGTTTCTTCTCGCTGTCGCCGGACCAGAACGACGGCGGCCCGAACTCGGTGGACGGCATCGCCGAGCAGGTCGTCTCGCCCGGTGAGCAGCCGCCGGCCGATCCGAACCTGCTGCCGTTCTGGCAAGCCGGCCGCTCCAGCCACCCGCGCCTGCATCGCATGGAAGATATTCTCGGCGGCGCCTACGCGGTGATCCTGTTGACCGAAGCGGAATTCAACGGCGCCGCCTGCCAGCCACCGCAACTGCCCACGGGCAATCCTCTGCTGGCGCAGACGGCACCGCCGCAATGGCTGGCGTCGGGCTCGGCAAGTACCTTCGACACCACCCTGAAGGAGGGCGACTACCTGTTTGGCTTGTTCGGTGGCATTCCCCAGCCGGGGCTGCAGACGCGCTATCTGCTGCGCTGGACGCCGCGTGCCAGCGACCCCAACGCCGGGGTCCAGCCCGACGAGTACGGCGGCACCGAGTACCAATCGTTCTACTACTGGGAGAACGACGACATCCATCGCGACAACTACCGCGAGCACGCCTGGAGCCAGGGGCACCAGCCCAACCATATCGGCGGCACCATGCGCCCGGTGCAGGGCATGCCGGACGTCAGCGCCTACTACATCGGCTTCGAGGAATACCTGGGCGGCTACAACTTCGGCAGCGGCAACGCCCAGCTGGATTTCCGCGACATGAAGATCGACTGGGCCTGTTGACTCCGCCGCCGGGTGGGTTCGCGAGCAAGCTCGCTCCTACAGGCCTGCCCCGCAGTGCTTTTCGTAGGAGCGAGCTTGCTCGCGAACCGCCCAGCGCCCAATCGTCATGCACAAAAAAGCCCATCGCGAGATGGGCTTTTTTTGTCAGCGCGGACTTCAGTCCTTGCGACGCTTGAGCTGGTCCTGCAACTGGGTCGGCAGGCCGCGGATGATCAGCATGTCGCGGGCCTCGTCGTACTCCACCTTGCTGCCCAGCAGGTGCGCCTCGAAGCTAATCGACAGACCCTCGGCGCGGCCGGTGAAGCGGCGGAACTGGTTGAGGGTGCGCTTGTCCGCCGGGATCTCCGGCGACAGGCCGTAGTCCTTGTTGCGGATGTAGTCGTAGAAGGCGCGCGGCGCCTGGTCGTCCATCAGCTCGGAAAGTGCGTCCAGGGCCATCGGCTCGCCGATCTTGGCCTGGCTGGTGGCGTAGTCCACCAGCACGTCGGTCTTCTCGCGGGCCTGCTCTTCGGGCAGGTCTTCGCTTTCCACGAAGTCGCTGAAGGCCTTGAGCAGAGTGCGGGTCTCGCTCGGGCCGTCGACGCCCTCGGTGCAACCGATGAAGTCGCGGAAATAGTCCGAGACCTTCTTGCCGCCCTTGCCCTTGATGAACGAGATGTACTGCTTGGACGTCTTGTTGTTCTGCCACTCGGAAATGTTGATCCGCGCGGCCATGTGCAGCTGGCCGAGGTCCAGGTGGCGCGACGGGGTCACTTCCAGCGACTCGGTCACCGCCACACCTTCGCTGTGGTGCAGCAGGGCGATGGACAGGTAGTCGGTCATGCCCTGCTGGTAATGGCAGAACAGCACGTGGCCGCCGGTGGAGAGGTTGGACTCTTCCATCAGCGTCTTCAGGTGCTCCACCGCCTGCTTGGAGAAGGCGACGAAGTCCTTGCCGCTGTCCAGGTACTCGCTCAGCCAGCCGCTGAACGGGTAGGCGCCGGACTCGCCCTGGAACAGGCCCCAGGCCTTGTTCGGCTTGGCGTTGTAGCTTTCGTTGAGATCGGCCATCAGGTTCTCGATGGCTTGGGAGTCGCCCAGCTCGGCATCGCGCGCGTGCAGTGTGGCGGGGTTGCCGTCGGGCTTCTTGTCGATCAGGTGGACGATGGCGTGGCGAATCGGCATGGCGGACCCGGATGTTCAGTGCCGGCGGCGCCGCGCGCATCGAAGCGGCGGCGGGGCGGGCGGATTGGAAAACGCCAGAGTTTACCCGACAAGGCGCCGGGATGCGCGACGCCGATTAGTCCGCCGCCGGCGCCAGCCCCTCGTCGCGCTCGCGTCGGTTGCGGCGCAGCTGGCGCAGGCGGCGGATCACATAGTTCAGGTGCAGGTGCAGCTCGTACAGCTCGTTGTAGTACGACAGCGGCACCTCGACCTTGGCCAGCTCGGCCTCCAACTGCTCCAGGCGCTCGATCTCGGTGCTCAGCTCGGCGCTGCCGGTGCGTTCGTCCAGGCGCCGGTCGATCTCGCGCAGGTAGCGGTACCAGCGGTAGATGCGTGCGCGGATACGCCAGCGGTACAGCGGGCCGATGGATTTCATCAGCGGGATGAGGATGGCGATGAAGGGGATCAGCAGGATGATGTAGCGGTCCGCCAGGGAGGCGATACGGAACGGCAGGAAGCGCTGCAGCAGCGGCGGGCCGCTCTTGTAGTAGCGCTCCGCGTCCTCCTGTAGCGCCAGGGTGCGCGGCTCGGCGCTGGGGAAGGCGCCGGCCGCATCGAGCAAGGTGCCGCTCTTCATCACCGCGCGGGCAGCTTCGAGGATCAGCGGAGTGAGTGCCGGGTGAAAGTCGCCGTTGACCACCAGGGTGGCGACCGGCGCCAGAGTGGCCAGGTCCTCATCCGGCACGTTCTGCGCCAGGTTCAGCAGGCCTTCGCTGACCTCCACACGCTTGAGGAAGGGAATCCGCGCCTCGTAGGCGTGGGCGCGGCGAAAGCCCGTGAGCTTCAGCTCGGGGCTGGCGGCCAAGCGCTGGATCAGCGGGTTCTCCGCCGGGCCGACGAAGAAGGCGGCATCCAGCTCACCGGCCAGCAGCTCGTTGGCCACCGCGTTGCCGCCGCGTGCCTGCCAGCCGGCGGGCAGGGGATCGGTGGGAATCTCGTTGGCCTTGAGGATGGCCTCGGTCACCGCCTCGGTGCCGCTGCCGGAACCGCCGACGGCAACGCGCAGGGCGAGCAGGTCGGCCAAGCGGTCGATCTTCGCCTCGCGGCGCTGGAACAGCCACAACGGCTCCTGGAACATCGCGCCGAGTGTTTGCAACTGAGCGCGCTGCTTGGGCTCCAGTTGCTGCTCCTGGCCACTCTGCACCAGTGCCACGTCCACGCCGCTCTTGCCGTCCAGCAGCTTGCCCAGGTTCTCCCGTGAACCCGAGGTGCGCACCAGTTGCAGGTCGAAGCCCTGCTTGGCCAGCTCCTCCTTCAGCCGCTGACCGAACACCGCGTAGCCGCCGCCCGGTGCGCCGGTGGCCAAGGTGGCGCTCATCGGCGGTGGCGGGGCGACGAAGTAGAAGACCGCAGCGACCAGCGCGGCCAGCACCGGCACCAGCCAGAGGTTGGCACGCACCAGGATGGCGAGGTCCTTGAGCATATTGAGCAGGCGTTGCATGGCGTTCCCTCGAAATACCCTTTCCAGAAACCTTAGCGGTTCGTTATCGACCGGGAGGTTCTGCGGTGGTTCACCGGGGGAATCGATCCTGGGATTTCAAATTTCGCGTGTATTAAATGTGAAATTTTCGTTAAATGAGTGCCATCAAAATGATATCTGTCCTGTGTTGTCGCCATGCTGTTCAAACCACAACGGAAGCGGTTTCCAAACACCCTCAGGAACGGTGAACTGACATTACACGCCGGGGATTCGGCCTCCCCCGGTCTGCTGGATGGCATTGCCGATCTCATTCGCCAGCGCGAACAGGGGCGCCGTATCGTCGGCTGCGTCCAGGGCAACGGCGCTTTGTCCTTCGTGAAGGTCAGCCGGGTGGACGGGTTCCGCACCAAGGTTCGCCTGCTGTTGGGCCGCAAGCGACGGCAAGGTGGCTTCGACTGGACGGTCGCCGAGTTGCTCAATACCACCGAGGCCAGTGCGCGCAATGCACCGGTGCCGGCCGTCCATGGTTTCGGCTACCGCAAGCGGCGCTACGGCATGGTCAACGAGCTCTTCCTGCTCACCGAATACCTAGACGGCTATGTCGATGGCTTGCAAGCCCTGGAGCACCAGCACCTGTCCGTCGAGCGGCTGCTGGCGCAGGCCCTGGACCTGATTGGGCAACTGCATGCCAGGCAGATTGCCCATCTCGACCTGTGGCTGGGCAACGTGATGGTCCACACCGGTGGAGAGGCGCCCAAGGTCATCGATCTGGAGAACTGCTACATCGGTCCGCTGCCGCATTTCGCCGCGGTACTCGGCTTCCAGTTCGGTTTCCTCTACTACTACCGCGCGCGGCAGCACATCGATGAGGCGAGCTACGATCGGCTGGTGGAAGTGGCGCTTACCCGCTATCCGCAACTGGACCGCCGGGTGTTCGACGCCATCTACCCACGGGCCAAGCATCAGCACGTGGGTCGCAAGGAGCGCCACCAACTGGTGAGCCACGGGCGCTTCATCGCCGACTGAAAGCGTGGGTGGATGACGCTATCATCCCTGCCTTCGAGCAGCGGTAGCGGACTCCACCTTTCATGCGCATTCTCCACACCTCCGACTGGCACCTGGGCCAGCATTTCATGGGCAAGAGCCGCGAGGCCGAGCACCAGGCGTTCTGCGCCTGGCTGGTCGAGCAGGTGCGCGAGCAGGCCGTGGATGCGGTAATCATCGCCGGCGACGTGTTCGATACCGGCGCGCCGCCCAGCTATGCCCGCGAGCAGTACAACCGCTTCATCGTCGAGCTGCGCGACACTGGTGCGCGCCTGGTGGTGCTGGGCGGCAACCACGACTCGGTGGCGATGCTGGAAGAGTCCCGCGACCTGCTGGCCTGCCTGGACACCCAGGTGATCGCCGCCGTCGGCACCGACCTCGAGCGCCAATTGCTGGTGCTGCCGCAACGTGACGGCCAGCCCGGCGCGATTCTTTGCGCGATCCCCTTCATCCGCCCGCGCGACGTGCTCACCAGCCAGGCCGGGCAGAGCGCGCAGGACAAGCAGCTGGCCCTGCAGCAGGCGATCCAGACGCACTACCGCGAGCTGTTCGAGCGCGCCGAGGCGGAGCGCGAAAAGCTCGGCCGGCATCTGCCGATCATCGCCACCGGCCACCTCACCACCGTTGGCGCGAGCGCCAGCGAGTCGGTGCGGGAAATCTACGTTGGCACCCTGGAAGCCTTCCCCACCAGTGCCTTCCCGGCGGCGGACTACATCGCCCTCGGCCATATCCACCGGCCGCAGAAAGTCGGTGGCCTGGAGCACATCCGCTACTGCGGCTCGCCCATTGCCCTGAGCTTCGACGAAGCGACGCAGGGCAAGGAAGTGCTGCTGGTGGACCTGGATGACAGCGGCCTGCGTGGCGTCACCGCGTTGCCGGTGCCGCGCTTCCAGCCGCTGAAGTCGGTGTCCGGCAGCCTCGCCGAGCTGCCCGCCGAACTGGCCCGCGTCGCTCGCGAAGGCAGCGCCGAGCAGCCGGTGTGGCTGGAAGTCCTGGTGCACACCGATGACTACCTGACCGACATCCAGCTGCGCGTCGAAAAGCTCTGCGAAGACCTGCCGGTGATCGTCCTGCGCACCCGCCGCGAGCGCGGTACGGCCCAGGCGGCGCTGTTCAGCGAGGCGAAGGAAACCCTCGACGAACTCAGTCCGGAGGACGTGTTCCGCCAACGCCTGGATGCCGAGGATCTGGAGGCGCCACTGCGCGAGCGCCTGACCGGGCTCTACCGGCAGGTCGTCGCCGAGCTGCAGGAGGAGCTCCCGTGAGAATCCTCAGCCTGCGCCTGAAGAACCTCAACTCGCTCAAGGGCGAATGGAAGATCGACTTTACCGCCGAACCCTTCGCCGGCAACGGCCTGTTTGCCATCACCGGGCCCACCGGGGCGGGCAAGACCACGCTGCTCGATGCCATCTGCCTCGCGCTGTACCACCGCACGCCGCGCATGGGGTTGTTGTCGCAAAGTAGCAACGAATTGATGACTCGGCACACTGCGGACTGTCTGGCCGAGGTGGAGTTTGAGGTAAAGGGGGTTGCTTATCGTGCCTTCTGGAGTCAGCGACGTGCGCGTGATCGTGCTGAAGGAGCATTGCAGCAAGCGAAGGTAGAGCTTGCTCGAATCGATCAGAACACTGGCGAAGGTGAAATTCTCGCAGACAAGGCCACAGAGAAGCTTCGCGTTGTTGAAGCTCTCACAGGCTTAGATTTCGAGCGCTTCACCAAGTCCATGTTGTTAGCTCAGGGTGGATTTGCTGCCTTTCTTGAGGCGAACTCAAACGAGCGAGCGGCATTACTGGAACAGCTTACGGGGACCGAGGTTTATGGCCTTATTTCCAAGCGTGTATATGAGAGGACAAAGGCGCTGGCCGAAGATCTGCGCTTGCTCAGGGCTCGATCTGACGGTGTCGAACTGCTCAGCACCGAACAGCGCGGCGAACTGGAGCAACAGGGCCGCGATGCCGCCTTGCAGGAAACCGCTTTGCAGACACAACTTGCGGCCGTTCAGGCACAACGCCGCTGGCGTGAAGACCTGACCCGCGCACAGCAGCAGGTCGAGCAGGCAGGCGCGAAGGAGGCCAGCGCGCGCCAGGCGCTGGAGCACGCACAGCCCGATCTGCAGCGCCTGGCGCACAGCGAGCCTGCCGTCCGCCTGCAACCGCTGCACCAGGTCTGGCGCAGCAGTCACGAGAGTGTCGAACAGGTTCGCGTGGCGCTGGAGGATAACCGCACGCAGCAGGTGTCCAGCCGTGATGAGGTCGCCCAGGCTCTGTGGGCGGCGAGCCAGTATGCTCAACAGGCGCAAGAGGTGCGCGAGAGTGAGCACAAGGCTGTCAGCGAGCAGCAGCAGGAGTTGCAGGCGCGCCTTGCGCAGCATCCGCAGCGCGCGAAGCTGGGTGAGATGTTGGGCGGCTGGCGCGCGCAGTTCGCCCAGCGCTCGCGCCTGGCCAAGGCTATCGCCGACTTGCAGCGGCAGGCACAGGCGGCTGACCAGTCATTGCAGAACGCGACCACGCAGCGGCAGACCCTGCAGGGCAATGTTGCTTTCATGCAGCAACAATTCGATTCGGCTGGGGCGCAGGAAATCCGGTATCAGCAGCAGCTCGATACCTTGCTGGGCGGCGCGACCGAAACTGGCCTGCGTGAGCGCCTGCAACAGATACAACTGCAAAGCCGTGGGCTCGACCGCCTGGAACAACTGGCCCAGGTCCGAACCCAGGCCGCTGCGCAACTGACGCGCTGGCAGCCGGAGCTCGATGTGCTGCGTCAGCGCAAGGGCGAGCGTGACACGGCCATCGTAGCGCTGCGCGAGCGCTATCAGGCGACCAGGCAGCAGGTCGCTGACAAGGAAAAACTCCTGCAGCAGGAGCAGCGCATCCACCAGTTGGAGCATCTGCGCGCGCAGTTGCAGCCCGGTGAGGCTTGCCCGTTGTGCGGCTCGCCGGAGCATCCGGCGGTGGCGGCCTACCAGGCGCTGGATGTGTCCTCTACCCAGGCGGCACTGGAGCAGGCGCGAAAGCAACTGGCCGAACTGGAAAGCCAGGGCATCGCCTTGCGTGGCGAGCTGGCCGAACTGGATGCGCAGCTGCAGCAGGGCCAGCGTCAGCTGGACGAAGCTCAGGTCGCGCTGGCGCAGCACCAGCAGGCGTGGCAGCAACAGTGTGAAGCGCAGGGTCTCGCGCTCAAGGACGACCAGCAGCTCGCCGCCGAGCGCGAGCGCCATGAGACGTCGCTGGCCGCCTTGCAGCAGCAGCTCAAGGCCCTGGACGAACACAGGGTCCAGCTCCAGCAGGCGCAACAGCAACGCCAGCGCGCCGAACGCGACCATGCCGAGGCTGCTCAGCAATTAGCGCTGTTCGATCAGCAGCAGACTCACGAACGCCAGCGCCAGGAGGAGCGTGCGCAGCAGCTCGCCACCCAGCGGGCAGACCTGCAACAGCAGGATCAGGTAGTGGCCGGCGCACTGGGCGAGCTGGGTTACGACGTGCCGGAGAATGGTGAGCAGTGGCTGGCCGAGCGCGCGGCAGAGTGGCAGCAATGGCAGCAGGACCAGCAGCGCAGCCAGGAACTGGCCGCCGCCGAGCGTGATGCCGAACAGGCTGCCCGTGCGGCGCAACAGATCGCCGCGCAATGGCAGCAGCGTTGGCAGGCTGCCGGATTCGATACGCGTCAGGCGCTGGCGGTGCAGGCAGCGCCGCAACAGGCATTGGCGCAGGCCGAGGAGCAATTGGCCGCCGCCCAGCGTCAGGCCGATGCGCTGCAGGGCCGCGAGCAATCCTTGGCGGAGCGACTGGGACAGGAGCAGGCGCGCCTGGCGGAGCGCCTGGCGAGCTGGCAGCAGGCGCTGGCGGCGAGTCCCTTCGCCGACGAGCCGACCTACCTCGCTGCGCTGCTGGACGATGCCCAGCGTGCGGAGCTGACCCAGTTGCGCCAGCGCCTGGAAACGGCGATCACCGAAGCCGTCACCTTGCGTGCCGCCGCCGCGCAGGACGTCGAGCGCCTGCAGGCCGAGCCCCACGGCGAACTGCCGCTGGAGGAACTCGACCAGCAGTTGCAGGCGCTCGCCACACAGCTGCGCGAGCTCGGCCAACGCCAGGGCGAGATTCGTGCCCAGTTGCAGGGCGACGACAACCGTCGCGCCAGCCAGCAGAGCCTGTTCGCGGAAATCGCCCGGCAGGAGGAGGAGCACGATCTCTGGCAGCGCCTCAACAGCCTGATCGGTGCCTCCGACGGCGCGCGTTACCGACGCTTCGCCCAGGGCCTGACCCTCGACCACCTGGTGCACCTCGCCAACCGTCAGTTGCAGCGCCTGCATGGCCGTTACCAGCTGGCGCGGCGCAGCGACGGCGAGCTGGAGCTGGAAGTGGTGGATACCTGGCAGGGCGACACTGCGCGCGACTGCAAGACGCTGTCCGGCGGCGAGAGCTTCCTGGTCAGCCTGGCGTTGGCGCTCGCGCTGTCCGACCTGGTCAGCCACAAGACCAGCATCGATTCGCTGTTCCTCGACGAAGGCTTCGGCACCCTCGATGGCGAAACCCTGGAAGTCGCGCTGGATGCCCTCGACAGCCTCAACGCCACGGGCAAGACCATCGGCGTGATCAGCCACGTTGAGGCGCTGAAGGAGCGCATCCCGGTGCAGCTCAAGGTGCACAAGGGTGTCGGCATGGGTTACAGCCAACTCGATGCGCGTTTTCGTTTCAATCCCTAGCGTTTCGAGCCACAGAAAGCCTGATGGACAGATCGATCCGGTAATGCGCTGAGAACGGTCTGGTCGACTGGAACGAGCTGTACGGCAGCCGCTCCACGATTGATCCACATCAGGTGGAACGCGTGTGCCGGAGTGCTGTCAACTTGCAATCGACGTCAGGCGAGATAGGCTCAAGACCGCGTAAGTCAGCCGTCCCGCCTGGGTCGGCATCCACAGGTATCGTGATCTTTCGTAGAGGTGATTTGTGATGAAGCAATCCGCATCGGCTCCGAAGAAACCCGCAGCGGCCAAACCCGCCGCGAAGCCGGCTGCGAAAGCGGCCAGCAAACCTGCCGCAAAACCTGCCGCTGCCAAGCCGGCCGCCAAGCCCGCTGCCAGCAAACCCGCAGCCGCCAAGACTGCAGCGGCCAAGCCCGCTGCCGCAAAACCGGCGGCCAAACCGGCCGCTGCCAAGACCGCTCCGCGTCGTGCGCCCGCGCTGGCCACGCCGTCGGACCTGAGCAAGAACGCCACCCGCGATCTGTCGGCCGCGCTCAATCGCCTGCTGGCGGATGTCTTCGCGCTGTACCTGAAGACCAAGAACTTCCACTGGCACGTGAGCGGTCCGCACTTCCGCGACTACCACCTGCTGCTGGACGACCATGCCACCGAGATCTTCGCGATGACCGACGCGATTGCCGAACGCACCCGCAAGATCGGTGGCGGCACGCTGCGCTCCATCGGCCAGATTGCCCGCGAGAAGCGCATTCTCGACAACGACGCGGAGTACGTGCAGCCGCTGGACATGCTGGCCGAACTGCAGGAGGACAACAAATCGCTGACCTCCTACATGCGCGAGGTCCATGGCCTGTGCGACGAGTACCACGACATCGCCACCGCCAGCCTGATCGAGAACTGGATCGACGAAACCGAGCAGCGCACCTGGTTCCTCTTCGAGACCAGCCGCCGCGGTGACAACACCGGCCATTGATTGGTATGCCAGAAACACCAAGGCCGCCTTCGGGCGGCCTTGGTGTTCTTGTAGGAGCGAGCTTGCTCGCGAACCGCATTGCACCTGGCTCGCCGGCTGGATTGTTCGCGAGCAAGCTCGCTCCTACCGTTCACGGGGCGCTCTGCCAGAAGGTGGAAAACTCCTCGAATGGATAGCGCGTACCGTCGTAACTGACGGTGGTGCGCACGGTCTTCGGCGTACCGACATCGTCACCTTCGTGCTCGCGCTGCACCTTCGAGCTGACGATCAGGTCCGCATAACCGTTGTGACTGTCCTTGCCCATGGCCAGGGTGAGTTGCGAGCGCTCGATGACCAGCTTGTCGGCGCCGCCGCAGACGACGCCTTCAAGTGTCGTCCATTGCCGCAGGTAGGTGCGGAACACTTCCTTGAGCTTGTCGCCTTGAGGTGCATAGAGGCTGAAGTCGTCGTAGGACCAGGCGTCCGGACAGCTCGCGCCGCGTGCCACGCTGCTGATGATCAGGCCGAAGCCGCGCACCTCCGGAGACAGGCGATAGCGCGCGGTGTCTAGCCACAGGCTGGAGCTGTCGATTTCCACCATGGCGTCCTCGCCGATGCTGTCGTCGCTGCGTGTCACCAGCTTGCCGCTGCTGGTGTCGAATTGGCCCACCAGCAGGTTCAGGTTGCGCTCGCCCGGCTCGGCCTTATCGTCCGCCGTGCTGTAGGCGACGGCTACCACCTGCAGCTTTGGATCGTCCGGCCAGGGCTTGCAGGCCGCGGCCACCACGGGCGTTGCCGCTCCGGACTGCGGCGCCTGCCAGCCCTGCTGGCCGAGCAGCCCGGCCAGTGTCTGCAGGGTGGCCGCATCGCAGGGTTGCGCGGTGCGCTCCGCCGCGCCGGCGCCGCCGGCAAGTACCAGCAGCGCGGCACAGGTCCATTTCCCTATGGGGTACATCGGGTGCTCCTTGGGTTGATCGAGGAGAATCAGCGGCCTTCGCTGTCCTTCCACTTGTTCATCAGGGTGTTCGATTCCAGGCTCTCGTCGAGCAGCTTCTTCGCTGTCTCCACACCGGCCACCGGCAGCCCGGCGGGGTCGAGCAGGCCGATCTGCACCAGTACGCTGGCCTGGTCCCAGTAGATGTGTTCATGGCACAGCTTGTCACCACGGAAGCGGATCACGCCGAGCATGGGAATCTCCACGTACTTGCCGGTGGGCGGCACGCCGGGGAGCATCCAGTCGATTTCGCTGGTGTGGGTGAAACACATGACGAACTCGTCCACCACCTGCAGCGCACCGACGGTGCGGGAGATCGGCACCAGTTTCATGTCCGGCGGATTACCGTGGACGAAGTGGTTGCGGTAGAAGCGCGCCAGTTCGTCCTGGCCGACGCCGCCGGTCATGGTGGGAATATGGTTGACGTAGGGCTGGGCGACCATGGTCGCCATGGTGGCGGGCACGTCACGGGCGGCGAACTCGTGGTAAATGTGGTCTTCCCACAGCTGCGACAGGTCGAAGTCCGGGCCGATCTCGCGCTTGAGCGCGCCGATGCTGCGCTCGTGGGCCATCAGCGCGGCGGGCTTGTCGAAGTGCATGCCGTTGGGACGGGCGAAGGCATGGTCGACGCCGGGGTAGCTGTAGATTTCCGCCTTCGGCAGCTTGCCGAGGACTTCACCGATGGCCGCGCGGGCGTTGGCGTCGCAGTACACGTCCTGCTCGGCGAAGTGCAGCACCAGGCGACCCTTGATGTTCGCTGCCTCGTCGAGCATCTGCTCGATGCCCATGCCGTAGTAGCCCACCGAGCAGGCGGCGTCGGTGCGCGCGGCGGTGAGGTAGGCGAGCTTGCCGCCCAGGCAGAAGCCGACATAGCCGATACCGCGATCCTCCACCGCCGGCAGCGCGCGCAGGGCGTCCATGGCGGCAGCGATGTCGTCCACACCCTTGTCCACGTCGAAGCGCTGGAACAGGCCGATGGCCTGGCCGAAGTCGGCCTCGCTGTAGCCCAGCTCCAGGTTCGGCTGCAGACGCCAGAAGAGATCGGGCACCAGGGCGACGTAGCCTTCCTCGGCATAGCTGTCGGCGATGCTGCGCATGTTGGCGTTGACGCCGAAGATCTCCTGGCCGATCACCACTCCGGGGCCGTGCCCGCTGGCCGGTACCGCGAGATAACCGCTGAAGCTGCCGCTGCCGTCACGCGCGGCGATGCTGATGCTCTTGCCCATGTTCCCTTCTCTCCCAGGCTCGTTGTTGTGGTGTTCTGGCGCGCATAGGGTGCGGGCTGGAGCGGCGCCTGCCAAGTGGCCAATGGTGCGATGGCGGTTGACAGCCTGGCTTCGGAGGACCACAACTCGGGTTCGAACCTCTGGAGGACTCTCACGATGTTGCTGCGCGCCCAGGCTTCGACCCTGCTGATCATCGACATCCAGGAACGCCTGTTCCCGGCCATTCACGACAACGAGGCAGTGCTCGAACACAGCGCCTGGCTGCTGGCCATCGCACGGCGGCTGGGCGTGCCCGTGCTGGCCACCGAGCAGTACCCGAAGGGCCTCGGCACGACGCTGCCGGCGCTGCGTGACGAACTGGCGGAGGGCGAGGTGCTGGAGAAGATCGCCTTCTCCGCAGTCGCCGATCCCGGGCTGCTGCAGATGCCCGGCGGCGATAGTCGGCAGTTTGTGGTGTGCGGCACCGAAGCGCACGTCTGTGTGTTGCAGACAGTGCTGGGGTTGCTGGCCGAGGATCGCCAGGTCTACGTGGTGGACGAGGCCGTCGGCTCGCGTCGGCCGCGGGACAAGGCGCTGGCGCTGGAGCGGATGCGGCAGGCCGGCGCGGTGATCGTCTCGCGGGAGATGGTCGCCTTCGAGTGGATGGAGCGCGCGGGGACGGAAATCTTTCGCGAGATCAGCAAGCAGTTCATCCGCTGAGTCACTTTAACGAGTGACGAACAGCCGGTCGCCCAGGAAGTCGAGGAACACCCGCAGCTTCAGCGACATGCGCCGACCCGCCGGCCACAGCGCGTGGAAGCTGCCCTGGTGCGTAGTGTGTTCGCTCAGCACCTGCACCAGCCGGCCGTCGTTCAGCGCGCTGCGCACCGCGAAGTCGGGCAGGCAGGCGATTCCCATGCCCTGGCTGGCAACGTTGATCAGCATGTCGGCGGTGTTGCAGATCAACCCGCCGTCCAGGCGTGGCTCCGCTTCGCCAGGGGCGAGCTTGAGCGGCCAGCGCTGTACCAGCCCGCTGCTCGGGTAGCGGTAGTGCAGGCACAGGTGCTCATTGAGATCCGCCGGCCGCCGCGGCGTGCCGTACTGGCGCAGATAGCCGGGCGAGGCCACCAGCAGCAGGCAGAAGTCGCCCAGCTTGCGCGCCTTGAGCCGCGAATCGCGCAGCTCGCCGCCGCGCACCACGAGGTCGAAACCCTCCTCGATGACGTCCACCAGGCGGTCGGTGAAGTCGATGTCCAGTTGTATGCGGGGGTAGCAGCGGAGGAATTCCGGCAGCACCTGGGGCAGTAGCCCGGCCACCAGCGGCATGCTGATCTTCAGCCGGCCACGGGCCTGCTGGGTGGACAGCGCCAGTTCCTGTTCCGCCGCTTCCAGCTCGTCGAGGATGCGCCGGCAGCGCTCGAGGAACAGCTGGCCTTCGTTGGAGAGGCTCAGGCTGCGGGTGCTGCGATGGAAAAGGCGCACGCTCAGGCGCTCCTCCAGGCGCGCAATGCTCTTGCCCACTGCCGAAGCGGAGAGGCCGAGCAGGCGAGCGGCCTGGGCGAAGCTCAGGGAGTCGGCGACCTGGAGAAAGACGCGCAGGCCGTTGAGGCTGTCCATGGGCGGGTATCCGTGCAGGTGGGCAGCTATTGTGCCGCGCGTTGGGGGATCGATTGCGGACAGTGATGTCCGTTTTGTTCGGAATCCTAGCCTGTTTTTCCGTAATGCCGGGTTGATTAGCTTTCGGCGGGTCTTCCTCGATTCCTTGCGGACCCACCATGAAACCTTCCCACGATATCTCAGAAAATCGATCCGACGCCTCGCGCTGGCTACTGCTACTGGCGGCCAGCCTGACGGCGGTGCTGATTCCCCTGTGCTTCACCGGCCCGGCCGTGGTGCTGCCGGCCATTGCCCGTGAGCTGGGTGGCTCGGCCGTGGCGCTGAACTGGATCGTCAACGGCTACGTGCTGGCTTACGGTGCGGCGATGATGGCGGCCGGCAGCCTGGCGGACGTGTACGGACGCAAACGCATCTGGCTGGTCGGCCTGGCGCTGTTCTGCGCCACCACCCTGGCGATTCCCCTGGCCGGCTCGGTGGCGGCGATCGACTTGCTGCGGGTATTGCAGGGAGCGGGAGGTTCGGCGGCCTTTGCCGCTGCCATGGCGGCGCTGGCGCAGGAGTTCGAGGGGGCCATTCGCACGCGGGTGTTCAGCTTGCTGGGGACAACCTTCGGCGTCGGCCTGGCCTTCGGCCCACTGCTCGCCGGCTGGCTGACCGATGGGCCGGGCTGGCGCTGGGTGTTCCTGGTGCCGGCGGTGTGCGCGCTGGCCTCGGTGCCGGTGGTCGTACGCTTCTGCCGTGAGAGCCGCGACCCCCAGGCACGCGGTCTGGACTGGCCCGGTGCGCTGAGCTTCACTGCCGCGCTCAGCTTGTTCACTTATGGCCTGCTGCTGGCGCCGGAACAGGGCTGGGCGAGCTTTTCCGTGATTGTCACGCTGGTGCTGAGTGGCGTGTTGCTGGTCGTGTTCGTTGCCGTCGAACGCCGTGTGGAGCGGCCTTTGCTGGATCTTTCGCTGTTCAGCCAATGGCGTTTCGTTGGTGTACAACTGCTGGGTGCGTCGCCGGCGTTCGCCTACGTGGTGCTGATCGTCCTGCTGCCGGGACGCTTCATCGGCATCGAAGGGCAGGGCGCGCTGCAAGCTGGCTGGACCATGCTGGCGCTGTCGGCGCCGCTGTTGATAGTACCCTTCCTGGCGGCGCTGCTGGCGAAGCACTTCAGTGCTGGCAGCCTCTCGGCAATCGGCCTGCTGATCGTGGCGGGCGGGCTGATGTGGCTGGCGCGCAACCTGGCAGGCGGTGTCGCGCCAGATGTGCCGCTGTTGATGATCGGCATCGGTATCGGCCTGCCCTGGGGGTTGATGGATGGCCTGGCGGTGAGCGTGGTCGAGCGTGAACGCGCCGGCATGGCGACGGGCATCTTCAACACCGTGCGGGTGTCCGCCGATGCGGTGGCCATCGCCGTGGTCGGCGCTTTGCTGGCGACCCTGATCGCTTCGCAGTTGGAGCCCTTGGGCCTGGCCACGGCGGAGCGCCTGATGAGCGCCAACCAGTTGGCCATCGGCAATCTGGCGGCGGTCGTCGAGCAGTTGCCGCAGCTGGCGCCCGAGCAACTGCGCAGCGACTACGTGGCCGTGTTCAGCCGGGTGTTGGAGCTGCTGGCCGGGATCACCCTGGTCGTAGCGGGGCTGGTCTTTGTGCTGCTGGGGCGTGAACGCTCGCCGGCGCTGTTGGCTGAAGCCTGACGCGGGGGCGAGTCGTAGGGCGAATAACCGCTTGCGGTTATCGTCGGTGCTGAGTGACGGCGGATAACGCGTGCCGCGTTATGCGCCCTACGCTTTGCGGCGGTGCTCTGGCTCGAGGAAGGTCCAGGCGACGAAGCGGCTCTGCTTCTGCCCCTGGGCCATGTCCACGGTGCGAATGGAGATGGCGCCTGCCTTCTTCAGCACGCGACGGAAGTCGTCGAGGTTGCCGGCCTTGGACACCAGCGAGCTGAACCAGCGCACCTGTTGGCCGACTTCGGCGCTTTCCGCCGCCAGCTTGCGCAGGAAGGCGATCTCGCCGCCTTCGCACCACAGCTCGTTGCTCTGCCCGCCGAAGTTCAGCTTGGGCAGTTGGCGCGACGGGTCGAGCTTGCCGAGGTTCTTCCATTTGCGCCGGCTGCCGCTACTGGCTTCCTCGGGTGAGGCATGGAAGGGCGGGTTGCACAGGGTCGCGTCGAAGCGCTCATCGGCGCCGAGCAGGCCACGGAAGATGTGCTTCGGGTCGTGCTGCTGGCGCAATTCGATAGCATCGCTCAGGCCGGGGTTGCCACTGACGATGGCCTGGGCAGAGGCGAGGGCGGCTGGCTCGATGTCCGAGCCGAGGAAGTGCCAGCCATAGTCGCGGTGCCCGATCAGCGGGTAGATACAGTTGGCGCCGACGCCGATGTCCAGCACGCGTACCTCCGGCCCGCGCGGCACGCTGCCACCGTTCTCCTCGGCGAGCAGGTCGGCGAGGTAGTGCACGTAATCCGCACGACCGGGGATCGGCGGGCAGAGGAAGCCGGCGGGAATGTCCCACTGGCCGATGCCGTATTGCGCCTTGAGCAGCGCGCGGTTGAACACGCGCACTGCCTCGGGGTTGGCGAAGTCGATGCTTGGCTTGCCGTAGGGATTGGTGATGACGAATCGGCCCAGCTCCGGGCAGCCCTCGATCAGCGCCGGAAAGTCGTAGTGGCCCTGGTGGCGGTTGCGCGGGTGCAGCAGGTTCGGCCGCTTGGCGGCCGGGTCGCGCAGAGCCTGGGCGGGGATGGCGGGCTTGATGGGGCGTTTCGGTGGTTTCGACATGAGGGCGTGCGGGACAGGGAAGCGGTGGGCGATTTTCCCACAGATGCTCCTGGCGCGCCTCAGCCGATCAGCGCACTGCCCAGGCGGTCGAACAGCAGGCAGCAGAGCAGCAGCGGAATGGGCAGGCCGAGCAGGGTGCCGAGCATGTACGGCCAGAAACCGATGCCCGACAGGGCCAGGCTGTAGTTCAGCGTCGGCGAGGTGATGAAGGCGTGGCGCAGCAGGAACACGCTGCTCGCCGGGCGCTGGTCGAGGTGGCTGAACACCGCGCGGGTCAGCCGGTTGTTCAGCAGGCGCAGGCCGTTGCCGCCGACGGCGCGCACGATCAGGAAGGTGAAACCGCAGGAGAACACTGCCGCGCAGTAGGTGATCAGCCCGCCCCACAGCTTGCCCATGGCCAGCACGGCGGCGGCGAGGAACAGCAGGCCGGGGATGTGCAGCAGGTTGCCCAGGGCGAACAGGCCGACGAACAGCAGCAGGCCGCCCAGGCGGTTGTCGGTCAGTTCGGTGCGCAGGGCGTCGAGGCTGAACTCCTCATGCAGGCCGCTGGCGCGGTAGAGCAGGGCCAGCACTCCGGCGAAGGCGAGCAGCAGGATCAGTCGGCGAGAGCGCCAGAGAATGGGGGGAACGGCAAGCATGCGGGCGGGCTCAGGGGTACTGCAGGATGTCCTTGATCTTCGGCAGGTGCGCGGCGATCCAGCGCGGATCGATGGCGCCCCAGTCGCGGATGCGGTAGTGGCCGGCGTTGTTGCGTTCGCCGTCGTGCTGCTCGAAGGCGCAGTCGATGTCGAGATCGGCCAGCGCGGCCAGGGTGTCCTGCGCCGTGCGTCGGGGCATGCCGGTGGCCTCCATCAGCGCCGGGACGCTGGTCGCGGTGCCGCTGTCGATCAGCCACGCGACGTACAGGCGGCGGTAGAAACTGCTTTTGGTCTTGCTCACTTCCATCGAGACGTTTCCTTGTTGATCCTGCGGTGGACGACTACAGCGGCAGCAGCCAGGGTACCAGCACAACGCTGACGATCATCACCAGAATCGTGAAGGGTACGCCAACCTTGACGAAATCGGCGAAGCGATAGCGTCCGGGGCCGAGCACCAGGGTATTCACCGGCGAGGAAATCGGCGTCATGAAGGCGGCGGACGCGGCCAGCGCGACAATCATCGCAAAGGCCTCGGGTGAGGCGCCCAGGGCTTTTGCCGTGGCGATGGCCACCGGCGCCATGAGCACGGCGGTGGCAGTGTTGGAGATGAACAGGCCGATCACCGCCGTCAGCACGAACAGGCTGGCGAGAATGGCATAGGGCCCGGCACCGCCGAGGACGCCGACCAGGCCGTTGACCGCCAGGGTGATGCCGCCGGTCTTCTGCAGCGCCAGGGCGAAGGGCAACATGCCGACGATCAGCAGCAGGCTCTGCCAGTGGATGGAGCGGTAGGCGCTGTCCATGTCGATGCAGCGGAACGCGCCCATCAGCAGGCAGGCGATCAGCGCCGCCATGACGTTGGGCACCAGCCCGCTGACCATCAGGATCACCATCACCGCCAGGCTGAACAGCGCGTGCGGCGCCTGGCTGGCGGCGGGGGCGGCTTCATCGACCTCGGCGGGCAGGCTGAGCACCAGGAAGTCGCGGCTGCGCGCCTGGAGCTGGCGGATTTCCTTCCAGTCGCCGATTACCAGCAGGGTATCGCCGACCTTCAGTTTGGCCTCCAGCAGGCCCTCGACCAGGGCTTCGCGGTTGCGCCGCAGGCCCACCACGTTGAGGCCGAACTGGCTGCGAAATTCCAGGTCCCGCACGCTCTTGCCCAGCAGTGCGGACTCCGGCGGCAACGTGACCTCGGCCATCCCCACCTCGTGGGCTCGCTCGGTGAAATAATCGCCTTGCAGGCTTAGCGGTTCCAGGCCGAACTCGTGGTACATGCCCAGCAGGTCGCTGCGCTCGCCGTAGATATCCACCAGCAGTACGTCGCCGGCGTGCAGCACGATATTGGCGCTGGGGGTGAGGATCTTCAGGCGGAAATGCACCATGCGTTCGATGGCGACTACGTTGGTTCCGGCGCGGGCGCGCAGTTCCACGTCAGCCAGGCTCATGCCCACCAGTTGCGAATCGGGGCGGATGCGCAGGCGCCGCTCGCGGCCGGCCAGCTGGTAGTCGCGGATCAGGTCGCCCAGGGTGCGGCGCTTGACGCTCTGGCTATCGTCGCCATCGTCATCGCCCAGCCAGCGGCGTGCCACCAGCATGTAGCCGACGCCGAGCACCAGCACGACCAGGCCGAACGGCGTGAAGCTGAAGAAACCGAAGCCCTTCGAGCCCTCGCGGACCAGCTCGCTGTGCACCACTACGTTGGGCGCGGTGGCGACCAGGGTGAGCATGCCGCTGATCAGCCCGGCGAAGCTCAGCGGCATCATCAGCCGGCGCGGCGAGACGTGCAGGCGCGCGGCGATGCTCAGCACCACGGGGATGAAGATGGCGACCACGCCGGTGGAGCTCATCACCGAACCGAGACCGGCCACGGCGAGCATCAGCAGTACCAGCAGGCGTGTCTCGCTGGAGCCGGCGCGGCGCGTCAGCCACTCGCCGATTCGATAGGCCACGCCGGTACGTACCAGACCTTCGCCGATGACGAATAGCGCGGCGATCAGGATGACGTTGGGATCGGCAAAGCCGGCCAGCGACTCCTGTACGTTGAGCACGCCCGACAGTGGCAGGGCGACCATCACCAGCAGGGCGACCACGTCCATCCGTGGCCGGTTGATGACGAACAGCCCGACAGCGGTGGCGAGCAGGGCGAGGACCCAGATCAGTTGCAGACTCATGCGCTTCCCTAGCTGATGTTCGGCGCGCCATTGTGCCCGTTGTGGCGGGCACGTTGCGTTGATCCGATGCAGCTTAGCGAAGCCTCGCGCGCCTGGTCACGGCAGTCGGGCGACCGGAGTGATCTGCTTCGGGTCGGTGCGCAGCTCGATCAGGGACGGTTTGCCGCTGGCCTGGGCGCGCTCGAACGCGGCGGCGAAGTCCTCGGTGCGCTCGACCCGCTCGGCATGGGCACCGAAGGCCTGGGCCAGGGCGACGAAGTCGGGGTTGCGCAGCTCGGTCCCGCTGATACGGCCGGGGTATTCGCGCTCCTGGTGCATGCGGATGGTGCCGAGCAGGCCGTTGTTGACCACGATGATGGTCAGTGCCGCGCCGTACTGCACGGCAGTGGCCAGTTCCTGCGGATACATCATGAAGCAGCCGTCGCCGGCGAAGCACACCACACTACGCTGTGGGTCGTGCAGCTTGGCGGCAATGGCGGCGGGGAAGCCGTAGCCCATGGCGCCGTTGGTGGGGGCGAGCTGGCTGCGCGGCGAGCGATAGCGGTAGAAGCGGTGCACCCAGACGGCGTAGTTGCCGGCGCCGTTACTGACCACGGCGTCGTCCGGTAGCGCCTCGTTCAGGTACTGGACGACCTGAGTGAGATCCACGCCCTGTGGCGGTTCCGTGTTTTGCGGCGGAGTGATGTAGCTGAGGTAATCGGCGCGGGCAGCGGCGGTCCATTCGGCCCAGGGCGTTCCGGAGAGTGGCGCGAGGCCGGCGAGGGCGGCGGCGATCTCCGGCATGCCGGCCTGGATGCTCTGGTCCGCCTGGTAGACGCGGCCCAGTTCGCTGGCGTCAGGGTACACGTGGATCATGCCCTGCAGCGGGCGCGGGCTCTGGATGATGCTGTAGCCGGCGCTAGGCGTTTCGCTCAGGCGCGAGCCGAGCACCAGCAGCAGGTCGGCTTCCTGCACCCGCGCGGTGAGCTTGGGCGAGGCGCCGAAGCCGAGCTGGCCGGCGTACTGCTCGTCGCGGTTGTCGATCAGGTCCTGGCGGCGGAACGAAGTCACCAGCGGCAGATGGTTGGCGCGGGCGAAGGCGCGAACCTGCGCGCAAGCCTCCAGTGTCCAGCCGGTGCCGCCGACGATCAGCAACGGGCGACGGGCCTGGCTCAGGCGCTCACGCAGTTCGGCCAGCGAGTCGGCGCTTGGCGCTGCTCGGGTGATTGGTGTCGGCTTCATGTCTGCGACCTGCGCGGAGCCGAACAGCACTTCCTCCGGCAGCCCGATCACCACTGGGCCGGGACGTCCGGACTGGGCGACGCGGAAGGCGCGGGCGACGATCTCGGGAATCCGGTTGATGTCGTCGATCTCGGTGGCCCACTTGGCCAGGCCGCCGAACATCTGCCGGTAGTCCACTTCCTGGAAGGCTTCGCGGCCCTTGAACGCGCTTTCCACCTGGCCGATGAACAGGATCATCGGCGTGGAGTCCTGCATCGCCGTGTGCACGCCGTTGGCCGCATGAGTCGCGCCCGGCCCGCGGGTGACGAAGCAGATGCCCGGGCGACCGGTGAGTTTGCCGTAGGCATCGGCCATGTTCGAGGCAGCGCCTTCGTGGCGGGTGACGATGGTCTGGATGCTGCTGGCGTCGTGAAGGGCGTCGAGCACCGGCAGGTAGCTTTCGCCGGGGATGCAGTAGACGGTATCCACCGTGTGGTGCAGCAGGGCATCGACGAGAATCTGGCCGCCATTGCGGGCGGGGAGGTCGGACATGGGAATCGGCTTCCTGGATGGGCAGGGGTGCGCTGATCTTCGGCGAACTGCCCGGGTGATCCAAGCGAGCATTCTTCGCAAGGTCATTCCCTCAGGGAATGCACAGGCCCTCCCAGAGCGGCCGCGACGACGAACCGCGCTGGCGTTTTCCCAGGGTTGACTATGGTTGATGCACGGGCGCCCCGTGCCCGCAGGACGTTCTGTTGCTGAAGGAGACCCTCCCATGTACCCCCTCTCGTCCCGAGCGCTGCTCGCCGGCCTCTTTGCCACTACCAGCCTGCCCCTGTACGCCGCCCTGCCTTCGGCGCCGGGGTATGTCGATGACAGCGGCTACAGCACCGCCGCCAAGACCCGAATCCTCCCGGCGATGTTCGAGCAGAAGCTCGCCAGCACGAAGTACCTCGCCAAGGCCGACAACCCGCTGATCACCCTGGCCGAGTCCAGCGGCTTCAAGCAGACCTCCGATTACCACCAGACCCGCGCCTGGCTGCAGAAGCTGGCCGATGCCTCGGGTGGTGTCATTACCCTGAGCGACCTTCCGGAAAACAGCGCCACCGGCGAGCCGATGCTGCTGGTGACCGCCAGCCGCGAGGCGGACAAATCGGCGGCCGGGCTGAACAAGTCAGGTAAGCCGACGATCTTCGTCGAGGCGGAAATTCACCCCGGCGAAGCCAACGGCAAGGACGCGATGTTCATGCTGCTGCGTGACATGACTACCGGCGACAAGCCGCTGGCGGGGTTGCTGGACAAGATCAACATCGTCTTCATCCCGACCGTGAACATCGACGGCGACCTGCGCCGCAGTCCCTATGGGCGGATCAACCAGAACGGCCCGGAGGTCACCGGCTGGCGGGTCAACGGCCTGAACTACAACCTCAACCGCGACTTCACCAAGCTCGACAGCGCCGAAATCCGCAACGTCGCCTCGGTGTTCAACCAGTACGACCTGAGCTTCTTCGTCGATACCCACTCCACCGACGGCGCCATGTACCCCTACGACAGCTCCTACTGCCACAACGGCAATGGCTGGTCGCCGGCCTCCAGCGAGTGGATGGACAAGGTCATGCGGCCGCCGGTGTACAAGGAGCTGGAGGGCGACGGGCATGTGGTCCACGAGTGCATCAGCTTCAACGACAACCAGGACCCGACCAAGGGCTATTACCCCTATCGAACGGACCTGGCGCGCTTCTCGAATCAGTACGGGGACATCCGCAACGTGCCCTCGATCCTCATCGAACAGCACGCGCTGCATCCCTACGAAACCCAGGTGCTGGGCAACTACGTGATGCTCAAGGCGATGTTCCAGGTGATCGGCGACAACGCCGAGTCACTCAGGCAGGCCATTGCCAAGGACCGTGAACGCCTGGCCGCGCAGAGGGAGGTGATCCTCACCTGGAAGCCCGGCAACGAGCAGCACACGCCGTTCACCGTGGGGGATTATCGCTACGAGGAGTCGCCGATTACCGGGAAGAAGACCATCGTCTGGAGCAACAAGCCCAAGCAACTCGATGTACCGATCAGCGATAACTCGGTGCCGGATTTGGTAGTGAAGCGGCCGAAACAGTATGTGGTGCCGGTGCAGTGGAGCGAGGTGATCGCGCGTCTGAAGTCCCATGGCATCCAGATGAAGACCCTGGACAAGGCCACGCCCATCGAGGTGACCCTGCAGCGCATGGACGACATCAAGCTGGCCGGCGGTTTCGAGCCGGACCGCGCCGCCAGCAACGAGATTCCCGGCTATGAGGGGCACTTGCTGGTCAGCGGCGTGGGCAAGCCGTTCCAGCGCCTGCAGACCTACCCGGCGGGTTCGGTGGTGATCGACACCGACCAGCCGCTGGGCGTACTGGCGGTCAACCTGCTGACGGCGGAAAGCCCCGACTCGTTCTGGTCCTGGGGCTTCTTCAACTCGACCCTGGTGGTGGCCGAGGAGCCGGAGGAGTACGTGATGGATCCGATGGCGCGCAAGATGCTCGCCGAGGACCCGAAGCTCAAAGCCGAGTTCGAGAAGAAGCTGAAAGATGACAAGGCGTTCGCCAAGGACGCCCAGGCACGCTTGCAGTGGTTCTACCAGCGCACGCCGTTCTATGACGTGAATGCCTATGTGTATCCGGTGGGGGCGGTGTATTGAGGAAGCCTGTAGGAGCGAGCTTGCTCGCGAATGCTCTTGCTCAGGGATTGTATGGTTCGCGAGCAAGCTCGCTCCTACAAGAACATTAAGGCAGGCGTGCTGCTCGGCGCCGCAAGGCGCGGTGTCGGCTGGCGAAGAAGAGGCGCAGGAACAGCTTCACCACCGCCGCGCCGAAGACGGGCTCGACGGTGAGTTGGTCGACCACTCGCGTGCCCTGGGCGCAAGGTTCCAGGGTGCGCTCGTGGCGCCACAGGCGCATGCCAGTCATCGGCGACTCCTCGACGAAACCTTCGCCGCTGCGCAGCTCGCGCAGGGTAAGGCGTGAAGTGCCCAGGGGGATCAAGCCCAACAGCCAGAGCCAACTGGTGAACAGTGGCTTGCCGGGCTCGATCTGCAGGTCTTCGAGGTTGTTGATACTGCGCGGGATGCTCATCCACAGAAGGGGGCGCATTTCGTTGCGCAGGCAACGTACGTCAGTGATCCAGCGCCAGGCCAGGTCGGCATCCGCGTTAAGGATGGATTCGAAGCGCAGCGAGATCGTCATTCCCGGTCCCTGAGAAAAGCAAAAGGCCCGCACGGGGCGGGCCTTTCGGTGGCACTTACAGGCTGGCGATCTTCTCGCGCTGCTGGATCAGGTTGGTCACGGCCTGCTCGGCTTCGGCCAGCTTGGCACGTTCCTTCTCGATCACTTCCGGCGGAGCCTTGGCGACGAAGCCTTCGTTGGACAGCTTGCCGCCCACGCGTTTGACTTCGCCTTCCAGGCGCTGGATTTCCTTGTCCAGGCGCGCCATCTCGGCAGCCTTGTCGATCAGGCCGGCCATCGGCACCAGCACCTGCAGGTCGCCGACCAGCGCGGTGGCGGACATCGGCGGCTCTTCGCCTTCGTCCAGCACGCGGATGGTCTCGAGCTTGGCCAGCTTCATCAGCAGCGGCTCGTTGTCGGCCAGGCGGCGGTGGTCTTCGGGGGAGGCGTTGTTCAGCACCAGGTCGATGCGCTTGGCCATGGAGATGTTCATCTCGCCACGGATCTGGCGGATGCCCAGCATCAGGGCCTTGACCCACTCGATGTCGCCTTCGGCGGCGGCGTCGATCTTCGCCTCGTCGGCGATCGGCCAGGGTTGCAGCATCAGGGTGTCGCCGGACTTCGCAGCCGCGCCCTTGATGCGCTGCCAGATTTCTTCGGTGATGAACGGCATGAACGGGTGCGCCAGGCGCAGGGCCGTTTCCAGCACGCGCGCCAGGGTGCGACGGGTGCCGCGCTGACGCTCGATCGGCGCGTTCTCGTCCCACAGCACCGGCTTGACCAGCTCCAGGTACCAGGCGCAGTACTCGTCCCAGATGAACTCGTAGAGGGCCTGGGTGGCCAGGTCGAAGCGGAAGGCGTCCAGTTGGCGGGCGACTTCGATCTCGGTGCGCTGCAGGGCGGAGATGATCCAGCGGTCCACCGAGGACAGCTCGACCGGCTCGCCATTCACGCCGGTGTCCTTGCCATCGGTGTTCTCGATGACGAAGTTGGCGGCGTTCCACAGCTTGTTGCAGAAGTTGCGGTAACCCTCGACGCGGCCCATGTCGAACTTGATGTCACGACCGGTGGAGGCCAGCGAGCAGAAGGTGAAGCGCAGGGCGTCGGTGCCGTAGCTGGCGATGCCCTCGGGGAACTCGGCCTTGGTCTGCTTGGCGATCTTCTCGGCGAGCTTGGGCTGCATCATGCCGCTGGTGCGTTTCTCCAGCAGTTCGTCGAGGGTGATGCCGTCGACGATATCCAGCGGGTCAAGCACGTTGCCCTTGGACTTGGACATCTTCTGGCCCTGGCCATCGCGCACCAGACCGTGGACGTAGACGGTCTTGAACGGGATCTGCGCGCTGCCATCGCCATTCTTGATCAGGTGCATGGTCAGCATGATCATGCGCGCAACCCAGAAGAAGATGATGTCGAAGCCGGTCACCAGCACGTCGGTGGGGTGGAAGGTCTTCAGGTAGTCGGTCTGTTCCGGCCAGCCGAGGGTGGAGAAGGTCCACAGGCCCGAGCTGAACCAGGTGTCGAGGACGTCTTCGTCCTGGCGCAGGTTGGCGTCGCCCAGGTTGTGCTTGGCACGTACTTCGGCTTCGTTGCGACCGACGTAGACGTTGCCGGCGTCGTCGTACCAGGCCGGGATGCGGTGGCCCCACCACAGCTGACGGCTGATGCACCAGTCCTGGATGTCGCGCATCCAGCTGAAGTACATGTTCTCGTACTGCTTGGGCACGAACTGGATGCGGCCATCTTCCACGGCGGCGATGGCAGGTTCCGCCAGCGGCTTGGTGGAGACGTACCACTGGTCGGTCAGCCACGGCTCGATGACGGTGCCGGAGCGGTCGCCCTTGGGCACTTTCAGCGCGTGGTCGTCGATCTTCTCGAGCAGGCCGGCGGCCTCGAAGTCGGCAACGATCTGCTTGCGTGCGACGAAGCGGTCGAGGCCGGCGTAGGCGGCCGGCAGGCTGGCGTCGAGGTCGGGGTTGACGCTGCCGTCGAGCTTGAACACCTGGGCGACGGCGAGGACGGCGGCGTCCTTGTCGAAGATGTTGATCAGCGGCAGGTCGTGGCGCTTGCCGACTTCATAGTCGTTGAAGTCGTGGGCCGGGGTGATCTTCACGCAGCCGGTGCCGAATTCGCGGTCGACGTAGTCGTCGGCGATGATCGGGATGCGCCGGCCCACCAGCGGCAGGTCGATGAAGGTGCCGATCAGTGCGGCGTAGCGCTCGTCTTCCGGGTGAACGGCAACGGCGCTGTCACCCAGCACGGTTTCCGGGCGGGTAGTGGCGACAACCAGGTGGTCCTTGCCGTCGGCGGTCTTGTTGCCGTCGGCCAGCGGGTAGCGCAGGTGCCACAGGTGGCCCTTCTCGTCGTGGTTCTCCACTTCGAGGTCGGAAATGGCGGTGTGGAACTTGGTGTCCCAGTTGACCAGGCGCTTGCCGCGGTAGATCAGGCCGTCCTCGTGCAGGCGCACGAAGGCTTCCTTCACGGCGTTGGACAGGCCGTCGTCCATGGTGAAGCGCTCGCGCGACCAGTCCACGGAGGAACCCAGGCGGCGAATCTGGCGGGTGATGGTGCCGCCGGACTGATCCTTCCATTCCCAGACCTTCTCCAGGAACTTCTCGCGGCCCAGGTCATGACGGGCGATGCCCTGCGCGGCCAGCTGGCGCTCTACCACCATCTGGGTGGCGATGCCAGCGTGGTCGGTGCCCGGCTGCCACAGGGTGTTGCGGCCCTGCATGCGGCGGTAGCGGATCAGCGCATCCATGATGGCGTTGTTGAAGCCGTGCCCCATGTGCAGGCTGCCGGTGACGTTCGGCGGCGGGATCATGATGGTGTACGGCTCGCCGGAACCTTGCGGGGCGAAGTAGTTCTCTTTCTCCCAGAGGGGGTACCAGTGGGATTCGATGGCGTGGGGCTGGTAGGTCTTGTCCATGAGCGCGGCGGGACCCTGATAAGGCTAGACGGAAAACCGCTGAGTATAGCGGGAGGCAGGGCGCTCAGGCCACCGGCGCGGATGGCCATGCGCCCGACGGGGAACTGTAGGAGCGAGCTTGCTCGCGAACGCTCTTCTGCAAGCGCGCAGTAGCGATGATTCGCGAGGTCGCTCCTGCAGAAAACGGAAGGGTGCGGGGGTCAGGGTTTGCGCTGGGCCAGCAGGCGTTGCATCCGCGCTTCCAGGCGGCGCTGCAGTTCAGCCTCGATCTGCGGGGCGAAGTCGTCGAGGACATCCTGCAGGATCAGCTGGGCCGCGGCGCGCAGCTCCAGGTCCAGGCGGTTCAGCTCGTTGGCTGCGGGTGAGGTTTGCGACGCGCTGGGCTGGACAGCTGCAAGCTCCGGCGCTTGTGGAGCGGGCGTGACGACGTCGGAGAGCAGCGGGATGTTGTCCGGCTCGAAGGATTCGGTCAGCAGGGGCGGCTCGGCCCCCGACTCGTCCAGCAGGTCCTGGATCTTCTTCAGGTCTTCCAGCAGGTGGTCGGGGTCGTGCGGAGGCTTGTGGTTGTCCATGGTGTCTTGGTTGAGACGCTCTCAAGGGCGCGGCAGGCGATGGTCCTGCAAAGGATAGCCCTGCTCGCGGTAGCGACGGAAATTCTCCCGTGCCGCCTGACGAATCGCCGGCTCCTCGATCACCAGTTCGGCGACCCGGTTGAAGCGGTCGACGAAGGCGGGGATGGCCAGGGTCAGGTTGATCAGCAGGTCCCGGTGGCTTTCCGGCGGCTCGCCGAGAGCGAGCACGATCGGTGAGTCGGCGTCTTCCTCCACCGCATTGTGTGGGATGAAGGTTTCGCCCCGGAAGTTCCACAGCCGAGCGTCCAGCGCATCGCGCTGGGCCTCGTCGCTGCACAGCACGAAGATGCGCATGCCTTGCCGCCAGGCCTTTTCGGCCAGGCGGCAGGCGATGGTCAGGCGTGCGTCGGGATCGGCGCTGGGGATGACGTAGAAGTCGACCCGGGTCATGCGTTCGATCCCTTCGGCAGGTTGCACTGTGCCATTACTTGGCGCGGTCCAGCAGGTACTGGGTCAGCAGCGGAACTGGGCGGCCGGTGGCGCCCTTGTCCTTGCCGCCGCTGATCCAGGCGGTGCCGGCGATATCCAGGTGCGCCCAGTGGAACTTCTTCGCGAAGCGCGACAGGAAGCAGCCGGCGGTGATGGTGCCGGCTTTCGGGCCACCGATGTTGGCGATGTCGGCGAAGGGGCTGTCGAGCTGCTCCTGGTACTCGTCGAACAGCGGCAGTTGCCAGGCGCGGTCGTCGGCGACTTCGCCGGCCTTGAGCAGTTGCTTGACCAGTGTGTCGTTGTTGCCCATCAGGCCCGATGTGTTGGAGCCCAGGGCGACGATGCAGGCACCGGTGAGGGTGGCAATGTCCACCACCGACTGCGGCTTGAAGCGCTCGACGTAGGTCAGCGCGTCGCACAGCACCAGGCGGCCTTCGGCGTCGGTGTTGAGGATCTCGACGGTCTGGCCGCTCATGGTGGTAACGATGTCGCCCGGACGGGTGGCGCCACCGCTGGGCATGTTCTCGGCACAGGCCATGACGCCCACGAGGTTGATCGGCAGTTGCAGCTCGAGCACGGCGCGGAAGGTGCCGAACACGGAGGCGGCGCCGCACATGTCGAACTTCATCTCGTCCATGCCCAGGCCAGGCTTGAGGCTGATGCCGCCGGTGTCGAAGGTGATGCCCTTGCCGACCAGGACGTGCGGGGCCTCGTCCTTCTTCTTCGCACCGTTGTATTGCAGCACGATCAGGCGCGGCGGCTGGTCGCTGCCCTGGGCGACGGCGAGGAAGGAACCCATGCCCAGCTCGCGCAGTTTCTTCTCGTCGAGGACTTCGACTTTCAGGCTCTTGTATTCCTTGCCCAGCGCCTTGGCCTGCTCGCCGAGGAAGGTCGGGTGGCAGAGGTTTGGCGGCAGGTTGCCCAGGTCGCGGGTCAGGGCCATGCCGTTGGCGATGGCCTGGGCTTCCTTGGCGCCTTGCTCGACGGCGGCGGCATCGCCCTTGTCGGCCAGCAGGGTGATTTTCTTCAGCTTCAGCGCTTCGGCCTTCTGGCTCTTGAAGCGGTCGAAGACGTAGGTGCCGTCGGCCAGGGTTTCCACCTGCAGGCGGGCCTTGCCGTGGGCATTGCGGCCTTTCACGGCCAGGTCGCCCAGGGCCAGGACGGCGTCGGCGCCGCCCAGGCTCTTCAAATTACCCAAGACGGCGGAAACCAGTTTGCGGTAGGCGCGGTCGGAGAGTTCGCGCTCTTTGCCGGCGCCGACCAGCAGGACGCGCTCGGCCTTAAGGTTGGGTAAATCCTGCAGCAGTAGAGTCTGGCCCACCTTGCCTGCCAGGTCGCCGCGCTTGAGCAGGTTGGCGATGGCTCCGCCGGTGGCTTCGTCGACGGCCTTGGCGGTGGCGCCAAGCTTGCGGCCTTCGCCCACGGCGATGACCAGGGTGGCGGTCTTGAGAGTTTCCGGACGTACGCTTTTTACAAGGAATTCCATGGCTGAGTGTCCCCGGGACAAAGAGCAGAAGGGTCTGCGAATGAAGATGGACTGCGCAGTGACAGGCCTGGCGAATCGCAGGATAATGCCGGCTATTTGCGCTGGGTCGCGTCCGCGCGCACCCGGCAATGCTTCACGGCGGCTAGTTTGAGCGTAGCCGCCTGAGCGTGACAACCCTGGAGTGTCCGGTTTGATTGTCTTCCGTTACCTGTCCCGTGAAGTGCTGATCACCATGAGCGCGGTGAGCGCCGTGCTGCTGGTCATCATCATGAGCGGCCGTTTCATCAAGTACTTGGCGCAAGCGGCCCAAGGCCTGCTCGATCCGGGTTCGCTGTTCATGATCATGGGTGTGCGCCTGCCGGGCTTCCTGCAGCTGATTCTGCCGCTGGGGCTGTTCCTCGGCATTCTGCTGGCCTATGGCCGCCTCTATCTGGACAGCGAGATGACCGTGCTCACCGCCACGGGCATGAGCCAGCAGCGCCTGCTGGCCATCACTCTGGCGCCGGCGCTGTTCATCGCCCTGCTGGTGGCCTGGCTGAGCCTGTGGCTGGCGCCTCAGGGCATCACCCAGATGCAGCTGCTGCTGAACAAGCAGGATGCGATGACCGAGTTCGACACCCTGGCGCCAGGGCGCTTCCAGTCGATGCGTGATGGTACGCGGGTAACCTATACCGAGACCCTGGCCAACGAGCGCACCGAACTGGGTGGCGTGTTCATTTCGGACAAGAACCGCCCGCGCAATGGCAAGGACGGCGGCACTTCGGTGCTTGTCGGCACAACCGGCGTGCAGGAAATCCATGCTGACGGCAGCCGCTACCTGATTCTCAAGGACGGCTATCGCTACGACGGCACGCCCGGCCAGGCCGATTACCGCGAGATCAAGTACGACACCTACGCCGCCTTGCTGCCCAAGCCGGAAGTGAGCAGCGAGATCGATGACCGCGACGCCATCCCCACCTCCCAGCTGCTGGGCAGCGATGACCCGCGCATGCAATCCGAGCTGCAGTGGCGTCTGTCCATCCCGCTGCTGGTCTTCGTGGTGACCGTGCTGGCGGTGCCGCTGTCGCGCGTCAACCCGCGCCAGGGTCGCTTCCTCAAGTTGCTGCCGGCCGTGCTGCTGTACATGGCCTATCTGGCCCTGCTGATCGCCGGGCGCGGCATGCTCGACAAGGGCAAGATCCCCATGGCCCTGGGGCTGTGGTGGATCCACGGGATATTCCTGGCCATTGGCCTGTTGTTGTTGTACTGGGAGCCGCTGCGTCTGAAGCTGGCCGCCAAGCGAGCGAAGTCGGGCGGAGTGCTGAAGCATGCGTAAGCTGGATCGTTACATCGGCACCACCGTCTTCGTTTCCATTCTCGCGGTACTCGGAGTGATCCTCGGGCTGGCCGAGCTGTTCGCCTTTGTCGACCAATTGGGTCAGATCAACGAGACCTACACCCTTGGAGAGGCGCTCAAGTTCGTCCTGCTGACCGCGCCGAGCCGTGGCTACGACATGCTTCCCATGGCCGCACTGATCGGCTGCCTGGTGGGCCTGGGCACCCTGGCCAGCAACAGCGAGCTGACCATCATGCGCGCCGCTGGCGTGTCGCTGCAGCGCATCGTCTGGGCGGTGATGAAGCCGATGCTGGTGCTGATGTTCGCCGGCATCCTGGTGGGCGAGTACGTGATTCCCTACACCGAAACCGCTGCCCAGAGCGGTCGCGCCCTGGCCCAGAGCGGCAACGGCTCGCAAAGCTCGAAGTCGGGCCTGTGGCACCGCCAGGGGCACGAGTTCATCCACATCAACGTGGTGCGTCCGGATGGCGTGCTGCTGGGCGTGACCCGCTACAACTTCGACGACAACCGTCGCCTGCTGAGCGCGAGCTTCGCCCGCCAGGCGGTCTTCGAAAACAACCAGTGGCAGCTTCAGGACGTGACCACCTCGGTGCTGCACGCCGCGGAAAAGCGCAGTGAAGTCGTGAGCAACCCGAGCGAGACCTGGAACATCCAGCTCAGCCCGCAACTGCTCAACACCGTGGTGATGGAGCCGGAAGCGCTGTCGATTACTGGCCTGTGGAGCTACATCCATTACCTGCAGGATCAGGGCCTGAGTTCCAACCGCTACTGGCTGGCGTTCTGGACCAAGATCCTGCAGCCGCTGGTGACCGCTGCCCTGGTGCTGATGGCAATCTCGTTCATCTTCGGTCCTCTGCGCAGCGTGACCCTGGGCCAGCGCGTGTTTACCGGCGTGCTGGTGGGCTTTACCTTCCGCATCGCCCAGGACCTGCTCGGCCCGTCCAGCCAGGTGTTCAACTTCCCGCCGTTGCTGGCGGTGCTGGTGCCGGCGGCGATCTGCGCCTTCCTCGGCACGCTGCTGTTGAAAAGGGCAGGCTGAGGCTGATCGCGGGGCAGAACCCGCGCTCACAAAAAAGCCGGCAATCGCCGGCTTTTTTATTGTCCGGGTTCAGCCCCGGCCCTGCGTTGCCTTGCGCACCGCTTTGGGGATCTGGATCACCACGCTTTCCGAGTAGCGGTCCTGCCAGGTGCGTTTGTCCTTGTCCCAGAGCATCCAGAGGAAGCCCAGGCCGGCGCAGCCCCAGGAGGCGATGGCGATGACGAAGCGCAGCAGTGCCTGCATCAGGCTGATGCGCGTGCCGTTGGCGTTCTGCACGCGAACGCCCCAGACCTGCATGCCCAGGGTCTGGCCGCTGTGGGTCCAGAACTTCGCGAAGAAGGCGAACACGCTGATGAACAGCAGGCTGGACAACAGCGGGTCGCCGGTCAGCGCGCCCTGGTCGGCCAGCATCCGGAGCTTCTCGCTGCCATAGATCAGGCGCAGGAAGCCTTGCTGGTAGACCAGCGTCACGACCATCAGCAGGGCCACGCAGAGCAGGAAGTCGTAGAACATCGCGGCAAAGCGACGGAGGAGCGTGGCGGGCGGGAAGTCTCCCACGGGCTGGAGCTGCTGCGGCTTGGGCATGAGCGTCTTCTGTGGCGATCAGGATGGGTGGGGCGGGGATTATACGGATTCCACCGCGCAGCGCCCGGCGGCGGAGGCTGTTCTAAGCTCAATCCACGCCACTGCCGGTGGGGGAGTGGCAATGCGTCGCAGGTCGCGGCGCCGTCGAGCAAGGAACAAGGATGCCGCTTCGCAACTACACCCGGCGCCGGCTGCTGCCTCGCCTGGTCTTCTCCCTCTCCATGGCGCTGCTGCCGCTGTTGCTGGGCAGCGTCATCATCTACTGGCAGACCTTGCGCACCTTGTCTGCGGAAGCCCGCACCGCCTCGAACGAGGCGGTGCGCCTTTTCGACGTGATGCTCAGCAACGCCACGGGGGCGGCGCGGGTCGCGTTGCTGCATGACAATGAGGCTTGCGACGACGCCACCCAGGTGCTCAGGGAGCAGGTCGCTGTTGTACCGTTCGTCCGCTCGCTCAACCTGACCCGCGACGACGACATCTATTGCACCTCGCTTTTCGGTGAGTTCGATGAGCGCATCGATCCCAGCCTTTATGTGGACGGTGCGTTGCGAATGATGGCCGGCAACCGGGTGACGCCGCACTATGCCCTGCTGATCCTGCGCCGAGCCGAAGGGCCTCATGCGGCCCTTGCGACCGTGGACGGGCGTTACCTGAGCAATACCCTGCAGCTGGTTGACCAACGTAGCGACCTGCAATTGCAGGTTGGCGGGCAATGGATGGACGAGGCAGGCGGCGTTTACGACGGATCGCCAGCCCCCCTGCCGTTGGGGCGGGTCATCCAGCACTCGGAGCGATTCCCCTATTCGGTGATCGGCGGTTTTCCTGCGGGTGCGCAGTGGCGGCACATCCACGAGGACTCGCTGCCCCTGGTGATACTGATGTTCATGCTGGGCGGGATTTCCGGATTCGTCTGTTTCTGGCTCTGGGGGCGCTCGGCCACGCCGAGCCTGGAGCTGGAGCGGGCCCTGCTGGCCGGCGAATTCGTACCCTACCTGCAACCGCTGGTGGATGCCCGCGACGGCCGCTGGGTCGGTGCAGAAGTGCTGATGCGCTGGGTGCACCCACGCGAAGGTATGGTCGGCCCCGACCTGTTCATCCCCATGGCGGAGCGGTCCGGGCTGATCGTGGCGATGACCCGCGAACTGATGCATCAGGTTGCTGACGGGCTGTCGCCGCATGGGCAACTGCTGGGCCAGGGCTTCCACCTGAGCTTCAACATCAGTGCGCGGCACTGTACGGAGTCGGGACTGTTCGACGATTGCCGGGGCTTCCAGGCGCGCTTCCTGCCCCATTGTCCCGAGCTCACCCTGGAACTGACCGAGCGTGAGCTGATCGTCTCCAGTGAGGTGACCGACGAGCTTTTCGACAACCTCCATGGGCTGGGCGTCAAGCTGGCCATCGATGACTTCGGCACCGGCAACTCGAGCCTGGCCTACCTGCATCGCTTCAAGGTGGATGCACTGAAGATCGACAAGAGCTTCGTGGCGATGATCGGCGTGGACGCACTGTCCTCCCACGTCCTTGACAGCATCGTCGAGCTTTGCGGCAAGCTGGATCTGATGATCATCGCCGAGGGCGTGGAAACCGAAGAGCAGCGGGCCTATCTCGCCCTGCGTGGTGTCGAGGTGCTGCAGGGGTACCTGTTCGACCGGCCAATGCCGCTGGCGGCGTTCGTTGCGGCCTTGCAGGGGCGGCAAAGCGGGGGCTGAGGATCACTCGAGGTGGTGAGGAGGTGATCGGCGCGACGTCTTCCGGGCGTCTGGCTGTCGCAGAGTCTTTCAGTTTCCAGATAAGTTGACTCGATAGTCGGCTCATGAATAGCTGCGTAAACAAACTTTTGAAAGTGTAAGTTGTTCTTGTTTTCAATTCTGTTTTTTGAATGAGTTGAGTGCTGGTCAGAGTCTTTCCATGGGCTTTGTGGAGATGCTCTATTTTCTGT
>NZ_SWDV01000045.1 GCF_005877905.1 Pseudomonas nicosulfuronedens | reverse complement strand
CGCAAGGCCCGAAGGTCCCCTGCTTTCTCCCGTAGGACGTATGCGGTATTAGCGTTCCTTTCGAAACCTACTTGGACCATGATAAAGCATTAAAAGCCGCCGCCAAGAGCTGCCCCGCTCCACAATAAGACGAGCAGTAGCAAGCACCGATACCACACTGGTTTTATCAAACATGCTGCCAATAAAAAATCCCCCACGAACACCATGGTTCGCGGGGGATTTTTCGGTGTCGCGGGAAAGCAGGGGCTAACGGATTACAGCCACTCCTTCACCCGATCCGGATGCGCCTCGACCCACTTCTTGGCGGCCACTTCCGGCTTCTCGCCGTTCTGCACGGCGAGCATCACTTCGCCGATTTCCTGGCCGTCCTTCCACTGGAATTTCTTCAGGAAGGCCCAGACTTCCGGTGCCTTCTTCTCCAGCGCCGGGTTGGCGACGCTGTCGACGTGCTCTTCTTCGCCATAGACCTTTTTCGGGTCTTCGAGGAACTTCAGTTTCCACTTGGCGAACATCCAGTGCGGAATCCAGCCGGTCACGGCGATGGCCTTCTTGTCGTTCTCGGCGCGGGTCAGCTCGGCGATCATGCCGCTGCCGGAGCTGGCCACCAGCTTGTAGTCCAGGCCGTAGTCCTTGATCGCCTGGTCGGTCTTGAGCATCACCCCGGCGCCGGCGTCGATGCCGACGATGCGACCGCCGAAGTCATCCTTCTGCGCCTTGAGGTCTTCGATGCTGTTGGCTTTCACGTACTCGGGCACGATCAGGCCGATCTTCGCGCCCGGGTAGTTCACGCCCAGGTTGGTGACCTTGTCCTTCATCTTCTCGTAGTAGGCGCCATGGGTGACCGGCAGCCAGGCGGAGAGCATGGCGTCGAGTTTGCCGCGCGCCACGCCCTGCCACATGATGCCGGCGGCCACCGGCATCAGCTTGACCTGGTAGCCGAGCTTCTCGCGCATGATCTCGGCGGCGACGTGGGTGGTCGCCACGCTGTCCGACCAGCCGTCCACATAACCGATGGTGATTTCCGGCTTGGCCGCCGCACCGGCCAGCCCGGCCGCCGCCGACAGCACCAGACCTGCGCCCAGGCCCAACAGGCGTCGCATCATTGTCATGGTTTTCTCCCCGTGATTTTTTCGTTGCAGCGTCCGAGTGGCCCCGGCGCCATTCGCGGTCTTGGCCGCCCTTTCATGATCGGCGCCCGCTGATGGCGAACTGCTCTGAGAGCGACGCCAAACGGTCCGATCCACGACAGAACCCGTCCATCCACGACCGCGCCATTCCATCCACGACGGCGGTGCCGGCCTATCGCCGTCATACAGAGGCTCGATTATCCGTCGGGGTTCCCGAGCAGTAGCCTTCAAGCAACTGAGAATCATTCTCACCCGGAGGATCGCCATCATGCTCAAGACCGTCACCTTCACCCTGATGCACTTCGCCATCGCCTTCAGCGTCGCCTATGCGCTGACCGGCAGCATCACCGTGGGCGGCCTGGTGGCAATCGTCGAGCCGCTGTGCAACGCGGTCGGCTTCCACTTCCACGAGAAATTCTGGAAGCGTATCGAGGGCAACGCCGCAGGCGAGTCGGCGCCGACGCACAACTGGATTCACCGCCACGCCTGAGTGCCCCGCGCGGGCACTGACGGCGGCCAACGGCGTTGCTAAGATGCGCGCCTCGCCACGGTTCGCGTGCCCCCATGCCACAGTCCTCGCGCTTTCCGCTCCTCCCCTACTGCGTCGCCCTGCTGCTTGCCCTGACCGCCCTCTGCGGGCTCTGGTACGGCCTGGGCAAGCCGGTGGTCCTGCCCGACGCGGCCACGCCCACGCACAAGCTGCAATGCGCGTCCTACAGCCCGTTCGCCAAGGACCAGTCGCCCTTCGACCAGCCTTTCGTGCTGCGCCCGGAACAGATGGACGCCGACCTGGCGCTCCTGGCGACGCGCTTCGAGTGTGTGCGCACCTATTCCATGACCGGCCTGGAAGGCATCCCGGCGCTGGCGCGCAAGCACGGCCTGAAGCTGATGCTCGGCGCCTGGGTCAACGCTAACCCGGTGGATACCGAGCGTGAAGTCGAGGCACTGATCAAGGCAGCCAACGAATACCCGGACGTGGTGCAGGCAGTGATCGTCGGTAACGAGACCCTGCTGCGCAAGGAGGTCACCGGGCGTTACCTGGCCGGGCTGATACACAAGGTGAAGACCCGGGTGCGCCAGCCGGTGACCTATGCGGACGTCTGGGACTTCTGGCACCAGCACCCGGAGATTGCCCCGGCAGTGGACTTCATCACCATCCACCTGCTGCCCTATTGGGAAGACAACCCGCGCAGCATCGACGACGCCCTCGCCCATGTGGCGAAGATCCGCGAGGACTTCGGCCGCGAGTTCGCGCCCAAGGACATTCTCATCGGCGAAACCGGCTGGCCCAGCGAGGGCCGCCAGCGCGAAACAGCCCTGCCCAGCCGGGTCAACGAGGCGCGCTTCATCCGTGGCTTCGTGCACATGGCCGAAGAGAAAGGCTGGCACTACAACCTGATCGAAGCCTTCGACCAGCCCTGGAAGCGCCAGAGCGAAGGCGCAGTGGGTGGTTACTGGGGGCTCTTCAGCGCCGACCGCGAAGAGAAAGGCGTGCTCGCCGGACCGGTCAGCAACCTACCGGGCTGGCCGCTGTGGCTGGGGCTTTCCGGTGTGATCCTGCTCGGCGGGCTGCTGGTGGGCGGCCGCCCCGCTTCTGCCCGTAGTGCTTTTCTGCTGCCTCTGGCCGGCGCGTTGGGTGCCGGCTGCATCGGCTTGTGGCTGGAGCTGTCGGTAATCACCAGCCGCTTCTGGGGCGAATGGCTCTGGGCGGCGGCGCTGACCGTCCTCAACCTGCTGGTGCTGCTGCATGTCAGCCTGGCGTTGTCGGACCGCACGGGCTGGCGCCTGGTAGCCTTCGATTGGCTGCAACGGCGTGCCGGCCTGTGGCTGGCAGCTGCCGGTTTCGCTGGCGCAGTGCTGATGCTCGGGATGGTCTTCGATGCGCGCTACCGCAGTTTCCCCAGTGCAGCCCTGCTGTTCCCGGCACTGGTCTATCTGTGCCGTCCGGCTGATGCGCCACGCCGCGAAGCACTGCTGCTGGCATTGATCATCGCCGTCGGCATTCCCGTACAGCTGGCGATGGAAGGACCGAGCAATCTTCAGGCCCTGGGCTGGGCGGCGGTGAGCCTGCTCCTGCTGGGCGCGCTGTTGCGCGGGCGACGTCCAGTAGAACGAAGGGCCTAAGACTCAGCGCCCGGCGCCCGCACCAGGCGCAATCCCGCCAGCACCACCGCGAAGACGGCCAGCCCGGCGTTGTACAGCACCAACGCCGGCAGCGTGACCAGCATTGCCAGCACGGCCAGCCACCAGCCCGCCTGGCGCGGTACAAAGAAGGCCAGCAGCGAAAAGCCCAGCGCGAGCTTGCCGAACACGCCGAAGTGGATCGCCCAGCCCAGTTGCGAACGCACGCCGCATTCCCAGCGCGTGGCTTCATCGGCGCAGAGACCGACCCAGCGACCATCCTCCATCAGCCCGAAACGCACGCCGTAGCTGGCGGCGAGCCAGAGCGCCAAGGCGAGCAGCAGGAGAATCAGGGGCAAACGACGGGACATGGCGCCACTACTCCGGAGCAGGCGGGAAATCGGCGCCCAGCATAACCAGCGCAGGGGCCGATGCAAGAGGGGCCAATCCCTGCGTAAACTTCCCCCACCCACGGAGCCTTCGATGAAGCGATCGACCCTGTTCCTGCTGGTCTGCGTGGCCGCCAGCTTCTGGTGGCTGTGGCCAACCGACCGCCCCCAGGCACCGCAGCAGCACAGCCAGGTGCTGTCCGATGGCGGCTTTCGCGTCGAGCGCTATTCCATCTATCCGTTGCAGGACTTCAGCATCGAGGCTCGCGTGCTGGGCCGCGAGGATTACCGTCTGGGCCGCGAGGCTGAGCTGTCGCCCACCGACCTCGCCCTCGGCTGGGGGCCGATGGAAGACCCGAAAGTACTGGCCGATATCCGCATCACCCAGGGCAACCGCTGGTTCTACTGGCATGCCGACCGGTTGCCGATTCCCCGTCGCGAGCTGGAGACCCACGCCGCCAACATGCACATGATCCCGGCCAATGATGGCGTGGCGCACACCCTGGCCCAGGTCAGCGCCGGCGAGCACGTGCGTTTGTCCGGCAAGCTGGTGCGCGTGGAAGGCGACGACGGCTGGCGCTGGGTCAGCTCGCTGACCCGCGAGGACACGGGCGCCGGCGCCTGCGAGTTGATCTGGGTGGAGAGCCTGGAGCGCTACTGAAGTGACCGGTTGCCAGCAGCGCGAGGCTTTGGTCATGCTCCGGGCATTTCGCTCCGCAAGGAATTACCCATGCCCCACGTCACCCTGCGCCCCGCCGTCCCTGAGGACATCCCGCTGATTCTTGACCTGATTCGCGAACTGGCCGACTACGAAAAACTGGTCCACGAGGTGAAAGCCGATGCCCGGCGCATGCACGACCACCTGTTCGGGCCGCGTCCCTATGCCGAAGTACTGATCGGTGAAGTGGACGGCGAGGCCCAGGGGTTCGCACTGTTCTTCCACAACTACTCGACCTGGCTCAGCCAGCCCGGCCTCTACCTCGAGGACCTCTACGTGCGCCCGGCCGCCCGCGGCGCCGGCCTGGGCAAGGCGCTGCTCACGGAGCTGGCCCGGTTGGCGGTGGAGCGCGACTGCGGGCGCCTGGAATGGTCGGTGCTGGACTGGAACGAACCCGCCATCGGCTTCTACCGCAGTCTCGGCGCACGCCCGCAGGACGAGTGGACCGTCTATCGTCTAACCGGCGATGCCTTGCGTGATCTGGCGCGCAAGGGCTGAAACGCAGATCGCACTTGTGGGAAATGTGCTGGTCTTAATGCGCGGTCACCCTAGAGTTGGCCTCCTCTTGAAAGGACTCCGAACCATGACATTTCTTCGCCGCGTGGCCGCCCTGATCGGCGGCCTCGCACTGGGGCTCGCCGGGCCCGCTTTCGCCCGCGACGTCGATCAGGCCAGCTATGGCTACCCGTTGGTCAACCCATTCGAGGCGACCATCGCCACTACCCCACCGGATCTGCGCCCGCAGTTGCCGTCGGACGACGACATCCGCCAGTCGGACTACGCACTCAAGCTGCGCCCTGAGCGGGAGTACGAGTTGCCGAGCAACTTCTGGCCGGTGAAGAAGCTGCACTACCGGCTGGCCTGGCAGAAACATGAGGCCCCGCTGGTGTTCATCATCGCCGGCACCGGTGCCAACTACTCCAGCACCACGCCGGAGTACCTCAAGCGCCTGTTCTACAACGCCGGCTACCATGTGGTGCAACTGTCCTCACCGACCAGCTGGGACTTCATGGTCGGCGCGTCCCACGTCGCCACGCCCGGCTATACCCCCGACGACGCCGATGACCTGTACCGGGTCATGCAGGCCGTACGCGCGCAGCATCCGGATCTGCCCGTCAGTGATTACTACCTGACCGGCTACAGCCTCGGCGCCCTGCATGCCGCCTTCGTCAGCAAGCTCGATGAAACCCGCCGCAGCTTCAACTTCAAGCGCGTGCTGCTGCTCAACCCGCCAGTGAACCTCTATACCTCGATCAGCAACCTCGACAAGATGGTGCAGACAGAGGTCAAGGGCATCAACGACACCAACACCTTCTACCAGGTGATCCTCGCCAAGCTGACCCGCTACTTCAATCAGAAGGGCTACGTCGACCTCAACGATGCCTTCCTCTTCGACCTGCAGCAGTCCAAGCAGCACCTTTCCAACGAGGAGATGGCGATGCTGATCGGCGCGGTATTCCGCTTCTCCTCTGCCGACATCGCCTTCACCTCCGACCTGATCAACCGCCGCGGCCTGATCACCCCGCCCAAGTACCCGATCACCGAAGGCACCAGCCTGACGCCCTTCTTCAAGCGCGCCATGCAGTGCGACTTCGAGTGCTACATGACCGACCAACTGATGCCGCTGTGGCGCGCCAAGTACGATGGCGGCAGCTTGCCGCAGCTGATCCAGCAGGTCAGCCTCTACGCGCTCGAGGACTACCTGCGCGACAGTCCGAAGATCGCCGTCATGCACAACGCCGATGACGTCATCCTCGGGCCGGGGGACATCGGCTTCCTGCGCCGCACCTTCGGTGATCGCCTGACGCTCTACCCGCGCGGCGGCCATTGCGGCAACCTCAACTACCGCGTGAACGCCCAGGACATGCTGGGCTTCCTCAAGGGACAGGATGCCTCGGCTACCGGCATCGCCACCGCGCAGACAGGGAACTGACTCCATGCCATTCCGCCATTCCTGGACCCTCGCCCTGTTGCTGGCCTGTGGCCTCGCTCAGGCCGAGACGCCGCAACCGGTGAAGACGCCCACCAGCACCAAATTCGACATGGCGCCGGACGAAGACGGCTTCAAGCACCCGCTGGACGCACTGAAGTTCAACCCCGGCCTGGACCAGCGCGAGTTCGAGCGCGCCACCTTCGATGCCCTCAACGTCTATGACCCCTGGGAGTCGTGGAACCGCCGGGTCTACCACTTCAACTACCGCTTCGACGAATGGGTGTTCCTGCCCGTGGTGAACGGCTACGAGTACGTCACCCCGCGCTTCGTGCGCACCGGCGTGAGCAACTTCTTCAGCAACCTGGGCGAGGTGCCGACCCTGCTCAACAGCGTCGCCCAGCTCAAGGGCGAACGTGCCGCCAATAGCACTGCGCGGCTGCTGTTCAACACCATCCTCGGCATCGGCGGCCTGTGGGACCCGGCCACCGCCATGGGCCTGCCCAAGGTCAGCGAGGACTTCGGCCAGACCCTGGGCTACTGGGGCGTACCGGAAGGCCCGTACCTGATGCTGCCGATCCTCGGCCCGTCCAACCTGCGCGACACGGGCGGGCTGGCCACCGACTTCGTGGCCGCTCGCGAAGTGAACTACCTGAACTATTCCGACCTCAGCAGCGACTACTGGGAGCTGCCGGTACTGGAGATCGTCGACAAGCGTTACAGCAACGGCTTCCGCTACGGGCAGATGAACACGCCCTTCGAGTACGAGAAGCTGCGCTACTTCTACACCGAAGCCCGGCGCCTGCAGATCCAGGAGTAAGCCGGAACCGCCGCCCTCGGGCGGCGGTTTGCTTTTTCGACAAACAATCAATTTTATCGATAGTTAATCCGAAAAAATCGCAACCATTTATCCATCCATTGGGACTAGGATGATCTCCATTCACAGATCAAGGAGGTCCCCATGACCCGCTTACGTACCGTGATCGACCAGCACATCGGCCACCCGGCCTCCGACGGCGCCGGCGTGCGCCTGACTCGAGTGATCGGCGGCCCCGGCATCGAGCGATTCGATCCGTTCCTGATGCTCGACCAGTTCGACACGCAGAACCCCGACGACTACATCGCCGGCTTCCCGGCCCACCCGCACCGTGGCTTCGAGACCGTCACCTACATGCTCGAAGGGCGCATGCGCCATGAGGACCACCTGGGCAATACCGGCCTGCTCAAACCCGGTGGCGTGCAGTGGATGACGGCCGCCCACGGCATCATCCACAGCGAGATGCCCGAGCAGGTGGAAGGCGCCATGCGCGGCTTCCAGCTGTGGCTGAACCTGCCGGCGAAGGACAAGCTCTCTCCGGCCGGCTACCGCGACATCGAACCCGAAGACGTGCCCCGCGTAACCACCGCGCAAGGCGTGGGTGTGACCGTGATCGCCGGGCGCTTCGACGATGGCAAGACGGCCATCGATGGCGCTGTACAACGCCCCGGCACCGAGCCGCACTACTACGACCTCGTGCTGCCGGCGGGCGCCTCCGTGGCTCCGCGCATTCCGGCGGGCCATCGGGTGATGCTGTACGTCTATGAAGGATCGCTGCAGGTGCCGGGCGAGCGAGGTGACGAGACCGTCGCCACCAACCGTCTGGTACGCCTGGACCAGGGCGACGAGATCCAGCTGTCCAGCAACAAGGGCGCACGCGTCCTGCTGCTGGCCGGCAAGCCGCTCAATGAACCGATCGTGCAGTACGGCCCGTTCGTGATGAACAGCCGCGAGGAGATCGAGCAAGCCCTGCGCGATTACCGCGATGGGGTTTTCGCGGTCTGACTGAAGCCGGATGAGCTCTCGTAGGATGGGTGGAGCTTGCGATACCCATCGTCCGGAACGACCGGAAAATGATGGGTATCGCTTCGCTCCACACCATCCTACGAATAACTCCTACAGCGACCAGTCTTCCATCCCCAGAAAGCGCGTGATTTCCGCGCGCTTTTCCATGGCATCGCGGTAACCCAGTTCGATCAGCGCATTGCAGTAGCCCGGTTCGAACAACAGGTAGCTGAGTACCCCTGCCCCGCTCGCCTTGGTCGCCCCCGGCCCACGCAGGAACAGGCGCAGCGCCTTGGGCAATTCATGGCGGTACTGCGCGGCGATCTCGTCCAGCGGCCGACTCGGTGAAATCAGCAATACATCCACCGGCGCCAGCCCCAGCGTCGCGCGGCGCGCTTCTTCGGGCACCAGCGAGCTGAGGAAGTTGATCCGGTGCAGCAGTTCGATATCGCCTTCCAGGCTGTCGATGAAGGTGCTGTTCAACAGGTGGATGCCCACCTGTGCCAGGCTCGGCGGCTGGCCCGTGCGGTAGTTGGCCACCTGCTCGTTGGCACTGCCCACCGTGGGGTTGCCGCTGACACCGATCACCAGCACGCGGTTGGCGCCCAGGTGCAGCGCCGGACTGATCGGCGCCTGCTGGCGCACTGCGCCGTCGCCAAAGAACTCGCGGAAGATCTTCACCGGGCGAAACAGCAGCGGAATTGCCGAGCTGGCCAGCAGGTGCTCGATCTGCAGCCGCGTCGGCACGCCGATGCGACGGTGGCGCAGCCAGGGATCGATGGTCGCGCGGCCCTGGTAGAAGGTCACGGCCTGGCCGGACTCGTAGCCGAATGCGGTCACCGCCACCGCGCGCAGGTTGCGCCGGCGCACGGCGGCGGCGATGCCGGAGAGATCCAGTTCGCGTTCGAGGAGATAACGCAGCGGTGTGCTGTCCAGTAGCGCCACCGGTTCGCGCTTGCCTAGCCCCAGCAGGCTGTGGCCAAGAAACTTGAAGGCCTGGCTGAACACACCGGGCCAGTCGGAGCGATAGACCTGCCCGGTGCGAAAGCCCTTCCAGACCTTGGTCAGGCGCTCCACCGCGCCGGTAAAGGACAACGCCCCACAGGCCAGCCCGACGGCATTGATGGCGCCGGCGGAAGTGCCGACGATCACCGGAAACGGATTCTCCGCGCCCTCAGGCAACAGCTCGGCGATGGCGGCCAGCACGCCGACCTGATAGGCCGCCCGCGCACCGCCGCCGGAGAGGATCAGGCCGGTAACGGCCGGAGATTGCTGCGGGAGAGTGGCGGAGTCGGTCACGGCAGAAGTCCTTGTCGCGTCGTTTCCAGCTTAGGCCGCCAGAGGAGTGAACGGCCTACTTCTTCTTGTCGTAGAGCTTCGGCTCGCCCTCGGGGCGGCTCTTGAAGCGGCGGTGCGCCCAGAGGTACTGCTCGGGCTGGCGACGAATCTCGCTCTCCACCCACTGGTTGATGCGCAGGCAATCGGCCTCCTCGCTCTCGCCGGGGAAGTCCTCCAGCGGCGGGTGGATGGTCAGGCGGTAGCCGGAACCATCGGCCAGGCGCGACTGGGTGAACGGCAGCACCAGGGCGCGGCCCAGTCGGGCGAACTTGGTGGTGGCGGTGACAGTGGCCGCCTGGATGCCGAACAGCGGCACGAACAGGCTCTGTTTGATCCCATAGTCCTGGTCCGGCGCATACCAGATGGCGCGGCCGGCGCGCAGCACCTTGAGCATCGCGCGCACGTCCTCGCGCTCGATGGCGGTGGCATCAGCGTTATGCCGCTCGCGGCCGGTACGCTGGACGAAATCGAACACCGGGTTATCGTGCTCGCGGTACATGCCATCAATCGTCTGCACCTGGCCCAGCAACGCTGCGCCGATCTCCAGGGTGGTGAAATGCATGGCCATGAGGATCACGCCCTTGCCTTCGGCCTCGGCCTTCTTCAGGTGCTCGATGCCTTCGATATGGGCGAGCCTGGCCAAACGGGCCTTCGGCCACCACCAGCTCATGGCCATCTCGAAGAAGGCGATGCCGGTGGAGGCGAAGTTCTCCTTGAGCAGGCGCTTGCGCTCGGCGGCGGAGAGCGCCGGGAAGCACAGCTCCAGGTTGCGCGCGGCTATCGCCCGGCGACTGCCGACCACGCGGTACATCACTGCGCCGAGCGCACGGCCCAGGCCCAGCAGAGTCGGGTACGGCAGCTGCACCACCAGCCAGAGCACGCCGAGACCAAGCCAGAGCGGCCAGTGGCGGGGATGGAGGAACTCACGGCGAAAGGTGGGGCGGTCCATGGAACTTTCCGGCTAGGGCAAAGCCCGACATTCTACCCTGCCGGCACGTCCCGTGCCTCACGCGGTCCTAGCCATCGGCCACGCTTGCGGCTGCCGGGGCGGTCCGCTATAAGTCCAACCATTTTGATGACGCAGTCCGACCATGAGCCAAGCTGACCTTCTCGACCACGATCCCGTATTCCAGCTCAAGGGCAGCATGCTGGCCGTCACCGTTCTGGAACTGGCCCACAATGACCTGCCGCGCCTGGACCGCCAGTTGGCCGACAAGGTCGCCCAGGCGCCTAACTTCTTCCGCGATACCCCGCTGGTGCTGGCGCTGGACAAACTTCCCGACGGCGAAGGCCAGCTCGACCTGCAAGGCGTGCTGGACATCTGCCGTCGCCATGGCCTGCGCACCCTGGCTATCCGCGCCAGCCGCGAGGAAGACATCCGCCTGGCCACCATGTTCGACATCCCCGTGCTGCCGCCGTCGGGCTCCTCCCGCGAGCGCGCGGTCGAGCCCAAGGATGCCGTCCCGCAGGTAACTGGCGCCGCGCCGGTACGTCGCCCGCGTGGCGAGAAACTCTCCGAAAAGGTGGTCGAGCAGGCCGCCGGCGCCGGTGTGCAAGCCGAGAAACCGGCCAAGCAGACCACCGAGGCCAAGCCGGAGAAACCGAAAGAGGCAGCCGCCGAGCCAACCGACGCAGCCCAGGAGCCGGCGAAGGAAGCCGCTGCGGAAGCCGCTCCGGAAAAACCGGCCGAGCCGCCGGCGCCGGTCGTCCGTCCGACCAAGCTGGTCACCACTCCGGTACGCGGCGGCGTGCAGATCTACGCCGCCGGCGGCGACCTGATCGTGCTTGCTCCCGTCAGCCCCGGCGCGGAACTTCTCGCCGACGGAAATATCCATGTGTACGGTCCGATGCGCGGTCGTGCCCTGGCCGGAGTCAAGGGCGACACCAGCGCACGTATTTTCTGCCAGCAGCTGGCCGCCGAACTGGTGTCCATCGCCGGTAATTACAAGGTCGCCGAAGACCTTCGACGCAGTCCGCAATGGGGGCAGGCGGTGCACGTCAGCCTGTCGGGTGACGTGTTGAACATCACCCGCCTTTAACGGATACTGCCGCGACTTTCAGGGACCAGAATTCTTCGTTTTTTCTTTGGGGTGAATCACCTTGGCCAAGATCCTCGTAGTCACTTCCGGTAAGGGTGGCGTCGGTAAAACCACCACCAGCGCAGCCATCGGCACCGGCCTGGCCCTGCGCGGCCACAAGACCGTCATCGTCGACTTCGACGTAGGCCTGCGTAACCTCGACCTGATCATGGGCTGCGAACGCCGCGTGGTTTACGACTTCGTCAACGTCATCAACGGCGAAGCGACCCTGACCCAGGCCCTGATCAAGGACAAGCGCCTCGAGAACCTGTTCGTGCTGGCCGCCAGCCAGACCCGCGACAAGGACGCACTCACCCAGGAAGGCGTCGGCAAGGTCATCGAAGAGCTCAAGCAGTCCTTCGACTACGTGATCTGCGACTCCCCGGCCGGCATCGAGAAAGGTGCCCATCTGGCCATGTACTACGCCGATGAGGCGATCGTCGTGACCAACCCGGAAGTCTCCTCGGTCCGCGACTCCGACCGCATGCTCGGCCTGCTGGCCAGCAAATCCGCGCGCGCCGAGAAAGGCGAGGACGCGATCAAGGAACACCTGCTGCTGACCCGCTACAACCCCGAGCGCGTCACCAAGGGCGAAATGCTCGGCGTCGAAGACGTCGAGGAAATCCTGGCCATCCGTCTGCTCGGCGTGATCCCGGAATCCCAGGCGGTGCTCAAGGCATCCAACCAGGGTGTACCGGTCATCCTCGACGAAGAAAGCGATGCCGGCCAGGCGTACAGCGACGCCGTCGAGCGACTGCTGGGCAAAGAAATGCCCCACCGTTTCCTCGACGTGCAGAAGAAAGGATTCCTGCAGAGACTGTTCGGAGGACGTGAATGAGCCTTTTAGATTTCTTCCGCAGCCGGAAGGCGCAAAACAGCGCATCCATCGCGAAAGAAAGACTCCAGATCATCGTCGCCCACGAGCGCGGCAACCGTTCGCAACCGGACTACCTCCCGCAGCTGCAGAAAGACCTGCTGGAAGTGATCCGCAAATACGTGCCCATCGACCAGGAACAAGTCCAGGTCGAGCTGGCCAACCAGGGCAGCTGTTCGATCCTGGAACTCAACATCACCCTGCCGGAACGTTGATCCGGCATCGGTGAACCTGCGGCGGCCTCGGCCGCCGCAGTCGTTTTCGTCTTTATTATTCGCGCAATAGAGCTTCCATGCCGCTTTCCCAGATCGAATTCGTCCATGAGGACGCCGCCCTCCTGGTGGTGAACAAGCCCACCCTGCTGCTCTCCGTGCCCGGCCGCGCGGACGACAACAAGGATTGCCTGATCACCCGCCTGCAAGAGAACGGCTACCCGGAAGCGCGCATCGTCCACCGCCTGGACTGGGAAACCTCCGGCCTGATCGTGCTGGCCCGTGACGCCGACAGCCACCGCGAACTGTCCCGCCAGTTCCACGACCGCGAGACCGAGAAGGCCTATACCGCACTGTGCTGGGGCGAGCCGGAGCTCGACAGCGGCCGTATCGAAGCGCCGCTGCGCTACGACCCGCCGACCAAGCCGCGCCATGTGGTGGACTTCGAGCAGGGCCGCCATGCGCTGACCTTCTGGCGCGTGATGGAACGCCACGGAAACTGGAGCCGCGTGGAGCTCACGCCGATCACCGGCCGCTCACACCAGCTGCGCGTGCACATGCTGACCATTGGTCACCCCCTGCTCGGTGACCGCCTGTATGCCGAAGGCGAAGCCCTGGACCTGCGCGACCGCCTGTGCCTGCACGCCAGCATGCTGGCCCTGACCCACCCGCAGACCGGCGAGCGCCTGCGCTTCGAGTCTCCCGCGCCGTTCTGATTTTTTCTCGCAGGAGCGGGCTTGCTCGCGAACCGCCCTGCACCTGTGTCGCCGGCGAAAAACCTTCGCGGGCAAGCTCGCTCCTACAGGGTCCTACCCAGGCCGCAGATTAGCGCATTTACGTTAAACTTCCGGCCATTCGCTGTCCGGAGTTACCCATGCGTACAGAACTCAACCAGGGCCTGATCGATTTCCTCGCGGCCTCCCCCACCCCCTTCCACGCCACCCAGGCCCTCGCCCGTCGCCTCGAAGAGGCCGGCTACCAGCGCCTGGACGAGCGTGACGCCTGGCGCACCGAAGCCGGCGGCCGCTATTACGTCACCCGCAACGACTCTTCGCTGATCGCTTTCAAGCTCGGCACCGCGCTGCTGCTGGAGAACGGCCTGCGCCTGGTCGGCGCGCATACCGACAGCCCCTGCCTGCGCGTCAAGCCCAACCCCGAACTGGTTCGCAACGGTTACTGGCAACTGGGCGTGGAAGTCTATGGCGGTGCGCTGTTCGCCCCCTGGTTCGACCGCGACCTGTCCCTGGCCGGTCGCGTCACCTTCCGCCTGGCCGGCAAGGTCGAAAGCAAGCTGATCGATTTCAAGGCGCCCATTGCGGTCATCCCCAACTTGGCGATCCACCTCAACCGCGAGGCCAACCTGGGCTGGTCAATCAACGCGCAGACCGAACTGCCGCCGATCCTCGCCCAGGTCGCCGCCGGCGAGACCCGCGACTTCCGCGACCTGCTCGGCGAACAGCTGCAGCTGGAGCATGGCATCACTGCCGACGCCATCCTCGACTATGAACTGAGCTTCTACGATACCCAGCGCGCCGCCGTGATCGGCCTCGACCAGGCGTTCATCGCCGGCGCCCGCCTGGACAACCTGCTGTCCTGCTTCGCCGGCCTGCAAGCCCTGCTGGTCAGCAACGACGAACAGAGCGGCGTGCTGGTCTGCACCGATCACGAAGAGGTCGGCTCCTGCTCGGCCTGCGGCGCCGACGGCCCGTTCCTCGAGCAAGTGCTGCGCCGCCTGCTGCCCGAGGGCGATGCATTCACCCGTACCGTGCAGCGCTCGCTGCTGGTCTCCGCCGACAACGCCCACGGTGTGCACCCGAACTACGCCGACAAGCACGACGGCAATCACGGCCCGAAGCTCAACGGCGGCCCGGTGATCAAGATCAACAGCAACCAGCGCTACGCCACCAACAGCGAGACCGCCGGTTTCTTCCGTCACCTGTGCCTGGAAAACGAAGTACCGGTACAGAGCTTCGTGACCCGCAGCGACATGGGTTGCGGCTCCACCATCGGCCCGATCACCGCTAGCCAGATCGGCGTGCGCACCGTCGACATCGGCCTGCCGACCTTTGCCATGCACTCCATTCGCGAGCTGGCCGGCAGCCAGGACCTGCACTACCTGGCCAAGGTGCTCAGCGCCTTCTACGACAGCGCCGACCTGCCCTGACCCCAACGCCTGGCACCCGCCGGGCGTTTTTCAATCAGACTGCAGCTACCTGCGCGCGACCACGGGCACAGCTTTCTTGTAGGAGCGAGCTTGCTCGCGAATCGCCCCACCCTAGATGACACACGTTGAGTCCGTTCGCGAGCAAGTTCGCTCCTACAGGCTCGCCGCAGACCTGGGATCAATCCGGCACCTCCACGCTCACATGGATGGCATCGTGCCGCCAGAACTCCAGGTCGCAATCGATGATGCGCCCGTACTGGTCGCCGTTGATGCGGGTGATCCGCAGCGCCGGGCTGCCCTCGGCGACACGCAGCACACTGGCCGCCTCGCCGTGCAGGGCGGTGGGGACCATGTCGAAGCGCACGCGGCCATAGCGGATGTCATAGCGGCTGGCGTACAGCTCGGTGAGCGAGCAGGTCAGGTCGCTGTCGAGGATGCCGGGGAAGTACGCCGGGTTGAGGTAGTGCTCGACATAGAGCACCAGCCGCCCGTCTACGCGCCGCAGCCGGCGGATCTGGTAGACGCTCGACAACGCCGGCAGCTCCAGCAGCTCGCAGATGGCCGCACTGGCCGGTATCTGTCGAGCCGACAGCACCTCGGTCGCCGGCATCCGTCCCTGTCCTTCCACCATGGCGTGGTAGTGACTGCGCACCAGCGGGTTGTACAGCAGGCGCGGCGGCGAGACGAACCAGCCGCGACGTTCCTCGCGGTAGATCAGCCCTTGAGCCTCCAGTTGCCCCAGAGCCTCGCGCAGGGTGATCCGCGTGGTATCGAACAGCTCGCTCAGCTTGCGTTCGGCCGGCAGCTTGCCGCCGGCGCTGAGCAGGCCGCTGTCGATCTGTTCGATGAGTGCGCGGCAGATCGCCGTGACCGTAGGTAGCGCCGTATCGCGCATTCGATTCCCTCTTTTGGACTAGTCCAGCCCCAGAACAGGGCATTTCTTTACCCCGACGGGGTGCGCTCATCCTAGGAAAGCCCGATGACCATCCTGTGACAATGCCTTTGCAAGCAGCGCCCATGCCAGATAACGACACCAGCGTAGACCAGGCGGATCAAGGCATTGGCCATGGTCTACGCTTTTCCCCGACGACCCGCAGGGCGCTCAAGGCCGGGCTGGCGCACCTGGGGCTTACATCAAACTGTCATCCGCCCCGCTTAGATTGGCCTGCGTCTTGCTGATCTAGACCACGCTTGAAAACACTGAACTTCATCCGAAGGAGCACCGAATGAAACGCTTGCTTGCTTCACTGCTGGGATCGGCCATTGCCTTGGGCAGCGGCCTCGCCATGGCGGCCAACGCCGATCTGCAATCGCTGGAAGCCGCCGCCCGCAAGGAAGGCCAGGTCAACAGCGTGGGCATGCCCGACAGCTGGGCAAACTGGAAGGACACCTGGAAGGACCTGGAGAGCAAGTACGGCCTCAAGCACATGGACACCGACATGAGCTCGGCCCAGGAGCTGGCCAAGTTCAAGGCCGAGAAGGAAAACGCCAGCGCCGATATCGGCGACGTCGGCGCGGCCTTCGGCCCGATTGCCATGCAGATGGACGTCAGCCAGCCCTACAAGCCCAGCACCTGGGACCAGGTTCCTGATTGGGCCAAGGACAAGGACGGCCATTGGGCGCTCGCCTACACCGGCACCATCGCCTTCATCGTCAACAAGCAGTTGGTGAAGGACGTCCCGCACAGCTGGGCCGACCTGCTCAAGGGCAAGTACAAGGTCACCATCGGTGACGTGAGCGCCGCCGCCCAGGCCGTCAATGGCGTGCTGGCCGCCAGCATCGCCAACGGCGGCGACGAGAAGAACATCAAGCCGGGCCTGGAGTTCTTCGCCCAGCTCGCCAAGCAGGGTCGCCTGTCGCTGACCAACCCGGTGATCAACACCCTGGAGAAGGGTGAAGTGGAAGTCGGCATCGTCTGGGACTTCAACGGCCTGAGCTACCGCGACCAGATCGACCCGTCGCGCTTCGAGGTGCTGATCCCCTCCGACGGCTCGGTGATCTCCGGCTACACCACCATCATCAACAAGTACGCGAAGAACCCGAACGCCGCCAAGCTGGCGCGCGAGTACATCTTCAGCGACGCGGGGCAGATCAACCTGGCCAAGGGCAATGCCCGACCGATCCGCGCCGAGCACCTGACCCTGCCGGCCGAGGTGAAGGCCAAGCTGCTGCCCAACGAGCAGTACGCCAAGGCGCAGCCGATCAAGGACCCCAAGGCCTGGGAAGAGACCTCCAAGCGTCTGCCGCGCCTGTGGCAGGAAAACGTCATCATCAATATGCAATGACGCCCAGCCGCCCCGGTTCGCGCCGGGGCGGCCGCGTTTCACCGAAGGCCCCGCCCCATGCGCCACGACGTCATCCTGGTCGTCCTCGACGGCCTCAACTACAGTGTCGCCCACGACTGCATGGGCCACCTGCAGGCCCTTTGCAACGCTGGCCGAGGCCAGCTGTATCGGCTGGAATGCGAGCTGCCCTCGCTGTCGCGCCCGCTCTACGAATGCATCCTTACCGGCGTGCGCCCCATCGACAGCGGCATCCTGCACAACGATGTTTCGCGCCTGTCCAACCAGCGCAGCCTGTTCCACTATGCCCGCGACGCCGGCCTGACCACCGCCGCGGCGGCCTACCACTGGGTCAGCGAGCTGTACAACCGCACGCCCTTCGACCCGGCGCGCGACCGTCATACCGACGACCAATCCCTGGCGATCCAGCACGGCCACTTCTACTGGACCGACCACTACCCCGACTCGCACCTGTTCACCGACGCCGAGTCACTGCGCCGCCGCCATGCGCCGAACTGCCTGCTGGTGCATCCGATGAACATCGACGATGCCGGGCACAAGCACGGCCTGGGCACAGCGCAGTACCGCAACAGCGCGCGGCATGCCGACATCATCCTTTCCGAGTACCTGCATCAGTGGCTGGCCGCCGGCTACCAGGTGATGGTCACCGCCGACCACGGCATGAACGACGACCGCAGCCATGGCGGCATCCTCCCCGAGGAGCGCGAAGTGCCGCTGTTTGTCTTCGGCGAGGCGTTCAGCCTCGATGACCAGGCGCGCCCGCGCCAGGTCGAACTCTGCGGCACGCTGTGCGAGGTCCTCGGCGCGCCCCACGACAAACCGCTCTGCCGGGAGTTGCTCAAGGCATGAGATCGAACACCGGAAAACTCTTCGCCCTGCTCTGCCTGCTGCCCTTCGCGCTGTTCTTCTTCGCCTTCCAGCTCGCGCCATTGCTGTGGGTGATGATCAACAGCGTGCGCACCGGCGACGGCTGGGGCCTGGGCAACTTCAGCGAGATCTTCGGCTCGCCGTTCTACCTGCAGGCGATCCGCTACAGCCTGGAGATTTCTGTCTGGTCGAGCCTGATCGGGCTGGCCATCGCCATCCTCGGCAGCTACTCGCTGCGCCAGGTGGACAGTAAGCTGCGCGACTTCGTGATGGCCTTCGCCAACATGACCAGCAACTTCGCCGGGGTGCCGCTGGCCTTCGCCTTCATCATCATCCTGGGCTTCAACGGCGCCATTACGCTGCTGTTGAAGCAGGCGGGGATCATCGAGGACTTCAACCTCTACTCGAAGACCGGCCTGATCATCCTCTACACCTACTTCCAGATCCCCCTGGGCGTCATGCTGCTCTACCCCGCCTTCGATGCCCTGCGCGAGGACTGGCGCGAATCCGCGGCACTGCTGGGCGCCAGCCAATGGGCGTTCTGGCGGCACATCGGCATCCCGGTGCTGACGCCTGCGCTGCTGGGCACTTTCGTCATCCTGCTGGCCAACGCGCTAGGCGCCTACGCCACCGTGTACTCGCTGACCACCGGCAACTTCAACGTAGTACCGATCCGCATCGCCGGGTTGGTCTCGGGCGACGTATTCCTCGACCCGAACATGGCCAGTGCGCTGGCGATGGTGCTGGTCGGCCTGATGAGCATCATTACCCTGGCCCACCAGTGGCTGCTGCGCCGGAGCTACCATGTCCAGAAACGCTAGTCCGCTGTACCACCGCGTGGTGGTCTATGCGCTGTTCCTGATCCTGCTGGTGCCGCTGGCCGCCACCCTGCTCTATTCGCTGGCCACCTCGTGGAGCGCCAGCGTGCTGCCGGACGGCCTGACCCTGAAGTGGTTCATGACCCTGTGGAGCGATCCGCGCTTCCTCGTCGCCTTCGGCCAGTCGCTGCTGGTGTGCTTCGGTGCACTGATCCTCAGTGTGGCGCTGGTGCTGCCGCTGATGTTCGTCATCCACTACTACTTCCCGCGCCTCGACGCGCTGATGAACGTGCTGATCCTGCTGCCCTTCGCGGTGCCACCAGTGGTGTCGTCGGTCGGCCTGCTGCAGCTCTACGCCTCGGGCCCGGTACCCATCGTGGGCACGCCGTGGATCCTGATCGGCTGCTACTTCACCATCGCCCTGCCCTTCATGTACCGGGCGATCAGCAACAACCTGCAGGCGATCAACCTGCACGACCTGATGGACGCCGCCCACCTGCTCGGCGCGAGCACCTGGCAGGCCGCCCTGCTGGTGGTGCTGCCGAACCTGCGCAAGGGCCTGATGGTAGCGCTGTTCCTGTCCTTCAGCTTCCTCATCGGCGAGTTCGTCTTCGCCAACCTGCTGGTAGGTACCCGCTACGAAACGCTGCAGGTGTTCCTCAACAACATGCGCAACAGCAGCGGCCACTACACCAGCGCGGTGGTGGTCTCGTATTTCCTCTTCGTCCTGCTGCTCACCTGGGCGGCGAACCGATTAAGCAAGGACAAGGCATGAGCTTCCTCAGCGTCGAGACACTGAACAAGAGCTACGGCACCACCACGGTGTTCCAGGACATCGACTTCGCCGCCGAGCGTGGCGAGTTCGTCACCCTGCTCGGCCCCAGCGGCTGCGGCAAGTCCACCCTGCTGCGCTGCATCGCCGGCCTCACCGCGGTGGACAGCGGGCGCATCCTGCTGGACGGTGAGGACATCGTTCCCAAGAGCCCGCAGAAGCGCGGCATCGCCATGGTGTTCCAGAGCTACGCCCTGTTCCCCAACATGACCGTGGAACAGAACGTCGCCTTCGGCCTGCGCATGCAGAAGGTGCCAGCGGCAGAGTCCGCCCAGCGTGTACGCGAGGCCCTTGAGATGGTCGAGCTCGGCCCACTGGCCGCACGCTACCCGCACCAGTTGTCCGGCGGCCAATGCCAGCGCGTCGCCCTGGCCCGCTCGCTGGTCACCCGCCCGCGCCTGCTGCTGCTCGACGAGCCGCTGTCGGCGCTGGACGCACGCATCCGCAAGCACCTGCGCGAGCAGATCCGGCGCATCCAGCAGGAACTGAAGCTGACCACGGTGTTCGTCACCCACGACCAGGAGGAAGCGCTGACGCTGTCCGACCGCATCGTGCTGATGAACGCCGGGCGTATCGTCCAGAGCGGCGACGCCGAGACGCTCTACACCGCCCCGGAAAACGCCTTCGCCGCCGGTTTCATCGGCAACTACAACCTGCTCGATGCGGCCCAGGCGACCCGACTGCTGGACCGTCCTTTCCGCCAGCAGGTGGCGATCCGCCCCGAATCCCTGCGCCTGAGCGTGCAGCCGGGCGAAGGCATCCCGGTTCGGGTACTCTCCCACAGCCTGCTGGGCAACGTGATCCGCTACCGGGTCGACGCCAGCGGCGTCGAGCTGACCGTGGACGTCCTCAATCGCAGCGCCGAGCGCCTGTACCCGGCCGGCACCGAGCTCGGCCTGCAAGTAGACATTGAAAGCATTCGGGAGGTGGCCTGATGGCCCTGGTGATATTCGACCTCGACGACACCCTGATCGACGGCGACTGCGCGAGCCTGTGGAGCCAGCGCATGGCCGATCTGGGCTGGGTTGACGCGGAGTCGTTCCTCAAGCGCGACGCCGAGCTGATGGCGCTGTACGCACAGGGCAAGCTGCCCATGGAGGACTACATGGCCTTCGCCCTGGAGCCGATGGCTGGGCGTAGCGTCGAGGAAATCGAGCGCGACGTGGAAGCCTTCGTCGAGGACGTGATCGAGCCGCTGATCCATAGCGACGCCTGTGCCACCCTGGCGCGCCACCGCGAGGCAGGCGACCGGCCGCTGGTGATCTCCGCCTCCGGCGTGCATCTGGTCAAACCCATCGCTGAACGCATTGGCATCGACGAAGTACTGGCCATCGACCTGGAAGTCGCCAACGGACACTACACCGGCCGCACCGTGGGTGTGCTGACCTACCGCGAAGGCAAGGTACTGCGCCTGCTCGACCTGCTGGAAGGCGATGACAGCCCGCTGGCCGAGGCACATTTCTACTCCGACTCGCGCAACGACCTGCCGCTGCTCAAGCTGGTGGGCAAGCCGCACGTGGTGAACGCCGACCCGGTGCTGCTGGAGCACGCGCAGAAGATGGGCTGGGATGTGCTGAACTGGAAGTGACTGCTTCACCCAGAAAAAAGGGCCGCTGATGCGGCCCTTTTTCGTTGCCTTCGCGCAGGAGAATCCATGGCGGAGCACCTGCTTTCGTAGGGCGCTCAATGCGCCAGCGTTACCCGCCATCGCAGAAGAAAGCGGATCACCTGTTCCAGGTTATTCGCCCTACGCCGTTATTCCCCGGTCGTCAGCTCAGACTCTCGTCGATCACTACCACCACCTTGCCCTGCACCTGGTTGCTCGCCAGGGCATCGAATGCGCTCTGCGCATCGTGGACCGGGAAGGTGCGCTCCAGTTGGGGGCTGAGTTTGCCGGACTCCAACAGCGGCCAGACCCGCTGCCCCAGCTCGGCGATCAGCCGTGCCTTGAAGTCGGCATCGCGCGAGCGCAGGGTCGAGCCGATCAGTTGAATGCGCTTGCCCAGCAGCAGGGCCAGGTCCAGTTCGGCCTTGCGACCACCCATCAGGCCGATGACCACCCATCGACCGTCACGGCCGAGGATTTCCAGGTCCAGCTTGGCGTAGTTCGCGCCCACCGGATCGAGGATCACATCGAAAGGCGCGAAATCCCGAAGCGATTCGAGACTCTCGCCGCGCAGCGCGCCGCCCTCGGCGCCCAAAGCCTCGCAGTAGGCCAGGCGATCAGCGGAGCCGACACTGACCCAGCAAGGGCTGCCAAAGGCCTTGCACAGCTGGATACCGGCCGAGCCGACGCCGCTGGCACCCGCGTGCAGCAGGACCTTTTCACCGGGTTGCAGCGCGCCGAGCATGAACAGGTTCAGCCAGGCAGTGGCATATACCTCGGGCAACGCGGCGGCTTCGGCCAGGCTCAGGCCGGCGGGTACCGGCAGCGCATGGCGCTCGTCCACCACGACTTCCTCGGCCATGCCGCCACCGGCCAGCAGGGCGCAAACGCGGTCGCCCACCTGCCAGGTGCTGCCGGCGCCGACCTCGATCACTACGCCGGAGCATTCCAGGCCAATGATGTCGCTCGCCCCCGGCGGCGGCGGGTAGAGACCGGCCACCTGCAGCAGGTCGGCGCGGTTGAGTCCCGCAGCGGCAACCTGGATGCGAATCTGCCCCTGTGCGCAAGTCGGGTTCGGGCGCTCGGCCCATTCCACTCGCCCTTCGATGCCTTGCAATGCGTTCACGCTGCCTCCATAGTGACCTTGCAGGGCCCGATCCGTAAGGTCGGGCCCTTTCTTCGCGCCGAATTAATCTGCGATTGAACCCGGCGCCGCCAATTAAGGCCTAATATGCGTCATAACTCCGCGATCAGTCGAATCAGCATGAAGCGATTTTTGCCCCGTACCGCCCTGTTGTTCATCCTCGGCGCAACCGCCTTTTCCTCGTTCGCGGCGACCACCAGCCCGAACGTCTGGGACGGTCTGCAGCCCGACCGGGATCAGGTGATCGCCAGCCTCAACATCGTTGAGTTGCTCAAGCGCCATCACTACAACAAGCCGCCGCTGAACGACGAGCGCTCGGCGAAAATCTACGACAGCTACCTGAAGACACTCGATCCGGCGCGGATGTATTTCACCCAGGCCGACATCGACCAGTTCACGCCCTGGCGCACCCAGTTCGACGACTTCCTGAAAAGCGGCGAACTGGAGCCCGGCTTCACCATCTACAAGCGTCACCTCGACCGCCTCAAGGAGCGCCTGGACTTCGCCCTGGCCACCCTGAACAAGGGCGTCGACAAGATGGACTTCAACACCGACGAGTCACTGGAAATCGACCGCGAGAAATCGCCCTGGGCGAAAGACAGCGCCGCGCTCGATGACCTGTGGCGCAAGAAGGTGAAGGACGAAGTCCTTCGCCTGAAGATCGCCGGCAAGGACAACAAGGCCATCCAGGAACAACTGACCAAGCGCTACAAGAACCAGCTGATGCGCCTGGAGCAGACCCGTAGCGAAGACATCTTCCAGGCCTACATCAACGCCTTCGCCCAGACCTATGATCCGCACACCCAATACCTGTCGCCGGACAGCGCGGAAAACTTCGACATCAACATGAGCCTGTCTCTGGAAGGCATCGGCGCCGTGCTGCAGAGCGACAACGACTACGTCAAGGTCGTGCGCCTGGTACCGGCCGGCCCCGCCGAGAAGAGCAAGCAGATCGCCACCTCCGACAAGATCATCGGCGTTGCCCAGGGCAAGGGCGAGATGGTCGACGTGGTCGGCTGGCGCCTGGATGAAGTGGTCAAGCTGATCCGCGGCCCGAAAGGCTCGCAGGTGCGCCTGGAAGTGATCCCGTCGACCAACGCGCCGAACGACCAGACCAGCAAGATCGTCACCATCACCCGCGAGGCGGTGAAGCTGGAAGACCAGGCGGCGAAGAAGTCCGAAATCACCATCGACCACGAAGGCAAGCCCTACAAGCTGGGCATCATCGACGTGCCGGCGTTCTACCTCGACTTCAAGGCCTATCGCGCGGGCGACCCGGACTACAAGTCCACCACCCGCGACGTGAAGAAGCTCATCGCCGAATTGCAGAAGGACAAGGTCGACGGCATCGTCATCGACCTGCGCAACAACGGCGGCGGCTCCCTGCAGGAAGCCACCGAGCTGACCGGCCTGTTCATCGACCAGGGCCCGACCGTGCTGGTGCGCAACAGCGACGGCCGTGTCGACGTGCTCAACGATGACGAGGGCAAGGCCTTCTACACCGGCCCGATGACCGTGCTGGTCAACCGCCTCTCCGCCTCGGCGTCGGAGATCTTCGCCGGCGCCATGCAGGACTACCACCGCGCGCTCATCGTCGGCGGCCAGACCTTCGGCAAGGGCACCGTGCAGACCATCCAGCCGCTCAACCATGGCGAGCTGAAGCTGACCCTGGCCAAGTTCTACCGCGTCTCCGGCCAGAGCACCCAGCACCAGGGCGTGATCCCGGACATCAGCTACCCGTCCATCGTCGACGACAAGGAAATCGGCGAGAGCGCCCTGCCCGACTCGATGCCGTGGGACACCATCAAGCCCGCGCTGAAGGCCCAGGCCGATCCGTTCAAGCCGTTCCTCGACCAGCTGCGCACTCGCCACGACGCGCGCACCGAGCACAACGCGGACTTCGTCTATGCCCGCGAGCGTCTCGCCCTGGCCCAGGAGCTGATGAAGGAGAAGACCGTCAGCCTCAACGAAGCCAAGCGTCGCGCCCAGCAGACCAGCATCGAGAACCGCCAGCTGGCCATGGAGAACGCCCTGCGCAAATCCAAGGGCCAGGAGCCGCTCAAGGAGCTGAAGAAGGAAGACGAGAACGCCCTGCCGGAAGAGGACAAGACCAAGCCGCAGGACGACGCCTACCTCACCGAGTCCGGGCACATCCTGATCGACTACCTGAATCTGGACTCCCAGGTCGCCAAACACTGATCGGATGTAATCAAACAGTCATGACGCTGTCGTGAAATGCACAGGGCCGGGAAACCGGCCCTTTTGCTTTTTACAGCCACCGAGAACCGTCATGACCGTCACCGAGCAGTTGAGCGCGCTGGATCAGATCCTCGCTCACGGCGACCTGCACTGCCTGTTCCAGCCCATCCTGTCGCTTTCGGAAAGGCGCCTGGTGGGCTACGAAGCCCTCACCCGCGGCCCGTCCAATGGCCCCCTGCACTCCCCCCTGCCCTTGTTCAGCATCGCTCGCAGCAGCGGCCGCCTCAGCCAACTGGAGCTGCTCTGTCGGCGCAAGGCCTGCGCGCGCTTCCGCGACCTGAAACTGGAGGGCAAGCTGTTCCTCAACGTGTCGCCGGAATCCCTGCTGGAGCCCACCCACCAGCCCGGCCGCACGTTGCAGTTGCTGCAGACCTTCGGCATCTCGCCCAGCGACGTGGTGATCGAGCTGACCGAGCAGACGCCCATCGAGGACTTCACCCTGCTCGACACTGCGCTGCACCACTACCGCGCGATGGGCTTCTCCATCGCCCTGGACGACCTGGGCGCGGGTTATTCCAGCCTGCGCCTGTGGTCCGAGCTGCGCCCCGACTACGTGAAGATCGACCGCCACTTCATCGAAGGCATCCACCTGGATGCGGTGAAGCGCGAGTTCGTTGGCTCGATCCTGAAGATGGCCCACGCCTCCCGCGCCCAGGTAATTGCAGAAGGCATCGAAATTCCGGAAGAGCTGGCCGTGCTTTCGGAGATGGGCGTGGACCTGGTGCAGGGCTACCTGCTCGGCCGTCCTAACGAAACGCCTCCGCGCGATGCCCGAGCCCTGCTGCCAGAGGTGGACAACGCGGGGACATTGCTCACCGAAGATCAGTCCGACCTCGAACCGCTGTTGCTGGAGCAGCCGGCAATGCGCGACAGCACGCCTATCGGTGATGTACTGGAAGCCTTTCGCGCCCAGGCCAACCTCAACTCCCTGGCGGTGCTGGACCGCGACGACCAGCCGGTGGGGATCGTCCACCGACATGCGCTGTCCGACGCCCTGCTCAAGCCCTTCGCTCCGGAGCTGTACGCGCGCAAACCGATCAGCCGACTGATGAGCGACGACTTCCTCGCGGTGGAGCGCAGCCAGTCGCTGCAGCAGGTCAGTCGCCTGTTGACCAGCCGCGCGCGGCAGCGCATCGAGGAAGACTTCATCATCACCCTGAACGGCCGCTACCTCGGTCTGGGCCGGGTGATCGATGTGCTCAAGCTGATTACCGAACAGAAGATCCGCCAAGCCCGCCACGCCAACCCACTGACCCTTCTGCCGGGCAACGTCCCCATCCAGCAGTGCCTGTCACGTCTGTTGCAGCAAGGCCGCGAAGCCGTGGTGTGCTACGTCGACATCGACAGCTTCAAGCCCTTCAACGATCTCTACGGCTACGCGCGCGGCGACGAGGTACTGCTGTGCCTGGCGCAGTGCCTGGGCGAGCGGGTGGATCCGACGCGGGACTTCGTCGGCCACATTGGAGGCGACGACTTCATGCTGGTGCTGGGGACACAGGACTGGCGCGAACGCCTCAATCACCTGCTGGAGGACTTCCAGGGACAGTGCCGGCGCTTCTACAGCCGCGAGCACCTGGACGCGGGCTGCTTCGTCGCACACAACCGCCAGGGGCGACGCGAGGAATATCCGCTGTTGTCACTGTCGATTGGTGTGGTGCACGTGAAGAGTGGCGCCGGACAGCGCCTGGATGCCAGCCAGTTGGCCGGGCTGGCCTCGGAGGCCAAGCGTCACGCGAAGAATATGCCCGGCTACAGCCTGCACATCCTCACCGCCGAATGAGTCAAAGCCCCAGCTGGCGAGCACGCGTTTCGTAGTGCTCGGCCTGGGCTTCATCGGGCTCCAGGCCGGGGCCGCCACTGCGATACAACTCGCCGAGCTTGCGTGCCGCCAGCGGGTGACCCGCCCCGGCCGCCTGCCCCCAGTAGCGCGCGGCTTCCTGTGCATCACCGGCATGGCGGGTATCGCCCTTGAGCGCTTGCACGCCCACTTGGTAAGCCGCCTTGTCGTCCCCCGCCGCAGCGGCGAGGCGCAGCAGACGCAAGCCCTCCTCGCGAGCGCCGTAACCCTGCCCGCGGAACAGCAGCAGGTGCCCATAGAAGCTCTGTGCACCAACGTCCCCCAGCGCTGCCATGCGCGCAAACTGGCCCTGCATCCAGGCCCAGGAACGCGGCTGCCGAACCATCCATGGCCAGCCCATCAGGCGTCGCGCCACGGCATAACTCAACCGCGCACGCAGGCGCCAGAACAGCTCGCGAGGTGTCGCCACGTCAGAGGTCCTCGGGGTACTCGAACTCGAAGACGCGCGCGACTTCTGCTGCGTGCCAACCCGCCGCAGCAGGCCCATCCGGCGCGCCGGAGAAACGACCCAGTCGCTCGACGTACTCGAAGAAACCGGTCCGAGGCAGGCGGCTGGCACCCTGGCTGATCACCAGCGAGCTGCGCAGCGGACGACCGGCGCGGGCATCCAGCGCAGCCAGGTGTTCCAGCGCGGCGGTCAGCACAGTCATGGCCGGAGTCGGCAGTTGCAGGCGCTCGATCAGCGCGCGGTAGGTGAGCAGATGGCGTTGGCGGCGGGCGTCTTCCAGCTCGCCGAGCAGGCCTTCCCAATGCTTGCGACTGATCTGCACGCTCAAGAAGCCGACTCCCCAGTGCCCAGGGCACGACGCAGGCCATGCTGGATGGCGTCGCTGGCTTCGCGCTCGCCGTTCTCGATCAGGTCCAGGTAGGACGGGCTGATACCCACCGAACGCGCCAGCGATTCAATGGATAAGCCACGGGCTTCTCGCAGGGTTTTCCAGTCCGGCTTCTCGTCCAGTGCCGGTGCGGCGACCGGTTTGACGATCTGGGCGGCACCTCGGCCGGCAGCTGCCAGCAATGCCTGGTATTCGGCCCAGGGGACCACGGCGTATTCCGCTTCGCCGTCACGCATTATCACTTGCACGTTCATGACAACACTCCTTGCAGACGGCCATCTTAACAGCCTGATGCGTGCCTGTGCCGGCTATACTGCACACCGCCTCACGCCACCAGACAGGGGGGCCGACTTGCAACGCTTCCTTCCGTTCTGCCTATGCCTGGCCAGCGCCCTGTGCGGCGCCGAGGAACTGCGCTGGGGCTATTCGCCAAGCAACGGCATGCCCTACGCAGAAAGTATCGACCATGAATTGGCACCTGGCTTCATCCGCGATCTGGGCGAAATCGTCGGGCAGCATCTGGGGCTTGAGGTTCGCTTCGTCGAAACGCCGGACAAGCGCGCCGAACCTGCACTCGCCCAGGGTGCGATCCACCTGCTGTGCATCAACAATCCGCAGTGGATGAAGGCACCGGAGAAGCTGCACTGGTCGCCGAGCCTGTTCGAGGAAGAAGACGCCCTGGCCCAGCGTGCAGACGCGCCGCCTGTGGACAACCTCGCGCAGTTGCACGACATCCGCATCGGCACCAGCCTGGGCTACGTCTATCCCGCGCCGCTGATGCAAGCCTTCGCTGAAGGTCGGGTGAAACGTACCGACGTGCGCGACCTGGATACCCGCCTGCATATGCTCGAAGCCCATCGTCTCGACGCACTGATCGAGATGCGCCGACCGCTGGAGTTCCTTCTCGCGCAGCACCGCGAACTGCCCGTCGCGATCAACAGCCGCAATGTGCAGCGCTACTCGATCTTCTGCTCGTATGGCCCGGCGCTACCGCTACCCGCCGAACGACTGGATGCCGTACTGCAGGCGATGGTGAGTGACGGCTCGATCCAGCGCCTGCTTGGCGAACAGACTGCACGGTTGCATCAAAGGCGCTGAATCGCTTCCGGCGGCGGGAGCTGCTTCAGTGCTTCGCGGGTTTCCACTCCCTGCGCATCGCGCCAGACCTTGAAGGCATCGATCTCCGATTGCCAGCGACGGATCACCCAGGCCAGCACCGCCAGGTCGTCGAGGAAACCGACGCCCAGCAGCCAGTCGGGCACCAGGTCCACCGGCGAGAGGAAGTACAACAGCGCCGCCACCACCGAGACCAGCGCCTGGGAACTGATGCCGCGGTAATCGCCCCGCACCCAGGCCACCAGCAACTCCTGCAGCAGCTTCAGATCGGTCTTGGCCAGCTTGACCCGGCCACTCTTTCGCGACACCGCGAACAGCAGTGCCGGCAATCTCCCGCCAGCGATGAAACGGCTGGCGAGCTTCAGGAAACGGTCAAATCCCGGAGGCTTTTTCATCGACTCACCTCGATAGGAAGATTCGTACAGAGCGGGTTCAGGTTATCCACCTTTCCTGTGGATAACTCTGTTGAAAGCCACCCCCTATATCGCCAAAACGCCCGAGCCACGAGGCCTGCAGACAGATCGGCGATTTTTTGTTCAGCCCTGTAAATGCGTTAAAAATCATGCAGTTGCGGCTAAGCGATGGGCTCATCAATGTCAAGGGGAGGACATTGTTTCAACTGCGTCAAATATGTGCATAAGGGTAACACCGCCCCCAAGGTTACTCCCTTTCAGACCCGGTGGTCAGCGCAGCGTTCCAGAGCGTTCCCGGCACAAATGAAAACGCCCCGTGGGTAACGGGGCGTTTTCTCTGGTACGAAGGTACTCAGTTACTTCTTCGGTTCTTCCGCCGGAGCTTCGGCAGCGTCAGGCTGGTTCGGGTCCTTGATGGCCAGCAGTTCCAGGTCGAACACCAGGACCGAGTTGGCCGGGATGGTCGGGCTCGGGCTCTGGGCGCCATAGGCCAGCTCGCTCGGGATGAAGAGCTTGATCTTCTCGCCGACGTGCATCAGTTGCAGGGCTTCGACCCAACCCGGAATCACGCCGCCAACCGGCAGGTCGATCGGGCTGCCACGCTGGATGGAGCTGTCGAAGACCGTACCATCGACCAGCTTGCCTTCGTAGTGAACGGTGACGACGTCGGTGGCCTTGGGCTGTGCGCCGTCGGCTTTCTTCACGACTTCGTATTGCAGGCCGGACTTGGTGGTGACCACGCCTTCGCGCTTGCCGTTTTCCTCGAGGAATTTCTTGCCGGCTTCCAGCGCCTCGGAATTCTTCTTGGCGACCTGCTCTTCAGCACGCTTCTGCAGGGCGCTGAAGGCTTCGGTGAGCTCTTCGTCGGTCAGCTTCTGCTTCTGTTTGCCGACAGCGTCTTCGATCCCCAGGGCGACGGCTTTCGAATCCAGGTCATTCATGCCTTCCTGGGCGAGGCTCTTGCCCATGTTCAGGCCGATGCCGTAGGACGCTTTCTGCGCAGGAGTCTTGAGTTCCACTTCGGCGGCCTGTTTGTCGCAGCCCGCGAGAACCAGGCCGACCAGCGCGATCGCTGCCGCCAACCGATGTTGTTTCATGCTGAATCCTTGTCTTTGCGCCGTCATGGCTGAAGTAATGAAGCCGCGAGCTTATCAGGCGCTCGTGGCCAGTGGCTATGGGCAATAGGAACCACTGCCAAGGGAGAAGTTCCCACAGCAAACTTATAAGAAAATTAACAGGATAAGTCAGACGGCCAGCACGAAATCGCTGTGATCGAAGCGGGCAACTTTCGGCGGGGAGCTTTTGCGGGAAAAGCATTTGCAGATAAAAGGCAGGCAAAGAAAAAGCCCTCAGGTATCGCTACCTGAGGGCTTTTCGAATTGTGGCGCAGCGGACGGGACTCGAACCCGCGACCCCCGGCGTGACAGGCCGGTATTCTAACCGACTGAACTACCGCTGCGTCGGACCTCGAGTGGTGGGTGATGACGGGATCGAACCGCCGACCCTCTGCTTGTAAGGCAGATGCTCTCCCGGCTGAGCTAATCACCCTTCGTCTCGAAGTGGGGCGCATTCTACGAAGGACATTTGCACCTGGCAAGCCCCCGGATGAAAAATTTTTTCAGATGTTCCAAAGGCTTAGATGAAGAGCGCGAATGACGAAACGGGGTTGGCCTGAACCGCGCCGAACGGAATAATGCATCCTTTGTGTCCAGGAGTTAGCCCCTCATGTGGTTCCGCAACCTGCTCGTATACCGCCTCACCCAGGATCTGCAGATCGACGCCGATGCCCTGGAGAAGGCCCTGGCCAGCAAGCCGGCGCGCTCCTGCGCCAGCCAGGAACTGACTACCTACGGTTTCTCCGCACCTTTCGGCAAGGGCCCGGACGCCCCGCTGGTGCACGCCAGCGAAGGCTTCTTCCTGGTCAGCGCGCGCAAGGAAGAGCGCATCCTCCCTGGCAGCGTGGTGCGCGACGCGCTCAAGGAGAAGGTCGACGAGATCGAAGCTGCGCAGATGCGCAAGGTCTATAAAAAGGAGCGCGACCAGCTCAAGGACGAGATTGTCCAGACCCTGCTGCCGCGTGCCTTCATCCGCCGTTCGGTGACCTTCGCCGCCATCGCCCCGAGCCTCGGCCTGATCCTGGTCGATACCTCCAGCGCGAAGAAGGCCGAAGACCTGCTGTCCACTCTGCGCGAAGCCTTGGGCTCGCTGCCGGTTCGTCCGCTGACCGTGAAGACCGCGCCGACCGCCACCCTGACCGACTGGGTGAAGACCCAGGAAGCCGCCGGCGACTTCTTCGTCCTCGACGAGTGCGAGCTGCGTGATACCCACGAAGATGGCGGCGTGGTGCGCTGCAAGCGCCAGGACCTGACCAGCGAGGAAATCCAGTTGCACCTGACCTCCGGCAAGCTGGTCACCCAGCTGTCCCTGGCCTGGTCGGACAAGCTGTCCTTCGTGCTCGACGACAAGGTCGCAATCAAGCGCCTGCGTTTCGAAGACATGCTGCAGGAAAAGGCGGAGCAGGACGGCGGCGAAGACGCCCTCGGCCAGCTCGACGCCAGCTTCACCCTGATGATGCTGACCTTCGCCGAGTTCATTCCGGCACTGATCGAAGCGCTCGGTGGCGAAGCGATGCCCGAAGGCATCTGATGCCCCATCAGGCGCCGCCTCCGCGCGGCGCCTGACAACACAGCAAGGCCCACATTAAAGAGAAGGACGGCCCATGCGTGCTTTCATCCTGCTCAGCCGCTTCATGGGCAACACCTTCGCTCTCTGGGTGCTGCTCTTCGCCATCCTGGCTTTCTTCGCCCCCTCCCTGTTCACTCCGCTCACCGTCGCTATCGTGCCCATGCTCGGCGTGGTGATGTTCGGCATGGGCCTGACGCTCAAGGTCGAGGACTTCGCCGAAGTCGCCCGGCACCCCTGGCGTGTCACCCTCGGCGTGATCGCCCACTTCGTCATCATGCCGGGCATGGCCTGGCTGCTCTGCCAACTGATGCAGCTGCCGCCGGAAATCGCCGTGGGTGTCATCCTGGTCGGTTGCTGCCCCAGCGGCACCGCCTCCAACGTGATGACCTGGCTGTCGCGCGGTGACCTGGCGCTGTCGGTGGCCATCGCTGGCGTCACCACCCTCCTCGCCCCGCTGCTCACCCCGGCGCTGATCTGGCTGCTGGCCTCAGCCTGGCTGCCGGTGTCCTTCGGCGCGCTGTTCTGGTCGATCCTGCAGGTCGTCGTGGTACCCATCGTCCTCGGCATCGTCGCCCAGCGCATGCTCGGGGCGCGAGTTCGTCACGTGGTCGATGTGCTGCCGCTGATCTCGGTGATTTCCATCGTGATCATCGTCGCCGCCGTGGTCGCCGCCAGCCAGGCGAAGATCGCCGAGTCCGGCCTGCTGATCATGGCCGTGGTAATCCTGCACAACGGCTTTGGCTTCCTGCTCGGCTACTTCACCGCCAAGGTCTTCCGCCTGCCGCTGGCACAGCGCAAGTCACTGGCGCTGGAAGTCGGCATGCAGAACTCCGGCCTCGGCGCGGCCCTGGCCAGCGCCCACTTCTCACCGCTGGCGGCAGTGCCCAGCGCGCTGTTCAGCGTCTGGCACAACATCTCCGGCGCCACGCTTTCCACCTGGTTCCGCCGCATGACCGACGATCCACCCGTCCAGAAGACCGCCCCGCAATAGGGCAGAAGGCCGGCGCCGGGTTGCCCGGCGCCCCACATTTGTGCAAAATAATGCACATTGTGAGGACGACCTCACCACCTTCCGGTGCTCCAGCGGGGACGGCCCTTTCTTCCATCCACCGTCTGGAGAGCTCCATGTCCTGGATCATCCTGTTCGTCGCCGGCCTGTTCGAAGTCGCCTGGGCCGTCGGATTGAAATACACCGAAGGTTTCACCCGTCCGATACCGACCGCTTTGACCGTGCTGGCGATCATCACCAGCATGGGACTGCTGGGCCTGGCCATGAGAAATCTGCCGCTGGGCACCGCCTACGCCATCTGGACCGGCGTTGGCGCAGTGGGCACCGTCATCGTCGGCATCGTGCTGTTCGGCGAGTCCATGGCGCCGGTACGCCTGCTCAGCGTTGCGCTGATCCTGTGCGGACTGGTCGGCCTGAAATTGAGCCACTGACGCTGTATCGGTTCTCGATACCGGCGGGCTGTCGCTTTCCCGAAAATTTGTCGGTATGCTGCGGGCCACTGTGTTTGCTTGGGTCACTGTGGCTCGTGACCAGGTGGGGCCATGCCCCGCCGCCCGGCTTCGACTGCACCTTGCAACTCAGGACGAGCGCGGACTTTTCCGCAAAACAATATTCAATTGTTCAAGGTGTATTTCCATGTCGAATCGTCAGACCGGCACCGTCAAGTGGTTCAATGACGCCAAGGGCTTCGGCTTCATCACTCCGGAAAGCGGCAACGATGTCTTCGTGCACTTCCGCTCCATCCAGGGCACCGGCTTCAAATCGCTGCAGGAAGGCCAGAAGGTCTCCTTCGTTGTGGTTGAAGGCCAGAAGGGCCTGCAGGCTGACGAAGTTCAGGTTATCTGAACCACGACACGCCCATGAAAAAGCCCCGGCATCGCCGGGGCTTTTTCTTTGCCGCCAATAAAGTCAGCGGGCCGCGCCGCGCAGAGCCGCAACCTGCTCCTGCAGCACCAGGCGCTTGGCCGCCTCCGGTGCCACCGGCTGACCCGCCACCAGACAGACCCGCGACCACAGGCGACGGAAGAAGCCCTTCTGCGGATCGCGACTGAAGAAGCTGCCCCACAGTCCCTGTAGCGCCATGGGGATCACCGGTACCGGGGTTTCCTCGATGATCCGCTCGATGCCGCCACGGAACTCGTTCATCTCGCCGTCCAGGGTCAGCATGCCCTCGGGGAAGATGCATACCAGCTCCCCTTCGCGCAGGTATTCGGCGACCTTGGCGAACGCCTTCTCGTAGGTCGCGGCATCTTCGTTACGTCCGGCGATGGGCACGGCGCCCGCGGTGCGGAAGATGAAGTTGAGCACCGGAATGCGGAAGATCTTGTAGTACATGACGAAGCGTACCGGACGACGCACGGAGCCGGCGATCAGCAACGCATCGACGAAAGACACGTGGTTGCAAACCAGCACGGCCGGGCCTTCATCGGGGATGGCTTCGAGGTTGCGATGGTCGACCCGGTACATCGAATGGGTCAGCAGCCAGACCAGGAAGCGCATGGTGAACTCGGGCACGATCTTGAAGATGTACACGTTCACCGCGACGTTCATCAGCGAGAGCACGAGGAACAGCTCGGGGATCGTCAGCTTCGCCACCGACAGCAGCAGGATCGAGACGATCGCCGCGACCACCATGAACAGCGCGTTGAGGATATTGTTGGCGGCGATCACCCGTGCGCGCTTGTCCTCCTCGGTGCGCGCCTGGATCAGTGCATACAGCGGCACGATATAGAAGCCACCGAAGATGCCGATGCCGAGGATGTCCGCCAGCACTGCCCACGACTGCGAATGCTCCAGCACCGCCAGCCAGTTGTAGGGCTGCTCGCCCTGTGGGAAGCCGCCCGAATGCCACCACAGGAGGATCCCGAACAGGCTCAGGCCGATGGAACCGAAGGGCACCAGGCCGATCTCCACTTTCTTGCCCGAGAGTTTTTCACAGAGCATCGAGCCCAGCGCGATACCCACCGAGAACACCGTGAGAATCAGCGTCACTACACTCTCGTCGCCGTGCAGCAGCTCCTTGGCGTAGGTCGGGATCTGCGTCAGGTAGACCGCGCCGAGGAACCAGAACCAGGAGTTGCCCACCAGCGAGCGCGACACCGCCGGGCGCTGGCGCAGGCCGAGCAGGAGGATGCTCCAGGACTGGCGGAAGATGTTCCAGTCGACCTTCAGGTCCGGCAGCGCGGCGGCGGCACGGGGGATGTTGCGGCTGGCGAGAAAGCCGCAGACGGCCACCAGCACCACGGCGATGCCGACGCCTGCGGCATAGTCCTGCCGCGACATCAGCACGCCCGCACCGATGGTGCCGCAGAGAATCGCGAGGAAGGTGCCCATTTCCACCAGGGCATTGCCGCCGACCAGTTCGTCCTCACGCAGGTGCTGCGGCAGGATCGAATACTTCACCGGGCCGAACAGCGCCGAGTGGGTGCCCATGGCGAACAGCGCAAGGAACAGCAGTGGCAGGCTGCCGAACACGAAGCCGGCCGCGCCCACTGCCATGATGACGATCTCGGCCAACTTCAGCGCGCGCATCAGCGCGTCCTTGTTGAACCTCTCGCCGAACTGTCCGCCCAGGGCGGAGAACAGGAAAAATGGCAGGATGAACAACAACGCGCAGAGGTTGACCAGCAGGTTGCGGTCACCGCCGACGGTGAGGTGGTAGAGGATCGCCAGGATCAGCGACTGCTTGAAGATGTTGTCGTTGAATGCACCCAGCAACTGGGTGATGAAGAAGGGCAGGAATCGCTTGGTGCCCAGCAGGGCGAATTGCGAGTGTTGAGACATCGTCCTTGTATACCTGCGTAGCGGCCTTTAGCCGGAATGACAGCACGGATATGACGGCAACAGCGTGAAGAAAAGCCACATTTCCGGCACAAATCCATTCGAACAGTGCAATCCGTGCAAGAAAAAGCCCGTCGCGAAGGACGGGCTTTTCACTGGGCCTGGGCGACGTCAGAAGCCGACGCTGCCCTGCACGTAGAAGGTGCGCGGCTCGCCGAGGTAGATACCGGCGTTGTTGTCGCTGGAACGGGTGTAGTTCATCTGGTCGAAGATATTCTTCACCCCGGCGGCGACTTTCAGGTTCGACGCCTGCGGGCCGAAGTCGTAGCCCACACGGGCATTCCACAGCACGTAGCCGGGGATGTCGCCGTACTGGCCATCGGCGCTCGGTTCGGTGATGTAGTTGCCGGTGAAGCTGCCGTTGGAGTTGGTGGTCGGGCCGGGCGCGCGCTGCTTCGACTGGGCGAAGCCGTCGAAGTTGTAGGTCCAGCGGTCATGCTCGTAGCGCAGGCCGATGGTCGCCACCTGGCGCGAGTACAGCGGCAGGTCGCGGCCCTTGAACGACGGGATCTCACCTTCGTAGGTGGCGCGGGTATAGGTGAAGGTGCCGTAGGCGGTCAGGCCGGCGAGGACCGGGTCCAACGCAGCCAGGTCGTAGTGCGCCGAGGTCTCGATGCCCTGGTGCTTGGTCGCGCCCAGGTTGGTCCAGCCCACATCGTTGCTGATGTACTGCAGTTCGTCGTCGAAGTCGATGTAGAACAGCGTGACTTCGCCACCCCAGGTGCCGTTGTCGTAGCGGGTGCCCACTTCGTAGGTCTTCGCCTTCTCCGGCTGCAGGCCGCTGGCGGTGTCATTGCCGCTACCGCCCTGGCCGAGCTGGAAGTACTGCAGGCTGCCGAAAGAGGTCTCGTAGTTGGCGAACAGCTTCCACTCGTCCGACAGGTGATACATCACCGCCAGCGCTGGCAGCGGCTCGTTGTAGTCCTTGCTGCGGTTCTTCTCCTGGACCGGCTTGCCCTTGTTGTCAAGCACAGGGCGCTCATGCCAGTCGGTGGAGATGCGCTCGAAGCGGATGCCCGGGGTGACGGTCCAGTTGCCCACGTCGATCTTGTCGTCGAGGTAGATGGAGTTCGCCTCGGTGCCACCGGTGCGGTCCTGATAGATGTGGCCGTCAGCGCCCGGCTGCACGGTGGGAATGTTGTTCACCAGGCCGACCTGGCTGGCGCGCTCGTGCATCGCCTCCTTCAGGTAGCGGTAGCCGATGCTGGCTTCTTGGGTGGTCGGGCCGACCATGAAGATCTTCGACACGCGCGGCTCGATGCCGAAGGTGTGGTAGTCGCGCGGATAGGACGCCAGCGTCTTGAGGTCGCGGTTGGCGATGGTGCTGCCACGGAAGCTGTCGCTGTAGTAGGTCAGCACTTCGACCTGGGTGAGATCGTCGATCTGCCGCTTGTACTTGAGCGAGACGTCCTTGCGCCGGCCGGTGAAGTTGTCGTAGTCGCGCACCGACTGGTACGGGTCCTTGTCGAACTGCGCCTGGGTCAGGCCGCCGGGCATGTCGGCGCTGCCGTCGTAGTAATGGAAGTTGGCGGAGAACTCGTCGACGTCGGTGGGCGCCCAGTGGGTCTTGAACATCACGTCGTCGATGTCGGTGGCGTCGTTGCTGTCACGATAGCCCGCGCCCTTCACGCCCGAATACAACAGCGCAGCGCCCATGCCATTGTCGGCAGTACCACCGAGGAAGGCGTTGTAGAGTTTCTTCCAGCCACCGTGGGAAGCGGTTTCCACGGTACTGCCAACATCCCCGGAGAACTCCTTGGGAATCGCGCGGGTGACGAAGTTGATCACCCCGCCGACGTTCTGCGGGCCATAGCGCACGGAACCGGCACCACGCACGACGTCGACGCTGTCGAGGTTGCCGACCGACAGCGGGAACATCGACAGTTGTGGCTGGCCATAGGGCGCCACGGCGGCCGGGACGCCATCGATGAGCACGGTGGAGCGCGGCGACAGGCGCGAGGTCAAACCGCGTACGCCGACGTTGAGGGAGACGTCACTGCCGCCGGTACCGTTGTTGTCCTGCACCTGCACGCCGGGAATGCCGCGCAGCACGTCGCGCACATTCTGCGCGCCCTCTTCGATCATCTGTTCGCGCCGCACCACGGTGCGTGCGCCGGGGTGGTTCTGCACCACCTGCTGGTCGGCTTCGCCAAGCCAGTCGCCGACCACAGTGACACTCTCCAGCTCCTTGGTCTCTTCCTCGGCCTGCGCCGGCAGCAGCGGCGCGGCCAGGGCTACGGCGATCGCCAGGCGCGACCATGAACGAACGTGCGACATGCTTCCCCCTCCCCGGGTACTTCGTGAAGGGGCGGGAAATTAGAACTGATTGTAAATTTTGTAAATGCAAATGTATCGCAAATGAAAAAATATTTCGGTTGACTCAGATTCTCTTTTCAGCATCTCGAACGACTGTTCATCAGGCACAGCAATAGGCCAGCAGCCCTTCAACGACGGGGTCTGGCTGATAACGTCGCAGGAAGAATCAGCCCGAACGGAACGACCGCGCGCAGGCCTGGCGATATTCGCCCGGGCCGACGCCATAGGCCTGCTTGAACTGACGGCTGAGGTGGCTCTGGTCGGCGAAGCCGAGCTGCATGGCCACGTTCACAGGCATGCAGCCCTGCTTGAGCAGCGCCCTCGCCTGTTCCAGCCGACGCTGCTTGAGCCAGGCATGCGGCGGCAGGCCGGTGGCCTTGCGAAACACCCGGGCGAAGTGGAAGGGTGAAAGCCCGACGGCGGCGGCCAGCTCTTCCAGTGATGGTGGATCCATCAGACGCGAACCCAGCAGCTCACGGGCTCGAGCCACGGCCACCGGCTCGTTGCCCACCGGCGGTGCCTCGGGAATCCGCGCATGACGCTGGAACAGCATCAGCAAGGCCTCGCGCCAGCAGGTCTGGCGCTGCAGCACGGTGGCATCGGAATCCAGCAGGTGGTGTGCGGCGAACAGCGCCTGAACCAGCTCCGGATCGAACACCACGCTGGCATCGAAGGACGGCGTGCCGCGTCCGCCCAACTCCAGCTCCTCCAGTACGCCGGAAACCTGCGCCAGCTCCGGGTAGAAGCCGCGGTAGCGCCAGCCAGCCTCGTCGGCCTTGGAACCGGTATGCACTTCGTCAGGGTTGATCAGCACCACGCTGCCAGCAGGGGCGAAGTGCTCGGCGCCTCGATGGTGAAAGCGCTGCGCGCCCTGCTCGATCATCACGAAGGCAAAACCTTCGTGGACGTGGGGCGAGAACACCTGCTCGATGTAGCGCGCGTGCAGCAGCTCGACGCCGCCCAACTCCTGGGCGCGCCAGAAACGGGTGCGTTCGCCGCTCGCGTGGTGTTCTGCCATGGTCCTGCCTCGATGTCACACCGGCGCTCCGGGAGCGAACGGGGCGATCACCTTACACCGCCCCTTCAGCCGTTGAAACCGGCTTCCAGCGCCGCCTTCACCTGCGGCCATTCCTGGTCGGTGATGCTGTAGAGGATGGTGTCATCCAGCCGCCCGCCGGCCAGGCGCCGGTGGTTGCGCAGCACACCCTCGCGCACCGCGCCGAGCTTCTCGATGGCGCGCTGGGAGCGTTCGTTGCTGGCGGCGGTCTTGAACTGCACGCGGACCATCTTCCAGCTGTCGAAGGCGTGGCGCAGCATCAGGTACTTCATCGTGGCGTTGAGCCCGCTGCCGTGCTGGGCCTGGTCCAGCCAGGTGGCACCGATCTCGCAGGCCGGCAGCGCCGGAAGAAAGTCCATGAAGCGTGTGGTGCCGACGATCTGGTTGCCCAGGCGTACTACCAGCGGCAGGGCGCGGCCCTCACGCTGGTCGGCCAGGCCCTGGCGGTACCAGTCCGGGCGCCCCGGTGCACTCATGAACTGCAGGACGTCGCGGTTCTGCTCCGCCAGCGTCACCAGGTCCGGCACGTCGGCCTCCACCATCGGCTCCAGGCGCAGGGCCCCGCGCTGCAAGGTGATGGGTAACGGTCTGAACATGGCGCCCTCCTCGAAGCACGACGCGAAATCATCGCTCACATCAGAGCGTAGCGGCCCGATGAAGTGCCGCGCGCCGGCAGGCGCACGACAGACGGACCGCGAAAAGGCCGGCAAGCTACCAGCCCGGCGCGCCGTCCTCAAGTGTGAGGCGCGACACAGCACCACTGAGACATTGGTAGCAGGCGTCTGACAGTTCCGGACTTTGGTGCGAAACTGCTGCCAGTGCTCCTGCGGGGGAGCCCGTTCACTTCCGGAGTCAGCATGTCGTTGTCCAGTGGGTTGATCGCAACGGTCGCCCTGCTCTACATGGCGGTCCTGTTCGCCATCGCGTTCTATGGCGACCGCCGTCGCGCGCCTCTTTCGCCGCGTGTCCGCGCCTGGGTCTATAGCCTCTCGCTGGCGGTGTACTGCACCAGCTGGACCTTCTTCGGCGCCGTTGGCCAGGCCGCCGACCAGCTCTGGTCATTCCTGCCGATCTACGTCGGCCCCGTGCTGCTGATGCTCTTCGCGCCCTGGGTGCTGCAGAAGATGATCATGATCAGCAAGCAGGAGAACATCACCTCCATCGCCGACTTCATCGCCGCGCGCTACGGCAAGTCCCAGGCGCTGGCGGTCGTGGTGGCGCTGATCTGCGTGGTCTGCGTGCTGCCCTACATCGCCCTGCAGCTCAAGGGCATCGTCCTCGGGGTGAACCTGCTGATCGGCGCTGGCCCCGACTCCACCGGCATTCGCGCCCAGGACACCGCGCTGATCGTGTCGCTGATCCTCGCGCTGTTCACCATCGTCTTCGGCACCCGCAACCTGGACGTCACTGAACACCACCGCGGCATGGTGCTGGCGATTGCCTTCGAGTCGCTGGTCAAGCTCACTGCCTTCCTCGCCGTCGGCATCTTCGTCACCTACGGCCTCTACGACGGCTTCGGCGACCTGGTAGACAAGGCCCGCGTCGCCCCGCAGCTCAACGAATACTGGAAGGAGACCGTGCACTGGCCGGCCATGCTGCTGCAGACCGGCGTGGCGATGACCGCCATCATGTGCCTGCCACGCCAGTTCCACGTGCTGGTGGTGGAGAACATCGAGCCGCGCGACCTGAACCTGGCGCGCTGGGTGTTCCCGATCTACCTGGTGCTGGCCGCGCTGTTCGTGGTGCCGATCGCCCTGGCCGGGCAGATGCACCTGCCGGCCGGCGTGATGCCGGACTCCTTCGTGATCAGCCTGCCGCTGGCCGAGGCCCATCCCGCCCTGGCGCTGCTGGCCTTCATCGGCGGCGCCTCGGCGGCCACCGGCATGGTGATCGTCGCCAGCGTGGCGCTGTCCACCATGGTTTCCAACGACATGCTGCTGCCCTGGCTGCTGCGCCGCAAGGGCGAGGCCGAGCAGCCCTTCGAGGTGTTCCGCCACTGGCTGCTGACCGTGCGCCGGGTGAGCATCGCGCTGATCCTCCTGCTGGCTTACGTCAGTTACCGCCTGCTGGGCTCCACCGCGAGCCTCGCCACCATCGGCCAGATCGCCTTCGCCGCCATCGCCCAGCTCGGCCCGGCGATGATCGGCGCGCTGTACTGGAAGCAGGCCAATCGCCGTGGCGTGTTCGCCGGGCTGGCCGCTGGCTCCTTCCTGTGGGCCTACACGCTGGTGCTGCCGGTGGTCGCCAAGGGCCTGGGCTGGCCATTGGAAACCTTCCCCGGCCTGGCCTGGCTCGCCGGCCGCCCGTTCGGCCTGTCCATCGAACCACTGACCCTCGGCGTGCTGCTCTCGCTGATCGGCAACTTCGCGCTGTTCGGGCTGGTCTCGGTGTTCTCCCGTACCCGTGTTTCCGAGCACTGGCAGGCCAGCCGCTTCATCGGCCAGGAAATCTCCCAGAAGCTCAGCTCGCGCTCGATGCTCGCCGTGCAGTTGGAGGACCTGCTGATGCTCGCCGCCCGCTTCGTCGGTGAGGAACGCGCGCGGCAGAGCTTCATCCGCTTCGCCTACCGCCAGGGCAAGGGCTTCACCCCCAGCCAGAATGCCAACGACGAGTGGATTGCCCACACCGAACGCCTGCTCGCCGGCGTACTCGGCGCTTCCTCCGCGCGCGCCGTGGTGAAGGCTGCCATCGAAGGCCGCGAGATGCAGGTGGAGGACGTGGTGAAGATCGCCGACGAAGCCTCCGAGGTGCTGCAGTTCAATCGTGCACTGCTGCAGGGTGCCATCGAGAACATCACCCAGGGCATCAGCGTGGTCGACCAGTCGCTGCGCCTGGTGGCCTGGAACCACCGCTACATCGAACTGTTCGAGTACCCGGACGGGCTGATCTATGTCGGTCGGCCAATCGCCGACATCATCCGCTACAACGCCGAGCGCAACCTCTGCGGCCCGGGCGACCCGGACCTGCACGTCGCCAAGCGCCTGTACTGGATGCGCCAGGGTACGCCGCACACCTCCGAGCGGCTGTTCCCCAATGGCCGGGTGATCGAGCTGATCGGCAACCCGATGCCCGGCGGCGGCTTCGTCATGAGCTTCACCGACATCACCAACTACCGCGATGCCGAACAGGGCCTGAAGGACGCCAACGAAGGCCTGGAGCAGCGTGTACAGGAACGCACCTTCGAGCTGTCGCAGCTGAACCAGGCACTCACGGAGGCCAAGGGCACGGCCGAGGCGGCGAACCAGTCGAAGTCGCGTTTCCTCGCCGCCGTCAGCCATGACCTGATGCAGCCGTTGAACGCGGCGCGGCTGTTCTCCGCCGCCCTCGCCCACCAGGAAAAACTGCCCGAGGAGGCCACCGAACTGGTGCGCCACCTGGACTCGTCGCTGCGATCGGCAGAAGACCTGATCACCGACCTGCTGGACATCTCGCGTCTCGAGGGAGGCCGCGTCAGCGCCGACGTCGCGGCCTTCCCGCTGAGCAACCTGTACGACACCCTCGGCGTGGAATTCCGTGTACTGGCCCAGGAGCACGGCATCGACTTCCACCTGCGCGGCAGCAAGCTACGGGTGGAGAGCGACATCAAGCTGTTACGCCGCGTGCTGCAGAACTTCCTCACCAACGCCTTCCGCTACGCCAAGGGCCATGTGTTGCTGGGCGTGCGCCGCGAGGCCGGGCACCTGCGGCTGGAAGTCTGGGACCACGGCCCGGGCATTCCGCCAGACAAGCTGCAGGTGATCTTCGAGGAATTCAAACGCCTGGACAGCCACCAGACCCGCGCCGAGAAGGGCCTGGGCCTGGGCCTGGCCATCGCCGACCGGCTGTGCAAGGTGCTCGGCCATCGCCTGGAAGTCCGCTCCTGGCCGGGCAAGGGCAGCGTGTTCAGCGTCAGCGTGCCGCTGGCTCGTCAACCCGCTCCTGTGCCGCTCAATGGGCACAAGGTGGAAACCCCGGAACAGCTCAACGGCGCGCAGGTGCTCTGCGTGGACAACGAAGACAGCATCCTCACCGGCATGAACAGCCTGCTCACGCGTTGGGGCTGCCGCGTGCTCACCGCGCGTAGCCGCGAGGAATGCCAGGCGCTGCTCGACGGCGATGCTCGCCCACAACTGGCGTTGATCGATTACCACCTCGACGATGGAGAATTGGGCACAGACCTCATGGCCTGGCTGCGCACCCGCCTGGGCGAACCGGTGCCCGGTGTGGTGATCAGCGCCGACGCCCGCCCCGAATTGGTGGCGCAGATCCATGCGGCGGGACTGGACTTCCTGCCCAAGCCGGTGAAGCCGGCGGCGTTGCGGGCGTTGTTGAGTCGGCATTTGAGCCTGAGATAAGACGGCCCGCCGTGACTTCGTAGCGGCGGCGGTTCGCGAGCAAGCTCGCTCCTACAAGAGCCACTCCGAAGCTCGGCGTCGCTGTAGGAGCGAGCTTGCTCGCGAACTCGCCCAACACCTCCACCTCCATGCAACTCACGCCACCCTCCCGCGCCACTGCAACAACACCACCCCGGCAATGATCAGCCCGACGGCCAGCAGGCCCTCGGGCGACAACCGCCGCACAGGGAAACCGGCCCATCCGAACTGGTCGCACAACGCCGACATCAGCATCTGCCCCGCCACCACGCAGGCGAGGAAAGTCGCCGCGCCCAGCTGCGGCGCGAGCATCACCGCGACAGTCAGGTATGCCGCGCCGAACAGTCCGCCCAGCCAGCCCCACCAGGGCGTGGTGGCTACTCCCGCGGCGGCCGGGAGCGGTACGCGGAACGCCAGCAGCGCAATGATCACCGCCGCCAGGCTGACACCCAGCGAGGTCAGGCTGGCACTCAGCGGATGACCCAATTGGCGCGCCAGCAGCGAGTTGCTGCCCGCCTGCAAGGCAACTAGCGCGCCCACACCGATGGCAGGCAGTAGCAGAAGCAGTTTCGACATCGAGTGGTCTCCATGGCTTGTCGATAGGGTTCAGCTTCTGCTATCCATCCTGCGCATGGAAATGAATGATTGGTACAACCTGAATGCACTCGATTCATGACCTGCGCCGCATCGATCTCAACCTGCTGGTGATCCTCGATGCGCTGCTGGAAGAACGCCACGTGTCCCGTGCCGCCGAGCACCTGGCGATGACGCAGCCGGCGGTGAGCCATGCACTCAACCGCCTGCGTGACCTGCTCGACGACCCGCTGCTGGTGCGCACCGGCAATCAGATGCAGCTGACCCGCCGCGCCTTCGAACTGGCCGGACCGCTGCGGGAAATCCTCGGCGGCGTGCGCCGGCTGGTGCTGGGCGATGACTTCGATCCGGCCAGCGCCGAGCTGGAGCTGCGCCTGGGCATGTCCGATTATGGCGCCTGGGTGGTGCTGCCCGCGCTGCTGCCGATTCTGCGCCGCGAGGCGCCGGGCATTCATCTGGACATCCGCCAGGCCTCACGCGTGGGCATGGCCGAACAGGTGGCGAGCGGCGAGCTGGACGGTGCCCTTGGGGTCTTCCCGATGCTGTCGGAAGGGCTGCGCGTGCAGCGCCTGTTCGAGGAGCGCTTCGTCTGCCTGTGTTCGAGGGAAATCCTGGGCGACAGAAAGCGCCTGGACCTGGACGCTTACCTTGCCGCGCCGCACCTGCGCGTTGCGCTGCAACAGAGCCCGGCGGAAGAAATCGACAGCCACCTGGAAAAGCTCGGCCGCCGCCGCAGGGTGGGCGCCACCGTTCCGCACTTCAGCGTGGCGCCAAGCCTGTTGGCGGGCACTGACATGGTCCTGACGATCGCCGCGCGGATGCTCCCCGATGATCTCGACAGCCATGGCCTGGCCAGCTTCGCACCACCGCTGAAACTGGCGCCTTTCGACTTCGTGCAGATCTGGTCGGAGACCAGCGAGGACGACCCGGCACAGCGCTGGCTGCGCGGCAAGCTGGCACAGGTCGCCGGCGACAGCTGAGGCGCTAGTCCGGCGTCTCCATGCGCCGGAGGATTTCCCCGACGCGCTCGCCGAGCATTTCGTTGGCCGAGCGTTTCAGGCCGCGCGCCAGCTCCACCAGTACCACCTGCTCGGCCACCGGCCGCAGGCGCTGGAAGACTTCGGCGAGGCGCTCCAGATCGGCTGCACCAGGCAGCAGGTCGGCACCGGGCTTGTCCACCAGGTGGGTCACCACCAGCCGCACGATGCCGGCGGCCAGGTGTTCGGTGTCGGTGCGCAGCACCGCCAGATGATCCAGCAACGCCGCCAGCGGAATACCGGCGCGGTACAGTTCGACACCGGCATTGAACAGGCGCGGACTGGGAATGCTGATGCGTTCGCCGTCGAATGCCAGCAGGCCCTGCGCCAGCGCCTGATCGATCACCGCATCATTCAGCTCGCCACCGAACAACGCTTGCAGGTCGGTGAACTCGATGCTGCCGGGGGACTCCAGGTTCCACGGGCCAACGATGGCTTCGTCGAGGCCGAGTACATGGTCCAGGTCATGGCCGCTCTCCCAGCTCTCCAGCAGCTCCTTGATGTTGGCGATGTTGTAACCGCGCTCCAGCAGGCGGTTGATCAGCCGCAGCCGGCGCAGGTGGCCGGCGAAGTACACCCCGGCGCGCCCCCGGCGCTCGGGTGGCGGCAGCAGGCCGCGGTCCTGGTAAGCACGCAGGTTGCGCACCGTGGTGCCGCCCTCGCGGGCCAGCTCATCCACGGAATACTCGCGCTCCTCTTCCAGTTCGGAAGGCGCGTCGTCCGGGCGCTGCAGCAGGCGCTGCAAGAGGTTCAGGGGTGTGCTCATGGCCGGATGATAGCCAGCGACATGCCCCCGGAACAATCGGAAGGATTAATCCTTCGGTGATCCTTTTCTCATCTCCCAGGCCCAACCAAAGACGGGAACTGCACCCGCTCGATTCCGCCCGCTCGCTCGGAACCCGCGCCGCCAGTGGCTCGTCGCTGCGGTAACACTCCAGGCCCGCCGCGCACGCATGGCGCAATGGTGAGCGATGGGTCAGCATCGATCATGACATCGACCGATGTAACGATAACAACAACCAGCCTGGAGAAAGTCATGTCCCAAGGCGCCTGGGTGCCCACCCCCGAAGACCTGCGGCACTTCCGCGAGATTCAGCAACTGGCCTACCGCTGCTGCGAAACCATTGCCGGCGAACTGCGCCCGGGCATCAGCGAGCGCGAGACCGCCGCCCTGATGAAGACCTGGCTGCTCGATCACGGCGTGCGCGACTGGTTCCACCAGCCCTTCGCCTGGTTCGGCAGCCGCACCTCGTTCAAGGGCTTCGACGGCCTGCGCCACTTGGGCGGCTTCAACCTGGCCTTCTACCCCGGCAAGCAGCGCCTGGAGGAAGGCATGCCCTTCATCCTCGACTGCGCGCCAACCCTGGGCGCCTACACCGCCGACGTCGGCTACTCCGGCGCACTGGGCCACAACCTGCTGGTGGAGCGCCTGATGGACGACCTGCTGGCGCACCGCAACCTGATCGTCGAACAAGTGCGCCAGCGCCTGCCGCTGGCCGAAGTCAGCCAGTCGGTGGACCGCCTCTGCCAGCGCCAGGGCACCCTGCCCCGGCACAAGGCCTACCCGTTCGAAGTCCTGGCCCACCGTGTGGAAAAACTCGGTGCGCGCAACACCGGCCCATCGGTCGCGCGCTTTGGTGTACGCAACATCGCCACGCTGATGAAGAACGCCCTGATCACCGGCCGCCGCGAAGGTTGGTCACCGCTGTGGTCGAGTAATGACCGTTCGCAGCACGCCCCAACGCCGGGCCTCTGGGCGGTCGAACCACACCTGGGCCTGCGCGGCGTGGGTGCCAAATTCGAAGAACTGCTGGTCGTCACCGAGGACGACGCCTACTGGCTGGACGATGACCTGCCCCACGTGCGCCGCTGGACCCAGCGCGGCCTGATCAGCGCCCCGGCGCGGCGGGAGGTGGCATGAACGCCATGCTGGAGAAAGCCCTGCCGGCACCGGAACGGCTGGACGTGCAGTCCGGCAACGTACGCCTGGCGGTCTGGCGCTGGGGGGAACCGCACCTTCCGATGGTGCTGTTCGTCCACGGCTACCCGGACAACCATGAAACCTGGCTGCCGCTAATCCGCCACCTGTCCGGCCGCTATCAACTGGTCGCCTACGACGTCCGCGGCGCTGGCGAATCGGACAAGCCGCGCAAGACCCGCGACTACCGCCTGGAGCTGCTCAGCCAGGACCTCAAGGCGGTGCTTGACGCCGTCAGCCCGCAACGAGCGGTGCACCTGGTGGCCCACGACTGGGGTTCAATCCAGACTTGGGAGAGCGTCACCGATCCGCAGTTGCGCGCACGCATTGCTTCCTACACCAGCGTCTCGGGCCCCTGCCTGGACCACGTCGGCTTCTGGATGCGCGACCGCCTGCGCCGCAAGACGCCGCGCGCGCTGTTGCAGATGACCAGCCAACTGCTGCACTCCTGGTACATCTACTACTTCCACCTGCCGCTGCTGCCTTCGCTGTCCTGGCGATTCGGCGCGGCGAAGGCCTGGCCGCAGTACCTGCGCAAGGTCGAAGGCATCCGCAACCCGGTGCGCAACCCGCACCAGGCTAGCGATGGCGAGCACGGGGTGAAGCTCTATCGGGCCAACTTCATCACCTCGATCTTCAAGCCGCGCAAACGGCACACCGAGGTGCCGGTTCAACTCATCGTGCCGACCCGCGACCGCTACGTCGGCCAACAATTGTTCCAGCAACTCTCGCTGTGGGCGCCGCGCCTGTGGCGCCGCGACGTCACCGCCGGGCACTGGCAGCTGCTTGCCGAGCCCGCTCAACTGGGCAACTGGATCGACGAGTTCGTCAGCCACATCGAGGGCGGCGAAGCCACACCGGAGTTGCAACGCGCCGCACTGAAACCGGGCTCCGGCCCGTTCGCCGGCAAGCTGGTGGTGGTGACTGGTGCGGGCGGCGGTATCGGCCGCTCGACCCTGCTCAGCTTCGCCGAACGCGGCGCCAGCGTGCTGGCCGCGGACATCGACCCGGCCGCCGCCGAGCGCAGCGCGGAACTGGCCCGCGCGGTGGGCGCCAGCGCCCACAGCTATTGCGTGGACGTGGGTGACAGTGTCGCCATGGAGCGCTTCGCCCAGTGGGTGAAGAACAGCCTCGGTGTGCCCGACGTGGTGGTGAGCAACGCCGGAATCGGCATGGCCGGGCCGATGCTCAAGACCACCCCGCAGGAATGGGAGCGCCTGCTGCGCATCAACCTCTGGAGCGTGATCGACGGTTGCCGGCTGTTCGGCCAGCAGATGGTCGGGGCCGGCAAGCCGGGACATCTGGTCAACGTTGCCTCCGGCGTGGCCTTCGCGCCCTCGCGCAACTACCCGGCCTACGCCACCAGCAAGGCAGCGGTGTTGATGCTCAGCGAATGTCTACGCGCCGAGCTGGCCGGCCACGGCATCGGCGTCAGCGCGGCGTGCCCGGGCTTCGTCGATACCGGCATCGTCCAGGCCACACGCTTCGCCGGCATGAATGACGAACAACAGGCGAAACACCGCGCCAGGGTGCAGCGCTTCTACCGTCGGCGCCGGCTCAGCCCGGACACCGTCGGCGAGCGCATCACCCGCGCGGTGGAACGCAACCAGCCGGTGGTGAAGGTCGGCAGCGAAGTGCACCTGGGCGCCCTGCAATGGCGCTTCATGCCCTGGCTGTCGCGCCTGTTCGCCCGCCTCAATCTGACTGCCTGAGAACTGCCATGAACGACCATCATCACAAGCTCGTACAACGCAAGGTGCAGTTCGACTACAGCGACTCGCCGCTGCACTGGATTCCCGGCGAGCCCGAGGCGTCCCACGCGATCAACGTCATCCACATGATGCTGCCGGCGGGGGAGTTGTGGTTCTGCCGGCTGTACAACAAGGCCCTGCCCTTCGTGAAGGAAGGCCGCCTGCGCGATGACGTGCAGGGTTTCATTCGCCAGGAAGCGATGCACGCCCGGGCGCACTCCGGTGCCCTGGAACGCTACCTGAGCCACCACGGCATCGACTCCACGCGTTACCTGAAGGTCATGGACTACCTGTTCGAACAACTGCTCAGCGACACACCGCTGGGTATCGAACTGTTCAACCGCACGCCCTGGCTCAAGCGCTGGTGGATCGGCCAGCGCTGCGCCATCGTCGCGGCGGTGGAGCACTTCACCTGCATTCTCGGCAAATGGATTCTCGAAGCCGACGCGCTGGACCGCGCCAAGGCCGACCCGGTGCTGCTCGACCTGTTCCGCTGGCACGGCGCCGAGGAAGTGGAGCACCGCAACGTCGCCCACGACCTGCACGTGCACCTGGGCGGCACCTTTGTCAGCCGACAGTTGTGGATGTTCGTGGTCTGGCCGCTGATCATCTACCTGTTCGCCTTCGGTACCCGCACCCTGTCGCGCCAGGACCCGACCATCGCCAAGCCACGCTCCTTCGCCGCCATCTGGCGCGATGGTTCGAAGACCGGCGTACTGCCGAAGATCAGCTCGCTGGCCACCAGCTTCCTGCGCTACTTCAAGCCCTGGTACCACCCGGACCACGAAGCCAACACCCAGGAAGCGCTGGACTACCTGGCCCGCTCGCCGGCCGCCAGCCGGGCCGCACGCGCCTCATAGGGCCTGTTCGCGTGCCCGCGCAGTGGATGCGCGGCGCACGCCGAACGCATACTGCGGTCTTCTCCGTTCGTTACAGGGATGCCGACGTATGCCGATGGGAACCTACCCCCTCCACCCCGCCCTTCCCTCCCGCGTGGAGCGCCTGCCGGAGCAAGCGGATGTGGTCATCGCCGGCAGTGGCATCATGGGCTGCGCCACTGCCTGGCAGCTTGCCGGTCTTGGCCTGAGCGTGCTGGTGCTGGACAAGGCTGGCCTCGCCAGCCAGCAGTCCACCCGCGCCTGGGGCTTCGTCCGCCAGCAGGCGCGCGACCCGACGGAAGTGCCGCTGATGATGGCCGCCATTCCACTCTGGGAGCGCCTGGAAGCAGAGCTGCAACTGCCGCTGGAATGGCGCCAAGGCGGCTGCCTGTACCTGGCCGAAACGCCGGAGCAGCAGCGCAAGTACGAGGACTGGCTGAAGGTCGCCGCCAACTTCGGCCTCGGTACCCGGCTGCTGGGGCGTGCGGAAGTCGCAAAGCTGATGCCGGCGCTGAGCGATCCCGCACTCGGCGCCCTCTACACTGCCAACGACGGCCAGGCGGAACCGCGCCGCGTTGCCCCGGGTTATGCACTGCGCGCCGCCGAGCGAGGTGCCTTGTTCGTCGAGGGCTGCGGCGTCACCGCAATCGACCGCGCCGCCGGCGCGATCTGCGGCGTGCAGACCGAGCGCGGCTATGTAAAGACCCGGCGATTACTGGTCTGCGCCGGTGCCAGCAGCTGGCGTCTGGTGCAGAGCCTCGGGCTGGAGCTGCCGCAGCAGGCCGTACGCTGTACCGTCTCCCGCACCAGCCCTGGCCCGGACATCGGCGCGCAGAGCTTCATCGGCCATGGTATCGGCTTGCGCCAGCGCACCGACGGCAGCATCAACCTTGCCGACGAAACCCAGGCCGACATCGACCTCAATCTCGATTACCTGCGTGGTGCGCGGCACTACCTGCCGCATCTGCCGGAACACCGCGCGGGCTTCTCCTTCAAGCTCAATGGCGCGCTCTTCCACGACCTGCGCCAGCGCCTGCCCGGCTCCGAGCGTAGCGTGAACGGTCCCGTACTCGGCGAACGTGATCCGCAGGTAAAGGCAAACACCTCGCGCGTGTTCCAGGCGCAGGCCAACCTCGCCAAGGCATTCCCGGCGCTACGCGATGTGAAGGTGGTGGAAAGCTGGGCCGGCCTGATCGACGTGCTGCCCGACGGCATCCCGGTGCTTGATGCTCCGCCTGAAGTGCCGGGCCTGCTGATCGCCACCGGCTTCTGCGGCCACGGTTTCGCCATGGGCCCCATCGTCGGCCAATTGATGAGCCAGTGGATTCACAAGGGCGAAGCCGGGATGGACCTGCATGCCTTCAGGCTGCGGCGCTTCGCCGATGGAACGGCGGGTAAGCCCTACTCCCTTTTCTGACGGAGCACATACGTCCCACCGGGGAAACAACGCCGGGCTCTTCGTAGGAGCGAGCATGCTCGCGAACAGGGCCTGTCGGCCACAGGGATGTGTACGAGAGATAGGGGTTCGCGAGCAAGCTCGCTCCTACAGGTCCGTTTGCAAGCCGGGCCTACTCGCCCTCTTCCACCACCGGCGCATCATCACTCAACGCCCGCTCCAGCCAATCCGTCGGCAGGTTCTTGCTGGCCCGTGCACCCAGCAGCTTCACCTGCTCTGCGCGACTGATCAGGTTGCCGCGCCCTTCGCAGAGCTTGTTGCGCGCCGCCGCGTAAGTCTTGTCCAGCTGCTGCAGGCGGGTGCCCATCTCGTCCAGGTCCTGCACGAAGAGCACGAACTTGTCGTACAGCGCTCCGGCACGCTCGGCGATCTCGCGGGCGTTCTGGTTCTGCCGCTCCTGACGCCACAGGCTGTCGATCACCCGCAGCGTCGCCAGCAGGGTCGTCGGGCTGACGATCACGATGTTGCGCTCGAAGGCCTCCTGGAACAGGTTCGGTTCGGCCTGCAGCGCCGCCGAGAAAGCGGCTTCGATCGGCATGAACAACAGCACGAAGTCGAGGCTGTGCAGGCCTTCGAGGCGGCGATAATCCTTGTCGGAAAGCCCCTTCACATGGCTGCGCAGCGACAGCACATGCGCCTTGAGTGCCTGCTGGCGGATCACCTCGTCGTCCGCGGCGATGAACTGCTGGTAGGCAGTGAGGCTGACCTTGGCATCCACCACCACCTGCTTGTCGCCAGGCAGGCGGATCAGCACGTCAGGCTGGAAGCGCTCGCCATCCGGCGCGCGCAGGCTCACCTGGGTTTCATACTCGCGGCCCTTCTCCAGGCCGGCGTGTTCCAGTACGCGCTCAAGCACCAGCTCTCCCCAGTTGCCCTGGGTCTTCTGGCCCTTCAGCGCACGGGTCAGGTTGGTGGCTTCCTCGCCCAGGCGCAGGTTCAATTGCTGCAGACGCTCCAGCTCCTTGGTCAGCGAGAAGCGCTCACGAGCCTCGGCCTGGTAGCTCTCCTCCACCCGTTTCTCGAAGGACTGGATGCGCTCCTTCAGTGGGTCAAGCAACTGCCCGAGACGCTGCTGGCTGGACTCGGCAAAACGCTGCTCGCGTTCGTCGAAAATCTTCCCGGCCAGCTCGGCGAACTGTGCCCGCAGGTCATCCTTTGCGGCTTGCAGATCGCCCAGGCGCTGCTGGTGATTCTCCTGCTGCTCGCGCAGCTCGGCCGAGAGCGCCGCATGCTCGGCGGAGAGTCGACGCAGTTCGACTTCCTTATCGGCGCGCTCGGCCTGCCAGTCCTGCTCGGCGTTGCCCAGGCGCGCACGCTCGTCTTTGCCCAGCTCGACTTCACGGCGCAATGCCGCTGCCTCGGCGGAGAGTTCGCTGTGTCGGCCACTAAGGCGCTGGAAAGCCTCGCGGTCCGCTTCGGAGCGGGCGGACAGTCCGTCCTGCGCCAGTTGCGCAGTGGCCAGGCGCTCGCGCAGCAGGGTTGCCTCCTGTTCCACCTCCACCCTGCGCGCCTGCAGGCGCCACGCGAGCGCCGCCATGGGCAGCAATCCGGCGAGCGCACCGAGCAACAGGGCGGAAAGATCGAGAGGCATGCAGGACTCCGAGGTGTGGCAATGGATCGCGCCAGTCTAACAGTCGCCCGCGCGATCAGCCCTCGTCCGCTGTAAGGGCCCTGGGACAAGGCTCCTGAGCAAGCGCTCGGGACAATCCACAGAAGCTGTGGATAACTCAGTGGAGAACTTGCTTAAAACATCCCATACCCCCAGTGAACTGGGGCCGCACGACAGATTGGTGATTTTTTCACCAATAGAAATTTTCTTTATTTTTCAACAAATTAAAAAACGCAAGGAAATTCACGGGGTGGCCATCTGCAATGTTTCGGGGCCTTGACAGAGTGCGTCAGCATTGTGCACAAGTGCGCGCCACGCAGCAGCCGACCGCCCCGTTTCAGGGCAGTGGATAGGAAGTGTTCTCAGGCAGACAGTGCATTCAACCGGGCTACGTGTGCGTCGGAAGCTCCGTCCTCCGACGCCGATACCCAGAGAATTTCATGCGATCTGAACCTGCCGGCGCGGCATACGCTGCGGCCGGACGATGCGGGGTGGCTCGGGAAGCTGAATCGCCAGCTGCTCGGCGGCACAGACTCGCGCATAAATGCGCTCGGCCGAACTGCGGCTGGTGCAGTCGTAGAAGAATTGATTGAGGTAAACGCGCCAGCGACGATCGTCGCTGGGATGGACGGCTATCCGTATATCCATGGTCTGGCGCTCCCTGCTTGGCCATCCCGCAACATACACCGCTCACCGTGACACGACAGTGGCAAAACGATGAACGGTCAGGCCGGATGCGGCAGCCTGCCATCCACCAGATATTGCTCGCGCCGGTAGAGTCGTGGGCTGTCGGGCACCTGCGCATGCTTGAAGGCGACATACTCGGAAGTCGTCTCGCATAGCCACGGCATCAGGTTACGCGGGCGCTTCTCGGTGAACGCCGAGGGAGCGAACAACGCGACGTTCACGCCGCCCTGCGGGCAGCGTGCCGAACGGTATTCAAAGGCCTCCACGCCCGCCTCGCGCATCGCACTTCCCAGGCCTTGGGTCACACTGTAATCCTGCGGATCGAGCAGTGCTTCGTGCTCACGGAAAGGCGGCAGGTGAAGACGCACCCCCTTCTGCACCTGGAAACGCGCTTCGAACGAGGCGTGCTCGGAAAGGATTCGCCCACTGGGCGGCGGCGTCGCCATCCCCTCCCACAGCACGAAACGGTAGAAAGCTGATTCCGCCATGGCCGTTTCCAACTTGAGCGCGCCGTAGAACAGGCTCGGCTCATGCCGCCGACCGAAGCGCGAGCCCCAGCGCAGCGGCGGATAACGAAACGGCGTCTTCAATAGATAGTGCAGCGGCTCGGCGGCAGGTGGCATGTGCGGCTTGCTGGTTTCCAGCAACTCCTCGAGTAGCGCCTGCTCTTCCAGGGTGTCCACCAACTGCAGCGTCGCCACCTGTCCCTGGCTCTCCACCAAACGCACCAGGCGCCCACGAATGGGAGCGACGACCGAATCCTCATACTTCGCCCAGAGACGGGCGCCAGCGGTGAAGGACATTCAGACCTTGCCCCGGATGGCGTCCAGGTACTCGACCACCGCAACCAGCCCCTGCACCTGCTCCATCAACTGAAGCGGCACGCCGCCCAGGTGGTGGTTCTCGGTACGCAGGAAGTGGCGCATGTCTTCATGGTTGCCACCGAACAGCGCGAACAGCGCGCGGTAGATGCGCACCAGCAATAGCGCCAGCTCGCCGGTCTTGCTGTCGACGCGCAGGCCGTTCTGCTTCCAGCGACTCACCGCGCTGCGGTCCACGCCGACGATGGCGGCCAGTTCCTGCTGGGTCATCGCCAGGTGTTCGCGCGCCGTCAGCACGGCCTTGGCCAGGACGGCATCGGCGACCGGGTTTTCCTTCAGCAGAGCACTCATGGCGAGTCTCCTATCAGTGCATTTGCTGCAAACATATCATCAAATGCTGAAACTGCACAAAGATAGCGGCACAAGGAAATACACCGGATTGCGCTTTCGTCCGCTCTGTATCAGCGAACTGACAAAGCAGAGAATTTCTTTACCGAACATTTACTTACGCTTGGCGTTCGTTGACCTGCCCGCGCGGTCTCATGAAGTACCCGGATCGTCCGGGACGATGAAAGCAGGATTCGCACTCCGGCACTGCCGGATGCTTTAGGAGAAACACCATGAAGAAGTCAGTCGCCCTGATCTGTGCCGCCCTGATGCTCGGCAGCCCGCTGGCGAGTTTCGCCCAGCCGGGGGGCGGCCCGGACAATGGCCCGAACCGTCCGGACAATCGACAGCCGCAGCAGCAACAACAGCGGCCGCCCCAGCAGCAACAGCAACACCCAGGGCAGCAACAGCAATATCAGCAGCGACCTCAGCAGCAACAGCCACACGGCAACTACAACCAGGGGCGCAATGGCCACAGCGATCCGCGCTACTACAAGAACCCGAACTATCGCCCGCAAGCCGGTATGCCCGTGCCTCATCGCGATTGGCGCCGTGGAGTAGTCGTGGAACCGAACTACCGGGGCGACCGTTACTGGGTCACTGACTGGCAAGCCCGCCACCTTTACGCTCCGCCGCGTGACCATCGCTGGCTCTACGTCAACGGCGATTACATCCTGGTTGCCATTGCCAGCGGGCTGATCGTCAACATCCTGGCCGGCTACTGATCCGCTTCAGGCACTGGCGCTGAGCATGGAGCCCGCGCCGCTACCGCCGGCCTTGCGGATCGCCTCGGCCAGTGCCGCGGCGGTCTGCTGCATGGCTGCGCTAGTGCTGGCGATGCGGCTTTGCAGCGCCATGAGCGCAGCAGTGCGCTCGGCATCCGAGGAATAGTGGCGCTTCTGCGCCTCAGCCAGCTCCCGCTGCTCCTGCTGCAACTGCTTCTGCAATTCCTTCAGGCGCTTCTGCAGTTGTTCGACCGTTGTGCTGGAGCCTCCAGAGCTGCCGGAACTCTTGTCGCTCTTGCCGCTGGGCGCTGTGCCGCCAGCTTGCAGGCGCGGGCTATCACCGGTACTACTGGCGCTCTCATTGGTAGTTCCAGCCGATGCTTTGGCATCACTCGCCACACGAAGCTGGGTGGCAAAAGTCTGGATGGCGGGGGTAATGGAAAGGCTCATGCCGGATGTCCTTTGCTCCGGGAATTCAGCCGTTCTATCGGCCGTCGTGGGAAAAACTTGAAAGCGCCTTCGCACAACACGACAAAGCCCCTAGGATAGGCGCCTTTATCTCCAGCCTGTCACCATGGACAAGAAACGCGCCTATCAACTGATCCTCGTCCGCCTCGCCGAAGACCTCGAGGTCGCCGTACGCGCCGCCCGGACGGCCCACGAAACCGCGACCCACGAGGAGAATGTCGCCGAGAACAAGTACGACACCCTTGGCCTGGAAGCAGCCTATCTCGCCGCCGGTCAATCGCGCCGCGTAGAAGAAATCCGTCAGGCCCTGTCGCTGTTCGAGAATCTGCAACTGCGCGATTTCGACGAGGACCAGGGCATCCAGACCAGCGCCCTGGTGCAACTGGTCAACGAACGGCACCAGCAGCGCTGGGTGTTCCTCGGCCCTGACGGCGCCGGCCTCAAAGTGCAGTACGAAGGTACCGAGATCCTCGTCATCACCACCCGCGCCCCACTGGGCAGCGCCCTTCTCCATCGCCATCCCGGCGACGAAGTGGAAGTGGGCACCGGTGGCGCGCGCCAACGTTACGAAATCCTCGACGCCTGCTGAAAGTCTCTATGCCCGTCCGCTTCTCAGCAGTCGAGCGCATCGATGAAAAAACTGAGCGGAACAGACAATACCCGGCACACAGGCTGGCGCAGACTAAGCTTCAAGGCCACACCTCATCCCTCCCGGCCTCAAGGAGAAGCACCATGCTGTTCAACTGGTCCGAGTACGTCCCTGCCGTGAAAAAAGCCTTCGGCGCCCTGGGCAAGAAACACCCGAAGATGATCGCTGCCTACCAGGCCCTCGAGGCCGCCGCCGCTGACGGCGACGCCCTGGACGCCAAGACCCGCGAACTCATCGCCATTGCCGTGGCAATCACCACCCGCTGTGATGGCTGCATCGGCGTCCACGCCGAAGCCGCGCGCAAGGCCGGCGCCACCGAAGCCGAGATCGCCCAGACCCTGGCCACGGCCATCTCGCTCAACGCCGGCGCCGCCTACATCTACTCCCTGCGCGCCCTCGAAGCCTACGAGTCCGCCGCCGCCCCGAAATGAGTCCTCGCCCGCAGCGCTTCTCCAGCGCCGCGGGCCTGCCTCTTTCCCTTCAGAGCCCGGATGGGGTATCAGTGGGGCCTAACCAGCCAAAGCCTCAGCCCATGTCGCAGCCCACACTCGGTTTCTGGAAACTCACTTTCGCAATTACCACCGGCATCTGGCTTGGCTGCCTGGCCGTTGCCGTTACTGCCTGGCTGATCTGGCCCAACCTTCCACCCGCCGTCGTCACCCGCCTCGCACAACCATCCGCAGGAACTCCCGCCAGCCACCTGCCTGCGCGCAGCAATGAAGAGATGTTCCAGCAATACCTGCAACGGCAGCAGGCCACGCAGGAACAGCAGAATCGTCAAATAGAGAAATCGGAGCAGGAAAAACGCTTCAGTGGCGCGCCGTGCCAGTTCTGGCTACAGCAGTATCAGGCGAATCCCACTGAGGGGAATCAGCGGAAGATGGATGGATATTGCGGATAAGGAAAATGATCCAGCGAGGCGCCTCAATGTTCAGGGCGCCTCGCGGCCCCTTACTGCGCCTTGCGCAATGCAACACTCATTGCATTGACCGAGGTACTTTTGGCATACATGGAAGTCTCGGTGGCATAGGCATTAAACAGGAAACTAACACTTCCAGGCCACCCCGAATCCGCTAGTGCGGTGTAAACCTGAGCTCGCATGTACTCGCTACTATCACCGGCAAGCTCAAGCAAACGATCAATGGCTGGCTGAGTGCCAATCTCTGCCAGTGCACTCACGGTAGCGCTCGTCCGCGCCGGATCCTGCGATTGCAGCAGCAGATAATTCAGCGCGTCGTCCCCGCCCAGCGCCCCGAGCGCATTGAACCCCTGCGAAAAAAACCCATCGCCTACGATTTGAATCAGTTTTTCAAAAGTGGTCGTCATGATGCTAGTCACCTGTCAGTAATGATTGAGGGAGCTCGCAGTCGTGCTGCACGGAAGTCGCTCACAGGCGATAGTGAGAGGCTCGGGGCCTTCAGATGATTGAGGGTGCCGCAGCGAGTGCATTTCACCTGAACTTCGGAAAAGGCTCCCACTTGAGCCAATAAGCGGTTGCAGTTGCCACAACGGAAATCGTTCAACATCTCCAGAGTCCTTGCTCCGAATCGATGAATCAATGAATCAATGAATCAATGATCCGACAAGGGACGGTTCTTCATCAATTGGTCAGCGAGAATGTGCGTTCAATACACGGCCATAAGTGGACTTCGCACCGCTATCGTCAACCCTCCAGGCGCGAGCTGGTTGCGCTTCGCGAGCCTTACTGCCGATGGCTACCGGCCGACACCCGAAGCACGGCGACGCACATTTGGCAGACACATCCCAGAAAGCCCCCTCTGAAACGCCAGGCATTCCAGCAGCTTCGGCCATATGCCAGCCATCTGCCCCATAGAACGCCAGCCTGAGCCCTTGCAGCGCCGCTTGCATGCACCACAGGCACTAAAGGAACCAAGCGAAGCCCGAGGAAATCACTGGGCCGGCACGCCCCCAGCCCCCCCCCCCCTACGCCGCTCAACCGCGCACAAACTGGGTGTTGCTCGCGCGACGAAAATGGATCCGCCTCAGCGGAAGGATTATGTCGCCAGCGATGGCTGAATTCGGAAGGCCGAACGATGCGCGGGCTGCGCGTGGCGGCGAACAGACCTGAGCAGACGGGATTGAGCCTAAGGGGGAGTCGCTCTTCCAGTACGCATCTCAATCGCAATGCTTCTCTACGATCGATATCCGCGAATCCATGTTCAACGATGTACCCGGCGAGAGTCCCTTGTTGCTCTGCGCACTCCGATAGCAGCGCACTCATCTACAGAGACAATAATGGCGCGAAAAAACCATGAACGATGGAGCCCGCCACATATCAAGAGCATGACGGCGCTCCTGTCGTGGATAATGGGGCTCGTAGAAACAACCTGGCAGGGTACCTGTCCTGAACGGAAGGCGCAGAAAAGACAAAACCCCTGAAACGCTAAGCATTTCAGGGGTTTCGGCCATCTGTAA
>NZ_SWDV01000044.1 GCF_005877905.1 Pseudomonas nicosulfuronedens | reverse complement strand
GGCATCGTAGCGAAGCCCCCTCCCGTCGGGAGCAACTACATCCATAACTTTCCCAAACCTCCCGGTGTCTTTGTAGGTTACGGTTGACGCGGGATTATTCAGAATATCATCAGCTATTTTTTGACCTTGAGCATTAATTTCGGAAGGACTGCCTTTGACGCTAGGGAATGCACTACCTTCTCTGCTGCCATGCTTCTGGAGCGCTCGACCAGCTAGTGAAAGCTGCCCTGATTTATCCGCAGGGTCCAATACTTTTCCCGCACTAGACAAAGCATCAATATTTTTCCCTACCAACGAGCTGCCTTTTGCACCGACCTCTGCTGCTCCCGCGCCTGCTGCCCCCCACCTTAGGAATTTACCGAAAACACCCGCAATACCAAGACCCAGCGCTTCTCCGCCCATCGTCTCGGCCCAAGCCTTGATGAACTCATTGGCTGGTTGGACGCCGTCAAAGCCAACACCCTGAGCCAAATCACGCTGGGCCAGAGCCATTTCCTCGGCAGTTGCTCCATTTTTGAGCATGTACTCATTCAGGGAGCTAGCAGCCTGGCCGTAACTCATCAGTCCAGGCGGAGTTCCTTCACCCAGGAAGTTGTTCTCAACCGCCGTCTTACCCGCCCCGGCCGCCGCCACAACCCCAGCGCTATCCCCCGTCGCCAAGCCACCCGCCATCCCCGCTGCGAGGGTGGAGAGCGCCGAAACGATCTGCCGTTCACTCTCCGTCAGGTCTTCGGGTTTCTTGTTGGGGTACACCGTTGCCGCAATCAGCTCACCCGTCGCAGCCCCCGCAGCGCCGGCCACGCCGGAGTTGCCCTGGGCATTCGCCACAATGGCCCCGAGTACCGCTTGGGCCATGATGCGGGCGGTGTCGTTGTCGCCGGTTTGCTTCTTGATCAGCGTCGCCACATAGGGCGCCGAGGCTCCCGCGACGGCCCCACCGATATCTCCACCGGCCAGGTATTGAAGTGCAGCGGTTACGGCCTGGGCGGCCTGCTGGTAATTGCTGCCCGTGCCGTATTCACGCATTACATCTTGGTAGGCCTTGGAGTTGACCAGAGCGTCGTTGTACTTCTTGATCTCATCGGCCGAGGCGCCTTCACCCGGCGGATACTTGCCGTCATTCTCCAGCGCCTTGCGCCCTTCTTCGTTCGCCTTCATCTCGCCGTTGGTGCGGATGATGTCCATCGACTGGCTGCCGATCTGGGCAATCAGTTGCACTTCCTGCAGGCGGCGCTGTTCCTTCTCCTTGTCGAAGATTGGGCTGATGCTGCCGTTGGCGTGTTCGACGTCGCGGCTCAGGCTGGCGATGTCCTGCTGCTGGGCTTCACCATTGCGGATGTCGATGGTGCCGGCGCTGATGGCGGAGCGGGTGGTGCCGCTGTCGCTGTCGCCGTGGGTGTAGGCGGTGACCATGCCGTTGGGCGCGTTACCGATGAACATCGGCCCATCACCACCGCCGGAGCTGACGCTGACGCCCTGTTGCTGCGTCTTGTAGTCGGCCTCGTTGCGGATATCGCGCCAGCCGAGGGTGTCGGTGCTCAGGCGGTTCTGGTCGGCGTTGGCGGTACTGGAGATGACGGCGCCGTCGAGCTGGGTGTGCTTGCCCACCTCGATGTCGTAGCCACCCTTGCCGGCGTAAAGCCCGGTCTGCTCCTGCACGCTGTCGTAGTTGGAGTGGATCTTGCTCTTGTCCACCGAGAGGCTGGCGCTGCCACCGGAGCCGATGATGGCGACGCTGACGCCGGCGCTGACGTTCTTCTGCTCAGACTGGTACTCATCGGTGTCCTGCAGGCTGCGCAGGGTGAGATCGCGGCCGACCTTGGCGGTGATCTGCTCGCCACTGACCTGGGCACCGATGAGGCTGGTATCGCGGCCGCTGACGAGGGTGACCTGGCGGCCGGCATCGACGGTGGTTTCAGTCCAGGTGGTGCCGTTGCCGTGTTCGAAGCCGGTGCCCTTGTTGCCGTTGGCAAAGACGCTCAGGCCACCACCACTGCCGCCGAAGCCCAGGCTGACACCGACGTTGCCGCCGCTGCTGCTGTTCTTGCCGTCGAGCTTCTGGGTGTTGGAGGCCGCTTCGAGGATAAGGTCGCGGTTGGCGGCGAGCATGACGTCCTGGCCGGCCTTGAGCTGGCTGCCCTGGATGCGGATATCGCCGTCTTCACCGACCTTGCCCGCGCCGATGGCGAGGATGTTGAGGTTGTTGCCGGCGGTCAGGGTGCTGCCCTGGCCGATGCTCTGCTCCTGGACGGTTTTCGACTTGGATTGCTGCGAGCCGAGGGAGATGGCAATGCCGACAAACTGGTCAGCGTTAGCGGACGTCATGCCGCCCTGCTCCGCCGCCTGCCAGGCCTGGTAGCCGGTCAGGCCGGCCTGGATGCCCTTGAGGGCGGCCAGGCGGCTGTCGTCTTCATGGCGCGCTTGCTTGGAGGATTCGTAGGCGCTGTTCACCGCGCTGCCGACGCTGCCGGACAGGGCCAGGGTCAGGCCGCTTTTCTTCTGCTCGCGGGTTTCCTCGCTGCGGTTGCGGTTCTGCGCCTCGAGGATGCTGACGTTCTGCCCGATGAGGTTGATGTCCTTACCGGCAACAAGGTCGGAACCACGGATGGTGAGGTCCTTGCCGGCCTGGATATCGACGTTGCCGAGCACGCTGCCAATGGTGCTGCCACGGGTCTGTTCGGTGTGATCGTCCTGGGTGGTCTTCAGGCTGCTGGAGCCAAGGGTCACGCCGATCCCGCCGCTGCTCATGAGACCGGATTTCTTCTTGGACTCTGCGTGGCTGGTCTCGAAGCTTTCGGTAGCGCCATCGATCAGCACGTTGCGCCCGGCCAACAGGCTGGTGCCGTTGGTGGAGGCGACGTCGCTGCCTTGTACGGCAATGTCCTGGCCGGCGCGGATGGCGATCTTGTCGGCGCTGACCAGAGAGCCGACCTGGGTGGTGCTACTGCTGCTGTCGACGCGGGTCTTGGTGGTGCTGGAGAGGCCGGAGCTACTGGTCTTGGTCTTGCGGTAGTAGCTGTAGTCGCTGTCCTGCTCGGAGACCAGGCTGACGTCGCGCCCGGCGTAGAGATAGGCCTCGCCGGAGGCGCTGACGCTGCTGGCTTTGAGGGCCAGGTCCTGCCCGGCGGCGATGCTGACGTCGCCGCCTGCCGTTAGCTCGGTGCCCTGCTGCTCGACGTGATCCTTCTGGCTGCTGATCTTGCGGGTGTTGCTGTAGCTATGGCTCTCATCCGCCGCCGAGGCGAGGGTGACATCGCGGCCGGCGCTCAGCGCGGCGTCGCGCGCGGCGTCGAGGCGGCTGGCGACGGCGTTGAGGTCGCGCCCGGCGCTGATGTCGAGGTCACGCCCGGCGCTGGCTTCGGCGCCCAGCTGGGTGGTGGTTTCGCTGTAGTAGCGGCGGCCGTTGAGCTGGCCGTTGGTGACTTCCACCGAGGCGATGTTGACGTCGCGGTCGGCGCCGATGAAAAGGTCGCCACGGCTCTGCAGCACGCCACCGAGGTTGCTGACGTCGCGGCCGGCGCTGATATCGAGGCTGTTGGCGGCCTCGATGCGCGCGGCGCTGTCGGCGAAGCTGGTGGTCCAGGTGCGGTTGGCGCTCTGGGCGCTGTCGATGCGGGTGACGCTGCGTTCGTTGATCACATCGCCGGTCAGCGCGGTGAGGCTGACGTCGCGCCCGGCGATGATGCCGCCGGCGGCGTTACGGATGCTGTCGTCGGCGAGCAGGTCGAGGCGGTTGCCGGCCTGGATCAGCCCGCTGTTGCTCAGGTTGCCGGCACTGGCGCTGAGGTTGTTGCTGGCGCGCAGGGTGCCGGCGTTGTTGAGGTTGCCTCCGCTGATGAGGCTGACGTCCTGGCCCTGGATCAGCGCGCCGTTAGGTGCCAGACGGTTTTCCGCCTGGGCGAGGTAGAGCACCGGGACGAGGACCTTCTCGCCATTCACTTCGGCCTCTTCGAGCCAGACGATGTCGTGGGTCAGGGCCGCGACCTGTTCGGCGGAAAGAGCCACGCCGAGGCTCAGGTGGACCTGTTCCTTGTAGGCGATGGCGTTGTCCATCAGGTAGCGGAACAGGTCCTGGTCGCTGGCCATGCCATCGATGAAGCGCTGGCCGGTGCGCGCGACCACCGCCTGCTGGATCAGGCGTTGTTCGTAGAGGCCGTCGCCGAGGCGCTTCTGTGCCTTGTCCGGGTCGTAGCCGAGTTGGCCGAGCAGGTAGTCGGAGCTGAGGAAGCTCGTCAGGCTGGTCAGCTCGGGGTTGGTTTCGATCAGGTACTTGTGGCTGTTGCTCGGCGTGGCGCTGCTGGGGAGGCCCTGTACGCGCGGGATGTCGAAGCCGGACTGGGCAGTGGCGGCGGACGTGCCGTCGCCCAGGGCAACCGTACCGGCAGCGCTGGCGCCGCCATCCTGTGCCTGTTCTCGCTGGGCTGTACCGAGGTTCTGGCCGTTGAAGCCGAGTTCGCCGACGCCCTGCACACTGCCGGCAGCACCGCCGCTGCCTTCCTGGCCGCTCAGGCGGAACAGGCCGTTAGTACCGGTGGGCAGGCTGAAGCCCGGCAGGGTGATGGGGTTGACCTGCTGTTGGGCGAGGTCGGGTGGCAGTTGCGAGTTGATCGGCACCACGGTGGCGACCGGGCTGGCGCCGATGGCGGTGTCACCGGTCTTCTGGCCCGGATTGACGAAGGTGTAGTTGTTGCGGATGACGCTGTTGTTGATCTCGCTGGTGGCGGTGATGCTGACGTTGCCAGCGGCCTGGATGATGCCGGCGTAGCTCTGGTCGCCGCTGTTGAGCTGGGTGCTGGAGCCGTACTGCGGGTATTCCTTCTCGGTACGGGCGATGAAGTGGCTCAGTGCGTCGGCCATCGCGGCCGGATCGTTGACGTAGTTGGGGCTGTCGATCCAGTACTGGTCGGTGAAGGCCTTGGCCTCGTTGCTGCGGCTGGCGTGGTCGCGGGTCCGCTCGGAGCGCAGCACGCGCAGGGTTTCGGTCTCGCCGGTGACGACACCTTCGTTGCTCAGGCTGGCGACGTTGGCGAAGAGGTTCTGCCCGGCGCTGATGACGCTGCTGGCATTGTTGATCGAGTCGCCCAGCAGGTTGAGGTTGCCGCCGGCGCTGATGGAGGACGCGGCGCTGGCCCGGAGCACTTCGAGCTTGTCACGCTCGGTGACTTCCCAGACCTGGTTTTCCTTGCCGCCGCTGCAGTCGGCGTTGCCGTCGTTGAAGTACTTGTAGCAGCTGACTTCGATGATCTGCGCGGTGTATTTACCGGCGTTGTTGACCACCAGCACCACGCGCTCGTTATTCAGCGCACCGACGTTCAGACGCATGTCGCCCTGGCTCTCCAGGGTGGCGGAAAGGTTGTCCAGGCGAGCGGCGCGACCACCGTTGTCGTCGGCCGCGAAATCGAGGGTGCTGAGGCTATAGATGTTGGCGTAGCGGTTGGTGAGGTTCTGCGCGCGCAGCTGCAGGTTGCCGCCGCTGAAGATCAACGCGCCGTTCTGCTCGCCGTCATTGCGCAGGTTCCAGGCGCTCAGGTGAACGTCGCCGGCGCCGCCCAGGGTGCCGTAGTTGTCGAGGGTGCCGGCGCTGGCGGTGAGGTCGCCGCCTGCCGTGATACGGCCACGGTTGCTCAGGGTATTGGCGTTCAGGGTGACGCCCTGGCCGCCAGCGAGACTGCCAGTCAGGTCAATGACATTGGCGCCGAGGTTGAAGCTGCCGACGCTGGAGGCACGGCCGGCTCCGCTGTAGGTCCCGCCGAGCTGGACGTCGAGGGCGCCGTCGCTGGCGATCAGGCCGCTGTTGGTCCAGTCGCCGCCACGACCGATCAGGCTCTGCGCGGCCAGCAGTTGGCCGTAGAGGCCCTGGTTGAGCTGGCCGATGGTCAGGTTGAGGTTGCGCGCCTGGATGATGGCGTTGTTGGTCCAGTTGTCGGCCTGGTAGGTCAGGCTGCCGTTGGAGGTGAAGTTGCCACCGGCCTGGCCGGCCTGGGCGAGGTCGACGCCAAAGGTGCCAGTGCCGACGTGCAGCACGTTGCCGCCACCGTTCTGCAGGGAACCGGTCTGCAGAAGCAAGTCCTGGGTGGCGCTCTCGATACGGCCCAGGTTGTTGTTGAACAGGCCGCCGCTGGTGATCTTCATCTGCGTCGGGCTGGCCGCGAGCAGCAGGCCGGCGGGTGCCTGGCCGAGTGCGCGGATAGAGCCCAGCACGTTATTGATGCTGGCAGCTCCCAGGGTCAGGTTGCCGCTGCTTTCGATCAGGCCGAACTGGTTGTTCAGCGCGCCAGTGAGACTGGCATCGAGGCTACCGGCGCCAATCTTGCCACCCTGACCGAGAGCCGCGCCGTCGTTGAACAATTGATTGCCGCGCAGGTAGAGCAGACCGCCGGCATACAGGCCGCCGCCCTGGTTGTTCAGGTCGGTGGTGCTGATGCGATTGTCGCCGCTGACCGCCGAGAGGTGGCCGGCGCGGTTGTCGATGCCGCCCGTGGTGGTGATGTCGAGGCCCTTGGCCTGGGTGGTGCCGGTGTTGTTGCTGAAGGTGCCGGTGACCAGCTTGAGGTCGCCGTTGGCGGCGTTGAGGACGCCGCCATTGGCGTTGTCGAGGCTGGCGCTGTGCAGGTCGAGCTGGCCGTTCTGGCTGATGACACGGCCGCCCTGGTTGCCGAGGGCGCCGGTGGCCTTGAGGGTGGTGTCGCCCTGGCCTTGCAGGGTGCCGGCGCTGTTGTCGATGCGGCTGGCGCTGGCGCTGAGCTGGCCGGTCTTGGCGAAGATGAGGCCGTCCTGGCCGTTGAGCAGTTCGCCGGTGAGGGTCAGGGTCAGGTCGGTCTGCGCGGCCACGGTGCCGCCAGCGCTGTTGTCGAAGCTGCCGGCGATGACCTTGAGCAGGCCCTGGCTGGCGAGCTGGCCGCCGTGGTTCTGCAGGCTGCCGAGGGTCAGGTTGAGCGGGCCGCCGCTGGCGATTTTCGAGCCGGCGCCGTTGTTCAGCAGTGCGCCGAGCAGGCCCAGGCGCAGGGCGCCCTGGCTGATCAGGCTACCGCCGCTGTTGTCGAGACTTTTGGCGTCGTAGCCGACGCTGGCGGCGCTGATCTGGCCGCCACCGTTGTTGATGGCCTTGGCGCTGCCGGTCAGGCTGCCCTGGGTGCTGAGCAGGCCGGCGGCGCTGTTGTCCAGATCGCCGGTGAGGGTCAGGCCGAGGTCGCCCTGGGTGGAGACGATGCCGCCAGCATTATCAAGGCTGCCGGCATCGAGGCTGAGCTTGCCCTTGCTGACCAGCGCGCCTTCATCGTGGTTGTCGAGGGCGCCGCTGAGCGTCAGGGTCAGCGCGCCATCGCGGCTCGAAAGCGTGCCGCCGCTGCTGTTGTCCAGGCTGGCGGCGTTGACCACCAGCCCCTGCCAACCGGAGAGCAGCCCCTGGTTGGCGTTGCGCAGGGTGTTGGCGTTCAGGTTGAGCTGGCCGGCGCTGATGAGGCGGCCCTGGTCGCGGTTGTCGAGGGTGCCGCTGGCGGTCAGGGTAAAGCCCTGGCTGGCGGAGATTTCTCCGCCACGGTTGTCGAGGTTGCCCAGGCCGTTGATCGTCAGGGGGCCACCTGCGCTGAGCAGGCCGCCGCGGTTGTCGAAGTCGCCGCGCTGGGCGTTGGTGCCCAGGTCGAGGGTGACCTTGCCTTCGCCGATCAGCGCCGCTTGCTGCTGGATCAGTTGGGCGACGATCAGGTGCAGGTCGCCCTTGGCGGAGATTTCACCGCCGCCGGTGGCTTCGAGCTTTCCGCCACGCAGGGTCAGCGCGCCCTGGCTGGTGATCAGGCCGCCGGGCTTGCCGTTGGCGCTGGTGCCGTTGAATACGTTGCCGCTGCCCAGGTCCAGACCCTGGGCACCGCTGATGACGCCGTCGCGGTTGTCCAGGTCAGCCGTGGTGCCGTCCAGACGCCCCTGGGCAAGCAGGCGGCCGTCGCGGTTGTCGGTGCTGCCGGTGGCCAGCAGCAGGTTGCCGCTGGCGGAAAGCAGGCCACCCTGGTTGTTCAGGCTGGCGCTGCCGACATCGAGCTTGCCGCCGGCGACCAGTGCGCCGTCGCCGTGGTTGTCCAGCGCGCCCTGGCTACGTACGAGCAGGTCGCCCCGGCTGGCGAGGGTGCCGCCCTGGCTGTTGTCGAGGCTGGCGGCGTTGACGCTCAGGCCATTGCTGCCGGAAAGCACGCCAGCATTGCTGTTGTTCAGCGCGGCGGTGGCGAGGGTCAGGCGGTCGCTGGAGAGGATCTTGCCGCCCTGGTTGAGCAGCGTACCGGTGGTGAGGGTGAAAGCGCGGTCGCTGGAGATTTCCCCGCCCCGGTTGTCGAGGCTGGCGACATTGCGCAGCACCAACTGACCCGGGCTGCCGAGCAGGCCGCCAGCGTTGTTGAGGGCACCGCCTTGCAGGTCGAGGTCCACTCCTGCCTGGCCGATCAGCTGGCCGCCGCCGTGCTGGTCGAGGCCGGTCACGCGACCGTCGATGACGCCACGAGCGGACAGGCTGCCACCCTGGCTGTTGTCCAACTGGGCAGTGGCGAGGTGAATGGCGGCGTCGGTGACGATGCGGCCTTTCTGGCTGTTGTCCAGTGTGGCGCCTTGCAGACTGACGTCGCCCGCCGCACTGATGACGCCACCGGCGTTGTTCAGGTCGGCACCGGCGAGGTCGATGGCCGCGTCGCTGAGCAGCTTGCCGCCCTGGTTGTTCAAGGCGCCGGCGAGGCGCGAGAACAGCAGGCCGGCGCTGGAGACGGTACCGGTACGGTTGTCGAGGCTGCCGGCGTTGAGGGTCAGGGGACCCTGGCTGAGCAGCGCGCCGTTGCCGCTGTTGTCGAGCGCGCCAGACAGTTGCAGCCAGAGGTTCTTCTGGCTGCTGAGCAAGCCGCCCTGGCTGTTGTCCAGGCTCTGCCCGGTAACGGTCAGACCGTCGCGGCCGGCCAGGGTGCCGGCGCGGTTGGCGAGGCGCTGGACTTGCAGGTTGAGGCCGGCATCGCCGATGACCTTGCCGGCAGCGTTGTCGAGGCTGGCGGCTTGCACATCGACCTTGGCGCGGCTGGAGATTTCCCCGCCTTGGTTGAGCAGGTCGCCGCCCTTGAGGGTCACGCCGTTATTGGCGGCGACCAGGCCGCCATTACGGTTGTCGAGCTGACCGGCTTCGAGGTTCAGGGCACCCTGGGCCAGCAGTTCGCCGCCCTGCTGGCTGAAGTTGTCTGCCTTGGCGAGCAGGTCGCCCTTGGCGCTGACACTGCCTTTATTGTTGTTCACCTGGCCGGCGGTCAGGTTCAAAGCCGCGCCGCTGTCCAGGCTGCCGCCCTGGCTGTTGTCCAGTTGGCCGACGTCGAGTTTCAGCTCGCCCAAGCTGCTGATCACGCCCAGTGCGCTGTTGTTCAGGCTGGCGCCGGAGACGGTCACGCCGGCATCGCCGACCACCAGTCCGCCGCGGTTATCCAGATTGCCGGCCTGCACGCCGAGCGCGCCCTTGGCCGAGAGCAGGCCGTCGGCCTGGTTGTCGAGTTTCTGTTGGACGCGAGCCTGCAGGGTGCCGTTGCTGACCAGGTTGCCCTTGCCGCTGTTGTCCAGGCTGTCGAGGGTGAAGTTCAGCGATTGCTCGGCAGAGAAAAGACCGAGGCGGTTGTCCAGCGCACCGCCGCTGACTTGTAGGTGATTGGCGACGGCCTTGCCGCTGCGGTTGTCCAGGCGCGCGGCGCTGAGGGTCAGTTGATTGTTGGCCAGCAGGCGGCCCTGGCGGTTGTCCAGGTTAGCCGCAGTCACGCGGGTATCAGCGCCCTTGAGCGCGCCGCCCTGGTTGTCCAGGGTGCCGCTGGCATTGACCTCGAGATTGCGGCTGGCAATCGCGCTGCCACTGTTGCGCAGGTTCTGCGCGGTGATGGTCACGTCCCCCTGAGCGTTGCGGCTGTTGTCCGCGTTGACCCCTGCTTCGACGATGCCGCTGTTGCTGACCTGCGCAGCGCTCAATGCCACGCGCTGGCCGGCGGCCAGGCTCTGGCTGTTGTTCAGTTGGCCGTTGGCGTTCAGATCGACTGTGTTGCCGGCGTAGGTCGGCCCGCTCAGGGCGATGTCCTGCGCCTTGGCGCGCAAGCTGCCGGCGGCGCTGGTCTGCGCCAGGCTCAACTGGCCGTTGGCGTCGATCTGGATATCGCCGGCACTGGCGGCCATGTTGCCCGCCAGCTTCACGCCCACGCCCTGCTCGGTGCCCACCAGGCGAATCGCCCCGGCGTACATGCCGCCCAGCGCGGAGCTGTCGATGGCCAGTTGCGGCTTGGCGCTGCCGTCGTCGGCCTTGGCGGTGGCGGCCAGGGTCTCGGCGTCGACCTGGTTGCGCCCGGTCACCATGGCGAGCTGCTTGGCGTAGAGGTCGGCGTTGAGCTTGGCGCTGCGGGTGATCAGTTCGAACTGGTCGAGGTTGCTGGCGTTGAGGCCGGCGCCTTCGACGGTGATCTCGCCGCCGTCGACGTCATAACCACGCAGGCGCTCGCCATCCATCAATGGCTTGCCGGTGGTCAGCGTGGCGCGCGGGGTGTTAACGAAACCGCACCCGGCGCAAGTGATGCCGTGTGGATTGGCGACGATGACGTGGGCGGCCTGCCCGGCCACTTCGGTGTAGCCGCGCAGTTGCGACGGGTTGCCGCCCGTGACTTCGTTGAGGATCTTGCTGGCCGCGCCGCCCTTGAGGTTGGGGTTGCCGACGATGATCCCGCCCAGTTGGGTGGACTGGGTCTTGCCGGTGGCGTTGTTGAGGATGAGGCCGTTCTGCCCGACGTTGTAGTCGGTGAACTTGTTGTGGGAGAGCCCCGCGCCGTTAGGCGTGGCGATGTTCACCACGGGCACGCCATTGCCCGCCGCGCCCAGGTGGGTATTGCCACCCGCTGCCGCATCCACCGCCAACTCGGCCGCTGCCGCGACGATGGGGTTGAGGAACAGGATGCCGGTCAGAACACTGGCAATGGCCTGGTACAACGGGTGGCGTACGTCCATGTGGGAATCTCCCAGGTACTAGCTGGTAGCAATCAGCTAAAGAGCGAAGCGGTTCAGAAGAAGACGTCGACCCGGAAATAAACCGGATGCTCACGTCGTTCGATGATGTCGGGGCGCTCCAGCGAGCGCGCCAGGGTTACGGAGGCGGCGGCGTACTGCCCGCGCGCGCTGAACTCCACGCCATGGCCACTCATGCGCCCGGAAAGGCCGGTGTTGTATCGACCGTGCTCGATGGCGCCGAAGTCGTAGGCGTAGGCCACGCCGTACTCCTGCACCCAGGGCAGCAGCGGCTCCCAGGTCACGGCGCGGCGCCAGCGCAGCTGGTTGCGCCAGTAGTAGCCGGAGTCACCGGATAGCGTCTGGTCCTTGAACCCTCGGATCGAGCTCAAGCCCCCCAGGCTGATGCGCTGCGGGCTGTAGAGCAGGTCTTCGCTGTGCTGACCGGTGGCGAGGCTTTCGAAGCTGAACGCTTCGTCCCACAGTTTGAACGGCTGCAGGTAGCTCAGGGTCAGGCTGTATTTGTTGTAGCGGGCAGTGGGGGTGCCGTGGGGCGCACCGTGTTCGTCGTCCTGCGCGCCGAAGGCGCTGATGCCGCGCTGCCAGCCGATGTCGGCGTTGACGAAAGCGCTACCGACGCGCCGGCCGTGGTTGAAACCCAGGCGGAATTCGCTGAGATGGGTGCTGGAAACGTCGAGCAGGGTGTCGTCGATGTAGTTGCGCGTGCGCTGGTGGCTGAGGCCGAAGTTCACGCCGGTCTTGCTCACATCGTCCCGGTGCAGCACGCGCTCCGCGCCCAATTGGTGGGTCTCGTTGTCGCCGTCGTACTTGAAGGCGAAGCCGGCGTCTTCGTTGCGGGTACGGTAGTAGTTGCGGCTGTAGCTGTAGTTGAAGGTCCACCAGCCGTAGGGAACGCTGTACCACAGGCTCTGGTTGTCGGAGTGCTTCCAGTGGTCGCTGACCACGTCCTCGCCATAGCGCAGGCCGAACTGGTCGGCCAGGCCCAGCGGGCTGTCCCAGTCCAGGCCGACGCCGGCCTGCTGCTCTCCGGAGGTCGCATCGCCGTTGTTGTCGCGGCTGGCGGAGACGCGCCAGGGCTTGCTGCGCTCGCCCTTGAGCTGCACGCGGCTGCCGCCCACTTCCTGGCCCGGCACCAGCTCCATCTGCGCCTGGCGCGAGGGAAGCCGGTTGATCTGATCGACCAGTTGCTCCAGGTCGCGCAGGTTCAGCACTTCGCCGGTGGCGCCGGGAAAGGTCATCGCCAGCTCGCGCTCGCTGGCCAGTTCCGATTGGTTGAAGCCCTCGAAGCGCCCCTCGACCACGATGATCTTCAGCTCGCCGCTGGAGAGGTCCTGCTGCGGCAGGTAGGCGCGGGTGGTGACGAAGCCGCGCGAGAGGTAGTGGTCGGTGATGCCCTTGAGCAACTCGTTGAGCTGGTTTACCCCCAGGCATTTATCGCGATAGGGCGCCAGCAGCGCCTCGCGCGAGCGCGCATCGAGGTGCTCTGCACCTTCGAGGCTGATGCTGCGGATGGTGAAGCAACGGGTGTCCGGCGCGGTGGTCGGACGCTCCTCGCCGGGCGCCTTGCCAGGGAGCTGCTGAAGCTCTTCCAGGCGCTTCTGCTGCTCACGCAGCAGCTGCTCCTGGCGCTGGCGCTGGAGGTCGTTGTCACCCGGCGTGGGCAATGGTGCGGCAAAGCTTGCCGAGGCAAAGCAGAATGCCAGGACGGGCATCCAGCCACGGTAGAGAACATGCATCCTTACGATCCCTGTCATCTGGCCAAGCGGCCAGTCCATCCCAAAAGACGGATTGGATCATATTTGATACATGATGCCCTTAGGCCATTATCCCGACGAACTGTAGGCTATTTCCCGATTTCCGAGAGATGCAGCGCACAAACGATGCTTGCCTGTGCGCCTGATTGTCACACTCCAGACACCAGCGCCGGCCGACGACCGGGAACCGAGTTGCGCCGGGGGGGGGGCGGCAGCGGAGCAAGACTCAGTAATGTGGCGGCGGAGCATCATCTTCTGCGACGCCGACCTGACCCTGCAGGTCTTCCAGACGCTTGAGCAGCGCCTGCATCTGCAAACGCAGGCGCTCGATCACGCGCTCCTGCTCGTAGACCACATCGCTCAGGGTTTGCAGCGCATCATCCTGGAAGGCCAGCCGGCTCTCCAGATCGGTGACCCGGTTTTCCAGATCCATCATTTACTCCTGACTGAAGCGAAAGCCATCGCCCAGCGCCATGCGCAGTTTCTCACGCACCCGCGCCAGCTCTTCCTTTATATAAGGAACGGCCGGGTGCTTGCCCCAAACCGGCCCCGGCCAGGCCGCGTCATCCTGCTTGCGCACGATAACGTGCATATGCAACTGGCTGACGACGTTGCCGAGATTGGCCACATTCATCTTGTCCGCATCGAAGGTGTCCTTGAGCACTTCGGCCAACTGTGTGGCCTCGCGCCACAACTGTTGCTGGTCTGCTGCGTCCAGCTGGAAGATTTCACTGACGTCTTCGCGACGCGGGACCAGGATGAACCACGGATACTGCGAGTCGTTCATCAGCAGCAGACTGCTCAGGGGGAAATCACCCACCACGATAGTGTCCTGCTGGAGACGGGAATCCAGGGCGAACATAAGACCTCTCCTGTTCGACGAACCTTGTTTTGAGCCTAGCTCCCGGAGGGAGCCGAAGGGCGCGAAGGATACTAGAGAGCCCCGTGGGCGAACACGCCCGATCGACGCCCCGCGCTGAAGCAGCACATTCCAGCCCCCGCACCAGCATGGGGCGTGACGCGAATGGGCATATCCCGACAGCAGGTGCGTGCAGGAATTCGCACGTGATTCCACGCAAATGGCGGCGAAAAATCGATTCAACCGCCACAACTACGGCATGCCCGAAAACGACATCACCGCTCGCCCTTGTTGCAAATCCTCAACAGAAGCCGTGAAATGCGTCAACACGTCGCAAGACGAGCACTGTGAAGGCAGCTCCGGGCGTTTGTGCACGGTTGTTGCTAGAGGCAAGGACAGCGCACCGACGGCCACCCCATTTGGAGAAGTGGACGCGGAGGCGGGAGAACTAAAGAAGTGGTCAATGGAATAGAGAGCCACAAGGACTGAAGCATCATTGAAGCAATCAGGGGGCAATCTCTTTTTGCAACATGAGAACTGCTTGAATGCGACATGCGTCATGCAGCTTTGCGACAGTCCCGTAAAGATTTTGTGTGTTCATTTGGGCAACTATCGCCAACTGAACACGCGTGCTATAAGTTAGCGCCGACAAAAAAGAAAGAGCCGTCACCGCGGCATTAGTGATGGCAAATAATTTCAAAACCAAAGGAGCAATCACAATGAAAGTGATGAAGTGGAGCGCCATCGCCCTGGCGGTATCTGCAGGCAGCACACAACTGGCAATGGCCGAACCCTTCGTAGGCAATCAGGCTGACGCCAAGGGCTTTGTCGAAGACAGCAGCCTGAACTTCCTGGTTCGCAACTACTACTTCAATCGCAACAAGAAAGACGGCGCCACCGACGCCCGTGACTGGACCCAGGGTTTCTGGGCCAATTACAACTCCGGCTTCACCCAAGGCACCGTGGGTTTCGGCGTTGACGCCTTCGGCTACCTGGGTCTGAAACTCGACGGTGGCAGCGGCTACGGCAGCACTGGCAACCTGCCGGTTCACGATGACGGCGACAAGGCTGACGACTTCGGCAAAGCCGGCGCAGCTGTCAAGATCCGCATCTCCAAGACCGAGCTGAAATTCGGCGACATGCAGCCCACCGCTCCGGTGTTCGCTGTAGGCGGTACCCGCCTGCTGCCGCAAACCGCCAGCGGCTTCAGCCTGATGAGCAGCGAAATCGACGGCCTGGACCTGGAAGGCGGTCACTTCTACTCCGGTACCGGTCAGGACACCACCAACCGTGACGGTGAGATCTGGTCCCAGTACGGTGGCGTTACCGCCAACAGCGCTGACTTCGTGGGCGGCAAGTACGCCATCAGCGACCAACTCTCCGCTTCGCTGTACGGCGCCAAGGTCGAAGACCTGTGGGACCAGTACTACGTCAACCTGAACTACACCCTGCCGATCGCTGACAATCAGTCCCTCGGCCTGGACTTCAACTACTACAACACCCGCGACGAAGGTTCCGCCAAACTCGGCGACATCAGCAACAACACCTTCTCGCTGGCCGCTGCTTACACCATCAGCGCGCACACCCTGACCCTCGCCTTCCAGAAAGTGAACGGCAACACTCCGTTCGACTACATCGGTATCGGCGACAACAACGCTGGCGGCGACTCGATCTTCCTCGCCAACTCCGTTCAGTACTCCGACTTCAACGGCCCGGGTGAAAAATCCATCCAAGGCCGTTACGACCTGAACATGGCCGAGTACGGTGTTCCGGGCCTGACCTTCATGGGCCGTTACATCTACGGTAAGGACATCGACGGCGACAAGATCGATCCGAACAGCCCCTACGCCAACTACGGCTATGGTCCGGACGGCAAACACCGTGAGACCAACCTGGAAGCCAAATACGTCATCCAGAGCGGCCCGGCAAAAGACCTGTCCTTCCGTGCTCGTCAGGCTTGGCACCGCGCCAACGCCGACCAGGCTGAAGGCAACGTCGATGAGTTCCGCCTGATCATCGACTACCCGCTGTCCGTTCTGTAATCCAGAACGAACTGCAGGTAACTAAAAAGCCCGGCTTCTGCCGGGCTTTTTATTGCAACTTACCTACAACTTCGAACGTATCTGTTACATCGGCAATACATAGGTGCCCGTTACATGGGCAACCAACTCTTGCGGATTGCTGACCGAGTAGACAGCTACTTCGCAAACCACCTGCCGACGCCCCAGCTTCAATATCTTCGCTTCCGCCAACAGGTCTTCCGGCTTCGGCTTGCTGAGAAAGTTGATATTGAGATTGGAAGTAACGGCCATCTCGACGTTATCCAGCTGCGCCAGGATCACCGCGTACATCGCCGCGTCTGCCAGCGACATGATGGTGGGGCCGGATACCGTTCCGCCTGGGCGAACCATCCGGTCGTGGAAAGGAACTCGCACGAAGGCACTGCGCCCTTCCAGTGCATCGATGCGTAAATCCATGTCGTCCGCCATGGGTAATCCCGCGCGGATGAACGCCTGTACCTGGGCTGCATTCAAACGACTCACGCCACTCCTCCGTCTCCGCCCGCCGCGCCCTGTACGCAGCCAGACCTGCACCGTACAATGCCCAGCCTATATCTCCCTTCGCAACCGACAAAACGGCCAAAGATGCGTACCAGTCAGTACCTGCTGTCCACCCTGAAAGAAACCCCTTCCGATGCGGTCGTCATCAGCCATCAGCTGATGCTGCGCGCCGGCATGATCCGCAAGCTGGCGTCCGGTCTCTACACCTGGCTGCCAATGGGTCTGCGGGTACTGCGCAAGGTGGAGACCATCGTTCGCGAAGAGATGAACGCCGCCGGCGCCCTGGAAGTGCTGATGCCCGCCATCCAGCCCGCCGAACTGTGGCAGGAATCCGGCCGCTGGCAGCAGTACGGCCCCGAGCTGCTGCGCCTGAAGGATCGCCATGACCGCGACTTCTGCGTCGGCCCGACCCACGAGGAAGTGATCACCGACCTCGCGCGCAACGAACTGAACAGCTACAAGCAGCTGCCGATCAACATGTACCAGATCCAGACCAAGTTCCGTGACGAGATCCGTCCGCGCTTCGGCCTGATGCGCGGTCGCGAGTTCATCATGAAGGACTCCTACTCCTTCCATGCCAGCCAGGACTCGCTGCAGGCAACCTACGACGTGATGTACCAGGCCTACAGCAAGATTTTCACTCGCCTGGGCCTGGACTTCCGCGCCGTACAGGCCGACAACGGCTCCATCGGCGGCAGCGGCTCCCACGAATTCCATGTGCTGGCCGGCTCCGGTGAGGATGACATCGTCTTCGGCGAATCCACCGACTACGCCGCCAACATCGAGAAGGCCGAGGCCCTGCCCCGCGAAAGCACTCGTGGCGCCGCCAGCGAAGAACTGCGCCTGGTCGACACCCCCGAGACCAAGACCATCGCCGCCCTGGTGGAGAAGTTCGGCCTGCCGATCGAGAAGACCATCAAGACCCTGGTGGTACACGCCGCCGAGGAAGGCAAGCTGATCGCCCTGATCGTCCGTGGCGACCACGAACTCAACGAGATCAAGGCCGGCAACCACCCGCTAGTAGCCGCCCCTCTGCAGATGGCCAGCGAAGCGGACATCAAGGCCGCCATCGGCGCCGCTCCCGGCTCCCTCGGCCCGCTGAACCTGCCGCTGCCGTGCATCATCGACCGCTCCGTGGCGCTGATGAGCGACTTCGCCGCCGGCGCCAACGTCGACGATAAGCACTACTTCGGCGTGAACTGGGAGCGCGACCTGCCGGTACCGGAAGTCGCCGACCTGCGTAACGTCGTCGAAGGCGACCCGAGCCCGGACGGCAAGGGCACCCTGATCATCCGTCGCGGCATCGAGGTCGGTCACATCTTCCAGCTCGGCACCAAGTACAGCGAAGCCATGAAGCTCTCCGTACTGGGCGAGAGCGGCAAGCCGGTCACCCTGATCATGGGTTGCTACGGCATCGGCGTGTCCCGCGTGGTCGCCGCCGCCATCGAGCAGAACTACGACGACCGCGGCATTCTCTGGCCGGCCGCCCTGGCGCCCTTCCAGATCGCCATCGTGCCGATGAAGTACGAGAACGAAGCCGTGCGCGCCGCCACCGACAAGCTCTACGCGGACCTCACCGCCGCCGGCTTCGAAGTGCTGCTGGACGACCGCGACAAGAAGACCAGCCCCGGCGTTAAGTTCGCCGACATGGAGCTGATCGGCATCCCGCACCGCATCGTCGTCAGCGAGCGCGGCCTGGACGAAGGCACCCTGGAGTACAAGGGCCGCCGTGACGCCGAGTCGCAGCCTGTCGCCCTGTCCGACCTGCAAGCCTTCATCACGGCCAAGATCCGCAACTGAGCAGAGCGATGTCCACCGGAAGTACCACAAGCCTCGCGGCTGCCGCCCTGTGCGGCAGCCTCCTGCTGAGCGGCTGCGCCAACCAACTGCCGCAACGCAGCGAGCATGAAGAGCGTGTCGAGCGCAAACTGCTCGACCACAGCCTGCAGATCGACGTGGGCACGCCGGGCACCCTGGAACTGCCGCAGCGCCGCATCCGCGTGCAGGAACAGAAGACCTTCGAAGTCACCGAGTTCGAGGTCACCCGGCGCTACGACCGCTACACGCCCTACCAGGGCTGGCGCAAGGTGTACGAAATGCCGCTGGGCGTCGTGGCCTTCGTCGGCGGTATCGGCGCCAATGTGGTCAACGTGTTCGCCCTGGGCAATCTGCCCGAAAGCATTACCCGCGGCTGGATCCGCTACGGCATCGACGGCATGAACCCGTTCATGAACGTCGAGTCCAACGGCCGCGCCGAGCAGAACCTGGCCTCGATCGACGAGAAGCAGCGCGACAAGCGCACCGAGTACTCCAGCCTGCCTTGGTCGGAGCGCCCGGTGACCGTCACTGCCGGCAAGAACTCCCAGGAGCTGCTCACTGACCGCCACGGTGTACTGCGCCTGAACCTGCTTGAAGGTCCCTTCAGCGACGATGAAGTCAGCCGCATTGGCCGCCTGCAGTTCAGCGTCCAGGACCCTTCGGACGACACCCGTGCCGACGCCAGCCTCCTGGTCAGCCGTTCCCTGCGCGGCAAGCTGCAGGAAGCCCACGCGCTGATCTACGACGACCTGGAAGGTGACGACGTGCACCACTGGGTACACCGGGTCAAACGCCTTTCCGACCTTGGTCTGGAAGAGGAAGCGAGCGAACTGGAACAGAGCCTGATCGAGCTGACCCGCAACGATCCGGAGCTGCAGAAGGAGTTCCTCCACAGCCTGATGACCGACGCCGGTCGCCTGGCAGCGGACCCCGGCGTCAGCAACTGACGCCTAGCGACGAACGATGAAGCCGGTGATGCCCTGGGGTGTCATCGGCTTCAGCTCCACCGCCGCTACCTTGGCCTTCACCGGGCCGCGCGCCAGCCACTTCTCCAGCTCGCGCACCGCGTCTTCCTCACCTTCGATCAACAGTTCGACGCGCTCGTCCTCGAGGTTGCGAATCCAGCCATCGATGTCCAGGCGTTCGGCCTGCTCCTGGGTGCTCTGGCGGTAATAGACGCCCTGTACCTTGCCGCTGATGTAACCGTGCAGACAGATCCTCGCCATCACTGCTTCTCCTCGCGCAATGCGCTCAGGCGCGCTTGCAGGCCGGTGGCGGTCTGCTCACCGAGCAACTGCTCGCGCAGCTTGCCCTCAGGGTCGACGATATAAGTGACAGGCAACGCTTCGCTGCGCGGCAGGCTGTAGCGCGGAGCCGGGTCGTCGGCCAGTACGGTGTATTGCACACCGAGAGCCTGAGATGCCTTCGCCAGGTCTGCGTCGCGCAGTCCATCGAAGTTTACCCCCAGCACCCGGAAGCCCTTCGACTTGCCCTCCTCCGCCAGGTGATTCAGCTCGGGAATTTCCTTGCGGCAGGGTGCACACCACTCCGCCCAGTAATTAATGACTAGCCACTGGCCATCTAAACTCGCAGCGGGTACTTTCTGTCCATGCTGATCGGTGCCATAGTCCGCCGAGCAGCCGGCCAGGATCAGGCCGGCCATCAAGCCCATCACAATACGGAGCCGCACTCCCATGCCTTCAATCCTCGTGTATGCGGGGTGGTCATGATGCTCGATGCCCTGCGCCTGGAGGTGCCGGACATCCTCGAAGAAGATGCCGAGGCAATGAGCAATCTGGCGGTCAGGCTCCAGGAATCGCGACAGCAGCCCCTGCAGGAAGGTTTGCAGAAGGCCCTGGGCACGCTGTTCCGCCTCAACCGATGCGCGCTGACCTTACTGGAAAGACAACGCGCCCTGCAAAGCCTCAGCGAAGAATACCGGCATTACGAACGGCTGATCCGCCAGGAAAAGACCCCGCCGGCGCTCTTCGTGCACTTCTGCAGCGAACTGGCCGCCGGCTTCAAGCGTCTGCTGCTGCAGATCCTGCACGGTCGCAAGCCGTCGCGGCCCCACATGGCCTGGTGCCTGTACATGGCCCAGCACTTCCTCGCCCAGGCCCTGCTACGTCACTATCAGCAGTACCAGCAGCCACCAGGCAGCCTGTGGCGCGATAGCCACCTGCTGTACTGGATCGGCGAACACCAGGAGTGCCTGGACGAGCCGGTGGCGGCGGCTTTCGACCCTATTCCGGCCGGCACCTTGCGTGGCCTGTACCAGCAGATACTGCTGCTGGCCCTGAGCAACCCGTTCCACCTGACCGAGGGCGAAGCGCCTCAGCTGTTTACCGCCCTGGCGCCGCTGGCCACCCTGGGACGCCTGCTGCCCTGGGACGACGAGGAACAGGAAGGCTTTGTCGTGGACCTGGGTTCGGACGAGCCCTGCCTTGCCGCCGAGCGAGCGACGGATGCTCCGGCCGAACAATTGCGCCGACTGGAACTGGGCGCCCTGCTGATTGCCCTGCACGACCCGGCGCCGCTGCGCCGTCTGGACCAGGGCGCGCTGCTGGAGCGTGTCCGTCACCATTGGCTCGGGCACCAGGCGCGCCGCCACGAGCGAGCCGAACAGAGCGGCACTTGCCGCCTGGTGGTCGGCCTGGCAGCCATTCAGCAGCACCTGCTCGACAGCTCCGCCAGCCCCTGCCGGGAAGCGATGCTGATGGACGCCAGCGCCGGCGGCGCGCGCATTCTGTGTCCGGGCCAGCAGGCCGGGCAATTCCCCGTCGGTCAGTTGCTGCTGATCCCTGGCAACGCTGGCACCCCCACCCTCGCCGTGGTGCGCTGGCGGCACCTCAACGGCGATGGGCTACATCTTGGCCTGCGCTATCTCAAAGGGCTTCCCCGGCCAGTCTGGCTGCGTCGCGCACCTGACGCCCAGCGTCACCCTGGCGTCCTGCAAAGCACTCCGGAACCCGGCAACGGCTGGTACCACGGACTCTGGGTACCCCAGGGCAACTTCGTCGAAGGCGAGAACCTCTGGTTGCAACTGGCCAGCTTCGACAACCAGACCATCCTGCCGTTGCCCGCAGCCAACCTCAGCACGTCATTGGTAGCTCGCCACCCACTGCGCCTGGCCTGATTGTCGATTTTGGGAGGGATGTCACAGGCAAGATCGGCAGTAGGCCCGGAATGCCTGGGAACCCTGTCCCTATAATTCGAACGTTCGTTCTGACTCTCGGGACGACTCTCGCTCGCCGATTACTCAGCGGCCTTCAGAATGCGACTGGCGCCATGTACGCCAGCCTCCATCGACAGGACAGCCCGATGCAGCCTACAGACCAGCTTGTCAGCAAGGTTCCCTGCCATATTGTCGCCAGCGCACGGCCGGCCAATGCGGCCAACGGGGGGCGACTGGCCGACTTCAATGTCGCGGTCTGGCTGCATTTGCCCGGGGTGGCAGAACTGCCGGTGACGCTGCTGCTCAGCTACCGCGATGGCGAGCGCAGCCGGGAAGTGGTGATTGACCATGGCACGGTCAACAAGCAGAGCCGCATCCTGCTGTCAGGCGTGGCGCGCCTGGCGTTTTCCCAGCGGATCGAGGATGCGCAGATCAAGCTGCGCACGGCCATACCCCTGTCGCGGGTCATAGCCGAAGAGGTCTTCATGCAGGCGGTGGAACAGCAGGCCGGCGCAACGCGCCCGGTAGCCACCAGCCTCTGACGATTCAGCCCAGCTGGCGCACCAGGGTATCGTCGTCCGACGGCTCGACCGCGGCGGGTTCGGCAGCTTCCTGCGAGACAGAAGGCAGGAGCGACTCAGGCCAGCTGCTGAACTGCAGACCAGTGATTCTATTCAACCGCTCCAGGGCGCTCGACAGATCGCGCTGATGCAGGTGCACTACGTTGTTCTGGTCTTTTTTCATGGATTCGCTGGCCTTGGAGGAACTTCTGAAGGACTCCTGTGTCCTGAAACCTCCATAGCCAGAACTGTGCCAATTCTGAAATAGCGAGAATTGGCGCATTTCTGAAGTGGTACAAAGCCGCAACAGAATCAGATTCGCCGCAAACTGACGTTTTGCGTCACTCGGAATGTGACGGCTTCAACCATTTCGCCAGACTCTCGCCAAACAGCTCCTGCCGATCCGCCTGATAGCGCGCCAGCGTCTCACGCAATTCCGGATACCAGGGCTCGTCCAGCTGCGCCGGTAGCGCCTCCAGGCAAGGCAACGGCCACGGGCTGCGGTTGAGCAGGTGATGCAGGCTGTAGCTACCCAGGTCTCGGCACAGCACCCAGGCCGCGGTGGTAGAACCGGCGCGGCAGACCAGTTGCTCGCCCTCCAGGAAATCCAGCACCTCTTCCCACTCGTCTTCCGGCAACAGCCAGCCCGCGCGGTGCAGATGCGCCAGGCGCGTCGGCAGGCCATGGCGCTGGCGATCGAAGAACACCCTCAGCACGCCCAGTACCACCAGCAAGCGAGGCATCGCCCGATGCCGCCAGAGCCGGGTCGAGGACAGGTTGCAAACCAGCTCCGCCCCGAACAGCACGATGAGCCAGGACAGCCAGACCCACAGCAGGAACAGCGGTACCGTGGCGAAAGCGCCGTAAATCAGTTTGTAGCCGGGGAAGAAGCTGACATAGAAGCCGAACAGCGACTTGGCCGCTTCGAACAGGATCGCGGTGAAGGCGCCGCCGGCCAGGGCATGCAGGAACGGCACCCGTGCGTTGGGAACCGCCGCGTAGATCAGGGTGAACGCAGCGATGCTGAACAGTAGCGGCATGAACTTCAGCAGTGTGGCAGCCCCCGGTAGCGCGTGGGGACCGGAGAGCAGCGACAGCGAAGTGACGTAGGTGGAGACCGCGAAGCCGGTCCCCAGCAGCAGCGGGCCCAGGCTCAGAATCGCCCAGTACAGGAGGAAGCGCGTTACGCCCCGGCGTGGCTGGCGCACGCGCCAGATGGCGTTGAAAGCCTTTTCGATGGTCACCAGCATGGTGAAGGCGGTGACCGCCAGGAACGCCACGCCCAGCCAGGTCAGGTGCCGCGCCTGCACGGTGAAGTTGCGCAGATAGGCTTCGACCGCCTCGCCAGTGGAGGGCACGAAATTGCGGAAGATGAACAGCTGGATGCGCTCGCCCATGCCCTCGAAGGCCGGGACGGCCGAGAGCATGGCGAAGGTCACGGTCATCATCGGGACGACCGCGAACAGCGTGGTGTAGGTCAGGGCCGCGGCGCTGTTGGGCGCCTTGTCGGCCAGGAAGCGCTGGACCAGATAGCGGCCGAACTCGACCAGGCCCTGCAAGCGTTCGTGCATGAAGTGTCCTTTGGCTGCACTGAAAAAACCGTCCTCGTAGATCGCGGCGAACGACAGCGGTTCAGTCCAGTCCGAGGAGGCGGTTAGAATAGCCGCCACTTCATCGGCCTTGCGAGTCCCGGCACATGAGCCACATTTCAATTTTCCACAATCCGCGCTGCTCCAAATCCCGTGGCGCCCTCGAACTGCTCGAGGAACGCGGCATCCAGCCCCAGATCATCCGCTATCTGGAAACCCCTCCCAGCACCAATGAACTCAAGGTGCTGCTGGGTAAGCTCGGGATCGGCGCGCGCCAGCTGCTGCGCACCGGCGAGGACGAATACAAGGAACTGAACCTGGCCAACCCGGCACTGGACGATGACCAACTGATCGAGGCGATGGCCAGCCATCCCAAGCTGATCGAGCGCCCTATCGTCATCGTCGGCGACAAGGCGGTGATTGGCCGTCCGCCGGAGAAAGTACTGGAGATCCTGCCTTGAGCGCGCCTTACGTCCTCGTCCTCTACTACAGCCGTCACGGCGCCACCGCCGAAATGGCGCGGCAGATTGCCCGCGGCGTCGAGGCGGGCGGCCTGGAAGCGCGCGTGCGCACAGTGCCCGCAGTGTCGACCGAATGCGAGGCCGTCGCCCCGGACATCCCGGCTGAAGGCGCGCTCTATGCAACCCTGGATGACCTGAAGGACTGTTCCGGCCTGGTCCTCGGCAGCCCGACCCGCTTTGGCAACATGGCCGCGCCGCTCAAGTACTTCCTCGACGGCACCAGCAGCCTGTGGCTCACCGGTGGCCTGGTCGGCAAGCCGGCCGCCGTCTTCACCTCCACCGCCAGCCTGCACGGCGGCCAGGAAACCACCCAGCTGTCGATGATGCTGCCGCTGCTGCACCACGGCATGATCATCACCGGCATCCCCTACAGCGAGCCCGCCCTGCTGGAAACCCGCGGCGGCGGCACGCCCTATGGCGCCAGCCACTTTGCCACTGCCGACGGCAAGCGCAGCCTGGACGAACACGAGATCACCCTGTGCCGCGCGCTCGGAAAGCGCCTGGCCGACGTCGCCCGCAAACTGGAGAGCTGAATGGCCCGCAAGAACAAACCGCTGCCGCCCATGGAATGGCTCAAGCCCCGGCTGGCCGCCAGCCGCGCGGTCGCTCTCGGCAGCTTCATCGGGCTGATCCTGCTCATCGTCATCTGGGACCTGCTGTTCGCCGACGCCCACGGTGGCGCGCGCTGGGTGCCCTGGGCGTTCCTGGGCTTCAAGCTGCTGCCGCTGCTGGTGGTGGCACCGGGCATCCTGATCGGCAGCGCCCGTGGCCATGCCTGGGCGTGCTACGTGATCAACCTGTACTTCATCCTCGGCGTGCTCAACGCCTTCGATCCCAACCACGCCATCTTCGGCTGGGCGGAGATCATCCTCAGCGTGTCGCTGTTCTGTTCGGCGCTGATGTACACGCGCTGGCGCTTCCAGTACGACCGCAAGCTGGCTGGCGAAGGCCAGGAGCCACAGCAGGAAGCGACGAGCGCCTGATCGGAAACCGGGAATCGGGGAAACCGGGGCTTACCAGCCCATGGTTTCCTTGAGGAAGGGGATGGTCAGCTTGCGCTGGGCTTGCAGCGAGGCCTTGTCCAGTTCGTCCAGCAGATCGAAGAGGAACTGCATGCTGCGCGCGCCGCGAGTGAGGATGAAGCGCCCCACTTCGTCGGTCAGGTGCAGGCCACGGCGCGAAGCGCGCAGCTGAAGGGCGCGCAGCTTCTCGTCGTCGGTCAGCGGGTGCAGCTGGAAGATCAGCGAGAGGGTCAGGCGCGATTTCAGATCCGGCAGCTTCACGCCCAGCTCGCGCGGCGACACCGAGGCCGACAACAGCAGCTTGCGACCGGAATCGCGCAGACGGTTGAACAGGTGGAACAGCGCCTCTTCCCACTCGCGCTTGCCGGCCAGGGCGTCGAGATCATCCAGGCACACCAGCTCACGCTGTTCGAGGTTGTCGAAGATTTCCGGGCCGTAGGCCACCAGGTCCGCCATCGGCAGGTAGACGGACGGCTCACCCAGTTGCTCGGAACGAATGCAGGCAGCCTGCAGCAGGTGGCTGCGGCCCACGCCTTCGGCGCCCCAGAGGTAGATCAGGCTTTCCGTCCACCCCGCCTCGGGCTCGCACAGACGCTCGACATAGCCGAGCGCCGCGGCGTTGGCACCGGGGTAGTAGTTGGCGAACGTTGCGTCATCGCGCAGACGTACGCTGAGTGGGAGCTGCATAGGAGTCATGCCGGGCCGGGCGTTTCTTCAATCGCTTGGGGTGGGCCTTGGTGACTGAAAGTTTATCCAAATCAGAAGGATAACGCAGCTACCACGTGCGACTCAGAGCCACCGGCGCCGGGAAGCGGGACTTTGCCCGCTCCCGGAGTGCTCATCACCAGTGGAAGCGCAGCGTGTTCTGCGTCGGCACAGCCGCGCTCGGTACCGGTTGGCCATTGGCGTCGACCGCCGGTTGCGCCGGTTCGGCCGGGGCCTCCTGCAGTCGGGCCAGTGCCAGTTGCGCACGTAATTGCTCGGTGCTGGCAGTCACGCGGTAGACGAGCTTGTTCCCCTGGACCTCCACCAGCTTGGCACCCATCGGCTCCAGCAGGCGCGAAACTTCGGCGTAGCGGGCCAGGTCGGCGCCCTCGATCTGCAGGACCTGGGCCGAAGCCGAGCCTGCCGAGCCGACGAAACGCTGCGACAGGCGTTGCGACACACCAAGCATCACCGCATCAGCCAGCGCGTCCGGGGTATCGCCCTGGGCCTGGCCCTGTTCACGGCTGTCGCCCATCCACACGCGCCAGGTGGCGGTCCACTTGCCGTCGGCTTCCTTGGCGTCCACCGCCAGCAGGGCGTCGGCGCCGTAACGCTCGGAGGCTGCTTTGAGTGCATCGGGCTGGGCGGCGTTGAGGTTCTCGGGCGTGCCAACCTGCTGTTCACCGAGATCGGCCATCGGCAGGCGCAGCGGCAGGCCGCGACGCTGGGCGGCGCGGTTCAGCGGGGCGGAGGCTTCCTGACTGTCGCCTACCAGGCTGCTGCCGTTGGCGCTTTCGTTCAGCCACCAGGCCAGCACGCTCGGACGGCTGGCGCCCCACACCGGCAGGCCGGCCTGGCGCAGGGCGTTGTCGGTGGCGGTCGGATCGAAGTCCACGACCAGCGCCATGGGCGGGCCGTTCTCGAAGCCATACTGGCTGATCAGCTGCTGCGGGTCCTTGAAGTAGCCGGCCAGGGCCGGACTCTGTGCAGCACCGGCATTGCCGGTCAGGCGCAGCACCAGGGTCTGCAGGGCGCGGGTCAGGCCGGCGTTGCGCTCGTCCGGCTGCTGGGAGGCCACCGGCTCGTGCACCTGGTACAGGTTGCCCAGCGTTTCAGCGAAGGACGGCAGGCTGAACAGTGACAGGCAGAGGATCAACAGGCGGGCAGTCAGGCGCATGGCGGGCTCTCGCGGCAAAAACGAAGATGCCAGCACGCAGTGAGCTGGCAAGGAAGGCCTATACCTTAAACAGCCGTCCGGCCAGCGGCAACAGCGCGAGATGGCCGCTGCCGGGCAAGCCTGATAAAATCCCGCGCCTCCCGCGCAGGCCGGGAAGCGCGAACGGCGCACCCGGCGGCAAGACGAATCATCCCTTCTATAGGCCTGGATTTATGAGCAACAAGCAACCCTCGTTGAGCTACAAGGACGCCGGTGTGGACATCGACGCCGGCGAAGCCCTGGTCGAACGCATCAAAGGCGTCGCCAAGCGCACGGCACGTCCGGAAGTCATGGGCGGCCTGGGTGGCTTTGGCGCTCTGTGCGAAATCCCGGCCGGTTACAAGCAGCCTGTGCTGGTCTCCGGCACCGACGGCGTCGGCACCAAGCTGCGCCTGGCGCTGAACCTGAACAAGCACGACAGCATCGGCCAGGACCTGGTCGCCATGTGCGTGAACGACCTGGTGGTCTGCGGCGCCGAGCCGCTGTTCTTCCTCGACTACTACGCCACCGGCAAGCTCAATGTCGACGTGGCTGCCACCGTGGTCACCGGCATCGGCGCCGGCTGCGAGCTGGCGGGCTGCTCCCTGGTCGGTGGCGAGACCGCCGAGATGCCGGGCATGTACGAAGGCGAAGACTACGACCTGGCCGGCTTCTGCGTCGGCGTGGTGGAGAAGTCCGAGATCATCGACGGCTCGAAGGTAGTCGCCGGCGACGCCCTGATCGCCCTGCCCTCTTCCGGCCCGCACTCCAACGGCTACTCGCTGATCCGCAAGATCATCGAAGTCTCCGGTGCCGACATCGAAGCCACCCAACTGAACGGCCAGCCCCTGGCCGACCTGCTGATGGCGCCGACTCGCATCTACGTGAAGCCGCTGCTGCAGCTGATCAAGCAGACCGCCGCGGTCAAGGCCATGGCCCACATCACCGGCGGCGGCCTGCTGGACAACATCCCGCGCGTCCTGCCGGACAACGCCCAGGCCGTGGTTGACGTGGCCAGCTGGCAGCGCCCGGCGGTCTTCGACTGGCTGCAGGAAAAAGGCAACGTCGACGAGACCGAGATGCACCGCGTGCTGAACTGCGGCGTGGGCATGGTCATCTGCGTTGCACAGGATCAGGTCGAGGCTTCCCTGAAGGCCCTTCGCGACGCCGGCGAGCAGCCGTGGGTCATCGGCCGCATCGACGCCTGCGCCGCCGACGCCGAGCGCGTGGTCCTGAACAACCTGAAAGGCCACTGATGTCCACACCTTGCAATGTCGTGGTGCTGATTTCCGGCTCCGGCAGCAACCTGCAAGCCCTGATCGACAGTCTCGCCGGCGCTGACACGCCGGCAGTGATCCGTGCGGTGATCTCCAACCGCGCGGACGCTTACGGCCTGGAGCGTGCGCGCCAGGCCGGCATCGAGACTCGCTTCCTCGACCACAAGTCCTACGCCGACCGCGAGAGCTTCGATGCCGCGCTGATCCAGGCCATCGACGGCTTCAACGCCGACCTGGTGCTGCTCGCCGGCTTCATGCGCATCCTCAGCGCGGACTTCGTGCGTCACTACCAGGGTCGCCTGCTGAACATCCATCCGTCCCTGCTGCCCAAGTACAAGGGCCTGCACACCCACCAGCGTGCGCTGGAGGCCGGTGATGCCGAGCACGGCTGCAGCGTGCACTTCGTCACCGAGGAACTTGATGGCGGTCCTCTGGTCGTACAGGCGGCAATCCCGGTAGAGTCTGACGACACGCCGGAAACGCTGGCGCAGCGCGTTCACGTGCAGGAACATGTGATCTATCCGCTGGCCATGCGCTGGTTTGCCGAAGGCCGAGTGCGGCTGGGTGAACAAGGCGCCACGCTGGATGGGGAGCTTCTGCCCGCATCCGGCCATTCGTACCGAACCTAGGAGATTCGCGATGCGTAGAGCTCTGTTATTCCTGATGGCCGTGCTGACCTTGCCGGCCCAGGCTTATGAGCTGGAACCGTTCGACGCCAGCTACACCGCCGACTGGAAACAGATGCCCATCAGCGGTACGGCCTCCCGCAGCCTCAAGCAAGGCGACGGTGGCCGCTGGGAGCTGAACTTCAAGGCCTCCATGCTGCTCGCCAGCCTGACCGAAAACAGCACGTTCAAGGTCGAGAACGACACCTACCTGCCGCTGACCTACCGTTGGGCCCGAGAAGGTCTGGGCAAGAACAAGCAGACCGAGCTCGATTTCGACTGGGCCGAGAAGCAGGTGCTGGGCAGCGACCGTGGCGACCAGGTGCGCCAGCCGCTGAACAAGGGCCAGCTGGACAAGTCCACCTACCAGCTCGCGCTGCAGCATGACGTGGCCGTCGGCAAGAAGGCCATGAGCTACCAGGTGATCGAGGGTACCGACACCGATACCTACGACTTCCGCGTGCTCGGCGAGGAGAAGGTCCGCACCCAGGCCGGCCTGATCACCGCCATCAAGGTGGAGCGCGTGCGCGATCCCACCAAGAGCAACCGCAAGACCATCCTCTGGTTCGCCAAGGATTGGGATTTCCTCCTCGTGCGCCTGTACCAGCAGGAGTCCGACGGCAAGGAATACCAGATCATGCTCAAGGAAGGCACCGTGAACGGCAAGGCCGTTCAGGGCGAGAAAGGCTGATCCTTCAGCGCAAACGAAAAAGCCGGGCAATTGCCCGGCTTTTTCATTTTCGCGCGATACGTGCCCCTGACTTTGTAGGAGCGAGCTTGCTCGCGAACAGAGTTCCAGGCGGCTCCGGCATCAAGCGGTTCGCGAGCAAGGACTAGGCGTCCCCCTCGGTCCTACAAAAACGAATCAGCCTTCGCTCGACGGCTTGCGCTTGAAGCGACGGGCGATCCAGCCAATAGCCAGGGCCGGGACGATCCACAGCTTCTTCAGCAGCACCAGCAGGGTCGCGAACAGGCCGACCTTGGCGGCGACCTTGCCGGCGATCAGCGCACCCAGGCCATAGGCGGCGACCTTGTCGACGCTGGGATTGAAGTCGACATAGCGGTTGCCCGGGTTGAACTCGGTCATCGCCAGCACCTTGCTGACGTTCTTCTCGATCTCCGGCAACTGCTCCATACCCGCGACGAAGTTCAGCACCAGCACGCCTTTGCGGCCCAGCGCGCGGATGTTGTAGTTCAGCGTGTGCTCCTTGGCGTCGCCGAACTGCAGCTCCTTGGCCCAGTACAGCTTCTTCTCCGCCGCGTCATAGCGCGGAGGCGCGGCCCAGCCGATCAGCTGGATCGACTCGAAGCCCTGCTGCTCACGCTGCGGGTTGGCTTCCTTGAGGTCGTCCTGCATGTCCTTGAGCATTTCCGCGTAGTCGATCTTTGCCGCGTCCTCGTCGGAGACGTAGCCGCTCTCCTCATACTGCACGGTCACCGCCCAGGACTCGGCAGCGAACGGCGAAACGCCGGCCGGCATCAGCATGCCCAGCGGTGGATCGGAGGGCGGGTTGCCCCAGGCTTCCAGCACGCGCTCGGCATCCTTGCCGTCGAGGAAGACGAAGTTCTCCGGCAGATCGAAAGTCGCGAGGTTATCGCCGACCACCACCTTGCCCTTCTGGAAGTGCAGGCTGGCGACGAAGGTCTCGGGCGACATCTCCTCGTCCGACTCGGCGGCGGGAACGGGAGCAGCGGCAGCCGCGGGGGCTTCGCTCTGATTGGCGGTAGCGGGAGCGGCGAACGCCGGGGCGGCGATGGCCTGTGCGAGCAAGGCAGCCAGGAAGAGGGCTTTGCCATCCATAGGGTGAATCTCCTGAATCGTATCCATGACATCAGCGGCCAATTGCCATGCCGCCGGGCGCGAATTGTCGCATTCCATGGCTAAACCTGTAACAGGAAATTTCCCCTCCGCCTGCGCTGGCGCACAAAAAAGCCGGGCATCGGCCCGGCTTCATCGTGATTCCCCGAGTCTCAGGGTTGGCTGGCGATAGCCTTTTCGATGGCCGCCTGCAGCTCCGGATCATCCGGCTTGGTCAGGCTGGAGAACTCCGCCACCACCTTGCCCTGGCGGTCCACCACGTACTTGAAGAAGTTCCAGCGCGGCACCTGGTCGGCCTGCTGGGCAAGGTCCTTGAACAGCGGAATCGCCTCGTCGCCGCTGACGTGCTGCACCGAGGTCATGTTGAAGGTCACGCCATAGTTGCCGTAGCAGATCTTCGCGGTTTCGGCGGCATCGGCATCCTCCTGCTTGAAGTCATCAGAGGGTACGCCGAGCACTTCCAGGCCCTGTCCCTTGTACTTCTGGTAGACAGCTTCGAGGCCCTTGAACTGCGGAGTGAAGCCGCAATGGCTGGCGGTATTCACCACCAGCAAGGGCTTGCCGGCATAGAGCTCGCAAAGGTCGAGCACATCCTTGGAGCGCAACTTGGGCAATTCACCCTGGGTCTTGAGCAGCGCCGGGCAGTCGGCGGCCTGCGCGGCCAGGGACAACAACAGAGACAGGGCGAGCAGGGAAAGGCGCATGGCAGTGATCCTCGGGTTATCCCGCCACGCTACCCCGCGCGCCATGCATCAGCAACTGCCCATGCCCAGCTGCATCAGCGCAAGACCGCCGCGCTGCCAGCCCCACCACGCAATACCAGCCACCGCCAGGCCAAGTCCCAGCACCAGAGCGATCACCAGTGGGCGCTTCACGCCGCCCCCAACGCGGCACGCTCGACCGGGCGCTCGCGCACCGGCCAGTTGAGCAGACCGGCCAGCAGGCTGAGGAGGATGGAAACCTGCCAGACGAGGTCGTAGTTGCCGGTGTGGTCATACACGTAACCGCCCAGCCAGCCGCCGAGGAAGGCGCCGATCTGGTGGAACAGGAAGGTGATGCCACCGAGCATCGACAGGTTGCGCACGCCGAACAGGGTCGCGACTGTGCCGTTGGTCAGCGGCACGGTGGACAGCCACAGCAAGCCCATGGCGATACCGAAGGCGTACGCCGTCCAGACGCTCAACGGCGACCAGATGAAGGCGACGATCACCACTGCGCGCAACAGGTACAGGCCGGTGAGCAGCCTGGGCTTGCTCATCCGCCCGCCCAGCCAGCCGGCAATGTAGGTGCCAAAGACGTTGAACAGACCTACCAGCGCCAGCACCGTGGTGCCGACGGTGGCGGGCAAATGGCGGTCCACCAGGTAGGCCGGCAGGTGCACGCCGATGAACACCACCTGGAAGCCACAGACGAAAAAGCCCAGGGACAGCAGCCAGAAGCCGGAATGCCCGGCCGCCTCGCGCAGCGCCTCGCCCAAGGTTTGCTCGTGGCCCTGCGTCGGCAGCGGCTTGTCCTTCATCAGCACCGCCAGCGGCACGATGAAGGCCACCAGCAGGCCCAGCGCCAGCAGCGCAGCGGACCAGCCCAGCCAGCCGATCAGCCCGAGCGTGCCCGGCAGCATGGCGAACTGACCGAAGGAACCCGCTGCCGCCGAGATGCCCATCGCCATGCTGCGCCGCTCCAGCGGCACCGCGCGGCCAACCGCGCCGAGGATAACCGAGAACGACGTACCGGACAGGCCGACACCAATCAACAGGCCCGCACTCATCGACAGGCTGAAGGCCGAGTCGGAATAGCCCATCAGCACGAGACCGGTGGCGTAGAGGATGCCGCCAACCACCACCGTGCGCATCGCGCCGAAGCGGTCGGCAATGGCGCCGGTGAAGGGCTGGGCGATGCCCCAGATCAGGTTCTGCAGGGCAATGGCGAAGGCGAAGGTCTCGCGCCCCCAGCCGAATTCGGCGCTCATCGGCGCCAGGAACAGGCCGAAGCCGTGGCGGATGCCCAGGGACAGGGCGAGGATCAGGGCGCCGGATAGCAGTATCCAGAACCCTGTGCGCGACAGCTTCGACATCAGTTGCTCCTACACGGGTATATACCCGCTTTTAATCATTGTTCCACAGTGCACGCAGGCCGCCGCTAGCTCTCCAGCGCGGCCAGTTCATCCAACAAGGCTTCCAGCTGACGGCGCTTTTCATCGCCCAAGTGCGAAGCCACATCTTGCTGCGCCGCATCCCAGGCATCGCGACCACGCACGATGCGCTCGAGTCCGGCCGGAGTCAGGACCACGATACGGTTGCGCTGATCCTCACCCTCTTCGAGCTTCACCAGGCCATCGGCTTCCAGCGGCTTGAGGTTGCGCCCCAGCGTGCTGCGATCCAGGCCCATGGCATCGGCCAGGTCGGAGATGCTCGGCTGCTCCAGTCGCGACAGGTGCCGCAGCAGGGAAAACTGCGCAGTGGTCAACCCGACGTCCTTCAGGGCATCGTCATAGACGCGGGTCACGGCGCGGGCCGAGCGGCGCAGTTTGGTGCAGAGGCATTGGGTGGTCAGCATAAATGCATGTATATACCCGCATTCGCAATTCGGTCAATGGCCGGCGCGACCGATTGTCCCATCTGCCAGCGCGAGGCGTTGGCGCAGCCAAGGGCACCAGCGCGCACCGGCCGTATAACTGCGGCCACCCAGCCCCGCGCTTTCGACGGGGCGCATCACGGTCCGAGGTCCCCGATGCCCGTCTACAAAGCCCCGCTGCGCGACACCCGCTTCCTGCTCAACGAAGTCTTCGATTTCCCCACCCATTACCAGAATCTGGTGAACGGCGGCGAAGCCACGCCGGACATGGTCGACGCCATCCTCGGTGAATGCGCGAAGCTCTGCGAGGAAGTGATCGCCCCGCTCTACCACAGTGGCGACGAGGAAGGCTGCCACCTGGAGAACGGCGAAGTGCGCACGCCCAAGGGTTTCAAGGAAGCCTACGACGCCTACGTCGCCGGCGGCTGGCAGGGCCTGTCGCATCCGATCGAATACGGTGGCCAGGGCCTGCCGATGAGCCTGGGCGCGCTCAAGCAGGAGATGATGGGCACTGCCAACTGGCCGTTCTCGATGTACCCGGGGCTGTCGCTGGGCGCGATGAACACCGTCATGCAGCATGGCACCGAGGAACAGAAACAGACCTACCTCACCCCGCTCACCGAAGGCCGCTGGGGCGGCACCATGTGCCTGACCGAGCCGCAGTGCGGCACCGACCTGGGCCAGGTTAAGACCCGCGCCGAAACCAACGCCGACGGTAGCTACGCGATCACCGGCACCAAGATCTTCATCTCCTCCGGCGAGCACGACCTCACCGAGAACATCGTGCACATCGTCCTCGCCCGCCTGCCCGATGCGCCCAAGGGCACACGTGGCATCTCGCTGTTCATCGTGCCGAAATTCCTGCCGGGGGCAGGCAATACCCTCGGCCTGCGCAACGGTGTGACCTGTGGCGCGCTGGAAAAGAAGATGGGCATCAAGGCCTCGGCCACCTGCGTGATGAACTTCGACGGCGCCACCGGCTACCTGATCGGCGAGCCGAACAAGGGCCTGGAGTGCATGTTCACCTTCATGAACAGCGCCCGCATCGGCACCGCCATCCAGGGCGTCGCCACCGCCGAACTCGCCTACCAGGGCGCACTCGCCTATGCCCGTGAGCGCCGTTCCATGCGCGCCCTCTCCGGCACCAAGGAGCCGGGCGAGATCGCTGACACCCTGATGCACCATGGCGACGTGCGCCGCATGCTGCTGACCCAGAAGGCCGTGGCCGAAGGCGGCCGCGCGCTGATCTACCTGGCGACCCAGTACGCCGACAAGATGATCCAGGGCCTGCTGACCAACGACAACGCCGAGTACGACCGCTGGGATGACAAGCTCGGCTTCCTCACCCCGATCCTCAAGGGCTGCCTGACCGAACTGGGCCTGGAGAGCGCCAACCTGGGCATGCAGGTGTTCGGCGGCCACGGCTACATCAAGGAACACGGTATGGAGCAGATCGTCCGCGACGCGCGGATCGCCACGCTCTACGAAGGCACCACCGGCATCCAGGCGCTGGACCTGCTCGGCCGCAAGGTGCTGCTGATGACCCAGGGCAAGGCCGTGCGCGACTTCACCCGGCAGGTGGCGAAGTTCGCCGTCGACCTGCTCAAGCAGGAACCGGCCATGCGCGGGCGCGCGCTCACACTGCTCAGGCTCTGCGCACAGTGGAACCTGCTGACCCTGCGCATTGCCCTGACCGCCCGCAAACAGCGGGACCTGGTAAGCACCGCCAGCCACGATTACCTGATGTTCTCCGGGTACGCCGCGCTGGCGTATTCCTGGGCATTGCAGGAAGCCGCCGCACGCAAGCGACTGCGCCAGGGCGGCAGCGAGTCGAGCGACTTCTACAAGGCCAAGATCGCTACCAGCGACTTCTACTTCGCCCGTCTGCTGCCACGCGCCAAGGGGCATGCGTCAGCGATGGCCAAGCCAGTACGGTCGATCATGGGGTTGAAGACGGAGCATTTCGCCTTCGACTGATCGACAGACGAAAACTCGATCCTGCCGCTATCGGTAGGATGGCGTGGAGCGCAGCGATACCCATCAATCCCGCACACCGGCAGCATGGGTATCGCTGCGCTCCACGCCATCCTACGACCCCACCGATACCGCTCCCGTTGTAGGGCGCATAACGCGTCAGCATTATCCGCCGCTAAAGGGCCGGCGGATAACCTGTTCCAGGTTATTCGCCCTACGGGGTTCCCATCCGGATGCAAGGGTGGTCAGCGCTTTTTTGTAGGAGCGAGCTTGCTCGCGAACCGCACGACAGCCTCGCAGCCGGGAAACCCGTTCGCGAGCAAGCTCGCTCCTACAGACTCAGGCAGGCCACGCTCACCTGTCAGAGCGCCAAAGCCACCAGCACGGCGCACTCGATCATCTCCAGCATCGCCCCGGCGGTATCCCCGGTGGTACCGCCCAGGCGGGCGATGAAACGGCTGCGCAGCCAGACGAACACAGCCAACGCGACCACCAGCGCCAGCAGGCCGGTCAGGCCCACCAGCACCATCAGCGCGGCATTGGCCGCGAGCATCCACGGCATTGCACCGCGCGGCAGGTGATCGGCCAGCGCCTGACCCAGTCCGCCCTTGCGCGCATAGTCGGTGGTGAAGAACAGCAGAGGCAGTGCGCAACGCCCCAACCAGGGCGCCAGCAGCAAACCCCAGTGTTGCTGATTGCCGAGGATGGCGGTGATCGCCGCAAACTTCAGCAACAGCAACAGCACCAGCGCGACCACCGCCGCCGGACCGCAGCGCGGGTCCTTCATGATCGCCAGCGTACGTTCGCGATCCCCCAGGCCGCCGATCCAGGCATCCGCCGTGTCGGCCAGGCCGTCGAGGTGCAGCGCGCCCGTGAAGGCCACCCACACCAGCAGGATCAGTGCCGCTTGCAACAACAGATGTACGCCACTGAGTAACTCCCCCATGGCAAACAGCACGGCACCGATCAGCAGCCCCACGAGGGGGTAGTACAGCGTGGCGCGGCCGAACTGTTGCGGCGTCGGCATGTGCCCCAGAGTCACCGGCAAGCGGGTGAGGAACTGCAATGCCACCAACGGCAACAGCCAGTCGCTGAGCGGTGCCGCGTGCGCGTCCGCCCCGCTCTGCTCGGCGGGCTGGGGTGGCTCTTGCTCTTGCTTGCGGTCCGGGTGCGGAGTGTTCATCAATTGCTTGCCTTGTGGATACGCCAGCCGTCGCCCTCGCGAGTCACGTCCAGCGCCATGCATTCGCCATGGGCCACCGCCACCTCCAGCAGACGCTTCGCCGGCAGGCCGCTGGCCAGCGCGCCGAGCAGGCGCATCACACCACCGTGGGTGACGACCAGCACGGACGATCCGACATGGGCCTGGTAGAGGCGCTCCAGCGCTGCGAAGACGCGCGATTCGAAGTCACCCATGGCCTCGCCACCGGGCGGCGGGCAGGCGTAGGGATCGTTCCAGAAACGCCCGAGCGCTTCCGCGTCCGTCTCCATCAGCTTAGCTGGCAAAAGGCCTTCCCACTGGCCGAAATCCAGCTCCTGCAGGCCCGGTTCGAAGCCCAACGGCAGGCCGTGCCGCGCCGCCAACTCCTCGGCGAAAGCCGCGCAACGTTGCAATGGCGAGCTGACCAGCGCCGACCAGCGGCACTCATCCCCCAGTGCGCCACGCATCTGCGCCCAGCCGGTTTCGGTCAGCGCATCATCCAGGCGCCCGCGAAAGCCACCGCCAAGTTCGGTCTCGCCATGGCGCAACAACTCCAGGCGCAATGTCATGCCGGGCGGTCCGACACCGCTGCCTCGGCGAAGGTCGCCATGCCGCTGTGCAACCGGCACGCCTGGCGCAGCAACGGCACCGCCAGCGCTGCGCCGCTGCCCTCGCCCAGGCGCAGCCCAAGGTCCAGCAAGGGCTCGGCGTTGAGCGCGGCCAGCACTCGGTTGTGCCCCGGCTCAGCGCCAGCGTGGGCGAACAGCAGCCAATCGCGACAGCCCGGATTCAGGTGCGTGGCGCACAGAGCGGCGGTGGTGCAGATGAAGCCGTCCACCAGCACCGGAATGCCTTTCTGCGCGCAGGCGAGATAGGCGCCCACCAGAGCAGCGATCTCGAAACCGCCGAGGCGGCACAGCGCCTCGAAGGGCTCGTCGCAATTCGCGCGGTGCAGCGCCAACGCACGGTCGATCACTTCGACCTTGCGTGCGACGCCCTGCGAATCCAGCCCGGTGCCGGGGCCAACCAGTGCCTGCGCCGGTTCGTCCAGCAGGGCGCAGGCCAGCGCCGCCGCCGAACTGGTATTGCCGATCCCCATTTCACCGCCAATGAACAGCTCCGCACCGGCCTGCTGCGCACGGCGCACGGATTCGCGGCCGGCTTCCAGAGCGATCAGGCACTGCGCAGCGGTCATCGCCGGCTCTTTCGTGAAGTTCGCGGTGCCGGCACCAACCATCACATGCAGTACACCCGGTAGCGGCTCCAGCGGAGTGGCGGTACCCAGGTCGATCACCTCCAGGCGCGCATCGAGATCGCGAGCCAGCACGCTGATTGCTGCACCGCCACGCACGAAGTTGCGCAGCATCTCGACGGTCACTGCTTGCGGATAAGCCGACACACCTTCGGCGACCACGCCATGGTCACCGGCGAACAGGGCGATCCAGATATGCTCCAGACTTGGCCTTTCGCGGCCCTGCAGGCCGGCGAGACGGATGGTCTCATCCTCCAGCCGGCCCAGCGCACCGCGCGGCTTGGTCAGTTGGTCCTGGCGCGCAGCGGCCTTGCCTTGTGCCACGCGGTCGATCGGCTGGGTGCCTTGCAGCCACCATTGCAGACTCATAACGCTTCCCCCTTCAACACCATGGGCAGGCCGGCGACGGTGAACACCACGCGCTCGCTGACCTCGGCCAGGGACTGGTGCAGCCAGCCGGCCTCGTCGACATATCGGCGGCTGAGTTCGCCCATCGGCACCACCCCCAGCCCGGTTTCGTTGCTGACCAGGATGATTCGCCCCGGCAGTTGCGGCAGCGTTTCCAGCAGCGCATCGATCTCGCCGCGCAGGCGCCAGCCGTCTTCATGGATCAGTAGATTGGTGACCCACAAGGTCAGGCAGTCCACCAGCACGCAATGCTGCGGTGCGGCCAGGCGCTCCAGCACCTCGGCCAGGGCCAGCGGCTCTTCCACCAGGCCCCAATGCTCCGGGCGGCGCTCACGGTGCTGGAGAATGCGCGTGGACATCTCGCCGTCGCCGGCCTGGGCCGTGGCGACGTAGGTGACCGGCAGGCCGCTTTGCAACGCCAGGTGCTCGGCCAGGCGGCTCTTGCCCGAGCGGGCGCCGCCGAGGATCAGTTCAATCATGGAGACTTCCTGGGTACGGGGCTTTTGCAGGATGGGTGGAGCCTGCGATACCCATCGCGACTGAGCACAGGTCTGATGGGTATCGCTGCGCTCCACCCATCCTACGAAGACGCCAGTGCCCCGTAGGGCGCATAACGCCCCAGGCGTTATCCGCCAGAATCACATCGCAACGAGACGGCGGATAACCGCGAACGGTTATGCGCCCTACAGTCCGCATAGCGCTCTCAATTTTTCGGTATCCAGATGCGCCTCGACCTGATCGGCCAGGCGCTCGATGTCACGTTCGCGCAGGGCGTGGTAATCAATGCTCTGCACCTCGCGCAGCCCGGCCCAGCGCAGCAGCGCCGAACTGGAAGCACTGGACTCGAACAGCCCGTGCAGATAGGTCCCCATCACCTGACCGTCGTCACTCACTGCGCCGTCAGTGCGACCATCGCTCAGGTGTACGGCCGGGTTCGCCAGCGCCGGGCCTTCGGTGACGCCGGCATGTATCTCGTAACCACTCACCGGAGCATCTTCCAGCGCCAACTGGCCGCTGACATTGCGCAACTGCTTCTCCGGCGCCAGCACGGTGCGGAAATCCAGCAGGCCGAGACCGTCGCTCTCCCCCGCCGCACCTTCCAGCCCGTGCGGGTCGGCCAGGGTGCGGCCGAGCATCTGCAAGCCGCCGCAGATGCCCAGCAGCTTGCCGCCGTAGCGCAGGTGGCGGCGGATCGCCTCCTCCCAGCCCTGGGCGCGGAGGAAGGCCAGGTCCGGCCGCACGCTCTTGGAGCCGGGCAGGATGATCAGGTCCGCCGGCGGGATCGGCTGGCCGGGGCCGATGAAGGTCAGCTCCACTTGCGGATGCAGGCGCAACGGATCGAAGTCGGTATGGTTGCTGATGCGCGGCAGCACTGGCACCAGCACGCGCAGGCGCTCGCCGGTCTTGGCGGTCTGGCGGGTATCGATGGCGTCCTCGGCTTCCAGATGGAAGTCCATCAGGTACGGCAGCACGCCGAGCACCGGCACGCCGGTACGCTCTTCCAGCCAGTCGAGGCCGTTCTGCAGCAATGCGATGTCGCCGCGGAAACGGTTGATGACGAAGCCCTTCACCCGCGCCCGCTCGCTCTCGGAGAGCAATTCCAGGGTGCCGACCAGGTGAGCGAATACGCCGCCGCGATCGATGTCGGCAATCAGGATCACCGGGCAATCCACCGCCTCGGCGAACCCCATGTTGGCGATGTCGTTGGCGCGCAGGTTGATCTCCGCCGGCGACCCCGCGCCCTCCACCATCACCACCGGGTACTGCGCACTCAGGCGCTGATGGGATTCGAGCACCGCCTGCATGGCCACGCGCTTGTAGTCGTGGTAGGCGACGGCGTTCATGCTGGTCACCGCGCGGCCATGGATGATCACCTGGGCGCCGGTGTCGCTGTTGGGCTTGAGCAGCACCGGGTTCATGTCGGTGTGCGGCGCAAGCTGGCAGGCCTGCGCCTGTACCGCCTGGGCGCGACCGATCTCGCCGCCGTCGGCGGTCACCGCACTGTTCAGCGCCATGTTCTGCGGCTTGAACGGCACCACCGCAACACCCTGGCGAACCAGCCAACGGCACAGCGCGGTCACCAGCGTGCTCTTGCCAGCATCCGAAGTGGTGCCCTGCACCATCAGCGTCGCGCTTTTCAGGGTACTCACCGCAGGCTCTCCATCTGGTTGAAGGTGCGCAGGCCATGCTCCAGGCGCTCCCAGCCCTTCTCGTCCGGCGGCAGGCCGAAGCGCAGGCTGCCGGGTGTCTCGAACAGGCGCACGAGGATGCCCTGGCGCGCCAGGTGATCGCGCAGTGCGTGGGCGCGCATGGAAACTACCCACTGGAACAACGCCGTGCCGCCCTGCGGGGCGAAGCCGTGCTCGCCCAGCATCCCGGCCAGATGCCGGCTCGCCTCGTGAAGATCGCGACGCCGCTGAATCTGCTCCTGGAACTCCCCCAGCACGGTCTGCGCGACCCAGCGCGTCGGGCCATTCACCGCCCAGGGGCCGAGCAGTTTCGCCAGGCTTTCCAGCAGGCGAGGCTCGGCGAAGGCGAAGCCCAATCGCGCACCGGCAAGGCCGAAGAACTTGCCGAAGGAGCGCAGCACGATCAGCCCCGGGCGGCTCGCACAGCTGGGCGCCAGGCTGTGCTCGGGCGTGCAGTCCATGAAGGCTTCGTCCACCACCAGCCAGCCGCCGCGCTCCTGCAGGCGCGCATGCCACTCCAGCAGCACGCCGGCCTCGATGCGCTTACCCGTGGGGTTGTTCGGGTTGACCACCACCAGCACGTCGAAGCGCTCCAGGTGATGGGGGACTTCCTGGTCGCTGACCTCGCGCAGGATGTGCCCCGCAGCACGCCAGGATTCGGCGTGCTCGGCATAGCAAGGCGAGATCACGCCGACCTTGCCCGGCCGGCGCAAACGCGGCAGCAACTGGATCGCCGCCTGGCTGCCGGGCAGCGCCAGCAGCTTCTCGGCGCCGTAGTAGCGGCGCGCGGCGGCCTCCAGGCCGTCACTGTCTTCGGGCAGACGCATCCAGGACGCTGCCGGCACGCTGGGCAGCGCCCAGGGCCAAGGCGAAATGCCGGTGGACAGGTCCAGCCATTCGGCGAGCGGAATGCCGTACTGCTGCGCCGCTTTGCGCAACCGGCCGCCATGTTCGAGCATCAGAGCACTCCCAGAATGAGGATGACGACCAGCCAGAGCAGCACGCCCTGGCGCACCAGGGCCAGCGCGCGCCAGATGTCGGTGGCGGTCGGTGCCGGGCCTTCGCCCAGTTGCGGGCGTTCGTGGATTTCACCGTGGTAGCGGGCGGAGCCACCGAGCGACACGCCCAGCGCTCCCGCGCCGGTTGCCATCACGGGGCCGGCGTTGGGGCTGTCCCACTGCGGCGCCTGTGTCCGCCAGCAACGCAAGGCCAGCCGGGTATGGCCGAGCAACGCGTAGGTGAAGGCCACCAAGCGCGCCGGAATATAGTTGAGTACGTCGTCGATCTTCGCCGCCGCCCAGCCGAAGCGTTCGAAGCGCGCGTTGCGGTAGCCCCACATGGCGTCGAGGGTGTTGCTCAGGCGATAGAGCACCACGCCCGGTGCGCCGGCCACGGCGAACCAGAACAGCGCGGCGTACACCGCATCGCTGCCGTTCTCCAGCACCGATTCGGTGGCAGCGCGGGCCACGGCGGTGTCATCCAGTTCGGCGGTTTCGCGGCTGACCATGTAGCCCACCCGCAACCGGGCTTCGTTGAGGTCACCGACGCGCAGGGCCAGCGCCACCGGCTCGGCGTGCTCGCCCAGGCTGCGCAGGCCCAGCGCGGCGTACAGCGCGAGCGCCTGTACAACCCAGCCGGCATAGGGCAGCAGACTGAGCAGCAGCGCGATCAGCGTCAGCGGGATTACTGCGATGATCCAGGCGGTGACGCCGTGGCTGCGCCAGCCGAGGCCGGGGGTGTCCTTGCCGGCATCGGCGCGGGAACGGTTGAAGCGCCGCTCCAGCCGATCCGCCAGACGCCCGAAAGCGACCAGCGGGTGCCAGCGTTTCGGCTCGCCCAGCAGGGCATCCAGCGCTACGCCGAGGACGCTCAGCAGGGCCAGGCTCATGGCTGTTCTCCCCAGTGGTTCTCATACAGCAGCTCGCTGAGCGCGCGCGGTTGACGCCAACCTTCGAGGGCCAGCATCGGCGCGGGATAGAACTCGCTGACCGGACCCAGGCAGATCACCGCAACCGCCTCGGCTCCGTCCGGCAATCCAAGCAATTCGCCCAGCGCCAGCGGATCGAACAACGACACCCAGCCCATCCCTAGTCCTTCGGCACGGGAAGCCAGCCAGAGATTCTGGATAGCGCAGGACAATGAGGCCAGGTCCATGTTCGGCAGCGTACGACGACCGAAGACGTGCGCCTCGCGGCCATCCATCAGCGCGGCCACCAGCACTTCGGCGCAGTCGAGCACACCCTCGACCTTCAGCCGCATGAACTCGTCGGAACGCTCGCCCAGCGCCTCGGCGGTGCGCACGCGCTCTTCCTCCACCAGCGCATGGATCGATTCACGCAGCTCCCGCGAGGTGACGCGGATGAACCGCCACGGCTGCATCAGGCCGACGCTGGGCGCCTGGTGAGCCGCCTCGAGCAAGCGCGCGAGCAGGTCGGGCGCCACCTCGCCGCCGCTGAAGTGGCGCATGTCACGGCGCTCGGCGATGGCGCGGTAGAGCGCGGCGCGCTCTTCTGGACTGTAAGCGTGCTCGGTCATGGTCTGACGCTCTTCATGGTCTGAGCAGGGCTGCTGCGGCGTCCGGGTCGGACGGCAGGTAGAAGTGAATGTAGGAGGCGGTGAGCCGGCCGCGGCGGAACACCGCTTCGGCCACCGGCTTGTCGTTGGGGCAGATGCCACGGGCGAGCGGCTCCTCGCTACTGTCCAGTAACGAGTGGTGGAAGGTGTGCCCTCGCAGCGTACCCTCGGGCAACGTCACGGCTTGCAGCGCCAATGCAGCGAGGCGCTTCTGCATGCGCGCCTCGCCCGGCAGCAGGCCAAGCAGTGGCGCGCGCTCTCCGGCCACATCGGTCAGCGCGTCGAGCAGATAGAGCATGCCGCCGCACTCCGCGAGGATCGGCTTGGCCATCTCGTGATGCGCGTGGATGGCCAGGGCCATGGCGCGGTTCTCCGCCAGCGCCTGCAGGTGCAGTTCCGGGTAGCCGCCGGGCAGGTAGAGGCTGTCCACCTCCGGCAGCGCCACGTCACGCAGCGGCGAGAAGAACAGCAGCTCGGCGCCCAGCTCGCTCAGCAGGTCGAGGTTGGCCTGATAGAGGAAGGCAAAAGCACTGTCCCGCGCCACGCCGATGCGCACGCCATCGAGACGGGAAGCACGGTTTCGCAACTCGGGCGCGGCGAAGCTCACGGGCAGCGGAAGCTCGGTGCTGGCGCTGGCCGCCAGGGCATCGGCGGCGGCATCCAGGCGGGCGTCTAGGTCCGCCAGCTCGTCGGCCTGCACCAACCCGAGGTGGCGGCTCGGCAGCTCTACTTCGGTATCGCGAGGCAGCGCGCCGTACCAGCGAATCCACTCCGGCAGGCTGTCGCGCACCAGGTCGCGGTGGCGCTGGCTGCCGATGCGGTTGGCGAGCACGCCGGAGAACGGCAGGTCGCTCTGATAGGTGGCCATGCCGACGGCCATGGCGCCGAAGGTCTGCGCCATGGACTGGCCGTTGATCACCGCCATCACCGGCACATTAAAGCGCCGCGCCAGATCGGCCGCCGAGGGCGAGCCGTCGAACAGGCCCATCACGCCCTCGATGAGGATCAGGTCGGCCTCGCCGGCCGCCTCCCAGAGCAGGCGGCGACTCTCCTCCTCGCCGACCATCCACAGGTCCAGCTGGTAGACCGGCGCGTCACTGGCACGGGCGAGGATCATCGGATCGAGGAAATCCGGGCCGCACTTGAACACCCGCACCTTGCGCCCGAGGCGCGTGTGCAGGCGCGCCAGGGCGGCGGTCACGGTGGTCTTGCCCTGCCCGGAGGCGGGTGCGGCGATCAGCAGTGCGGGGCATTGGCGCGAGGTCATCGAGCGCGCTCCGCCACAATGAACTGCATCAGAACTCCACCCCTTTCTGCGCCTTGATACCGGCCTTGAAGGCGTGTTTCACCAGGCCCATCTCGGTGACGGTGTCGGCCGCCTCGGTCATCGCCGGCTGCACGCCGCGGCCGGTAGCGACCACATGCTGCATCGGCGGACGTGCGGCGATGTCGGCCAACACGGTGTCCAGTTCCAGGTAGCCGTGCTTGAGGGCGATGTTCACTTCGTCCAGCACCACCAGGCCGACCTGCGGGTCGCTCAGCAGTTGCCGCGCCACGTCCCAGGCCGCCTGTGCCTTGGCGATGTCGCGCTGGCGGTCCTGGGTTTCCCAGGTAAAGCCTTCGCCCATGACGTGGAAGCTGACTTCTTCGGGGAAGCGGCGGAAAAACGCTTCCTCGCCCGTGGTCGCGGCGCCCTTGATGAACTGCACGACGCCCACCTTCATGCCATGGCCCAGCGCGCGGGCAACCATGCCAAACGCCGAGCTGCTCTTGCCCTTGCCGTTGCCGCTGTTGACCAGGAACACACCGCGCTCCCCCTGGGCCTGGGCGATCTTCTCGTCAATCACTGCCTTCTTGCGCTGCATGCGCGAGCGGTGGCGGTCGTCCTTTTCCGGGGATTCAGTCATGGGAAGTGGCTCCTGAAAGCGATTGCACAGGCGTCAGGCTGCCGGCCGGGTGGCAGCGAACGGGGGATGGAACAGGCAGGGATGTACCGCTGGCGCGCGCAGGCGCCATGCAGAAGAGATCGCCCAGCACGAAGGCTGTCGACCTGGGGAATAGGGATTTCACCTGAAGGATTCTCCGCCGCTCTCACCCGCGCGGCACTGACCAGTCGGGGCAGGCGGAGGACGGCAACGCGCGGCGCGCAGCGCCGACGTCGGCAGCGCCTCCCGCGATGCCATGCGATGCAGCAGGCCGGTCTCCGGGCTCGCGAGTGGAAGCGCCTGGCGTTTCCGAAGGAACCGCGCCTTCCCATGCCAATGGCACAGTGGCGGATTGCGGTTCAAAGCTCGCTTACCGTTGCGGGGGCAGCGCCGGAATGGTCGATTGAATATCGAAGTCACCGGCTTCCCTGTTTCACTCGCGGCTTGCGCCGAGAGCACCTGAAGCAGGCGCGCAGCTTAGTGGCTGGCGGGCTGGGGCGTCAATTGAACAGGATGTCGCCGGGGCCCGCCTTCAGAACCACAAAGGCTCTAAAATGGGTCACACAAGTCAAGTGGTCAGGCCGCGTAACTTCGCTAGAATGCGACTCATGACGACGACTGCCCTACCCGGCCAGCTCCAGCTCGACGCCACCGCCAATCCACCGCTGATGCGCATCAGTGGTGATTGGACGCTTGCGCATTTCTCCACGCTCGAAGCTCAGGTGGCCGCACAGCGCACTGCCGAGTCCCCGGGCGCGCTGGACTTCGCCGGCCTCGGCGCATTGGATACCGCCGGTGCCGCCCTGCTCGCCGAGATCATCGGCAGCGCACGCATGAGCCAACTCGATCAGATCGCCCGCAACCTGCCCGCCGAACGCCAGGCGCTGCTGCGCACTGTCGGCAGCGCGATCACCCAGTGCCGGCTCGACGAAAAGGCCCCGCCGCCCGGCAATGCGCTGGTCGATGTGCTGGAGCGGATCGGCATTGCCTCCGTCACCTTCAAGGACCACCTGATCGGTGTATTGGGCTTCATCGGCCTGACTCTGCAGACCCTGCTGCGCAACCTGCTGCGTCCGCGCCGCTGGCGGCTGACCTCGCTGGCCGCGCACATGGAGGAAACCGGCCTGGACGCCGTGCCCATCGTCGCCCTGCTCACCTTCATGGTCGGTGCAGTGGTGGCCTTCCTCGGCGCCACGGTGTTGCAGAAATTCGGCGCGGCGATCTACACCGTCGACCTGGTGGGCTTCTCCTTCCTGCGCGAGTTCGGCGTACTGCTCACCGCCATCCTGATTGCCGGCCGCACCGCCAGCGCCTTCACCGCGCAGATCGGTTCGATGAAGGCCAACCAGGAAATCGACGCGATCCAGGCCCTGGGCCTGGACCCGGTGGAGCTGCTGGTGCTGCCGCGGGTGCTGGCGCTGCTGCTGACCCTGCCGATGCTGACGTTCCTGGCGATGATTTCCGGCATCTTCGGCGGTGGCGTGGTCTGCGCCCTGAGCCTGGACATCTCGCCGCGCATGTTCCTCTACATGCTGCAGAACGACATCGCCGTGCAGCACTTCCTGGTGGGCATCGTCAAAGCCCCGGTATTCGCCTTCATCATCGCCGTGATCGGCTGCCTGGAAGGCTTCCGCGTCAGCGGCAGCGCGCAGTCGGTGGGCGAGCACACGACCTCCAGCGTGGTCCAGTCGATCTTCGTGGTGATCCTGCTGGATGCCATGTTCGCGCTGTTCTTCATGGAGATGGGCTGGTGAGCGAACCGATCATCGTCGTCCGCGACCTGGCCAACCGCTTCGGCACCCACGCCGTGCACGAGCACCTCGACCTCGACGTGATGAAGGGCGAGATCCTCGGCGTAGTGGGTGGTTCGGGCACCGGCAAGTCGGTGCTGCTGCGCAGCATCATCGGCCTGCGCCAGCCCAGCGAAGGCAGCGTGCATGTCTTCGGGCAGAACCTGCCTGCCTTGCCGCCGCTGGAGCGTTCGAAACTGGAAAGGCGCTTCGGCGTGCTGTTCCAGAACGGCGCGCTGTTCTCCTCGCTGACCGTGAGCGAGAACATCTGCCTGCCGCTGATCGAACACGCCAAACTGTCGCGCAGCGACGCCGAGTTCATGGCCAAGGTGAAGATTTCCCTCGCCGGCCTGCCACCGGATGCGGGCGCCAAGTACCCCTCGGAGCTGTCCGGCGGCATGGTCAAGCGCGCCGCGTTGGCCCGCGCCCTGGCGCTGGACCCGGACATCCTGTTCCTTGACGAACCCACCGCCGGCCTAGATCCCATCGGTGCCGCGGCCTTCGACCAACTCATCCTGACCCTGCGCGACGCCTTCGGCCTCACCGTGTTCCTGGTGACCCACGACCTGGACACCCTCTACACCATCTGCGACCGCGTCGCCGTGCTCTCGCAGAAGCGGGTGCTGGTGGTCGGTCCGCTGGACCAGGTCGCCGAGAACCCGGACGCCTGGGTCCAGGACTACTTCCATGGCCCCCGTGGCCGTGCCGCGCAGCAGGCCACCGAGCACCTGCGGGAGGAAAACTGACAATGGAAACCCGTGCCCATCACGTGCTGATCGGCCTGTTCACCCTGGTGGTGTCGATCGGCGCACTGCTCTTCGCGCTGTGGCTGGCGCAATCGAGCAACGACCAGAAGTACAAGGTCTACGACGTGATCTTCAACGAGGCGGTGACCGGCCTGTCCGAAGGCGGCACCGTGCAGTACAGCGGCATCCGCGTCGGCGATGTGGTCTCCCTGCGCCTGGACCCGAACGACCCGCGCAAGGTCCGCGCACGCATCCGCGTCTACGACAGCACGCCGATCCGCGAAGACACGCGCGCCAAGCTGGCTCTCACCGGTGTCACCGGCCAGGCCATCATCCAGCTCTCCAGCGCCGCCCAGGACAGCCCGCCGCTGGCCAGCAAGGACGGCGAGGTGCCGGTGATCAAGACCATCCCTTCACCCTTCGCCAAGCTGCTGGCCAACGGCGAGGACATCGCCACCAATATCAACAACCTGATCAACAACGTGAACCGCATGTTCTCCCAGGAGAACGTCGACCGCATCAGCCGCACCCTGGACCACATCGACCAGGCCACCGGCGTGGTCGCCGAACAGCGCGACGACATCCGTCGCACCTTCAAGGAACTGGCCGCCGCGAGCGAACAGGCGCGTATCACCCTGGCCAATGCCAGCGAGCTGCTCGACCGCGCCAACCAGACACTGGGCGGAAAAGGCCAGGTCATCATGGACGACGCGCAGAAGACCCTCGCCTCCCTGCGCAGCAGCAGCGAGCGCGTGGATCAACTGCTGAACAGCAACTACGACTCGGTGAACGGCGGCCTCAACGGCCTGGGTGAGATCGGCCCGGCGATCCGCGAACTGCGCTCCACCCTGGAAGACCTGCGCGGCGTCACCCGCCGCCTGCAGGAGAACCCCACCGGCTACCTGCTCGGCCGCGAACGCAACAAGGAGTTCCAGCCATGACCGCCCTTCCCCGCCTGCTCGGCGTCGCCGCCCTGGTCAGTCTGCTGGGCGCCTGCTCGATCCTCCCGGAAGCGGAGAGCCCGGACTTCTACCTGCTGCCCGCCGTCCAACAGCCCGCGCGCAGCAATACCGCGGTGAACTGGTCGTTGCGCGTCAGCGCCCCCACCGCCGGCCTGGCGCTGGACAGCAATCGCATCGCCGTGGTCCCACAGGGCAACCAGCTGAGCAGCTACCAGGGCGCACGCTGGAGCAACCGTGCACCTGGCTTGCTGCGTGACCGCCTACTCGATGCCTTCACCGCCAACGGCAGCGTCCGCGCCCTGAGCAGCGACGAAGCCAGCCTGCAGGCCGACCTCGACCTGACCGGCGAACTGCGCGCCTTCCAGAGCGAGTACCAGAACGGCAAACCGGTGATCCACATCCGCTACGACGCCCGCCTGGTGCGCACCCTCGGCCAACGCATCGTCGCCTCGCGCAGCTTCGAGGTCCGCCAGCCGGTGGACGGCAAACAGGTGCCCGAAGTGGTCAGCGCCTTCGGCAAGGCGGCCGACCAGCTTTCCGCGCAAGTGGTGGAGTGGACGTTGCAGCAGGGGCAGCGGCAGAAGCTCACACCACAGTAAGCACAAGGCCGGCGATTGCCGGCCTTTGTCATTGCGGCAGAGCACCCTGCTGAAGCACTTCGCCCTTCATATCTGTAGGACGCAGCCGATACCTCCCTGGCGCGAGCACCTGTTCTTGCCGGCTTGGTAGGCAGCCCCTATGCTGCGCCCGTCACGGCAAAATCCGTGGCCGGGTTTGACAGCCCGTCGAAACGGCGCGATTGCGCCAGCAGGTGCATGCGAAAAGCGGCGAACGCTTTTCGTAGGCCTTGTCACGACTGTGATTTCTGATCGCAGGGTTTATGGCAGATCGCGCGGGGAGACCTCCCCGTGAGGTCTGCCGGTTCCGTTTCCCGGTCTGTCAACCCCGCGTGGTCTGCCTCCATTGTTTGACAGCAATGGCGGCAGCTCCTGACCTCAACGAAACGGAGTAACGCAAATGTCTTCAGACAACAACACCCTCGATCCCGAATCAGCCCAGTTCCATACCCTGCCGGGCCGCGATCACCCCCTCAGATTCGAAACCCCGCCGGGCTGGCCGGAGGAATCTCACCTCGTCATGAGCTATGGCGCGCTGGTCGCCCGCGAATGGCTGTTCGCCCCGGGCGGGGAAACGCTCTGGAGCAACTTCGCCAAGGGCCGCACGCTGCAGCGTTCCATGCTGGACCGCATGGCCTATGAGATTGGTTTCCTCACCCAACTGGAACGACGGTTCGAACGACTGCCGCAATAACGACGAAGCGGCTTGGGAGTATCCCAAGCCGCCTCTTCCAGGCAGGCGGGTTCAGCGGTGGGAGCAGGCTTGCTCGCGAACCACGCTCAGCGACAGTGGTAGGGGCTTTCGCCCTCCAGCTCTTGGTCCGTCTCCACGTCCCTGATGGTAACGATGGCCTTCGGGTAGACCGAGCAGAGTGAGTTGCGCACGGTGTAGATGCCGCTGCCGCTGGCGAGGAACTTGCCATTGCTCAGGGCCTTGCCGGACTCGTCATGGGCGCTGACTTCGTAGTTGCCGGTCATGGTGATGCAGCCGGCAAGCGCCAGCAGGGAAAGGACGGGTACGAGGACTTTCATGGATTCTCCTTGGACGCGAGGCGCCCCTCTGCCTGGGCACAGGGTGGCGCGGGTGTCGATCCGTGACGGGTTCGCGAGAGCGGGAATGGCCAGCCAGCATGGCAAGGCCGATGCGGATACGACCCGTGCCGGTCACCGCAGTTCAGCCAACGCCCCCGCAAGAGCGCCAGCTGACAGTATTTCGGACGAGAGGCTGCCTCAGCGCTTGCCCATGGAGCGACGCGAACCACGCGGGTGCGGCGGGCGGTACTCGGCCTGGTCGTGGGGCTTGCGATGCTGGTAGGCGGTTTTCGCCTGCTGCTGCGCAGCAAGGGCTGCCTTGGCCAGCTCGGCCAGGGAGAGTTTGGGTTGTTCCTGCGCGTTGTCGGCGCTGTCGTCGCGGGGCGGCTGCTGAGAGGACGTCATGGTTAGACCGGTTCTGAAAGGTTTGAAACGGTGCACATGATAGCCGAAGTCGCACTCTTCCGGCTGCCCGCCCGCACGAGCGGCACGGGCAGGGCCGTCAACCCGGAGGCAAAGCCATCAGCTCGGCGGGAACAGAGTGTCCGGGCGGGTCACGTACTCGGTCGCTTCGGCTTCGGTCATCACCCAGATCTGGCTGATCCGACTGTCCAGGCCCATCTTGATGCCGACGAACTTGCCGGCGATCTTCGGCAGCATGCCGTAGACCATGAAGCGGTTGGTCTCGTCGCGGATGCGGATGGACACCGACAGCGGGTAGCTGATGGTCTTTTCATACAGGCCGATGGTGATGACCTGGCGCAACAGGCTCGGCTTCGGTCGCTTGAGGGTGATCACCGGGTACACCGCGCTATCGACGAAGCCCACCATCATCCCCGAGGGAATCACCCGGTCAGCCAGCGCCGGGCTGCTCAGCCCCAGCATCAAGGCCACCGCGCCGAGTAGCTGAAGCATCCAGCGTTGCAGCGAAGCGCGTGAAGGTACTGCTGAAGTCATCGGATTTCCCGCCCTGGTTTTCCTGATTTCGTTATCGCCCGGTTAAAGTTTCCGGATCTGAGCGTGGAGCGTAGCGGTTCGCCGCTCCGCTGTCCGCACATTGATTCACAGCCTCTGGAGTTTCCAGCGGTGATCACGCGACATTCCCGTGCAGGTCAGCGTCAAGCGGCCGCCCGCCACATTGCGGCGGGATTTCACGCGCTCTATCGTGATGCATTCCGCCGTCACACCGAGAACCTGCCATGAGCTCCCTGCGTGAAGCCCTCGCCCGCTTTCCCCGCCTCGACCTGGCCGGCGGCCCGACTCCGCTGGACAAGCTGGACCGACTCTCCGCGCACCTGGGCCGCGAGCTGTACGTAAAGCGCGACGACACTACACCGTTCGCCCTGGGCGGCAACAAGGTGCGCAAGCTGGAGTTCCTCGCCGCCGATGCCCTGAAGGCCGGCGCCGACACGCTGGTCACCGCCGGCGCGATCCAGTCCAACCATGTGCGCCAGACCGCCGCCGTCGCTGCGAAGCTTGGCCTGCGCTGCGTGGCGCTGCTGGAAAACCCCATCGGCACCGATGACCGCAATTACCTGAGCAATGGCAACCGCCTGCTGCTGGACCTGTTCGGCACCGAGGTAGAACTCGTCCCCAATCTCGATACCGCCGACGAGCTGCTGGCGCAGACTGGCGAACGCCTGCGCCGTGAGGGCCGCAAGCCCTACATTGTGCCGATCGGCGGCTCCAACGCGCTCGGCGCCCTGGGTTACGTGCGCGCCGGATTGGAGCTGGCGGAGCAGATTCACAGCAGCGGCCAGGCGTTCTCCGCCGTGGTGCTCGCCTCCGGCAGCGCTGGCACCCATGCGGGCCTGGCGATCGCGCTGGCCGACGCCTTGCCGGAGCTGGACGTCATCGGGGTAACCGTTTCACGGATCGATGCGGCACAACGACCAAAAGTCGAAGGGCTGGTCGCGCGCACGCTGGAACTGCTTGGCCAAGACTCGTCGGCCCGGCCGAAAGTACAACTGTGGGACGAGTATTTCGGCCCGCGCTACGGCGAAGCGAATGCCGGCACGCTCGAGGCAGTGCGCCTGCTGGCCAGCCAGGAAGGCCTGCTGCTGGACCCGGTGTACACCGGCAAGGCGATGGCTGGACTGCTCGACGGTATTCGTCGTGATCGCTTCTCAAAACCCGGGCCTATCCTGTTCCTGCACACCGGCGGTTCGCCGGCGCTGTTCGCCTATCATTCGGCCACTTGAGTCACATATCCATCAGGACTAGGTATGTAATTTTTTATTATTTTATTGCATAACGATTCCGGCCCTATAGTCGCCACGCGTTGACTAACCTGCTTAAAACACCAAAAACGGGGACCACCATGACCTTCTCCGCACTGCGACGTCATTTCCTGCTTGCCAGCCTGACCCTCACCCTGGGTGCCAGCCTCTTCAGCCAGGCCCAGGCCGCGGACGACCTGCTCGCCCAGATCAAGTCCAAGGGCGAAGTCCGCGTCGGTCTCGAGGGCACCTACCCGCCCTTCAGTTTCCAGGACGAGAACGGCAAGCTGGCCGGTTTCGAAGTGGACTTCTCCAACCTGATCGCCAAGGAGCTGGGCGTCACCGCCAAGCTGCAACCGACCAAGTGGGACGGCATCCTCGCCGCACTGGAATCCAAGCGCCTGGACCTGGTGATCAACCAGGTGACCATTTCCGAGGAGCGCAAGAAGAAGTACGACTTCTCTGACGCCTACACCGTCTCCGGCATCCAGGCACTGGTACGCAAGGGTGACGAAGGCAAGTACGACGCGCCGGAGAAACTCGCCGGGGTGAAAGTCGGCGTGGGGCTGGGCACCAACTACGAACAGTGGTTGCGCGAACACGTACCGCAGGCAGACGTGCGTACCTATGAAGACGACCCGACCAAGTTCCAGGACCTGCGCAGCGGCCGCATCGACGTGATCCTGGTGGACCGCCTGGCCGCCTTCGACATGGTCAACAAGACCAAGGGCGCCATGGCGCTGACCGGCGCGCCCTTCGCCCGCCAGGAAGCCGGTATTGCCCTGCGCAAGGGTAACCCCGAACTGCTCGCGGCGCTGAACAAGGCCATCGAGAAGTTCCGCGCCGACGGCACGCTGAAAAAACTCTCGGAGAAATGGTTCCAGGCTGACGTCACCCAATGATCGAAGAAAGCCTGCAGCTTGCACTGGATTCCGCGCCCTTCCTGTTGAAGGGCGCGGTCTTCACGGTAGTCCTCAGCGTAGGCGGCATGTTCTTCGGACTGCTACTCGGCTTCGTTCTGGCGCTGATGCGCCTGTACGGCTTCACTCCTGTGCGCTGGATCGCGCGCATCTACGTGTCGTTCTTCCGCGGCACGCCATTGCTGGTCCAGCTCTTCATGATCTATTACGGCCTGCCCCAGGCCGGCATTGAACTCGACCCGTTGCCGGCGGCGCTGATCGGCTTCTCGCTGAACATGGCCGCCTATGTCTGCGAAATCCTCCGCGCCGCCATCGGCTCCATCGACAAGGGCCAGTGGGAAGCCGCCGCCAGCATCGGCATGACCCGCGCCGAGACCCTACGCCGGGTGATCCTGCCGCAGGCCGCGCGTACCGCCCTGCCACCGCTGGGCAACAGCTTCATTTCTCTGGTCAAGGACACCGCCCTGGCCGCCACCATCCAGGTCCCGGAACTGTTCCGCCAGGCCCAGCTGATCACCGCGCGTACCTTCGAGGTCTTCACCATGTACCTGGCTGCCGCGCTGATCTACTGGATCCTCGCGAGCATCCTGTCGCACCTGCAGAATCGCCTGGAAGACCGGGTCAACCGTCATGACCAGGAGCACGACGCATGATCGAAGTACGCCAGCTGACCAAGCAGTTCCGCGGCCAGGAGGTGCTCAAGGGCATCGACCTGACCGTGCAGCCCGGCGAAGTGGTCGCGATCATCGGCCCCAGCGGCTCGGGCAAGACTACCCTGCTGCGCTGCCTGAACCTGCTGGAAGTGCCCAATGGCGGGACCATCCAGGTTGGCGACATCCTCATCGACGCCTCACGGCCGCTCAGCGGACAGCAGGGACTGATCCGCAAGCTGCGCCAGCACGTGGGCTTCGTCTTCCAGAACTTCAACCTGTTCCCCCACCGCACTGCACTGGAGAACGTGGTGGAGGGCCCGATCATCGTGAAGAAGGAGCCGCGCGCCCAGGCCATCGAGCGCGCCCGCCAGTTGCTGGCGAAGGTGGGGCTGGCCGGCAAGGAGGACTCTTATCCCAAGCGCCTCTCCGGCGGTCAGCAACAGCGCGTCGCCATCGCCCGCGCCCTGGCCATGCAGCCGGACGTGATCCTCTTCGATGAACCCACCTCGGCGCTGGACCCGGAACTGGTCGGTGAGGTCCTGGCGACCATCCGCGGCCTGGCCCAGGAAAAGCGCACCATGGTCATCGTCACCCACGAGATGAGCTTCGCCCGCGACGTTGCGAACCGGGCGATATTCATCGACAAGGGTGTGATCGTCGAGCAGGGCGACGCCAAGGCGCTGTTCGCTCACCCGAAGGAAGAGCGCACCCGCCAGTTCCTCAGCAAGTTCCTCGATCAGGGCGAAAAGCGCGCCACCGAATAGAATCGAATTAATCGATTAATATCTGCCGATATTTGCGCTTTTTCATCGATCAAATGCGAGAGAAGATAGTCCCATGAACCGCGCGGACTGGCCCATCGGCCAGCCGCGCCCCACGAGGACTATGTCATGATCGAACGCAGACCCTTCCAGCAACTCGGCGGCGCCAACCACGGCTGGCTCAACGCCAAGCACCACTTCTCCTTCGCCGAGTACTACGACGCCGAGCGCATGGACTGGGGCAACCTCCGCGTCTGGAACGATGACGAAATCGCTGCCGGCACCGGCTTCCCGCCGCACCCGCACCGCGAGATGGAAATCATCACCTACGTCCGCCAGGGTGCGATCACCCACCAGGACAGCCTGGGCAACAAAGGCCGTACCGAAGCGGGCGACGTACAGGTGATGAGCGCGGGCTCGGGCATCGTGCACTCCGAGTACAACCTGGAGAAGGATGTCACCAAGATCTTCCAGATCTGGATCATCCCGTCGGTACGCGGCGGCACGCCATCCTGGGGCGCCAAACCCTTCCCGAAGGGCGACCGCGCCGGGCGCTTCGTAACCCTGGCCAGCGGCCATGAGAACGACGCCGACGCCTTGCGCATTCGCGCCGACGGTCGCCTGGTCGCCGCCACCCTGAAGGCCGGCCAGACCGCGGAGTACGAACTGGGCAACGGTCGCCGCGCCTACCTCGTGCCGGCAACCGGCAAGGTCGAGGTCAACGGTGTCGAACTGCTGGCTCGCGACGGTGCTGCCATCGCCGACGAGGCGGTGGTAAAGGTCACGGCGCTCGAAGACAGCGAAGTGATTCTGGTCGATGTCGCCTGAGTCAGGCCGCAGCAACGAAAAAGGCACGCCGATTGGCGTGCCTTTTTTCTTCCAGCCCTGGAGTCAGCGCTTGCGGCAAAGACTCATGCCATCACCAATCGGCACCAGCGAGTAATCCACTCGCTCGTCCGTCTTCAAGGCCAGATTGAGCTGCTGGATCGCCCGCGTGTCCGCACTTTCCGGGTTCGCCTCCAGCACCCGCCCGCTCCACAACACGTTGTCGAAGACCACCAGGCCGCCCTCGCGCAGTAAGGTCAGGGCATGCTCCAGGTAAATGGAATAATTGGCCTTGTCGGCATCGATGAAGACCAGGTCGAAACTGCCTTGCTGATCACCGGCTACCAGGGCTTGCAGCGTGGACAGGGCCGGCCCGAGGCGCAGCTCGATGCGAGAATCGACGCCGGCGTCATGCCAGTAGCCTCGAGCGATGTCGTTGTACTCGCCGGGAAGATCGCAACAAAGGATATGGCCGCCCTCTGGCAGTGCCTCAGCCATGCACAAGGCGCTGTAGCCCGTGAAGGTACCGATTTCGAGGATGCGTTTGGCGCCGGTCAGCCTGACCAGCAAGGCGAGGAACTGGCCCTGCTCCGGGGCAACCTGCCAGCGGGACATGGGCAGGTTGGCAGTCTCGCTGCGCAAGCGCGCCTTGACGGGAGAATCGCGCAGGGAAACGTCGAGAAGGTACTGGTAGAGCGAGTCGTCCAGATTCAGCGTGCGGGTGGTCATGGGCCGTCCTGAGAATCAGGGATGGAGGGCGAGACTCTGCACGGCGAGGACACGCTTGGCTTCCAGGAAGGCTTTCTGCCAATAGGCACTGTCGAGGCTGTCCAGGCGTACGGTCCCGCCCGTTCTGGGCGCATGAACGAAACGCCCTTCCCCGACATAGATACCCGCATGGCTGACACCACGTCCACCATTGGTGGCGAAGAAGATGAGGTCGCCGCTCTGCAACGACTCGCGGCCAACGGTGGGCGCGCGCATGGAAATCATCTCGCGGGTGGACCGCGGCAGCATCAGGCCGGTGGCATCGCGGTAGACGTAGCCGATCAGGCCGCTGCAATCGAATCCGCCATCAGGCGTGTTGCCACCCCAGCGATAGGGCGTCCCCACCAGGCCAATAGCACGGATCAGGATATCGTCAGCAGCTTGGGTGTTGTAGACGGGAGCGGCGGGCGCGTTCACCACGGGAGGGGGCGACGGCGGAGTGCGACTGGCGCAGGCGGCCAGCGAGGCGAGAGCAACGAGCAGAATGATGCGCTGAGGAACGAGCATGTGATGGCATCCCGTCAAGGAGTGCCATCACTTTGTACCAACAGCGACTTGAGCGCAATACTTAAAGTAAAACTTTAAGTTTAGCGGATCGCTGTCTTCGGCTCGTAGCCCGGTTCGAGCACACGCTTGGCTTCCATGTAGCTCAAGCGCCAGTAGCTCTCATCCAGGCTGTCCACCCGCACACCACCGCCACGGCGGCTGGCGGAGTGGATGAACTGTCCGTCACCGATGTAGATGCCGGCATGGCTGACCCGACCGCGACCACGGTTGTTGAAGAAGATCAGGTCGCCCGGTTGCAGGTCCGCTTTGGAGACCAGCGGGACGTCCATATTGATCATCTCACGCGTGGAGCGCGGCAGGCTGATGCCTGCTTCTTCGCGGAACAGATAGCCCACGAAGCCGCTGCAATCGAAGCCGGTCCGCTCCGATTTTCCACCAAAGCGGTACGGAGTACCGATCAGCGAGAACGCGCGGTCCAGAATGTCGGATACATGGGCAGTCGAACTGCCGTTATCGTTTTTGGCCCCCTCGTCCTGCGACTCATTCATCAGCGCTATGTTGTGCTGATTTACCTGGAACGCTGCTCGAGTGGCAGGCACTGAAGCGACCTGGTTCGGCTGCGATTCCGGCGAATGGCTGGCGCAAGCTGCCAGCAGCAGAACGAAACTCATGGGCACGAGGGGTGCTAAGCGTTTAAGCATGGGCACGACCGTGTCTCATTAGCTCCATTTATTAGCGGGCTAATTTGCCCGCTCAATGGGGGCAATGCAAGTTTTTTATCGCGGAATGTGACCCAGCAGGCGCGGCATAATGTCTAAGGCTCGACCCACCATTCTTTCTTCGACCACAGAACTGAGGTCGGTCAGCCCAGGATTCACCTCGGCGGTGAAGCCTCCTGCGTCCCGCGTACGCAGCACCGGCTCGATGATGTAGGGGAAGCTCGCAGTGGTCCCCACCAGCAGAACAACGTCGAACCCTTTGCGCAATTGCGCATACAGCGTATCGATCGCCTCCTCCGGCAACATCTCCTCGAACAGCACCACTGGCGGGCGCAGCACGCCTGCGCAGCGCGCGCATTTCGGCGGCAATGGGCCATCCAGGTGCCCGGCCAGCTCCGGGCTTTCCAGCCCGCACGACTGGCAATACAGCGGAGCCAGCTCGCCATGGATCTCGATCAACCGCTCCGACGGCGAACCGGCGCGACGGTGGAAGCCATCAATGTTCTGCGTCAGCACCCAGCACTCCGGCTTGAGCCTTTGCAGCTCCGCGATGGCGCCGTGACCGGCATTGGGTTGCGCACTCAGGCAGGCCTTGCCCAGCTCGGCCAGGTATTTCCAGCACAGCGCCGGGTCCTTCTGCAGCATCGGACCGGAGATCGCCACCTCGATAGGTATTCCTTCCGCTGTGCGTCCGTTATAAAGACCACCCAGGCCACGATAGGTCGGCATGCCCGAATCGGCGGAGAGCCCAGCGCCGGTGATCACCAGGATGCGTTCAGCGTGAGCCAGTGCTGCACCGGTGCGTTCGATGGCCGAATCCATGCGCCCTCCTCCGCGGCCGGGCCGCGCGTCAGTGGTTGACCGTGTACGACAGCATCATCGAGATATGGCACAACGGACGGCCGCTTTGCTCCTGCCAGGTGTTGAACGCTGCCTGAACCAGCGCGAGGTCCTTCAGGCTGGTTGGCGTCTTGTCGACGATTTCCTGGGCCTTGAGCGCAGCCACCACGTCATCGCTGAGAACGAAGGTGTCCTTGCCGGCCATGCGCAGGAATCGCGGCGCTGACATGCCGCCCAACTGATTGCCCCGCTTGGCCAGCAGCTTCCACAGGCCGACGATGTCGCTGGACGGCCAGTCAGCCAGGAGCTTGCCGAAGCTGCCGTACTCGCGGGCTACGTCCAGCACGAACTGGGCGTTGCGCGGCACACTCTTGAGCTTGCCCAGGTGCCGAATCAGCCGGGTGTCCTGCATCAGGTTTTCCAGGCGCTCGCCGCCCATCAGCACGACTTTCTCCGGGTCGAAGCCGAAGAAGACTTCCTCGAAGGCCGGCCACTTGGCGTCTACCAGGCTGTGCTTTAGCCCAGCTCGGAAGATGCGCAGGCTGATCAGCGAGAGGTAGCGATCATCGCCGACCGCTACCAATTGGGCCGGCGACTTGGCCTGCGGCAGACGGGCCTCCAGCGCTTGGACCGAGCCAAAGCGGTTCAGACAGTATTCGTACAGCCACTGGTAATCGCGCATCGGGCGTCCTTGCGAGGTCTTACAGGTTCATCACGTCGAGGAAGCGCGGGGTGGCGGTCTCGTCGATGCGCAGGCTGTTGAAGTCGAACAGGTTGCGGTCGGCCAGTTGCGACGGCACCACATTCTGCAGGGCGCGGAACATGATCTCGGTGCGGCCCGGCGACTTGCGTTCCCAGTCCAGCAGCATTTCCTTGACTACCTGGCGCTGCAGGTTTTCCTGCGAACCACACAAGTTGCACGGGATGATCGGGAATTCCTTGAGCACCGAGTAGGCCTCGATGTCCTTCTCATTGCAGTACGCCAGCGGGCGGATCACCACGTTGCGGCCGTCGTCGGACAGCAGCTTGGGCGGCATGGCCTTGAGGGTGCCGCCGTAGAACATATTAAGGAAGAAGGTTTCCAGGATGTCGTCGCGGTGGTGCCCCAGCGCCATCTTGGTCGCACCGATCTCATCGGCGTAGGTATAGAGGGTGCCACGGCGCAGGCGCGAGCACAGCGAGCAGGTGGTCTTGCCCTCCGGGATCTTCTCCTTCACCACCGAGTAGGTGTCCTTCTCGATGATGTGGTACTGCACGCCGATGGACTCCAGGTACGCCGGCAGCACGTGCTCGGGGAAGCCGGGCTGCTTCTGATCCATGTTCACCGCGACGATCTCGAACTGGATCGGCGCTACCTTCTGCAGGTACAGCAGGACGTCCAGCAGGGTGTAGCTGTCCTTGCCGCCGGACAGGCAGACCATCACTTTGTCGCCGTCCTCGATCATGTTGAAGTCGGTGACCGCCTCGCCAACCTGGCGGCGCAGGCGTTTCTGCAGTTTGTTCTGGTTGACCGAAAGGGTGCTGGCCATGGTGCTCTGGAATCCGAAGGGCAAGTCGAAAAGCCGGTCATTTTACGCGCAAATCGTCAGGCCCGAACACAGGCCCATTAAACCACTGATCCAAAAGGACATTTTTTCGAATCCAAATGCAAGTGTCGAAAAACTGTCGAAAGCGGAGCGAACCAAGCAGAAAGCGACCTGCAGCGATGGCTAAGAGCCTTTTCTTTACCTAGTAGTGCGAGAGCAGGACGCCAGCTCAGGGCGTCAGCCCATGAAGCAAGAGGTTCAGCAGCGCTTCGCTTATCTGTCTCCGTCTGTCACCATTACTGAAACC
>NZ_SWDV01000043.1 GCF_005877905.1 Pseudomonas nicosulfuronedens | reverse complement strand
ATGTACCTGCCATCATCAGCGACCAGGCAACCTGCAGCGCCGGCAAACAACTCCTGCTCATGTGCAGGGATGTCCAAGCTACAAACGATCCGGTAGCGGAACAACCAGCCGCTGGGGATATGGCCGCAAACCTCCACAGTCTGCTGATAGCCCTCAACAGACAGTGGCCCGGAACCATGTGCCTGAGCACGGACATACGCCTTGCTTCGGGAAGACTCGCTGTTCATTTGTATTCGAAATAGATGACGTGGGAGCCAAGTCTACTCAATGTCCTGAAAATCCGGATGTCAGCTATGGGTCGATCTCAGACCCTCTTCAGCTAGGGCGATCGACCAGTCTCGGAAAGCCCAAACGCGTCCCCATCTCCCTATTTCCAGTAACCGTCCTTCTTGCCGTCTGGATAACGCCCACTTAAGATGCGACAAATTCGCATCTGCAAGCCGTTATCACGCAAGGATTCGCGTTGACATCTCCGCCCGCTCCCAGCGTCCATCACGCCGACATTCACTCGCTGTATCTCGATCACCACGCCTGGTTACTCGGCTGGCTGCGCAAACGCCTGCGCCACGCAGACAATGCAGCCGACCTGGCCCACGACACTTTTGTCCACCTGCTCGGCAAGCCAACGCAACTGCAGGAAGTCAGGCAGCCACGTGCTTGGCTGAGCGTCGTCGCCCGCGGTTTGCTGATCGACCGGGTGCGCCGTCAGCGCGTCGAGAAGGCCTATCTGGAAGCCATTGCCCATCTCCCCGAAGCGGAGATGCCCTCCCCAGAGTCGCAGTTGATCCTGCTGGAGACCCTCGCGCGAATCGATGCGGTACTGGATGGCCTGGCGCCGAAGGTACGTAACGCGTTTCTGCTGTCACGGCTCGAGGGCCTGGGCTACAAAGAAATAGCCGAGCGCCTGAACGTGAGTCTGAGCTCAGTGGAGAAGTACATGGCCACCGCCATTCGCCACTGCTTTCTGGCACAGCAATGAGCACCAGGGAACTGCCGGACGCAGTACTCGACCAGGCCATCGGCTGGCTGGTGCGTCTGCAATCGGGCTATGCGGACGAGCAAACGCAGACGGCCTGCCTGCTCTGGCGGCAGGCAGATCCGATTCACGAAACCGCCTGGCAAGCCTTGCAGTCCAGCGAGTCGGCCTTCGGACGCATGGCCGAACTACCCGGCGGTGTCGCACTGGACATCCTGCAACGCCTGCAGGGCAAGCGTCACGGCCGCCGCCAGGCACTCAAGGTGCTGGGCTTTGGCGTGGCAATCGGCAGCCTCAGTGGCTGGGGACTGCGTGAGCGCCCGCTAGCAACCTGGGGGGCGGACTACGTCACCGGTGTTGGTGAGCATCAGCAGTTCCTCCTGAGCGACGGCACTCGTCTGCAGCTCAATACCTCCAGCGCGGTGGACGTGCGCTTCACCGCACAGCGCCGGATGATCGCATTGCTGCGCGGCGAGATCTTCATCGACTCGGGCAAGGACAGCGAGGCACCGGCGGGTTATCGCAGCCTATGGGTGGAGAGCCGCCATGTTCGACTACAGGCCATCGGCACCGCCTTTGCAGTGCGCGATGAAGCCGAAGGAACGCGCTTGCGGGTCGAGGACGGGATCGTCGCTATCCATCGCGCAGACGCACAGCCGATCCGGGTGTTGGCGGGCGAGGAATACCTGATCTTCGGCTCAGGCACCCGACGGGTCGAACACAGCACCATGAATGCCAGCGCCTGGACACGCGGCCAGCTTGTGGCGAAGCGCATGCGCATGGCCGACCTGATCGAGGAGCTAGGGCGCTATCGCCAGGGATGGCTCAGCTGCGACCCGTCGATTGCTGCGCTGGAGGTCTCCGGCGTATTCCAGCTCGACAGCATCGATGACGTCCTCGACGCCCTCGCCGATTCGATGCCGCTGCGCGTCCAGCGCTTCACGCCGCTGTGGATTCGCATCGTCGCTCGCTGAGCTCAATGCAAAAAATTCTCGATAACGATTACGGTTTTTTCCGAGCCCTTCGGCAGACAAGAAAACACACTGCCATTGCCAAGGAGCTTGTTGTCCATGCCATCCCTTTCCTCGCCGTCGCGAGCATTGCGTCGCACCACCCTCGCCCTCACCCTTCGCGGCATTCTCCTCAGCAGCACCGCCGTCGTGTCACTGGCCAGCATCGGCGTGCACGCTGATCAAAACGGGACTCATCGCTACGACCTACACGCCGGCGCGCTGGAGGATTCTCTGAACGGGTTTGCCCAGGCTGCCGGGATCACGCTGCCTTTCGATCCATCACTGACCCAGGGCAAGCAGGCGCCAGCGCTGCATGGAGAATTCGACGTACAGAGTGGCCTGGATCAGCTGCTGAGCGGCAGTGGGCTGGCAGCTCGAAGGAGCGCCGGCGGCAATTGGCTGATCCAGCCCATTCCCGCCGCCGAAGGTGCCCTGGAAATGGAACCTCTGACTATCTCGGGGTTGTCCCCGGGGTCGGTGACCGAAGGCACCGGCTCCTACACCACCGGCAGCTCCAGCACCGCGACGAAGCTGAACCTCTCGCTGCGGGAAACGCCACAGTCGGTCAGCGTCGTCACGCGCCAGCAAATGGACGATCAGAATATGCAGTCTCTGGAGGACGTTGCCAGGGCTGCCACCGGCATCAGCACAGCCAAGGACTTTGGCACCGAGCGCTCGCGTTACTTTTCTCGTGGATTCCAGGTAAACGACCTGCAATACGACGGCGTGCCAACGAGTATTTCCGAGAGTTACTCGATGGATGTGACCTCGGTGAACAACATGGCAATCTACGACCGTGTAGAGTTCGTTCGCGGCGCAAACGGTCTGATGCAGGGGGCTGGCAACCCCTCGGCAGCCATCAACCTGGTGCGTAAGCGCCCAACGGACACCTACAAGTTCAAAGCCGAAATCGGCGCTGGCTCCTGGGACAACTACCACAGCCAGATCGACGTGGGCGGGCCGTTGAACGAACAGGGAACACTGCGCGCCAGAGCAGTGCTGCTGTACAACGCCGGCAACAGTTTCGTAGATCGCGCTGACAAAGAGAACCAGCTCTTTTACGCCATTGGTGAAGCCGACTTGAGCGAAGCCACTACCGTAAGTCTGGGTACCGTGCTGCAAAAGGATTATCACGGTGGCTATGACTGGGGCGGTCTTCCCACGCAACTCAATGGCAGCTTCTATCCACTGTCGCGCTCCAGCTCCTTTGCGCCGAGCTGGGCCCACCTGAACAAAATAAATCGCACCGTATTCGCAGACATCAAGCATGCCTTCAACGATGACTGGAAGCTGACGGTCAATACCAACCTGACCTGGTCAAATGCAGATTTCCTTGGGCTCTACGGCAACAACATTGGTAATGACCAGTTCCGCCTGTTCACCAACGACACCAAATACGACGACGAGCAAATCAGCCTCGATGCGGCGCTGAACGGCGCGTTCTACCTGCTTGGCCAACGCCACGAACTGGTATTCGGCGCTAACGCACGCAAGGATCGCTTCATCAACGAATCGCGCTACAACAACAACCCAAGCGTGGTCGAGATTCTTGATTTCGCCCCTTCGCAAGTGGCCTCGCCCACCTATGGCTATGAGCGCATCCAGTACCGTAACGTGCGCAAGGACAAGGGAGTGTATGCCGCCACCCGGTTGAACCCCACCGACGACCTGCATGTGATCCTTGGCAGCCGCTTCAGCTGGGTCGACTACGCCTCTGCCGACTATGAGGACCGCTTCAAGGAAGACGGAAAAGTCATTCCCTACGCCGGTGTGGTCTATGACCTGACTGACAGCGCCTCGGTTTATGCCAGCTACACCGAGATCTATCAGGTTCAAAACAACTACGACATTGACAACAAGCTGCTCGACCCGATCACTGGAAATAACTACGAAATAGGCCTTAAGAACGAGTTCTACAACGGGCTGCTCAATACCTCGCTGGCGGTTTTCCAGGTCGACCAAAGCCATATGCCCCAGGCGGTTACTGGCGCAGCACGTATTTGCGGGCCGGGGCGTACCTCAACCTGCTATGAGGAAGGCGGCAAGGTACGCAATCGCGGTTTCGAGGCTGAGGTGTCTGGCGAGATTCTCAAGGGTTGGAATGCGGTAGTGGGCTACACCTACAGCCACCCCGAATATGTAGCTGGTGCCCGCAAGGGCACTGATTATGCAACTGAAACCGCCCCCCAGCGGTTGTTCAAACTGGCGAGCAGCTATCGTCTTCCCGGAGAGTTGAGCGACTGGCGCGTGGGCGGCGACCTCTACCATCAGAGCAAGGTCTACCTGGGCAACGTGGAGCAAGGCGCTTACAACCTAGTCGGTCTGAACGCCAACTACCAGATCAGCCGCAACCTGAGTGCGCAACTGAATCTCGACAACGTGTTCGACAAGAAATACTACGCCTCGATCTATAACTCGAACTTGGGCAATTACTACGGCGAGCCGCGCAACTTCGCCATCACCCTGCGATACGAGAACTGAGGTGTTCCAGCCTCGCCGTAGCCCAACGGGTTGCGGCGAGATCGCAACATTGGCTTCAAGCTTCGGCCGGGTTGCTTTGTAACCGTGCGCGGGCGTTTATGAGCGTCCGCATTGGGTCGGAAGCTGACTTCTGAGCGAGGCACCTTCTGCCCCATAGCTGACGCTCGTATCAAAAACAGTCAGCGAGTGCTAATGCAGGACGGTGCGCGCATTGACGGGCACACAGACTGGTTCACCAATAAACACCTCAAGGTCCTGGAATTACCACTAGCGCGACAGTCTCTCAGGTCGCCACCCCTCCCCTCACAATGGGAGGGGCTGCAAGGCCACCCTTGGGGGTGTGAGGACCGGCATGTTCGCGTTTCACTTCGTCCATCACCGCCCGCTCTTCCATCACGGAGTCTGCGGGCGACTCTGGATGAGGACGCCATGGCCGCCGGACTGCTCAACGAACGCGATATAGAATTCCTGCTGTACGAGCTGCTAGACAGCCAGGCGCTGCTGCAACGCCCCCGTTACGCCGAGCATGACATCGAAGTATTCCGCGCCACGCTGGACACCGCGCGGACCATCGCGCTCGAGTACTTTGCCCCGCATTACCAGAGCGCCGACGCCGAGGAGCCGACCTTCGACGGGCAACGGGTACACCTGCTGGAAGACACCCGTAGAGCCTGGGACTCCTTCGCAGCCGCCGGCTTTGGCGCCGCGCACCATGACGCCACCGATGGCGGTCTGCAGTTGCCGGAAGTGCTGTTGCGAGCCTGCATGGCCTATTTCAATGCTGCCAACGTGGGAACCACCGCCTACGCCTTTCTCACCATCGGCGTTGGCAACCTGGTGAAGAGCTTCGCCGCCGACGAGTTGCGCCAGCGATTCCTGCCGCCGCTACTCGATGGCCGGTTCAGCGGCACCATGGCGCTGACGGAGCCTGGGCAAGGTTCTGCGCTAGGCGACCTGCGCACCACCGCGCGTCCGGTTGGTGACGGGACCTACCGCGTGTTCGGGCAGAAGATGTTCATCTCCGGCGGCGACCACGACCTGACCCAGAACATCGTCCACATGGTCCTGGCCCGCATCGACGGCGCGCCGGCCGGCGCCAAGGGCATCTCGCTGTTCCTGGTGCCGAAGCGGCTGGTCAACCCCGACGGCAGCCTGGGCGCACGCAACGATGTGGCGCTGGCTGGCCTGCTGCACAAGATGGGCAACCGCAACACCACCTCGACGGTGCTCAATTTCGGTGAAGGCGAAGGCGCCGTCGGCTATCTGGTCGGCGAGGCCAAGCAGGGCCTGGGCTACATGTTCCAGATGATGAACGAGGCGCGCATCGGCGTGGCGCTGGCCGCCGCCAGCCTCGGCTACCAGAGCTTCAACCATGCCCTAGATTATGCCCGTGAGCGACCACAGGGGCGCCTGCCCGGTGCCAGGGCAGAAAACGCTCCCCAGGTCCGTATCATCGAGCACGCCGACGTGCGCCGCATGCTATTGCAGCAGAAGGTCTATGCCGAGGGCAGTCTTGCGCTGTGCCTGTACGCCAGCAGCCTGGTGGAAGACGCGCATACCGCGCCGTGCACGAAGGCGCGCAGCGACGCTGGCGAGTTGCTGGATCTGCTGACGCCGATGGTCAAGTCCTGGCCTTCGCGTTACGCCACCCAAGCCTCTGATATCGGCATCCAGGTACTGGGCGGTGCCGGCTATACCCGCGAATACCCGATGGAGCAGCTGTACCGCGACAACCGCCTGAACCCGATTCATGAAGGCACCGAGGGGATCCAGGGCATCGACCTGCTCGGGCGCAAGCTTGGCCCGCGCGGCGGCGACGGTTACCGGCTGTTCCTCGACCGCGCCTACGTCACTCTGGCCGATGCGGCTACCGACGCTGTCTGTGCGCCCCTGGCGGCACAGCTGGGCGAAGCCTTGCAGCATCTCGAAGACGTCACCCGCGAACTGCAGGCACAAGTTGCCGAAGACCCCCGGCACGGGCTGGCCAACGCCACCGTCTACCTCGACCTGTTCGGTCGAGTGGTCGTCGGCTGGCTATGGCTGCGCATGGCGCTGCTCGCCGGCCGCGCGCTCGCCGCCGGCGCACAGGGCCCTGAGGTCGATTTCTACCAGGGCAAACTGCAGGCGGCACGCTACTTCATGGACTGGGAACTGGCACCACTGGAAGCCCAGTCACGCCTGCTGCTGGCCGGCAATCGCGTGAGCCTGGACATGCGTGACGCCTGGTTCTGAGTCCCCTTCCCTATCACCACTTCCCGGAGCCACGATGAATTCATTGATCCGCTATCAGGTCGAGGACGGCCTGGCCCTCATCACACTCGCCCGCCCGCCAGTCAACGCCCTCGGCCAGACATTACGCGCCGCTGTCCTCGATGCCTGCCAGCGTGCCGCAAGCGATGCGAGCGTGCGCGCGATCATTTTGCATGGCGACGGCAAACTGTTCAGCGCGGGCGCAGACATCAGCGAGTTCGGCAGCGCGGCGTCGTTCGCTGCGCCCTCGTTGCCCGATCTGCTGAGTCGCCTCACCCAGTTGGACAAGCCGCTGATTGCCGCGTTGTCCGGCCTGGCACTGGGAGGCGGACTGGAACTCGCCCTCGCCTGCGGCTACCGGATCGGCGAACCCTCACTGCGCCTGGGCCTTCCGGAAATCAGCCTGGGCTTGCTGCCCGGCGCTGGGGGAACCCAGCGTCTACCGCGTCTGATCGGCGTCGCGCCAGCATTGGACATGATGATTTCCGGCCTGCCAATCGACGCCAACCGGGCTCTGGAACTGGGCTTGCTGGATCGACTCGCCGCCAGTGCCGACACACTGGTCGAAGCCGCTCGCGCCTTTGCCCTTGATCTGCTGGGCGACCTGGCCCCGGCCCGCCCGCAGACACCCTTCGCCGAGCCTGCCGCGAGCGTGGCGGAGGACTTTTTCCAGCAGTACCGGCAAACCCATGAACCGCGCTGGAAGAACCGCCTGGCACCGCGCCTGGTGCTTGCCGCGGTGGAAGCCGCTTGCGTTCTGCCGTTGCAGGCAGGGCTGGAGCGAGAGCTGGCACTGTTCAAGCAGGCCGAGGACTCCGCGCAATCGGCAGCTCTGCGGCACCTGTTCTTCGCCGAGCGCGAGGCAGGTCGGATTCCCGGTATCGCCGAGGATATCGCCCTGAGGCCAGTCGCCAGGGTCGCGGTGATCGGCGCCGGCACCATGGGTGGCGGCATCGCGATGAACTTTGCCAACGCCGGCATTCCCGTCGTGGTCCTCGAGCAGAAGTCTGAAGCTCTCGAGCGCGGCCTGGCCAACGTTCGCCGCAATTACGAGAGCAGCGTCTCGCGTGGCAAGCTGAATGCCGAACAGTTGGAGCAACGCATGCAACTGCTCGTCGGCACGTTGGACTACGCCGATATCGCCGATGCCGACCTGGTGATCGAGGCAGTGTTCGAGAAGCTCGAGATCAAGCAGCAGGTGTTCCGCACTCTTGACGAGGTATGCAAGCCCGGCGCAATTCTCGCCAGCAATACCTCCAGTCTCGATGTCGATGCCATCGCCGCGGTGACGCGCCGACCGCAGGACGTGATCGGCCTGCACTTCTTCAGTCCGGCCAACGTGATGCGGCTGCTGGAGGTGGTGCGCGCCCGTGAAACCGCGCCCGATGTATTGGCGACCACACTCCGGCTGGCCAAGCGCATTGGCAAGGTGGCGGTAGTCTCCGGAGTGTGCTTCGGCTTCATCGGCAACCGCATGCTCGAACCTTACAACCGCGAGGCACACCGGCTGGTACTCGAAGGCGCGACGCCGGCGCGGGTGGACGGTGTTCTCACCGACCTCGGGCTGAACATGGGCGCGCTGACGATGACCGACCTGGCCGGGATCGACGTGAATTTCCTGGTGCGTGACTCCAACCGGTCGGCCTTCGCCGACGACGCGAGCTACTACCGAGTCGGCGACGCGCTCTACTCCCTGGGACGCTACGGACAGAAGACTGGCCGCGGTTTTTATCTCTACGAAGGCCGCCAGCGCCGTGACGATGATGAAGTGGTAGCCCTGGCTGAACGCCTGGCAAGTGAACTGCAAGTCGAGCGCAGGCTGATTGGCGATGCGGAAATCCATGACCGTTGCCTGTTCATGCTGATCAACGAGGGCATTCAGCTGCTCGACGAAGGCATTGCCCTGCGCGCTGGCGACATCGATCTGGTGTGGACCAACGGCTACGGTTTCCCCGCCTGGGTTGGCGGGCCATTGCACTATGCCGAGCAACTCGGCCTGGACAAGGTGCTGGACGGCATCCACCGCTATCGCGACAGCCTCGGCACCTATGGCCAGCGCTGGTTCCAGCCTGCGCCGCTGCTGGAGCGCCTGGTTGCAGCCGGCAAGACCCGCATCGAGAAAATCTGACTGCACGGCCGCCTTGGGCGGCCGTCGCCCCTTCGCCTCAGGATCAGCCCATGAAAGAAGCCGTGATTCTCTCCACTGCCCGCACGCCTATCGCCAAGGCATTTCGCGGGGCATTCAACGCCACCACAGCACCGACCATGACCGCCTTCGCCATCCGTGCGGCCGTCGAACGTGCCGGTATCGATGCCGGCGAAATCGAAGATCTTGTGCTGGGGACGGGCATGCCTGCCGGCACTGCTGGCTGGAACCTGGGGCGCATGAGTGCGCTGGCTTCCGGGCTGCCCCTGTCGGTCAGCGGCCAGACCCTCGACCGCCAGTGCGCTTCGGGCCTCATGGCCATCGCGACCGCTGCCAAGCAGATCATGGTGGATGGCATGCAGGTCACCATCGGCGCCGGCCAGGAGCACATTTCCCTGGTGCAGAACCGCCACATGCAATGGGTCGGCGAGTTCCATGACAACCAGGTACTGCAGCATGAGCCATGTGCCTACATGCCGATGCTCAACACCGCGGAGCTGGTCGCGCTGCGCTACAACATCAGCCGTGAGGCGCAGGACGAGTATGCGCTGCAATCCCAGCAGCGCACGGCCACCGCCCAGGCGGCCGGCCTGTTCGAAGGCGAGATTGTCCCGGTCAGCGTGACTCGCCAGGTCGTTGACAAGGCCAGCGGCGTCACCAGCCTGGAACAGATGGAGCTGCGGCGTGACGAAGGCAATCGCCCACAGACCACCCTGGACGATCTCCAGGGCCTCAGGCCGGTGATCGAGAATGGCAGCATCACCGCCGGCAACGCCAGCCAGTTGTCTGATGGCGCCAGTGCGTGCGTGCTGATGGATGCGCGCCTGGCCGAGCAACGCAACCTGCAGCCGCTGGGCATCTATCGGGGCATCGCGGTGGCCGGCCTGGCGCCGGAGGAAATGGGAATCGGCCCCGTGCTCGCGGTGCCGAAACTGCTCAGGCAGCACGGCCTGAAAGTCGACGAGATCGGCCTGTGGGAGCTGAACGAAGCCTTCGCCTGCCAGGTGCTGTATTGCCGCGACAGGCTGGGCATCGACAACGCAAACCTGAACGTCAATGGCGGCGCCATCGCCATCGGCCACCCCTACGGCATGAGTGGCGCTCGCATGGTTGGGCACGCCCTGCTCGAAGGAAAACGCCGTGGGGTGAAGTACGTAGTGGTGACCATGTGCGTCGGTGGCGGCATGGGTGCGGCCGGCCTGTTCGAGGTGCTGTGATGCGGGATGATCTGTTCTCTCTGGCTGGCAGGACCGTGCTGGTCACCGGTGCCTCCAGCGGTATCGGCGCGCACCTGGCGCGAGTCGCCAGCCAGGCTGGTGCCCGTGTAGTACTCGCGGCGCGGCGCATTGATCGCCTCGAACATCTGGCTGCCGACCTGGGCTGGGAGGGAGGGCGTGCCATCGCGGTCGCCATGGACGTCACCTGCCGGGAAAGCGTCGAGTCAGCCTTCACCGCTGCCGAGAAGGCTTTCGGTGTGGTCGACGTGGTGCTCAACAACGCCGGTATCGGCAATGGCCAGCGCGCCCTGGAGATCAGCGAGGAAGACTGGCGCGCGATGCTCGCCACCAACCTCGATGGCGTCTGGCGCGTGGCACAGTGCGCCGCCCAGCGCATGGTGCGTGCAGGCGTATCGGGCAGTATCGTCAACATCGCTTCGATGCTCGGCCTGCGTGTCGGGACGGGCTACAGCCACTACTGCGCGGCCAAGGCCGGCGTGGTGCAACTGACGAAGTCTCTGGCACTGGAATTGGCGCGCCACGGCATACGCGTCAACGCTCTCGCACCGGGCTATTTCAAGACCGAGATGAACGATACCTACTTCGACAGCGAACAAGGCCAGGCCTACATCCGCAACGCCGTACCGCTGCGCCGCCTGGGCCAGTTGGCGGAACTGGAAGGCCCGTTCCTTCTGCTGGCCAGCGAGGCCGGCGCCTACATGAGCGGTGAGGTGATTGCCGTGGACGGCGGGCAACTGGTCGGTTCGCTCTGACGAGGCTCGAAGCAGGGTTGGCGCCGGAAGGCAAAAGCCTGGCGCCTTCGAGCGATATGCCCACGCCCCTCAACTGCCATCGTTTCGTCACGGCGCCTGCAAGGCGCCCCCTATATGACAACGAGGCCTGCAATGCACGATATTCCGCAAGACGAGCAACCCACTGGCGTCAGTCGCCGCTCCTTCATCCGTAACGCTGGAGTGGTCAGCGCTGCCGGAGCAGTGGCGGCACTTGGCGCGAACGCCACGCTAGCAGCGACGCAGGACACTGCGCGCCCGCTGCGTGCCAAGGACTGCGACTACGACGTTATCGTCATTGGTGGCGGTTTTGCCGGCGTTACCGCCGCGCGCGACAGCCGCAAGCAGGGCTACCGCACTCTGCTGCTGGAAGCCCGTAACCGTCTCGGCGGAAGAACCTTCAGCAGCCAGTTCGCCGGGCACCACATCGAGCTCGGCGGTACCTGGATCCACTGGACGCAGCCTTTCGTCTGGAGCGAAGTGCAGCGCTACGGGTTGCAGCTCAAGGAAACGCCTGAGCCTTTCGTTGAAGACAAACAGGTCATCTACGTCCAGCACGAAGGCCAGGGCGTTGAACTCAAGGGCGCAGACCTGGTGACCGTCGCCGAGGCGGTTCAGGCCTACTTTGCCGAAGGCCGGCGCATGTGGGAGCGGCCGTACGATGCCGCCCACACCTGGGAGGCGATCAGCGCCGCCGATGCCATGACCGCGGCCGACCGCTACGACGCGCTCAAGCTCACCCCGCTGCAGCGCACCATCGTCGATGCCTATGTCGGCGGCGCCGCCCATACCTCCAGCGACAAGGCCTCCTATGTCGATGCCCTGCGCTGGTGGTCTCTGCCCGGCTGGGACCTGTCGCTGTTCATCGATTCGCTGGGGCACTACAGCTTCAAGGACGGCACGATCAGCCTGATCAACGCCATGCTCGAGGAAGGTAAGCCCGAGGTCCGCTTGTCCACCCCGGTAAAGCACGTCGAGGACAAGGGCGACCGCGTGCTGATCACCACGCAGCAGGGTGAAACCCTGAGTGCCGGTGCGGTCATCGTGGCCGTGCCGATGAACGTTCTGCCGCGTATTGGCTTCTCCCCTGCCTTGGACCCGGCGCTGGTGGAGGCCGCCAAGGAACGTCACTCCGGTAGTGGTGTGAAAGTCTTCATCAAGACCCGTGGCAAGCTGCCGGTGGAAGGCAAGATGCTCGGCATCGCTGACTCGCACCAGCCGCTGAGCCTGCTGGTGACCTATGCCAAGGCCGAGGACCACACGATTTTCGTCGGTTTCGGCAGCGACCCGGAAAAGCTCGATATCCAGGACCGCGACGCGGTGCAGAAAGTCGTCGATGGTTTCTTCCCTGGCATGCAGGTTGAAGAGTGCTACGGCTACGAATGGACCCTCGACCCCTACTCCCTCGGCACTTACTGCAGCTACAAGCCCAAGTGGTTCGGCAAGTACTACGACCACTTCCAGCAGGATCGCGGCCGCGTGCTGTTCGGCCAGGGCGACCATGGCGAAGGCTGGCGCGGCTTCATCGATGGCGCCATTGCCGCCGGTGGCAAAGCGGCGCTGCGGGCGCACAAGCTGCTCGGCTGAGGCACGCCCGGTGATCGCCTGTACAAGGCGATCACTGGGAACTCAACCGCGTGCGGCCTGCTGGCGGAATTCCCGCGGCGTGAAGCCGGTCCAGCGGCGAAATGCGCGGGTGAAGGAGCTGGACTCGTTGTAACCCAGCCGCGTGGCAATTTCCGTGAGGTTGGCCGGGGAGCGACGCACCAGGTCCACTGCCAGGGCCTGGCGAATCTCTTCCACCAGATCGTTGAACTCCAGATCAAGCTCGCGCAGGCGACGTTGCAAGGTGCGCTTGCTCATGCACAGCTGGCCGGCGATGTCATCCAGGTTGATGCCACTTCCCAGGCACGTCTCTATCGCCAGTCCCAACCGAGCGGTCAGGTCAGTATCAGCCAGGCGCTGCCGGCGGGCCTCTTCCAGGCCCGGCTGCAAGGCCTGGAACAGCCGGGGGTCGGCGCTCAGCAGCGGCTCGTCGAGCATTGCCGCAGGCCACAGCATGAGGTTATCCGGCTGGCCGAAACGCACCTGGCAGGGGAACGACCGCAGGTGCTCGCTGATGTCGTCCGGTTGCTCGTGGGCAAAATCGACGCGGCACACCTCGTACTTGCCGCCCGTGACCTCGCGTATCCGGTTGTAGAGCGCGCCGAAGGCATATTCGGCGTCCTGCCGGCGTTGGGTGATGCTCGGGTCGCTGATCCGGTAGCGGATTGCCAGGTGCTCGCCGAGTGTCGACCAGCTCACTTCGTTGGCCTGCGCATGCACGACCAGGTAGCGCTCCGCGAAGTCGAGCATCGCACGCACGTTGGCGGCCGCGCGGATCGCATGACCGAAACCGCCCAACAACGTCGCGTTAGGCGTGGTGTTGAAATGGCCCAGACCGAGTTTGAGGCCCAGCGCGGGGTCCAGCTCACTGGCGGCGATTTCCAGCAGCTGCACGTAGTTGCTCAGCGGAATCTGCCGCTCGGGGTGGTCGAGCACGCCCTCCCCCAGCCCTGCCGCTGCGAGAAAAGGCCGAAACATCGCCGCGTGGGTCTGCAGCAAGGCCTCGGCGTAGATGGTGTGTTTCAATCGAGACATGAGGCGTCGCTCGTTGTTGTTCTTGTCATGGCCAGTGCGAGGCAGTTCCTCGCTGTCATTTCATTGTCCCTCACGCCCGGATAAAGAGCAGTGGCACTTCGTCGATTGGCGTGCAAGGACAATATGCTGACACGCAAGGACGATATGCATACCCCCCGTTCTGGGATCGTTTGGCCTCATCCGGCAAGCCATCCCGAGGAACGCCATGACCCGCCAGTCGCTGCTGTGCCTGTTCGTCTGCACGCTGATCTGCCCCTGGGCACTCGCTTCGTCCACCGACAAGCCGAACATCGTGCTGATCCTGATGGACAACCTCGGCTATGGCGAGCTCGGCGCTTATGGCGGTGGCGTCCTGCGCGGTGCAGCGACTCCGCGGATCGACCAGCTCGCTGCAGAGGGGGTGCGCCTGACCAACTTCAACGTCGAGGCGCAGTGCACACCGTCGCGCTCGGCCCTGATGACCGGCCGCTATCCGATTCGCTCCGGTACCTCTCGCATCCCCTCGGGCGGAGCGCCGGATGGGCTCACCCTGTGGGAGGTAACCCTCGCCGAAGTCCTGTCCAGGCGTGGCTACGCCACCGGCATCTGGGGAAAATGGCATCTGGGCAGCAGCGAAGCGCGCTTCCCGACACACCAGGGCTTCGACGAATGGTACGGCGTGCCGCGCACCTACGATGAAGCGATGTGGTCCGGCTCCGATCACATGGAGGGGCTGACGCCGGCCATTGGCAGCCAGCAGGGATTGAGCCCGTCGCTGGTGCCACCGCAATACATCTACGAGGCGCGTGCGGGCGAGCCAGCGAAGAAAGTGGCAGAGCTGACCTTGCAGACACGACGCACCCTGGATGCCGAGATCACCCGCCGGGCAACCGACTTCATCCAGCGCAACGCCAAGGTAGGCAAGCCGTTCTTCGCTTACATCCCCTACTCACTCGTACACATGCCGGTCATGCCCAATCCGGCTTTCGAAGGGCGCACCGGTAATGGCTCCTGGGCCGATGGTCTGGCGGAGATGGACGACAACACCGGACGCATCCTTGATGCGCTGCGCGAGGCCGGTGTGGCCGACAACACGCTGGTGATCTTCACCAGCGACAACGGTGGCGAGGCCACCAGCCCGTGGGAAGGCGCCAACGGTCCCTGGCGCGGCACCTACTTCACTGCCATGGAGGCCTCGCTGCGCGCACCTTTCATCCTCCGCTGGCCTGGCAAGGCGCCCATTGGCATGGTCAGCAACGACATAGTGCAGATATCCGACCTGTTCACCACCCTGGGGCATGCAGCAGGCGCCGAGCTGCCCAGTGACCGCCCGATCGATGGGGTCGACCAACTGCCCTTCCTCACCGGGCAGCAACCGCACTCCGCGCGTGACAGTGTTCCGGCCTATGTGGGCGAGCGTTTGTACGCGGTGAAGTGGCGCAACTGGAAGGTCCATTTCATCTGGCAGGAAAACATGTACGACCCGCCTCAGCAGCTGCCAGTACCCAAGATCATCAATCTGCTGACTGACCTGCGCGAAGAGCACAACGTCGCCGCCACCAATTCCTGGGTCGCTCACCCGGTAATGAAAATGATCGGCGCGCTCAATGCCAGCCTCAAGCAGTACCCGCCGATTCCCCCCGGCAGTCCTGATCCCTATCAGCCTCCCCGCTGAACCGAGAAGGTGCTGCTCCTTTGGGCCGGGCTTTGCCCGGTCTTTTTTTGCCTGCACGTCGCCTCCGCAAATTGGCACCCAATGACAAGACGGTGGCGTGCTTCAGCGATCCACCCGGGCACCGGAACTGCGATTTTTCAGGCAACGGCGTTCACAGCGCCGCACTCCCCTGAACCTCCTGTCGCGCGCCAAGGCGCGCAGAGCCCTGATGACAATGCCCAGAAACCTTTCACCACTGGCTCTGACCAGTCTGTTCGCGGGAGCACTGCTCCTGGCTGACCTTGCGCAGGCCGCCAACTGCGATGCCACCCCCGGCCAGCGGGTCTTCGAAAACAAGTGCAGCGCCTGCCATGCCCTCGGCGAGGACCGCGTGGGCCCGCACCTTTCCGGCGTGGTCGGCCGGCGAGTCGGTTCGGTTGCCGGTTACACCTATTCGGCCGACCTGGCCTCGGCCGGTACCGACTGGTCGCTGGAACGCCTCGACCAGTGGCTGAGCAGCCCCGCCCGACTCTACCCCGGTACGGCAATGGCCTTCGGCGGCATCCGTAATCCAGCCGATCGCCAGGCCCTGCTGTGTTTCCTCCAGCAACAGCACTGAGCCTTTACCTGCACTTCCTCACCCGTATGGCATGACAACAAGGAAAACAATCAATGCACGCCAACACCTTCACCCGTTGCCTGCTGGCCGGCGCGGTCTCCCTCGCCGCGGCCGGCCAGGCCGGCGCAGCCGCCTTCACGCTGGGCGAGATCAAGGGCCAGTTCGACTCGAGTCTGTCCATCGGCGAGAGCTGGTCGACGGCCAGCCCCGACAAGAAACTGATCGACGTGAGCAACGGCGGAACCGGTCACTCGTCCACCGGTGATGACGGGCGCCTGAATTTCAGCAAGGGCGACGCCTTCTCGAAAATCTTCAAGGGCGTGCACGACCTGCAGCTCACCTACGACGACACCAGCTTCTTCTTGCGCGGCAAGTACTGGTACGACTTCCAGCTGAAGGATGAGAACCATCCTTTCAAGGAAATCAGCGACCACGGCCGCGAGATGGCCTCGCGATCCTCCGGTGCCGAGTTCCTCGACGCCTACGTTTCGCAGAAATACGAGCTGGCGGAGCGGCCAGGTAACGTGCGCCTGGGCAAGCAGGTCATCAGCTGGGGCGAAAGCACTTTCTATGGCAACTCGATCAATGCCATCAACCCGCTGGATGTCGCCGCCTTGCGCCGCCCCGGCGCGGAACTCAAGGAAGGGCTGATTCCGGTCAACGCGCTGTATGTCTCGCAGAGCGTGAACGAAAAGGTGAGCGTGGAGGGCTTCTACCAGTTGCAGTGGAAGCCCTACGCCTTCGACAACTGCGGCACCTTCTTCGGCAGCGATGTAGTCGCCAAGGGCTGCAATACCAACATGACCGTGGGCTTCGCCGATGCAGAGGCGCTCGAAGCCCAGGCGGCCGCCCTTGGCCTGGGCTTCGGCGTCAACGGTCGCGAAGGCGTCTACGTGCCGCGGGAGAAGAACCGCGAGCCCGGCGACAGCGGCCAGTATGGCCTGGCCATGCACTGGCTCGACGATGGCGCGGAGTACGGCGTCTATTACCTCAACTACCATTCGCGGATTCCCTTCGCCAACACCCGCACAGCCAAGGGCGTGGTCGGCCAGCTCGATGCCCTGCTCGCCGCCGATCCCAGCGGCGAGCTGGCCATCGCCAGCACCCTGGGCAACAGCAGCTATTACCTGACCTACCCAGAAGACATCCACCTGTTCGGTGCCAGCTTCGCCACCACCCTGCCCACCGGCACGGCCTGGAGCGGCGAGATCAGCTACCGCCCCAACGCTCCCGTCGACATCAACGGCACCGACGTCGGCGCTGCGGTACTCAACCCGGTCTACACCGCACTGACCGGCGCCGCCGCGGAGCCCACCGTTCCGAGCGTCGAAGGTCAGGTCAACGAAGGCTACAAGCGCAAGGAAGTGACCCAGCTGCAGAGCACCCTGCTGCACATCTTCGACCCCATGCTTGGCGCGGAGTCCCTGGTGCTGGTTGGCGAGGCGGCCATCACCCATATCGGTGGCCTGGAATCCCTGGACCGCCAGCGCTACGGCCGGGACTCGGTGTACGGCGATGTCACCAACTCGCGCCACGGTTACTACAGCGCGACCTCCTGGGGCTACACGGTCAGCGCCCAGCTCGACTACAGCGACGTCTTCGCTGGCATCAACCTCAAGCCCAACCTGGGCTGGAGTCACGACGTGCATGGCTACGGCCCGGTGTTCAACGAGGGATCGAAAGCCATCAGCGTCGGCGTCGACGCGGACTACCGCAGCACCTACACCGCCAGCCTGGCTTACACCAATTTCTTCGGCGGCGACTTCAACACCAACGTCGACCGCGACTTCGTCTCGCTGAGCTTCGGCGTGAACTTCTGAACAGGAAAACGAGCAGCATGAAAAACCGCAAACTGATGCAAACCGGTACCCTTGCAGTCGCACTCTCACTGTTGGCCAGTAGCGTGATGGCGGCCGTCAGCCCTCAGGAAGCCGAACTATTGGGCACCAAGCTGACGCCGATTGGCGCGCAAAAGGAAGGCAATGCCGACGGCAGCATTCCCGCCTGGACCGGCGGCCTGCCGAAGAGCGCGGGGCAAGTGGATGCCGGCGGCTTCCTCAGTGATCCTTTCGCCGCTGAAAAGCCGCTTTTCGTCATCACCGCTGCGAACGCCGAGCAGTACAAGGACAAGCTCAGCGTCGGCCAGCTGGCGATGCTCAAGCGCTACCCGGACAGCTACCGGATCCCTGTGTATCCGACCCACCGCAGTGCCGCGGTTCCACAGCAGATCGCAGCCCTGGCCAAGCAGAGCGCGCTCAAGACCCAGTCGATCAATGATGGCAACGGTCTGGCCGAATTCTCCAGCACGGGCTACTACGCCTTCCCTATCCCGAAGAACGGCGTCGAGGTGGTGTGGAACCACGTCACCCGCTACCTGGGCGGCAGCTTCAAGCGCAGCTACATCCAGGCAACTCCCCAGGAAAACGGCGGTTTCACCCCGGTGCGTTTCGAGGAGGAGCAGGTCTTCCCGCCACAGATTTCCGGCCTGCCCAAGGACGAAACGGACAACCTTCTCTACTACTACAAGCAGTGGGTCACCGCGCCGGCACGCCTGGCCGGCACCGTGGCAGTGGTGCATGAAACCATCGACCAGGTGAAGGAGCCGCGCCTGGCCTGGGTCTATAACGCTGGCCAGCGCCGAGTAAGACGCGCGCCACAGCTGGCGTATGACGGCCCGGGCACGGCCTCGGACGGCCTGCGCACTTCCGATGACCTGGATATGTTCAACGGCGCGCCGGACCGCTACGACTGGAAACTCGTTGGCAAGAAGGAGATGTACATTCCCTACAACAGCTACCGCCTGGAGTCGCCGCAGCTGAAATACGACGACATCGTCAAGGCCGGACACATCAACCAGGACCATACGCGCTATGAGCTGCACCGGGTCTGGGAGGTAGTCGCCACGCTCAAGCCCGGCGCCCGGCATCTCTACTCACAGCGGCACTTCTACCTCGACGAAGACACCTGGCAGATCGTCGAGGAAGATCGCTACGACGGCCGCGGCCAGCTCTGGCGCGTCGGCGAAGGGCATATCCTCTATCGCTACGACCAACAGGCCTCCTACGCGGCGGCGGAAACGCTGTATGACTTGCAGTCGGGACGCTACATGGTGGTGGGCTTGCGCAACGAGGAACCGCGCAATACCCAGTACGGGTTCACCGCCAAGGCGTTCGACTACACCCCCGCTGCCTTGCGCAACGATGGTCTGCGCTGAGTCAGCGCCGCACCTGGAGAGCGGGGCCCGGCGGGCCCCGCTTCAGGTTTGCAGATCAAGGCAACGGCTTCGCCTCGGGGAACTTCCAGCTGCCGTCCAGCAACTCGGCCTGGGGACGATACAGACGCACCATGTAGTTCCAGCCCGGAGTGATCGGCAGGCAGTTCGCCTGCTTGCCATCGCAACCGCCAAACAGCACCTGCACCGAACCATCGGCGGCGCGCTTGGCCGTGAGGTTGTTCAGGGTGTAGGCGTTCTGCGGGTTGGCCTGGAAGTAGCCTGCGGCGTTGTACACACTGATCGACCAGAAGGCATCCACCGGTACCCGTCCGACCGTCAGCCCGTAGCGCGTGGTGCCGTCATTTCGCTCCGGCGTGACATTCAGGTACAGCGCATCGCGCTCCGGGTTACCGCCCCAGGCCGAGGCACTGCCGATCAGGTGCCGCAGCGGATCGACCTGGCCGCGCGCGCCGAACATGCCGCGCGAGTCCGGCAGGGTCGCCGCCAGGCCTAGCAACGCAGTGCGAACACGTTGCTGACTGGCTGCATCCCACGAGGTCTCCTCATAGCGTCCGGGCCCTGCCGGTTGGCTCACCCGTACCTGCTGCTGCAGCGCATGGGCAGCCTGCAGGTCACTGGCATCGGTGGGGTCGACCAGAGTACGGATACCGACGAGCACATAGCGCGTGCCGATCTGCTGGCGATCGAAGCGATAGGTGCCAGCGCCGTAGCCCATCGGTGAGGTGTACTGGTCCTGGCTATAGGCGACCAGCGAGAAGTAGCGCTTGCCGGCATCGGGTAGCGTGATGCTCACCGGGCCGGCGTCGAGGTCGAACACCGCCGAGGAATACAGCGTGTCGCGGTTAGGGCGGACAATCACCTGGCTGTCGATCGGCACCAGTGCGGCGTTGTGCACGAACTGGCCGAAACCGCCGCGCTTGACGGTCAGATCGAAGAAGCGCGCCGACTCGGCACGGGTGAAGTTGTCGATGGTCACCGTCGTTTCGGCGGCCAGCGCGGGCGCCTGGGCAGTGGCGACCGCCAGGGCCAGGAAAGTGGCCTTGAATGCGGACATTGCGGTTTCCTTGTTGTTGTATTCAGTCAATGCGTTGCACGCGGGGAGCCTGCCAGTGGCCGTCGAGCGCTGCAGGCCTGGGCCAGTAGAGCCGACCGGCGATGTAGAACGGCCCGTCGGGAGCGGGTAGCCAGTTCGCCTGCAGCGCGCCAGCCGGCGGCTGGTGCTGGATGTAAAGGGTCAGGCCGCCATCGGCATCGTGCTGCAGCGTTGGCAGCATCGCCGAGTTGATCAGATAGCGATTCAGCGGGTTGGCCACCAGCAATCGAGCCGAGTCGTACATCGTCAGCGACCAGAAGGCGTTGACTGGCGGCAGTTGGCCGGGAGCGAAGCGCAAGGTGTAGCGATGCCGCGAGGCATCCAGTTTTTCGCCGCTGCTGTCTAGGTAGAACGGCGGATAGAGGGTTTCCTCCTTGTCATTGCCGTACAGCCCGGTGACCGTCGCCCGCATCCGATATAGGTAGTTGTCGCCCAGGAAGGCGCGACTGCCGAGGAAATTGCTGGTGGCGACCTCGCCGCGTGCCACGCGCTGGCCCAGGGCGTCGAAATCGCGCCAGGCGTCGGCAATGCCTGCCTTGATCGCTTCCCGCAAGTCCGCCGGCAGGTTGTCCGCATCGAAATGCTGGCCCGAACCTATCCCCAGCCTGGCGAAGCGGGCCATCAGAGCCTTCTCGGATGGATGAGTCGGGCAGTACCCGAGCACGAAGTTGAGCTGCTCGAAGAACTCGAGACTGCTGCGCTCCGCCTCGGCGCTGAGCGGCACACGGAAGTCCACCGGCGGTACGGCAGGCGGCGCAGGCTGACCAAGGAACGCCGAGAGCGTCTGCACCTTGTAACCCGCCTGGACCTGCTTGACATTCTCCAGGTCGTCAGTCCCCTTGAGCTGAGTGCGATAGAAGACGAAAGCGAACTCAGTTTCCGAGCGGAATACGCGATCGATGCCCGGCGGTACAGCGCCGTCCCAGTCCGGCCCGGCGAGCAGGAAGCGCCCACCACCATTGCCAGTGGTGCGGCTGCCGACGTAGCCGAAGTTGTAGGTGTAGGCATCGACGAACTGCGCCGAGTAGTAGCGCCCGTCCTCGATTGCCGGCAGGGTCAGTACCAGCGGCTCGCGGCGCAGGTCGGCGCCGAGCTGGGAGTACGGAGTATCGGCATTGGGCGTCGGGTATGCCTTGTCTTCCGGGGTGTAGATGCGCGCGGTGTTGTGCAGAGTGTTCCAGGGTGCCTTGAATTCCGGATGCTGGCGGTCCTGGAAATAGGTGTACTGCACCCGGTAGTTGTCCACCAATGGGAAGCCGTAGATATAGGCATCCCTGGCGATGGCCCGGGCCTCCTGCGGCGATGGTGCTGCTGCGTGGGCGCCCGAGAACGCCGTCAGCAGCAAGGCAATGAGGAAAAAGGGACGTTTCTTGTTGTTCACGTTCGTCTCCTGGAGCCGGCCAGCGACGACCGGCATGGTGGGAAGGCTTGAATCTTTCTATTTCACGGGATCGATAGCCGGACCGTTCGGTTTCCAGGTACGAATCCGCCGGGCAGCCTCGCCCTCCTCGCGGTAGGCATGGCAGGTATTGAGGACCCAATGGGTTGGCATCTGGAACGACGGATCGGCGGCTGCACGTTCACGCAGGCGTTTCTGTTGCAGGGGTGCGAGCGTCTGAATGGCAGTGGTGGCCATGGGGCCGAGCAGTTCGGTCAGGTGCGTGCAACCGACGGTTCCGCCAACCCGTTCGGCGACTCGTCGTTTGAAACCAGCGCCGATGCGCACCCCTGCCAGTGCGCGGTAAGCCTCGGTCACCTGGCCGCATTCGGGGGTCGGAGCCTGCTCGCTGAAGGCCTCGACGCTGTGAATCACCAGGTCCCAGTCCAGCACCATCACCAGACGCATCTGGTGCAGCACGCCGCTGGCAGCCACCTTGCCGTAGATGAATTGTGTCTCTTCGCCCTTGGTGTCGATCAGGCAGCCTTCGATTTCGAACAGCCCGTCCTCGCGCTGGTAGCCACGGCACTGCACCTGGCGGTCATGCAGCAGGCGACGTGGCGGTCGTGAGTCTTGCATGGAAATTTCTCCGCTTGAGCAAAAGACCAGGGGCGCCGTGGCGCCCCTGTCATTTACACGGTGCCCAGGCCGCCACCGCAGACCAGGACCTGCCCGGAGACATAGTCGGACTCCGGAATGCAGAACAGGTACACCGCATCGGCCGCTTCGTCCGGGGTACCCGGACGACCCAGTGGGATCAGCGTCTTCGAGGCCTCGACGGTCGCTGGGCTGATACCCACCTTGATCTGCCGGCCTTCGATGTCGATGAAGGTCGGATCGCCTTCCACCGGCTGGGTCTGGCGGGTCTCGATGTGGCCGAAAGCCACGGCGTTGACGTTGACCTTGTAGCGCCCCCACTCCTTGGACAGGGCCTTGGTCATGCCCAGCACGCCGGCCTTGGCGGTGGAATAGTTCATCTGGCCCGGGTTGCCGGCGGCCGATACCGAGGAGATGTTCACCACCTTGCGGTTGACCACCCTGCCCTCCGCTGCCTCCTGCTTGGCCAGGGCGCTGATGATCGGCTGGGCGGCACGCAAGATGCGGAATGGCGCGGTGATGTGGCAGTCGATGATGGCGTACCACTGCTCGTCGCTCATCTTCTGGATCACGCTGTCCCAGGTGTAGCCGGCATTATTGACGATGATATCCAGCGTGCCGTAGGCATCCATGGCGGTCTTCACGAAACGATCGGCGAAGTCCACGGCGGTGACGCTGCCGATACAGGCAACGGCGTCGCCACCCTCGCTACGAATCTGTGCGACGACCTCCTCGGCCGGGGCCGCATCGAGATCGTTGACGACCACGCGGGCGCCCTCGCGGGCCAGTTTCAGCGCGACGCTGCGGCCAATGCCACGGCCGGAGCCGGTGACCAGCGCCACCTTGCCTTCGAGTTTCTTCATCGGGGTTTCCTTGTTTCTTGTCATTGGAGTCAGGCCAGCGCGACGACGGCCTCGCCGATCAGCTTGTCTTCGCCGTACTGGTTGCTGCAGCGCAGCGCCAGGCGCACGAGGCATTCACCGCCGGCCTCGTACTTGTCGATGACCCGTCCCCGGCAGGAGGGGACATGGCCCAGTTGGGTAATGCCGGTGAAGCGCACTGACAGCGCGCGGATCTGCGCCTGTGGGACCCAGCGGGTGAGCATTCGGCCCAGGTAGGCGACCGAGAGCATGCCGTGGGCAAAAACGTCGGGCTGACGCGCGCGACGGGCGAAATCGAGGTCGATGTGCACCTGGTTGTGGTCGCCGGAGGCACCGGCGTACAGGGCCAGCGTGGTGCGATCAACGGCTGGAAGTGACAGCGGCGGAATTTCGTCGCCGACCTGCAGGTCGCTGTAACAGGGTTGCTGCATGGCTCTCTCCTCAGCGTTGCACCAGGGACGAACGGATGTCCGCAACATGCTCGCCGCGCTGGTTGGTGACGCGGGTTTCCTGGACCACGAAAGTCAGCGCTCCTCCCTTCTTCTCGTACACGTCGACCACCCGCGTGTCGAAAGTCAGCAGGTCGCCGGCGAACGCCAGGCGGTGGTACACGAATCCCTGCTCGGCATGCAGGATGCGGCCGAGGTCGAAGCCGAAGATGTCCTCGACGATATGATCGCTATCGCGTCCTTCGCACTCCAGGCACATGAGAAAGCTGGGCGGCACCGGCAACGAGGGATGGCCGGCCGCGCGTGCAGCGGTTTCGTCGGTGTAGACCGGGTCGGTTTCTCCGATGGCCTTGGCGAAGAAGCGCAGGCGCCCCTTCTCCACTTCGGCCTGGGTGACGCCCAGTGACCGGCCGATCAGGCTCTTGTCTGGCATCTGCTATTTCCTCCGCAAGGAGACGCCCCGCGCCTGTGCGGCGGGGGCGTCCGAGCCGTCAGCCGCGACCGAACAGGGTGACGATGCCCGCACCGCCGAGGCCCAGGTTGTGCTGCAAGGCGTGCTGCAGGCCTTCTACCTGGCGTGCGCCGGCGGTGCCGCGCAGCTGGTTGGTCAGCTCGTAGCACTGCGCAAGGCCCGTGGCACCCAGCGGATGGCCTTTGGAGAGCAGGCCGCCGGAGGGGTTGGTGACCACGCGGCCACCGTAGGTGTTGTCGCCGTCGAGAACGAACTTCTCGCCCTCGCCTTCGGCACAGAAGCCCAGACCTTCGTAGGTCAGCAGCTCGTTCTGGGCGAAGCAGTCATGCAGTTCGCAGACACGGATATCCTCTGGGCCGACGCCGGCTTTCTCGTATACCTCGTTGGCAGCCTGACGGGTCATGCCGACACCTACCGCGCTGATCATCGACGGCGGGTCGAAGGCCTCGGGCTGGTCGGTCACCAGGGACTGGGCAAGGATGGTGACGTCGGTGCGCAGGCCATGCTTTTTCGCGAAGCGCTCGGAGACGATGATCGCCGCGGCGCCGCCGCAGGTCGGCGGGCAGGCCATCAGGCGCGTCATCACGCCGGGGAAGATGACCTGGTCGGCCATCACATCCTCGACGCTGACCACCTTCTTGAACACCGCGAGCGGGTTGTTCGCCGCATGGCGGCTGGCCTTGGCGCGGATCGCCGCGAAGGTTTCCATCTTCGTGCCGTACTTCTGCATGTGCTCCAGGCCCGCGCCACCGAAGAAGCGCAGTGCGTTGGGCATGCCGGCGCCTTCGGGGAAGACGATGTCGGCCACCGCGCACCCTTTGCCAACCGTGGCCGGGCGGTCGGTCCAATGGTCCTTCAGGGCGCCAGGCTGCATCTGCTCGAAGCCGAAGGCCAGCGCACAGTCCACCGCGCCGCTTTCCACCGCCTGGCGCGCCAGCCACAGTGCCGAGGAGCCGCTGCCGCAGTTGTTATTGACGTTGAGCACCGGGATACCGGTCAGGCCCACTTCATAGAGGGCCGACTGGCCACTGGTGGAGTCGCCGTAGACGTAGCCGGCATAAGCCTGCTGCACCAGGCGGTAGTCGATTCCGGCGTCCTGCAGGGCCAGGCGCACGGCCTGGGCGCCCATCTCGATGTAGCTGGCGCTGGCGCCGGGCTTCGCGAACTGAATCATGCCGACACCGGCGACGTAGGTTTTCTGCGACATCACTCTCTCCAGAGTCATTGGACGGTGGCCAGCCGCCGCGGCATGCGGCGAACAGGCCAGGCTGGATTCGATGGTTGCGCAGTGCATGCGGGGCGCCATCCCCTCCCCTCGCCGATGGCGCCCCCTCCCGACGAGGGGGGAACCGTTGGAACGCGCTCCAGGCACTCTCGCTGGTCCCCCCCCCATCAGGGAGGGGGGATTGCGCCCCTCCGAGGGGAGGAGGTAGCCACCCGGCAGGTACAGGATGAGCTCGCCGTCGTAGGACGGCGCAAGCCACAGCAGCCGGGGCGCAATAGCCGCGCAAACCACCTCACCGTCAGCCGCCCCGGCACTGTCAATTCCCGCGTCGGATGGGCTCCTGGCCGCTTCCGATGTCGGGGAAACACGCACTGGAGAACCGCATGACAATAAGAAAAACCGGAGTCTTCCAACCGCACCTGCTCGCCGCCGCCGTCGCTCTTGGCGTGGCCACGCAGGCTGCCGCCGTCGACTTCAACATCGGCGAAATCGAGGGCAAGTTCGACTCGTCGTTGTCCATTGGTGGCAGTTGGTCCACCACAGGCGCCAACCCGAACTTCATCTCCAACTTCAACTCCCAGGGCGCCAAGGGCAAGGCCGCCTCGCGCACTGCCGACGATGGCCGTCTGAACTTCCGCTCCGGGGAAAACTTCTCGACCATCTTCAAGGGCATTCATGACCTGGAGCTCAGGTACGGCGACAGCGGCGCCTTCCTGCGCGGCAAGTACTGGTACGACTTCGAGCAGGCCGACGGCAACCAGCATTTCTACGACATCGACGACAAGGGTCGCGACGAGGCCGCGCGGACCAAGGGTGGACAGTTCCTCGATGCGTTCGTCTACCACAACTACAACCTGGGCGATCTGCCGGGCAACGTGCGCCTGGGCAAACAGGTGGTGAACTGGGGCGAGAGCACCTTCATCCAGAACGGCATCAGTTCGATCAACCCGGTGGACGTGGCCGCTCTGCGCCGGCCCGGTTCCGAGGTCAAGGAAGCCCTGGTACCGGTGAACATGTTCTACCTGTCCCAGGGTCTGACGGAGAACCTCACCGCCGAGGGCTTTTATCAGATCGAGTGGGATCACACCGTCGTCGACAACTGCGGCACGTTCTTCGGCGTGGATGGCATTGCAGCCGGCTGCTACGACCGCCTGGTGGTGACCGGCGACGACCTCGCCCCTGGCCAGGCGAACAACACCGGCGGCCCAGCCACGCTGGTGCGTGGCGGCACCGACGATGCCTACATTCCGCGCAGCAAGGACCACGACGCCCGCGACGGCGGTCAATACGGTATCGCCTTGCGCTGGTTCGTGCCGGAGCTCAACGACACCGAGTTCGCCGCCTACGCGATGAACTACCACAGCCGTTCACCGGTGCTCAGCCTGACCACCGCCACCAACCTGTCCAACCAGTTGGCGGCCATCCGCAGCGCGCGCTACTACATCGACTACCCCGAGGACATCCGCCTCTACGGCCTGAGTTTCGCCACCAACCTGGAAGGCGTGTCGCTGGGCGGCGAATTGAGCTTCCGCCCCAACATGCCGCTGCAGATCAACACCGCTGACCTCAACCTCGCAGCCCTGGGCAGCGCGGCGTCGCCGATCTACGTCAGCGGCGAGCAACGCCTGAGCGCCGGCGCCGACATCCCGGGCTACAAGCGCATGCCGGTCACCCAGGCACAGCTCACCGCCACCAAGCTGTTCAACCAGGTCCTGGCTGCCGAACGCCTGACCGTCGTCGGCGAGGTCGGCTACAACCACATCGGCGGTGTCGGCGACGCCGACGGCAGCGACATCCGTTTCGGCCGCAACCCGGTGTTCGGCGCCGGCCAGCTGTCCAACCAGGCCGTCTGCCGGGGCAGCGCGGTGGGCACGGCCAACGCCAGCAACCCGCAGCAGGAATGCAACGACAACGGCTTCTACACCAGTAGCTCCTGGGGCTATCGCCTGCGTGCGCAGCTCGACTACCCGAACGTGTTCGCCGGCATCAACCTCGCGCCGAACCTGGCCTGGTCGCAGGACGTCAGCGGCTACGGTCCGAACTTCGAGGAAGGCCAGAAAGCAATCAGTGTCGGCCTCAACGCCGATTACCTGAACACCTACACCGCCAGCCTCGCCTACACCGACTACTTCGGCGGCCACTTCAACACCCAGACCGACCGCGATTTCGTCGCCCTGAGTTTCGGCGTGAACTTCTGACGCAGGTATCCGATCATGAAAAACTCGATGTTGATGAGCACTGGCGCACTGGCGCTGACCCTGCTGGCCTCCAGCGTCATGGCGGCTGTCTCACCACAGGAAGCCGCGGAACTGGGAAACACCCTCACGCCACTTGGCGCGCAGAAGGAAGGCAACGCCGATGGCAGCATCCCTGCCTGGACCGGTGGCCTGAAGCCTGACGCCGCTCCCGTGCAGAATGGTTTCCTGGGTGATCCCTACGCTCAGGAAAAGCCGCTGTTCGTGATTACCGCGGCCACCGCCGCGCAGTACAAGGACAAGCTGAGCGAAGGGCAACTCGCGCTGTTCAAGCGTTACCCGGATACCTACCGCATTCCGGTCTACCCCAGCCACCGGAGCGTCTCCAACCCACAGGCGCTGTATGACGCGGCGAAGACCAGTGCGACCTCGACCGAGCTGGTCAACGATGGCAACGGGTTGGCGCACTTCACCGCACGCAACTACGCATTCCCGATTCCCAAGAGCGGCGTCGAGGTCGTGTGGAACCACGAGACGCGCTATCGCGGCACCAACTACCAGCGCACCACCGCCCAGGCCGTTCCGCAGGCCAAAGGCGACTACATGCTGGTCGGCTTCCGCGAAACCATGGGGCTGCCGCAGTACCTGCCCGACGCCGATCCGGCGAAGACGGCCAATACGCTGTACTACTTCAAGCAGGAAGTGATTTCCCCGGCGCGCCTGACCGGCACGGTCAACCTCGCCTACGAGACCATCGACCAGCTCAAGGACCCGCGTCAGGCCTGGACCTACAACGCCGGCCAGCGCCGTGTGCGACGCGCCCCCGAGATTGCCTACGACGGCCCAGGCACCGCTGCGGACGGCATGCGCACCACGGACAACACCGACCTCTACAACGGCTCGCCGGATCGCTACACCTGGAAACTGGTGGGCAAGAAGGAGATGTACATCCCGTACAACAACTACCGGCTTTGGTCACCGTCGGTGAAGTACGCCGACATCATCAAGCCGGGCCACATCAACCAGGACCTGACCCGCTACGAACTGCACCGCGTCTGGGAGGTCGAGGCGACGCTCAAGCCCAACGAGCGGCACATCTACGCCAAGCGCCACATGTATTTCGACGAGGACAGCTGGGCGCTGGTTGGGGTCGACCACTACGACAGCCGTGGTCAACTCTGGCGCGTCGCCGAAGGGCATCTGGTCAGCGACTACCAGCACGGCATCGCCAGCTATGCCGCGCAGACGCTGTATGACCTGATCGCCGGCCGCTACGTGGTGCTGGGCCTGATCAACGAGGCCAAGCAGGGTACGCAGTACGACCAGAAGTTCACCACCAACGACTTCACGCCTGCCGCCTTGCGCAACGCCGGCATCCGCTGAGTCAGATCTGCTGCACTACGCACGCCCCGCTCTGCGGGGCGTGTCGTTTCTGCTGCGGTCGCTAAGCTTCGCTGGTCAGCAGCCCGTGGAGCATCCGCGCGATCATCGCGGCGCTCTCGTCTTCCACCAGGTAGTGCGGGCGCTCCAGGCGCATGGCCCGTGGCAGGGTCAGGAGTGTCTGGTACACGAAAAACCGTGCCTTCTCACGGTCCTTCACGCGGATTTGCGCCGCGAACCGCTCGAACAGCGCAGGCGTCGCGCCGGCAGACCAGCATTGCCGGGAGTCCACCAAGTCCAGGCGGACCAATTCGTCGTAGCGGGTCACCCGCTCGCTGAAGTCCGGGTCCAGGCAGGACTTGCGGTGATGCACCGCCAGCCCCCTACGCAGCACCAAAAGCAACCCGTCGAGCAACGTCGCCGCTTCGGGCAGGGCATCGATGGCGGCCAGCAACTGCTCGCCCGCCTCGCGGCGGTAATCTTCGAACACCGCGGCAATCAGCGATTCCATCGCCGGAAAGTATTCGTAGATCGAGCTGATGGCCACTCCGGATACATCCGCGAGCCGCAGAGCCGTAAGGGCCTCGCGGCCCTCTTCCTCGAGAATCTGCCGCCCGGCCTGCTTGAGCGCCTCCACCAGGGCAATGGAGCGCGCCTGTCGCGGTTGCTTGCGCGGTTGCGGCGGCATGCCCAGCGGTATCAGCGCAGGATCCGCATCGTGGTGTTCCTGGTCTTTCGGCGGTTTGCCCATGGTTTCCAGCCCTCCGGCTGACTTGGCACCGCGCCGAGGCTGCACGGTGCCAAGGCGCTTCAGACGATCAGGGTCGACAACTCGCGACGGACCGCACCCGGAATGCTCGCCGAGCTGCGGCTCTCACGGTCGACATAGACGTAGACCACTTCGCCACAGGCGCAGGCCTCGTCTTCGTCTTCACGGAACACACCCAGCTCGTAACGCGCACTGCTATGCCCCAGGTGGACGATACGCAACCCGATGCTGACCCGCTCGGGAAAGGTGATCGATGCGAAGTACGTGCAGTTCGAGGCCACGATCAGCCCGATCACCGGGCTGTTCCCGATATCCAGCGTGCCGCTTTCCACCAGGAACTGGCTGATCGCGGAATCATAGAAGGAGTAATAGACCACGTTATGCACATGGCCATAGGAGTCATGGTCGCCCCAGCGCGTGGTCACCGGGTAGAAACGCACATAGTCGGCCCGACGCGGGCGCCCTGCCGGCTTCACAGTACCGCCTGATACAGTGCAAGGGCCGCATTCAGGTTGACCTCGCGCGGGTTGTTGGCGAGCAGGCGACCCTGTTTCAGCGCATCCTCGGCCAACCCCTCCAGGTCATTCTCAGCTACCCCGACTTCACGCAGGCGGGTCGGCAAACGCAGGCGTAGCGGCAGGTCGGTGAAGTACTCGATCAGCGCCTGTGTCCTGCTTCGAGCGTCACCCTCCAGCCCCGGCAGGACGATATCCGCCAGTTCGGCATAGAGAGGCGCCGCAGCGTCCTGGTTGAAGCGCAGCACACCGGGCAGCATCAGCGAATTGGACAGGCCGTGAGGCACATGGAAGCGCGCACCCAACGGGTAGGCCAGCGCATGCACCGCCGCCACCGGCGAATTGGCGAACGCCATGCCGGCCAGGCAGGCGCCCATGAGCATGTCTTCGCGGGCCTGGATATCTGCACCGCTGCTGCACGCGCGCTCGATACTTCCAGACAGCAGGCGCAGGGCTTCACGCGCCAGGCAATCGGAAATCGGATTCTTGCGGTGGCGGCTGGTGAAGGCCTCGATGGCATGGACCATCGCATCGATCCCGGTGGCCGCCGTGACATGCGACGGCAAGCCGATAGTCAGGTCGGCATCAAGTACCGCGAGATCCGGCAGCAACAAGGGCGAGATAACCACGCTCTTCTGCCCGTCGCCATTGGTGACCACGGATACCGCGGTCACCTCAGAGCCGGTACCCGCCGTGGTCGGCACCAGGATCAGCGGCAGGCGGGGCCCGCGCGCCACCTCGGTGCCGTAGACGCAAGCCAGCGACTCGCCGCTGCGCGCCAGCAGTGCCGCCAGCTTCGCAGCGTCCAGAGAGCTACCGCCGCCCAGACCGATCACGCAATCGGCCTCGCATTCCAGCGCCGTGGATACCGCAGCCTCGATCACGCTCTCCGGCGGGTCGGCCTGGACTTCAGCGAACACGCGCAGCGATAGCTGACTGCGGGCGAAATCGTCAATCACTGGCTGCAGCAGTCCGGCGCCCAGGACGCCCGGATCAGTGACCAGCAGTACCGAGCGGCAGCCCATGCTGCGCACACGTTCGGCCAATCGCGCGGACGCGCCGCGCTCGATGTGAATGGATGGAGTCGTATTGAAAGTCAGCGTCGCCATGGTGTCTTCGTTCCGGCTGGTCTGTCGCTTTGCGAAGGCGCCGAGGCGTGTCGGCGCCGGACGGCGATCCCCGCTCCCACAGCCAGCATAGGGACCTCGACACGCCATCGGTCCCCCCTCATTCGGGAGGGGCATTCATGGCGTACAGGACACTTGATCGGCGAATCCAGAATGCTCCTGGCAGCGATTTTAATCTCTTGATAACTCCTTCTAAAACAACAAGTTAACCACACCATCGGAACGCCGAATCCGGAACGTGATGGGCAGTTTTCGTCCCTATACTGGCCCCTCGATTCGGCCCCTGCCGGCCCCGGCCGCCTTGTCGAAACGCTCCGGCGCCCCTCGCCGGCCCTGTCATTGGAGTAGCGAGTCAATCGATGACTGCATCGCTGGAACAAAGAACGCAGCTGCTGCTGAACGATCCCGTCGCCCTTGCTGGGCATTCCTGCCAGACCTGGAGCCACTTGCCGCGCGAAGAGGTCGATGCCCTGCAACTCGCAGGACTGAAGCTGCGTTTCGCCCAGTTGCGCGGACGAATTCCGGTGCTGAAGAAACTGGCCGATGGCGAAGGGCTGGAGCGCATCGATACGCTTGAAGATGTGGTGCCGTTGCTCTTCGAGCATACGGTGTTCAAGTCCTACCCGCCGTCGCTGCTGGAGAAGAGCAACTTCGCCGCGATCAACAAATGGCTGGCCAAGCTGGTTACACCCGAAATCGGCGAGGCGATCTGCGCCGTGGACGTCAGTGCCTGTCAGGGACTCGACGACTGGTTCGAGACCATGGATGCGGCACTGCCGCAGCTGTGCATCAGCCATACCTCAGGTACTTCGGGCACCCTCTCCTTCCTGCCCAACAGTACCCGCGAGTTCGATAAGGCCTGCGCGGTGCGCAGCATGTTCGCCTGGAGCCTGCAGGGCCCCGATTCACCGCGCCCCGAGATGCACACTGCCTACCCGTACTACCGCAATGGCTACCTGAGTCACCTGCGCGGCAACGTGGCGCTGATGCAGCAGTTGCTACCGAGCGAGGCGAACTTCCATGCCGCCTATCCCGACACCCTCTCCAGCGACGTGCTGCACCTGGGTGCCAAGGTTCGTGCGGCGCAAGCACGCGGCACCCTCGATCGGCTGGTGATCAACCCGGCCCTGCTGGCCAAGAAGAAGTCCTTCGACGAACAGCAGGCGCAGATGCCCCAGCACCTGGCCACCTTCTTCGACCGCATGGCCAGCGAGCTGCAAGGCAAGCGGGTGTATATCGGCGGCACCTGGAGCCTGCTGCACAACATGGCCAAGGCCGGTCTGGAACGGGGGCTGGAAGGCGTATTCCATCCGGACTCCTACATCGCCACCACCGGTGGAGCCAAGGGCGTGGTGCAGCCTGAAGGCTGGCGTGAGGAGGTGCTGCGGTTCACCGGTGCGCGGCGCATCAACGAGTCCTACGCCATGTCCGAAGTGGTCAGCGGCTCGCACTTGCGCTGCGAGCAGGGCAACTACCACTTCGCCCACACCGTGATCCCCTTCGTGCTCGATCCGCAGACCAGCAAGCCGCTACCGCGCAGCGGGCAGCAGACCGGCCGTGCGGCCTTCTATGACCTGGGCGCCGATGTGCACTGGGGGGGGTTCATCACCGGTGACGAAATCACCGTCGAATGGGACCAGCCCTGCACCTGCGGCCGGCCCAGCCGCTACGTGGTCGGCGCGATCCAGCGCTACAGCGAGAAAAACGGCGGCGACGACAAGATCACTTGCGCCGCGTCGGACAACTCGCACCGCGAGGCCATGGACTTCCTGAATTCCTTTGAGGGCTAAGCCGATGAGCAAACCCATTGCGCCGATGATCATTCGCGGCGAAGTCATTACCGACAACCTGATCGAAGTCGGTGGCCGTGGCGGCGACCTGAGCTTCCTGACCCCGGATGCACACCAGTACATCGACAGGCTGCCACTGGGCAATCCAGCCAAGCTGGCCGATCTGTACCAGCTCAGCTTCGAGGACATCCTCGACTACGCCGGCGCCCTGGCCGAGCGACTTGACCTGTCGACCAACCCCTTTCTCCAGGAAGCCTGCGAACTTTCCTACCAGACCGCGCCGGTGACCCCGACCATGGTCAAGGCAGCCTACATGAGCCTGCGTCAGTACCTGGACCGCAACTTCATCGTGGAAATGGTCGAAAGCACCGTCGGCATCAAGTACCTCGAAGGCTGGGTCCACCAGCGCCTGCTCGATGGCACCGAACTCGAGACCCGTTGCTTCGGCTCCCGCACCCTGCACATCGTCGCCGGCAATGCCGCCCCACTGTCGCTGGTGACCATCCTGCGCAACATGGTGCTGCGCAGCGACGCCATCATCAAGGCACCGTCCAACGACCCGTTCACCGCGCTGGCCATCGCCCGCACCATGGTCGAGATGGCGCCGGAGCACCCGCTCACCAAACACCTGTCGGTCGCCTACTGGAAAGGTGGCGACCAGTCCCTGGAACAACGCCTTTACCAGCCGCAGAACATCGAGAAGATCGTCGCCTGGGGTGGCTTCGCCTCACTCAAGCATGTAACCCGTTACATCCAGCCGGGTCTGGAGCTGATCTCCCTCGATCCGAAGCGCAGCGCGAGTGTAATCGGCGAGGACACCTTCGCCAGCGAAGTGTGCATGCGCGAAGCGGCTCTGCGCCTGGCCACCGATATCGGCGCGCTGAACCAGAAAGGCTGTGTCTGCGCGCGGGTCATCTACGTGCAGAGCGGCACCGACGAATCAGGTCTGGAGCGGCTCAACACCTTCGGCCGCTATGTCTACGATGCGCTGCAGACGCTACCCAATACCCTGAGCACTGCGCCCAAGCGCTACGACCAGGGGCTGAAGGCACACGTCGACGCGCTGCGTCTAGATGACGAATGGTACCGAGTGATCGGCGGCCAGGACGGCGAAGGCGCGATCATCTGCTCGCAGCTGCCCGAGCCCGTATCCTTTGCCACCCTGCTCGATGACCGCACCGCCAACCTGGTCCCCGTCGACGAGCTGAACGAGGTGCTGGATGCAGTGGATGCCTACACCCAGACCGTCGGCGTCTATCCCGAAGCGGTCAAGGACGAGCTGAAGAACATCCTGCCGCTGTATGGCGCCCAGCGCATCGTCTCGCTGGGTTATGCGGCGGCGATGAAATGGCAGGCGCCGCAGGATGCCATTGAGCCGATGCGACGCATGGGCAAGTGGATCTCCAACCAGATCGCCTCGCCGGAAACTACCGCTGCGCCCTGGCTGCGCCCTTCCCTTTGACTCTCCCCCCTTGACTCTCACCCTTTGAATCCAGCGTGCCCGGCAAGCCGGGCACACGCATCCCCTGCCCGGAGAAATCCATGAGCCATTGCCTCGCCTACGCCGCCCACGCGGCCCACGCTCCACTTGCACCAACGCGCCTGCAACGCCGTGACCTGCGCGACGATGACGTGCAGATTGCCATCAGCCATTGCGGGGTCTGCCACTCGGATCTCCACTACCTGCACAACGACTGGAACAGCAGCGTGTTTCCCTGTGTTCCGGGCCACGAGATCATCGGCCGGGTCACCGCCGTGGGCCCGACGGTCAGCCGCTACCAGGTAGGCGACAGCGTGGCGGTCGGCTGTATGGTCGACAGCTGCCAGCACTGCGCGGCCTGCGAGGAAGGCCAGGAGCAGCTCTGCGCGACGATGTTCACCCCGACTTACAACGGCAAGGATCGAATCAGCGGCGACCTGACCTACGGCGGCTACTCGCAATCCATCGTGGTGCGCGAGAAGTTCGTCCTGCGCCTGCCGGAGTCGCTCGACCCCGCCAGGGCCGCGCCGCTGCTATGCGCCGGCATCACCGTCTGGCAGCCACTGCGCAAATATGCCGTGCAAGCTGGCACCCGCCTCGCGGTGGTCGGCCTGGGCGGGCTCGGTCATCTGGCGGTCAAGCTGGCGCGGGCGATGGGCGCCGAGGTGACGGTGCTCACAACATCCCCGCACAAGGCCGACGACGCCCGCGCGCTGGGTGCCCAGCACGTGCTGCTGTCGAAGGACGCGGCCGCAATGAAGGCTGCCTACGCCAGCTTCGACATCATCCTCGACACCATTCCCAGCCGGCACGACGTCAATCCCTACCTGATGCTGCTGGCCCGTGGCGGTAAGCTGGTGCTGATCGGCGCGCTGGAGCCGCTGGAGCCGATCCACGGTGCGCTGCTGATGATCAATGACCGGTCCATCGCCGGCTCGCTGATGGGCGGCCTGCCGGCCACTCAGGAGCTGCTGGACTTCTGCGCCGAGCACCAGGTCCTGCCGGAGTGCGAGACCATCGCCATACAGGATATCAACACGGCTCTGGAGCGCCTGCAGAAGAACGACGTGAAATACCGCTTCGTGATCGACATGGGCAGCCTGCAAGGTGACGCGCAGCGCTGATTGGCAGAAATGAAAAAGGCCACCGTGGGGTGGCCTTTGTTTTGCCTGCAACGATCAGGGCGTGGCGATATTGAAGTCCGGCGTGAAGGCATCCAGCAGGCTCATCAGCTCGCCCAGCTTGCGCGGGTCTCCCTCTACCTTGGCCAAGCCCTGCTTGAGTGCGGAGGGGAAATCCAGCTCCTTGAGGCTGATGCGGTCCAGCGTGGCCTTGTCGATGCTCAGCGCTGCATCGGGGTGCACGTGGCTACTGTGCTCGCGATAAGTCAGCACGCCGTTGCGCAGGGTCAGGGCAAAGCTCTGCTTGCGATCGGTGAAGGTCCAGTTCAATTGCATGTCGTGGCCTTGCGCCCGTTCGGCATTCAGGCGCACCGCCATGTAGTCGAAGAACATCGACGGCTCCAGCGCCTTGACCAAATCTGCCGAAGGCTTGCGAAGGCTCGCCTGGCGCACTCCATTGCGCAGCTCGACGGCTGCCGACAGGTACATGTTGCGCCATAACGAACTCTCGGCCTGGTAGCCCAGCTGTTCCAGCGCGTCGGCCTGTGCGTCACGGGCCGCACGATTGTCCGGTTGGGCGAAAACCAGGTGGTTGCCCAGCTCTACCGCCCAGCGGTAATCGCCCTTGTCCATCGCGGCGCGCATCAGCTCCAGCACGTGCTCCGCGCCACCCAGCGCCTCGACATAGCGAGTACCGGCGTCCTGCGGCGGCAAGGGGTCTAGGTTGGCCGGGTTGCCGTCATAGAAACCCATGTAGCGCTGGTACACCGCACGCGAATTGAAGCTGAGCGAGCCGTAGTAGCCTCGGTTATACCATTTGCGTTCCAGGTCGCCCGGCAGCTTCTGCATCGCTGCTGCAATCTCGGTCGGGGTCAGGCCCTGGTTGAGCAGGTGCAGGGTGTGGTCGTTGATGTAGGTATACATGTCGCGCTGGTCGGCCAGCAGCGTGCGGATCCGCTCGCCGCCCCAGGTCGGCCAGTTGTGCTGGGCGAACATCACGTCGGCACGGTCGCCATAGCGCACCAGGCTGTCGTCGAGGTAGCGGCCCCAGGCCTTGGCGTCACGTACCAGCGCACCCCGTGGGGTGAGGATGTTGTGCTGGGTGTGGGTGGCGTTCTCGGCCATGCACAGCGCGCGCATCTGCGGCAGGTACAGGTTCATCTCCGCCGGCGCTTCGCTGCCGGGGGTCAGCTGGAACTCGATGTCGATGCCATCGACGCGCACCTGCTGATTGGACTTGTCGATCAGCACGGTCGGGGCGATCAGGCCAATGCTGCCGCCGGTTGGGCCGCCCTTGCCGATACCCGTATCCACCTGCCCTTTGTCCCCTCGCGGCACTAGGCCGCCTGACTGATATTGGGCACGGCGGAACATCGCGGTGCCGGCGAAGACGTTCTCGCTCGCCGCCTCTTCCATGAAGCCGCTTGGCGCGTACACCTGCACCTTGCCGGCGACCACATCGGCCTCGTCGATGACTCCGCGAACGCCACCGAAGTGATCGATATGGCTGTGCGTATAGATCACCGCCGTCACCGGACGCTGCGGGCGATTACGGTAGTACAGGTCGAGGGCGGCGCGCGCCGTTTCGCTGGTCATCAGCGGATCGATGATCACCAGGCCCTTGTCGCCCTCGATAATCGTCATGTTCGCCAGGTCCATCCCGCGCACCTGGTAGAGGCGCTCGGCAACCTGGAACAGCCCGGCGTTGCTGTTGAGCTGGGCCATCCGCCAGAGACTCGGGTTCACCGAATCCGGGGCCTGCTCGGCGTTGAGGAAGTCGTACTGGTGGGTATCCCAGACCACCTTGCCGTTGGCGTCCCTGATCTGACCGGAGAATGCAGCGACCAAGCCGCGGCTGGCGTCTTCGTAGTCCTGCCGGTCGGTGAACGGTAGTGCCTGCAGCACTGCTGCGTTGCTGGCACGGGTCGCCGCGCTGGCCGGTTTTGCCAGGGCCGGGCCGTTGTCCGCCTCCGCTGCGCTGGCCATACCCGTGCATGCCAACAGGACGGCGAGCGCCAGGGCATTTCGGCGGCACATGCCCGAGGTAGTGAGGGAAATCATTATTGTTCTCCGTAAGTCATTGAATTCATCGTCGCCGACATGGCAGCGTCCGCGAGGGCCGCCTGCTGCCGCTGGGTGCAGTAAGCTTCATGGCTGTCAGCGCTGCCCAGGAGCAGGTCTGCGACTACCGCGCGCTTGAAGTAGTGGCCGACGCTGCACTCCTCGGTAGTACCGATCCCGCCATGCAACTGGATGGCCTGCCCGCAGACGAACTTAGCCGCGCGGCCGACCTGCGCCTTGATCTGCGAGGTGCGCAGCTGCAGGTCGTGGATCTGCGGGTTGTCGATGGCATCGAGCAGGACGAACAAGGCCGATCGTGCCAGCTCAAGCTGAGCTGCCATGTCGGCCATGCGATGCTGCAGGGATTGGAAGCTGCCGATGGGTACTCCGAACTGCTGGCGCACCTTGAGATAGTCAGCGCTGATCTCGATGACCCGCTCCATGCCGCCCACCAGCTCGGCGCAGAGGCAGGCAGTGGCCTGGGCCATGCCCTGGCGCAGCGCAGCCAGGCCCTCGCCCGGTCGTCCCAGTACGGCGGCTTCGCTGACGTCGACCTGCGACAGTTGCAACTCCACCACCCAGCTGCCGTCGTGCAGCGGTACCGGGATCAGGCCCAGACCTGGGAGGTCAGCCTCCACCAGGAACAGCGTGCAGCCCTCCTCCGCCTGCGCGGAAATGATGAACGCATTGGCCTGCGTGCCGCCCATTACCAGCGTCTTGCGGCCGTTCAGCCGATAGCCGCCAGGATGGCGTTTCGCGCTAGCGCGTTGCCCCTCAACTAGCCCACGGGTCTGCACCTCGGCATAAGCCAGGGCCAGCCGTGCGGAGCCATCGGCCAGGGCCGGCAACCAGCGCTTCTGATGTTCAGGTGCTGCCGCGGCGACCAGGGTCTGCGCGGCCAGCACGGCGCAGCCGGCATAAGGCGCGAGGACCAGTCCGCGACCCAGTTCCTGGGCGATCACCACACTGTCGACAATGTTGCCGCCAAGGCCGCCATGGACCTCCGGAAGTGCGGCACAGAGCCAGCCCTGTTCGGCAAAGGTAGTCCAGCTGGAATCGCTGCCTTCACCCGCCTGCAGGCGGGCGACGCGAGCCTCGAAGCTGTACTCCTTGTCGATGAAGCGGCGCACGCTGTCCTGCAGCATCTGCTGCTCGGAAGAAAGTTCGAAATTCATGGTTGCTGGGCCCGTTCAGAGTTGAAACAGCATCTTGGCGATGATCCCGCGCTGGACCTCGCTGGTGCCGCCGTAGATGGTCGAGGCGCGGCGGAAGAACATTTCCATGGCGATGCCACGGGCCAGCGCTTCCTGCGGCAGTTCCGCGCCGGGCGGGTCCTCGGGCTGATCCTCAGGAGTCGGATAGGCGATGGCGCCGAAGTCACCCAGCGCTTGCACCATGAACTCGGTGATGCGCTGCTGCAGTTCGGTACCGCGCACCTTCAGGATCGACCCCAGGGCGTGGGCCGCCGGGCTGTGGTCGCCGGCTTGCTCCATCGCCGCCACGCGCTTGACCAGCATGGCGACCGCATCGACCTCGGCCTCAAAACCTGCGAGTTGCCGGGCGAACCCTGTCTGTTCGCCGAGCCACCCGTCACCTGCCGGCAGGCTGCGCGCCAACTGGCGCAGTTGCATCAGGTAGCGGCGCAGGATCGGCAGGTCGGCGGCGGTGGCGTGTTCGTTGTTGAGCAGGAACTTGGTGATCTTCCAGCCATCGCCTTCGTTGCCGATGCAGTTAGTCACCGGCACACGGACGTTGTCGAAGAAGGTCTCGTTGAGGTGATGGCAGCCGTCGATGCTGTGGATCGGTCGTACGGTGATGCCCGCGGTCTTCATGTCCACCAGCAGGAAGCTGATGCCGGCCTGCTTGCGGGCGCTGGAGTCAGTGCGCACCAGCAGGAAGATCCAGTCGGCCTGGTGGGCATAGCTGGTCCAGATCTTCTGACCATTGATCACGTAGTGATCGCCATCCAGATCGGCGCGGGTACGCAGCGATGCCAGGTCCGAGCCCGAGCCCGGCTCGGAGAAGCCCTGGCACCACAGGCGCTCGGCCTTGAGGATCAGTGGAATCTGCGCGGCCTTTTGTTCGGCGCTGGCGAAGTGATTGATCACCGGCCCGAGCAACTTGTGCGCGAAGCCGTCGAGGGTTGGTGCACCGGCAGCAACGCATTCCTCGTCGAAAACCAGGCGTTGCAGCACACTCCAACCGGTGCCGCCATGCTCTTTCGGCCAGTACGGCGCGCCCCAGCCGCGCTCATCGAGGATGCGTTGCCAGCGCACCAGGTCGGGCAGCGCGGAACGGATGCTGGAGCTCGGTTTGCCCGCCAGTTCAGCCGGCAGGTGCAGGCGCAGGAACTCGCGGATCTCCTGGCGGAACTGGTCAAGGCCGGCGTCGGGAAGAAAATCCATGGCGGCCTCCTCAGTTGCGGTACAGGGTGACGACACAGGCGCCGCCGATCCCGACGTTATGCTGGAGTGCCACGCGGGCGCCCTCGACCTGGCGCTGCTCGGCATTGCCACGCAGTTGCTGGGTCAGCTCGTAGCACTGGGCAAGGCCGGTAGCGCCGATCGGATGACCCTTCGACAGCAGGCCACCGGACGGATTGACCACGTAGCGGCCGCCGTAGGTGTTGTCGCCGTCGTCGATGAACTTCGCTGCGCCACCTTCGGGGCACAGGCCGAGGCCTTCATAGGTGACCAGTTCGTTGTGCGCGAAGCAGTCGTGCAACTCGACCACGTCGATGTCTTCCGCGCCGATGCCGGCCGCCTCGTAGACCTGCTTCGAGGCGCTCAGAGCCATGCCGTAGCCGGCGGCATAGCGCAGGTCTTCCTCGAAACTGCGGCCGTCGTCGGTAGTCATCGCCTGGGCGGCGATCCAGACCCGCGCATCCAGACCATGGCGGCGCGCGTAGTCCTCGCTGCAGAGCACCGCGGCGGCGGCCCCGCAAGTCGGCGGGCAGGCCATCAGGCGGGTCATCACGCCCGGCCAGAGCAGTTGGTCGTTGAGCACGTCCTCGGGGCTGACTTCCTTGCGGAACACCGCCAGCGGGTTGCGCGTGGCATGCCGGCTGGCCTTGGCGCGAATCTTCGCGAAACTTTGCAGCGGCGTGCCGAAGCGCTGCATGTGAGCCAGCCCCGCACCGCCGAAGATGCGCAACGCGGTGGGCAACTCGGCGACGTCCAGAAGCGCGTCGCAGCGTTCGATGAAGGGGTCGGCGGCGTTCGGCCGGTCGCTGTAGTGGCTGCTCAGCGCGCCTGGATTCATCTGTTCGAAGCCCAGCACCAGGGCCACGTCGATGGCGCCGCTCTGAATCGCCTGGCGAGCCAGGAACAATGCGGTCGAGCCACTGGAGCAGTTGTTGTTGACGTTGAACAGTGCGATGCCACTCAGGCCGACGTGGTACAGCGCGCGCTGACCGCAGCAGGAGTCGCCGTAGATGTAGCCGGCATAGGCCTGCTGGATGGCACTGTACTTCACCCCCGCGTCTTCCAGCGCCAGGCGCGCGGCCTGGGCGCCCATCAGGTCGTAGCTCAGGCTCGCCCCCGGCTTGGTGAAGGGGATCATGCCGACTCCGGCGACCACGACTTTGTTCGTCATTTCCATTCCTCCCATGGTGGCCCGGTTTCACCGTGCCTTGCTTGTACCGGCATGGTAGGGAGGATCACGGAAGGCGCTGAGCCCCCCGTGTCAGGGGGAGTGGCGAGGGGCTCGCCGGCCCCGCAAGGGCCGGCAAGAGGGGGCTGGAGTTACTCGACGATTACCGCGCGACGGCTCGCACACCAGGCGTCCAGGCGCGCCTGGTAATGCTCTTCGATGAGGTTGCGGCGGATCTTGAGGGTCGGCGTCAGCAGGCCGTTGTCGACGTTCCAGGGTTCGCTTACCAGAACCAGGCAGGCCAGCCGCTCATGCGCTTCCAGCTGCTGGTTGGTCGATTCCAGGAAGGCTTCCAGCTCGGCTTCCAGAGTCGCCCGCCGTTCCGGGGCAGCCAGCGCGTTACGCGTGTCCGGCGAGACATTGATCAGCGCCACCGGTTGCGCCAGACCAACGCCGGTAACACAGGCACCCTCCACATGCTCGTTGTTGCCCAGGCGTGCCTCGATCGGAACAGGCGCCACGTACTTACCCTTGGTGGTCTTGAACAGTTCCTTCACCCGCCCGGTGATGCGCAGGCGTCCCGCTTCGTCCAGTTCGCCACGGTCACCGGTGCGGAAGAAACCGTCCTCGGTGTAGCTGTCGCGGGTCAGCTCCGGCTCCTTGTAGTAGCCGAGCATCTGTCCTGGACTCTTCACCAGGATCTCGTTGTTCTCGGCGATCCTGCACTGCACGTCGCGCACACTCGAACCAACGTAGCCGACACGTACCTCGCCAGGCTGGTTGAAGTGGGAGCAACCGAAGTTCTCCGACATGCCGTAGCCCTCCAGCAGCTCCAGGCCGAGCTGGCGATACCACTCCAGCACTGCGACTGGCAGCGGCGCCGAGCCGGACAGCGCGGTATGCACCTGGTCCAGTCCGAGCGCGCCGAGGATCTGCTGACGCATCGCCTCGCTGCGTTGCGGATCGGCGAAGGCAGCCTGCTGCACTGACTGTGGAATGCGCTCGCTGATACCGTGGTAGAACTTGCCCCACAGCCGCGGCACCGACATGAAGATGGTCGGCCGCGCCCGGCGCAGGTCGTCGGCGAAGGTCTCCAGTCCTTCGTTGAAGAACACTTGGCAGCCATTGAGCAACGACAGCGCTTCGACCACCGCGCGCTCGGCGGTGTGCGCCAGAGGCAGGTAGGACAGCAGCCGGTCGGTCGGCGCCACGCCAGCTCCGCCTGCATACATGCCAACAGTCGATTCGCAGCTGGAACACATGCTGTCGAAGGTGTGCATCACCCCCTTGGGTCGACCGGTGCTGCCAGAGGTGTAGATGATGGTGGCCAGGTCAGCACGCCGGGTTTGCGCCACCGTCTGCAACGGCTCCCAGGTATCCATCAGGGACTGCCAGGATTGCCCTTCGCCAATTGCCAGCAATGGCAATTCGATCACCGGCAGGCTCGCCGGCACGCTGTCGCGCAGTTTATCCCAGCCCGCGGCGCCGCCGTCCAGGTGGCCGAGGAACAACAGGCGCACTTCGGCGTGCTCCAGTACATATGCCACGGTATCGCGGTTGGCTGAGGGGTACAGCGGAACGCTGACGTGCCCGGCCATCCAGATCGCCAGGTCGGCGATGATCCAGTGCGCGCTGTTCTTGCCGAGGATAGCGATGCTGGAGCGCGCGGGCAGATCCAGCGATTGCAGGTACGCGGCCATGCGCCGGGCCTGTTCGCCTACCGCGTGCCAACTGTAGCTTTCATTGTGTCCCTGGCCTTGCGGTTGGTGCAGGTAGGGGGCGTCAGGCATAAGGCGTTCCCAGTGCAGGAAGCGCTGTAGCAATGTCGGTTTTTCTTGTTGATCGTTCATTGCGGGGTCCTACGGACTTGAGGGCGCAGGCGCGCCCTTCGGATTATTGTTCTTGACGGTCCTTCCCGATAGCGCGCTCAGTCGCGAGCATAGAGGGTCACCACAGCGTCGCCCTGCACGCCCTGGCTGTGCTGCAGCGCGTAGCGCGCGCCCGGCACCTGGCGGGTATCGGCGGCACCGCGCAGTTGGCGGACCAGCTCGACGCATTGTGCCAGCCCGCTGGCGCCCAGAGCATGCCCCCGGCCCAGCAAGCCGCCGGACGGATTCACCACGAGATTGCCGCCATAGGTGTTGTCGCCATCCTCGATGAGCTTCTCCGCGTCACCTTCGCGGCAGAAACCCAGGGCCTCATACAGCAGAAGCTCGGCGCTGCCGGTGGCGTCCTGAAGTTCACACAGGTCGATTTCCTCCGGCCCCAGGCCGGCGCGCTCATAGACCAGGCGGGCGGCGGTCGCGGCGATGTCATAGCCTGCCGCACGGATTGCCGTCTCCCCACAGGCCCCTGCCGTCAGTTCGCCGCACTGCGCCTGGGCGATAATCCGCACCGCGCGCTTGTTGCCGCGCTTGCGGACGAATGCGTCGGAGCACAGCACCACCGCGGCGGCGCCCTCGGCGGGAGTGCAGCACTGCGAGGCGCTGAGCGGGCCGAAAGTCTGCGGTTCGAGCAGGACTTGCTCCAGGCTGAGGGGGGCGCGCAGCAGCGCGTCGGGATTGCGAGCGGCGTGCTCACGGGCCTTCACCGCCAGCATCGCCAGACTTTCGCGGCGCGCAGCGTAGCGCGCCAGGTACTCTTCGGCAGCAGCGCCATGCAGCGCATTGCCCAGGGCGACTTCAGCGCTGGCGGCATGGGCCATGGCCGGCTCCACGCCGAGTACCAGCACGCATTCGGCCGCACCTGTCTCCACCGCCTGGCGCGCCAGCAACAATGCGCTGGCCCCCCCGGCGCCGTCGCTTTGCAGGTTGAACACGGGGATGCCGGTCAGCCCCAGCGATCGCCAGGCTTCCTGCCCGGCATGGGGCGCCGCGCCGGCGGCAGCGCAGTAAAGCGCGCCGACCAGGGCGAAATCGATCCCCGCGTCCGCCAGGGCCAGGCGCACGACCGCAACGGCCGAGTCCGCGCCGGCCCCACTGGCGCCCGCCAGGCGGAACGGGGTCAAGCCAACGCCAATCACATTGACGCGACGATTCATCTGTTGGTCTCTCCTGAGACGGGAACCGCCGCCAGAGCGGCGGTCCGAAGCCGATGGAGGGCACCGCAGTGCCCCCCATCGCCGGTTACGCCGGCACCTGCTCGAACAGTTCGACAGCGGCGTTCTTCAGCACCACCACGTCACGTTCCACGGCGCGCATCTCGACAATGATCCGCGTCGGCGACTCGCGCCACATGCGGGTTTCCAGGGTGTCGCCAGGCATGACGATGGCCGCGAAGCGCGCACGCACGCTCTTGAACAGGCGCGAGTCGTTGTCGCAGAACGCCTTGATCACGTGGCGGCCGAGATAGCCGAAGGTGCACAGGCCGTGCAGGAACGGCTTCTCGTAGCCCGCCTTGGCGGCGTAATCCGGATCGACGTGCATCGGGTTCCAGTCACCACACAGGCGGTACAGCAGCGCCTGGTTCACCTCGGTCTTGTCGGACAGCACGATGTCGGGCTCACGGGCCGGCGGTACGTTGACCTCTTCGCTGGCGACCTTCGCCAACCCGGCGCCCGGTACGCCCGGATAGAAACCAGTGACCTCGTTGTAGAACAGCGGCGTGCCGTGCTCGTCGGTGGTCTCGATGGCCAGAACGGTGACGGTGCTCTTGCCTTTATCGATCGCGGTCTTCAGGCGCATGGTGTGCTTGAGCTTGGCGGCCGGCGGCAGCGGGCGGTACATGACGGTGTACTGCTCGCCGTGCAGCCCCTTGCCGAACGGCACGTTGAGACCCTCCAGTTGCGGCTCGCCGGACTTGGCGGCGCGCAGGAACACCTCAGTGGCCGGCAGCACGGCCATGGTCGGCAGGACGCGGAACTCGTCGCCGACGAATTCGTTGACGTAGCGCAGTTCAGCGCGATCCAGCGGGTCCTTGGCGGCGCCCACGGCCAGCGCGTAGAGCGCGGCGTCGTTCTGGTCGTACTCGGTTTCCAAGTAGGAAACGGCCTTGCCGGCCACTTCCATGTCGATGAATTGGTTGCCGCCCTTGGTGGCCGCCGTGTCCATGCGCTCGAAGAGTTCCTTGAAGCTTTCCGCGCCGTTCGCCGGGTGCACAGCGTGCTCGTCGAAGCGACCGATGCGCTCCCAGTTGTCACGTACCAGCTCCGGGCTGAGACCGTCGGTGTGCAGGAAGCGGCCTTGCGAACGTTCCCAGCGGTACTTGGCGTGGAAGCCGCCACCCACTTCGATCAGTTCGCCACTGTCCTGGCAATCCTCGTGGCACAGCCAACCCACCAGCGGCGCAACGTCCTCCACGCGCAGCTTGGCCTGCATCTCCTCGGTGAAGATGCCACTGGCGATGACCATGCGCGATGCGGCGATCGGGGCGATGGTGTTGACGCGGATGTTCTTGCTCGCGCCTTCGATGGCCAGAGAGTTGGCGAAGCCGATCAGCCCCGCCTTGGCGGTGGAGTAGTTGCACTGGCCGAAGTTGCCGAAGATCCCTGCGCCCGAGGAGGTCATGACGATACGGCCGTAGCCTTTCTCGCGCATGATCGGCCACACAGCGTGGGTCAGTAGGAAGGCGCCCTTGACGTGCACGGCCTGGATCAGGTCCCACTGCTCCTCGGTCATCTTGTGGAACGAGGTGTCGCGCAGCACGCCGGCGTTATTGATCAGGATATCGACGGTGCCGAACGCCTTCAGAGCGGTGGCGACGATCTTGTCGCCCTCGGTCACCGAGTGATAGTCGGCCACGGCCTCGCCGCCCAGGGCGCGGATTTCCTCCACTACCGCGTCAGCTGCGGCGGAAGAGCTGCCCACGCCTTCGGTGGTGACGCCCAGATCGTTGACCACGACCTTGGCGCCGCGGGAGCCCAGCAGCAGCGCATGGGCACGACCGAGGCCATTGCCGGCGCCGGTGACGATGGCGACTTTGCCGTCGAAACGCAGTTCTTGTGACACGTTCGTTCTCCTTGGATAGCTCTTTCTTGTCGTTTATTCCCGGCCGGGCCAGGGGATCAGAGAGTGCGTGCGACCAGCTCACGCATGATGTCGTTGGCGCCACCGGCAATGCGCAGCACGCGGTGGTCGAGGTAGTGGCGAGCCACCGGGTACTCGAGCATGTAGCCGTTGCCGCCATGTAGCTGCAGGCACTGGTCGACCACCCGGGTGTACAGCTCCGAGCACCACAACTTGGCCGAGGCTGCGGCGTCCGGGGTCAGTTGGTGCAGCAGGCACAGCTCCATGCAGCGATCGACATAGACCTGCCCGTGAGCCAGGTCAGCGCGCAGGTCGGCGAGACGGAAGCGGGTATTCTGGAAATCGAAGATCGGCTGGCCGAACACCGTGCGGCCGCGGGTGTAGTCGAGGGTCTGTTCGAGCACTGCCTGGGCACCTGCAATGCTGCTGATGGCAATGGACAGGCGCTCCCAGGCCAGTTCCTTCATCAGGTGCACGAAACCCTGGCCGGGAATGCCACCGAGCAGGTTTTCCTTCGGTACGCGGACATCCTCGAAGAACAGCATGGTGGTGTCCTGGGCGTGCAGGCCGACCTTGCGCAATGGCTTGGACTTGCTGAATCCGGGGCGGCCGTCTTCCACCAGCAGCAGCGAGATGTCCTGCGCGCCCTTGCCGGTATCGCCGGTCTTGCACACCACGACGACGAGGTCGCATTGGGTGCCGTTGGAGATGAAGGTCTTGGCGCCGTTGATGACGTACTCATCACCGTCCAGTACTGCGCGGGTCTTCACCGCCTGCAGGTCAGAGCCGGTATTCGGCTCGGTCATCGCTACCGCGCCTATGGCGGTACCGGCGGCCATCCTCGGCAGCCACCGCTGCTTCTGCTCCTCGTTGCCGAAGTTGACCACGTAGCCGGCAACGATATCGTGCACGCCGAAGCCGATCAGCCCGGAACACAGCCCGGCGCGATAGATTTCTTCGGTGGCGATCATCGAGAAAAGCCGGTCCAGGCCGAGGCCGCCATAGGCTTCGGGCGTAGTGGCATTGAGCATGCCCAGCTCGCCGGCGCGCTCCCAGATGGCGCGCGGCACGCGATGCTGCTCCTCCCACTGCTCAAGATGCGGCGCGCACTCCTCGGTAAGGAAGCGCCGTACCGTGTCGCGGAAGGCCTCGTGCTCCTGCTCGAACAGGGTGCGCGGGATCAATGGGGGCATCGGTGGACTCCTAACGGCAGGCTTAAAGGGTTCGCGCGACGAGTTCGCGCATGATGTCGTTGGCGCCGCCGTAGATGCGGTTGACGCGGCTGTCGAGGTAGTGGCGTGCCACCGGGTACTCGAGCATGTAGCCATTGCCGCCATGCAGTTGCAGGCACTGGTCGACCACCTTCGAATACAGTTCGGTGCCCCAGAGCTTGGCGGCGGCTGCCGCCTCGCTGCTGAGCTCGTGCCGCAGGCACAGCTCCATGCAGCGGTCGACGTAAGCCTGGCCAATGGCGATCTCGGTCTTCAGGTCGGCGAGGCGGAAGCGCGAATTCTGGAAGTCAATGATCGGCTTGCCGAATACCGAGCGACCGCGGGTGTAATCGACGGTCTGCTCCAGCACGGCCTGGCTCGCGGCGATACCGAGGATGCCGATGCTCAGGCGCTCCCAGGCCAGTTCCTTCATGAGCTGGATGAAACCCTGGCCCGGCACGCCGCCGAGGATCGCGTCCTTGGGCACCCGGACGTCCTCGAAGAACACCATGGTGGTGTCCTGGGCGTGCAGGCCGACCTTGCGCAGCGGCTTGGACTTGACCACGCCAGCGCGCTCAGCCTCGACCAGGATCAGCGACAGGTCGCGGGAGCCCTTGCCGCTGTCGCCGGTGCGGGCGACGACCACGATCACATCGCAGTTGGTACCGTTGGAGATGAAAGTCTTGGCGCCGTTGATGACGTATTCGTCACCGTCCAGCACCGCGCGGGTCTTCACCGCCTGCAGGTCAGAGCCGGTATTCGGCTCGGTCATCGCTACGGCGGAGATCACTTCGCCGGTGGCCATGGACGGCAACCACCGATGCTTCTGCTCTTCGGTGCCGAAGTTGATGAAGTAGCCGGCGACGATATCGTGCACGTTGAAGCCGTTCAGCCCCGACGTGCCAGCGCGGGCCACCTCTTCGACCGCGATCATCGAGAAGCGCCGGTCCAGACCCAGCCCACCGTAGGCCTCCGGCGTGGTGGCGTTGAGCATGCCCAGCTCGCCAGCGCGCGACCAGATCTCACGGGGAACACGGTGCTGCTCCTCCCAGTATTCATGGTGCGGCACGCACTCGTCGGCCAGGAAGCGGCGGACGGTGTTGCGGAACTCTTCGTGCTCGTGCTCGAACAACGTGCGGGGGATCATGCGGGCGTCTCCTCGGTGCCGATATGGGGCTGCGCTGGGCGCGGCTGGCTTGAGGTGACGATAGGTGCGGGGCCGGAGGGGTTGTACCCCCTCCCCCACCCTCACTTCGAGGGGGGGTGACGAAGACTCGGGCGAGCCCCCTCGATACAAGGGGCGAACGGTGGACAAGAAGGCTTTATGCTGCGGCTACGATGGACCACCGGGTATCAAGCGGCCACGCACCGCTCGCATACCCGGTGGGGCCATTGATCTCAGCGGATCAGGCCATGCTTGCGCGCCCAGGACATGGCGTCATAACGGCTGGAAACCCCAAGCTTGGCGTAGACGTTCTTCAGGTTCCACTTCACCGTTTCCTGGGAAATGTTCAAGGTCAGGGCGATACGCTTGTTCGACATCGCCTGAGCCACCAGCTGGATGATCGCCAGCTCCCGGGGCGACAGCGAGGCGCGATCGGTCACCTCCTCACGGCGGAAACGCGCCAGCAGGTCGTCCAGGTATGCAGTTACATCGCCCTGGGAGGACTGCCGGGCACGCTGGGTGGAGAGCAGCTTGACCACCCCGGCCCCTTCATCGACGAAGGTCCTCACTAGCCCGCCACGCCGCCCCAGTTGCAGCGCCTCGACCAGCAGGGACTCGGCTGCCACTTGCTGGCGTTGTGCGCTGCGCCCCAATGCCATCAGCAACAATGCAGTGACTTCCAGCTGACCACGCCCCAGGGCCTGGGCGTACTCGCGCACCGCCTCCAGTGCCGTCTGCGCCAGTTCGTGCTCGCCAGCGGCCAGTGCCAGGCGCCCGCGCGACAGTTGCACCAGCATGGGGATTTCGCTGAGGAAGCCCCTCTCGCCCTGATGCGTGATTTCCAGCGGTTCCAGGCGGGAGAAGCAGGCTTGTGCACCATCGCCGTCACCCTCCAGCAGACGGATACGCAGCTGCTCGGCCAGGCTGTGGGCAATTCCGCGCTCCAGGCCGATGCTGCGGAAATGCCGTTCCTGGCGCTCCAGGAACGCCAGGGCAGCCACCGCGGATTCCTGCAGGAGGTCCAGACGGGCGCGGCAAATAGTGCCGCGGATCATGGTGTCGGGCATTGCCCACTGCAGAAGGCCAACGCGGTTGGCGAGTACTTCGCGCGCTTCGTCGATGCGGTCGAGTTCGCAGTACACCACGGCCAGCGAGGCCGCACACAGGTAAGCGCTGGCGGACCGGTGGCCATGGGCGGACACCGATCGGGAGAACAGGTCCTGGCCGACGCGCAGGGCATCCGCCATGCGCCCTTCCAGCAGGTGGCAGAGCGTACGGGCACCCTCGACCACCAGGGCCATCTCATCGTTTCGGTCGGCCTCGGCGATGGGGTGTTCGTCCAGGTAGCGCAAGGCGTCGATGTGCCGGCCCTCCGCCGCGTAGGCGATGGCCAGCAACGCCGAAGGGCCATAGCGGACCACCGAGTAATCGTCGTCGAAGCGCTCAGCCCCCTCCAGAACCGAGACGATCTGATCCGTGCGATCACGTTGAATGGCGATGGACGCCTGGACCAGGCGCAAGTGCTGGAGCAAGTCTCCTTCCTGGCTGGCCCCGCTGCGCTTGTACTCCTCGAGCCAGGACTCGGCCTTGGCCGGGCGGGCGGTCAACGCATAGGCCAGGCAGCCACGGAAGAACAGCCGCGGGTGGCTGAACAGGGTTTCCTGGGGCAATCGGTCGAGCAGGCGCAGCAACGGCCCGACCTGGTCCAGGCCCCAACTGGTGGGCGCCGAGCGCTCCACCACTTCGGCTGCGAACTCCAGATCACCGCTCTCGGTCGCATGTCGCAGTCCCTCGGCCAGCAGCTTGCGCTCAGCGAACCAGCGTGCAGCGCGACGATGCAGGTCATTGACCAGGGTGGGATCGCGGCGCTCCAGGCGCGCGGCGAGGAATTCACCGAACAGGGGGTGGAAGCGGTACCACGGCTGGCGGTCGTCACCGACGATGCGGAACACCAGCAGGTTCTCTTCCTCCATTCGCGCCAGCAGTTCGCCTGCATTGTCGTGGCCGGTCAGGTGCGCTGCCAGCGATGCATTGAAACGCCGGCACAAGCTGACCCGTTCCATGAAGCCGGCCAGCTCGGGAGGCAAATGCACCATCACGTCTTCGGCCAGGTAGGTCTGCAGGTCATCGGACATCCAGCCCAGGTCGCGCAGGCTGTTGCGTGCCTCCGGGCGGGCGCGCAGCAGGAGCACTATCAGTTGCAGGCTGGCGGGCCAGCCACTGGTGAGGTCCTGGATCAGGTGGGACTCTTCGCTGCTCAACTTGAGCGACGGCAGGTTGGTTTCGAGGAAGCTGCGGGTTTCCGCGAGGTCGAACGGCAGGCCCGCGCAATCCAGCTCCAGCACCTGGTCCTGCAGGCGCAGGCGGCTCAGGCTCAAGGGCGGGTCGGCGCGCGAGGCAATGATGAAATGCAGGTTCTGCGGGCAATGGTCCAGCAGGCGCTGGACGAGGCGATGGGCACGCGAGTCGCTCACCAGGTGGTAGTCGTCCAGCACCAGGTAAAGCTGCTTGCTGACTGCTGCGGCGCCTTCGACGATGCTTGCAACCAGGCCATCGAGGGACTCGCCACTGGCACCTTCCAGCGGAATGTCGTTTTCCAGGGCAATACCGAGGTGGTTCAGCGCCGCACGCAGGTAGACGAAAAAGGAAGCCAGGTGGCGGTCTTCGGTGCTGAGCGTCAACCAGGCCACCTCGGCGCGCGCCTTGAGCATGGTCTGCCGCCACTGCACCAGCAGGGTGGTCTTGCCGAAGCCGGGACCGCCGATGACCACACCGACGGTGCAATGCTCCATGCGCTGCAGTTGTTCCAGCAGGCGTTGGCGGGTGATGGCGTTAGGACTGACGCGCGGCGGCGCCAGCTTGGTGGTCACGAGCAGTTTGTCTGGATGCATTGTTATTCTTGGCCTTTCTGCATAACTGGCGCGCCGTTGCCCGGCATCATGGACGCGAGGAGCCTCGGGTGTACCGGGATCGATATTGCCCCCCCTCCGCGCAAAGCACACCCCCCTCGCTACGGGGAGAGACATTACCCGCTGCGCCACACCAGGCGATAGGCGATCCGACCAATGAGCCCACCCCAGCGGGGTGGGGGCCGTCGGGCGATGGATTGGGATTCAATTCCGGCCACCTTATCCCCCGGAGTCCCACCATGAGCGAGTACTCAGCCCCCCTGCGCGACATGCAATTCATCCTCGACGATCTCGGCCTGCTCGCACGCCTCCAGGCGCTGCCTGGCCAGGAAGAGATCGGCAGCGACCTAGCCCAGGCCATTCTGGCCGAGGCCGGGCGCTTCGCCAGTGGTGTTCTGGCGCCGCTCAACAGTGTCGGTGACCGCCAGGGTGCGCGCTGGAATGACGGGGCCGTGCGCACCGCCGATGGCTGGAAGCATGCCTACAAGCAATTTGTCGAAGGCGGTTGGAATGCCCTCTCCTGCTCGCCGGAGTTCGGTGGCCAGGGTATCGCCCGGCTGCTGTCGGCAGCGGTGGAGGAAATGTGGAACGCCGCCAACGTCGCTTTCGGCCTCTGCCCGATGCTCACCCGCGGCGCCATCGAGGCCGTCGAACTGCACGGCAGCGCTGCACTCAAGGAAACCTGGCTGCCGAAGCTGATCAGCGGCGAGTGGACCGGCACCATGAACCTGACCGAGCCGCAGGCCGGTTCCGACCTCGCCGCCGTGCGCAGTCGTGCCGAACGCAACGGCGACGGCACCTATCGGGTCTTCGGCCAGAAGATCTTCATTACCTACGGCGAGCACGATCTCACCGAGAACATCGTGCACCTGGTCCTGGCACGGGTTCCTGGTGCGCCCGAGGGGGTCAAGGGCATTTCGCTATTCCTAGTACCGAAGGTGCTGCTCGACGCCTCGGGCAAGCCGGATGCGCGCAACGATGTGCGCTGCGTGTCCATCGAGCACAAGCTCGGCATCCATGGCAGCCCCACCGCAGTCCTCGCCTTCGGCGACCGCGACGGTGCCGTCGGCTGGCTGGTAGGCGAGGAAAACCGCGGCCTGGAATACATGTTCAGCATGATGAACGCTGCGCGGTTCTCGGTCGGCATCGAGGGCATTGGTCTCTCGGAGCGGGCCTATCAGCGCGCCCTGGCCTATGCCCGCGAGCGCCGCCAGGGTGGCGAACTGGGCAGTGCGAGCCGCGAGAAGGTCGCAATCCTCCGCCATCCGGATGTGCGCCGCATGCTGCTGTCGATGAAATCCCGCGTCGAAGCGATGCGTGCACTGGGCTACGAGGTCGCTCTGGCGATGGACGTCGCCAGCGGCCACCCGGATCCGGAGGTGCGCCGGGAACAGCAGGCCTTCGTCGACTTGCTGATCCCGGTGGTCAAAGCCTGGAGCACGGAGAACGCCATCGACATCGCCTCGCTGGGCGTGCAGATCCATGGTGGCATGGGCTTCATCGAGGAAACCGGCGCAGCCCAGCACCTACGCGATGCCCGCATCACAACGATCTACGAAGGCACCACCGGCATCCAGGCCAATGACCTGGTCGGCCGCAAGATCGCACGGGATCGCGGTGTCGCGGCACTGGCGCTGATTGCTCGGATGCGCGATTGCGCCCGTCGCCTGCCGCGCAGCGAGGACGCCCTGGAGCCGATCGGCCATGCGCTCGACCTGGCGCTGGACGCCCTGGAGCGTGGCGTGTCCTGCATCGTCCAGCGCCACGACCAGCAACCACGCGAGATTGCCCTCGGCGCAGTGCCTTTCCTGCAACTGTTCGGTCTGGTAGCTGGTGGTTGGCAACTGGCCAGTTCAGCCCTTGTGGCCTGGCAGCGCCTGCAGGACGGCACGGGCGATCCCGCGTTCTATCGCGCCAAGCTGCACACGGCGCAGTTCTATGCCTGCCACCTGCTACCCACGGCGGACGGTCTGGCGCGGGTGCTCACCGACGGCGGCGAGTCGGCACTGGAGATGGACGACGAGAGCTTCTGATCCGCTACCTGAAACCCGCCTTGCGGTCGCTGCATGGCTTCCCCCCTCATAGGGGGGAGGTCTCGCCCCCCGAAGGGCGCGGGTAGCATCCAGGCCATGTGTGCACACGGTTGCACGGCCACTGGAATCGCTCATGTCGCGCGTCACCCCGCCCCCTTCCGCGACCACGCGGACCACCGCCAAAGACCTCGCCGTGCGCCTGGGCGTGGCGACCTCCACCATCACGCGCGCATTCGACGAACACTCGCGGATATCGCCTGAACTACGCGGGCGAATCCTCGCCATCGCCGATGAGCTGGGCTATCGACCTAACGCCATCGCTCGCTCCTTGAACCGGCGCAAGACTGGCATCGTCGCGCTGGTGATCGGCAGTCTGGGCAATCCTTTCTACCCGGCACTACTTGAAACCTTTGCCCTGCGCCTGCGCCAGGAAGGCCGGCAGTTGCTGATGTTCGTCGTGCCGCCGGGCGGCGATGCCGACCAGTCGATGCCGCAACTCCTGCAGTACCAGGTCGACGCCATCGTGGTGACCGCCGCGAAGCTCTCCTCGCGCATGTCCGAACTCTGCGCGCAACAAGGCATCGCGGTGGTGTTCCTCAACCGGCGTGTGGAAGACCCGAGCGTCTGGTCGGTCTGCTGTGACAACCAGCGCATGGGCCGCGAAGTCGCCGTTTACCTGGCCGGCAGCGGTCGCCGAGCCTGCGCATTCGTCTCCGGTGACCCTGGAATTTCCACCACCACCGACCGCCTGTACGGGTTCAAGCAGGGCCTCGCGGAGCACGGCCAACAGCTCGTTGCCTGCATTGCGGGTGGCTACACGTACGACGGCGCACGACAAGCCGCCGGCCAGCTTTTCAGCAAAACCGCGCCCGCCATCGACGCGGTGTTCTGCGCCAACGACGTGATGGCCCTCGGCGTACTCGCCCACGTTCGCCAGAACACATCCCTGCGGGTCCCGGAGGACGTGGCGCTGGTCGGTTTCGATGACATCCGCGACGCGGCCTATCCGGAGCACTCACTGACCACGGTGCACCAGCCGCTGGACAGGATGATCGATTGCGCCATCGAGCTGCTCGGCACAGGGCGCCCCAACGGCAGCCTCACCGATGCGCTGCGCGAGGTGCCAGGGCGCCTGGTACTGCGCTCCAGCGCCTGAAGCTTCATCGCATTTCCCGTCACGCCTACCCAACAACGACAACAAGGAGACAGGCATGAACACACAAGTGTCCCAGGACGACAACGCGATGTACCTGAAGATCAGCTGGCGGATTATGCCGCTGCTGCTGGTGGCTTACGTGGTGGCCTTCCTAGACCGGATCAACGTCGGCTACGCGCAGTTGCAGATGAAGGAAACGCTGGCATTCAGCGATACCGTCTATGCCATGGGCGCCGGGGTGTTCTTCATCGGCTACCTGCTGTTCGAGGTACCGAGCAACCTGATGCTGGAACGGGTCGGCGTGCGCCGCACGCTCCTGCGCATCATGGTCTGCTGGGGTTTGGTGGCGATGGCGATGATGTTCGTGCGCACACCCTTGCAGTTCTACGTCCTGCGCTTCCTCCTGGGCGCGTTCGAAGCCGGCTTTACCCCGGGCGCCCTTCTCTATCTGACCTACTGGTACCCGCCGGCACGGCGTGCGCGGATGATCGCCGTGTTCCTGCTTGGCGCCATCATCGCCGCGCTGGTTGCCGGCCCGTTGTCGGGCGCCATCATGAAGTACCTGCACGGCACCAACGATTGGCATGGCTGGCAGTGGCTGTTCCTCCTGCAGGGTCTGCCTGCCCCGCTGCTCGGCCTGCTGGCCTGGTACGTGCTGGTCGACCGCCCCGAACAGGCCAACTGGCTGAGCGCTGATGAAAAGGCCCGGCTGCGCCAGCAGTTCGACGAGCAGGCCGAGGCACCAGGCAGCGCTCGCCATGGCTCGTTGCTTGGCCTTCTAGGCGATTTCAAGGTCTGGGCGTTGTCGCTGGTCTATCTGCTGATGGTCGCCGGTACCTACAGCATGGTGTTCTGGACCCCGACCCTGATTCGCAGTTGGGGCGTCTCCGACGTCTTGCAGATCGGCGTGTACGCCACCGTTCCACAACTCTTCGCCATCGCTGGGGTGCTGCTGCTCGGCCGCAGCTCGGATCGCCACCGCGAACGGCGCTGGCACTTCGGCTTCGGGGCGCTGACGGCCATGACCGGCCTGCTCGTCATCACCCTTGGCCAGGGTCAGCTGGGCATCTCCCTGGCCGGCCTGTGCCTGGCGATCCTGGGGATCGCCGCGGTCACGCCGGTGTTCTTCGCCCTCGCATCCGAGTACCTGCCGCGCGCCTCGGTAGCTGCCGGCATCGCCCTGATCAGCAGCATCGGCAACCTGGGCGGCGCCATTAGCCCGCCGATCACTACCGCCCTGAATACCGCCAGCGGCGGCACCAGCTACAGCCTGCTGTTCGTGATGGGGCTCTACCTGCTGGCCACCTGCATCGTCCTGACGGTTGTGCGACCGGCCGCCATCCCTCTTCGCGCCGCCTGAGGCGGCGACCACTGCCCATAGGAGCCCTAAATGATCCAACAACTCAAGAAAGGCCAGTCGGCCCAGGCCAAGGCCTCCGACCAGGCACAGGTGCGCAGCACCGTCGAAGCCATCCTCGCCGACATCGAGGCGCGCGGCGACGCAGCGGTGCGCGACTATTCCGGCAAGTTCGACCGCTGGACGCCGAGCAGCTTCCGCCTGACGCCGGAGCAGATCGCCGCCTGCATCGCCGGCCTGCCGCAGCAGACGCTCGAGGACATCCGCTTCGCCCAGGCGCAGATCCGCCGTTTCGCCCAGGTGCAGAAGGACTCTCTGCACGATGTCGAGGTGGAAACTCTGCCGGGCGTGGTGCTCGGCCATCGCAACATCCCGGTCAACTCGGTGGGCTGCTACATCCCCGGCGGCAAGTACCCGCTGATCGCCAGCGCGCACATGAGCGTGCTGACGGCCAAGGTGGCCGGGGTGAAGCGCGTGATCGCCTGTGCGCCGCCGTTCGAAGGCCAGCCCTGCCCCGAGATCGTCGCAGCCATGCACCTCGCGGGCGCGGACGAGATCTACTGCCTGGGTGGCGTACAGGCTGTAGCGACGATGGCCATCGGCACTGAAAGCATCGAGCCGGTGGACATGCTGGTCGGCCCCGGCAACGCCTATGTCGCCGAAGCCAAGCGCCAATTGTTCGGGCGCGTCGGCATCGACCTGTTCGCCGGCCCGACCGAGACCCTGGTGATCTGCGACGACAGTGTCGACGCCGAACTGGTCGCCGTTGACCTGCTGGGCCAGGCCGAGCACGGCCCAACCTCACCGGCCTACTGCATCACGACCAGCCGGCAGATCGCCGAGGAACTGCCGGCCGCCATTGAGAAGGTACTGTCGCGCTTGGACACCGCGCCGATCGCCAGCGTGGCCTGGCGCGATTTCGGCGAGATCCATCTGTGCGACAGCGACGAGGAAGCCCTGGAGGTCGCCGAGCGCCTGTGCTCGGAACATGTACAGGTGATGACCCGCGACCCGGACTGGTATCACGCCCGCATGACCCGCTACGGCGCGCTGTTCCTCGGCCACCGCACCAATGTCAGCTACGGCGACAAGGTGATCGGCACCAACCATACACTGCCGACCATGGGGGCCGGGCGCTACACCGGCGGGCTGTGGGTCGGCAAGTTCATCAAGACCCATACCTACCAGCGGGTGCTCACCGACGCAGCAAGCGTGATGGTCGGCGAATACTGCTCGCGCCTTTGCGGCTACGAGCACATGTCCGGGCACAAGGAGCAGGCGGACATCCGCGTGCGCCGCCTGAAGCAGGAGGCCTGATGCCATGGGCAAACCCACACCGAATGAGCGCACTGACTACCGCTATTTCCGCGACATCACCACGCGCTGGATGGACAACGACGTCTATGCCCACGTCAACAACGTCGTCTACTACAGCTGGTTCGACACCGTGGTGAATGGCTGGCTGCTGGAGCGCGACCTGCTGGACTTCGTCGAGAGCCCAACGGTTGGTCTAGTGGTCGAAACCACCTGCAGCTACTTCTCCTCCATCGCCTTCCCCGATCTGGTGCGGGCCGGCCTGCGGGTCACGCACCTGGGCACCTCGAGCGTGCGCTACGAGGTTGGCCTGTTCGCCAATGACAATAGCGACGCGTCGGCACAGGGGCATTTCGTGCACGTCTACGTCGACCGTGTGACGCGGCGTCCGGTAGCGCTGCCGGTGGCGCTGCGCCAGGCCCTGGAAAGCATCCAGGTGGCGCCATGATCGACTTCGAGGGGCGCGTGGCGGTGATCACCGGAGCAGCATCAGGGCTGGGCAAGGCTTTTGCCGAGAGAGGCTTCGAGCTGGGCATGAAGCTGGTACTGGCCGACATCCAGGCCGATGCGCTCGATGCAACGGTCACCGAACTGCGGGAGCGCGGAGCCAGTGTCATCGGCCTGCGCACGGATGTTTCCCGTGCCGATCAGGTTCAGGCCCTGGCTGACGGCGCGCTGGCCGAGTTCGGCGCGGTCCACTTGTTGTTCAACAATGCCGGAGTGCTGGTCGGCGGCCTGGTCTGGGAGAACAGCGAGAAGGACTGGGACTGGGTGCTGGGTGTGAACGTCCGCAGCGTGATCCATGCAGTACGCATCTTCACCCCTTTGATGCTGGCGGCAGCTGCCTCCGACGCGGCCTACGAGGCGCATATCGTCAACAGTGCCTCGATGGCCGGCTTGCTCAATGCGCCGGCCCAGGGCGTCTACAACCTGAGCAAGCATGCGGTGGTATCGCTCAGCGAGACGCTTTATCACGATCTCGCCCTGGTCGGCGATCAGGTTCATTGCTCGGTGTTGTGCCCCTACTTCGTACCGACCGGTATCAGCCAGTCCGCCCGCAACCGACCCAACGAGCTCAGCGATGCCACGGCACCCACCCGTTCCCAGCTGGCCGCCATGGAGCGGAACCGCAAGGCCACCGGCGCCGGGCGGGTAAGTGCCGAGCAGATTGCCAGGCTGACCTTCGAGGCCATCGGCCGTCGCGATTTCTACATCTACTCGCACCCACATGCCATGGGGGCGGTGCGCGCCCGCCTTGAAGCCATCGTCGAGCAGCGTAACCCGCCCGACCCCTTCGCCGAGCACCCGGAGCTACGCCGCCAGTTGGTCGAGTCCCTGCGCAGCTGAAACATCGTTCCATTCAACTCCAGAACAATAACGAGGCTGATCATGATTCATCCCATCAAGTGGCTGATTACCCTACTGAGCGTCTGCGCAACTCTACTGGCGAGTTCCCTGGCCCAGGCCGGGCCGGCCAAGCCCAACATCCTGGTGATCTGGGGCGACGACATCGGCTGGCAGAACGTGAGCGCCTACGGCATGGGCACCATGGGCTATACCACGCCGAACATCGACAGCATCGGCATGGCCGGCATCCGTTTCACCGACCATTACGGGCAGCCTTCCTGTACTGCCGGCCGCGCGGCCTTCATTACCGGGCAGTACCCCATCCGCTCCGGCATGACCACCGTGGGGCAACCGGGCGACAAGCTCGGCCTGCAGGCGGCCTCGCCGAGCCTTGCGGAAGTCCTGAAACAGGTCGGCTATCGCACTGGCCAGTTCGGCAAGAACCACCTGGGCGACAACAACCCCAACCTACCCACGGTGCATGGCTTCGACGAGTTCTACGGCAACCTGTACCACCTCAATACCGAGGAGCAGCGCGAGTATGTCGACTACCAGAACTTCGCCAGCACTTATCCCGGCGGACCGGAAGCCTTCGCGAAGAAGTTCCAGACCCGTGGCGTTCTCCACACCTTTGCCAGCGACAAGGACGATCCGACGGTAGACCCGCGATTCGGTCGTGTTGGCAAACAGACCATCGAGGACACTGGACCGCTGACCATGGCACGCATGGAAGATTTCGACGGCGGCGAGGTGATTCCTCGGGCAATCGAGTTCATGCGCAAGGCGCAGAAGGACGACAAGCCATTCTTCGTCTGGCTCAACACCAGCCGTATGCACCTCTATACGCATCTCAACGAGCAATGGCGCCACGCTGCGGCCAAGTACACTCACGAAGAGGATGCCCAGGGCAGCGGCATGCTTCAGCATGATCACGACATCGGCCAGGTACTCGACTTCCTCAAGGCAAACGGCCTGGAGGACAGCACTGTTGTCTGGTATTCCACCGACAATGGCCCCGAGCACTCGTCCTGGCCGGATGGCGCGACCACACCGTTCCGCGGCGAGAAGATGACCACCTACGAGGGCGGCGTCCGTGTGCCTTCCATGCTGCGCTGGCCAGGTGTGGTGAAGCCAGGGCAGATCCTCCATGGCATCCAGGCACACCAGGACATGTTCACCACCTTTGCCAGTATCGCCGGCGTGCCCGATGTGGTTGAACGAATGAAGACCGAGAAAAAACAGTACATCGATGGCATCGACAACCTCGACTACTGGACCGGCAAGTCGCCGGACAGCAAGCGCACCAGCATCCTCTACTACATCGAAGGCAAGCTGACCGCGGTGAGGATGGGGCCGTGGAAGCTGCACTTCTCCACCAAGGAGGATTACTACGCCCCGGTGTTGCCGCGTTTCGCTCCGCTGATGTTCAACCTGCGCAGCGACCCCTTCGAGAGCTACGACAGCAAGGACTCCTATGGCCACCTGATCCAGAAGTCCTCCTGGATCGCTGGCCCGATGGGCGAACTGGTCAGCGCGCACCTGAAGACGCTGATTGACTATCCACCCGTGCAATCTCCCCGATCGTTCGATCGCTCTAATCTGGTTCAGGAGACGTTGCAGGCACAGAAGAAGGCCCCATGAATCGACATAGGAAGCCACTCCAGCAGCGATACACCGCCAATGCTAGTGGGAGCCAGGCTCTCAAAAATACCCAAGCCACGGCGGCCTTCCGCTACCTCTCACAGGTTTGGTGTGATGGCTGTCGCCGTTCAGCGGCAGCCATCAGTCAGAAGCAGATATTGAGTGGTACCCAGCAACTGGACTCTGAATGACGATTAATACTGCCGATAGACACCTGAGAGGCTTACGGGACCATTGGCCGTACTCGTTGTCGGTGTACGGCCATCGGTACTCTGGATAGAGCACGCCTTGAGAAGCACGGCTGAAGTCTTCGCGCTATCGATCTGAGTGTGGCGCCACAGACCCGACGACCGGTTTCAGCTGATCAAGACAATCGGCCGGCGAGAACAGGAAGCTCTGCGCCTGCATCTCCTTGTCGAACAGCACCTTGTATTGGCATACCTGGTCAGCCAGGCCGGAACGTCGGAAGCGGAAGATGTAGTCCCACTCGCGAACACCGAGCAGTCCTTCTCTGAAATGCGGCGCACCGAGCAACTCGTAAAGTTGCCCCTTGCTCATGCCCGGCTGGATCTTCGACAGATTTTCAAGATCCGCGTAGCTGCCTTGTGGGCGGTAGGACTCGCTGACAGATGGGAACCTGGGCGCGGCGCTGTGGCCCTGATCGTCTACCTGACTGAAGGAGCCGCAGGCGCCGATTAGCAGGCCGGCGCAAGTCATGACCAGGGTGCGTACGGCGGTGGCATTGAAAGTATTCATGTTGATTTCCTGAGGCAGGCCCGGCCGAAGCCGGGCTTGGAAGTGAAAACTCACCATTGGTAACCGACGCCGACCGATACCCCGACATCGCCCTGGGTGGTGGTGCTGCCTTGCAGCTTGGTCACCCACTTGCCATTGTCGGAAATGCGCGAGACACCCACCGCCACCGCACCTTGGCCCCGATAGGTACCTGCGCCGGCCGCCGCCATGCTGGCCCCCGGGCTGTAGGGTTGCGGCAGGCTGGCCATGGCCATGGCTCCGGCGATGCCGGCGCTGAGGTCGTTGTCCAGCTCGTCGATATCCTTGCGCAGGCCCCGTGCCACCGAGTCGGTGTAAGCGTTGGTGTTGCTGGTGATGTCACCGACACTTTTGTTCAACTGGGCAACGTTCACCGCATCGGTATCGGCGCTGCCGGCAGCCACGTTGGTGATCTGCCGTTCCGCACCGACGCTGCCCACCGAAACGCTGTTGTCGCGCTGGGCCACCGAATTGGCGCCGATGGCAACCGAGTTGCGTCCCTTGGCCTTGGCGTTGGAGCCAATGGCGGTACTGTTGTCAGCCACCGCTTCGGCGCCTGCGCCCCCGGCGACCGAATCGCTGCCGGTTGCCTTCGGCTTGGGCAGCCGGCTGGTGTTGTTCACCTGGAACATGCCGTCGGTGCCGTTCTGCACGTTGGTCACATCGCCTTCGACCTTGGTCACCCGGTTGTCGAGGTTGCTGACATTAGTGGTGACATTGGCGATCTCGGTGTTGACGTTGTGGATGGAGTCGTCGGTGTATTGCTTGGACTCCGCCACGGCGCCGTCGAGCTGACGCAGATTGACGGCGTCAGTGGCCTCCTTGCCATCGGCGACGTTGCTGATAGTGCGGGTTTCACCTGTAGCAGCGTTGCCCACGGAGACGGTACCGACGCTGGCGTTGGCCGCGTTGGAGTACTTGCCGGTGTAGCTTTCCGCACCGCGGCCGTTGTCGCTGGCGCCCTGCCCCATGGCCACGCTGCCATCCGCCGTGGCACTGGCACCGTCACCCATGGCGATGGAACCCTTGCCACTGGCTTGGGCATTCGGACCGATGGCGATGGAATCGGCACCACTGGCAACCGAGTCGGCCTTGGCCGAGTTGGCGTGGAAGTACTTGATGCCGCCGCCATTGTTGATGTTGGTGATGCTGCCCTCGATGGTGGTGACGCGACCGTCGATATTGGTGACCTGAGCGTTGGTCTCGTTAAGCTGGGACATGTTCACCGCGTCGCTGTCATCAACGCCGCGCGCCACGTTGGTGATCTTGGTGCCGCCGGTTCTGGTCACGCTGTTGTAGGTGCTGCCACCCATCGTCACGCTGTTGTAGTTGATGGTGCCATCGCCATTCAGGTCGTACTTGACCGCCCCCTCGGTGGCCGCCCCGGAGACCTGTTTGAGCTGGGCAACGTTGACCGCATCGGTATCCTCTGCACCGGCCGACAGACCGGTCACACGACGCCCGCCGACGTTGACTTCGCCAGTAGCGGTACCGCCCACCAGGTAGGCCTGGTTCCCAAGGGTGCTGCCGTCGGCAACGGAGCCCGCCCCCAGCGCGATGCTGCCGTCATGGCTGGCAACCGCTCCCATTCCGATGGCTACCGAGTCCACTCCCGAGGCCACTGAGTCGGTGCCGGTGGAGTTGGCGTGGAAGTATTTGGTGCCGGTGTTGTAGATGTTCTCGACGTGGTCACCGAGGTTGGTCACATCGCCTTGCAGCGTGGTGACATCACCCTCCACATTGGTCACGCGGTTATCGATGTTGGCGACCTGGGTATTGGTCTCGTTGAGCTGAGACACATTCACCGCGTCGCTGTCGTTCATCCCATTGGCCAGGTTGGTGATGGTGGTGCCACCGATGTGCGTGCTGTTGTCATAGCTGTCGCCACCCAGGGTGATGCTGTTGTGGGTGCTGTTGTCGTACATCACCGCATCGGCCACCGAACTGGAAGTGATGGCTTTCAACTGGGCCACGTTGACAGCATCGGCGTCTTCCGCCCCCGCCGAGAGGCCGGTGATACGCCGCTCGCCGATGTTGACCTCGCCGCTCGCCTTGCCTCCCACCAGGTAGGCTTCGCTATCCAGGGTGCTGCCGTCCGCAATGGAACCGGCGCCCAGAGCGATGCTGCCGTCGTGGCTGGCAATCGCGCCCATGCCAATGGCCACTGAATCCACACCCGAGGCCATCGAATCGGTACCCGTGGAGTTGGCGTGGAAGTACTTGGTGCCGGTGTTGTAGATGTTCTCGACATGATCACCCAGGTTGGTCACATCGCCTTGCAACGTAGTGACGTCACCTTCCACGTTGGTCACACGACCATCGAGGTTGGAGATGTTCGTGGTATTGGCGTCCACCTGCTGATTGGTCGCGAACAGCTGCGAACCATTGATCGCATCCGTGGAGGTGTCAGTGATCGCACCCGCCGCCACGTTGGTCAGCACTTGAGCGGCACCCGGCGCGTAGGCATCGCCACCGGCCGCAATCAGCGAAAGCTGGTCCGTACCCGTGCGCTGCACCGGGCCGGCCACCCCATTGTTGATGTTGTTGATGCTGTTGGTGACGTTGCTTATATCCGTGGTGTTCTGGTTCACCTGCTGGTTGGTCGCGTACAGCTGCGAGCCATTTACCGCGTCGGTACTGGTGTCACTCAGCTCGCCCGCGGCAACGTTGGTGATCTTCTGCGGATCAGCGGTGCCATGGCTGGCGTCGTAGGCTCCCAGGCTGCCGTTCCACTGCAGCGCATCCTGCTGCAGAGCGGTGATGTTGATGGTGTTCTGCGTTACACGACCATCAATGTTGGTGATCGCGTCACCGACATTATTTATGGTCGTGCCATCCACGAAGTAGGTCGGAGCCGAGATCGAACCATCCGCGTTGACCGCAGAACCACCGCCCAACGCGTTGGCCGTGGAGCTGGCCAAGTCATACAGTTGCGAGCCATTGATCGCGTCGGTGGAGACCGAGTTGATTGCCCCGTCCGCCACGTTGTTCAACACCTGCGCGACGCCCGGTGCCGAGGCATCGCCACCGGCCGCAATCAGCGAAAGCTGGTCCGTGCCCGTGCGCTGCACCGGACCAATTGTGCCGTTGTTGATGTTGGTGGTGACGTTGCTGATGTCGGTGGTGTTCTGATCCACCTGTTGGTTGGTCGCATTCAACTGAGAGCCATTGATCGCGTCAGTGGATCCGGCGTTGACATCTCCTGGCGCCACGTTGGTGATCTTCAGGCCGCCGGCGTCGACTCCAACGGTGGTCACGCTCGGGCCACCGACGATGGTCAGACCGTCGTTGCTGATGGTGGTATTGCCGGTGGTCACCGAGTCGAAAACAGCGTTGTCGGCTATCTGCAGTTGCAGGTTGCCGTTGGCATCCACTTCGGTCTTCAGGTTGGCACCCGAGTAAGAACCTGCAGTAGTGGCAGCGCCCTGAATAACGAACGCTTCGCCCAGTTTCTTATCCACTGAGCCGGTATTGCCGATGAAGGTGATCGGAGTATTGGCCAGGTCGTTAAGTTGCGAGACGTTGACCGCATCGCTGTCCTTCACACCGTTGGCCACGTTGGTGATGGAGGTACCGCCGGAGTGGGTGCTGTTGTCGTAAGTGTCGCCGCCGAGGGTAATGGTGTTATGAGTGCTGTCGTCGTACATCACTGCATCGGCTGTGGCGCCCATCAACTGGGCCACGTTGACAGCGTCCGAGCCCACCAGGCCGGCAGCAACACCGGTGATCTGGCGAGTTTTGCCTTTAGATGCGTCGCCCACGCTGACTGCGCCAAGCGTACTTTTCCAGGTAGCGCTGGTATCGCTGGATGCCAATTTGGTTGACGGGTCGTACCCCGACACACCGGCAGCAGTGCTGGCCACCGAGCCCGCGCCAAGGGCGACCCCATCAACAGCGGAAGTTGTTGCTCCGCTACCCAGGGCGACCGCATTGACGGCTCCACCGGAAACCATCGCCGCATTACCAATGGCAATGCCACTGGTCGCCCCGGTCTGCGCATTAGCGCTGTTACCAATGGCAAGGGCATTGGTCGCCGACGTTGCAGCCTGATAACCAATCGCTGCGGAATTGTCGCCGGCCCCTTTCGATCCGTAGCCGATAGCGACCGCGCTGCCCTTGGACGCATTGGCACCCGAGCCGATTGCCGTGCTGTAGGAGCCACTGGCACTACTGGAATGCCCCAATGCCGTAGCTGCAGGCCCACTCGCCAGGGCGGACACGCCCACTGCAGTTGTGTTGTTGCTCGTCGCGGATGCAGAGGTACCGATAGCCAGGGCATGATCGCTGGAGGCATTGGCACTCAGGCCTATGGCGACCATGTCGGAATGCGCCGGGTTCGCGCTCGACGCTACAGCGTTGTGCCCTATTGCAATGGTGTCGTTGTTGGTGGACTTTGCTGAGTTGCCCATGGCAAGGCCACTGGAACCAGTTGCCGTCGCTCCGATGCCAGCCGCGAGCGCGTTGACTCCCGAGGCGCCATCGTTGTTGTAGTTGCTACCCGCAGTGCCGCTGTCATTGACGCTGTAGTAGTGCGCTATCGGCACAGCTTTCAGCTGGGCCACGTTGACTGCGTCGCTGTTCTGCGTACCGGCAGCCACACCATTAATCTGGCGGTATACATTGCTGGCAGCGTCGCCCACCGACGCAGAGCCATAGGTGCTCTTTGTCGAATTGATCGCTGCAGACTGCGCTGCGTTCGCACCGACGGGCACGTACCCTGCTACCCCCGAAGCTGTGCTGGCGACTGAGGATGCGCCCAGCGCTATGCCAGAATCCACGCTAGCGGAAGCCACACGGCCGAGTGCCACTGAATTGGTCCCGGCAGCATTGGCTTTGGTACCCACTGCAATCGAGCCGCTAGCGGTACTTTGCGCAAGGTAACCCAAAGCGTTGGAGTAGTCCCCTGACGCATTGCTCTGCGTACCGCCCGCGAATGATGTATACCCCGAAGCACTCGGTCCGTAGCCAATTGCCACCGAAGCGTTACCGCCGGCCTTGGCAATTCGACCGACGGCGGTTGCAGCGGCCCCTGTTGCGTTGGCACCTGCACCAAGCGCTGTAGCATCGCCATTGGTTGCCTGCGCGGTTGATCCGAATGCACTCGAATAACTTGCGCCAGCGTTGGCACCGTAGCCCACTGCAGCTGCGCCACTGTCTGCACTGGAAGCGTTGTAGCCGAGCGTGACAGCACCATCGCCTGCAGCCTTCGCGCTATCGCCAATCGCAATTGCACCCTGGCCACTGCTGCCAGAGATCAGACTCGCGCCGGTTATTGCATGCCAACCCATCGCGATGGAGAAAGCCGAGCTCGCGGAAGCCGCGTCGCCAATGGCAATTGCGTAGTCGGCACTGACGTTGGACAAGGCGCCAATTGCGACTCCCAACTGATTGCTCACGACTGCAGAGTCGCCGATCGCTACCGAGCTCGCACCTACTGCGGAGCTCTTCTGACCAACTGCCGTCGAGTTGAGTCCGGTAGCGCTAGCAGCGCTGCCAACAGCAGTACTTCCACCGGCCCCGGCCGCATTCGCTACGGCACCACTACCCAACGCGGTATTCTTCGAGTTTCCGCCATCGTCTGCCACAGCCCCCAGGTTCACCACGGAACTGGGGTCCACGGTGTAGGCCATGGCCTCTCCTCCCGATAGCCCCAGCACTACTGCCGTAACAGCGGCGGCCACTCGGCCCGCCAGGCCGCCACCCTTGCGGTGCGACTTGGCGATTTCACTTGCTGCCACCCACGCGTTGAGCGTGGCGTTCCAGACCAACCGATAGACTTTGTTCATGGCGAAAAACTCCGCCCGACCCACGAGGGCCGGATTTCATTAGGGAAAAGGGAATCTGGGGAGTTAGCGAGTTGAGACGGGCAGCGAGGCCAGCGCCTTAGCAAGCAGAGGTCGCTCAATCGAGGCGCCAGGCTGCGACAGCTCCTGCTGGTACAGGCGCATCGCAGCGGGATAATCCCGACGGACGTATTGCAGATAGCCACCGGCGAAGAACGCTGCCTCGCTGCGCGCATTGCGCCGCTGCAAGGGGTCGCTGAAGCTCATCCCGTCAATGGCGGTGAAGACCGCGCCGACGCTGCCCTCGCCGGCGTATAGCCGGCCGATGGCCTCCTGCTGAGGCGACGCGGCACGTATGCGCGATGCGGTTTCGGCGAGTTTTGCTCGATGGACAGCCGAACTGCCTTCACGTGTCCGCGCGGCCAGCCAAAGCTGCCAAAGCTGGGCATAACCGGCGACGTATGAGTCTTGGCTCGCGCTCAGTTGCTTGAAGGCTTTGCCGGCTTGTTTGAATTGGCCAACGGCGACGAGGTTTACTGCGGAAGGCACTGCGGCAGCATTTGCCAACGGCCCGGCTTGCAGGTGGTCATAGTTTTTGCGGGCCTGCTCATGTCGGCCCTCCGCGTCATCGAGCAATGCCTGCTCGAAAATGACCGAAGGTGCCTCTTGATCATTCTTCGCGACTTGCTGCAACGTCGCTTTTGCAGCAGCGATTTCACCGCGCAGAAGCAACTGCTGTGTCTGACGTACCAGGTC
>NZ_SWDV01000042.1 GCF_005877905.1 Pseudomonas nicosulfuronedens | reverse complement strand
GCGCGCGGTGTGGAAGGGCGCTTCGCCGAGATCGAGTTCGACTTCCAGCTGCAGCAGGCCGTTTCCGCCGACGCCGAAGACCGCAGCAACCGCCCCCGCGCCTTGCAGCAAGCCTGATTTTCCGCCGGCTCCGACCCTGCCGGTAACCCCGCCGTAGGATGGCGTGGAGCGAAGCGATACCCATCGATCCATGTACCGCCAGCATGGGTATCGCTGCGCTCCACCCATCCTACCCAGCGTTCCCTGTTGCTTTGGCGTTCGCGTCCACTCGGATGGCAATCTCCAGCCAGAAGCACAGCCGTTAGCCCCCTAAGAGAAGTGTTCGATATTCGCACCAATAGTCGATTATCGCATTGTTCGCCCATCCCCCCGGCGGTACCTTTTTCCCACCTGCACCACGCCTACAACGAGACCGACCATGGCTGAACTCCTGACTCTCCGCGAAGCGGTCGAGCGCTTCGTCAACGACGGCGACACCGTCGCGCTCGAAGGCTTCACCCACCTGATCCCGACCGCTGCCTCCCACGAGCTGATCCGCCAGGGCAAGAAAGACCTGCACCTGGTGCGCATGACGCCCGACCTGGTCTACGACCTGCTGATCGGCGCCGGCTGCGTGCGCAAGCTGACCTTCTCCTGGGGTGGCAACCCCGGCGTCGGTTCGCTGCATCGCCTGCGTGACGCGGTGGAGAAGGGCTGGCCGCGTGACCTGGAGATCGACGAGCACAGCCACGCCGACCTCGCCAACTCCTACGTCGCCGGCGCCTCGGGCCTGCCGTTCGCGGTGCTGCGTGCCTACGCCGGCTCCGACCTGCCGAAGGTCAACCCGAACATCAAGTTCATCAACTGCCCGTTCACCGGCGAGCAACTGGCCGCCGTCCCCTCGGTGCGCCCGGACGTCACCGTGATCCACGCGCAGAAGGCCGACCGCAAGGGCAACGTGCTGCTGTGGGGCATCCTCGGTGTGCAGAAGGAAGCCGCCCTGGCCGCCAAGCGCTGCATCGTCACCGTCGAGGAAATCGTCGACGACCTGAATGCGCCGATGAACTCCTGTGTACTGCCGACCTGGGCGCTGTCCGCCGTCTGCCTGGTGCCGGGCGGTTCGCACCCGTCCTACGCCCACGGCTACTCCGAGCGCGACAACCGCTTCTACCAGGCCTGGGACCCGATCGCCCGTGACCGCGATACCTTCAACGCCTGGATCGATACCTACATCCGTGGCACGAAAGATTTCAGCGAGTTTCGTAGCAAGCTCGCGGAGGCCAAGTAATGAGCGCCTACAGCACCAATGAAATGATGACCGTGGCCGCCGCCCGCCGCCTGAAGAACGGCGCCGTCTGCTTCGTCGGTATCGGCCTGCCATCCAAGGCCGCCAACCTGGCGCGCCTGACCGCATCGCCGGACGTGGTCCTGATCTACGAATCCGGCCCCATCGGCGCCAAGCCCAGCGTGCTGCCGCTGTCCATCGGTGACGGCGAACTGGCCGAAACCGCAGACACCGTGGTGCCCACCGGCGAGATTTTCCGCTACTGGCTGCAGGGCGGGCGCATCGACGTCGGCTTCCTCGGTGCCGCCCAGGTCGACCGCTTCGGCAACATCAACACCACCGTCATCGGCGACTACAACAAGCCGAAAGTGCGCCTGCCCGGCGCCGGCGGCGCGCCGGAGATCGCCGGTTCCGCCAAGGAAGTGCTGATCATCCTCAAGCAGTCCCACCGCACCTTCGTCGACAAGCTGGCCTTCATCACCTCGGTCGGCTTCGGCGAGGGCGGCGACCACCGCCAGCAGCTCGGCCTGCCGGGTAAAGGCCCGGTGGCGATCATCACCGACCTCTGCATCATGGAGCCGGAAGCCGGCAGCAACGAATTCATCGTCACTTCTCTGCATCCGGGCGTGACCCGCGAGCAGGTTGTGGAGGCTACTGGCTGGGCGATCCGCTTCGCCGAGCAGGTAACTGAAACCGTCGCGCCGACCGACGTGGAACTGGAAGCCTTGCGCGCCCTTGAAGCCCGCACCGCCGCCGCCCACGGCCAGCTGGGAGGTGAGGAATGAGTCGCGAGGTCTTCATCTGCGATGCCGTGCGCACACCCATCGGTCGCTTCGGCGGCTCGCTGTCTGGCGTGCGCGCCGACGACCTCGCCGCGGTGCCGGTGAAGGCGCTGGTGGAACGTAACCCGCAAGTCGACTGGGCCGCGCTGGACGAGGTTTACCTCGGCTGCGCCAACCAGGCCGGCGAAGATAACCGCAACGTGGCGCGCATGGCGCTGCTGCTGGCCGGCCTGCCAGAAATCGTGCCGGGCGTCACCCTCAATCGCCTCTGCGCCTCGGGCCTGGACGCGGTGGGCACTGCCTTCCGCGCCATTGCCAGCGGCGAGGCCGAGCTGGCCATCGCCGGCGGCGTGGAGTCCATGTCCCGCGCACCCTATGTGATGGGCAAGGCCGACAGCGCCTTCGGTCGTGGACAGAAGATCGAGGACACCACCATCGGCTGGCGCTTCATCAACCCGCTGATGAAGGCGCAGTACGGCGTGGATGCCATGCCGCAGACCGCCGACAACGTGGCTGACGACTACCAGGTCAACCGCGCCGACCAGGACGCCTTCTCCCTGCGCAGCCAGCAGCGCGCTGGTGTTGCACAGGCCAACGGCTACTTCGCCGAGGAAATCGTCCCGGTGGTGATCAAGGGCCGCAAGGGCGAGACCGTCGTCGACACCGACGAACACCCGCGCCCGGACACCACCGCCGAAGCGCTGGCCAAGCTCAAGCCGGTCAACGGTGAAGGCAAGACCGTCACCGCCGGCAACGCCTCGGGCGTCAACGACGGCGCTGTGGCGCTGATCCTCGCCAGTGCCGAAGCGGTTAAGAAACACGGTCTCACCCCGCGCGCGAAAGTGCTCGGCATGGCCAGTGCCGGTGTTGCCCCGCGAGTGATGGGCATCGGCCCGGTGCCGGCGGTGCGCAAGCTGCTGGAGCGCCTGAACCTGTCGATGGGGCAGTTCGATGTCATCGAGCTGAATGAAGCCTTCGCTGCCCAGGGACTGGCAGTGACCCGCGAACTCGGCGTCGCCGATGACGATGCGCGGGTGAACCCCAACGGCGGCGCCATCGCCCTCGGCCATCCGCTGGGTGCCAGTGGTGCTCGCCTGGTGCTCACGGCTGTGCACCAGTTGCAGAAGACGGGCGGCAAGCTGGGCCTGTGCACCATGTGCGTGGGCGTAGGGCAGGGCGTGGCGCTGGTGGTCGAGCGCGTTTAGCTCTTGTAGGAGCGAGCAAGCTCGCTCCTACAAGGTTCGTCTCTGCGATCATACTGTCCCGACCACGCCCGCCGATCTCTGGAGCTGCCTCGTGAGCACCAACCTGCTGTTCGACGCCTACTTCACCCAGCCCGCCATGCGCGCGATCTTCAGCGACGAGGGCCGGGTGCAGGGCATGCTCGACTTCGAGGCCGCCTTGGCCCGTGCTGAGGCCCGCGTGGGTGTGATCCCGGCAAGCGCCGTGGCGCCCATCGCCGCCGGCTGCCGTGCCGAACTCTACGATTTCGATGCACTGGCCCAGGCCATCTGCAGCGCTGGCAATTCCGCAATCCCGCTGGTGAAGGCGCTGGGCAAACGCATCGCTGCCGAGGACGCCGAGGCCGAGCGCTACGTGCATCTTGGAGCCACCAGCCAGGACGCCATGGACTCCGGTCTGGTGCTGCAGCTGCGCGCCGCCATCGAGTTGCTGGAGAGCGATCTCGCCCAGCTCGCCGACGCGCTCGCCGTTCAAGCCCAAGCCCACGCTGGCACACCCATGGTCGGCCGAACCTGGCTGCAGCACGCCACGCCCGTCACCCTCGGCATGAAGGTCGCCGGCTGGCTGGGTGCAATGACTCGCCATCGCCAGCGCATGAACGAGCTCAAGCCGCGCCTGCTGTGCCTGCAGTTCGGCGGCGCTTCCGGTAGCCTCGCCGCCTTGGGCGAGCAGGGTTTTGCCGTGGCCGAGGCGCTGGCGGAAGAGTTGGACCTGCAACTGCCCGAGCAACCCTGGCACACCCAGCGCGACCGCCTGGTGGAGTTCGCCAGCCTGCTCGGCCTGATCGCCGGCAGCCTCGGCAAACTGGGCCGCGACCTCAGCCTGCTGATGCAGACCGAGGCCGGTGAAGTCTTCGAACCTTCCGCGCCGGGCAAGGGTGGTTCTTCCACCATGCCGCACAAGCGCAACCCGGTGGGGGCTGCCGTGCTGATCGGCGCTGCCACCCGTGCGCCCGGTCTGGTATCGACGCTATTTTCCGCCATGCCCCAGGAGCACGAGCGCAGCCTCGGTCTGTGGCACGCCGAATGGGAAAGCCTGCCGGAGCTGTGCTGTCTCGTCTCCGGTTCCCTGCAACAGGCGCTGTCCCTCGTGCCGGGCCTGGAAGTGGATGCCGAGCGCATGCTCGCCAACCTCGACCTGACCCGCGGCCTGGTACTGGCCGAAGCAGTGAGTATCGCCCTGGCCCAGCGTATCGGCCGCGATGCTGCGCATCACCTGGTGGAGCAGTGCTGCAAGCAGGCGGTGAAGGAGGGCGCGCACCTTCGTGCGGTGCTTGGTGCCAATGCCGAAGTCGCCGCTCAACTGAGTGCCGGGGAGCTGGATCGCCTGCTCGATCCTGCCCATTACCTGGGCCAGGCGCGCCGCTGGGTCGAGCGCGCGCTGGCCGAACATCAAGAACTTTCTTTGCAATAAGAAGCGCGCTAGGAGCCCTTGCATGCCTGCCGTACGTCTCGCCGATGGCGACCTGAACTACCAACTGGAAGGCCCGGCCGGTGCGCCGGTGCTGGTGCTGTCCAACTCCCTGGGCACCGACCTGCACATGTGGGACGCGCAGGTCGCGGCCTTCACCGAACATTTCCGCGTGCTGCGTTATGACACCCGTGGCCATGGCGTTTCGCTGGTCACTCCCGGTCCCTACAGTATCGAGCAGAATGGCCGTGACGTGCTGGCCCTGCTGGACGCACTGGACATCCCTCGCGCGCACTTCTGCGGCCTGTCCATGGGCGGCCTGATCGGCCAGTGGCTGGGCATTCACGCGCCGGAGCGCATCGAGCGTCTGGTGCTGTGCAACACCGCTGCCAAGATCGGCACGCCTGAGGTGTGGAACCCGCGCATCGAAACTGTGCTCAGTGGCGGCGCCGAGGCCATGCGCAACCTGCGCGATGCGTCGATTTCGCGCTGGTTCACGGCAGACTTCGCGGAAGGCCAGCCGGGCAAGGTCGAGCCTATCGTCGACATGCTCGCGCAGACGTCGCCGGAAGGTTATGCGGCCAACTGCGCGGCCGTGCGCGATGCTGACTTCCGCGGCGAAATCGGCGCGATCACGGCGCCGACCCTGGTGGTCTGCGGCGCTGCCGACCCGGTGACCACCACCGAGGACGGCCGCTTCCTGCAGGCGCGTATTCCCGGCGCGGAACTGGTGGAGTTTCGTGCCGCACACCTGTCCAACGTGCAGGCTGGCGATGCTTTCAGCCTGCGCGTGCTTTCCTTCCTGCGCGCGTAACTGCTCTTCGTAGGAGCGAGCTTGCTCGCGAACCTGGGCCCCCCAGCGGGGTTTGTTCGCGAGCAAGCTCGCTCCTACAGCCTCATATCGGAGTTTGAGATGGACGAGAAAGAACGCTACGAAGCCGGCATGCAGGTCCGCCGCGCGGTGCTCGGCGATGCCCACGTCGACCGCAGCCTGGAGAAGCGCAGCGCCTTCAACGAAGAGTTCCAGGAAATGATCACCCGCCACGCCTGGGGTGATATCTGGACCCGCCCCGGCCTGCCGCGCCACACCCGCAGCCTGATCACCATCGCCATGCTGATCGGCATGAACCGCGAAGGCGAACTCAAGCTGCACCTGCGAGCCGCACGCAACAATGGGGTGACCCGCGAGGAGATCAAGGAAGTGCTGCTGCAGAGCGCAATCTACTGCGGCATTCCGGCGGCCAACGCCACCTTCCACCTCGCCGAGGCGGTGTGGGACGAGTTGGGCACCGAGTCGCTGGACGAGTAGCCCGTTACGGGATTGATGGGTATCGCTTCGCTCCACCCATCCTACACAACGGCCTCCGGACCACGCATCCGGAGGTCTGCCTGCTTATGTATGAGCGTCTCATGTGGCGATCGCAGGCGCATGCCGTGGGTTGGGTTCTCGTAGGATGGGTGGAGCGAAGCGATACCCATGCTGTGCCTCTACCCAACCACCCGTTCAGCTCTCCAACTCCTTGCGATCCCTGAACAACTCCAGCGCCTGCGGGTTGGCCAATGCGTCGGTGTTCTTCACCGGCCGCCCGTGCACCACGTTGCGCACCGCCAGTTCGACGATCTTGCCGCTGATGGTCCGCGGGATGTCGGTGACCGCGAGGATCTTCGCTGGCACATGGCGCGGGGTAGTGTTGCTGCGGATGGTCTGGCGGATGCGTTCCTGCAGCGTTTCGTCGAGGTCCACGCCGTCGCGCAGGCGCACGAACAGCACCACGCGCACGTCGCCCTGCCAGTCCTGGCCGATGGCGATGGATTCCAGCACCTGCTCGACCTTCTCCACCTGGCGGTAGATTTCCGCCGTGCCGATGCGCACGCCGCCGGGGTTGAGCACGGCATCCGAACGGCCGTGGATCACCAGGCCGCCGTGTTCGGTTTCCTCGGCATAGTCGCCGTGGGCCCAGACGCCGGGGAAGGTGGCGAAGTAGGCATCAAGGAACTTCTCGTTGTTCTCGTCGTTCCAGAAGCCCACCGGGATCGACGGGAAATGCCGCACGCAGACCAGCTCGCCTTTTTCGCCGAACACCGCTTTGCCGGCCGCGTCCCAGACCTCCACCGCCATGCCCAGCGCCTTGCACTGAATTTCCCCACGCCACACCGGCGCGGTCGGATTGCCGATGGCGAAGCAGGAAACGATGTCGGTGCCGCCGGAGATCGACGACAGGCAGAGGTCGGGTTTCACGTCGCGGTAGACGTAGTCGAAGCTCTCGTGGGCCAGCGGCGAGCCGGTGGAGAGGAGCGTCTTCAGACGCTCCAGGGAGTGGGTCAGGCGCGGGCGCACATTGGCTTTCTCCAGCGCGGCGATGTACTTGGCGCTGGTGCCGAACACACTGATGTGCTCCGCGTCGATCAGGTCCATCAGGCGCTCGGGGCCGGGGTGGAAGGGTGAGCCGTCGTAGAGCACCAGCGTGGCGCCGACGGCGAGGCCCGAGACCAGCCAGTTCCACATCATCCAGCCGCAGGTGGTGTAGTAGAACAGCGTGTCGTCCTGGCCCAGGTCGACGTGCAGGCCGTGTTCCTTCAGGTGCTGCAGCAGCACGCCGCCGGTACCGTGGACGATGCACTTGGGCACGCCCGTGGTGCCGGAGGAGTAGAGGATGTACAGCGGGTGGTCGAAGGGCACCGGGGTGAACACCGGTTCGCCGCCGCTGTGGAAGAAGTCCTGCCAGAGGCTGACCCGCGCCGACGTCTGGAAGTCGCTGCGGCGAGCGTGGCCGTTGGCGTAGGGGACGATCACCAGCTGTTCCAGGCTGGGCAGCTGGGCGAGGATTTCGTTGAGCTTGGCGGTGAGGTCCAGCACCTTGCCGGCGTAGCGGTAGCCGGCGCAGGCGATCAGCACCTTGGGCTCGATCTGGCCGAAACGGTCGATCACGCCATGGGTGCCGAAGTCCGGCGAGCAGCTCGACCAGGTGGCGCCCAGGCTGGTGGTGGCGAGCATGCCGACCACGGTCTGCCAGGTGTTGGGCATGAAGGCCGCGACGCGGTCGCCGACGCCTACGCCGGCTTCGCGCAGGGCACGTTGCAGCCCGGCAACCTGGGCGGCCAGTTCGGCATGGCTGATGACCTCGCGGCGTTCATCCTCGCTGATGGCGATCAGCGCCGGCTGGTGGTCGCGGCGGCGCAGCAGGTGCTCGGCGAAGTTCAGGGTGGCGCCGGGGAACCAGCGTGCATCGGGCATTTCCGGGCCTTCCTCGAGGACCGCCGTGGGCGCCTCGTGGAACTGCACGCCGAAGGTGTCGACGATGGCCAGCCAGAAGGCCTCGCGTTCGGCGATGCTCCAGGCGTGCAGCGCAGCGTAGTCGGGCAGGTCGACTCCGTGCTGCTGCGCCACCTTGCGACGGAAGGCGTCCATCCGGGTGACGGCGATGCGTTCGGGGGAGGGTGTCCAGAGCAGTGGGTTCATTGACGACGACTCCAGCGAAGGATCGGTGGGCACCGCCGACAGGCGGTACCCATCATCTTGACATGAAGCGTCGCCGGAAGTGCTTCGGTGGGGCTCAGGAATCACTGCGCGACCCAGCCGCCATCCATGTTCCAGGCGGCGCCGCGAACCTGAGCGGCGGCTTCAGAACACAAGAATAGCGCCAGCTCGCCGAGCTGGTCGGCGGTGACGAAATCCAGCGACGGCTGTTTCTCCGCCAGCAGGTCGTGGCGCGCCTGTTCGGGGCTGGCGCCGGCGGCGATGCGCGCGTCGATCTGCTGCTGTACCAGCGGCGTCAGCACCCAGCCGGGGCAGATGGCGTTGCAGGTGATGGCCGTGGTGGCGGTTTCCAGTGCAGTGGTCTTGGTCAGGCCGATCACGCCGTGCTTGGCGGCCACATAAGCACTCTTGCCTGCCGAGGCAACCAGCCCGTGGGTCGAGGCGATATTGAGGATGCGTCCCCAGCCGCGCTGGCGCATGCCCGGCAGCGCCAGGCGGGTGGTGTGGAACACCGAGGAGAGATTGATGGCGATGATTGCGTTCCAGCGCTCCACAGGGAAGTCTTCCAGCGCCGCGACGTGCTGGATGCCGGCGTTGTTGACCAGGATGTCGAGGCTGCCGAACTCGCGCTCGACGTAGGCGATCATCTCGGCGATCTGCTCGGGTTGCGCCATGTCCGCGCCGTGGTGGCCGATGCGCGTGCCATGCACCGACAGCTCGCGCACGGCCGCGTCGATATCGCCAAAGCCATTGACCACCACGTTGGCGCCCGCCTGCGCGAGGCGCGCGGCGATGCCCAGGCCGATGCCGCTGGTGGAGCCGGTGACCAGTGCGGTCTTGCCCTTGAGTGTCATGCAAATCTCCTCTGGAACGGGGCGGTCGCCGCGCGGCGACCGCTTGAAAACAACCGGCTTAAACGATTCCGGTGGCGTAGAAGGTGCCGATCACCACGAACACCGCGAGGGTCTTGATCAGGGTGATGGCGAAGATGTCCTTGTAGGCCTCGCGGTGGGTCAGGCCGGTGACCGCGAGCAGGGTGATGACCGCGCCGTTGTGCGGCAGGGTGTCCATGCCGCCGGAGGCCATGGCCGCTATCCGGTGCAGTACTTCCAGCGGGATGTTGGCGGCATGGGCGGCGGCGATGAACTGTTCGGACATGGCCGCCAGGGCGATGCTCATGCCGCCGGACGCCGAGCCGGTGATGCCGGCCAGGGTGGTGACGGTGATGGCCTCGTTGACCAGCGGATCGGGAATCTTCTTCAGTGCGTCGGCCAGTACCAGGAAGCCCGGCAGCGAGGCGATCACCGCGCCGAAGCCGTATTCCGAAGCCGTGTTCATGGCCGCCAGCAGTGCGCCGGACACGGCGGTCTTGCTGCCCTCGGCGATCTTGCTGCGGATCACTGCGAAGCTGGTCACCAGCACCAGCAGGATGCCCAGCAGCAGCGCCGCCTGCACCGCCCAGATGCCGGTCAACTTGGCTACGTCGCTGGCCACCGGCGCGGCCATGCCGGCCAGTTGCAGGCTGTGGGTCTTGCCGTAGACCTGGGGAATCCAGTGGGTGAACAGCAGGTTGGCGACGCCCACCAGCACCAGTGGCGAGAGTGCCAGCAGCGGGTTGGGCAGTTTCATGTCGTCGGCGGTTTCCGGCTCGTTGCGCAACTCGGTGCCGTAGCCTTCACCGGCGGCGCGCGCCTTGCCGGCCTGGCGACGGAGGAACAGCATGCCCACGCTGAACACGAACAGGCTGCCGATCACGCCCAGCCAGGGCGCAGCCCAGCCGGTGGTGTTGAAGAAGGCGGTGGGGATGATGTTCTGGATCTGCGGGGTGCCGGGCAGGGCGTCCATGGTGAAGCTGAAGGCGCCCAGGGCGATGGTCGCCGGGATCAGTCGCTTGGGGATATTGCTCTGGCGGAACATCTCGGCGGCAAACGGATAGACCGCGAACACCACCACGAACAGTGACACGCCGCCGTAGGTGAGCAGGGCGCAGACCAGCACGATCACCAGCATCGCCTGGCTGGTGCCGAGCAGGCGGATGGCCGCGGCGACGATGGAGCGCGAGAAGCCCGACAGCTCGATCAACTTGCCGAACACCGCGCCGAGCAGGAACACCGGGAAGTAGAGTTTGACGAAGCCGACCATCTTCTCCATGAACACCCCGGTGAAGGCCGGGGCGACGGCGGAAGGGTCGGTCAGCAGCACTGCCAGCAGCGCGGCGATGGGGGCGAAGAGGATCACGCTGTAGCCGCGGTAGGCGGCGAGCATCAGCAGGGCGAGGGCCGCGAGGGCGATGACCACGCTCATCTAAGTATCTCCAGTTGTCGCGCGGCCTCGGGCCGCGCGTCGTTCTTGTTGTAGTGGGGGCGAGTGACGATCAGGCGATTACCAGAGCGGCAGCACGTAGCTGAGGATCAGACGGTTTTCGTCGAGGTCGTTGCCGAAGTGGCTGGAGCGAACTGTCGCATTGCGCCACTTCACGCCGACGTTCTTCAGTGGTCCGTTCTGCACCACGTAGCCGAGATCGGTATCGCGCTCCCATTCCTTGCCTTCGGGCTTGCCCGCGCCCAGTTCGATGTTGTCGCCGGACAGGTAGCGCGTCATGAAGGTCAGGCCGGGCACGCCGAGGGCGGCAAAGTCGTAGTCGTAGCGCGCCTGCCAGGACTTCTCGTCGCGGTTGGCGAAGTCGCCGATCTGCACGAAGTTGACCAGGAAGGCGTCGGTGCCGCCAATGTAGGCGAAGCCGGTGTCGCCGCTCATCTTCTGGTAGCCGGCGCCGAAGCCATGGCCGCCGAGGGTGTAGGTGAGCATCGCGCCGAAGGCGCGGTTGTCGACGTTGCTGTGGCCGTCGTCGTCGGAGCGGGCGTAGCGCAGGTCGGTCTTCAGCGACTGGCCGGCGGCGATGGGCAGCACGTGCACCAGGTTGACGATGTGCTGGTCGTAGAGCCCGTCGAGCTTGGCGTAGCTGTAGCCGGTGGCGAGTTGTGGCGTCCACTTGTAGTTCAGGCCGGCAAAGTCGAACTGGTCGCTGGTGGCGGTGGCGACGATGCCGCGCGCGCTGCCGCTGGTGACGGTCATGTCCTCGCGGTTGGACGAGTCGCGCTGGCTCACCTGGCGCAGGCGGCCGCCGTCGAAGGTGAGGCCGGCGAACTCGGCGGAATTCAGGTGCGCGCCTTCGAAAGTCTGCGGCAGCAGGCGCGAATCATTGGCCAGCACGGTGGGCAGCTTGGGCAGCAGGGTGCCGATCTTCAGGGTGCTTTTCGAGGCGCGCAGCTTGGCGGTCAGGCCCAGCTCGCTGTAGTCGTCCGGTGCGCCGTTGACCTTGTCCTTGTCGCGCGGCAGTAGGCCGGAGCCGGCGCGGTCGGGGCTGGAGTCCAGCTTGACGCCGAGCAGACCGAGGGCATCGACGCCCACGCCGATGGTGCCTTCGGTGTAGCCGGATTCATAGCGCAGCAGGAAGCCCTGCGCCCACTCTTCCTGCTTGGATTGTGCGGCGTTGTCCTGGCGGAAGTCGCGGTTGAAGTAGAAGTTGCGCAGTTCGACGCTGGCCTTGCTGTCGGCAAGGAATTCGGCGAAGGCCTGGGGCGAAAGGGCGAGGGTGGAACCGAGGGCGGTGATGACGGCGGCATGATTGAGCGTGGAGCGGCTCATCGGGTGATCTCCTGGCGCGGCGCCGTGTGCGAAGCGGGACTAGCCGTGGTGTCCGCTGGGGTCTGTTCGCGTTCGGGCAGCGTTGATTGTTGTTATGTCGGCTGTGCGGCGCGAAGGCCGCGAGAGGCGACATAGCCAGGACCGTGCCAGGATTGTAACTATTTGATTTGTAAGTCTTATTTTGAGATTTTCGTGAATGGGGAGAAGCGGTTTGTCTCTAATTGGAGACAAGGCGACGGATTGGATCGCCTGGGGGCCTTAAATCAAGAGTTTTGAGTGATTGTCTCTTTTTTGAGACTTGTCTCTTTTTCAGGATTGAAGGCCCAGTGCTGCCATCTTCTTGTACAGCGTCGAGCGCCCCAGACCCAGGCGGTGCGCGGTTGCATCGACGTTGCCGGCGTGCTCGGCCAGGGTGTTGGCAATCAGCTCGCGCTCGAAGGCGTCCCGCGCTGCGTAGAAGTCCTGCCCCTCGGCCAGACGGGTTCCCGGTGTCGTCGAGGCGGCGGGCAGTGGCTGCAACTCGCCCAGTGCCGAGCGCAGCGCGGCGGCGTCGATCTGTGGGCGGTCGCCCAGCAGCACAGTGCGCTCCAGCAGGTTGCGCAGTTCGCGCACGTTGCCCGGCCAGGCATGCCGGGCGAGCAGGGCGAGGCCATCGGCGTTCAGTTCGTAAAGCGTCTGGCGGTCGTCGCGCAGGCCGTCGAGGATGGCTTCGCACAGTGCCGGCAAATCCTCCAGGCGCTCGCGCAACGGTGGAATTTCGATCGGCAGGACGTTGATGCGGTAGAACAGGTCGGCGCGGAAGCGGCCCTCGCGCACGGCGGCGTCGAGGTCGATGGAGGTGGCGGCGATCAGGCGGATGTCGCTGCGCAGGACTTCGTTGGAGCCGACCGGTTCGAACTCCTTCTCCTGTAGCACCCGTAGCAGTTTGCTCTGCAAGGTCAGCGGCATGTCGCCAATCTCGTCGAGGAACAGCGTGCCGCCCTGGGCGATCTGCAGCTTGCCGGCGCGGCCCTTGCGGTCGGCGCCGGTGAAGGCGCCCGGCGCGGTGCCGAAGAATTCGGCCTCCAGCAGGGTTTCGGGAATAGCGGCGGCGTTGAGGCTGACAAAGGGTTTGTCGGCGCGTGGAGAAGCGGCATGAATGGCGTGGGCGAGCAGCTCCTTGCCGGTGCCGGTCTCGCCCAGCAGCAGGATCGGCGCTTCGCTGGCGGCACCCCGACGCGCGCGGCGCTTCACTTCCAGGCTGGCGGCGCTGGTGCCGATGAAATGCCCGAAGCTGTATTTCGCCTGGCGCGCCTGCAGCAGCGAGCGGGTCGAGGCCAGCTCGGCCTGCATGCGCTGGTAGCGGGTGAGCAGCGGCGACAGCGCACGCAGTTCGTCGAACAGGGCGAAGCCGATGCCACCGATGACCTCGCCCGCGTCGTCGCGGATCGGCACGCGCATGACCACCAGCGGGTCCTTGGTCATGTCGAGGATGTCCAGCAGCATCGGCCGGCCGCTGCTGACCACTTCGCGCATCAGGCTGCCGGGGATCACCTGTTCTACGGGGCGGCCGATGGCCTGCTCGGCGCTGTCCAGTCCGAAGCGCTGGGCGTAGCGCTGGTTGATCCAGACAATGCGCGCCTCGCGGTCGACGATCACCGTGCCTTCGCTGAACTGCTCGAAGATCTCGAACAGCGAGCGGATCGCCAGTTGGCGGACGCTGGGGTAATCCTTGAGGCTGTGGGTGTCGGTCATGCGCAGGCCGTGTGCGGGGAGGGCAGAGGGCGCACTGTACCGGGATGTGGCGGCAGGGTCAGCAGGAGGGGCTCTTCGTAGGAGCGAGCTTGCTCGCGAACCGGGCCGGCAGCGGGTTTTGTTCGCGAGCAAGCTCGCTCCTACGAAAAGCGCAGTGTCTCAACGCTTGGACAGTTGCGCCTTGGCCACGCGTGAGCCATTTGGCTTGTCGAGCACCGCGCAGATGCGCTGGCCGGCGTCGATCAGCAGGTCCAGGTCGATGCCGGTGTGAATGCCCAGGCCGTTGAGCAGGTAGAGCACGTCCTCGGTGGCGACGTTGCCGGTGGCGCCCTTGGCGTAGGGGCAGCCGCCGAGACCGGCGACCGAGCTGTCGAACACCGCGATGCCTTCCAGCAGGCTGGCGTAGATGTTCGCCGTGGCCTGGCCGTAGGTGTCGTGGAAGTGCCCGGCCAGTTGCGCGCGCGGCACACGTTGGCCGACGACCTCGAACAGGTGCCGGGTTGCGCCGGCGGTGCCGACGCCGATGGTGTCGCCGAGAGAAACTTCGTAGCAGCCCATGGCGTGCAGTTCCGCGGCGACGGCGGCGACCTGCGCTGCGTCCACTTCACCCTGATAGGGGCAACCGAGCACGCACGAGACGTAGCCGCGCACGCGCACGCCATGCTGGCGTGCCGCTTCCATCACCGGGACGAAGCGCTCCAGGCTCTCCTTGATCGAGCAGTTGATGTTCTTCTGCGAGAAGGCTTCGGAGGCGGCGGCGAACACCGCGACTTCCTTCACCTGGGATTCCAGCGCGGCTTCGAAGCCCTTCAGGTTCGGCGCCAGGGCGGCGTAGGTGACGCCGGCCTTCTGCCGGATGCCGGCGAAGACTTCGGCCGAGCCAGCCATCTGCGGCACCCACTTGGGCGAGACGAAGCTGCCGACCTCGATGTAACCCAGGCCGGCGGCGGTCAGGTCGTCCACCAGGCGTACCTTGTCGGCCACGGCGATGGGTTGCTTCTCGTTCTGCAGGCCGTCGCGCGGGCCGACTTCGACCAGGCGGACGGATTGGGGCAGGGTCATGGATGTTCCTCGTTGGGTTCGGGGCGAAGGCTGGTTCTACTTGTAGGAGCGAGCTTGCTCGCGAACCCGCTTCACACCGGTCACCCAGGGTGCAATGCGTTCGCGAGCAAGCTCGCTCCTACGAAGAGCCGAGCACCGGCGTCAGGCGGGCGCTTCTTCCAGTTCGACCAGCGCTGTCCCTTCGGACACCAGCTCGCCTTCGCTGCAATACAGCGATTTCACCACGCCAGCGTGCGGCGCGCGAATGCTGTGTTCCATCTTCATGGCTTCGAGCACCACCAGCGCGGCGCCGGCTTCGACGCTCTGGCCGGGTTCGACCAGGATGCGCACGATGCTGCCGTTCATGGGGGCACCCAGTCCGCCCTGGTGCGAATGCGCGGCTTCGGCCTCGGCGATGGGGTCGAAACGCTGCACGCTGACCAGCTCGCCGTTCCATTCCAGATAGAGACTGTCGCCACGGCGGATTACCTGGTGGCGGCGGCGAATCTCGCCGTCCTTCACGTCCAGGTACTGTCCATCGAGCTTGGCGATGCGCTGGCCGTCGGTATGACGCAGGCGCACCACTTGCGACTCACCCTTGGCCAGCAGGTGCAGGTCGGTTTCCCCCGGCAGGCCGCTGCGCCAGCCGCTCTGGGCGGACCACGGGGAATGAGCGTCGTCACCGCGCACACGGGCGGCTTCGCTCTGCACCCAGGCCTCCGCGGCCAGCTGCCAGAAGCGTTCAGGCAACGCGGTGGGGGCGGGCAGCAAGGCGTCCTGGTAGCGGCCGATGAAGCCGGTATCCAGTTCGCCCTCGGCGAAGGCCGGGTGAGCCAGCACGCGACGCAGGAATGCCAGGTTGGTCTTGAAGCCGCCCACGGCAGTTTCGCTGAGCATCGACAGCAGGCGCTGGCGCGCTTCTTCGCGGTTCTCACCCCAGGCGATCAGCTTGGCCAGCATCGGATCGTAGAACGGCGAGATGTCGTCGCCTTCACGGATGCCGCTGTCGGTGCGGCGGCCAGGGCCGGCGGCGGGTTCGCGGTACAGCGCGAGGTGGCCGCTGGCGGGCAGGAAGCCGCCCTCGGGGTCTTCGGCATACAGGCGCACTTCGATGGCGTGGCCATTCAGCGGCACCTGTTCCTGGGTGATCGGCAGCGGCTCGCCACGGGCGACGCGGATCTGCCAGGCCACCAGGTCGAGGCCGGTGATGGCTTCGGTGACCGGGTGCTCCACCTGCAGGCGGGTGTTCATCTCCATGAAGAAGAACTGGCCGCTGCCTTCGTCGTAGAGGAACTCCACGGTGCCGGCGCCGACATAGCCGATGGCCTGGGCAGCGCGCACGGCGGACTCGCCCATGGCGGCGCGCAGTTCGGCGGAGAGACCGGGTGCCGGTGCTTCTTCCACCACCTTCTGGTGGCGGCGCTGGATCGAGCAGTCGCGTTCGTTGAGGTACAGGCAGTGACCGTGCTGGTCGGCGAACACCTGGATTTCCACGTGGCGCGGCTTGGTCAGGTATTTCTCCACCAGCATGCGCGAGTCGCCGAATCCGGACTGCGCTTCGCGCTGGGCGGACTCCAGCGCCTCGGCCAGTTCGCTTTCGCGCTCGACCACCTTCATGCCCTTGCCACCGCCACCGGCGGCGGCCTTGAGCAGCACCGGGTAGCCGATGCGCTGCGCTTCGCGCTGGAAGGTGGCGTAGTCCTGGGCCTCGCCGTGGTAGCCGGGTACCAGCGGCACGCCGGCGGTTTCCATCAGGGCCTTGGCCGCGGACTTGCTGCCCATGGCGTCGATGGCGCTGGCCGGCGGGCCGAGGAAGACCAGCCCGGCCTCTTCGCAGGCGCGGGCGAAGCCGGCGTTCTCCGAGAGGAAGCCGTAGCCGGGGTGGATGGCCTGGGCGCCGGCGGCTTTAGCGGCGGCCAGTACGGCGTCCGCGCGCAGGTAGCTTTCAGCCGGCTTGGCGCCGCCCAGGTCGATGGCGATGTCCGCCTCTTCGACGTGGCGAGCGTGGCGGTCGGTGGCGCTGTGCACGGCCACGGTGGTCAGGCCCAGGGCCTTGGCGGTGCGCATCACGCGGCAGGCGATCTCGCCGCGGTTGGCCACCAGCAGGGTATCGATCTTCTTCATCAGACTTGCTCCTGCCAGGCCGGCTTGCGCTTCTGCAGGAAGGCGCGCAGGCCTTCCTGCCCCTCGGGGCTGATGCGGATGCGGGCGATGGCGGCTTCGGTGTAGCGGCGGCGTTCGGGGGTCAGTTCACCGGCGCCGATTTCATGGAACAGCGCCTTGCAGGCCACCAGGGCCGCCGGACTGTTGTTCAGCAGGTTGGCGATCCAGGCCTCGGCCTCGTCGTCCAGTTCGGCCGCCGGGTAGGTTTCGTCCACCAGACACAACTCGCGGGCGCGGATGCCACTGAAACGCTCGGCGGTCATGGCGTAGCGGGTGGCGGCGCGCTGGCCGATGGCCTTGCTGACGAACGGGCCGATGGTGGCTGGGATCAGGCCGATGCGCACTTCGGACAGGCAGAACTGCGCGTCCTCGGCGGCCAGCGCCATGTCGCAGCAGGAGACCAGACCCACGCCGCCGCCGAAGGCCGCGCCCTGGACGATGGCCAGGGTCGGCTTTTGCAGTTGGTGCAGGTTGTAGAGCAGTTCGGCGAGCTGCTGGGCATCGTTCAGGTTGCCCTGGTAGTCCAGCTGCACGGATTCCTGCATCCACGACAGGTCGGCGCCGCCGCAGAAGTGGCGGCCACGGCCGCGCAGCACGACGAGGCGCACGCGGTCGTCGCTGGCCACGGAGGCCAGCGCCTGGATCAGCTCGGCGATGGTCTGGGCGTTGAAGGCGTTGTTCTTCTCCGGGCGGTTCAGCCACAGGTTGGCGACGCCGCGCGGGTCGATATCGAGCTCAATATTCTGAAAGGCGATGTTCTGAGAGTCGGTCATGGCAGCGGCCTTACATACGGAAGACGCCGAAGCGGGTCGCTTCGACAGGCGCGTTGAGCGAGGCGGAGAGGGCGAGGCCGAGTACGTCGCGGGTCTGCGCCGGGTCGATCACGCCGTCGTCCCACAGTCGTGCGCTGGAATAGTAGGGATGCCCCTGGCGCTCGTACTGTTCGAGGATCGGTGCCTTGATCTTCGCCTCTTCCTCGGCGGACAGCGCGTTGCCGGCGCGTTCGGCCTGCTCGCGCTTGACCTGGGCGAGCACGCCGGCGGCCTGCTCGCCGCCCATCACGCCGATCCGCGCGTTGGGCCACATCCACAGGAAGCGTGGGTCGTAGGCGCGGCCGCACATGCCGTAGTTACCGGCGCCGAAGCTGCCGCCGATGATCACGGTGAACTTCGGTACCTGGGCGCAGGCCACGGCGGTGACCAGCTTGGCGCCGTGCTTGGCGATGCCGCCGGCCTCGTACTTCTGGCCGACCATGAAGCCGGTGATGTTCTGCAGGAACACCAGCGGGATGCCGCGCTGGCAGGCCAGTTCGATGAAGTGCGCGCCTTTCTGCGCGGCCTCGGCGAAGAGGATGCCGTTGTTGGCGAGGATCGCCACCGGGTAGCCGTGCAGGTGGGCGAAGCCGCACACCAGGGTGGTGCCGAACAGCGCCTTGAACTCGTCGAATTCGCTGCCGTCGACCAGACGCGCAATGATCTCGCGCACGTCGAAAGGCTGCTTGCTGTCCACCGGGATCACCCCGTACAGCTCGTCGCTGGCGTACAGCGGCGCGCGCGGGGCGCGGGTGTTGAGCTGGCCCTGTTTGGTCCAGTTGAGATTGGCGATGCAGCGGCGGGCGATGGCCAGCGCGTGCTCGTCGTCCTCGGCGTAGTGGTCGGCCACGCCGGAGGTCTTGCAGTGCACATCGGCGCCGCCCAGGTCCTCGGCGCTCACCACCTCACCGGTCGCGGCCTTCACCAGCGGCGGGCCGGCAAGGAAGATGGTGGCCTGGTTGCGCACCATGATGGTCTCGTCGCTCATCGCCGGCACGTAGGCACCGCCGGCGGTGCAGGAGCCCATCACCACGGCGATCTGCGGAATGCCTTGGGCGCTCATGTTGGCCTGGTTGAAGAAAATGCGGCCGAAGTGTTCGCGGTCGGGGAAGACTTCGTCCTGGCGCGGCAGGTTGGCGCCGCCGGAGTCCACCAGGTAGATGCACGGCAGGCGGTTCTGCTGGGCGATGGTCTGGGCGCGCAGGTGCTTCTTCACGGTCAGCGGGTAGTAGCTGCCGCCTTTCACCGTGGCGTCGTTGCCGACGATCATGCACTCCACGCCTTCCACCCGGCCGATGCCGGCGACCACGCCGGCGGCGGCGACGTCTTCGCCGTACACGTCATGGGCGGCGAGGGCGGAGACTTCGAGGAAAGGGGAGCCGGCGTCGAGCAGGCGATTGATGCGTTCGCGCACCAAGAGCTTGCCGCGCGCGGTGTGCTTGGCCTGGGCGGCGGCGCCGCCGCCTTCATGGACGCGGCCGAGGACGGCGCGCAGGTCCTGGACGTTCTCCAGCATGGTCGCGGCGTTGGCGGCGTATTCCGGGGAACGGGTGTTGAGTTGGGTGCCGAGGATGGTCATGGCGTCTCCACGAGCGGGATTCTTTTGTAGGAGCGAGCTTGCTCGCGAACAGCCCAGATGCCAGGCGGGTTCGCGAGCAAGCTCGCTCCTACAGGGACGGATGCGGATGGGATTAGCGAGTCTCGTTGAACAGCTCGCGGCCGATCAGCATGCGGCGGATTTCGCTGGTGCCGGCGCCGATCTCGTAGAGCTTGGCGTCGCGCAGCAGGCGGCCGGTGGGGAACTCGTTGATGTAGCCGTTGCCGCCGAGGATCTGGATGGCGTCCAGGGCCATTTGCGTGGCGCGCTCGGCGGTGTAGAGGATCACCCCGGCGGCGTCCTTGCGGGTGGTCTCGCCACGGTCGCAGGCCTGGGCCACAGCGTACAGATACGCGCGGCTGGCGTTGAGCTGGGTGTACATGTCGGCGACCTTGCCCTGGATCAGCTGGAACTCGCCGATGCTCTGGCCGAACTGCTTGCGGTCGTGGATGTAGGGGACGATCACGTCCATGCAGGCCTGCATGATGCCGATCGGGCCACCGGCCAGTACCACGCGCTCGTAGTCCAGGCCGCTCATCAGCACCTTCACGCCGCCGTTGACGGCGCCCAGCACGTTCTCTTCCGGCACTTCCACGTCATCGAAGAACAGCTCGCAGGTGTTCGAGCCGCGCATGCCCAGCTTGTCGAACTTGCTGCCACGGCTGAAGCCTTTCCAGTCGCGCTCGACGATGAATGCGGTGATGCCGTGGGCGCCTTTCTCCGGCTCGGTCTTGGCGTAGATCACGTAGGTGTTGGCGTCCGGGCCGTTGGTGATCCAGGTCTTGCTGCCATTGAGGACGAAGCGGTCGCCGCGCTTTTCGGCGCGCAGCTTCATCGACACCACGTCAGAGCCGGCGTTGGGCTCGCTCATGGCCAGCGCGCCGATGTGCTCGCCGCTGATCAGTTTGGGCAGGTACTTGGCTTTCTGCTCGGCGTTGCCGTTGCGCTTGATCTGGTTGACGCACAGGTTGGAGTGCGCGCCGTAGGACAGGCCGACCGACGCCGAGCCACGGCTGATCTCCTCGATGGCGATGACGTGGGCCAGGTAGCCCATGTTGGCGCCGCCGTATTCCTCCGCGACGGTGATGCCGAGCAGGCCCATGTCGCCGAACTTCTTCCACATGTCCATGGGGAACAGGTTGTCGGCGTCGATCTGCGCGGCGCGCGGGGCGAGTTCGCTGGCGACGAAGCCCTGCACCTGCTCGCGCAGCATGTCGATGGTTTCGCCGAGGCCGAAGTTGAGGGAGGGGTAGCTCATGGGATCACCTGTACTTGTATTTATATGCGGATGAGGGAGCGGCAGGGCGGCGAGGTCAGCTCGTGGCGCGCTGCTTGCGGGGTTTGTCAGTCTCGGCCATGGCCGCCAGGCAGCGCTCCTCGGCCGTGTCCAGTTCCAGTTTCATCTGCTCGATGTCGAGCAACTGTTGCTCAAGCTGCGCGCGGCGCGCGGTGATCTTGTCGAGGAAGGTCTGCAACTGCCGGGTGTTGCCGCTGCTGGGATCGTAGAGGTCGATCAGCTCCTTGCACTCGGCCAGCGAGAAGCCGATACGCTTGCCGCGCAGGATCAGCTTCAGGGCCACCAGGTCCTTCGCGCTGTAGACACGCTCCTGCCCGCGGCGCTCGGGGCTGAGCATTTCCTGCTCTTCATAGAAGCGGATGGCGCGGGTGGTGACGTCCAGTTCGCGGGCAAGCTCGGAGATGGTGTAGGTCGTGGCCATGGGAATGCTCTTGCTAGGTCGTTTACCTTTACGTTAACGTAAACCTGCCTTGAGTCACTGTCAACACAACTCGATGGCGGCGCAGCAAGCGAGTGAGAAGGGGGAGTGGCGCGGGAATTGCCTGCTGCTCCCTACTAGACTTTCCTACCGGGGGCTTCCCCTTTACTGACGCCGTCTGCGGGTGTACACAGCCCTGACCAGCCTGCGAGTTCCGCGCCCGACCTCCCTGAAATGGGGCGCGGAACCTACCGGAGCGATGCATGACTACAAGAACAATAAGCAGCGACCTGCTGCGTGAAGCCCACCTGGCCCGTGAACGCCTGCAACAGGAAGGCGAAGTCCCCAGCGGCGTGCTCCGCGAGGAAATCGACGCCTCCTGGCGGCGCAGCGTCGGCCATGGCCTGGACTGCGCCAGCGGCACCGAGCACGGCCTCGACACGCGCGTCAAACCCGACGTGCTGCTGGCCGGCAACCGCCTGCTGCTCGACGCCGCCACCCCCGAGCTCGACTACCTGCAACAGCGCCAGGGCCACGACGGCGTGATCATCCTGGCCAACGCCGACGCCACCATCCTCTCCGTCGAGGGCGCCCGCGAGCGCATGCAGAGCAAGGGACTGGCCGACATCGTCCAGGGCGCCTGCTGGAGCGAGGCCTCCCGCGGCACCAACGCCCTGGGTACCGCGCTGGTGGAAAAGCGTGCCACGCAGATCGACTGCGGCGAACACTTCCTCGACCGCCTGAGCCGCTTCTCCTGCACCTCGGTACCCATCGAAGGGCCACAGGGCACGTTGCTCGGCGTGCTCGACATGACCCGCGAAGGACCGCTTTCCGGCCCGCGCGAAAGCCTCTCGCTGCTCAGCCTCGCGGTGTTCCAGATCGAGGCGCGGCTGTTCGCCGTCAGCCATCCGGGGCAGGTGGTGATCGCCTTCCATTACCGCCGCCAGTACCTGGATTCCGCCTGGCAGGGTCTGCTGGCGCTGGGCCTCGACGGCAAGGTGCTGGCCGTCAGCGGCCAGGCCTGCCAACTGCTCGGTGCCCACCGCGAAAGCCTGGTGGGCCGGCGCAGCGAAGACCTTCTCGGCCTGCGCGGCGACCAGCTGCTCGGCCGTCTCTACCAGGGCGGTGTCGGCAGCCTGCAGACGCCCAAGGGTGAGCTTTTCTACAAGACTCTCCAGGCACCGCTGCGCAGCCACGCGGTGCCGGTCAGCGCCCGCGCGCCACGCCCGGCCGCCGGTCCCGAACTCGAAGCCCTGGCCGGCAGTCACCCGCGTTACGCCCGTGCGCTGCGCATGGCGCGCCAGGGGCTTGTGAACGAACTCCCCGTGCTGCTGCTGGGTGAAACCGGCAGCGGCAAGGAAGTGGTGGCCCGCGCCCTGCACCAGGCCAGCGCGCGCAGCGACAAGCCCTTTGTCGCGGTGAACTGCGCGGCGATTCCCGAAGGCCTGATCGAGTCCGAGCTGTTCGGCTACCGCGACGGCGCCTTCACCGGCTCGCGGCGTGGTGGCATGGTCGGCCGGTTGCAGCAGGCCCACGGCGGCACGCTGTTCCTCGACGAGATCGGCGATATGCCGCTGGCCCTGCAAGCGCGCTTGCTGCGCGTGCTGCAGGAGCGCAAGGTGGCGCCCTTGGGGGCCGGTGAGGAGCAGGACATCGACGTCGCGCTGATCTGCGCCACCCACCGCGACCTCAAGCGCCTGGTGGAAGAAAAGCACTTCCGCGAAGACCTCTACTACCGCGTCAACGGCATCAGCGTGAAGCTGCCGGCGCTGCGCGAGCGCGACGACCTCGCCGAACTGGCTAGCGGCCTGCTTGCGCGCCTTGGTGCGCCCAAGGTGAAACTTTCCGCCGAACTGCTCGGCCTGCTGCGCGAGTACCACTGGCCGGGCAACATCCGCCAGCTGGAGATGGTCCTGCGCACGGCGCTGGCCATGCGCGAGGAGGGCGAGGAGGAACTGAACCTCGACCACCTGCCGGACAGCACCCTGGACGAACTCGCCGCCGGCGAGCGTCCGCAGAGCGGCAGCATCCGCGAGAACGAACTGGAGCTGATCCGCCAGGCGCTGGAGCGCCACCAGGGCAACGTCTCCGCGGCTGCCGACGCGCTGGGTATCAGTCGCGCCACGCTGTACCGCAAGCTCAAGCAACTCAAGGTGGGCTGATGTTCTTCACCCGCCTTATCGAGAGCGACGACCCTCAGGCGCTCAAGGCCTCGCTGCGCTGGTTGTACGGCTTCGTGCGTCCGCACAAGGCCGTTATCGCCGGCCTGCTGGGGTTGTCGTTCTGCGCCTCGCTGCTGGTGCTGGCGCAGCCGTGGCTGACCAAGACGCTGATCGACGACGGCCTGCTGGCGAAGGACTTCCCGGTGCTGGTGATGGTGGCTGGGGCGATGATCGTCGTCGGACTGGTCGGCACGGCGTTGTCCGGCCTGAACCGCTACCTGCACACTCGCCTGTCCGGGCGCATCCTGTTCTCCCTGCGCGACGCGCTGTACCGCCACCTGCAGACCCTGTCGCCGAGCTTCTTCGGCCGCCGCCGCATCGGCGACCTGATGTCCCGGCTCGATGGTGACGTCGCCGAGATCCAGCGCTTCGCCGTGGACTCGCTGTTCTCCGCCGTCTCCAGCGTGATCGGCCTGGTTGGCGCGCTGGTGCTGTTGCTCACCCTGTCGTGGAAACTCTCGCTGCTGGTGGCGCTGCTGATCCCGCTGGACGTGCTCTGGCTACGCTGGATGCGGCGCAAGGTGGAGCGCGAGGCGCGCGGCCTGCGCGAGCGTTCGGCGGACCTTTCGTCGTTCTTCGTCGAGACGTTGCCGGCAATGAAGTTCATCCAGTCTGCCGGCCAGCAGAACCGCGAAGCCGGGCGCCTGGAAGGGCTGGGCCAGGGCTACCTGGGCCAGCTGCTGCGCCTGCAGCTCACCGAATTCTTCACCCAGGCGGTGCCCGGCACGCTGATGTCGCTGTCCCGCGCTTGTGCCTTCCTGGTCGGCGGTTACTGGGTGGTGCAGGGGACCTGGCAGCTGGGTTCGCTGATTGCCTTTTCCACCTACCTGGGCATGGCCATCGGGCCGGTGCAGAGCCTGCTCGGCCTGTACGTCGCGCTGCAGCGCATGACGGTCAGCCTCGGCCGGGTGATGGAGCTGCGCGGCGAGGAAGCGACCATCGTTTCGCCCACCGCGCCACGACCGATGCCGTCGGTGGGTGAGCTGCGCCTGGAAAACCTGCATTACGCCTGGCCGGGCCGCGCGCAGCCGGTCCTGCAAGCTGTACAGGCGGTGATTCCCGCCGGCCTCAAGGTCGCGCTGAGCGGCCCCTCGGGCGTTGGCAAGAGCACGCTGATCGACCTGCTGCAACGTTTCTACGACCCCGACCAGGGACGCATCCTGCTGGACGGCGTGGACCTGCGCGAACTTGACCTGCAAGCCCTGCGTCGGCGCGTGGCGGTGGTCAGCCAGGACATCGTGCTGTTCCGTGGCAGCCTGGCCGACAACCTGGCCTACAGCGCGCCCGAGTCGAGCCGCGAGGCCATCGAGAAGGCCGCCCGCGCGGCGCAGCTCGGCAGCCTGATCACCAGCCTGCCCGAAGGCCTCGACAGCCCGCTGGGCGAGCGCGGCCAGCAGCTTTCCGGCGGGCAGAAGCAACGCATCGCCATCGCCCGCGCGCTGTTGCAGGACCCACTGATCCTGGTGCTCGACGAGGCTACGTCGCAGGTGGACGAGAGCACCGAGCGCGAGGTGATCGCGGCCATCGACCAGTTGTTCGCCGGGCGCACGCGCCTGCTGATCAGCCACCGTACTTCGACCCTGGCCGCTGCAGACCTGCACCTGGAATTGCAGGATGGGCAGATGCGTGTGCGCGAGGCTCAGCCGGTGCAGCGTCATGAGGCCTGAGCTGCGCGTTGGGGTGGTCGATAGTGGTTTCGCTGAGTCCCAGTCCGCGAGCGTCAGCGGTGCGCGACGCTTCTTCCTCACCGACGACGGCCATGCCGAGGGTGATTCGTTGGCGGATGCACTGGGCCACGGCAGCGTCGTCTGCGAAGCCATTCTTTCCCATGTGCCCGGTGCCCGTCTTTGCGTCGCCCAGGTCTTCGATGAGCGTGGCGTGACCAGCCCGCTGCAAATAGCTGCCGCGCTGCATTGGCTGGGCGAGCAGGGCGTTCGGGTGATCAACCTGAGCCTGGGCGTGCGACAGGATCGCCCCATCCTGCGTGAGGCCGTGGCGGGGCTGATCGAAGCCGGCGTGCTGGTTTGCGCGTCCAGCCCGGCGCGGGGTGAGCCTGTATTTCCGGCGAGCTATCCGGGGGTGATCCGGGTGACGGGCGATGCGCGTTGCGGCGAAGGAGAGTGGTCCTGGCTGGACAGCCCGCAGGCGGATTTCGGCGCGGCGGTGACCGTTGCTGGGCGCTCCGGTGCAAGCCTGGGCTGCGCGGCTTTCAGTGGCCATCTGGCGGCGCTGCTGGTCGAGCGGCCGAAACTTTCGAATGTGCAGCTCGTCGAGGTGATGCGCGAGAAGGCGGCTTTCCGGGGGATCGAGCGGAAGGTGAGTTTGTGAGTGGAGGTCGAGCACAGTTCCCTCTCCCCAGCCCTCTCCCTGAAGGGAGAGGGAGCTGTTCGGCGCTGCTGGAGGTACGCAGTTTTCCTGTTGCTCAGCAATGCTCAGCCGAACGCCAATCTTCCCAACCGCTCCGGACAGTCCCCTCTCCCTTCAGGGAGAGGGTTAGGGAGAGGGTATTCGGAGCATGAATAAACTCCCGATCCTGATCCTCGGCGCCGGCCCCGCCGGAGCCGCCGTCGCCCTCGGCCTGCGCCGCCTGGGGCATCCGGTCATCGTGATCAGCGAATGGCGCCGCTTCGCCGCCGTCGAAGGTGTTTCCCAACGCGTGCTCGAAGGCCTTCGCAATGCCGGTCTGAGCCGTGCGCTGGAGTGTGCCGCGCCGCCCTCGCAACGTCGGGTGCACTGGAACGGTGTGGAAAGCGCGCAGAATATCGAATGCGTCCTCGACCGCCCGCGCTTCGATGCAGGACTGCGCGAGGACCTGCGGCAAGCCGGCGTCGAACTGATCGAAGCCCAGGTGCTGGGCGTGGCGGAAGATGGCTCCGGCTGGCGCGTGAAACTCGAAAACGGCCAGGAAGTGCAGGGCGTCTTTCTGGTCGAGGCCCGTGGCCGGCAGGCGCCGCTGAACCAGAAGGGCATGAAGGCCAGGCGCGGCCCGGAAACGCTCAGCCTGCTCAACCGCTGGCAGGGCGAGCCTGGCTCCCTGGCAACGGCGGTGGAGAGCCTGGCCGATGGCTGGGCATGGATGGCGCGGCTGGAGGATGGGCGCTGCTACTGGCAGCTCACCCTGGATGTCGCCAGCAGCCAACTGCCGCCCCGCGAGCAACTGCCGGACTACTGCCGCGAGCGCCGCAGCACGTCGAAGCTGGTCCGGCAATTCTTCGGTGATGCCAGGGAGCGCGAACTGGACCTGCACGCTCGCAGCAGCACGGCGATCCTCAGCCTGGAAGCCTGTGGCGACAACTGGATTCGGGTGGGCGATGCGGCGATGGCGGTGGACCCGCTGTCGGGCAATGGCATCTTCCAGTCGCTGTCTTCGGCCTTGCAGGCACCGCTGGTGGTCAACACCTTGCTGCGCGCGCCGGAGCGGGCGGAATTGGCCCGACGCTTCCACCAGCAGCGGGTCGAGCAGCTGTTCCTGCGCTTCGCCCGCGTCGGTCGCGACTTCTATGCCAGCGAAACACACTGGGCTGACCAGCCGTTCTGGCAGGTGCGCCGCGCCTGGCCGGACGAGCAGCCTAGCCACGTACCGACGGACTTCGCCAGCCTGCGCATCGAGCGCGCCCCTGTGCTGAATGGCGAGTTCGTTGACGAAGCAGAAGTAGTAGTCAGCGCCGACCAGCCGCTGGGCATCTGGCATCTGGATGGCCTGGAGCTGGCGCCCTGGCTGCGCCGCCTGCGCGCGGAGCCGGAGGCGCAGGTGCTGGCGGACTTGCCGCCGGAGCGCCGCCGGGTCTTCCAGGGCTGGCTGCTGTCCCAGGGCTATCGCCCGCAGCTTTAACCACTTCACGGATTTTCGAGGCTGCGTCGGGCGATGATGTGCGGCTGCCCGATGGAGAATACCATGGCCTTCCTGCGATCCGCCTTTGCCCTGTCGCTGATCCTGCTGACGCTCTTCGATACCTCGCTCGCGGCTTCGACGTCGGTGGCCGACACCGCCAGCGCGGAGCGCTTCGTGCGCCAGCTGTATGCCAGCTACTCGCCGGACGGTCCGGGCGTGCCGAACAAGACCCTGCAGGAAGAGGACGTCTACGATGCCTCGCTGATCGCGCTGATGAAGGCTGACCAGGATGCCGCCGACGGTGAACTGGGCTACCTGGGTGGCGATCCGCTGTGCGATTGCCAGGACTGGGGCGATATCAAGGTGAAGTCGCTGGAGTTTGCTCCGGTGGACGACGAGCGAATCAAGGCACGGGTGGTGCTCAAGGATGCCCTGACGGGGGAGGACCGTGACCTTGGCCTGTTGCTGCATCGCACGGCCGGGGGCTGGCTGGTCGAAGACTGCTTCAATGAGCAGGGCAGCCTGGCCGAGAACCTGCGGCATAGCACCCGGGAGCTGCTGCAGTTGAAGAAGAACGCGGCCAAACCCTGATTCAACCTGCAGGCGCGTATCAAGTTCTTGTAGGGCGTATAACGCGCAAGCGTTATCCGCCGCAGGATGCACCGGCAGATAACCTGTTCCAGGTTATCTGCCCTACGGCCTGAGTCCGGGCTCGATTCTGTTCGCGAGCAGGCACGGCGCATTGCCCATGAAAAAGGCCCCGCTACCGCTTGGCGATAGAGGGGCCTTCTGCTTTCAGAGCGACTTACTTGCGGTCGATCCACACGGTCTGCGGGTTGGTGAACTCGCGCAGGCCGAAGTGCGACAGCTCGCGACCGAAGCCGCTCTTCTTCACGCCGCCGATCGGTACACGTGGATCGGATGCGGAGAAGCCGTTGATGAACACGCCACCGCTGACCAGGCGACGGGCCATGTGCTGGGCCTTGGCCTTGTCGGCGCTCCAGATTGCGCCGGAGAGGCCGAACTCGCTGTCGTTGGCCAGCTCCAGGGCATGCTCGGCGTCACGGGCGACGATCAGCGAAGCAACGGGGCCGAAGATTTCCTTCTTGAATGCAGTGTTGCCCGGCTTCACGTTGGCCAGCACTGTCGGCGCGTAGTAGTTGCCTTCGCCTTCGAGCTTGTGGCCGCCCAGCAGCAGGGTCGCGCCATCGGCGATGGCCTGCTGTACCTGGCCGTCCAGTTCGTCACGCAGGTCGAAGCGGGCCATGGGGCCGACGAAGGTGTCGTCCGCCAGCGGGTCGCCGATCTTCAGTGCCTTGACGGCGGCCAGCAGTTTCTCGGTGAAGGCCGGGGCGATGGATTCTTCGAGGATCATGCGCTTGGCGGCGATGCACACCTGGCCACAGTTGCCGAAGCGGCTGGCGACGGCGGCTTTCACGGCGGCATCGAGGTCGGCGTCGGCGAGCACGATGAAGGCGTCGGAACCGCCCAGTTCGAGGACGCACTTCTTCAGCGAGGCACCGGCCTGGGAGGCGATGGCGGCGCCGGCGCCGACACTGCCGGTCACGGCGATGGAAGCGATGCGGTCATCGGCGATGGCCTTGGAGACCAGCGGCGGCTCGACGTTCAGCACCTCGAACACGCCTTCCGGCAGGCCGGCCTGCAGCCAGGCGTCGCGCAGCTGATAGGCGCAGCCCATGACGTTGGGCGCGTGCTTGAGCACGTAGGTGTTGCCACCCAGGATAATGCTCACCGCGCCACGCATGACCTGCCAGGTGGGGAAGTTCCAAGGCATCACGGCCAGGACCGGGCCCAGCGGCAGGTAGGAGATGTACGCGCCTTCGATGCTGGTCTTCTCGTCTTCGAGCATGGCCGGGCCGTTGTCGGCGTACCACTCGCAGAGGTTGGCGCACTTGTTGATTTCGCCACGGGCCTGGGTGACCGGCATGCCCATTTCCTGGGCTTCCATGCGGGCCATCGGCTCGACGTTGGCGCGCAGCACTTCGGCCATCTTGCGCAGCACGGCGATACGCTCGGCGATGCTGGTGTCGCGCCATTGGCGGAACGCGGCATCGGTACTGGCCAGCGAGGTTTCCAGCTGGGCGGCGTCTTCGAAGCTGTAGCGGGCCAGTTCCTGGCCGGTGGCGGGGCTGCGGGAGATGGCAGCGGGGATGGCGGCGATCTGGTTCATGGTGAGTCCTGCTTGTTCTGTGTAAGGGCGCAAGGCCGGTCGTTCGTCCGGGCGGGTGGCTCCGGGATGGCGCAGAAATTAAGATGTGCATTCATTCATGTAAAATGAATAATCAAGAAAGACTCTTTCTCTCGGGGAGAATGATGGACCTGACCCAGCTGGAAATCGTCCGCGCTGTCGCCCACGAGGGCAGCATCACCGCCGCCGCGGCCCGTCTGCATCGCGTGCCTTCGAACCTGACCACGCGGATCAAGCAGCTGGAAGCGGAGCTGGGTACCGAGCTGTTCCTCCGCGAAAAGCTGCGCCTCCGTCTGTCGCCTACGGGCCGCAGCTTCCTCGATTACGCCGAGCGCATCCTCGATCTGGTGGAGGAAGCCCGGCAGGTGGCGGTGGGAGCCGAGCCCCATGGCGGCTTCTCCCTGGGCTCGATGGAGAGCACGGCGGCAGTGCGTATCCCGGAGATGCTCGCGCGTTACCACCAGCAGTGCCCGAAGGTGCAGCTGGACCTGTCCACCGGCCCTTCGGGCGAGATGATCGACGGGGTGCTCTCCGGCCGTTTCATCGCCGCCTTCGCCGACGGCCCGGCCAACCATCCGCAACTGGACGGCCAGCCGGTGTACCGCGAGGAGCTGGTGCTGATGAGCGCCAAGCACCATGCGCCGGTGCATGACGCGCGGGACGTGGCCGGGGAGACGGTGTTCGCCTTCCGCGATACCTGTTCCTACCGCAAGCGCCTGGAAGGCTGGTTCGCCGAGCACCGCGTGGTGCCGGGAAAGATCGTCGAGATGGAGTCCTACCACGGCATGCTCGCCTGCATCGCGGCGGGTGGCGGTGTGGCGATCATCCCGCGGGCGATGTTCGACAGCCTGGCCGGCGGTCGCAACGTGGCGATCCACCGCCTGGCACCGCAGCATGCCGACGCGACGACCTGGCTGTTCTGGCGGCGTGGCACCGATACGCCGGCGTTGCGGGCATTTATCGGACTACTGGACGGGTCCCTGCCTGAGGCTGAAGTGGCCTGAACACGGGGCTTTGCGGGCGCTGTTTCGGCGGCATTACGTAACGCCATCGAGACAGCGGTTAAAAAATCACCAGGGCCTCTTGCAGCGGCTTTGCGCTGCGCTAACGTGAATTTCTCTGTCCGTCGTGCGAAGGCGGAAAACGCCCTTCGCGGCAGGGCGTTTTCCCCGCTGGCCTTCTGCCCGGAGCGCATGATGGAGACACGCAGCAAGAGACGACGCGCCAATGCGTTGCAGATCACCCTGATGGGCGCCGGGCTGATGCTCTTCGCCCTGGTCCTGGCGGTCGCCCTGGTCAGCCTGTGGCCGCAGTCCTATCCAAAATTCCCACCCGCTGGCGCGGTCGGCGACCCTGGCGTGCAATGCCTGATCGGTTGGTGCCCGGGGCCGGATGCGCGGTTGCTGGTGATGGTCATGGTTGCCGGCGCGCTGGGCAGTTTCGTCCATGTCGCGAAGTCGTTCGGCGACTTCGTTGGCAACGACCGCTTCATGGCCAGCTGGATCTGGTGGTACCTGCTCAAGCCGTGCATCGGCATGGCATTGGCGCTGCTGCTCTATCTGATCGTGCGTGCGGTGTTCCTGGCAGTGAATGCCGCGAGCGACCCGGCCAGCGTCAACCTCTACGGGCTGATGGCCATGGCCGGGTTGGTGGGGATGGCGTCCAAGCAGGGCACCGACAAGTTCGCCGTCCTCCTCGATGCGCTGTTCCGCACCCGCCATCCTGCTGGTGACGCGCGGCGCAAGGACCCGCTGGAAAACCCCCTGGCGGTCATTACCGAAGCGCAGCCGCCGGTCCTCGACGCCCAGTCGCTCTACGTCACCCTGCGCGGCAAGGGGTTCAGTCGAGGAGCGCGGGTGCAGGTGAATGGGCGGGAGCGCGAGACGTCGCTGGCCGACAGCTCGCGCCTGGCCTTCCAGCTGTTGCCCGAGGATGTGGCCGTTGGCGGCGTTCTGACCGTGGTGGTGGTCAATCCGCCACCGGGAGGCGGGCCTTCCGCGTCACTGATGCTGGAGGTGAGCGCACCGCCCGAGGCCGAAGCGGAATCAGTGCCGCCCCATGCTGATCCGGTGGCGATGGTGGTGGCCTCGGCCGAAGAAGACTCGGCGGTGGCGCTGCACTGAACCGGCCTTTGGGCGGCGCAAACGAAAAAGGCCCCGCGAGGGGCCTTTTCATGAGCATCGGACAGATCGTCAGGCGCTGCTGTTCACCGTCTCGCGCTTCACCGTTTTGGCGGCGGGCGCGTGGTGCTCATCGTGGTCGTGATCGTCGCCGACCACCTGGACCTCGTTGCCTTCGGCGTCGTACAGCTTGCCGTTCTGGAAGTAGTCGCCTTCGTTCAGCGCGGCAATGTCGCGGTAGCGCAGAGTGCGCTCCTCGGCGGCGACGAACACCGACTGCTGGTTGGAGTTGCCGGTCTTGAGGTGGTTGAACAGCAGGTTGAGACCGATGGCCATGATCGCCGCCGAGCTGATGCCCGAGTGGAAGATGGTGGCGAACCAGCTGGGGAAGTGCTCGTAGAAGCTGGGAGCGGCGATCGGGATCATGCCGAAGCCGATGGAGGTGGCGACGATGATCAGGTTCATGTTGTTGCGGTAGTCCACCTTGGACAGGGTGCGGATACCGCTGGCCGCCACGGTGCCGAACAGCACCACGCCGGCACCACCGAGCACGGAGGAGGGTACTGCGGCGATCACCCGGCCCATCACCGGCAGCAGGCCGAGGGTCACCAGGATCAGGCCGCCGGTGGCGACCACATAGCGGCTCTTCACGCCCGTCACGGCCACCAGGCCGACGTTCTGGGCGAAGGCGCTCTGGGTGAAGGAGCCGAAGATCGGTGCCAGGATGCTCGACGCCATGTCTGCGCGCAGACCATTGCCCAGGCGCTTGGAGTCGACCTTGGTGCCGATGATCTCACCGACGGCGAGGATGTCCGCCGAGGTTTCCACCAGGGTCACCATGATCACGATCAGCATCGAGAGGATCGCGGCGACGTGGAAGGTCGGCATGCCGAAATGGAAGATCGCCGGGAAGGCCACCATCGGGCCTTCGGCCACGCGGGAGAAGTCGGTCATCCCCAGGGCGGCGGCGATCAGGGTGCCGATCACCATGGCCAGCAGGATCGACAGGCGCGAGATGGATGCGCTGCCCAGCTTGCTCAGCAGCAGGACGATCACCAGGGTGAGGGCGGCGAGACCGATGTTGGCCATGCTGCCGAATTCCGCTGCCTTGGGATTGCCACCCATGGCCCAGCGCGCTGCCACCGGCATCAGTGTGAGGCCGATGGTGGTGATGACGATGCCGGTAACCAGTGGCGGGAAGAACTTGGTGATGCGCGAGAAGATCGGCGTGATCAGGAAACCGATGAACGAGGCTGCCATTACCGCACCGAGCACGGCGTTCAGGCCGCCGCCTTCATAGCCGCCGCCGAGGATGGCGATCATGGTGGCGACACCGGCGAAGGATACGCCCTGCACCAGCGGCATCTGCGAGCCGAAGAAGGGGATGCCGAGGGTCTGCAGCAGGGTGGCGAGGCCACCGGCGAAGAGCGAGGCGGCGATCAGCAGGCCGATCTCGCTGGGGGAGAGCCCGGCCGCCTGGCCGAGGATCAGGGGCACGGCGACGATACCGCCGTACATGGTCAGAACGTGTTGCAGGCCGTACGCCAGGTTGGCGCCGATTCCGAGGTTCTCGTCTTCCGGGCGTGCTCCGGCGGACGCTACAGCTGAACGATCATTCATGGCTGAGGACTCGCTTGTTTTTGTTGTGCGGCCACTGTAGACAAAGTTCGTGGGAAATATCCACTGTTTTGTATACATGTTTATGGCCGATGGTCCGGAATCTGACCGGTCGGTTATGTGTTTTCTCAGGTTCGATAGCTCTGCAATCGGCGTTCTGCATGAAATCCTGACTCGGTGTGCCTTGCACGAAATGTGTGCATGTTTGAATCCAAAAGCACCAGTTGGCTGCATGCAAAGCTCCGAAAGGTTCTTGCCGGCCCGCTGTACACAGGTCATCGCAAATTGCGGGCCAGCGCTGTGAGGTGATGGCGGTGCTCCCCTGCCGAGGCCGGGCCTGCTATAACCGTCCGCCTCGCTCTTCGCCGGATTTCGCATAGAGATGGCCCTTCCGCCGCTGCACAGTTTCAGGGTGTTCGAAAGCGTGGCCCGCCTGGGCAGCCTGGCGGCGGCCGCCGTCGAGCTGCACGTCACCACGGGCGCGGTCAGCCAGCAGGTGAAGGCGCTGCAGGCCAGCCTGGGGGTGGAACTGTTCGAGAAACGCGGTCGCCAGCTGGTGCTGACCGCCGGTGGACGGGAGCTGCAGCAGCGCGTGGCCCGTGCCATGGGTGAGATCACCGAGGCCGTCCAGGCCTTGCAGGCGGGTCTCAGGCTGGAAGAGGAACGGGTGGAAATCTGTCTGTCGATCCCGCCGGCCGAAGGCGTGGAGTGGCTGACCCGGCCGCTGCTGCGCTTCATGGAGGAGTCACGTTCGGTGCGGGTGAGCGTGATCACCGCGCCGGGCATGCCGCAGGTGGACTGGCGCCGCGCCGACGTGGCGGTGATCTACGGCACGCCGCCGTGGCCGGGTGTCTGGTGGCGCCTGCTGCACGGTATCCGTATGACGCCGGTGTGCAGCCCGCAGTACCTGCGTGGGCCGCTGGCCATCGGCGAGGCCGCTGACCTGGCGCGGCACCGGTTGCTGCATGAGGACGATGGTAGCCAGTGGCAGCAATGGTTGGCCGAGGCTGGCCACTATCGAGGGGGCGCCGAGGACATCCATTTCGAGGATTTCGGCATGGTTCTGCAGGCGGCGCGCGATGGTTTCGGCGTGGCGCTCAGCGATGAGACGGTGTCACAGCGCGATCTCGACGAAGGGCGGCTGGTGCGCCCGTTGCCGATCTCGGTAGCGGCGGTGCACAACTACTACGTGGTCTGCCCAGAGGCGAAACGCGAACGCCCGGAGGTCCGGGCGTTCATCGAGTGGTTGCTGTCGGTGGGTGAGTAGTTCGTAGCCCGGGAGCGCTGCGGGTTGGGTGAGCCTGCAAAAAGGCGGACTGAGCGCGGGTTTCAGTACCCGTACCCGCGCCCATCGGTGAACTGGATGTCGGTCAGGATGCTGATGTCCTTCTCCACCTTGTACAGCTCCGAGCTCCTGATCAGCTCCGGATCGCTGAAGGCTTCGCCCTTCGCGCGACCGGCCTGGATCTGCTGCATCTTGTCGCGAACCGCGACGACGTCGGCATAGGTCATCGCGGGCACCTTGCTCGGGTCCTCGTCGGCGTGGGCGCCGTAGAGCGTGGTCTGCGGGTTGATCACCTTCAGGGTACTGTCCAGCGAAGCGACATAGTCCTTGAGGTTCCCCGCCAGCAGCCAGGACGGATAGAGGTGGTCGCCGGAGAGCAGGATGTTGTGCGCCTCGTCGTACAGCGCGACTTCGTCCGGCGTGTGGCCGGGCATGCTCAGCAGGCGCAGCTTCAGGCCGCCCAGGTCGATCACCTCGTCGGGCTTCACCAGTCGCGAAACCTTGAAGGGTGCGAGGGTCATGTGGTCGATGTTGCCCAGATAGACCGGTTCGGGCACCTGGTAGAGACCGTCGGCGCGACGGAATCTGGCGGTGAAGGGCGTATCCACCAGGTAGATGCTCTGGAAGTTGTGCAGCCCGCCCAGGTGGTCGAAGTGCAGGTGCGAGGGCAGTACCGAAAGCGGTTTATCGGTGATCTGGCGGGCGACCTGGGTGATGTCTTCCTTCTGGTTGGCGCCGGAATCGAACATGAGCGCCTGCTGCGAACCCACCAGCAGGTACGAATAGTTCTTCTGGTAGTAGTTCGGCTCGCCGATGGCGTAGAGGAAGTCCGTCAGCTTGTGTACGACGAAGGCCGGGCTTGCAGCTTTGGGCACTTGCGCAGCGGTCGCGGCGAAGGGCGCGCCGAGGAGGGTGGTGGAAGCCAGGGCCAGGACTTTGATCAGCGTGCGCATGGGGCGCGAACCTCTTTCTCGTTGTGGTCGGTGGGCGTTGGCGGCGGGTTGTCCGCCAGGTCATCTCACCGCTGACAAGGGCGCACTTCAATGCACGTTTTTTGCGGCCCGACAGTTCAGTTCAACTAAAACCTGGCGGGATTAGCGAAGCTGATTTGTGCGGTTCTGCATAAGCAGGGCTAATTATTCATTCGGGGATTTCATGGCAGCGATGACGCCATGTCGGTAGAACTGTGCGGGTCGGGCGCGCTGTTCGTGCCCCATTCCCACTGTTTCCGGAGCTATTCCAATGAAGTCCAGATGGACCACCTTGCTTTGCCTGCTCAATACCCTTTCCGTCGCCTGGGGCGACTACAACAAGCGCAATTTCGTCCGCCGTTGAGGCGGGCAACCCGAGAGTCCGCATCACCCTGTTTCGCCGTACACCAAGGAAATCGCCATGCAACCCGTCACACCTCACATCGATCCTGCCATTGCTTCCATCGCCCCCGGCTTTCGTGCCCTGAGCATCACCCTGGAAGCGGCGCCGATCCTTCATCCGGAAGTGGCGGAGCAGGCCCTGCGGCGGGCCTGCGCGGCACTCCAGGCGAGCGAGCCGGCCTGGGCCGATGCGCACCTGGCGGCCTGGGCCGAGGTGTTCCGCCGCTTCGGCGCCAAGCCCCAGCGCACGCCCTGTTCGGCGGAGGCGCTGCGCAAGCGCGCGCTGCGTGACGGCAGCCTGCCGAGCATCGATCCGGTGGTGGACCTGTACAACGCCATCAGCGTGCAGTTCGCGATTCCTGTCGGTGGGGAAAACCTCGCCGCCTACGTCGGCACGCCCAGCCTGACGATTGCCGGGGGCAGCGAAGCCTTCGACACGATGAAGGACGGCGCACCGGCCCATGAGTCTCCCGATGCCGGCGAGGTCATCTGGCGCGACGAGATTGGCGTTACCTGCCGGCGCTGGAACTGGCGGCAGGGTGTGCGCACCCGCCTGGACGCTGAGGCTCAGCGTATGTGGTTCATCCTCGAAAGCCTGCCGGAGATGCCGCTGAAGGCCCTGCACGAGGCGGGCGACCAATTGGTTGCCGGGTTGCAGGCGATGATGCCGGGGGCGAGGGCCGAGGTGCTGCTGGTGGAGTGCAGGGCCTGAGCCGTCACTTCGCGAGGCTTTCCAGGTAAGCGCAGAACATATCCGCCATGGCTCCGCTGAAGGCCTCGATCTCTTCCGAGCTGCGCGGGCTTTCCGAGAACTGCTTGCCCACCGAGCCGAGCGTCGTGGTGATCAGTTCGCGGGCGAGTGTGCGTTGCGATTCGCTGGTGAGTGGCAGGACCTGGGCAATGAACGCGTGGAAAATCCCCGCGCCGGCGGCCTTGGCCTCCCGGGCCTCGGGCGCGTCGCGGTAGAGCGGAGCCGCATCGCTCAGGGCGATGCGCATGCGCGCCTCCTCGCACTCGGAGCGGATGAAGGCGTGCACGAGGTTACGCAGGCGCTGCAGCGGCGGCTGGCTTTCATCGACTAGCAGGCCGCGCAGCATCTCGGTGGTCTGTCGCCACTCATCGCTCTGCAGACGGAACAGGATCGCGGCCTTGTTCGGGAAGTACTGGTACAGCGAGCCCACACTGACCCCGGCACGCTCGGCGACCCGCGCGGTGGTGAAACGCTGGGCGCCTTCCTTCTCCAGAACCTGAACAGCGGCGTCGAGAATGGCCGTCACCAGGTCGTTGGAACGGGCCTGTTTCGGTTCCTTGCGTGTGGAAATACGCGGGCTGCGGCGTTCGCTCATGGCTGGCTCCGGCAATGCGAATAGTAAAACCTGACGAAAAGATCGCATTCTAGTCGGGCGCTGTTTCGCACTCAAATTCCACACGGGAAACCCACCATGACGACCCTCACTTCCGCCCCCGTGGCACCCCTGTTGCAACACCTGTTCGAGGAGGCCGACGCGGCTTCTCCGCAGTCCAGCCCGGCCTTCGCCAACCTCGACCAGTCCGCGCTGACACGCCTGATGCAGAGCAAGACGCAGTACCGCGAACTCTATGGCCAGCTCAAGGACCAGCCGCTGCCTGTCTCGCGGGAGACGGGTGCGCTGCTGTACATGCTGGCGCGTGGCATCGGCGCGAAGCACATTGTCGAGTTCGGCACTTCGTTCGGCATCTCCACCCTGCATCTGGCGGCAGCACTGCGCGACAACGGCGGCGGCCGGTTGATCACCAGCGAGTTCGAACCTTCGAAAGTGGCGCGGGCGCAGGCCAACCTGGTGGCCGGCGGTGTCGCCGACCTGGTAGAGATCCGCCAGGGCGACGCGCTGCAGACCCTGGCCCACGATCTGCCCGAACGCATCGACCTGCTACTGCTCGATGGTGCCAAGTCCCTCTACCCGGACATTCTTGCCCTGGTGGAAAGTCGCCTGCGCCCCGGTGCGATGATCATCGCGGACAACGCCGATTACTGCCCGGAGTACCTTGCCGAAGTGAGACTGCCGGGCGGGCGCTACCTGTCGATTCCCTTCGCCGACGATGTGGAGTTGTCCATGCGCCTGGGTTGAAGCTGCGGTGGCTACAGCGGCGGCTGGGCCACCGGCGCATGCCGCGCCATCAGCTCGACGACCCAGTCGATGAACACCCGCAGCTTGGCACTGACGTGGCGATTGGGTGGGAAGGCCAGGTACAGCGGCATGCTCCAGTCGCCGAACAGCTCCACCAGTTCGCCGCGCGCCAGGGCGTCCAATGCCATGTAGCGCGGCAACCAGAGTACGCCCATGCCGGCAATTCCGGCGGCCAGGTAGGCGTTGCCGTCGTCCACCGTCAGCACCGGACGACCGTGGACCTGGACATTCTCGCCGTCCTTCTCCAGGGCGTAGGAAAGCGGTTTGCCGGTGCGCGCCCAGAGGTAGCCGACGATGCGTTGCTGGCCGTCTTCCAGGTCGCGCGGATGTCGGGGCACGCCGACGCGCCGCAGGTAGGCGGGCGCCGCGAAGACGCCCAGGGCCAGGTCGCCAACCTTGCGAGCCATCAGTGACAGGTCAGTGAGTTCGCCGCCACGCACCATGCAGTCGACGTTCTCGTCGATCAGGTCGACCATTCGATCACTGACGCCCAGGTCGATCTGGATGTCCGGATAGCGCTCATGGAAGTCGGGCAGGGCAGGGATCAGCAGCAGACGTGCCAACGGGCTGGGTACGTCCACCCGCAAGCGTCCGCGCGGCACCGCGGCAGCGCTGGAGAGGCTGGTCTCGGCGTCGTCCATGTCCGCCAGCAGACGCACCACGCGCTCGTAGTACGCAGCGCCATCAGCGGTAAGGTTGAGCTTGCGCGTGGTGCGGTTGAGCAGGCGCACGCGCAGCCGCGCTTCCAGTTGCTGGATCAGCTGGGTGACGCTGGTGCGACTCATGTGCAGGGTGTCGGCGGCCTTGGTGAAGCTGCCGGTTTCCACCACACGGGCGAAGGCTTGCATCGCATCGAAACGGTCCATGGCGGCTCCGGCTGGCTTGTGCAGGGGACACTGCCCCAGGTTTGATTGTTTGGATTCTACAAACAATGCTGTCCAGTGTTGCCCGATTATCGCCGTCGCCGGGCACCGTAACCTGCCTCCATCGTTGAACCCCTCGATGGAGCAAGCAGATGACGACTCGTGACGTGGTATTCCCCGCCGGCCGCCAGGCCCTTTATGAACGCAACCGCTATTCCCCGGCCATCCGCAGCAACGGCCTGCTGTTCGTCTCCGGTCAGGTGGGCAGTCGCGAGGACGGCTCGCCCGAGCCGGGGCTCGACGCCCAGGTGCGACGCGCCTTCGCTAACCTCAATGCGATCCTGGCCGCCGCCGGCTGCACCTTCGAGGACGTGATGGACGTGACGATCTTCATGGTCGACCCCCAGGCGAATTTCGAGCGCGCCTGGCAGGTCGCCGCCGACTATTGGGGCGCCGCCCCCTATCCAACGGTGACGGCGGTGGGCGTGACCTGGCTGTACGGCTTCGATTTCGAGATCAAGGTGGTCGCAAGGCTGCCGTAGGACTGAACCGGCCGCAGGGCAGGGCGGCGAGACGGGGCGGCCGGGTTTTATTACCATGCCGTCCTGTTTCGTTCTGCCAGGAATTCTCCATGACTGCCCCGACCTTCCGCACCGCCATCCCCGCCGACACCGACCGCTGCTTCGAGATCGAAACCACCGCCTATGAAGGCGACGAGGCAGCCACCCGCGAGAAGATCGCCACGCGCATCGCGCAGTATCCCGAAGGCTTCCTGATCATGGAGCTGGACGGCGAGATCATCGGCTTCATCAACAGCGGTTGTGCGTTCGAGGTGGTGATGTCCGACGAGGCGTTCAAGGAACTCGTCGGTCATGACGCGGCAGCGCCCAACGTGGTGATCATGTCGGTGGTCATCGACCCGGCGCAGCAGGGCAAGGGTTACGCCTCGCTGCTGATGCGCACTTTCATCGAGCGCATGACCGGGCTGGGCAAGCGCACCATCCACCTGATGTGCAAGGACCGCCACGTGCCGCTCTACGAGCGCATGGGCTATCGCTACGTGAAGCCGTCGGCGTCGGACCACGGCGGCATGGCGTGGCACGAGATGGTGATGGAGCTGGCTCACGCCTGATCCCTGGCGCCTGATCGCTCAACGTTCCGGCCGGTCGTTCACCCGGTCGCGGGTGGCGCGCTCGGCCAGTAGGTCGAAGGAGTCCGGCAGCAGGGCGGTTTCGCCCTGTTCATCGAGCAACTGACGGAACACCAGGTGGTCCGGGAAGCTGCGGCTGATCAGGGTGAGCAGCTCGGTGCCGCGGTCGGTCAGCTCGAAGTTGTTGCCGGTGCCGCCATGCTCGCGCGGACGCTGGCGGATGTAGCCGTTCCTGAGCAGATCACCCTCCAGGTCACCGGCAACCCTTTTCAGATGGTCCACGCTGCTGTTCAGCGGCTCGCCTTGCAGGCGGTGCTGTTCGGCGACTTCCTCGCCGCACTCGCGGGCCTTGTAGGGTTGGTCGGCGCATTCCTGGGCGCGCAGCAGCAGACGTTCGATCAGGTCCCAGTCATAGCTCATGGCATGTCCTCCGGAGTTGGAAAGACGGGGGCTTCCTGATTTGCGACCCGGCCGGGCGGGGAGGGTTCGAACTTCCTGCGAAGCGGCGTGCAACCATCAATACCGTCGAGTCTCACTATCGATGCAATCGAGTGGTGCGCAGGCCGTGCGCGGCGGACTATCTGCCCCAAGAGCTTGTTGAACCGAGCAAGGGACAGAACCGATGAACACTCCGCGCCCAACACCCAATCGCCTGGCTGCCCGCATCGCCCTCGGTCCGCTGTTGCTGGTCGTGGCGAGCCTGACCGGTTGCGCAGCGACCTCCGAAACCCAACTGAGCTGGGACAGTCTCGGCGGCACTACTACCCAGGACAGCAGCGCTTACCTGAACTGTATCGACGGCAGGCTTACCCCCGGCACCGCTACCTTCGTCAGCGACAGCGGTACTACTCGGCAGTTGCTCACTGGCAGCGCCGATCCGCTGCTGGCCAGCGGCATCGTGCAGGTGACCCCGATCACTGGCGGCAACCACTTCAGCGCCTACCAGCGCAGCGCCTGGCAGGACAAAGGCGAGCTGCTGGATGCCGCCTACCAGTGTTCGCAGCACAGCTAATGATCTGATTTATCTTCGGGCCGGCCGCTTCCCCCAGCGACCCGCCCAGCGCCGGCAGGCGGCGAATGGCCTGCGTCAGTGTCTGCCATCGGGCTTTCGCTGAATCACTCTCCAGGGGCGCTCCCCCCAGCGCCCACATATCGCCCATTGAGCCCCCCACTCGATGGGCGTTTTTTTTAATTTACGACTGTTGTGTATTCTGATCGGGCATGCCAGTGTGTGCGCCCTGGCGGCTGTATTCGCCTTTCCGTGCCCAGGATGCGCATCCGGTTTGTCCGCCGGGCGCTGAACGCCGCCGCCGGCCGACGGTAAACTCACTCCCGTCGCGTAACAGAAGTACAAGAGAATCGAGATGAACACGCATTTTCCGACTTGCGCTGTCTGGGTCCGTCGCGACGCAGACCTGCCCCTTCCCACCAACCTTCAGCCGACGGTGAAAGCATGATCGAGGTAACCGAAGTTTCCATTGCGCAGCTGCGTGAAGCCCTGGAGTCGGGCCGCACCACCGCGGTTGAACTGGTCAAGGCCTACCTCGCGCGCATCGACGCCTACGATGGTCCGACCCAGCTCAACGCCGTGGTCGTGCGCAACACCGAGGCCCTGAAGGAAGCCGAAGCCTCCGACGCCCGCCGCGCCCGTGGCGAGACCCTCGGCCCGCTGGACGGCATCCCCTACACCGCCAAGGACAGCTACCTGGTCAAGGGCCTGACCGCCGCCTCCGGCAGCCCGGCCTTCAAGGACCTGGTTGCGTACCGCGACGCCTTCACCGTCGAGCGCCTGCGCGCCGGCGGCGCCATCTGCCTGGGCAAGACCAACATGCCGCCCATGGCCAACGGTGGCATGCAGCGCGGCGTGTACGGCCGCGCGGAAAGCCCGTACAACCGCAAGTTCCTGACTGCGCCGTTCGCCTCCGGCTCCTCCAACGGTGCCGGCACCGCGACCGCCGCGAGCTTCTCGGCCTTCGGCCTGGCGGAAGAAACCTGGTCCAGCGGTCGTGGCCCGGCCTCGAACAATGGCCTGTGCGCCTACACCCCATCCCGTGGCGTGATCTCGGTGCGCGGCAACTGGCCGCTGACCCCGACCATGGACGTCGTTGTGCCCTACGCGCGCACCATGGCCGACCTGCTGGAAGTGCTCGACGTGGTCGTCGCCGAAGACAGCGACAAGCGTGGCGACCTCTGGCGCCTGCAACCGTGGGTGCCGATCCCCGCCGTGAGCGACGTGCGCCCGGCGTCCTACCTGGACCTCGCCACCGGCCCCGAAGCCCTCAAGGGCAAGCGCCTGGGCGTGCCGCGCATGTTCATCAACAAGGACGAACTGGCCGGCACCAGCGAGAAGCCCGGCATCGGCGGCCCGACCGGCCAGCGCATCAACACCCGCGCCTCGGTCATCGACCTCTGGGAACAGGCCCGCAAGGCCCTGGAAGCCGCCGGCGCCGAAGTCGTCGAAGTGGACTTCCCGCTGGTCTCCAACTGCGAGGGGGACCGTCCTGGCGCACCGACCGTATTCAACCGTGGTTTCGTCACCGAGCAGTTCATGCATGACGAATTGTGGGAGCTGTCCGGCTGGGGCTTCGACGATTTCCTCCGCGCCAACGGCGACCCCAAGCTGAACAAGCTGGCTGACGTCGATGGCCCGCAGATCTTCCCGCACGATCCAGGCACCCTGCCTAACCGCGAGGACGACCTGGTCGCCGGCATGGACGAGTACGTCAACATGGCCAAGCGCGGCCTGAAGACCTGGGACCAGATCGAGAGCCTGCCCGACGGCCTGCGTGGCCTGGAAAAGACCCGCAAGCTCGACCTCGAAGACTGGATGGACGGCCTGAAGCTGGACGCCGTGCTGTTCCCCACCGTGGCCGACGTCGGTCCGGCGGATGCCGACGTGAACCCTGAGTCGGCCGACATCGCCTGGAGCAACGGCATCTGGGTCGCCAACGGCAACCTGGCGATCCGTCACCTGGGCGTGCCGACTGTCACCGTGCCGATGGGCGTGATGGCCGACATCGGCATGCCGGTAGGCCTGACCTTTGCCGGTCGCGCCTATGACGACTCCGCGCTGCTGCGCTTCGCTGCTGCCTTCGAGGCCACCGGTTCCAAGCGCCTGGTGCCGCCGAGCACGCCGCCGCTGGGCTGATCGGCTCGTCGCTTCACGTCGTATAAGAAACCGCGCCCCAGGGCGCGGTTTTTTATGGTTGGCGGCAGGGCCTCTTCGTAGAAACGGGTCAGTGCGGTGCCTTGTAGGATGGATGGAGCGCAGCGATACCCATGCTGTCGTGCGAGACCCAGATGGGTATCGCTGCGCTCCACGCCATCCTACGAACGTGTTCTATCGAGGGGGGCGGCATCTTCGGCGAGGTATTCCAGGCAGTCCCGTAGGGTGGATAACGCCTTCAGGCGTTATCCACCCATTCAGCGCATAACCCGTTCCGGGTTATGCGCCCTACGAGGCTGGTGCCGCAGTCAACCTGTAGGAGCGGGCCATGCCCGCGATTCGCGCGCATGGCGCGCTCCTACAGGGTTCGTTGGGCTTTCACGCAGCCGTGGCGCGCTTCCTTGGACGGCGAGTAGCCATAGAAGGACGTGTAGCACTTGCTGAAATGGCTGGGCGAGACGAAGCCGCAGGCCAGCCCGACCTCGTACATCGGCAGGCTGGAATGCTGCAGCAGGCGGCGGCTTTCGGTGATGCGCAGCTCCAGGTAATAGCGCACCGGCGTGGTGCCCAGCTGTTCCTGGAACAGCCGCTCGATCTGCCGCTTGGAGCGGCCGACGTAGCTCGACAGCTGATCCTGGCTCAGGGGCTCCTCGATGTTCGCGCTCATCAGGTTGATCGCTTCGCGCAGTGGCTCGCTGAGCTTCTCGTGCAGCGCCGGGCGGGTGCGGCGGAAGCGCGATTCCTCGAAGGCGAGGATATCGACGATGGCGTCCACCAGCTCGCGGCCGTGGCGGGCGTTGATCCACTCCAGCACCAGGTTGAAGGCGCCGGTGGGGCTGGCGGCGGTCAGGCGGTCGCGGTCGGCCTGGTAGCTCTCGCTGGTGACTTCGCTGTGCCGAGCGATCTCCGCCAGCGCCGCGCGGTTCTCGGGGTGGATGGCGCAACGGTAGCCGTCCAGCAGACCAGCCTGGCCGAGGAACCAGGCACCGTTCCACAGGCCGGCGAGGGCGATGCCCTTGTCGGCAGCCGTCTGTAGCAGGCGCGTCAGTTCGGGCATCGCATGCAGCGGTGTGCGCAGGCCGCCGCAGACCACCAGCAGGTCCAGGTCCGAAAGCTGCGCCGAGGTCAGCGTGGCGCCGGGGCAGATCACCAGGCCAAGGTCGCTGGTGACGGATTCGCCGTCGAGGCTGAACGTCTCGGTAGCGAACGATTGCGCGCGGATCAGATTGGCGGTGACCAGCGTGTCCAGCGCCTGGGTGAAGGCCGGCAGCGAGAAGTGTTCGAGCAGCAGGAAGCCCACCCGCGCGAGGCGGCCGGGCTCCTTGGGTTCACCCTCGAGGTAGCGCAGGTTGCGGCCCTGCATGGCCCCACTGAACTGGCGGCGTTCGACCAATCGACACCTCGTCTGCGTGCGGGCGGCTGGCTCAGCCGCGCACGGCACGGCGGCCGATGGCGGTCTGGTGACGGTGTGATGTGCGCCGGCTGGTCTGGCTGAGCAGGATGATGATGACCGTCAGCGCCAGGGTCGAACTCACCTCGATGCGGTGCGTCGGCATGATGAACATCACCGCGAGGATGAAGCTGATGATCCCGATCACCAGCCAGGTCAGCCAGGGGAACAGCCACATGCGAAATGCCAGCTCGTGGTTGCGCCGGCGCAGGATGCCGCGCATGCGCAGCTGCGACACGGCGATGGCGAGGTAGACGAGCAGGGCGATGGAGCCGGAGCTGGCCAGCAGGAATTCGAACAGCCGGCCCGGCGCAAAGAAGTTCAGGAGGGTGGTGAACATGCCGATCAGCGTGCTGGCGATCACCGCCGCGCGCGGCACCCCGGCAGCGGAGGTGCGCTGGATAAAGGCCGGCGCGTCGTGGCGGCGGCTCAGCGAATAGATCATCCGTGAGGCGATGTACACCGAGGAATTCAGGCAGCTGGCCACGGCGACCAGTACCACCAGGTCCATCAGCAGTTGCGCGTTGGGAATGTTCAGCAGCTCCAGGGCGCGCTGGTAGGAGCCGATCTCCACCAGGCGTGGGTCATTCCACGGCACCACCGAGATGATCACCAGGATCGACAGCAGGTAGAACACGCTGATGCGCCAGATCACCGAACGCGTGGCCTTGGCGATGTTGCGACTGGGATCGCTGGATTCGGCGGCAGCGATGGTCACCGCCTCGGTGCCGATGAAGCTGAACAGGGTGGTGATCAGCGCGCTGAAGATGGCTGTCCAGCCGTTGGGCATGAAGCCGCCGTGCTCGCCCATCAGCTTGTGCAGGCCGCTGACCTCGCGCCCCGGCAACAAGCCCAGCAGCGCCGCCGCACCGAGGCCGATGAAAGCGACGATGGCAACCACCTTGAGCATGGCGAACCAGAATTCGAACTCGCCGTACTTGGCGACGCTGAACAGGTTGGTGACGGTGAGCAGTAGCGTCATCGACAGGGCAAAGACCCAGGTCTCGACCTGCGGGAACCAGTTGTTGAGGATGACCCCGGCGGCGATGGCCTCGATGGGAATCACCAGCACCCAGAACCACCAGTACAGCCAGCCGATGGTGAATCCGGCCCAGCGGCCGATGGCCTGGTCGGCGTAGGCGGAGAAGGAGCCGGTGTCAGGGCTGGCCACGGCCATCTCGCCGAGCATGCGCATGACCAGCACCACCAGCAGCCCGGAGAGGGCGTAGGCGACGATAGCGGCGGGGCCGGCGGCAGCGATCGCGTGGCCGGAGCCGACGAACAGCCCCGCGCCGATGATCCCCGCGATGGAGAGCATGGTTACGTGGCGGGGCTTGAAGCCCTGCACCAGATCGCCATTGGCGCCTTTTGCACGGGGAGCACTCATCTGTCGGCCTTTTCTTGAAATTGTTAGGTCGGGCGCGGTGACGCAGCGCGGTGCGCTTCACGCGGGACTCAAGCTAAGGCAGTGGGTGCGTGGCGAGTTGCTCGAAATCGCCGTGGGCATGACCAAAAACGACATCAACAGCGGCCGGAGTCATGGCCACAGGCCGCTCTGGAACGATGGTCCCTGTGCGCGAAAGCCCTCTGGTGCAGCGGCTGGGCGACTGCTCAGCGGCCAGTATCGGGCAGGCTGGCGAGGAGTTTTTCCAGCAGGCCGGCGAGCTGCTTCTGCTCGGCGGCGCTCAGTCCGGAGAGTACCCGGCGCTGGTTGTCGGCGTGGGCACTGACCGCTTCGTCGATCAGTACCAGGCCCGCTTCGCTGAGGCCAACCAGCGAACCGCGGCCGTCCTCCGGGTTGGGCAGGCGCTGCACCAGGCCCTGTTTCTCCAGGCGGTCGAGGCGGTTGGTCATGCTACCGGAGGAGATCATCGCCGCCTCGTAGAGCACGGTGGGGGTGAGGCGGAAGGGGGGGCCGCTGCGGCGCAGGGTGGCGAGCACGTCAAACTCGCCCGGCTGCAGGCCGTACTCGGCGAACAACGGATTGAGATGGTCGCGGGCGATCACTTGCGCCGCCTCGCCCAGACGGCCGAGCAGGAGCATACCGTCGGTATCCAGCTCGGGCAGTTGCTGACGCCATTGCTCGACGGCGAACGCGGCTCTGTCCATGGGGCTTCCTTTTTATCTTGATGTCGAGATACATTGGATTTGTCTTGATGTAGAGATATTCGCCTGCACCGCCTTCGCGATCAAGTGCTGGCGCCCCACTGGAAGGATGATTGTCATGTCTCGAACCGTCTCCCTTGCCGCCTGCCTGCTCGTCGTCGTGCTGGCCGGCCTCAACCTGCGCCCGGCGCTGGCCTCCATCGGCCCGCTGCTGGATGCGTTGCAGGCGTCCGCGAAGCTGTCCGACAGCCTCGCGAGCCTGCTCACCAGCCTGCCGGTCCTGCTGATGGGGCTCGGTGCGCTGGGCGCCGCCCAATTGCTGCGCTATTTCGGTGTGCGCGGTGGCGTTGCGTTCGGCTTGCTGCTGATCGCCCTGGCCTGCGCGCTGCGCTTGCTGCCAGGGCAGGTCGGGCTGCTCGGTGGCGCAGTGCTTGCCGGCCTGGGCATTGCTGCCTGTCAGGCGCTACTGCCGGTATTCATCCGCCAGCGCTTCGGCGCGCGGGTCGGTGGCGCGATGGGCGCCTATTCCACGGCGATCATGGGCGGTGCGGTGCTGGCCAGCGTCGCGTCACCCTGGCTGGCGAAAGCCTGGGGCGAGCTGCCGGCGCTGGCGTTCTGGGCGCTGCCCGCCGTACTGGCGCTGCCGGTCTGGATGCGAACCGCGAAGGGCGCGGCGCCCCTCAGTTCAGCTGCGCCGGCGTTTTCCGGGATCGCCCGGCGCGGGTCATGGCTGGCGCTGTTCTTCGGCCTGGGTACGGGCGCCTACGTGCTGGTGCTGGCCTGGCTGCCGCCGTACTACACGGCCCTGGGCTGGACGCCGGCCCAGGCAGGCGCATTGCTGGGTGGGCTGACCTTGACCGAAGTGGTCGCCGGCCTGCTGGTGTCCGCCTTCATCGACCGTCTGCCGGATCGTCGCCCGGCGTTGCTGCTGGCCATCGCGTTGCTGCTCGGCGGCCTGGTCGTGCTGGTGATGTGGCCGCAGCAATGGGTATTGGTGGCGATGATCGGGCTCGGATTGGGCATCGGCGCGCTGTTCCCGTTGTCGCTGATCGTCACCATGGACCGCGCCCGCAGCCCCGCCGAAGCCGGTGCGTTGGTGGGCTTCGTGCAAGGCGTGGGCTACCTGATCGCGGCGCTGTTCCCGCTGCTGGCAGGGCTGGCTCGGCAATCCATGGCCAGCCTGGCGCCGGCCTGGATCGGCATGGCATTGATATGCCTGGTGATGCTCGTTCTCGCCAGCCGTTTCGCACCGCCGCGCCCGCTCGAACGGCAGGCGCAGGCCTGCTGAGCAATCCCTGGCGCGGTCATTCGGGGCTAGGCTGAGTACTTTCCTCTGCCCCAGGTGACCCCGCCATGTCCCTCGTCCTGTTCGGCCATCCGTTTTCCTCCTACACGCAGAAGGTGCTGATCGCCCTCTACGAGAACGCCACGCCCTTCGAATTTCGCGGCCTCGGCCCGGACGAACCGGAGAATGGCGCGCACTGGCTGCGCCTATGGCCGCTGGCGAAATTCCCGGTGCTGCTGGATGGTGAGCACAGCGTCGCCGAGACCAGCATTGTCATCGAGTACCTGCACCTGAAGCATCCCGGCCCGGTGCGCCTGCTGCCGGACGACCCGCTCAAGGCGCTGGATGTGCGCTTCCTCGACCGTTTCTTCGACTGGCATGTGATGACCCCGGTGCAGCACGCCGTGCTGGGGGCCATGAGTGGCGAGGCGACCAAGCGGGCGGAAGGCCTGGCCCACGCGGTGAGCAAACTCGAACTGGCCTACGCCTGGCTCGAAGAAGAACTGGCGGGGCGCACCTGGGCGGCGGGGGACAGCTTCAGCCTCGTCGACTGCGCTGCGGCTCCGTCGCTGTTCTACGCCGACTGGACCCATCCTATCGGGGACCAGTACCCGACCCTGCGTGCCTATCGCTCCCGCCTGCTGGCGCGCCCCTCTTTCGCCCGTGCGGTGGAGGAAGCGCGACCGCACCGGCCGTTGTTCCCGCTGGGGGCGCCGGATCGGGATTGAGTTTCTCCAACGGCGGGCCGCCCGCCGTTGTTGGAGCGCGCTTGCTCGCGAACAGACGTACTGGCGACTTGGGGGCTGGGCGGTTCGCGAGCAAGCTCGCTCCTACAGAACGCGCTCGGTTTGGCTCCCGCTCAGGGGTTGGGAAACAGAAAAAAATCCCCCGTGCGCTGCCGCGACCGGGGGATGCAAGACCCGCGCAGGGGGACCGCGCGGGCGAGGTAGACAAGCGGGCTGTTACAGGCGGATCAGCACCGACTTCAGCTCGGTGTAATGCTCGATGGCGGCGGCGCCCATCTCGCGGCCCACGCCGGACATCTTGAAGCCGCCGAAGGGCAGCGCCGGGTCCAGCGCGCTGTGGCAGTTGACCCACACCGAACCGGACTTGATGCGCGGCACCATGCGGTGCACCGCCGCCAGGTCGTTGGACCAGATGCTCGCGCCAAGGCCGTAGGGGCTATCGTTGGCCAGGCGCAGGGCGTCCTCGATGTCGTCGAAGGGCATGGCGACCAGCACCGGGCCGAAGATCTCTTCCTGCACCAGCGGGTTCTTCTGGTCGACGTCGACGATCACCGTGGGTTTGACGAAGTAGCCGGGGCCGAACTGCTCGCCGCCGCAGGCGATGGTGGCGCCCTTGTCGCGACCCAGTTCGATGTAGTCGAACACGCGCTTCTGCTGCTTGGCGGAAATCAGCGGGCCCATGTCGATGCTCGGGTCCAGGCCGTTGCCCAGTTTCATGCCGTTGGCGATGCCGGAGATGTCGGCGATCACGTTGTCGAAGTGCTTGCGCTGCACGTACAGGCGCGAGCCGGCGCAGCAGACCTGGCCCTGGTTGAAGAAGATCGCCTGGGCGGCGCCGGCGGCGGCGGTGGCCAGGTCGGCGTCGGCCATGACGATGGTCGGCGACTTGCCGCCCAGCTCCAGGGTCACGCGGGTCATGTTGTCCATGGCCGCCTTGCCGATTTCCTTGCCCACCGGGGTCGAGCCGGTGAAGGTCAGCTTGTCCACCAGCGGATGGTGGGAGAGGGCGGCGCCGGCGGTGATGCCGGCGCCGGTGACGACGTTGAACACGCCGGCCGGGTAGCCCGCTTCGAGCACCAGCTCGGCGAGCTTCAGCGCGGACAGCGGGGTTTCGTCGGCGGGCTTGAGCACCACCGAGCAACCGGTGGCCAGCGCCGGGCCGAGTTTCCAGCAGGCCAGCAGCAGCGGGAAGTTCCAGGCGACGATAGCGCCCACCACGCCGACGGCTTCGCGGCGGATGTAGCCGTGGAATTCGCCATCGGGCATCAGCGGCATGGACACGTCCACGGTGGTGCCTTCGATCTTGGTGGCATAGCCGGCCATGTAGCGCAGGAAGTCGATGGCCAGTTGCACGTCCATCACGCGGGCGACGGCGGCGCTCTTGCCGTTGTTCAGGCACTCCAGCTCGGCCAGCAGGTCGGCGTCGCGTTCCATCAGGTCGGCGAGCTTCCACAGCAGGTTCTGCCGCTCGCGCGGGCGGGTGCGGCTCCAGGCGGAGTCATCGAAGGCCTGGCGCGCGGCGCGCACGGCGCGGTCGACATCGGCGGCGGTGCCGGCCGGCACCTGGCAGAGCACTTCGCCGGTGGCCGGGTTGCGCAGGTCCATCAGGGCGCCGTCGCTGGCGGAGGTCCAGTCGGCACCGATCAGCATTTTCGGGGCGCGCTGCAGGAAGGCGCGGGATTCGGGCTTGATGGGCAGGGAAGCGAGCATTGCGGTGGCCTCTTGTTGTCTGTTTCAGGAACGTTGAGGCGGAGCATCGCAACGGCTGTGCCAAGGCTTGTTTTTCTATTTAACTTATTGAAATTAAAAGAATTAAATGGTTTTTATGCGGCAACGAAAGGAAGCCGCTGTCGCACATTGCGACAGCGACTGAGACGGTAAGGGTTGTTTGAGGAGGGGCGCGGAGCAGGGTGAGCCCTCTCCCTGAAGGGAGAGGGGACTGTTTGGCGCTGGGTCATGGTCTGCCTTCAGCCGGCAACTCAGTCAAAGGCGCGCATCAGGATTCTGCATCGCACGGAAACCCCCTCTCCCTTCAGGGAGAGGGCCGGGGAGAGGGGGCCGGCGTGGCGTCGCAACCTCAGTGGGTGATATCCCGATCCTTGGTCTCCGGCAGGAACAGGATGCCCAGCACCGCCGTCATCACCGCGATGACGATGGGGTACCAGAGGCCGTAGTAGATGTCCCCGGTGGCGGCCACCATGGCGAAGGCGACGGTGGGCAGGAAGCCGCCGAACCAGCCGTTGCCGATGTGATAGGGCAGCGACATGGAGGTATAGCGGATGCGCGTCGGGAACAGCTCGACCAGCCACGCGGCAATCGGCCCGTACACCATGGTCACGTAGATCACCAGGATGGTCAGCAGCACCAGCATCATCAGGTGGTTGATCTTCGAAGGATCGGCCTTCTCGGGGTAGCCGGCTTCCTTGAGCGAGGCGGCCAGCTGCGCGGTGAAGACTTCGGACTGCACCTTGAACTCTGCCGCCGGCATACCGGCCCCTTCGAAGCTGGCGATGACCTTGTCGCCGATGTGCACCTGGGCGACGGCGCCCGTTTCGGCCTTGAGGTTTTCATAAGGGATCGCGCGTTTCGCCAGCAGGCTTTTCGCCATGTCGCAGGAGCTGACGAATTTGGCCTTGCCCACAGGGTCGAACTGGAAGGCACACGCGTTCGGGTCGGCCACCACCGTCACCGGGTTCTTCTCCTGGGCGGCGAACACGTCCGGGTTACCGAACTGGGTCAGGCCATGGAAGATCGGGAAGTAGGTGAGAGCGGCCAGGATGCAGCCGGTCATGATGATCTTCTTGCGGCCGATGCGGTCGGACAGGCTGCCGAAGAACACGAAGAACGGCGTACCCAGCAGCAGCGAGCCGGCGATCAGCAGGTTGGCGGTCTGCGGGGCGATCTTCAGGGTCTGCAAGAGGAAGAACAGCGCGTAGAACTGCCCGGTGTACCAGACCACGGCCTGGCCGGCGGTGCCGCCAAGCAGCGACATGATCACCACCTTGAGGTTGTCCCAGCGGCCGAAGGATTCGGTCAGCGGCGCCTTCGACGCCTTGCCTTCTTCCTTCATCTTCATGAACACCGGCGACTCGGCCAGTTGCAGGCGGATGTACACCGAGATGATCAGCAGCAGGATCGACAGCAGGAACGGAATCCGCCAGCCCCAGGCCTCGAATGCCTCGGTCCCCAGCACGGTGCGGCAGGCCATGATCACCAGCAGCGAGAGGAACAGCCCGAGCGTCGCGGTGGTCTGGATCCATGATGTGAAGAAGCCGCGCTTGCCCTTGGGCGCGTGCTCCGCGACGTAGGTGGCAGCGCCGCCGTACTCACCGCCCAGCGCCAGGCCCTGCAACAGTCGCAAGGTGATGAGGATGATCGGCGCCGCGACGCCAATGGTGGCGTAGGCTGGTAGCAGGCCGACCACGGCGGTGGACACGCCCATGATGACGATGGTGATGAGGAAGGTGTGCTTGCGCCCGATCATGTCGCCCAGGCGGCCGAACACGATGGCACCGAAGGGCCGCACCGCGAAACCGGCGGCGAAGGCCAGCAGGGCGAAGATGAAGGCGGTGGTTTCGTTGACCCCGGCGAAGAAGTGCTTGGCGATGATCGCCGCCAGGGAGCCGTAGAGGTAGAAGTCGTACCACTCGAAAACGGTGCCCAGCGAGGAGGCAAAGATGACCTTGCGCTCCTCCTTCGTCACTCCGGTGGAAGGCGCGTTGCCCGCGGACGGGCTGTATGTCTGTGCCATGTTCGTCTCCGTTTTGTTCTTGTGTTGGGCCGGAGTCCCTCAATACCGTTACCGCACTCGAGCCCAGGGCTGATGTCAGGTCGTACGGATTGCGCAAAGCGTGAATACAGGCAGCCCTGCGGCACGCCTCAAGGTCATTGAAAAGCATAATCGGCCTGTCGCGGATATCCACTGGCCATCACCGGCAATCCCCCGGCTGGCGCGGATTGGCACCTGTTCCGGACAGCCGATGCACAGCGACGTGTCTGGCTGGCGCCTTTCTCGCGATCACTGCTGGAGAGTGGCGCAGTGCCATTAGACCATCGTCTATAACGGGTAAAACTGTCTCAGGCTGCTACAGCTGTCGCGATCTGCCACGTCGCGTCGCCTGCTGCCTTGGCTCATGTTGCTGATTCACAAGGTTTTTTCCCTCTGGCACGCAACATGAAGCGCTGGCTGTTTCGCCCGGCGCCGCATCGGCGCTGCACAAGGAGGCCTGGCTTGAAGAGGATGCACCTGTCGTTGCCGTGGAGGACGGGGCCGCTGGCCGCCGCGTTGATCTGTCTTTTGCTGTGGCTGCTGCCCGGTACGGGCAATGCGTTGCTTTGGGGGCTGGCCGCGCTGATTGCCCTTGGCGCGGTCCGCCAGGAGTGGCGCGCGCTCGCATGGCCGGTGGCGGTCGGCGCGCTGTGCGGCGCCTGCCTGGCACTGGCGCTGCACCTGGTGGCCGACCACTTCCAGCTGCGCTACGCCTGGCTCTACAGCAGTGCGGCGCTGCCGGCTTACCTGAAGTTCTCCAACCTCTGGGGCGGCGACGAAGGCACGGTCCTGTTGCTGGGAACCTTCTGCATGGCAATTGCCCTGAGGAGCGCTGGGCTGCCCGGTTGGGCGGGGCGGGGCATGGCGCTGATCGCTGCCTGGTATGTGGCGACTGCTGCCTGGCTCGGCCCCTTCAGCGCGACGCCGGCCGAGTGGCTCGCCGCGCAGCCGAGCCAGGGCATGAACGCCCACCTGCAGACTTTCTGGATGTCGCTGCATGCACCGCTGATCCTCTGCGCCTACGCCTGGGTGCTGGCACCGGCCGGTGCCGCGCTGGAAGCGCTGGGACGAGGCGGCCATGCCTATGGCTGGGTGATGCCGCGCTACAGCCGCTGGGCCTGGCTGATTCTCAGCGCCGGGATTGGCGTGGGCATGGCATGGGCCATGGAAGACTTCACCTACGGCCAGCTGTGGCATTGGGACCCGGTGCAGACCTCGGCGTTCATCATCTGGGCGCTGCTCGGCGCGGTGTTGCACGGCGCCCGTCGCTGGCGCGCGGACGGCGCCTACGCTCGGTTGCTACCAGCGCTCAGCCTGTTGGCGGCAGCCATGGCCTGCGGCGCCATGGCGGTAACCCGCAGCACGGTGCTGGCCAGCTCGCACCGCTACATCGGCACCACCTCCTGGCTCAGCCATCTGGCTCTGGCATTCATCCTGCTGGCCTTCGCAGCGTTCTATCTGCTGTCGGGGTGGCGCTTGCGCAAGCGGGCAGGGCGTCGGCGTGGGGCCTCGGACTGGACGTTGGACGTGGCCATTTACCTGTTCGCCGGCATCGGACTGCTGGCCCTCGGTGCGCTGCTCCAGGCGCACCTCTACGAATGGCTGGAGATGGAGCGGCCGAGCGAGCTGAAACCCTTCTTCGAAACCCTGACTGCCTGGGCCACCACCGCCGAGATGGACAGCCTGCGCCGTGCCTTCGACCAGTGGGACGTCAACGGCTACGGCCTGGCCCACTGGGTCGTACCGCTGCTGGCGGCGATTGGTCTGATGGGTGGCTACAGCTTCCTGCGCCGTTGTGGGCGACCCCGGCTGGCGCTGCTGGCGACAGTGCTGATGGCCGCCGTGATGTTCTGGACCGGCTGGCGCGGCGGTTGGCTGAGCGGCGGCTACAACGGCGATGGCATGCTCTCGCAGAACATCGTGCGGGTGCTGCCGTGGTTGGATGCGGCGCTGTTGGGCGGTGTCTTCCTGATGGGCAGCTGCCTGCTCTGGGGCATGCAGAGCCTGTGGCGCAGCCGGCGGGTGGGCAACCTGCGTTACAGCGGGGGGCTGGCGCTGGTACATGGCGGCGCGGTGATCGCGCTGGTGGGCGGGCTGGCCGCCACGGCACTCAACAGCTACCAGCAGATCAGTATCCCGCCGGGCACTTCCTTCGAACAATGGCACGCGGTGATCGGCGGCATGCAGATGCGCGTCTCGCCGGACTCCAGCCGGCCGGACTTCTCCGGCTACCACGCGGTGGCCAAGGTCGAGCTGCGCGATGGCGAGCGCACATTGGCCGGGCACGCGCTGTTCCAGGACAGCCGGGGCAACCCGCCGGCCTACCAGGGGCCGGTGCGCCAGCTCTGCGAAATCCTCGACTACCACTACGCGCGCTTCGCCTCGGACCGCGGCTATGTGCTGCATCCGTTCATCGTCCGTGGCTGGAGCGGTGATCTGCAGATCTGGGTGCCGGCCTCGGCGCGTCTGCTCAAGGAGCCTGGCGACGACATCGAGAGCGTGGTGGTGGTACGCCGCTTCCCGTTCCTCTCGCTGGTCTGGGTCGGCTTGATCACCATGCTGTTCGGCGCCCTGATGCTCCCGGCGGGCGGCGCTTTGCGCAAGCCGGACCATACTGCTTCGGAGGGTGTCTCACGGGCCCTGTCTCAGAGTTAGACAGCAATCGCGAAATGTGACGTCGCAACCCCGGTGGTATCCACCGGGTGTGCCTGCAAATACCGCCGAAGGCCTGATTTGGCGGGGTTTGCGCAGTAGTGGCACACAACCTGCAAAACTGCTTTCAAGAGCTCGCTCTTAGCCCATCGGTGGGCGCGAATAACCAACAAGAATACCGAGGAGGCCTGACCTTGAAGATGACACGACTTCGGCACTATCTGGGTGCCGGAACCCTGGCCGCACTGGCCCTTGCGCTGCACCAGACGGCCCAGGCCGCACCCGAGGGCCAGGCGATCATCAACGCCAAGTGCCAGGCGTGCCATACGCCCGAAGGCAACAATTCCCTCAGCCGTATCAGCCACCAGCGCAAGACGCCCGAGGGCTGGCTGATGAGCATCGGCCGCATGCAGGTGATGTACGGCCTGAAGATCACCGACGAGGAGCGTCGTGCGGTGGTCAAGTTCCTCGCCGACAAGCAGGGCCTGGCGCCCAGCGAGACCGAGGGCGTGCGTTACGCCCTCGAGCGCCGGTTGAACACCGTCGAGAAATTCGATACCAACTTCGAGCAGATGTGCGCCCGTTGCCACTCGGGCGCGCGCATCGCCCTGCAACGCCGCCCGGCGGCGGAGTGGGAGAAGCTGGTGAACTTCCACCTCGGCCGCTGGCCGTCGCTGGAATACCAGGCCCTGGCCCGTGACCGCGACTGGTTCGACCTGGCGAAGAAAGAGATGGTCCCGGAACTGGCCAAACGCTTCCCGCTGGAAGACAAGGCCTGGAGCGACTGGCAGAAGAACCGGCCCAAGGCCGAGACACTGGCGGGCGAGTGGAGCTTCGCCGGGCACATGCCGGGCAAGGGTGATGTGGCCGGCAGCATGAAGGTGGCGAAGGATGGCGACGACGCCTTCAAGGTCAGCGTGACCGGCAAGTATGCCGACGGCTCGCCGTTCGACGGCGAGGGCAGCGCGGTGCTCTACAACGGCTACGAATGGCGCGGCGCGGTGAAAGTCGGCGACGTGACCATGCGCCAGGTATTCGCCGCCCTCAACGGCCAGATGCAGGGCCGCATGTTCGACAAGGCCCACGACGAGCGCGGCCTGGACTTCGTCGCGGCGAAGGACGGCACCAGCCACGTGCTGGGCGTGCAGCCTGCCTACCTGAAGGCCGGTGCGGAGACCGAGGTCAGCGTCGTCGGCACCGGGCTCAAGGGCAAGCCGTCGTTCGGCAAGGGCGTGGAAGTCGTCTCGGTGGTTTCCGAGACGCCGGAGCGCGTGACCGTCAAGGTCAAGGCCGATGCCGCTGCTGCCGTGGGCGAACGCGATGTCAGCGTGGGCACCGCCAAGGGTGGCAGCCTCGCCGTGTACAAGGACATCGCCGAAGTCAAGGTGGTGCCGGAGTTCTCCATTTCCCGCATCGGCGGCAATGGCGGCTCCACGCCCAAGGTCCAGGGCAGCTTCGACGCCGAGGCCTGGGGCAAGGGTGCCGACGGCAAGCCGTTCCGCATCGGTGTGTTCCCCGCGCAGTGGTCGGTCGAGCCGTTCGATGACCGCGCCAAGGAAGACGAGGACGTGAAGTACGCCGGGGTGATGGACGCCGACAGCGGCATCTTCACGCCGGGCGACGCCGGCCCGAACCCGGCGCGCAAGATGATGACCAACAACGCCGGCAACCTGAAGGTGATTGCCGCGGTGGACGACGCTGGCCAGTCGCACAAGGGCGAAGGGCACATGATCGTCACCGTGCAGCGTTGGAATAACCCGCCGATTCCGTGATGCGGGATCGGATGAACTGAACGCGTGTGGCCCGCCTGCGGGCGGGCATAACAAGAAAGTTCCGGGAGGTCGCCATGGGCGCCATCTTGAATCTGGTCGAGCGCAACCTGCATGAAGTGCAGGTCGACGCCGACCGCCTGTTGTTCCACATCCCCAGCTCCTCGCTGTTCGCCAGCGACGAGTTGACCGGCGGGATCATCGACGCGCTGCGCGGGCATGCCTGCTCGCCGGACGAGCTGACCCAGCGTCTTAGCGGGCGCTTCGGCGCCGAGGAAATCGACGAGACCCTGCGCGAGCTGATCGCGCTGGAGCTGGTCAGCGACGGCTCGCCGCTGACCCCTGAAATCGGCATCAAGAAGGTTGACCGCACTGCGCTCAACACCGTGGTGCTGAACGTCAACACCGGCTGCAACCTGAGCTGCACCTACTGCTACAAGGAAGACCTGGACAAGCCCTCCGCCGGCAAGAAGATGGGCGCGGAAACTGCCGAAGCCTCGGTGGAAATGCTGATCCAGGAATCCCCCGACGAGCAGCGCTACACCGTGGTGTTCTTCGGCGGCGAACCGCTGTCCAACCGCCCGCTCATCGAGCACATGGTCGCGTATTGCGAGCGCCGTTTCGGCGAGCTGGGCAAGACGGTGGACTTCGTCATGACCACCAACGCCACACTGCTCACCGAGGAAATCGTCGACTGGCTCAACGCCCATCGCTTCGGGCTGTCCATCAGTATCGACGGGCCGAAGACGGTGCATGACCGCAACCGCATCACCGTAGGCGGGCAGGGCACCTATGACGTGGTGCGGCGCAAGGCCGACATGCTGTTGTCGCGCTACACCGCACGGCCGGTCGGCGCGCGGGTGACCCTGACCACCGGCGTCACCGACGTCGAGACCATCTGGAACCACCTGTTCAACGAGATGGGCTTCGCCGAAGTCGGCTTCGCCCCGGTCACCTCGGGCGATATCAGCAGCTACAACCTCACCGGGGACGAGCTGAAGGAGGTCTTCGCCGGCATGAAGGCCCTCGGTCGCCGCTACCTGGACGAGGCGCTGGAAGGGCGCAACATCGGCTTCTCCAACCTGCACCAGCTGATCACCGACATCCACGAAGGGCAGAAGAAGGCCCTGCCGTGTGGTGCCGGGTTGAAGATGCTGGCGGTGGACCACAAGGGCGAACTGAACCTGTGCCACCGCTTCACTGGGTCGTCCTTGCCGACCTTCGGCAACGTCCATGAAGGGGTGAAGCAGGCCGAGCTGAACGACTTCCTGTCGCAGCGCCTGGACCGTACCGATACCGGCTGCGCCAGCTGCCACATCCGCAACCTCTGCTCCGGCGGCTGCTACCACGAGAGCTACGCGCGCTATGGCGACCCGGCGCACCCCACCTACCACTACTGCGAACTGATGAGGGACTGGGTCGATTTCGGCATCGAGGTCTACAGCCGGATCATGGCTTCCAACCCCAGCTTCATCGACCGCCACATCACTCCGCGGAAGGCGCACTGACATGAAACATCTGAAAGCGATCAACACCAAAGCACAGAAGCTCGAACAGGCCGCCGCCGAGGATCGCATCGAGGACGTGGTGGCGATGAACTCCGTGGCCGGCTGCGCGGCCACCACCGACCCGGGTTGGGAAGTCGACGTGTTCGGCGGCGTGTCTTCGCTCTGCCAGCCGATGGAAGCGGACCTCTACGGCTGCTCCGACCCTTGCTGGTGGCCGGCCCAGGTGCCGGACATGATGAGCACCTACCCCGACTGGAACAAGGATGCGCAGGCTTCGGCCGAGAACTGGCGCAACCTCGGCACCGTATTCCCGGACGACAAATGAGCAGTCAGAAGAACAAGAGGAAAACCTGCATGTCCAGAAAAGCATTCGCCGCCGCGCTCGGCGGCCTCTCGCTGGCCTGCGCGCTGCAAGCCACCGCCGCCGATACCGGCGCCGACACCGGCAAGGCGCTGGAAAGTGGCCACGAGTACCTGATCAGCACCAACTACCCGAACAACCTGCACGTCATCGACATGCAGACCGACAAGCTGTTCAAGACCTGCACCATCCCCGGTGCCTATGGCCCGGGCATGACCCAGCTGTCGCCGGACCGCAAGGTCGCCTACATCCTCAGCAACCACTATGCGGACATCTACGGCATCCAGCTCGATGACTGCAAGCCGGTGTTCCACGCCACCATCGCGCAGAAGCCGGGCGAGAACGCGCGGGCGATGTTCTCCATGACCGTCAGCCACGACGGCAAGGAGATCTACGCCATCGCCAACCCGACGCTGATCCTCGCCGAGCACTACGAGGTGCAGCAGCCGCGCCTGCAGGTGTATTCCGTCGCCGATGGCATGGGGGCCAAGCCCGTGCGCACCTTCCCGGCGCCGCGCCAGCTGACCATCATGCAGAGCGGCGACGACGGCACCCTGTACGTGGCGGGCCCGGACATCTACAAGGTGGACGTGAAGACCGGCAAGTTCGACGTGATCATCCCCAGCCGCAACTGGAAGCGCCCCAACTACGCGCCGCCAGATGTGCTCTACGTGTGGAACCAGCAAACCTACCCGCGTGACTTCTCGCTGCTCTACACCACGGCGAAGTTCAAGGACGCCAAGCAGGACATGGCCACGGCCGATTTCCTCTACGGCTTCTTCAACATCGACCTGGCCACCGGCAAGACCGAGACCGTCGACTTTGGCCCGGTCACCGAGGTGTACTTCAGCGGCATCCGCTCCGCCAAGGACCGCAACATCGTCTACGGCGTGCTGAACCGTCTGGCCAAGTACGACATCAAGGAGCAGAAGCTGGTCAAGGCGGCGAACCTGGACCACTCCTACTACTGCCTGTCGACCAACAAGGCCGGCAACAAGCTGTACCTGACCGGCACCCTGAACGACGTGGCGATCTTCGATGCCGACAGCCTGGAGCGCATCGGCGACCTCAAGCTGCCCGGCGGCGACATGGCGATCACCACCAGCCAGGCCTTCGTGGCCAACTGATCGTCAGCCAGCAACACCCCGATGCCCGGAGCACCTGCGTGCTCCGGGCTTTTTTTGCGGCCGACCTCAGACGTCCGGCTCGGGGCTCAGATAACGCTGCGCACCGCAGCGCATACAGCGTTGGCAAACCATCGGCACATGGCCGACCTCGGTCAGATTCCCTTCATCCCAAACACAGCCCAGGAAAAAGCAGCGCAATCGCATGTGTCCTCCTCCGGCATCGCCGGTGTTGAGACAGGCAGAAAGGTGCAGGGGTGGCTCCCGGTTTGTTCTTGTGTGGAGACGCCGGAAAGACTCTCGCGAGCGCTCTAGAATGGGCAATCTAAACTGCCGGAAGGCTGTCGGCCGCGGCGTGCGTGGGTTCTGCCGATTTCCCGACCACTCGTCACCCTTGCGAGGAGGGTGTTGACAGATAATATTATGAGCATAATATTCAACTTCAGATGACGGTCGACATTCAAAGCGCGCCGGACATTCCAGACGGCCTGCGGGCCCTCACATCCCTTGCATGCGGGCGAGTCGCCCCACTGGAGAAACAACCATGAATGCCAAATCCGAACTGGGCCGCGCTCTGATCACTGGCGCTTCTTCGGGCATCGGCGCCACCTATGCGCAACGCCTGGCTGCCCAGGGCTACGACCTGCTGCTGGTGGCCCGCGACCAGCAACGCCTGGAGGCGCTGGCCGCGCGCTTGGGTGAGGAGTACGGCGTCTCGGTGGATGTGCTCAAGGCCGACCTGACCCGCCGCGAGGATCGTGCTCGCGTCGAAGCGCGCCTGGCCGAGGACACCAGCATCAGCCTGCTGCTGAACAACGCCGGCGTGGCGATCAACGGCACTCTGCTGGAGACCGACCTGGACCGCCTGGAAAGCATGATCGAGCTGAATGTCATCGCCACCGCGCGTCTGGCCGGCGCTGCCGCCAAGGCCTTCGCCGGGCGCGGTCGCGGCACCATCATCAACGTGGCCTCGGTGCTGGCGCTGGCGCCGGAGCTGTTCAACGGCAGCTACAGCGCCACCAAGGCCTTCGTGCTCAACCTGACCCAATCCATGCAGCAGGAACTGGCGCCGCAAGGGCTGCGCATCCAGGCCGTGCTGCCGGGTGCCACCCGTACCGAAATCTGGGACCGCGCCGGCACCGACATCTCCGCACTGCCCGCGGAGATGCTGATGGACGTGAACCACATGGTCGACGCCGCGCTGGCCGGCCTGGCCCAGGGCGAAGTGGTGACCTTGCCGGCGCTGCCGGATGCGAGTGAGTTCGAAGCCTTTACCGCCGCACGCCTGAAGATGGCGCCGAACCTGTCGCGCAGCGCTCCGGCGCAGCGTTATGGCGTCGCGGTGGAATAACCGAGCAATTGAGTGGCGAAAAGCTTGCCCCGGCCTTGTGCCGGGGCTTTTTTATGCGCGGCTCTTTGTAGGAGCGAGCTTGCTCGCGAACTGCTTGGCACCGTGCCTTGCAGGTTCGCGAGCAAGCTCGCTCCTACAGGGTCCGGGCGCAGGGCTGGCCGTACGTCAGTGGCGTAGGGCGAATAACCTGGAACAGGTTATCCGCCGGCCCTTGATTGGCGGATAACGCTGGCGCGTTATGCGCCCTACAAAGATGCCGCATGCATCTATCGTGGGGAATTCACTCCGCCGCACCGATCTCCCGCTTCAAATGCCGGCGCGTGCTGTCCAGGATGCGGTCGGACATCTCTGGGTCGGCCACGCTGCGCGACAGCACCAGCGCACCGATCAGGGTGGCGAGGAGGGCGACGCTTTCATCTTCCGCATGCTCGGTCGGCAGCGCCTTCTCGATGGCATCGATGCGCGCCTGGACGATGGCATCGGTGGTGGCGCTGGCGTGGCCGCGTGCGCCCAGTTCCGCCGAGATGGTGGGCAGCGGGCAGCCCTTGCCCGGCGCATTTCGGTGGCCGGTGGAAAGGTACTGGTCGATGAAGCCGGGCAGCGGGTCTTCCTTCTCGAACTGCTGATCGACGACCGGACGCAGCTGCGCGGCAGCCTGCTGCAGGGCGATTTCCACCAGCTCGTCCTTGGACTTGAAGTGCGCATAGAAGCCGCCGTGGGTCAGGCCCAGTGCCTTCATCAGCGTCTGCAGGCCGGTGGCGTCGACGCCCTCGCTGCGGAAGCGCTGCGCCGCTTCGTTGATGATGCGTTCGCGGGTCTGGGCCTTGTGGTCTTCGGAGTAACGCATGACCGGTTGTCTCCTGCGGTACATGGAATGCTGGTTGACATTCTAACGCAGGGTGGGCGCAGGGGGGATGATTCAGGGCAGGCTGCAAGATGGCCAGGGCCCAGCGGCGATCCGTTGATAGGCTGCGCCAGTGGTTTCCCTCTCCCTAACCCTCTCCCTGAAGGGAGAGGGGACCGTTCGGTGCCGGTTGAAGTGAAGGCGTCAGCCGGCACGGTCAACTCCCTCTCCCTTCAGGGAGAGGGCATGCTCAGGCAGAGGAGCATTTCGAGACGATAAGCGCGTGTTCAGCGCACGGCTTCCAGCAAAGTCGCCACACCTTGCCCGCCACCAATGCACTGGGTGGCGATGGCGTAGCGCCCGCCGGTTTCCTTCAGCAGCGCCGCCGCCTTGCCGGTGATGCGTGCGCCGGTAGCGCCCAGCGGATGGCCGATGGCCAGGGCGCCGCCGTGCAGGTTGACTCGGTCGATATCCAGCTCCAGGCCGCGCAGGCAGGCCAGCGCCTGGCTGGAGAAAGCCTCGTTGATCTCCATCAGGTCGATGTCGGCCATCCGCAGTCCACTGCGATCCAGCAGTTTGCGGGTGGCGTAGAGCGGGCCCATGCCCATGATTTCCGGCGGACAGCCGACCACGGCGACGGCTTTCACCCGCGCCAGGATGTCCAGTCCGTTGTCGCGGGCGAAGTCTTCGCTGCACACCAGCACGGCCGCTGCGCCATCGGTGAGCGGCGAGGCGGTGCCGGCGGTGACACTGCCGCCAAAGGCCGGCTTGAGCTGCGCCAGTGCTTCCAGGCTGGTGCCGGGGCGGATGCAGCCATCTTCGCTGACCACGCCGTTGGGTGTGTCGATGGGCACGATCTCCGCTGCCAACAGGCCTTGCTCACGGGCGCGGGCAGCCTTGGCGTGGGAGCCCACGGCCATGGCTTCCTGGTCCTCGCGGGAGATGCCGAAGCGCTCGGCGACGATCTCGGCCGTCTGCCCCATGGCCATGTAGGCCTGTGGGAATTCGGCCAGCAGGCGCGGGTTGGGCGCGAGGTTGAAGCCGCCCATGGGGACGCGGGTCATGGACTCCACGCCGGCACAGATGAAGGCCTCTCCGGCGCCGAGCTGGATTTGCCCGGCAGCGAAGTGGATGGAGGTCATGGACGAGCCGCAGAAGCGGTTCACCGTGGCGCCCGCCACCGTCTCCGGCAGCCCGGCGAGGAAGCCGGTGATGCGCGCCAGGTTCATGCCCTGTTCGGCCTCGGGGTAGGCGCAACCCATGATCAGGTCCTCGATCAGGTTGGCATCCAGCCCGCTGCGTTGTACCAGTGCCTTCACCGTCTGTGCAGCGAGGTCATCCGGGCGCACGTCGATCAGCGCCCCCTTCTTGGCGAAATGGAACGGGGAGCGGGCGTAACCCGCGATGACGACGGAAGTCATGGTCGTTCTCCTGGGAAGTTCAGCGCCCGAGGATCAGGCAGGTCGTGGAGCCGGTGGCGTACAGGCGGCCGTCCACGTCGTAGAGGCGGCCCTCGGCCAGGGCGGTGGAGCGGCCGACATGCACGATGGTGCCCTCAGCGCGAATCGGCCCGGTGTCGCGGGTCAGCGCACGGATGTAGCTGATGCGCAGGTCGGTGGTGGTGTAGCCCAGTCCCGGTTCGAGCATGGTGTGCACCGCGCAGCCCATGGCCGAGTCCAGCAAAGTGGCCGCGTAGCCGCCGTGCACGGTGCCCAGCGGGTTGTAATGGCGCATGTCCGGGGTGCCCTGGAAGATGAAGCGGCCCTGACCCCATTCCAGCGGAACGAAGCCGATCAGCGCGTTGATCGGCGGGGCAGGCAGCTCACCCGCGCCGATACCGTCGAAGAATTCCTGGGGGGTCTTGCCACGCACCTCCTGCAGTGACACCACGCCGGGCTCGGCCAGACGCTGGCGCATCTGCGCGGCGACCGCTTCCCAGGCAGCAATCTTCTGTTCACGGGTCAGTGTCAGTTCGGTCATCGCGGGCTCCAGCGCTTGCAGAAATATTATGGGCGTCATACTAGCATTGAATGACGGTCGGCATATAAGTGACGGAAGCGCCATCCAGCAGGGCTGAAGCGACAGAGCGAGAGGAGGAAGGAGAGGGGAGCAGGAGAGGGCAGCTGGCGGAGCGGGCTCCGCCAGCGCGATGGGGCTTACTCGGCGGTGGCCGTCATGCCGGCGGCTCGCGCCTGGCTGCGCTGGGCCTTGTACTGCAGGGCGACGGCGGGCACCGGCGAGGCGACGCCGGTTTCCACCCAGCGGCGGATACGGGCGGCGTCGGCCACGTGAGTGCGCTTGCCGAAGGCGTCTAGCAAGGCCAGGGCGACGGGGCGACCGTTCATCATGGTGACCATCACCAGACAGTGGCCGGCGTCGTTGGTGAAACCGGTCTTGGTCAGGCGGATGTCCCACTTGCCGCTGCGCACCAGCGGGTTGGTGTTGAAGAAGCTCAGCGAGTAGCTGGGCTTGCTGAAGCGCGCGTCGCTGGTGGCGGTGGTGCTCAGCTGGCGGATCTGCGGGTAGGTGTAGGCGGCCTTGGCCAGGCGGATCAGGTCGTTGGCGTCGGAGACGTTGTGGATCGACAGGCCGGTGGGCTCGACGTAATGGGTGCTGGTCATGCCGAGGGATTTCGCCTTGGCGTTCATGGCCGCGACGAAGGCCTTCGAGCCGCCCGGATAGTTATGCGCGAGGCTCGCGGCAGCACGGTTTTCCGAAGACATCAGGGCCAGCAGCAGCATGTTCTGGCGGCTGATCATGCTGCCCAGGTGCACGCGGGAGAACACGCCCTTCATCTCGGCAGTCTCGGAGATGTCCACGGGGATCAGCTCGTTCATCGGCAGCTTGGCGTCCAGGGTGACCATCGCGGTCATCAGCTTGGTCACCGAGGCGATGGGCACCACCAGGTTGGGGTTGCTGGAGTAGAGGGTCTTGCCGTTCTCCAGGTCGACCACCAGCGCGCTGCCCGAGGCCAGCACCAGATCTTTCGGGGAGGCCGCCTTGGCAGGAGTGGCGGCGAAGGAGTTCGATGTACAGACAACAGCGGCGCAGGCAAACAGCAGGCTCAGTATCGAACGACGAGTAGTCATGGATGTGATTCGCAAGCGTTGAGTGGGATTTTGTCTACATCCATGTAGGCATTTTCGTCGAATTCTACTGCAAGGCCCGTGCTAGCGCACGTGGTGCGGGGAGTCTCAGATTGCGACAACCTGAGACGTATCGACGGCTTTCCAGCCAGGCCGCTAGGACTGCTGGCGGCGGTGGCGCGGCAGCTTGCCCGAGCTGTTGCGAAATGCAACCGGAAAGCGTTCGCGGGGCAAGCCTGGAAATCTTCTCAAAGCCTTGTCGCATATGGCTTTCAGGACGGATGGCACGGTTTGTGAGTAGCTATCCTGAATGAAGCGGAGGCGCCCGGCTGACCGCGTGATCGAAGGTCGGGGTTGCGTTTACCTTTACGTTAACGTAAACATGCCCTGCAGCCCGCGACCGGTCAGTCAGTCCGAAGGTTGCAGTTGAGTCAGCCTGGTCCTCGGCGCTTTGCGCCGCTGCCTGGACCGATCGTTCAGCGTTGATCCCAGAACAAGCACAACAAGGGAAAGCCATGAACCACCTGAGTTACACCCGCGGCCCCCAGGACAAACCCCTGCTGGCCATGACCGTCGGCGCTGCCTTCGATGCCACCGTCGAGCTTTTCGCCGCGCGCGAGGCCCTGGTCGTGCGTCACCAGCAGCTGCGCTACACCTGGGCCGAGCTGGCCGAGGTGGTCAATGGCATCGCCCGCGCCTTCCTCGCTCTCGGTCTGCGTCCCGGTGACCGCCTGGGCATCTGGGCGCCCAACTGCGCGCAGTGGTGTATCACCCAGTTCGCCAGCGCCAAGGTTGGCGCCGTGCTGGTCAACATCAACCCGGCCTACCGGGTGAACGAACTCGAATACGCGCTCAAGCAGTCCGGTTGCCGCTGGCTGGTGTGCGCGGATGCCTTCAAGACTTCCGACTACCACGGCATGCTCGCCGACCTGTTGCCCGAGCTGGGGCAGGGACGGCCGGGCGAGCTGTCCAGCGACCGCCTGCCGGAGCTGCGCGGGGTGATCAGCCTGTCCGATACCGCGCCCACCGGCTTCCTGCGCTGGAGCCAGCTGGAGCCGCTGGGCCGTGGCATCGCCGCGGCCGAACTCACCGAGCGCCAGGCGCTGCTGCAGTTCGACGAGCCGATCAATATCCAGTACACCTCCGGCACCACCGGCTTCCCCAAGGGCGCCACGCTCAGCCACTACAACATCCTCAATAACGGCCTGATGGTCGGCGATAGCCTCGGCCTCACCGAAAACGACCGCCTGGTGATCCCGGTGCCGCTGTATCACTGCTTCGGCATGGTGATGGGCAACCTTGGCTGCCTGACCCACGGCTCTACCATGATCTACCCCGCGCCCAGCTTCGAGCCCGAGGCGACCCTGGCGGCAGTGGCGGAAGAAAAGGCCACCGCGCTGTACGGCGTACCCACCATGTTCATTGCTGAACTGGACCATCCGACTCGCCGCGACTTCGACCTGTCGAGCCTGCGCACCGGCATCATGGCCGGCGCGACCTGCCCGATCGAAGTGATGCGTCGGGTCATCGACGAGATGCACATGGCCGAGGTGCAGATCGCCTATGGCATGACCGAGACCAGCCCGGTGTCCCTGCAGACCGGCCCGGAAGACGACCTGGAAACCCGCGTCACCACCGTCGGTCGCACCCAACCGCACCTGGAAAGCAAGATCATCGACGGCGACGGCCGCATCGTTCCGCGCGGCACCATCGGCGAGCTGTGCACCCGTGGCTACAGCGTGATGCTCGGCTACTGGAACAACCCGCAGGCGACTTCCGAGGCCATCAGCCCGGCGCGCTGGATGCTCACCGGCGACCTTGCCGAGATGGACGAAGCCGGCAACGTACGAATCGTCGGGCGCAGCAAGGACATGATCATCCGTGGCGGCGAGAACATCTATCCGCGCGAGATCGAGGAGTTCCTCTACACCCACCACGCTGTGGCCGACGCCCAGGTGATCGGCATCCCCGACGAGAAGTACGGCGAGGAGCTGGTGGCCTGGGTCAAGTTCCACCCCGGCCATAGCGTCGCCGAAGACGAGCTGCGCACCTTCTGCAAGAACGCCATCGCCCACTTCAAGGTGCCGCGCCACTTCCGCTTCTGCGACGAGTTCCCGATGACGGTGACCGGCAAGATCCAGAAGTTCCGCATGCGCGAGATCAGCATGGAAGAGGTGCGCAGCAAGCGTGGCTGAGCGTCCGGCAGCTTCCTGCGCCCAGGTGTGCGCTCCTGAACACGGGGCGCCATGGGCGTAGAGAAGGGCACCATCTCGATCCGCCTGGTCAGCGAAGCGCTGGCCGAGTTTCGTCGCGCCGGTCGCGATGACGGGCCGTTATTGGCGGCCGCCGGCATCGCCCCCGATCTGTTCGGCAAGCCTTACGCGCGGGTTTCCAGCCAGGCCTACGCGCGGCTATGGCTGCGCCTGGCCAAGGAGATGGACGACGAGTTCTTCGGCATGAACGCCCGGCGAATGAAGTCCGGCAGCTTCAACTTCATGGCCGCCGCGGCCATCCGCGAACCGACCCTGGAAGCGGCAATGAATGCCGCGCTGCGCTTCATGGGGCTGGTGTTCGATGGCTTCACCCCGCGCCTGACTCGCCAGGACGGGTTGGCCGCCATCGTCGTCGATGAACCCGAGAGCCCGGCGCCGCGTGCCTTCTGCTACTTCACCCTGTGGCTGATGCTGCATGGGCTGGCCTGCTGGTTGGTGGGGCGACGCATTCCTGTGCTCGCCATCGAACTGCGCTGCCTGCAGCCGGACTTCATCGCCGACTACCGGGTGATGTTCACCGAGAACCTCAACTTTGCCCGTCGCCAGTCACGCCTGTTGTTCAATGCCGAAGCGCTCGATCTGCCGGTACGCCGCGACGAGCGCGAGCTGCGGCGATTCCTCGGTGGCGCACCCGCGAACATCCTGGTGCGCTACCGCGATCCGCAGAGCCTCACCGCACGCACCAAGGCCTACCTGCGTAGCCTCAAGTTCGAGCGCTGGCCGGACCTCGATGCCCTCGCCGGGCACTTCTACATGGCACCCTCGACCCTGCGCCGCAAGCTGGCTGCCGAGGGGCAGTCCTACCAGGCGCTCAAGGACCAGCTGCGCCGCGACCTCGCCATCGCGCGGTTGGACAGCGGCGACGGCAACTTCGCCGATCTCGCCGAGGAGCTGGGTTTTGCCGACACCAGCGCCTTCTACAAGGCCTTCCGCAAATGGACCGGCTCCACGCCGGGGCAATACCGCGCGCTGATCCGCCAGGAGCCCTGACATTTAAGGGCGTGGCTCAAGTGGCCGCCTTTGTAGCCGATACAACAACACAGAACCGCTCTCTCCCAAGGACGTCCCTCCATGCCCCTGTCCCGCCTCTCGATCCAGTGGAAGATCACGCTGCTGACCGGCCTCTGCCTGCTCTGCATCGTCTGCCTGCTGGTCGGACTCTCGCTGTTCCGGATGAACCACGACGCCGAGCTGATCAAGGCGGCCAACGCCGACATGCTCAAGGACGCCGCCAAGTCGCGGATGCAGGCGCGCAGCGAGCAGCAGGCGGAGATCATCCAGCGCTTCTTCACCGACGTTTACCACTTCGGCAACCAGTTCTCCCGCCAGGTCGCCCAGCTGCGCGATCAGTCCACCCAGCATGGTGCGGACACTGCCGCCGTACGCAAGGACCTCAACCTGCTGGTGCGCGACGGCCTCAAGAGCAATCCGAACCTGCTCAGCCTCTACGTGGTCTTCGAGCCCGATGCGCTGGACGGGCAGGACGCCGCCTTCCATGACCAGGCCGACGCCGGCAGCAACGAGAAGGGCCGCTTCGGTGCCTACTGGGCACAGAAGGCCTCTGGCGAAATGACCGGCCTGGCCGTCACCGAGGACATGATCGCCGACACCTCGGCCATGCTCGACGGCAGCCCGTTCAACACCTGGCAGCTGTGCCCGCTGCAGACCCGCAAGGCCTGCGTGCTCAACCCCTATTTCGACAGCGCCTCGGGCACCAAGGTGCTGATGACCACCGTGACCTTCCCGCTGATCGACCAGGGTAAGGTCATTGCGGTGATCGGCATCGACATCAGCCTGAGCCGTCTGCAACAACTGGCCACCGATGGTGACCGTCAGCTCTACGACGGTGCCGGCAGCATCAGCATCGTCAGCCCGGCCGGCCTGCTCGCCGGCTACAGCAGCGACGAAGGACTGCTTGGCCAGCCGCTGGCCAAGGCCATCCCCGACCAGGCTGCGGAGCTGCTGTCGTTGCAGGCCGGCGGCCGTCCGCAGGTGCTGGAGCAGGGCGGCCAACTGCGCGTGCTGGAACCGCTGCTGCCAATCCCGGATGCCACCAAGCCCTGGGCCGTGGTCCTCGACGTACCGCAGGATGTGCTGCTGGCTCCGGCGCTGGAACTGCAGAAGCAGCTGGATGAACGCAACTCCAGCGGTGCGCTGTGGCAGACGATTTTCGGCCTGATTGCCGCCATTGTCGGCCTGCTGCTGGTGTGGCTCACCGCCCGTGGCGTAACCCGCCCGATCCTCAACGTTGCTGCCATGCTGCGCAACATCGCCAGCGGCGAGGGCGACCTGACCAAGCGCCTGGACTACAGCGGCAAGGACGAG
>NZ_SWDV01000041.1 GCF_005877905.1 Pseudomonas nicosulfuronedens | reverse complement strand
AGTCTGGGATGGGGTCAGTCCCCCGCAATGTGGGGCGAAAGTCGTCGGAGCGAATCCAGGATCCATAAACGTAGATTTGGACTGCTAGGAAGACGCTACCTAGGGTTCCCCAGAATACTAGGGCCCAGGATCGGGTTGTCGAAAGCGCACTAACGTTGGCCGTCATTGTTATTGTTCCTGTTGTGCTTCTTTGCATAAAAAAGAGGCAACCGATACGGTCGCCTCTTCAGGATCACTTAACGTATTTGCGGAATTCCGGTTTACGCTTTTCGCGGAAGGCATTGCCGCCTTCTTTGGATTCCTCTGTGTCGTAATACATCGCCAGGGCTTGCATGGCGAAAGCTCCGATACCGCGGATGTTCTCGTTGTCCATGTTGAAGGAACGCTTGGCAAGGGCGATGGCGGTCGGGCTCATCTGCAGGATCTCATCGCACCACTTCTTAACTTCGGCATCGAGTTGATCTGCCGGAACGACGGCGTTGACCAGGCCCCAGTCAAGAGCCTGCTGTGCGCTGTAGCGGCGGCAGAGATACCAAATTTCACGCGCGCGCTTGTCGCCTGCGAGTCGCGCGAGCAGAGCAGTGCCGAAACCAGGGTCAACCGAGCCCACTTTCGGACCTACCTGACCGAGTTGGGCGGTCTCGGAGGCAATGGCGAGGTCACACAGGGTGACGAGTACGTTGCCGCCGCCGATCGCGTAGCCGTTCACGCGTGCGATCACTGGCTTGGGAATATCGCGGATGATGCTCTGCAGTTCTTCGATAGGCAGGCCAACAACACCGCGACCCTTGTGGCGGCCACCAGACTGGTCGCTGCCGGTGCAGAAAGCTTTATCACCGGTACCAGTGAGGACTACGACGCCTACATCTTTGTTGTAGCCAGCCAGGCTGAAAGCCTGGATCAGCTCCTCACAGGTATTCGAAGTGAAAGCGTTGTACACCTGAGGGCGGTTGATGGTGATGGTGGCGACACCGTTGTCTTCGGTGTAGATGATGTCTTTGAATTCCATGTTTAACTCCTGATGAAGATTCTTGGGTCAGCCAGCCATGGTCAGGCCGCCAGAAACGCTGATTACTTGCCCGGTGATAAAGGCGGCATCGTCACTGGAGAGGAACAGCACCATTCCGGCAATGTCATCGGGCTGTCCCATACGGCCGAACGGAACAGCCTTCACCAGGCCGGCTTTGATCTTCTCGCCCTTTTCACCCTGAGCGAGGTTGTCCAGCAGCGGAGTGGCGGTAGGACCAGGGCAGACGACGTTCACCGGGATCTGCTGGCGGGACATTTCGCGAGCCATGGTTTTGGTGAAGGCGATCAGACCGCCCTTGCAGAACGAGTAAACGGCTTCCATCGAAGAGCCAACGCGTCCTGCATCCGAGGAAATATTCACCACGCGGCCACGGCCGCGTTCGCTCATTCGGCGCAGAACAGCGTGGTGCATGTTCAGGGGGCCATAGAGGTTGATAGCGACGACCTTGTCCCAGAACGGCTTTTCGGTCTGCAGGAAAAAGGCGCCCGTATCCCAGCCGGCGTTGTTGACCAGGACTTCAATCGGGCCCAACTCACCTTCCACGCGCTCTACGGCTGCATGCACACCAGCGTGATCCGTAATATCAACGCTGTAGCCACGAGCACGGCCGCCAGCGGACTCAATCTCACCTACAAGTCGGTTGGCAGCATCAGCATTCAGGTCGAAAACCGCGACCACGGAGCCTTCTTCGGCGAATCTCTTGCAGATAGCACTACCAATGCCGCCTGCGCCGCCGGTCACCACTACGACCTTATCTTTCAATCCTTTCATGCTAAGTACCCTTAAGGAGTCGCTAAGAACGCGGCTGAGCCGCAGATTCGATGGCCAGACTATCGACTGATGGAGATGGGGACGGCGGCGCGGGCTTCTGCGTGCTTGCAGCCCGGGGGGCACTAAGTCGGTCAATCTGCTCTGTGCTGTAGCCAATCTCGGCCAGAACTTCCTGGCTGTGTTCGCCAAGGTTCGGGGGGAGGTAGCGGACGTTCCCCGGAGAGGCTGAGAACTGCACTGGGATGGAGGTCATCACCAAGCTACCCTCTGTCGGGTGCTCTACCTTTTGGAAGAAACCGGTCTCCCTTAGGTAGTCGTCGTTCATCAGCTCATTGAGCTCGCGGACTTGACCATGAGGTACATCAGCTTCCGCAAAGGCCTTTTCCCAGTAGGCTGAAGTACGTTTGCAGATGGCATCACCGAGAATGCTGTACAGCTCGTTGATGTTGCGCATACGTTCAGTCATTCGGCAGAAGCGCGAGTCTTCTAGAAGCTCTGGCCGTCCGATGGCAGTGAGTACTCGGCGCCATTGCTCATCATTGACCGCCAGCAGACAGATGTAGCCATCGAGCGTGGCGTATGGCCGACGATGTGGAGAGAACATCCTCGTGTAGCCGAGGCCGCTTGATTCTCCGAGGGCTCCTTCCCACATATGCTCAAAGAGGTTGAACTGAAGCATCGTCTCCAGCATAGGAACGAGTACCTGCTGACCCTCGCCAGTGCGCTCACGGTGCAGCAGAGCCATGCTGATCGATGAAGCCAGTACATACCCGCAGAACTTGTCCACGATTACAGTGGGGAAGTAGCGAGGGCGTCCGTCCAGATCCCGGTTGATTGCAGCGAGACCGCTCTCCCCCTGAATCACATCGTCGAATGCCGGCATGTCTTTGTAAGGGCCGTCACCTCGGTAACCAGGTGCGAATGCGTAGATGATCCGCGGATTACGAGCACGAATTTTTTCGTAGCAGATGCCCAATCGAGCGGCTGCGCTGGGGCGCATACTGTGGACGATCACGTCCGCAGTCTCGACCAGCTTCATTAGCGCCTCCATGCACTCTTCCTTTTTCAGGTCGAGTACCACGCTGCGCTTGTTGCGGTTCATGATCAGATAGAAGACCGACATCCCGGCATTACGGCCTGGGCCGTTCTGACGGTTCTGGTCTCCAGTGGGTGGTTCGACCTTGATTACATCGGCCCCCATATCGCCAAGAATTTGAGTGGCGACTGGGCCAAGCACGTTGATAGTCAGGTCGATAACACGCAGCCCTGTGAGCGGGCCGGTGGCTTTCTCCATTGCCCGTTGCACCATGATCAGTCAGCCCTGTAGTCCTTGCCCTTGACCAGGCGCAGGGGGGTGTACTCCTGCACCAACGTGCCGTCCTGCTTGTAGATGCGGTTGCGCGTGCGCACCAGGCCGAGGCCGGGGCGGTTCTTGCTCTCGCGGCACTCGATGACCTCGCATTCCACGTGGATGGTGTCACCGACGAAGACCGGCCCCTTGATGTCCAACTCCATGTTCAGGAAGGCGAAGCCGACCCCCTGCATGGTGGCCTGAGTCAGCAGACCTTCGGCGAAAGTGAAGACCAGTGCGCCAGGGGCGACCCGCCCCTTGATTGCCGATTGCTCCTTGAGGAACTCGACGTTGGTGAAGAGCACCTCGAGCATGCCGGTCACCGAGACGAAATTGACCACGTCCGTTTCGGTCACGGTACGGCCGACAGTCTTGAAACGACGGCCCACGGGGAGGTCTTCCCAGTGAATGCCCAGGCCTACGGTTTCGATCTGCTCCATTTCTTTTCCCTATCTTTATTGTTGAATGCGGGGCGTGTGGTGCTACGCAAGGCCCTTAGCGGGGCTTCGCCTCGCCGCGGCTGGCGCGGCCGAGAACACTGTCGGCGACGATGTTGCGCTGGATCTGGTTGGTGCCTTCGATGATCTGGACCACCTTGGCGTCGCGGAAATAACGATTGATCGGGTACTCATTGGAGATGCCGGCGGCGCCGAACAGCTGCACTGCGTCGGTGGCGACCTTCATGGCCACGTCGGAGGCGAACATCTTCGACATCGCAGCCATGGGGGCGAGGGCGCGCCCGGTGACACCGGCGTCGACCATGGAGGCGGTGCGGTATACCAGCTGACGGGCTGCTTCGGTTTGAGTGACCATGTCGGCAATCATCCAGCGCACGCCCTGGAAGTCGCTGACCTTCTGCTTGAAGGCGACGCGGTTCTGGATGTAGTCAACTGAGTGATCGATGGCGCCCTGGGCCAGGCCCACTGCGCGCGCGGCGATCAGTGGACGGCTGGTGTTCAGCGCCTCCATGGCTACTTTGAAACCCTCGCCGCCTTCCGGGCCAACGCGGTTGGCTACGGGCACGAAGGCGTCGTCGAAGAACAGCGGGCAAGCGGGCACGCCGCGCGCGCCCATCTTGCTTTCGTGGGCACCGATGGTCAGACCTGGGGTCTGCCGGTCGACGATGAACAGGTTGATACCCAGGGGCGCGCCGCCTTCGTCCACGGTTTTCGCGGCGACCAGGATGAAGTCAGCGATGTGTGAATTGGTGCACCAGATCTTCGCGCCGTTCAGGCGATAGCCGCCTTCCACGCGACGGGCGCTGGTCTTGATGCCGGAGACGTCCGAGCCGCTCTGCGGTTCGGTGAGCGAAAGGGCGCCACGGATGTCGCCACTGGCTAGGCCGGGCAGCAGGCGCTGTTTCTGTTCCTCGGTGCCGCCGGCCAGGATGGCGCCGAACGGTGTCCACTGCACGACCAGCAGGTATCCGGTGTTATAGCAGACGCGCCCTAGCTCTTCGACCGCGATACAGGCGGACAGCAGGCTGTTGGTGCCGCCGTACTCGGTCGGGAAGGGCAGGGCGAAGAGGCCCAGCTCCTTAAGCAGGGCGAACATGTCATGCGGGTATTCCGCACTGCGATCGATCTCGTCCGCCCGCGGGGCCACCTTTTCGCGCGCCACCCGGCGGATCAGATCCTGGATTTCGCGCTGCTCGTCGGTCAATTCGTAGTTCACGGTATCGCTGGCTCCGTCATGGGCTTGCTGCCGCGCGGCGGGCAATGCCATGGGTTGTATAATTCTGAACGCTGTTCGTAAAAGTAAACGACGTTCATAAAAGGTGTCAAGCGACGAAGCTAGCGGTTGAAGTGCCTGGATGCCGCGAAATCCGTGGATGTTTTGTGTTTCTAGGGGTGCCGGTCATCCATGGCGCTTATAGATAGGTAGAAAAGTGACAAAAGCATCGCCGGAGTTATGGAAACGCCGTTTGGAATGATGCATAAAGGATGGGTGGTATATCCGGTTGGCGGCTTGACGCGATCTCTGAACGACGTTTACTATTCGGAACGTTGTTCATAAAGATGATCTGCAACGGCCTCTCAAAGGAGGGCTCATGCACAGCCTGCAACCGGAATCCGATTACCAGCGCTTCCTTTGCCAAGGGCGCTTCATGATCCAGCGCAGCCGCCAGAGTGGCGGCCATGTCTTCTATCCGCGCGTCGCGGAGCCTGGCACGGGCAACACCGACCTGGAATGGGTTGAGGCCAGTGGTCGTGGCGTCGTCTATTCCACGACCGTTGTGCGCCAGCGCCCACCAACCCCGAACTACAACGTCGCCCTGATCGACCTCGAAGAAGGCGTGCGCCTGATGAGCCGTGTCGAGGGTGTGGCCCCTGAGCAGGTGCGCATTGGCATGCCGGTGAAGGCGAAGATCTTGCGTGATGACCCCGCAGCGGCGGTTCTCGTGTTCGAGCCGGCCTGACCTGGCGCTTGCCATCGAACGCTTCTTCAACCTGCACAGACAAGAACAAGGCAGGAGACGATATGTATCAGAGCTTGCGTGGGCAGACCGCCATCGTGTCCGGCGCCACTTACGGAATGGGCGAGGCTCCCGGGCTGTCGTCCATGGATCTGGCGGCAGCCGCCAGCGTGCGCGCCCTGGCCCAGGTCGGGCTGAAGCCCAGCGATGTCGATGGGCTGTTCGTCAGTGTCCCCGATGACATGCTCTCGGGGCTGACGTTCTCCGAATACCTGGGCATCCATCCGCGCTTCACCGACAACAACCGTACCGGCGGGTCGGCTTTCCAGATATACGCCCACACTGCCGCGATGGCGCTGGCCAGCGGCCAGATTGACGTTGCCCTGATCGCATATGGCAGCAACCAGAAGAGCGCATCCGGCAAGCTGGTGCAGTCCTCGCGCCCGTCGCCGTGGGAGACGCCTTATCGGCCGATAAACCCGGTGTCGTCCTATGCTCTGGCAGCGGCCCGGCACATGCATCAATACGGCACCACGCGCGAGCACCTCGCCGAAGTCGCGGTCGCCGCGCGCAAGTGGGCGCAGCTCAACCCCGATGCCTATATGCGCGACGACCTCAGCATCGAAGATGTGCTGGGCGCGCGTATGGTGTCCGACCCGCTGACCGTGCGTGACTGCTGCTTGGTCACCGACGGCGCCGCCGCAGTGGTCATGGTTCGTGCTGACCGGGCGCGCGACTTGGTGGCCAACCCGGCGTACCTGCTGGGTGCGGGCTCCGCCACCACGCACCGCGAAATTGCCTCCATGGCCGACCTGACGGTGACTGCAGCACAGGACTCTTCGCGTCGGGCCTATGAAATGGCCGGCGTGAGCGCCGCCGACATCGATGTCGTCATGCTCTACGACGCCTTCACCATCAACACCATCCTGTTCCTCGAAGACCTCGGCTTCTGTCCGAAGGGTGAGGGCGGGCGCTTTGTCGCCGACGGTGGTATCGCGCCCGGCGGGCGGTTGGCGGTGAATACCAATGGTGGTGGCCTGTCCTGCGTCCACCCGGGGATGTACGGCCTGTTCACCATGGTCGAGGCCACTCAGCAGCTGATGGGCCAATGCGGCGCCCGCCAGGTGGACGGCGCCAGGCTGGCCGTCGCCCATGGCAACGGTGGCGTGCTGTCCAGCCAAGCGACGCTGATTCTCGGCACGGAGGACACCCTGTGAGCCAGGCCATCGAAACCTCGGAGCAGTTGGTGCGCGTCGAACGCGACGGCGAGGTGGCGATCGTCACGCTCAGCTACCCGCAACGGCGCAATGCCTTCTCGTTGAAGATGCGTGAGTCGCTGTACGAAGTGTTGTATCGGCTGATGCATCAGGACAGTGCTTGCCGGGCGATCGTGCTCACCGGCGCTAATCAGGTGTTCTGCGCTGGTGGCGACATCTCGGAAATGAAAGAGCGCACCGTTCTGGAATACCGCGAGCGCAATCTACTTCCGCTGAACATCTTCCGATTGCTGGTAGAGGGCCCCAAGGCTGTCGTTGCTGCCGTCGAAGGCTTCGCCATGGGCGCGGGCGTGTCCCTCGCCGCTGCCAGCGATTATGTGGTTACTGCCAGCGATACCCGCTATGCCTGCGCCTTCGTCAAGGTCGGACTGATGCCCGATACCGGTCTGTTCTGGTCGTTGGCTCAGCGCGTCGGCGGCGGCAAGGCCCGCCAGCTGATGCTCGGCGCCGATGAGTTCAATGGCCGCGAGGCCCTGGATATGGGGTTCGCCAACCAACTGACAGCACCTGGCGAGACCCTGTCGGCTGCGCTGGAAGTTGCGCGCCAGTACGCGAGCATGCCGCCGCTGGCGGTGGCTCACCTGAAGTCGGCGTTGGCCGGGGGGATCGCCTCGCTGGACGAGGCGATCGAGACCGAAGTCAACCTACAGCCGATCCTGCGTCGCAGCCAGGACCACCAGGAGGCCGCCAAGGCCTTTATGGAAAAACGTCCGGCCGTGTTTGTCGGCAACTGATAAGGAGTGCGACATGTCCGAACATAGCGACGAGCGCATACAGGTCAGCCGCGATGGCGAAATTGCCATCGTCACCATCAACAATCCGCAGCGGCGCAATGCCATGGGCCGGCAGATGCGCCTGGCCCTGCGCGACACCATGCACCGCCTGTTGGTCGCCGACCCCGAGTCAAAGGCCATCGTGCTCACCGGCGCAGGCGGGCAATTCAGCGCTGGCGCCGACATTTCCGAGATGACCAAGCGCACGGTGCTGCAGAGCCGCGAGATTCTCGCCGAGTCCTGTGAAGTGGTGCGCGACATGCTCGGTGGCCCCAAGCCGGTGGTCAGCGCGGTCGAAGGTGTGGCCTTCGGCGCCGGGCTGTCGCTGGCGGTCGCCACCGACTACCTGGTGGCGGCATCCGACGCGCGCTTCTGCGCGGCCTTCATGCGCATCGGGCTGATTCCCGATACCGGCATCCTCTGGACCCTGCCGAAGAAGATCGGCCCGGGCAAGGCCCGTGAGCTCCTCTCGCTGGCGCGAGAAATCGACGCGGCCGAGGCCCTGCGCATCGGCCTGGCCAACCGCGTGGTCGAGCCGGGGCAGGCGCTGCCGGCGGCCATCGAATACGCCCGCGCCTTGGCGCAACAACCGCCGCTGGGCATGGCCCTGCTGAAGTCCGCGCTGACCTTCGGTGCCGACCACATGGAAGCCTCGCTGCGCGCGGAAATCGACTACCAGCCGCTTCTGCGCCAGTCGAAGGATCACCTGGAAGCGGCCAACGCCTTCATCGAGAAGCGCGCGCCGGTCTTCACCGGCCAATAAGGGACCCGAGATGAGCGAACACACCGACATCGTCCAGGTCGAGCACCGCGACCAGGTGGCCATCGTCACCATGAACTACCCCGAACGGCGCAACGCGTTCTCGCTGAAGATGCGCCTCGCGCTGCTCGAGGTCTTCCACCAGCTGCTCCACGAGGACACGCAAAGCCGCGCCATCGTCCTCACCGGGGCCGGCGAGCATTTCTGCGCCGGCGGCGATCTCTCTGAAATGACCCAGGTCTCGCCTTCACTGCTGGATATGCGCGAGCGCATCAGCATCGGCGTGCGTCTATTCCGGATGCTCTTCACCGGCGACAAGCCGATTGTCGCAGCGGTTGAGGGCAGTTGCATGGGGGCTGGTGTTTCTCTGGCCGCAGCCTGCGATCTGGCGATCGGCAGCACGGCGGCGAAGCTGTCCTGCGCATTTGTCAAGGTCGGTTTGCTGCCCGACACCGGCGTGCTCTGGACCCTGCCGCAGAAGGTGGGGGCCGGCAAGGCCCGCGAACTGATGCTCAGTGGCGCCTCCTTCGACGGTGCCGAGGCCGGGCGCATCGGCCTGTTCAACCAGGTAGTCGCTCCCGGCCAGGCCCTGGAGGCTGCCATCGCCCAGGCTGCGCGGCTGGCCCAGCTGCCACCGGTGACCCTGGCGTTGCTCAAGGCCTCGCTGGTGCAGGGCGGCAACAGCATAGAAGCGGCCTGGCGGCGCGAGGTCGACCTCAACCCGCTGACCCGCCAGACACAGGACCACCAGGAAGCCGTGACGGCCTTCCTGGAAAAACGCAAACCGACATTCAGCGGGAATTGAAGCCATGTTCGAACGCACGCTTCTGGCGGGGAAAAAGATTCTGATCACTGGTGGCGGCACCGGTCTGGGCAAGAGCATCGGCAAGCGCTACCTGGAACTGGGCGCCGAGCTGGTGATTGCCGGTCGTCGCAAGGAGGTCCTGGACGCCACAGCCGCAGAATTCCGCGAGGCAATTCCGGGGGCGCGGGTTGCCACCGTGCAGGCCGATGTGCGCAACGCCGAGTCGGTCGAGGCGATGATGGAGGAAATCTGGAGCAGCGGTCCGCTCGATGTGCTGCTGTGCAATGCTGCCGCCAACTTCATCGCGCGCACCGAAACGCTGTCGCCTCGGGCGGTGGACGCGGTGCTGGATATCGTCCTGCACGGCAGCTTCTACTGCACCATCGCTGCCGGTAAACGCTGGATAGCCGAGGGGCGGCCGGGCAACGTCATCAGCACCGTCTCCACGCCGACCATGACTGGCTCGGCGTTCACTGCGCCGAGCGCGGCGGCCAAGGCCGGGGTACTGGCGATGACCCGCAGCCTGGCGGTGGAGTGGGGCCCCAAGGGCATTCGCCTGAACTGTGTGGCTCCGGGCCTGTTCCCCACACCTGGGGCCTGGGAACAGCTGTACCCGCCGGGCTCGCAGGTCGAGCCGCAAGACAAGGGCGTTCCGCTGCGGCGCTTCGGCGACCACCAGGAGCTGGCCAACCTTTACAGCTACCTGGCCAGCGACGGTTCCGGCTACATCACCGGCGAGATGGTGGTGATCGACGGCGGCCGCTGGATGCAGGGCGTAGGCGGGCCGTCGTTCCGCGCGATGCAGGACTGGACGGAAGAACAATGGCAGGAGCTTCGTCGTGGCTAATCCGCTCGAGTTGCGCATCGACGTCAGCGCCGCGCTGCCCTATCAGTCGCCCCAGTGGATCGCGTTGAGCGTGTACTTGCCGCCGGCAGAGGTGCTTGGCGCGCAACCGGTCGCGATTTTCGCTTCGCCCGGTGGTGGCTACACGCGGCACTACTACGACATGGACTTTTCCGGCCACGTGGATTACAGCCAAGCGCTCGCACATGTGCGCAACGGCTTCATTTTCGTCAGCTACGACCACCTGGGCGTGGGCGACAGCAGCGGTGACCACCTGCGCGAATACACCGTGCAGCAGCTGGCCACTGCCAACGACGCTGCGGTCCGCGAAGTGCTTGGCAAGCTGCGCGAGGGCCGCCTGCTCGCCGATTATCCGGCGCTCCCGGGATTGAAGGCGGTCGGCCTTGGACAGTCGATGGGCGGCAACGTCACCATCGCCATGCAGGGCCGCCATGCCACCTTCGACGGCATTGCTCCGCTGGGCTATAGCGCGCTGCATACCGTACTGCCGCAGCGCGACGAAAGCGACCGCCAGCTCGGCATCCAGGGGCACCTTGTGCAGGGCGGCAAGCCGCTGGAGGAAATCAGCGTCGAGGCCAGCAGCCAGACGGTGGTCGATTTCGTCTATCCGTTCCACTGGGAAGACGTGCCGCCGGACATTCTTGAGGCAGACATGGGCGGCGGCTATCCGATACGGCAGACCGCACCGCGCTTCGGCAGCTTCACTGTGCCGCCGTGCGCCGTAACCATGATGACGCCGGGCATCGTCAAGGAGGAGGCCGCCGCGATAACGGTACCGGTACTGGTCGCCATGGGTGAGCGCGACGTCTGCCCCGAGCCGCATGCGGAGCCGACGGCCTACCTAGCCTCGCCGGACGTCAGCCTGTTCATCGTGCCGCGCATGGCGCACATGCACAACTTCGCCGGGACTCGCCGCCTGCTCTGGGATCGCATCGAGTCCTGGGCGCGCCGGGTGTGTGCAGCGTAATGCGCTGCCGCCTGACCGTGCCAGCGGCACCGGGACCCGGCTCCAGAATCACGCGGCGCGGGCAAGAAGATCAATGGCAGGCCGTATCCGGCCTGGGGAGAGTCTGAATGGCAGGTCCGCTTTCCGGGATCAAGGTCGTCGAGCTGGCAGGAATCGGGCCCGGGCCGATGTGCGCCATGTTGCTGGCTGATCTAGGTGCGACGGTGATCCGGGTCGACCGCAAGGAACCGGTCAAGCTGGGTATCGAACGCCCGTTGCAATACAACACCCTGTTGCGCAATCGCTACGCGATCGCCGTCGACCTGAAGGATCCGGCGGGCGTCGAGACCGTGCTGCAGCTGGTCGAGCAGGCTGACGCTCTGATCGAAGGTTTCCGCCCTGGCGTCACCGAGCGCCTGGGCTTGGGGCCTGACGATTGCCTGGCGCGCAATCCGCGCCTGGTCTATGGCCGGATGACCGGCTGGGGCCAGGACGGACCGCTGGCGAAATACGCCGGGCATGACCTGAACTACCTCGCGCTCACCGGCATCCTCGATGCCATCGGGCGCGAAGGGCAGCCGCCGAGCATTCCGCTGAACCTGCTGGGAGACTACGCCGGCGGCTCGCTGTATCTGGCCCTGGGGCTGATGGCGGGGATTCTGGAGGCACAACGCTCCGGCCTGGGGCAGGTGGTCGACGCGGCTATCGTCGATGGTGCCGCGCATCTGGCCACCACCTTCTTCGGCATGATCGCCGCGGGGATCTGGAAGGAAGGGCGGGGGACCAACATTACTGATAGTGGTTCGCCGTTCTACGACTGCTACCAGTGCAGCGACGGCAAGTACCTGAGCATCGGCCCCATCGAGAGCAAGTTCTACGCGGAATTGCTCCGCCTGCTGGACCTGGACCCGGCAACCCTCGGCGCACAGATGGACCGCACGGCTTGGGCTGCCGCCAAACAGACGATCGCTGAGCGCTTCCGCAGCCGCACCCGAGACGAGTGGGCGGCGCTGCTGGAGTCCAGCGACGCCTGTGCCGCCGGTGTGCTGAGTTTCGTAGAGGCGCCGGAGCACCCGCACTTGCGCGCCCGCGGCACGTTCATCGAAGTCGACGGCGTGACTCAGCCGGCGCCCGCGCCGCGCTTTTCGCGCAGCGTTCCACACACGCCGTTTGCGCCGCAACCGATCACCACCGAGAACACTGATGCTGCCTTAGCTGCCTGGTTCGATCCGCAACGGATCGCGGAGCTGCGCGGCAACGGCATCATCGACTGAGGACCCCTTATGGAACTGCGATTCACCCCTGAAGAGCTGGCTTTTCGCGATGAGGTCCGCGCCTTCCTGAAGAGCGCCGTGCCGGCGTCGATCCAGCGCAAGGTCGAGTTCGGACAGCGCTTGTCCAAGGACGAAATGGTGAGCTGGGTGAAAATCCTGCACGCCAAGGGCTGGTCTTGCCCGGCCTGGGCGCCGGAGTGGGGCGGTCAGGCCTGGAGCGCCACGCAGCACTACATCTTCAAGGAAGAGCTGCACATGGCACCTGCGCCTGAACCGATCTCTTTCAACATGAACATGATCGGCCCGGTGCTGATCGCCTTCGGCACCCAGGCGCAGAAAGAGCACTTCCTGCCACGCGTGGCGAAGATGGACTACTGGTTCTGCCAGGGCTTCTCGGAGCCGGGCTCGGGGTCGGACCTGGCCTCGCTGCGCACCAGCGCCGTTCGCGATGGTGATCACTACGTGCTTAACGGTCAGAAGCTCTGGACCTCCACCGCGCACCATGCCGACTGGTGCTTCGTGCTGGTGCGCACAGACGCCACGGCCAAGAAGCAGCAGGGCATCAGTTTCCTGCTCATGGACATGAAGACTCCGGGCATCTCGATACGCCCGATCGTCACCCTCGACGGCCACCACGAAACAAACGAGATGTTCCTCGACAACGTGCGCGTGCCAGTGGCCAACCTGGTCGGTGAGGAAAACCGCGGTTGGGATGTCGCCAAGTTCCTGCTCGGCAGCGAGCGCGGCGGCATCGCCCGTGTCGGCCTGTCGAAGTTCCGCGTGCGCCGTGCCAAGCAGTTGGCCGCGCAGGTGCCCGCCGGTGATGGCGTGTTGGCCGACGAGTCGCGCTTCCGCGAGCGCGTCGCCGCGCTGGAGGTGGAGCTCAAGGCGCTGGAGATGACCCAGATGCGCGTCATCGCCGATAGCGAGAAGTTCGGCCATGCGCCCGATCCGCGCAGTTCGATCCTGAAGATGAAGGGCTCGGAACTGCAGCAGGCCGCTACCGAGTTGCTGATGGAAGTGGCCGGCTACAACGCTCTGGAATACGACCACGAGTTCGTCGTTGGCGACCGCGAGGTGGAGGGTAACGACGATTGGGCACGCACCATCGCGCCCAACTACTACTGGGTGCGCCACGTGTCCATCGTTGGTGGCTCCAACGAAATCCAGCACAACATCCTGGCCAAATCCCTGCTCGGACTCTAAGCATGAATTTCGATCTGAACGAAGAACAACGCATGCTCAAGGATGCGGTCGAGCGCCTGGTTGCCGACCGCTATGGCTTCGAGCAGCGCAACCGCTACATGGGCGAGGCAGACGGCTGGAGCCGTGCGCTCTGGGCCAGCTATGCCGAACTCGGCCTGCTCGGGCTGCCTTTCGCCGAGGCCGATGGCGGCTTTGCCGGCGGTCCGGCGGAAACTCTGATCGTCATGGAGGCGGCGGGCCGTGGCCTACTGCTCGAACCCTATCTGGCGACGGTAGTGCTCGCAGGTGGCCTGCTTGCCAACGCCGCGAGCCCGGCGCAGCGCGCCGATATCCTGCCGGCGCTGATCGCCGGCGAGCGCCTGCTCGCCTTCGCCCACAGCGAGTCCCAGGCGCGTTACGACCTGGCCGATGTTGCCAGTAGCGCCCGCCGTGAAGGCAATGACTGGGTGCTCGATGGTAGCAAGCGCTACGTGTTGCATGGCGATTGCGCGGATCAAATCATCGTTTCCGCCCGCGTCTCTGGCGCGCGCCGCGATGCCGACGGCCTGGCTCTCTTCCTCGTCGATGCCAACGCCCCTGGCGTGAAGCGTCGCGGCTATCAGACGCAGGACCGACTGCGCGCCGCGGATATCACCCTGAAGGACGTGCGCGTACCTGAGGCGGCGCTGCTCGGCGTTGTAGGGCAAGCACTCCCGCTGATCGAGAAGGCGGTCGATGGCGCTCTAGCGGCGCTGTGCGCCGAGGCTGTCGGCGCCATGCAGCAAGCCTTCGACATGACCGTCGAATACCTGAAGGTGCGCAAGCAATTCGGCGTGCTCATCGGCTCATTCCAGGCTCTGCAACACCAGGCGGTCGACATGCTGGTGATGATCGAGCAGGCCCGCAGCATGGCGCTCTACGCCAGCATGATGGTCGGCGAGGACGACGCCCTGGAGCGCCGCCGCGCCATCGCCGCGGCCAAGGTGCAGATCAGCCGTTCGGCGCGTTTTGTCGCCCAGCAGGCGGTGCAACTGCACGGCGGCATCGGCGTGACCGAAGAATGCCAGGTCGGCCACTACATGCGCCGCTTGTCGATGATCGAAATCCTTTTCGGCGATGCCGACCACCACCTGGCGCAACTGGCCCGCGATGGCGGCCTGATTGCCGCCGACGCCTGACTGACGAGAGAGCCTGTATGAAGCACGACGCAAACGATCCGTACCGCGAGCTGCGCGACTCCCTGCGCGACCTGTGCGCCGAGTTCCCCGACGAGTACTGGCGCAAGATCGACCACGCCCGCGTCTACCCCGAAGCCTTCGTTGATGCCCTGACCAAGGCCGGCTGGATGGCCGCGCTGATCCCGGAAGAGTACGGCGGCTCGGGCCTGGGCCTGGCCGAGGCCTCGGTGATTATGGAAGAGATCAACCGCAATGGCGGCAACTCGGGTTTCTGCCATGGGCAGATGTACAACATGAACACCCTGCTGCGTAACGGCTCGGAAGAGCAGAAGCGCAAGTACCTGCCGAAGATTGCCAGCGGCGAGCTGCGCCTGCAGTCCATGGCAGTCACCGAGCCGACCACTGGCACCGACACTACCAAGCTCAAGACCAATGCGGTGAAGAAAGGCGACCGTTACGTGGTCAACGGGCAGAAGGTGTGGATTTCTCGGGTCCAGCACTCGGACATGATGATCTTGCTGGCGCGCACCACGCCGCTGGCCGAGGTGAAGAAGAAGTCCGAAGGCCTGTCGTGTTTCTTGGTTGACCTGCATGACGCCATCGGCAAGGGGCTCGATGTTCGGCCGATCCCGAACATGGTCAACCACGAGACCAACGAGCTGTTCTTCGACAACCTGGAGATCCCAGAAGAAAACCTGATCGGCGAGGAGGGCAAGGGCTTCAAGTACATCCTCGATGGCCTCAACGCCGAACGTACGCTGATTGCTGCCGAGTGCATCGGCGACGGCTACTGGTTCGTCGACCGGGCGACCCGCTACGCCAACGACCGCGTGGTCTTCGACCGCCCGATCGGCCAGAACCAGGGCATCCAGTTCCCCATCGCCGAGTCCTACATCGATCTGCGCGCTGCCGACCTGATGCGCTATCGCGCCTGTGAGCTGTTCGATGCGCACCAGAACTGCGGCGCAGAGGCGAACATGGCCAAGCACCTGGCCGCTACCGCTTCTTGGAAGGCCGCCAACGCCTGCCTGCAGACCCACGGCGGTTTCGGCTTCGCCTGCGAGTACGACATTGAGCGCAAGTTCCGCGAGACGCGCCTGTACCAGGTGGCGCCGATCTCCACCAACCTGATCCTGTCCTACGTAGCCGAGCACATCCTCGGCCTGCCGCGGTCTTTCTGAGCGAGGTGGTGGGATGAACTACGAGAGCATTCTCTACGAGGTGAAGGATCGCATCGCGACCATCACCATCAACCGGCCGGACCAGCTCAACAGTTGGAACGACCAGGTCGCCACCGAGGTGTACGACGCCATGCAGACAGCTGGCGCCAACAAGGGCGTGCGGGTGATCGTCTTCACCGGCGCCGGCAAGGCGTTCTGCGCGGGCGGCGACATCAACAGTTTCGGCGGTGATCCGCACAAGCTGATGACCAAGCTTCCGCGTCCCTTCGACATGCGCAAACGCCCGGACTGGCAGACTCGCTGCTCGTATTACCCAGCCATTCCAAAGCCGGTAATCGCCATGCTCAATGGCGCCACCGTAGGCATCGGCTTGATTCACGCGCTGTTCTGTGACGTTCGCTTCGCTGCGGAGGACGCCACCATCACTACCGCGTTCTCGCGTCGTGGGCTGACTGCCGAATATGGCATGGCCTGGATCCTGGAGCGCCATGTCGGCCATGCGAACGCCCTGGACCTGCTGCTGTCTGCCCGCAAGATCAAGGGCATCGAGGCGCAGCGCATGGGCCTGGTTAACCGCGCGATTCCCGCCGAGCAGTTGGTAGAGGAGACCTACGCCTACGCCCGCGACCTAGCGGAAAACTGCTCGCCTCGCTCAATGCGAATCATGAAGCAGCAGCTCTGGGAAGTGCCATTCCAGACCTGCCATGAGGCAGTGATGAGCGCCGGCCTGGACATGCCGATTGCCAATCAGGGGCCCGACTACAAGGAAGGCATTGCCAGCTTCATGGAGAAGCGCAAGCCGAACTTCCCCGACGACGAAATCTGAGCACTGGACGCCGAGCGCGCCACGGGCGGCTCGTCCACCTATAACAAGAGGAACGCACAATGAGTGGAATGGTTGAAGGCAAGGTAGTAGTAGTGACTGGCGCCGGCAACGGTATCGGCCGCGCCATCGCGCTGGCAATGGCCGCCGAGGGCGCCCGCGTAGTGGTCAACGACCTGGGCTCCTCCGTGCATGGAGATGGGCAGGACGCAGGCCCGGCCCAGCGTGTGGTCGATGAGATCAAGGCCGCCGGTGGTGAAGCTGTCGCCAGCACCGATAGCGTCGCTGGCTGGGATTCTGCGCATCGCATCGTGCAGACCGCGCTGGACACCTTCGGGCGCATCGACAGCGTGGTCAATAACGCCGGCATCCTGCGCGACCGCATGTTCCACAAGATGGACGAGCAGGAGTGGCTGGCGGTGCTGAATGTGCACCTCAACGGCTCGTTCTTCATGGCGCGCGCCGCCGCCCCGCATTTCCGTACCCAAGGCTCGGGTTCGTACATCCACATGACCTCCAACACTGGTCTGGTAGGCAACGTCGGCCAGGTCAACTACGCGGCGGCGAAGCTGGGCATCGTCGGCATGTCCAAAGCCATCGCCCTGGACATGGCCGCCTTCGGCGTGCGCTCCAACTGCATTTCGCCGGCGGCCTGGAGCCGCATGATCGGTGCCGTGCCGACCGACACTCCGGAGAAGAAACTGCAAGCCGAGCGCATGGAACGAATGATGCACCCGTCCAAACAGGCGCCGTTGGCGGTCTTCCTGGCCTCGGACCAAGCCAAAGACGTATCCGGGCAAATTTTCTACGTCCGCTCCAACGAAATCATGCTGGTCAGCCAGCCGCGCGTGACCCGCTCGGTGCACCGCGACAACGGCTGGACCCCGGCCGAAGTGGCGGAACACGCCATTCCGGCGCTGCGCCCGAGCTTCCTGCCGCTGCAGCAAACCCACGAGGTGTACAGCTGGGAACCGGTCTGAGCCGTTTCCCCAAGCCTGCCGACCGGCGTCGGCAGGCTGACCCCACGATCAGACAGCGAGTGATCCCGGCATGTTGAATTACGAACGCGTCAAACACTGGCCCATCGAAGAAGTTACCCAGTCCTACAGCAAGCGCGACAGCATCCTCTACGCGCTGGGACTGGGGGTCGGTGGCGACCCGATGGACCCGGTGCAGCTGCGCTTCACCTTCGAGAAGGACCTGCAGGCGGTCCCGACCCTGGCGGCGGCCATCGCCTGGCCCAAGCCGTGGATGACCAATCCGGATACCGGAGTGGACTACCTGAAACTGGTCCATGGCGAACAGGACACACAATGGTTCCGGCCAATGCCGGCCGAAGCACGGGTGACCAGCCGCACGCGGGTTAATCGCATTTGCGACAAGGGCGCCGGCAAAGGCGCCATCGTCGAGTTGCTGCGCGACATCATCGACGCCGATAGTGGCGAGCGAATCGCGCAAACCCGCCAGGTTTCGTTCCTGCGTGGCGACGGTGGCTACACCGCACAAGGCGGTGTCAGCGACGAGCCTCCGCAGAGCCTGCCGGCGGTGCCGGAGCGTGCGCCGGACTTCGAATTCGAACTCCTGTCGCCGCCGCAGGCCGCTCTGATCTACCGCCTTTCCGGTGACAGCAACCCGCTGCACGCGGACCCGGAGGTCGCTGCTCGAGCCGGCTTCCACCAGCCGATCCTGCACGGTCTGGCCACCTACGGCATGGCTGCCTTCGCCGCTGTTTGCCGTTGCGCCGATGGTGATGCCAGCCGGCTCAAGCGCCTAGCCGCGCGCTTCACCTCTCCGGTGTACCCCGGCGAGACGTTGCGCTTCCAGTTCTGGAGCGGCGCCGATGGGCGCGTCCAGCTCCGCGCACGGGTCGAGGCCCGCGACGTCACCGTGCTGAACAACGGCGTGATCGAACTGACCTGAGGAGCGCTCGATGGATTTCCGCGAAAGCAGCGAAGATAAGGCTTTCCGCCAGGAGGTACGCGATTTTGTCGCGCAGCACCTCCCGGCAGACATCCGCGACCGCGTGCTGAATTTCCAGCACCTGGGCCGTGAGGACTATGTGCGCTGGCAGCGCATTCTCTCCGACCGGGGATGGGGAGCACCGGGCTGGCCGACCGCGTTCGGCGGCACCGGCTGGAACGCCGCGCAGCGCAATATCTTCGATGAGGAGTGCTTTACCGCCGGCGCGCCCCGGCAGATGCCGTTCGGCCTGTCGATGGTCGCGCCGGTGCTCCAGAAGTTCGGTACTCCGGCCCAGCAGGAGCGTTTCTTACCGCGCATTCTCGACATGCACGACTGGTGGTGCCAGGGCTATTCGGAGCCCGGCGCCGGCTCCGACCTGTCGGCCCTGCGCTGCCGCGCCGAGCGCGATGGCGACGGCTACCGGGTCAATGGCCAGAAGATCTGGACGTCCTTCGCCCAGTGGGCCAACTGGATCTTCTGCCTGGTGCGCACCAACAGCGACGGCCGCCAACAGGAAGGTATCTCATTCCTGCTGATCGACATGGCCACGCCCGGCATCGAGGTGCGCCCGATCAAGACACTCGACGGCGGCCATGACGTCAACGAGGTGTTCTTCGATAACGTCTGGGTCCCGTATGAGAATCTGGTAGGGGAGGAGCACAAGGGCTGGTCGATCGCCAAGTATCTGCTCGGCCACGAGCGGACCAACATTGCCGGTTTGGGCAACTGCAAGCGCTTCATGCGCCGGCTCAAGGAAATCGCCGCGAGCAGCTTGAAACACGGGCGACCGCTGATCGAGGACGTGCGCTTCCGCGACAAGGTCGTCGCCATCGAGATGGAGCTGCTGGCCCACGAGTGGTCGCTGCTGCGTCTGATTGACCAGGAGGGCAAGCGCCAGGGCAGCGGTATCGAGGCCTCGGTGCTGAAGATTCGCGGTTCGGAGATCCAGCAGCGACTCACCGAGCTGATCATGGAGTGCGCCGGACCTTACGCGGTGCCCTTCGTGGAAACTGCGCTGGAGGCTGACGCCGGCGTCGACACGGCCAATGGCGAACTGCTCAACGCCCTGGCCCCGCACTATTTGGACTGGCGCAAGATTTCCATCTACGGCGGTTCCAATGAAGTGCAGAAGAACATCATCTCCAAGCTGACCCTTGGCCTTTAATCGCGCCGCCGTCTAGGCGGAATTCTGGAGGTTGTCGCGATGGACTTCTCCCTCAACGACGAGCAGCAGATGCTCGCGGATCTGGTCGCGCGATTCGTCGAGCGGCAGTACGACTTCGAGGCGCGCCGCAAGCTGGCGGCCACGCCACGCGGCTGGTCGACCGAGAACTGGGCCGCGCTGGCGGAAACAGGCCTGCTGGCGCTGGCGCTGGACGAACAATACGGTGGCCTCGGCGCGGGTGCCGAGGAAGTCCTGGTGGTCATGGAAGGATTCGGCCGTGGTTTGGTCCTGGAGCCTTATCTTTCTTCTGCGCTGGTGGCTGCGCAGCTGCTGCAGCGGGTCGCCGACGAATCGGCCAAAGTGCAGCTGTTGCCACTGGTGGCGAGCGGCGAGTGCCGCGTGAGCCTGGCCGCGCTCGAGCCGCAGGCGCGCTTTGACCTGTGGGACGTGGCGTGCGAGGCGCGCCCGGCGGACGCCGGCTTCCGTCTCAATGGCCGCAAGAGCGTTGTCGCTCACGGCGATTCTGCAGACTGGTTTATCGTATCGGCGCGCACTGCCGGGGCGCGTGACGACCGGCATGGCATCAGCCTGTTTCTGGTCGACGCTCGGGCCCAGGGTGTAAGCGTGCGCGGCTTCCCGGGATTGGACGGTCAGCGTGTGGCGGAGGTCGAGCTGCGCGACGTCTTCCTGCCGGCCGATGCACTGCTGGGGGCCGAGAATCTGGCCCTGGCTGAACTCGAATGGGCGGCCGACCGCGCCTGCTTCGCACTGTCTGCCGAGGCGGTGGGCTGCATGGCCCGATTGACTGAGCTGACGGTTGAATACCTGCAGACCCGTAAGCAGTTCGGTAAGCCCATCGGCAGCTTCCAGGCGCTGCAACATCGGGTGGCGGAAATGCTCGGCTTCGTCGAGCAGGCGCGTTCCATCACCTGCTACGCCGCAGCAAACCTGGACAACGAGGATGTGCGCCTGCGCGGGCGTGCGGTCTCCGCTGCAAAGGCACTGATCGGTAAGGCCGGGCGCTTCATCGGTCAACAGGCTGTCCAGCTCCACGGAGGAATGGGCATGACCGACGAACTGGCAGTGGGCTGGTACTTCAAGCGACTGACCGTCATCGACATGACCTGGGGCGACAGCGACCATCATGTCGAGCGCTACGGTACGCTGCTGTGAGCCAGAGCGAACGGGTGCTGCAGCAGGAAATTCCGGCCTGGGCGCAAGCGGCGCTACGCACCCGTCCGGAGTCGTTCTATGCGGATTCGGACAAAGTCCCGGTGCACTACCTGGCGTGGAATCCCGACGACTATCGTAAGCCGGGGTTGGTTTTCGTCCACGGCTTCCGTGGGCACGCGCATTGGTGGGACCACATCGCGCCACTGTTCATCGACGACTTCCGAGTCTATGCGCTGGACTTAAGCGGGATGGGAGAGAGCGGTTGGCGCCGGAGTTATTCGCCATTGCTCTACGCTGGCGACATCGCTGCAGTGGTCCGACACGCCGGTCTGGAAGGCGCAACCCTGGTGGGGCATAGCTTCGGCGGCTCGCGGGTATTGCGTGCCTGCACACTGATCCCCGAGTTGCTACGACTGGCTGTGATCGTGGACAGCTCGATCCGCTACTCCGACAGCGCTCGCCCAATCGCTGCGGACCGGCCTCTGGGCGGCAAGGTCTACCCCAACTGCGAGTCGGCCCTGCAGCGCTTCCGGCTGCTGCCCGAACAGCCGTCGCTGGACTGGGCGCGCCGGCATATCGCCGCGAAGTCCATTCGCCAAGTCGATGAGGGCTGGGCGTGGTGTTTCGACCCGCAGCTGCCACCTCCGGAAGTGGAAGCGGACGGGCCGGCGCTGATTGCGCAGATTCGCGTTCCGCTGCGGATGATCGCTGGTGAGTTGAGCACCGTGGTGCCACCCGATCGCTTGCGGCGCATGGATCAACTGCTGCGTCAGCTACCCAACGGCAAGGCTCCCGTGGTGATCCCAGGTGGCTACCATCACCTCATGCTCGACCAGCCTGTCGCCCTCATAGCAGCTCTGAAGGCAATTCTCGCGGAATTCTGACTGCAGCGCGTTCACGGCCAAAGCTCCCCTCCGGGGGCTTTGGCCGTTTTTGCGCACAGTGTTCAGGGACGACTCACGGGCAATACCGCTAACTCTATGCCTCGGCGTAGGGCGCTTAAACGTGCGTGACTATCCATTGCTGGTCGATAAAGGCGGAAATCGCCTGAGGAGCTATGCGCCCCAAACATCCCTGAATCCCAGGCGCCAGCTAGCGCGAGCCTGACTGGACGCGGAGCGGCGGCTCAACGCAGCGAAGCAAAACTCACAGAGGGGGAGAAGCAGCCATAGGGGGCTAGTCGACAATCGTGCAACTGGGCACGTTTCTCGGCCAAGCGGAGCTCGTTGACGGTACTGGCGGCAGCCACCAGTGTGAAGAAGAAAAGCGACAGCATCAGTGCTCTTTTCATGGGATACCTGCCTTAAAGCAGTGTTATTGGAGTCGTTTGCGCCCCAGCCCAACGAGGATGCGTGGTCCATCGAGGGCCATCGGGGCGCTGGATCGATCTTGCCATAGTGCAAGATTAATTTGAACGACGTTTACAAATATAAATAGCATCAACTATCTTGGCCGCCAGCTTGGCGCGACGGACGGTTGCACTGCACGCCGAAGCCGCTATTCGGGCCGGGCACCCTGACAACAACAAGAAAAGGTATGGGTGATGCGAAGATTCGTTACCGTTGTCCTGCTGTCGGTTTGCTGTCTGTGTACACGAGCCCCGGCGGAAGAGGCCCTTGAGGTTGGCCTCATCTACCCCAGGACGGGAAACTTCAAGCAACAGGGCCTGGCGCAGATGCGTGCCGCGCTGTTGGCTGTCGACGAGATCAATGCCCAGGGCGGCATCCTTGGCAAGAATGTGCAGATGCGTCCGCTGGACACCGGCGGGCGCAAAGATAAGGCCATGCGAGCGGTCGACGCGCTTGCCGCTGCCAATGTGCGGACAGTGATTGGCGGGGTTTCCAGTGAGGAGGTGCTGGCCATCGGCGAAAGTGCCGCCCGACGCGGCATGCTCTATTTGGTTCCCCAGGCCGCTTCCGCGGACATCACCGGGCGCTCGGGAAGGCGCAACCTGTTCCAGGAGGGATGCAGCGCGCGCATGGCGGGCAGAGCGCTGATCGAATACCTGGACCAGCAATTCCCCAACCAGAAGTTCTTCTACGTTACTGCGGGCTACACCTACGCCGACGCCGATATCGGCGCCTTTCTGGAGGCGGCGTCCATGGCCGATCGGGCCTCCGGCCAGAGCTATCGCGCGGCGCTCAAGCAGGCCGCCAGCAGCGACGCCAAGGTTCTGGTGCTGATGCTCTACGGCGACGACCTGGTCCAGGCCATGCCCCTGGTGGACAAGCTGGGGTTGCGTCAGCGCATGCAGGTAGTCGTCCCCTATCTCAATCAGGACATCGTCGAACAGGCCGGCCCCGGGCTCATGGAGGGAGTTATTGGCGCCGACACCTGGGCCCCGCAGGTCCCGCGCCTAGAAGGTAGCCAGGCAGGCCAAGCCTTCATTGACGCCTTTGTACAGCGTTACCAGGCCTACCCGTCGAGCGCGGCGGCCTCGACCTATGCCAGCCTTCAGCAGTGGGCCGACGCTGCCCGACGTAGTTCCAGCGCAGACCCCGCCAAGCTGATAGCCGCGCTGGAAGGGCATGTCTATCGGCTGCTCAAGGGCGAGCAGCAGTGGCGCGCCTTCGATCACCAGAATCTGCAGACTCTGTATGTGTTTAAGGTAAAGCCGCGGGCGGAGATCATGCAGGACCCGCTCAAGCAGGACTACTTCGAGGTAGTACATCGCATGGATGGAGACATGGCTGCGCCCACACTAATCGAATGGCAAGAGGAGCGGGGCGTGGGTCGCGAGAGCCTGGACTGAACGCATCTCACCGGTTCGCTCGGGCGTGGTGGCCGACGAGGCACTGCGTCCAGGCAGTTGACAAGTTATCTGAACGAAGTTCAGAATTATGAACGACATTCAGATAATCGTGGAGTTGCAATGAAAGTCCTCGTCGCTGTCAAACGGGTCATCGACTACAACGCCAAGCCGCGGGTCAAGCCGGACGGCAGCGGCATCGACCTGACCAACCTGAAGATGTCGATGAACCCCTTCGACGAGATCGCCGTCGAGGAAGCAGTACGCCTGAAGGAAGGGGGAATTGCAAGCGAGGTGGTGGTTGTCTCCATCGGCCCCGCAGCCGCCCAAGAGGTGCTGCGCACGGCGCTGGCGCTGGGCGGCGATCGAGCCGTCCTGCTGCAAGACGAGGGCGAGGTTCAGCCGCTGGCTGTGGCCAAGGCGCTGGCCGCCCTGTGCAAGCGCGAACAGCCGGACTTGCTGATTCTCGGTAAGCAGGCCATTGACGACGACGCCTGCCAGACCGGGCAGATGGTCGCCGCCCTGCTGGACTGGCCGCAGGCCACGTTCGCCTCCCAGGTGGACGTCTCCGGTGGGCGGGTGAAGGTCACCCGCGAGATCGATGGAGGCCTCGAAACTCTGGATCTGGCGCTGCCGGCTGTGGTGACCACCGATCTGCGCTTGAACACGCCGCGCTATGCCTCGCTGCCGAACATCATGAAGGCCAAGAAGAAACCCCTGGATGTCCTCACCGCTGGTGAGTTGGGCGTCGACCTGGCGCCGCGCCTGAAGACGCTCAAGGTAGTCGAGCCGCCCAAGCGTAGCGGTGGTGTGATGGTGGCCGATGTCGCGGCTCTGGTGGACAAACTGCGTAACGAAGCGAAGGTGATCTGAGATGGCTGTACTGGTAATTGCCGAACACGACAATGCATCGCTGAAGGCGGCGACCCGCCACGCATTGACCGCTGCGCTGCAGATGGGTGCGGAAGTCCATCTGCTGGTGGCTGGCAGCGATTGCGCTGCGGCGGCAGAACAGGGCGCCCGGTTGCTCGGCGTGAGCAAGGTGCTACTGGCGGATGCGCCGGCCCACGCACACGCTTCGGCGGAAAACCTCGCGTCGCAGGTACTGGCTATAGCCGGGCAGTACAGCCATGTGGTGGCCGCCGCCAGCGCCTCCGGTAAAAGCTTCATGCCACGTGTGGCCGCGCTGCTGGATAGTGCGCAAGTGTCCGACGTGGTGTCGGTGGAGTCGAGCGACACCTTTGTTCGCCCGATCTATGCCGGCAATGCGCTTGCGACCGTCCAGAGTCCGGATCCGATCAAGGTGGTCACCGTGCGCACCACCGGTTTCGACGCCGCTGCAGATGGCGGCAGCGCTGCCGTTGAGGTCATCGCGGCGGTGGAGGGCAATCCCGCAGTGCGCTTTGTCGGCCAGGAAGTGACGCACTCGTCCCGCCCTGAGCTGACCTCTGCGCGGGTGGTGGTTTCCGGCGGGCGCGGTATGGGCAGCGGCGAAAACTTCGTGCTGCTCGAAGGTCTGGCCGACAAGCTCGGTGGCGCGGTGGGCGCCTCCCGCGCGGCGGTTGACGCCGGTTTCATGCCTAACGATTACCAGGTAGGCCAGACCGGCAAGATTGTCGCGCCGGAGCTGTACCTCGCCGTCGGGATTTCCGGGGCCATCCAGCATCTGGCTGGGATGAAGGATTCCAAAGTGATAGTGGCGATCAACAAGGACCCGGAGGCACCAATCTTCCAGGTTGCCGACTATGGCCTAGTTGCCGACCTCTTCGAGGCGGTGCCGCAGATGAGCGGAAGCCTCGGCTGATGCTTGCGAGAGCCGCGGCAGGCGCTGCCACGGCTCTCGCCGACTCCATGCGCGCCGCCTTCTAGCGGCAGCGCACCCGTACGGTACGACCCAGAACAACAATAAATGAGGGGTAATGGGCTTATGCAGCTGTTCTCTCTGCAGGGCAAGGTTGCGCTGGTGACCGGTGCTTCCCGTGGGCTCGGACGGTCGATGGCTCTGGGGCTTGCCGCCGCCGGTGCCACGGTTGTGCTGGCGGCGCGCGATCGGCAGCGATTGTTAGAGGTCGCCGAAGAAATTCGCCAACAGGGCGGAGCGGCCGATATCCAGGCCTTCGACCTTGCCGACGAAGGCGCGGTGATCGCGGCGATCCCCGATATCGTCAACCGCCACGGCCGGCTCGACGTCCTGCTAAACAACGCCGGTATCTGCCTCTGGCAGCCATTGCTGGAGTCCAGCCTGGACGACTGGCGCAAGACCCTCGATATCAACCTGACCGCCAATTACCTGCTGGCCCGCGAAGCGGCCCGGCCTATGCTCCGGCAGGGCAGTGGCTCGATCATCAATGTCGGCTCCTACGTTGCCCGCGTTGGCCGGGAGAAGCTTCAGGCCTATGTGGCCAGCAAGCACGGCGTGGTCGGCCTGACCAAGTCCCTGGCTGGCGAACTCGGACAGCACGGCGTGCGCTGCAACGCGATCTGCCCGGGCTATTTCCAGACCGACATGGCTGAACCGGTTGCCGCCAACCCGGCGCTCTGGGAGTGCGTGCGCAGCCATATTTCGCTGGGGCGCTGGGGTGACCCGGAGGAGCTTCAGGGCGCGGCGATATTCCTCGCTTCCAACGCCAGCAGCTACGTCAATGGTCACGCCCTGATGGTCGATGGCGGTGTGTCCGAAGTGCTCTGCCTGCCGATCCCGGTTGCCTGATCCGCGCCTACTATCCCTCAGGAGAAAGCCCTGCCATGAATACACTCGGTGAGTTGCTGGAGCGCAACGCCCGTCTGTTCCCCGACCAGGAAGCGGTGGTCTACGAAGACCGTCGTATCACTTACCGCCAGTTGCACGAGCGCGCGCAGCGCCTGTCCTCGGCATTGCATCAGCGCGGAATGCGTCACCAGGATCGGGTGGCGATCTTGGCGATGAACTGCAATGAATACTTTGACGTCTACACCGCCTGCCATCTCTCGGGCTTCATCTGCGCCACGGTGAACTTCCGCCTGGCGGCGCCGGAAATCGAGTTCATCCTGCAGGACAGCGCTCCCCGGGTGCTGGTGTTCGAGGCCCAGTACGCCGAGGTGATCGAGTCACTGCGCGGCAGCCTGCCATCAGTCGAGCACTACCTGTGCATCGGCGAGTGCCCGGCCTGGGCCGAGCCCTACGACAACGCGCTCGCCGGCGGTGACCCACAGGGCGCGCCCTTGCGCGCGACTCCCGACGACATCGTCCACCTGATCTACACCAGCGGTACCACCGGCCGTCCTAAGGGCGCGGCGCGCAGCCAGCGCGGCGATCTTGCTCTGGCACAGAACCAGTCTGCGACCATGGACATGCGCACCAACGGCAGAGTGCTGGTAATGATGCCGATGTTCCATGCCGGAGGGCTGTCGATGATGCTCTCCGAATTCTGGCATGCCGGCTGCGTGGTACTGCACCGTAAGTTCGACGCTCGCGAGGTATTGCGCACCATCGAGCACGAGCGAATCGTCACCGTGCACATGGCGCCGACCATCGTTCAGCAGGTACTCGACCTTGCGGACATCCGTGACTACGACCTATCCAGCCTGGAGACCATCCTCTACGCTGCCGCGCCCATGCCGGTGGCAGTATTGCAGCGCGGGGTGGAGTTGCTCGGGCAGATCTTCGTCAACTCCTGGGGCATGACCGAAACCACCGGAACGGTATTGCCGAGGCATTTGCATAAGCTGCAGGGCAGTGAGGAGGAGGTGCGTCGACTGGGATCCATCGGCCAGCCGATGACGTTCTGTGAGATTCGCATAGTTGACGAGCACGGCCAGGATTGCCCGAATGGCACCGCCGGGGAGATCTGGATCCGCTCGCCGGCCAACATGGCTTTCTACTGGAATAACAGCGTCGCCACCCTGGAAACCCTGCGAGACGGTTGGTTGCGTACCGGCGACATGGCCTGGCGCGACGACCAGGACTTCCTGTTCCTGGTCGATCGCAAGAAGGACATGATCATTTCCGGCGGCGAGAATATCTATTGCCAGGAGGTCGAGCAGGCGCTCATGCACCACCCGCAGGTGCAGGACGCCGCCGTCATCGGCGTGCCCCACGAGAAGTGGGGGGAAACCGTCAAGGCGGTAGTGGTGCTCAAGGGTGGCGCAACGCTACCGGCTGATGAACTGATTGAATTCTGCGGTACCCGTATCGCTCGCTACAAGCGCCCCACCAGCATCGAGTTCGTAGCGGAACTGCCGCGCCTGCCCAGCGGAAAAATCAGCAAGATCGCCCTGCGCCAGCAGTACCGGAGCTGATTCTCGATCCCTCAAGCCAGGGCTTTTCGGCCTGACTTCAGGGTGCTTTCAGTGCGTTGACAGTAGAACCGACGCGCGTTTATAGTCTTGAACGTCGTTCAGAATATTGTAGGGCAGCGCAGCTGCCCTTCTCTACAAAAATAAGAAGGCAGTAGGCAAGCCCCGTGGGCTGCCGATGCAGGAGGTTCCAGATGACTGCTCGAGAATCGGCACCGCAAGCTGTACGGCCGGATTTCGTTCCGCGCGATGGCTACATTTCCAAGGACTATGTGCAACTCGAAAAGGAGCGGATGTGGCCGAAGGTCTGGCAAGTTGCCTGCCGCCTCGAGGAGATTCCCAACGTCGGAGATTACGTGACCTTCGACGTGATCGACGAGTCGATCATCATCACCCGCCTGACCGGCGATCGGATCAAGGCCTACTACAACGTCTGCCAGCACCGTGGGCGGCGCCTCACCAGCGGCTGTGGCCATGCCACCAAGTTCCATTGCAACTACCACGGCTGGCAGTGGAACCTCGACGGCAGCGTGCTGCGGGTACTCGACGAGGACGACTGGGCCGGCTGCCCGAACATGAGCCGCGAAGAGCTGGCGCTCAAGGAAGTGCTGGTGGACACCTGGGGCGGTTTCGTCTTCATCAACATGGATCCCAAGGCTGAGCCACTGGCCCAGTACCTCGCCCCGGTGCCGGAAATCACCGACTGCTTCGAGTTCGAGAAGATGCGCTACCGCTGGTACAAGTCGGTGCGCCTGCCGTGCAATTGGAAAGTCGCCCTGGAAGCCTTCAACGAGGGTTACCACGTCGCAGCGACCCACCCGCAGATCCTCGATACCCAGGGTGACGACGTCACCCGCAGCTTCGCCTTCGGCAAGCACGGCATGTTCGGCTATCCCACCGCTACTCGCCTGCCCGGCACACCGTCGCCGCGCACCGGCAAGCCGATTCCGGACGACATCCGCCCGGGGCTCGTGAAGTTCTACCAGATCATGGAAGACCAGCTCAAAGCGATCTTCACCGACCGAGACAACGAGGCCACCAAGCGCCTGCTGACCGAGGTCGAGCCGACCCAGGACCAATTCCTGGTGCTGAGCAAGGCCATGGAGTTCCAGCGCGAGGCCGCCATCAAGGAAGGTGCCGGCTGGCCGGACATCTCGTTTGAGCAGATGGGTCGCGCCGGCACCGACTGGCACGTGTTCCCTAACCTGGTGTTCCTGCTCTACCCGGACGGCGCGCTGTTCTATCGCGCGCGCCCGGATGGCGACAACCCCGATTCTTGCATCTATGACATCTGGTCGCTGAAGCGTTACGCGCCGGGCCAGGAGCCGAAGCTCAACCGCGAGTTCTACCACGGGGTCGACGACTGGAAGACCAACACCGTGGAGAACTTCGGCCTGATCCTCAGCCAGGACTTCAATAACATGGGGCAGGTGCAGCAGGGCATGAAGTCCCGCGGCTTCGCAGGCGCCAGGACAAGCCCGCTGCAGGAGTCGGCGATCTCCAACTTCCACCGTGAGCTCAACGAATACCTCTACGGCGCGGAGTCCAAGTGATGAGTCAATGGGACGAAAGCTTCGACCTGGTGATCGTCGGTAGTGGCGGCGGCTCCATGTGTGCCGCGCTCAAGGCCAAGGAGTTGGGCAAGCGCGCCCTGATCGTCGAGAAACTCGACAAAGTCGGTGGTTCCACCGGCTATTCCGGCGGCGTCTGGTGGGTGCCCAACAACCCGGTGATGAAGCGCCATGGCGTTGATGACTCCTACGAGAAGGCCCAGCAGTACCTGCAGAGCACCGTGACCTACGAGGGGCCGTCCACGAACCCGCAGCGCCGCGAAGCGTTCCTGCGCACTGGCCCGCTGATGGTGGATTTCCTCGAACGCGCGGGCATGGCCTTCGAGTACGCCGACGGTTGGGCCGACTATTACGACGACCGGCCTGGTGGCCAACCGCGCGGCCGGTCGCTGGTGGCGAAACTGTTCAACGTGCGCGAACTGGGGGAGTGGGCGGGACGTCTGTCGCGCTACCAGGGCCCGGCCATCCCGGCCAACTCCAACGAGTTTCCCACGTTGTTCCTGATGAAACGTACCTGGGCCGGCAAGCTGAAGGCGATGCAACTGGGCATTCGCATGCTTCGGCAGAAGCTCAGCGGCAAGGAGATTCTCGGCGGTGGTGCGGCGATCCAGGGGCGTATGTTGCAGATCGCCTTGCGCGAGAAGCTTCCGATCTGGACCTCGACGCCGGTCGAGGAGCTGGTGGTCGAAGACGGTCGAGTGAGCGGCGTTGTCGTGCGGCATAACGGGCGGCAGGTACGGGTTCAGGCGCTGGACGGCGTTCTGATCAATACCGGCGGTTTCTCGCGCAACGCTGAGATGCGCAAGCGCTACCAGCCACAACCGTCGTCCGCGCAATGGACCAACGCAAACCCAGGCGATACCGGCGAGGTTATCCAGGCCGCAATGGCACTGGGCGCCGCCGTGGATTGCATGGACGAGGCGTGGTGGGTGGTCACCTCTCTGGGGCCCAACGAGACCCTGCCCGAGGGTGCCCGCACCGCGAAGGGCGAGCCATTGCCGTTCATGCACCACCTCGATCTATCGCTGCCGTACTCGATCATGGTCGACCAGGATGGCCAGCGCTTCTGCGATGAGGCCGGCTCCTATATGGAGATTGGCCAGCGCATGTACCGGCGCCAGGCGGAAACCGGCAAAGCGGTGCCCAGCTGGGTGGTGATGGACAGCCGCCAGCGCAAGTACTACCCCTGGGGCACCGCAATGCCCGGGCAAGTGCCCAAGCAGTGGCTGGAAAGCGGCTACATGATTAAGGCCGACTCCCTGGAGCAGCTGGCGAGCATGTGCGGTATCGACCGTGCCGGCCTGCTCGACACGGTGGAGCGCTTCAACGGTTTCTGCACCAGCGGCGTGGATCAGGACTTCGGTCGCGGCTCCCGCGCCTTCGACCGCTGTCATGGCGACCCCACTGTAAGCCCGAACCCCAACCTCGGCAGCATCGAGGAAGGCCCGTTCTACGCCGTGCGCATGTATCCCGGTGATGTGGGCACCGCCGGTGGCCTGGTCACCGACGAATACGCCCGGGTCCTGCGCGAAGACGGTAGCTGCATCCCCGGCCTGTACGCCACCGGCAACGCTACCGCCGGCGTCACCGGGCGCTGCTACCCGGGGGCAGGCACCAGCATCGCCGCCTCCTTCATCTTCGGTTACATCGCCGCCCAGCATTCGGCCGGGCACCACAAGATCTGGTAAGGGCGCACGCCCCCCGCGTTTTGGCTCATACGGAGAACAACAAGATGACAGCCGCAATTCCAGACCGCGACGTCCTGGTCGGCATCTACCGGCGCATGACCCGGATCAAGCAGAACGACGAGCGTTTCCGCGCCGTGCTGAAGTCCGGCAAGTTGGTCATGCCCTACTACTCCCCTCGGGGCCAGGAGGTGATTCCTTCGGCCGTCTCGGCGTGCCTGTCCGACGAGGACTACATCTGCACCATTTATCGTGGCGTGCACGACATGATTGCCAAGGGTATCCCGCTCAAGGACCTTTGGGCTGAGTTCGGTGGCCGGGTGACCGGCACCTGCAAAGGTAAAGGTGGGCCGATGCACGTGACCCACCCGGCCACCGGCGTCATGGTCACCACCGGCATCGTCGGCAGCTCGATGCCGATCGCCAACGGGCTGGCGCTGGCCGCCCAGATCCGTGGCGAGAAACGCGTCGCGGTGGCCTACTTCGGCGATGGCGCGAGCAACATCGGTGCCTTCCATGAGGCGTTGAACATGGCCTCTGTGTGGAAGCTGCCGGTGATCTTCGTCTGCCAGAACAACGGCTACGCCGAACACACCAAGTACGCCTACGGCACCTCCGTGCCCAACGTTGCCCAGCGCGCGGTGGCCTACGCCATGCCTGGGGTAACCGTCGACGGTAACGATCCCGTGGCCATGTACCACACCGCCCGCGAGGCGGTGGAGCGTGCTCGCGCCGGCCAGGGTCCGACCCTGATCGAGGCCAAGACCTTCCGCTTCCATGGCCATGTGTTCGGTGACGCCGATGCTTACATGGACAAGGGCGAGAAGGACGCCTGGATGGCCAAGGACCCGGTGCCGTTGTATCGCGCCTGGCTTATCGCCACCGGCAACGCCAGCGAAGAGGAGCTGGCGACCCTGGAAAGCGACATCGAGGGCGAAATCGACGAGGCCCTGGAATTCACCCTGAACAGCCCCTACCCGGATGTCGCCGAACTCAAGCGTGACGTCTTCAAGGATGAGGTGAGCGTATGAACCAAGCAGCCAAGCTCAACAGTATTCAGGCGATCAACCTGGCGCTCGACGACGCCATGGCAGCCGATCCGAACGTCATCGTGCTGGGTGAGGACGTCGGCGACAAGGAGGAGGGTGGCATCGTCGGCGTCACCCGCGGCCTGTCCGGCAAGTACGGCGATGCGCGCGTGCGCTCCACGCCGATTTCCGAGCAGGCAATCATCGGCGCCGCCATCGGCGCGGCCATCGTCGGCATGCGTCCGGTGGCCGAGATCATGCTGATGAACTTCACCACCGTGGCGATGGACATGATCATCAACCATGCCGCAAAGCTGCGCTTCATGTCCGGCGGCCAGACCCATGTGCCGATGGTCATCCGCACCATGACCGGTGCCGGTTTCGGCACCGGCGGCCAGCATGCCGACTATCTAGAGGCCTGGTTCGCGCATACCGCCGGGATCAAGGTGGTGGCGCCGTCCAGCCCGGCTGACGCCTATGGCCTGATGTTGTCTGCCATCGAGGACGACGATCCGGTGCTGTTCATCGAGAACATGCCGACCTACTGGAACCCCGGTGCCGCCCCCGAGCGCGGCGTGAAGATTCCGCTGGGCAAGGCCAACGTGGTCCGCGAGGGCACTGACGTCACCCTGATCAGCTACAGCCGCCGCGTGCTGGACTGCTGTGCGGTGGCAGAGAAGCTGGCCGCCGAGGGCGTCTCGGTGGAGGTCATCGACCTGCGCACCATCTCGCCGCTGGACACCGACTGCATCCTTGCCTCCGTGGGCAAGACCGGCCGCGCCGTGATCGTCCACGAAGCGGTGAAACCCTTCGGCGTCGGCGCCGAGATCTCCTCGCTCATCTATGAGTCGCTCTATGGCCAGCTCAAGGCACCGGTACAGCGTGTCGGCGCCAACTATGCGCCGGTGCCGTTCTCCAAGCCGCTGGAGGACGCTCACGTTCCAGGCGCGGAACAGATCGAAAGCGCCGTACGCACCACTCTCAAGTGATACCTAATCGTTCAAGGAAAAACCCATGAGTACTCAAGTCCTGCTGCCCAAACTGGGCTTTTCGATGAATGAAGGCACCCTAGCCGAATGGTTGGTCGCCGACGGCGGCCAGGTGGAGGAGGGACAGGTGCTCTATGCCCTGGAGAGCGACAAGTCGATGCAGGAGATCGAGGCGCCGGCCAGCGGCACGCTGAAGATCATCGCCCAGGCGGGCGAGACCTACGAAGTCGGCACCGTGCTGGCCGAGATCATCTGAGCCGCGTTGCGGTAGAGGAAATACCCATGAGCGCCGATGTTCCCGTGAGTGCCGGTAATGCCAAGCCCACAGCTGCAGCGCAGCCGCCGACGACCTTCGGCAGCGACCTGCCGGTCTGGCCGCAAGTGGACTTCAGCGAATTCGGTGAAGTCGAGTCGCGCCCGTTGTCGCGGGTGCAGAAACTCACAGCTCAATACATGTCGCGCAACTGGGTGATGATTCCCCATGTCACCCACCAGGACGATGCCGACATCACTGCGCTGGAGCATCAGCGCAAGGCGCGCAATGCGGCAGGCGAGGCGGTCAAGCTGACCCTGCTGCCGTACCTGATCAAAGCGGTGGTGGAAGCACTTAAGGCTTTCCCGCAGTTCAATGCCTCGCTCGATGGCAGTGGCAAGAACCTGGTGCTGAAGAAGTACTTCCATATCGGTGTGGCCGTCGACACTCGTTTTGGCCTACTCGTGCCCGTGCTGCGTGACTGTGACCGCAAGAGCGTCGCCGAGCTGGCCGCTGAACTGCAGGCCATTTCGCTGAAGGCTCGGGACAAGGGGCTGTCGATGGCCGAAATGTCTGGCGGCTGCTTCACCATCAGCTCGCTGGGCAGTTTTGGCGGTACCGGCTTCACGCCCATCGTCAATGCTCCCGAAGTGGCCATCCTGGGTGTTACCCGTACCCAAGAGAAGCCGCGCCGCGGCGCGGACGATGGAATCGACTGGCGTCAGGTCCTGCCCCTGTCGCTGAGCTATGACCATCGCGTCATCAATGGCGCCGACGCGGCCCGATTTACCGCCAGGTTGGCGGAGCTGCTGGGCACCGTTGAGGCGCTGGAGGGCTAGCCAATGGCGCGCAGTCGCTACCTAGTGTTCAGCAATCCTGTGCCGGGTCGGGAGGCGGAGTTTGACGCCTGGTACGACCGCCGTCACCTGAAGGATGTGCTGGCGACCCCGGGGTTCGTCGCGGCTCAACGATTTCGCAGCGCCGCCGGCGAGGGGCCGGACGGTACACGTTACCTGGCGATGTACGAAGTGGTAGGCCGCGACCCGGTAGCGGCGCTGAAGCGGCTGCGGGCCAAAGTCGACAGCGCGGCTCTGCTGATCAGCCCGGCGCTGGATCTTGGGAGCGTGTCTGCCAGCCTCTGGCTGCCCGCGAGCGAGCCATAGCGTCGCGCTATCCGTTCAACAACAGACCGATAACAATGACGGAAAATCGATGAAGACTCTCGGTGAAATGATCGAGCGCAATGCTCGCTTTTTCCCTGCCGGCAATGCGTTCACTTCCGCCTCGCGACGGGTGAGCAACGGCGAACTGGCGGAGCGGGCGCGTCGGCTCTCCGCCTACTTGTACCGGCAAGGCCTGCGCCGCCAGGACCGTGTGGCGATCCTGGCGATGAACTGCGTTGAGTATTACGAAACCTATCGTGCCTGCGAATGGGCGGGATTCATCGCGGCGACCGTCAATTTCCGTCTGGCCCCGCGGGAAATCCTCTACATCCTCCAGGACGCGGCGCCCAAGACCCTGGTCTTCGAGGCGCAGTACGCCGCCGTGGTGGAACAGTTGCGCGGCGAGCTTCCGGGCATCGAACGCTATCTGTGCATCGGCGCCACCCCGGAGTGGGCAGTACCCTTCGAACAGGCTATGGCCGAAGGCGACACCGCTGGGCCGCCGATCCGTTCGCTGCCTGAGGACTTCGCCTACCTGATGTACACGAGTGGCACAACGGGGCGGCCCAAGGGCGTGGTGCGTACGCACCACGCCATGTGTCGAACCGCCGACAGCTGCGCGCTGATGAGCGATTTCAGTGGCGCCACGCGTGTCCTGCAGACCACCCCGGCGTTCCACATTGGCGGCATTGGCTTCGTCAATTCGGCCGCTTGGGTCGGCGGTTCTACCGTCATCCACCAGGGCTTCGACCCCCGCGCGGTATTGCAGGCGGTGCAGGAAGAGAAGGTCACCTTTACCTTCATGGTCGCCGCCATGCTGCAAGCGGTGCTGGACGTTGCGGACATCGGCGACTATCGCCTCGCCAGCCTGGTGCACGTGGTGACTGCGGCCGCGCCGATTCCTACCCCGCTGCTCAAGCGCGCCTTCGACGTCCTCGGCCCGATCTTCTCGATCCAGTACGGCATGACCGAAAGCAACGCCTGCGTGCTGCCGCGACACGAAGTCAACCCATTTGGCACGCCGAATGAGGTCCATCGCCTCGAGTCGGTCGGCGTGCCATGCCCCGGCATTGAGCTACGCATCCTTGACGAGCAGGGCAACGAATGCACGGACGGTACCCCCGGCGAGGTGGTGCTGCGCTCGGAAACCCAGCTCAGCAGCTATTGGAATAACTCGGTGGCCACCGTCGAGGCACTGCGTGACGGCTGGTACCACACCGGCGACATGGGGTATCGCGACACCGAGGGCTACCTGTACCTGGTTGATCGCAAGAAGGACATGATCATTTCCGGCGGCGAGAACATCTACAGCCGCGAGGTCGAGGTGGCCCTGGAACTGCACCCACAGGTGCTGGAGTCGGCTGTGATCGGTATCGCCGATCCGAAGTGGGGCGAATCGGTGAAGGCGGTGGTTGTCCTGGCCCTCGGCGCTAGCCTCGGCGAGGCCGATCTCATAGCCCACTGCAAGACGGTACTGGCCAGCTACAAGTGCCCGAAGGTGATCGAGTTCGTCGCCGAACTGCCGCGCATGGCCACCGGCAAGATCAACAAGGTGGCGCTGCGTGAACGTGAGCGCGCCGCCTGAATCCGGATTTCCAAGATTACTGAATGGACGCCGGGCCTGCCCTGGCGCCCTCGAGGCGAGATGAGGAGGTAGCACCATGCATTTTGAGTTCAGCCCGGAGGACGAGGCGTTCCGCCAGGAAGTCCGGCAGTTCTTCCGCGAGCACGTCACTGCTGAAGTGGCGCACTACGGTTTCGAGGGCGCCCATCCGGTGCCTCGCGATGTGTTGCGCAAGTGGCAGAAGATCCTGCACGAGCGCGGCTGGGGCGCGCCGCATTGGCCCAAGAAATTCGGCGGCACCGACTGGTCGCCCCTGCGCAAACACATCTTCCTCGAGGAACTGGTCAACGCCGACGGCCTAGACTACGGCTGGCAAGGCACGCACATGATGGCGCCCGTGGTGATCGCCTTCGGCAACCAGTGGCAGCAGGAGACCTTCCTGCCGCCGCTGCTGTCCGGCGACGTGTTCTGGTGCCAGGGGTTCTCCGAGCCCAACTCCGGGTCCGATCTCGCCAGCCTGAAGACCCGCGCCGAGCTGGACGATGCGGGCACCCACTACGTCGTCAACGGCCAGAAAATCTGGACCAGCGACGCCAAGATCGCTGACTGGGGCTTCTTCCTGGTTCGCACCGACTCGACGGTAAAGCCGCAGCGCGGTATCTCCTTCCTGCTCATCGACATGAAGAGCCCGGGTATCACCGTGCGCCCAATCGTTTCCATCGATGGCGGCGATGGCCTGGCGGAGGTGTTCCTGGAGAACGTCCGGGTACCGAAGGAAAACCTGGTGGGCGAACCCGGTATGGGCTGGACCTACGCCAAGTACCTGTTGGAGAAGGAGCGTACCTCCAGCGCTTTCATCTACTTCAATAAACGCGAGCTGGAAAAGGCAAAGGCCATCGCCCGCGCCGAGACTCTGGATGGCGTACCGCTGCTGGAGACCCCGGCATTCGCCCGCCGAGTGGCGGAGATTGAGGCCGATATCCTGGCGCTGGAGTGGTCGGTCCTGCGCGTTCTGGCTCAGGAGTCGTTCCGCGACAACCTCGATGCCGTGGTATCCACGCTCAAGGTGCGTGGTTCGGAGCTGCAGCAACGGGTGACCGAACTCCAGGTTGACGCCCTCGGCCCACGCTCGCTGCGCTTCTACGACCACGGCCCAGGTCGCGCGGCGCACGCGCCACAACCCAGCGAGTGGGACGACCTGTGGCCGGCCTACGCGCCGGGCCGTAACAACATGTATTTCTTCCAACGTGCCGCGACCATCTATGGCGGCGCCCGCGAAGTGCAGAAGAACATCATCGCCAAACTGGCATTCGGACTCTGAGGACTGCCCTATGGATTTCAACCTTTCCGAAGAGCAACTAATGCTGCGCGATGGCGTTGAGCGATACATCCGCGAGGATTACGCCTTCGAAGAGCGTCGGCACCAGGCCGGCAGTGGCGAAGGCTTCAGTCGCGCGCACTGGCAGCAGTTCGCCGACCTGGGCTGGCTGGCGCTTACTTTGCCGGAAGATGTCGGTGGGCTGGATTGTTCCTTCGTCGAGACCTCGCTGGTGCTTGAGTCCTTCGGTCGCGGCATGGTGCTCGAACCCTTCGTCAGTAGCGCGGTGCTATGCGCGCGGATCGTCGACCGCAGCGGCTCCGACTACCATCGTAACGACCTGCTGCCCGCGCTGATCGAGGGTCGCCTGCTGCTGGCCTTGGCCGATTCCGAATGCGGCTCGCGCTTCAGCGTCGGTTGCGCGGAAGATACCATCGCCCGCAGGACTGCGCAGGGCTTCCAGCTCAGCGGCGTCAAGACCCTGGTGTTCAACGCCCCGTCCGCGGACAAGCTGCTGGTGACCGCACGTTTCGAGGATTGCAGCCACCCTGCAGTGTTCATCGTCGACCGTGACGCTCCCGGCGTGGAGCTCAACGAGTACATCCTGGTCGACGGATCGCGGGCCGCCGATGTGCGCTTCTCCAAGGTCGAGCTGGCGGACGCCGCTCTGCTTATCGAACCTTCGCATAGTCAGGCGATTCTCGAGGAGGCCCATGATCGCGCCGCACTTGCGGTGGTCGCGCAGACCCTCGGCGTCATGCAGGGGGTCATGGACATGACCCAGGAATACATCAAGACACGCAACCAGTTCGGACAGCCCATCGGTAAGTTCCAGGCGCTACAGCACCGTATGGCGGAGATGTTCGTCGAGGCCCAGCACACTCGCTCGATCCTCTACCGTGGCATGGCTTACCTGGACAAACCGGCGCCCGAGCGGAGCAAGGCGATTTCCGCTGCCAAAGCGGCGGCCGGAAAGTCCGGGCGCTTCGTCTGTGCTCAGGGGGTGCAGTTGCACGGCGGCATCGGCATGACCGAGGAGTATCCGGTCGGGCACTACTTCCGCCTGATGACGTTGCTGGAAAAGCAGTTCGGCGACATCGACTTCCACCTGGCGCGCTTCGCCGCCGGTTATTGAACCGACACCGCGCCGCCTGGCGGCGCGGCTAACCCCAGGAGCCTCGCATGAACGACAACAAGAACAATGTTCCGCAGGACCGCATCCAGGCTTTGCTCGACCGTCAGGATATCCTCGACTGCGTCACCCGTTACTGCCGCGCGGTGGACCGTTTCGACCGGGAGATGCTGCGCAGCGTTTACCACGAAGACGCCATCGACGACCATGGCAGCTTCTGTGGGGGGCGCGACGACTTCGTCGAGTGGGCGCTGGGCTATCACAACGAATACCAACTGTCGCACCACCACATGATCTTCAATCACAGCGTCGAGCTGGACGGCGACCAAGCGCACGCCGAAACCTACTGGCTGTTCTTCGGCGAGAACCGCAGCAAGCCCGACAGTCTGGCGGTCGGCCGCTACATCGACCGCTTCGAGAAGCGCGCCGGGCGCTGGGCCATCGCCGAGCGCGTATGCGTCACTGAGTCGGTCAACGAGATCACCCCGACGGATCTGCCGGACGTATTCCGCAAGGTCCAGATGGGCAATGCGCACAGCAGCCGCGATCGCCAGGACGTGTCCTATCAGCGTCCATTGCGCGCACGTCGTCCCTGACCTCGGGAGTTTTCCATGCGGGCATATGTGATCGATCGCTACGGCGATGTCGATGGCTTGGCGCTGCGCGAACTGACGGTACCTGGCGCTCCCGGTCCGGGACAGGTGCTGGTGCGCTTGCGCGCCGCGTCGCTGAACTTTCGCGAGCTGCTGATCTTGGCAGGACAATACAGCGCGTTGTGCAAACCGCAGCTGATTCCCTGTTCCGATGGAGCAGGTGAGGTCGTGGCGGTCGGCACCGGCGTGACGCGCACCGCCGTGGGTGAGCGGGTGATGTTGACCTTCCATCCGCACTGGATCAGCGGCGAGATGCCGGTCGGGCGGGACGTGCTGGGGCGTGGTGGCTCGGTCGACGGTACTCTGTGCGAATTCGCCTGTGTGAGCCAGGAAGAGCTGGTGAGGATCCCCGATCACCTGTCCTTCGAGGAAGCCGCTACGCTGCCGTGCGCAGCGCTCACCGCGTGGGCCGCGCTTACCGCAGGTCCTGGCCTGTCGCCGGGGCAGAGCGTGCTCACCCAGGGCGGCGGCGGTGTGTCGGTATTCGCCCTACAACTGGCCCGGCTGTTCGGCGCGCGGGTCATCGCCCTATCCTCCAGCGCCGAACGCCTGGCGCGGTTGCGTGCGCTGGGCGCGGACGAAGTTATCGACTACCGGAAACAGCCGAAATGGTACCTGGCGGTCCTGCAACATACCGCGGGCGAGGGCGTCGACCTGGCTGTCGAAGTGGGCGGCGGCGGCACCGTAGAGCAATCGGTTCAGGCCACTCGGGTTGGCGGACGAATCAGTCTGGTCGGCCTATTGAGCGGCGGCCCGAAGCTGAGCGAGGCCTTCTTCTATCGGGGGCTTTCCCTGCACAGCATCCGCGTCGGTAGCCGTGAGCAGTTCGAGCAGATGTGCCGCGCCATTGAGGTACATCGCCTGCGCCCGGTCATCGAGCAGGTGTTCCGCTTCGACGAGGTACCCCATGCCTTCCAGGCGCTGCGGGCGGGTCGTCACTTCGGAAAGTTGGTGGTCGCCATAGATTGACCGAGTCTAGCCCGTGGCCGCCTGGGACGGGCATTCCACAAGGAGGGAGAACATGCGGCTTCCGGTGCGCATCGAAGACATTACGTCGGACTGGTTGAGCGATGCGCTCGACCAGCGTTATCCGGGCACCCGTGTCACCGCCAGCCGCGTCGACAAGGTGCTCTGGGGCACCGGGACCAAGGTGCGCGTCGAGCTGCAGTATAACGACCGGGGCCGAGCCCATGGCTTGCCCGACGCGCTGTACGTGAAGGGCGGTTTCGCCGAGCACCGCGCGCTGATGGAGCGCTGCTACGAACTGGAGGCCCGCTTCTACCGCGACCTGCAACCGTTGCTCGGCCTGAACGCGCCACAAGCGCTCTTCACCGGCGACGATCCCGAGGCCCGGCAACATATCGTCCTCCTCGAGGATCTCGACCTGCGCGGGGTGCGCTTCTGCCGCGTGCAGGATCCACTGGACTTCGCCCAGGCCGCGGCGCACCTCGACATCATCGCCCGCTACCAAGCGCGCTGGTGGGACAGCCCCGAACTTCGCCCGGGCGGCTTGCTGGGAGATCTGCCGATCTGGGAGGCGCTGCCTCCCGGAGAAGCCGGCGCCTATCACTGGGGCCAGCTGCAGCCCGAGGTCTGGGCCGAGTACATCCGCCTGCCGCGCGGGGTCACCGTGCCACGGCACATGCTCGATCGCGAACGCATGCAGGCGGCGTTGCTAGCCCTGAGCGCGTTCGGGCGCGCCGAACCTCACTGCTTCCTGCATGGTGACTACCACTTGGGCAACCTCTACAGCGACGCCGACGGTCGCCCTGGGACGCTCGACTGGCAGTCTTTCTGCAAGGGGCACTGGTCGCACGACGTCACCTACTTCATGGTTTCGGCGCTCGACATTGCCGATCGTAAACGTTGGGACATGGCCTTGCTCGGCTACTACCTGGAACGCTTGCGTCTACATGGCGTGGAGCGTCCACCGAGCTTCGAGGAAGCCTACGAGGCATTCCGCCGGCAGATTCTCGACGGCCTGTACTTCTGGCTGGTTAACCCGGTCGAATTCCAGGCCGAGGTGAACAACTGCGCGGTAGTGCCGCGATTCGCCATGGCCGCACTGGACCACGGCACCTTCGCGGCGCTGCTCGGCTGACTTGGTGGGCGCCCGGCCCATCTCTTTCCCTTTTTCCAGTAACGACCGGTCTATGCGCGGAGCGGTGCGGCACGGTTGACACATTATTATGAACGATGTTTGTATAAATGAATGTTGCTTCGCTATCGATTCGCGAGGTGACCCACTAGGACCCCGATAAAAACAAGAGGAGGGGCGTATGACCGGGAAAGAATGCATGGCGCCATCGCTCGCCGGCCGTCGTGTGCTAATCGCCACGCCTGGCTGCTGGGCGCTGGAAGGGCTCTGCGCGGGAATGCAGGGCCAGGGCGCCGAGTGCCGCCAACTGGCCTCCGAGGGCGACTTCCTCAGCCTCTCGACCATCCAGTCGGCCTTCGATGCCGCGCTGCGCGAACTCGGCGGGCTCGACGCGCTGGTTCTCGCGGTCGGCAGTTCGCTCAACCGCCAGCCGCGACCGCTGGTGTCTCTTTCGGTCGGGGAATGGCAGAGCGCCTGCCTGGACCCATTGCGTACCACCCGCCATTGCCTGCAGGCCGCCTGGCGGACCCTGGGCGGGCGCCCGGCGCGCATCGTTCTGGTCGGTCCGAACCTGGCGCTGACCGGTGCAGCCGGGCTCACGGCACTTTCCGTGCTCAGTGAAGGGCAGCGCGGCCTGATGAAGTCCGCTGCCCGGCAATGGGGCGGACAGGGTATCCAGTTGAACTGGCTGGGTGTCGATTCCCAAGTGTTCGCCAGCGAACTGGGCGCCGGCATGCTCGCCCAGAGCCCGGAGATGGGCACGCCCGTACCGGCGCTCGGCTACACCCCCGACCTCGCTACCGGGGTGCTCGAAAGCCTCGCCCTGCTGATCGGCGCCCATGCATTCACCGGCGCCTCTATTCCCGTCGACGGCGGTTTCTGGATGGTGCCATGAAGCAGATCACGCAAGCACAAACCCTGGTCGGGCGTGTCGCCCTGGTAACTGGCGCCGGCGGCGGCGTGGGCCGGGGTATCGCCCTGGCAATGGCTGAGATGGGTGCGAAAGTTGTGATCGCCGCACGCCGCGGCGCGACCGGCGAGGAAACCGCCGGGTTGATTCGCGCCGAAGGCGGCGAGGCGCTGGCGCTGGAAGTCGATGTGACCGTCCTAGCCTCGCTGCAGGAAGCCGTGGCCACCACGCTTCGGCACTTCGGCGGACTGGACATTCTGGTGCACAACGCGACCCACGGCGCCTCCGGGCATCCCAAGCAACTGGAGAACTTCGATGATCAGGATTGGGACGCGCAGGTTGCGGTGGACCTGGCCGGCGCCCACCACTGCGCCATCGCCGCTTTTGAAGCGTTGCGCGCCAGCGACGCGGGCCGGGCGATTTTCCTCTGCTCTGCGTTCGGCCTGCACGGTGCCGCGCTGAACCCGGCTTACGCCGCCATCAAGGGCGGTATACGCGGCCTGACCAAGTCCCTGGCGCGCGAGTGGGGTCCCTTCGGCATCACCGTCAACGCGATTTCCCCGGCGGCCCTGACTGCCGCGGCGGATGCGTTCTTCGCCACTGAACCCGCCTTGCGCGAGGCTTATCTCGCCAAGTTCCCGCTGGGCCGCATGGGCCATGAGCGGGACGACGTCGGGCGCGCCGTCGCCGGGCTCTGCGGACCAGGAATGGGCTATGTCACCGGGCAGATCATTCAGGTCGATGGCGGCCTGTACACCGCCGTCTGAGGAAGAAGTGCCATGAAACGTCTACAAGACAAGGTCGCCATCGTAACCGGCGCGGCCTCCGGTATCGGCCTCGCCGCGGCCAGGCGGCTCGCAGAAGAGGGCGCCCGGGTGGTGCTCGCAGACATCAATCTCAGCGCCGCCCAGGAGCAGGCAGCTGCGTTGCGCGGGGCAGGGCTGCAAGCCGCCGCATTGGCGGTCGACCTGGGAGACGAGGCGTCGATCCGCGTGCTGGTGGAGCAGACGGTCTCTTTGTTCGCGGGCCTCGACGTGCTGTTCAATAATGCGGCTGCAACGCATATCTCGTCGCGGCTCGATGCGCCTGTCGCGGACATGGACACCCAGGTCTGGGACGACACCCTGCGCATCAACCTGCGCGGCACCATGTTGGCGAGCAAGTACGCGCTCGCAGCGATGCTGCCCCGCGGTGGTGGCTCGATCATCAACACCAGCTCCGGCTCGGCCCAGGCTGGCGCGCTGGGTTACAGCGCCTATGCGGTGTCTAAGGCCGGCATCGAGAACCTCACGCGCTATGTCGCCGCTCAGCACGGAAAGCAGGGCATTCGCTGCAATGCGCTGGCGCCGGGCCTAATCGTGACCCCGGCGACCGCCGACAACTACGCCGGACCGGCTGGCGAGATGATGCTTGCACATCACCTGACGCCGCGCCTGGGCAACGTCGACGACATCGCCAACGCGGTGCTTTTCCTGGCCAGCGACGAGGCAGCGTTCATCACCGGGCAGATCATCAACGTCGATGGCGGGTTGCTTTCCCATCAGCCCTATTACGCAGATGAAATGCGCTTCCGCCAGGCGGGGAAGGAGATGGGAGCATGAGCGACCAGGCACTATTGGCGCGGATGGAACGGGTTGAGGCACAGCTTGCCATTGGCCAGTTGCCGGCGCGTTACGCACTGGCCGTGGATTCCCGCGACCTCGAAGGCCTCACCGCGCTGTTCGTCGAGGATGTTGATTGTGGTCGCTGGGGGAGCGGGCGCGAAGCCCTGCAGGTGTACTACGCCTCCGAACCAGTGTTGCAGGCGTTCTATCGCTGCGTACACCAGATCTGCGGGCAGACCCTCGACTTCCAAGACGCCGACCACGCCACCGGCACCGTTTACTGCCGTGCCGAGCACGAGGACGGCGACCACTGGGTGGTGATGGCCATCTGTTACTTCGACCACTACGAGCGCCGTGACGGTCAGTGGTACTTCGCCCGTCGCGACGAGCGCCACTGGTATTCCACCGACTGGCTGCAACGTCCCGGCGCGCCGCACTGGCAGAACTGGCCCGGCAAGTACACCGGCGAGCGCTTCCAACCGCGCCTGCCGGCCAGCTTCCCGACCTGGCAGGGATTCTGGTCGCGCACCTCACCGCAGCAACGCGCAAGCGTCAGCCGCCAGCCCTGCGAGCCGAAGGAACCCTCGAAATGAATGCAACGCTAGCGCCCCTGTTCGAACCCCTGCGGATCGGTTCTGCGGTACTCAGGAACCGCATCGTCATGGCGCCCATGACCCGCAATTTCTGCCCCGGTGGTGTGCCCGGGGATGACGTCGCCGGCTACTACCGTCGCCGCGCCTACGGCGAGACCGGGCTGATCATCACGGAAGGTGTGGGTATCGATCACCCCGCAGCCCTGGGGGAGGCGGGTATCGGCGAGAGCGATCTGCCGCAGCTGCATGGAGAGCGGGCGCTGGCCGGCTGGCGGCATGTTGTCGAGCAGGTGCACGCGGCCGGCGGGCTGATCTTTCCGCAGCTGTGGCACCAGGGAGTAATGCGTGTGGTTGGCACCGGGCCAAACCCCGGTGCGGCCTCCATGCGTCCCTCCGGACTCTGGGGGCCCGCCGATGGGCTCACCTCGTCCACTGCGGAATACGTGCAGCAGCAGTTGCTGCCAACTGCGCCGATGGCTGACAGCGAAATTCAGGACGTCATCGACGCTTATGCGCGTAGCGCCGTCCACGCTCACCTGTGCGGCTTCGATGGGATAGCCATACACGGAGCCCACGGCTACCTGATCGACACCTTTCTCTGGGACGTGACCAATCGCCGTACCGATGCCTGGGGCGGCGGGCGCCGCGAGCGGAGCCGCTTTGCAGCCGAGGTGGTGCGTGCCATCCGCCGCTCGGTGGGCCCGGACATGCCGATCCTCTTCCGCTTCTCGCAATGGAAGCAGCAGGACTTCAAGGCCAAGCTGGCCCGGACGCCCGGCGAGCTTGAGGAAATCCTGCTACCCATCGCTGAGGCCGGCGTGGACATCTTTGACGCCAGCGTGCGCTATTTCAACCGCGCGGAATTCGCCGACCTGCCGGGCGCCGACGGGCAACTGAACCTCGCCGGCTGGGCGCGCAAGATCACCGGCCGGCTAACGATGACTGTCGGCGGCGTCGGCCTGAGTAACGGTATGTACGACAGCAACAAGCAGGGAGGCTCCAACGCCAGCGACAACCTGGACCTGCTTATGGAGCGCTTCCAGCGTGGCGAATTCGACCTGGTGGGGGTTGGCCGGTCGTTGCTGCACGACCCCGACTGGACCCGCAAGGCGCGCCTCGGTGAGACCTTCGAACCGTTCTCCAACGACTCCCTGAAAGTCCTCACCTGAGCCGAGCTCCCCACGATAGGAAGGATCGCACCATGACCATCGATACTCGCCCCTCGCCTACTGGCGGGGCGCTGAAGGAATGGCGCGAGCAATGGCGCTTGGGTACGGCCGCGCTGGTAGGCACGGCCGTGTCCTTCTCTGTGTGGCCGTCGCTCTCCAGCCTATTCATCGCGCCCCTGCAAGACTCCTTCGGCTGGAGCCGTGGCGAGATCGCGCTGGCGCAGAATGCCAATCTGGCGGCGGCGCTGCTGTCGCCCGTGTTGGGACGCCTGATCGACCGGCTTGGGGTGCGCCCGGTACTGCTCGGCGGCTTGCTGCTCACCAGTCTTGCGTATTTCCTCCTGGCCTTGCTTCAAGGCTCGTTGCCGCTGTATTACGTGCTGTACACCTTCCTCAGCATTGTCGGCGTGACCACCAGTGGGTTGAGCTATACGCGAGTGGTCAACGGAGCCTTCGTGTCGTCCCGCGGGCTGGCACTAGCGATGACGCGATCGGGGTTGGCCCTGTCGGGCGCGCTGCTGCCCTCGTTGATCTTCGGCGTCATCAGTTGGTACGGCTGGCGAATGGGCTTCGTCACGCTCGGAGCGCTGATCCTGATACTGGCGCTGCCGAGCAGTTGGCTCTGGATTCGCGGCGCTAGCGTGGCACCTCTGGCGGGCGCTGGGCATTCCGGTTCCGCAACGCGGCCTTCTTGGTTCGCCTTGTTGGGTAACCGGCGGGTGCTTTTGATCTGCCTTGCCGCGTCTTTGAGCTACGCGCCCATAGTCGCACTTCTCAGCCAGTTCCAGCCGCTGCTTACCGGCAAGGGGTTGGCGGCCGGCGAGGCTGCGGCGGCCATTGGCCTGGTTGGCTTGTCGGCCCTGGCCGGCGCCTTGCTGACCGGCCTGCTCGTCGATCGATTCTGGGCACCCCTGGTGGCCTGCGTGTTCACCTTGGGCCCAGCGCTGGGCTGCCTGATACTGCTGCAGCCGCACCTGTCGACCGGGATGGCGGTGCTCGCGCTGGTGCTGCTGGGGCTGGGGCAGGGCGCGGAGATCGACCTGCTGGCATTCATGGTCGCCCGTTACTTCGGCCTGCGCTCCTACGCCGCGATCTACGGGCTCAGCGTTCTGTTCATCGCGGCCCTGGTGGCCCTCGCCGGCTCGCTGATCGGTCAGGCCTACGACCGTTTCGGCAACTACGACTTAGCGCTGCTGGTCGCGTCCGGCTGCTTCCTGTGTTCCTCCCTTAGCTACCTGGCCTTGGGGCGCTACCCGGACTTCGCTGCCGCGCCAGGCCTGGATGATGGAAACGGCAACGACCTGAGTGACGCTAGGGTGGGCGGCTAGGCAGTGAACTCATCGGCGAGAATAAAAGCCGGAATCGATTCATCGGTACAACTGAAAGGTGTTTTGAGCCCGGCGCGGATTTTCCAGAAGGGCTCGCTCGCTACCATCGGTTCATGCCTTTGCCAAAGGCCTGTCGTATTTACCACAAGAACAATAGGAAAGAGCATGACCCATCCGATGCCGATAGACGCGCTGCCGAGCATGCGCGAACTGAATGTCTCCAATCATCTGCTTGATGACCGGGAGGCCCTGGCGGCCGCCTGGGAACGAGACGGCTACTGGTTCTTCCGTGACGTACTGGACCAGGGCGCGGTCGCCCGGCTGCGCAAGGTCTACATGTCGGTTCTCGACGAGCACAGGGTGGCCCGGGCGGACGACCCTGAGGCCGACTACACCGGCGAGGACCTGACGGGCTTTCCGTTCCGCATGGAGCCTTTGGTCGCGCGCGAACCCTGGCGCGAATTCGTTGGCGAAGCTCCCATCCATGCCTTTTTCCAGCGCGTATTGGGCGACGACCCGTTCTGGATTCCCACGGTCGAGTACCGCGCGACGCCACCGGCACAGACCCGCGAGCGCAGCCGCTTCGACTACCTGCACCAGGACGGCTTCTACAACAAGGGCATTCCCTTCCAGATCTGCTGGATTCCGCTGTCCACCATCGATGAGCAGGTGGGCGGCCTGGCGCTTGCGGAGGGCCTACACAAGGGACCCTACCTGCATGACGTGAACCAGCCGCCGTTGTTCCCGATCCCCGCAGGGTCGGTCCCGGACGATGCCTGGCGGCGCGCCACTTACCAGCCTGGCGACCTGCTGATGATGCATATCAACACGCCGCACAGCGGCCTAGCTAACTACTCCGGGCGCTTCCGCCTGTCCATGGATATTCGCGTCATGCCCGCCTCGGGGCATACCCCGATTATCGGTCACCTAACCGATCTGACCTCGACGTCCGTCAGCGTGCTCGGCGAGGACGGCCGTAGCGGTACCTTCCGGGTGGACACGGACACCTACTGCCGGGGCATAGACGGGCGCAAGGTACCGCAGGCCGAAATCCCCATGCGCATGCAGGCCGGCGACCCGGCCATTGTCGCCTTCGAGGGCGGCCGCGCCACCCTGATCCGTCCGCCGCACTGAGGTCGCCGCCATGCCAAAACCCACCGTTTACTACCAGCGCTTGGCTGGCAAGGTCGCCATCGTTACCGGGGCTGGGTCTCAGGGAGAGGGCGTCGGAACCGGCAAGGCGATCGCCTACCAGTTTGCCCGCGAAGGCGCCCGCGTCTGCCTGGTTGACCAGCACCCCGAACGCGCGGAGGAGACCCTGCGGATGATTCTGGCTGACGGCGGCGAAGCGTTCGTCGCAGCCGGCGACGTGACGCGCGACGAGGACTGCGCACGCTTCGTCGAGGACAGTGTCCGGCGCTACGGCGCCCTGCACATCCTGGTCAACAACGTGGGCGTCGCCAGCCGCGCACTGCCCTACGAGGAATATCCGCCCGAGCAGTGGAACCGCATACTCGATATCAACCTTGGCAGCGTGTTCCGCATGTGTCGCCATGCGCTTCCGCACCTGACGGCCAACCCCCGCTCGGCAGTGGTCAACATCTCATCGACCGCCGGCCTGCAAGGCATGGGCAGTGGTCCCTATGGGCCTTCGAAGGCAGCCATGGTGCAGTTCACTCGCGACCTTGCGACCCACTACGGCGGCAAGGGATTGCGTGCCAACACGGTGGCGCCTGGGCACATCTTCACGCCGCTGGTGGATGGCCTGCTGAGCGAAGAACTACGCACCCGGCGCCGGCGCATCGCGCCGTTGCCGATCGAAGGTGACGCCTGGGACGTGGCCTCCGCCGCGCTGTTCCTGGCCAGCGATGAGGCCCGCTTCATCACCGCCAGCTGCCTCGCGGTGGACGGCGGCGTCACAGAGGTCGCGCCGCTGACCGCATTCGACCTAGTGCAGGGCTGAGCCGCCTGGACTCACCGACCACACTGTTACACGGAGCATTCAACGATGAGCGAAAAGAACTATTGGGAAGAGGGCTACGCCCACATGGTGCGGATGATGGGCCCAGAGTTCGCCAAGACCATGGAAGCCAATGCCAACTCGGGGCGCTTCGCCGCCGACGTCGGACGCATGGCGGTGGAGTTCGCCTTCGGCGCGGTCTGGTCGCGCCCGGGGCTGGAACTCAAGCATCGCAGCGCGGTGGTGATCGGCGCGCTGATAGCCTCGCGGCAGCCGGACGAGTTGCGCAACCATCTGCGCTTCGGCCTGAACAATGGTCTAAGTGTCCAGGAGATCGAGGAAATCATCATCCAGACACTGCCCTACGTCGGCTTCCCGGCCGTTTCCAGCGCCCTCGGCGTGGCCATCGAAGTGCTGCGTGAACGCGGCCTGGACGGCGGTACTCGCACGGCGAGCGAGAGCGGTCTGCTCTGACGGGGCCGAGCAGCCCGGCCCCGATGCGGGGCCGCTCCTGGAGCGAGATGCAATGGCTCAGTCGAGCACTCCGCTCTTGGCGCTCTCTCCACGGGAGGGCGCCGGCACGCGGATTTCCCGTCCTGCCGGGTAGTGCTCTAGCAGGAAGTCCACGAAGGTGTGCACTTTGCGCGATTCCCGGCGTCCGCGCGGATAGAGCACCTCGATGGCCGGCGCGAGGACGCTCCAGTCCGGCAACACCTGGCGCAGCGCGCCGGTACTCAGATGCCCGTGCAGATGAAAGCCCATGCCCTGGATGATTCCCAGACCATTCAGCGCGGCTTCGACCCGCGTGTTGCCTTGGGTGATCGACAAGCTGCTCTGCAATTGCAGGATTTTGCGCTGACCATGGCGCTCGAAGGTCCAGGGCAGCATTCTCCCGGTGCGCTCGACCATATAGCTGATGCAATCGTGCTGGCGCAGCTCCTCGGGAGACTGCGGCGTCCCCCGTGATTCCAGGTATCCGGGGGACGCCACGGTGAGCAGGGGGGTGTGCCCCAACTGGCGGGCAATCATGCCCGAGTCGCCCAGCGGGCCGAGGCGGATCATCACGTCGTGCTGACTCTCCACCGTGTTCGAGATTTGCTCCGAGTCGGAAAAGTCGAGCTGGATGTCCGGGTAGCGGCGGCGGAACTCCCGCAGCAGCGGGACGATCAAGCACTGCGCGATGGTGCTCGGGATGTCCACGCGCAGGCGCCCACGCGGCTGCATGTGATTGCCGGCGAGCATGGACTCGACGCTGGCGATCTCCTCGTGCACATGCTGGCAATGCGAGTAGTAGACGGCACCCTCGTCGGTGAGGCTCAGGCGCCGCGTGGTGCGATTGAGCAGGCGCACCCCCAGGTCCGTTTCGAGATTGCTCAGGTGCGTGGAGACCATCGACGGGGAGAGGCTCAGTGCCGCCGCCGCGGCGCTGAGGCTGCCGCGATCGACTACGGTCATGAAGACTTCCATGCTGCGCAACTTATCCATCGGTGCTCTCGTTATTTATCAATCCTGATGCAATCCTAATCTGCAGCTTTCGATTTTATCTAGCATTTCCGCATGGAATCGTGCCATTGCTCCGTGGCATTGCAATTCCACTTGCCACCCGCCCATGATTTGCAATAAATTGAACGCCATTCAGAAATATGAATAGCGTTCATGGGTCGAACACCGCTCGCGCTGAGCATCGGCGCGTTGCTCGGTCCACTACTCGTCCCCCTGGAGAGGCGTTGCAAGTTGAGGCATACGCAATGACCCAAGCTCAAGTCGAATACACCCACGAGGCACAGGGGCGCGTCGCCGTGCTACGCATGGTGGCGCCTCCGGTTAACGCCTTTAGCTTGGCCTTGCGTCGAGAGTTGCTGTGTGCGTTACAGCGCGCCGGCGCCGATCCGTTGGTGGCGGTTGTGATATTGACTGGTGCCGGGCGCGGCTTCAGCGCTGGCGGGGATATCCGCGAGTTCGGCACGCCAGATGCCGCCGCTGAGCCTGGGCTGTCGAGCCATATACACGTGACCATCGAGAAGCTGGGCAAGCCGGTGATCGCCCTGGCCCACGGCTTCGCCATGGGCGGTGGCCTGGAAACCCTGCTGGCCTGCCACTACCGGATAGCGGAAACCGATACTCGTCTGGCTCTCCCGGAGGTGAGCCTGGGCACGCTCGCGCTATCGGCGACGCAACGCCTACCACGCCTTCTGGGCATCCTGCCGGCACTGCGGCTGATGGTGGAGGGAACGCAGCAAACGGCGCGGGATCACGCCTGCGGACCGCTGTTCCACCAGGTCGTGGCGGTCGATTGCGGGCTGGACGCGGCAAGGAGGCTGGCCACCCAGATACTCGCCGATCCGCCTGCGGCCGATGCCCTGGCGCAACGCTTGGTGCGCAATCATCCCTGGCGCGAAGCCGACCCCGAATGTGCTCTGACCGACGCCGAACTGTGGCTGGCGCTGCGCCAGCCCAACGTTGTGGCGCAGGCCGCCTTCCAGGCCATCGAAGCCGCAGTGCTTAGCCCTTGCTTCGACGATGGGCTGGCCACTGCCCGACGCTTGTATGACGCCCTGATGGCCGATGAGCGAATCATCCGAAGCCGCGAGCGTTTCCTCGCATCTCCCGCGGCGCGCTGATTGAAACCGGAAACCCAGACAAGGAATGGCGTACGTGAGTATCGACGAGCAGTACCTCAAGCAATGGGTGGGGCGCCAGGAGCGGCAACGCGACCGTCTGACTCTTGCGCCCCTGAACGCCCTGGCGGCAACCCTGGACCGTGAAGAGCGCGGCTACGTCGCCGGCGCGTCGGTGCCGGCACTCTGGCACTGGCTGTACTTCCTACCGATCGCTCGGCAGTCGGCAATCAGTAGCGACGGCCACCCACAGCGAGGCGGGTTCCTGCCGCCGGTGAGCCTGCCGCGGCGGATGTGGGCGGGGGGCCGCCTACGTTTCTATGACGCGCTGCCGGTCGACGCCGAGGTTGAGCGCCTATCCACCATCCTCGATGTCTCGCATAAGAGTGGCCGCAGTGGCGACCTGGTGTTCGTCAAGGTTCGCCATGAGCTTTCGCATGCCGGGGACGTGCTGGTGCGCGAGGAGCAGGACATTGTCTACCGCGACCCGCCTCGCCCGGGTGACCCGTTGCCGGCGCCACAGGCCGCGCCCGAAAGGGCGAAGTGGTCGAGGGAGGTTGTGCCTGACCCGGTCCTGCTGTTCCGCTATTCCGCGCTGACGTTCAACGGACATCGCATCCACTACGACCGCCCCTACGCGATGCACGACGAGGGCTATCCGGGATTGGTCGTGCACGGGCCGTTGATAGCCACGCTGCTAATGAATCTGTTGCGGGACGAGTTGCCGCAGGCGCGAGTCGTGGGCTTCTCGTTCCGCGCCGTCCGGCCGCTTTTCGATACCCGAGCGTTCCGCGTCTGCGCGAAACCCGAAGCCAACGGCAGCAGTATCCAGTTGTGGGCCGAGGACGCCGACGGCTTCCTGTGCATGGACGCCCAGGCGGAGCTTGCCTGAGATGACTATCCGCGAATCGTGGCGAAACAACCTGAGCTGGGTGCTGCTCTGGTTGCTCGTTCTGTGTCTGACTTTCATGAATTTGAGGTAACGATGCGATCCTATCTTTTCGTACCGGGCGATAGGCCCGAGCGCTTTGCCAAGGCGCTGGCGGCCGGCGCCGACGTAGTGATTCTGGACCTGGAAGACGCTGTGCCAGCGCAGAACAAGGCCGCAGCCCGGGAACACGTGCGCAAGGCGATTGAGGGCGGTGCCGACGTTGTGCTGCGCATCAACGGTTTCGGCAGCAGCGATTTTGCCCAGGACCTGGCATTGCTGCGTGATCTACCGGTGCGTGGCGTGATGCTGCCGAAGGCGGAAACTGTGGAACCGATGGTCGAGCTGGCTGCGGCGACCACTGCTCCGATCATTCCGCTGATCGAGAGTGCGCTGGGACTTTGGCAGGTACTGAACGTCGCCAGGGCTCCTGGTGTCGAGCGCCTTGCCTTTGGCTCGATTGACTTCCAGGTAGATATCGGCTGCGACGGCAGCGACGAAGCGTTGCTCCATGCTCGTTCGCAGATTGTCCTGGCATCCCGGGTGGCGGGGCTGCAGGCGCCGATCGACGGGGTATCGGTCGTCCTTGACGACGAGGCTCTTATCGCACTGGAGTCACGCCGTAGTCGTACCCTGGGTTTTGTCGGCAAGCTTTGCATCCACCCGCGCCAAGTGGCAGCGGTCAACCAGGCGTTCAGCCCCTCGACCAAGGAGCTGGACTGGGCTCGGCGAGTGATTGCCGCCACGGAACAGTCGGCTGGTGCTGCTGTGTCCGTGGATGGCGCCATGGTCGACCTGCCGGTGTTGCTGAAGGCGCAGAATCTGTTGGCGCTGACCAGTTGATCGGCTAGCCGGAGCCGGGGCGCTTTGTCGGCATAGGGGCCGCCCCGGTCGTTCAGCCGGCCCCCAGGCGGTGCACTTACACTTCTTGCCAGACTCGGAATGCCTCACGGTAAAGTAGATGAAGCTGCCCAGCCTAGGCGTCAGGCGTCAGGCGTCAGGCGACGGACGGGGGCGTAGAGCAGGTGCATGGGCGATTGCGGCGCCGGGTAGTGAGGAAGCAGGTTTACCAAGGTGCCGTTACGTAGCGCGCCGCCTACCAGCTCTAGTGGTTGCGACACGATATCCAGTCCGGCGAAGGCGGTGGCCAGCAACGGAGCGCACTGATTCCGCCGCTGGATATCGCCCGCTGGGGCACCTATGGCGAGTTGGCGAATGCTCCGGCCAGACTGGTGGTTGGAATCCCTGCGAACCTGTCGTTCGAAGAAGCCGCCGCATCCTGGATGCAGTAGTCACGGCATGGGGCGCGCTTGTGGATCGGGCGAAGTTGCGTCAGAGCGATACGCTGCTGGTCACCGCCGCCTCGAGCAGCTTAGGCACGACGGCTTTTCAGATAGCCAAGATGGTCGGTGCAACTGCCCGAGCGGCCAAGAAACAGGCGCTGCTTTATGCCGGGGTCGCCCATGTCATCGTCAGCGGCGAGGAAGATATCTTCGAACGAGTCATGGTGCTGACGGCGGGCAGGGTGCGCCGGTGGTGTTCGTCCCCGTCGGCGGGCCGGCTTTTGAATCACTCACCCATACTACGGCGCACGACGGCATCCTGTTGGACTACGGCTCACTCAGTCCCGAACCGAAACCTTCCCCGTTGTTCAACGCCTGGGGAAGAGCCTCACGCTTAAGGGCTATCACTACGCCGAGATCGCGTCTTACCCGCAGGCCAAGGCGTTCATTCTCGAGGGGCTAGAGGCGAGAGCGCTACTGCCGATTATCACCAAGACATTCGCCTTGAGCGACATCCAGGACGTCCAGCGCATGCTCGAGTCCAACGAGCAGGTCGGCAATGTCGTGGTTAGGGTGTAGGCGGCGGAAGGGGCTGCCCCGATGACTATCCGTGGCCATCGAGGCAGTGTGCTGCGGTATTAGCGGCTCTTGCTGAAATTGCGCTGGATGATAGCGAACTCATCCGAAAGCGATTCGGGGATGCTGAATTCACCGATTTCCGCGATCTGCTGGAAGTGGCTGGCGAGTTCGTCGGCGCTGGCCGGAGCCTCGCGCGGGCCGGTCCAACCATCGTTCACGGCGATGAATGCTCGCGCGTAGTGGCCGACGGACGCGGAGTAAATGCCATGGGTGCTGGTGCAGGCCTCGCTGGCCAGGTAGACCACCAGCGGCGTGACGAAGTCCGGCAGGTAAGCGTTGCCGAGCTGTTCGCCAAAGGCGGCGTATTGTGCACCGAAGGCTTCCAGCTGTTTGGGATCCATCGCCGCCGCCATTCGGCTGTTGGCGGTGGGTAGCAGGGCATTGCACAGTACCCCGTGCTGCTTGCCTTCCAGCGATAGCACATTCATGACTCCAAGCAGGCCCGCTTTGGCGGCGGCATAGGCCCCCTGCTGCGGATTGCCAAAGGCGCCGGCCGCTGAGGAGGCGAATACCACTCGGCCGTAGCCCTGCTGCTTCATCACCTTGTAGGCCGGCTGGGTCACGTAGATGGCGCCCTTGAGGTGAACGTTGATCAGCGAGTCGAGGATCTCGTCGTCGATCTCGTCGAACGCTGCGTTGCGCAGGTGACCGGCGTTGTTGATAACCACGTCGACCCGGCCGAAGGCGTCCAGCGCGGACTGCACTATCCCTTCGCCGCCCGCTCGGGTGCCCACGGAGTCGTAGTTCGCCACCGCCTTGCCACCGGCAGCGCGGATCTCCTCGACCACCTGGTCGGCCATGTTGTGGGAGCTGCCCTGGCCGTCGAAGCTTCCGCCGAGGTCATTCACCACCACGGCGGCGCCGCGCTTGGCCAGATCCATGGCATAGGTACGCCCCAGGCCGCCGCCGGCGCCGGTCACGATGGCCACGCGGCCGTTGAAATCGACTGCACTCATCTGTTGGTCCTCTCCATTCTTATTGTCGTTGCGGTGAGTGGTACGGCCGGGCTGGGCCGGCTCAGGTCTGCAAGGCCGGCAGCCGGACTACCAGGCCATCCAATTCGGGCGTGACGATGATCTGGCAGGTCAGGCGGCTGGCATCGGTGACATCCATGGCGCAGGTCAGCATGTCGTTCTCGTAGGACTCGGCGGCCGGCATGTGCGCGGCCCAGTCCTTTTCCACGTAGCCATGGCAGGTCGCGCAGCTGCAGCTACCGCCGCAGTCGCCGAGGATGCCCGGCACCTGGTTGTTGACCGCCACCTGCATGACGGACTGGCCGACGTCGGCGTGCACCCGCTGTTCGCTACCGTCTTGCTGGACGAAGATGATCGTTGGCATTTTTTCTATTCCTGGCGAGTTGGGATATCAGGCGCTGGGCAACAGGTCTTTCAGGGGTTGGCTGTCATCCGCGAGTCGCGCGGGGTCCACGCGGACCTTCTCCGCGATAAAGCGCTTGGCGAGCATGAATTCCGGAGGGCGGTTCACGGTATCGGCGGCCAAGATGCTGCCGTCCTTCAGGTAGAAGGCCGAGAAGGAGTCGCTTTCCGGAGTGCCGCGGATAACCAGTTGGTCGTAACCCTGGGACAGGCCGACCATCTTCAGCTTGAGCTCGTACTGATCCGACCAGAACCACGGGATGGAGGCGTAGGCCTTGGGCTTGCCGCAGATCGAGGCTGCCACGCTGCGCGCCTGCTCCAGGGCGTTGGGCACTGACTCCAGGCGCAAGCGCCGGCCGAGCAGGGGGTTGGGGTGGTTGCTACAGTCGCCGGCGGCGTAGATGTTCGAGTCGCTGGTCTGGCCGAACTCGTCGACTAGGATACCGTTGTCGACTTCCAGGCCCGCGTCGACCGCCAATTCCACGTTGGGAAGCAGGCCGATGCCGACCACCACCAGGTCCGCCGGTACGCTGCTGCCGTCGGCGCACTGCAGGGCGGCGACCGCGTCGCCCGAAGGGTCCAGCTGCACGTCGCGGACCTGAGTGTCAGTGCGGATCTCGACGCCAGCGGCGCGATGGCGCGACTCATAGAACGCCGAAAGCTCCGGCGCGGTCACGCGCGCCAGTACCCGCGGCAATGCTTCCAGAACGGTGACCTTGAGGCCGCGCTTGATCGCCACTGCGGCCACTTCGAGGCCAATGTAGCCGCCGCCGACGATGACCAGGCGCATGCCCGGCTCGAACTGGCGGCGGATGCGGTCCACGTCCTGCAGCGTTCTCAGGTAGTGGAAATTGCCCGAGCGCTCGGCCTGCTCGATCTGCGGGATCGGCAGCGGGCGCGGTCGCCCGCCGGTCGCAAGGATGAGGCGGTCGTACTGTGCGGTGCGGCCGTCGGCCAGGTGAACCGTGGCGGTTTCGCGGTCGATCCTGTCGACGCGCACGCCGCTGATGATTTCCACGTTGGCCTTTTCATAGGTAGCGCGGGGCTTGATCAGCAAGCTTTCCGAGGTGGCGGCGCCAGAGAGGTAGGCTTTCGACAGGGGCGGCCGATGGTAGGGGAGCTGCGGCTCCTCACCGATGAGCAGGATACGGCCCTCCCAGCCGTTGTCACGCAGACTGGTCGCCAGTTCGCCGGCGGCGTGGCCGGCACCAACGATGATGGCAGTGAGCGAAGCAGTTTCGGTCATTCGGCACCTGACTGGACGATGCTGCGTCGAGCAGCTTTTGTATTTTTGGAACGTCGTTAGGAATTCTGAACGCTGTGCGCGCGAACTGTCAAATGCTCGATGGCGCGAAGGGGTGCTGAAGAAGCCGGAAGGAAAGCGCGGGAAGGGAAAGCCGGTCGGTGGGGGGATTATTCAATTTTCTTGAAGGATTCCTTCAACTCATGCGCGTTTATCCATGCACTCAGCTTGCATAGATTGGACGGGTGCCGTCACCAGCGGGGTGGGTAGCCGCGCCCCGGACGCCTCTTTGATCCACTGCCAGCGAGAGACAAGAACAATGACCGACCCGACTGCAGCAGCCCCCGTTCCGGCGCACGTACCGCCGGAACTGGTCTTCGATTTCGACGTCTACAACCCACCGGGAGCGGAGGACGATTACCACCTGGCTTTCCACGCGCTACACCGCCAGGGAGTGCCGGACATCTTCTGGACTCCGCGGCGCGGCGGGCACTGGGTGGCGACCCGTGGCGAGGACATCTACCACATCTTCAAGGACTACGAGCAGTTCTCCTCGGAGTGGAGCACTGTGCCCCGAGAGGAACACGGCCGCCTGCCGCCGATCCACTTCAACCCGCCGCAGCACACCACCTACCGCTCTCTGATCGCGCCGGCCTTCACGCCGCAGGCGGTGGGGTCCCTTGAGGAGCAGGCGCGCCAGCTGACCTTGGAACTCCTTGATGGTATCCAGCCCAGGGGCGAGTGCGAGTTCGTCAGCGAGTTCGCCCAGCACCTGCCGATCGGCATCTTCATGAACATGGTCAAGCTCCCCAGCGAAGACCGTGGCTACCTGCTGTCGCTAGCAGACAAGATGGTCCGCCCGTTCGGTCACGAGGTGAAGGTTGAGACCATCGGCAAGATCTTCGAGTACGTCGGCAAGGTGATTGCCGAACGGCGCGCCAAGCCTGGTGACGACCTGATCAGCCGCATCGTCCGCGAGGGCGCGGCGCTGTCCGACCAGGAACTGATTGGGCTGTGCTCGCTGGTGCTGATCGGTGGACTGGACACCGTGGCCTCGGCGTTAGGCTTTGTCGCGCATTTCCTGGCACGCAATCCGGAGCACCGCCGCAAGCTCATCGAAAATCCAGAGCTCGCGCCGCGCGCGGCCGACGAGTTCCTGCGACGCTTCCCCGTGGTCAACCAGGGGAGGGTGGTCGACCACGACCTGGTCTACAAGGGCGTGACGATGAAGAAGGGCGAAATGATCATCCTGCCGACCACCTTGCATGGCCTGGATGAGCGCTGCTTCGAGCGCCCCCTGGAGGTCGACTTCGAGCGTACCTCGCGTACCTATTCAACCTTCGGCAATGGTCCGCATCGTTGCCCGGGCTCCTTCCTTGCGCGGGTGGAAATGAAAGTGTTCCTGGTGGAGTGGCTCAAGCGCATCCCGGACTTCCGCATCAAGCCGGGCGCTAGCGTGGGCGTGAGTGGCGGCGTCAACGGCTGCCTGCACCACCTGCCGCTCGTCTGGGACCTCTGAACCTTTCACTGCCAAGGAGCTGGAAATGACTACGCAAAACGCCTTTCGCCTCGATGACAAGACTGCCGTGGTGACCGGCGCAGCCGCCGGTATCGGACGCTGCATCGCCGAGACTTTCGCCGACGTCGGTGCCCGGGTGGTGGTCGCCGATATCGATCTGGACGCGGCTCGTGCTGTCGCCGAGGCCATAGTTGCCGGCGGCGGCCAGGCAAGGGCCGTGAAGGTCGACGTGTCCAATGAAGGCGAGGTGGCGGCGCTGTTTGACGCAGCGCTCGCCGCCTACGGCAGCCTCGATGTACTGGTGAACAACGCTGCGATCTTTCCCAAGCGGCCGTTTCTGGAGGTGGACACTGAGTTCTGGGATCGGCTGCAGGCGGTGAACCTGCGCGGCACCTTCCTGTGCCTGCGGGAATGCATCCTGCGCATGAAGGAGCGCGGTGGCGGCGCCATCGTCAACATCTCCTCGGTTTCCTCGATGCAGGCCGTGGTTCACCACAATGCTACCTACAACGCCAGCAAGGCGGGAGTTAACAGCTTGACGCGAACCACGGCGCTGGAGTTCGGCGGCGACGGCATTCGGGTGAACGCCGTTCTGCCGGGAGGCATTCCTACACCGGGTGCGCGTGCGGCCTCGGCGGCGATCGAACTCAAGGGACCGATCCTCAGTCCGGGGCGGGTGCCTTTGGGCGGCATGGGCGGGGTGGAGGATATCGCTAACGCCGCGCTGTTCCTCGCCAGCCCGGCAGCCCGCTACATCACTGGCCAGTTGCTAGCGGTGGACGGGGGCTTCCTGATCAGCTGAGTGCACTTGTCACCTGGGGAGCGATGGCCTGGCAAAGCGCATCTTGCCAAGTCGTTGCCCCTGTTTTAAATTGAACGACGTTCGCATAACTGAATGCGCGTGTTGCCGGCGGCGATCGGCCGCAAGAAGTTGGCACAGGCGCACTCAACCTTTTGCCGAAGTCGGAGAATAAAAACAATGGGTGCAGTGCAGTCTATCGAGGATTTTGACGATCCGTCGTTCAATCCGTTCATGGAGGATGCCCTGGTATTCGGCGATCACTTGGATCCATACGCCAGGATCGCCGAGCTGAGACATAACGCTTCAGTGCTGCCAGGCGAGTATCGGGCGATGATGGGGCTGTATCCGGACATCACCTGCCCGCCGGATGCCCAGCATTACTCGGTATTCGGCTACGACGAAGTGGCGCAGGTGCTCGGCGATCCGCAGACCTTCAGCAACCACGCCTATTCGTACAACTTGGGCATTAGCTTCGGCCGCAGCATTTCTACCATGGACGCGCCGGAGCATCCGCGCTTCCGCCGGATCTTCCAGAAGGCCTTCCTGCCGCAGACCGTGGCGGCCTGGGGCGACGAGTTGGTCGACCCGGTGGTGCACGACCTGATGGCGAAATTCGAAGGGCGCGGCGAGGCCGACCTGGTGCAGGAGTTCACCCTGCACTATCCCTTCCACATCATCTACCGCCAACTGGCGCTGCCGCCGGAAGACGTCAGCACCTTCCACAAGCTAGCCATCGCGCAAACCGTAGTCTCCGTGGATATCGAGCACGGCACCGAGGCTTCGCGCAAACTTGGCACCTACTTCAAACGCCTGGTCGCCGAACGCCGGGCAAACCCGGGTGACGACCTGATCAGCGCCCTGGCCGTGGCCGAGGTAGAGGGTGAGTACCTGCCCGAGGAAGTGCTGATCTCCTTCCTCCGTCAATTGATCAACGCCGCCGGTGACACCACTTACCGCGCCACCAGCGTGCTGCTCACCGCACTGCTGAGCCATCCGGAGCAGCTGGAAGCGATCCGACAGGACCGCTCGCTGATTCCGCAAGCCATCGAGGAGGCCGTGCGCTGGGATGGGCCGGTGCTCATGCAGTCGCGCTACGCCAGCAAGGCCACGACGCTGGGTGGCATCGAGATTCCTCAGGGCGCCTTCATTGACGTAGTGGCTGGCTCGGCCAACCGCGACGAGCGCAAGTTCCCTGACCCGGAACGCTTCGACATCTTCCGCAAGCCGCAGCACCGGCACTTCGCTTTCGCCTTCGGGCCGCACGTCTGCATCGGCCAACACCTGGCCCGCGTGGAGATGACCCGGGCGCTCAGCGCGATTCTCGACAAGTTGCCCAACCTGCGTCTGGATCCGGACAAGCCGGCTCCGGAAATCCGCGGAAGCATGATGCGGGTGCCGCACTCGATCCACGTGAAATTCGGCTGACCGCCGCCCCTCTGAGTTCTCCCGTCTGCGACGAACTAGTGGCGGACGGGCAAGCGAGCCAAATCATATGAAGGAATTCGATTACATCATCGTCGGAGCGGGTTCGGCGGGCTGCGTGCTGGCCAACCGGCTTTCCGAAAGCGGTAAGCACAACGTCTTGTTGATAGAGGCCGGGCCGGAGGATCGCAACCCGCTGGTGCGCATGCCCAAGGGCTTCGGCAAGCTGCTAACCGACCCCGCGCATGCCTGGCACCTGCCGGTGGCCGTCGATCCGGCGAGCGGCCGCAGCCAGGAGGTCTGGGCCCGCGGCAAGCTGCTGGGGGGATCCAGCGCGGTCAACGGCATGGTCTACATGCGCGGCCATCCCGCCGACTACGACGAGTGGCAGGCCAATGGCGCCATCGGTTGGGGCTGGGACAACATGGCCGAGGCCTTCCGCAGCATCGAGAACCATGCCCTGGGCGCCAGTGAACTGAGGGGCGGAAACGGCCCGTTAAAGGTGGCGCCCTATGCCGAGCGCAACGGTATCGGCGAAGCGGTGATCGAAGCCTGCGAAAGCCTTGGCCTGAAACGCAAGGAAGACATCAACGAACTGGACCACGAAGGGGTCGCATACCTCACTTACACGATTTCCGGTGGCGTTCGGCAGAGCTCCGCGCAGGCGTTCCTGAAGCCGGCGCGCAAGCGCCGCAACCTGGAAGTGGTCACCGACACCCAGGTCCAGCGGCTACTCTTCGACGGCTCTCGGGTGATCGGTGTAGAGGCGCGCCGAGGCGATGGCGAAGCGGTTTCCTATCGTGCCCATCGCGAGGTCATCCTCAGCGCTGGCGCCCTGGAGTCGCCGCGTCTATTGCAGCTGTCGGGGATCGGTGACAGCGCGATGCTGGCCGGGCTCGGTATTCCCCTCGTCGCGCACAGCCCCAATGTGGGCCGAAATATGCGCGAGCACCTGCTGTATTTCCTCCAGGTGCGTCTGCGTAATTGGCGAGACAGCCAGAACCGCGAATTCGCCGGCCCGCGCCTGGTGAAGAACGCCCTGCAGTACATGCTCACCCGGGGCGGGGTGATGTCGCTGGGGTCATATCAGGTCGGCGGGTTTTTCCGCACCCGCGCGGGGCTGGAGCGTCCGGACGCACAGCTGATGATGGCGCCTTACTCAATGGACTTCAGCTCACCGACCTACCGTTTCGAAGACTACCCCGGCATGCAGCTGTTCACCTACCCGCTGCGTCCACGCAGTCTCGGCAGCGTGAGCATCGAATCGGCCGATCCGGCGCAGCCGGCGCGTATCGTCACCAACTACTTGGCCGACGAGTACGACCGCGAGGTGTCGATCGGCGCCTTCCGCTTCATGCGCAAAGTGATCCACAGCGCTCCCATGAGCCACCTCGTGATGGAGGAAACCCATCCCGGCATGCAGGTGCAGACCGACGACGAAATCATCGACGAGTTCCGCCGGCGCGGGCAGTCCGGCTATCACGCCAGCGGGACCTGCGCGATGGGATCGGACGACTCGGCGGTGCTTGATCCGCGCTTGCGTGTCAGGGGCGTCACGGGGTTGCGAGTAATGGACCTGTCGGTAATCCCGACTTTGATTTCTGGCAATACCAACGGCCCGATGATGGCCATGGCTTGGCGCGCTGCCGACCTTATCCTGGAGGATGCCCAATGAGTTGCTTCGATACCTACGCCACGCGCTTCGCCAACATCGAGCTGTTCCAGCGAGATGGCATCCTGCAGATGAGCCTTCACACGAATGGTGGGGCGCTACAGTGGGGCGCGCTGGACGGCAGCATCCACACCCAGTTGGGCGAATGCTTCCGAGAAATCGCCCGGGACCCGGACGTGCGCGTACTGATCATCACCGGCAAGGGTGACGCTTTCTGCGCCGGGATGAATTTCCAGGAAATTCCTCAGGAGCCCATGGCCCACGGCTGGCACCGTTTGCTACGCGAAGGCAAGGACCTGCTGATGAACCTCCTCGACATCGAGGTGCCGGTGATCGGCGCGATCAACGGTCCGGCCTATATCCATGCGGAAATCCCGGCGCTGTCCGACATCGTCCTAGCCAGCGAGACCGCTGAGTTGGCCGACATGGCGCATTTCATCCACGGCGTGGTGCCCGGCGATGGCGTGCAGGTGGTCTGGCCCATGCTGCTGGGGACAAACCGCGGGCGCTACTTCCTGTTAACAGGCCAGCGCCTTTCGGCGATTGAGGCCCAAGCCTTGGGTGTGGTCGCCGAAGTACTGCCGGCGGATCAACTGCTGGAGCGAGCCTGGGCACTGGCCCATGACATAGCCCGGCAACCGGCGCTTACCGCTCGTTATACGCGGGTAGCCTTCACTCAGCCTATTAAGCGTCGACTGCTTGACGAGCTCGGCCATGGCCTAGCCCTCGAAGGCCTCGCGACCATCGCCATGAGTCACTGACCCAGGAGAATCTCCCATGCAGAACAATCTTGACCCGCGCGCGCAGGCCATCGTGCAGAAAGCGCTGGACTATGCGACCGGCGCGGGTGGCGAGGTGGGCGTGCAAGTTGCCGCGTACCTGGACGGCAAGCTGGTCATCGACGCCTGGAGCGGCAGCGCCGATCCCACCAGCGGGCGTGCAGTGAATGGTGACACCCTTTTCAACGTCTACTCGGTGACCAAGGCGGTCGCTGCCACCGCGCTGCATATCCTGGCCGAGCGCGGGCACATCGACTACGACGCTCCGGTGAGCCGCTATTGGCCCGAGTACGCTGCCAACGGCAAGGGCGGCACCACCGTGAACCATGTGCTTACTCATCGCGCCTGTGTGCCGCAGATGCCGGCCGACGTGACCCCCGAGCGCATGTGTGACTGGAACTGGATGACCAACGCCATCGCCAATCTGGAGCCGCTCGCCGAGCCTGGCAGCAAGACACTCTACCTGTCCATGACCTTCGGTTGGATCGTCGGTGAATTGGTGCGTCGCGCCGATCCCCAACAGCGTTCGTTGGGGCGTTTCGTCCGCGAGGAGATCGCCCAGCCGCTGGGTATCGACGACCTTTGGATCGGCATCCCAGATGAGGTGGAGCCGCGCGTGGCGAAGCAGGTCAACGGCATGCTGCCCGTGCCGGCGGAATACCTGCCGCCGCTGTTCCTAGCTTCCATGCCCGAACAGGTCGCCCTGGTGCCCGAAGTGTTTGAGCGCTCGGATGTGCGTCGGGCCGAGGTGGCTGGTGTCGGTGGCATCTTCAACGCCCGCTCGGAAGCACGCTTTTGGGCCTTCCTGGCCAATGGCGGGGAACTCGACGGTGTTCGCCTACTGTCCGCCGAGCGGGTGGCGACGCTGAACACGCCAAGGGCCAACAGCGAGGAGCCCGATCCGGTTATGTTCGGCTTCCCCATCCCCATCACCATTGGCGGCTTCTGGTTTGGTGGCGAGCATCCGCCGGTGAGTTGTGTGCGAAACCCCAGGGCCATTTGTCATCCGGGGCAGGGCAACTCCATCGGTTGGGCTGACCCGGATCTCAACCTCGCCGTGGCCATCTGCCATAATCGGCTGTTCAACCCAACCTCGGTGGAGGAAGACCCGCTGCTGCCGATTGCTCAGGCGGTGCGCGAGGCGCTGGGGCTCTAAAGGGGTGTGAGCGGCGCCCGCCGGGCGCCGCTCACACCGGCCGAGAATTTGAGTTGCTTCCCCGCTGGGTGTTATAAGCACCCGACTATCGGGAACCACTGTCGTCCAATTCAAATAATGAGCATGCCCAACTCGCGAATGCGAAAGCGCATACCGGCGCAAAGTCGGGGGGAAATGCGCGTTTCGTTGATTCTTGATGCCTGCGCTCGGTTGCTGGTTCGTAACTCGAGTTCGAATTTCACCATGCATGGCCTGGCCGAAGAGGCAAAAACCTCGATTGGTTCGCTCTACCACTTCTTCGCGGACAAGCAGGCCGTCATTGATGCCTTGGTGATCAGGCACGTCGAGGGTGGCGCGCGGATCCTTGAAAAGCTGACGTCCGTCCCGGACCGAAAATGGATCGAGTGGCCGCCGCGTACGGTGATGCTGGAACTGCACTCCCTCAACATCATATACGTGCAAGAGAATCCCGACGTTCGTATCTTGTGGAATGAAGCCCGCTTCAATACCAAGCACGGTTCCGTCGTCAGCCTCGACCTACTGGCGCTATATGAGCGAGTGCTGTCATTGCGCATGCCAGAGGCAAGCCGGACGGCAATCAGCAAATACGCCCAGGGCCTCTATCGGCTGCCCATGGGCTTCCTTCTCTGGGACGTTCCCGGCAACGACCAGAATTCCTGGGGTTTGTTTTCTGAGGAGGCGCCGCGCGCGCTGACCGCCTACCTGGAAGCGGTCGAAAAGGAGTACGCGCAGAGCCGAGCGGCCTGCCCCATCCCCGCCTAGTTTCCTTTGCCCTGTCCGGACGGTGCGGGAGGATGGCCGCGGCTGACTTCATTGCCGCGCCGGGGCCCGTTTCCCTCCGCTAATCCCGCTCGGCCTGGTTGCGTTTCTGTTGCTGGATGAACGCCGAAGCGATTTCGTGATGCTCTTCGCTCAAGGTCGCGGCCAACTGCCGACCCAAGGTGGCGTCGAGCATCTGCGCCGCGGAGCGGTGCAGGTACAGGTTCATCAGCTTCTTGGTTTCGCGCAGTGCCTGGGCCGGCTGTTTCAGCAGTTTCGCCGCCAGTTCGCGGGCCTCGTTCATCAGCTTGTCGGCCGGCACGACGCGATTGGCCAAGCCAAACTCCACGGCCTGCTGGGGCAGGATGCGATCGCCGGTGAAGATCAGTTCCTTGGCCTTCAGCAGGCTGGTGTACAGCGGCCAGGAAACAGAGATGCCGTCGCCGACCACCAGGCCGATATTGATATGCGGCTCCGCCATGAAGGACTTCTCCGACATCAGCACAATGTCGCACAGCGTGGCCAGCGTGGCGCCCCAGCCCACTGCGGCGCCGTTCACCGCGGCGATGATGGGGATCGGCACGTCGATGAAGCCGTGGATGGTCCGCCGCGCGTTCTCTTGTACCGCCCTGGCGAAGTCCGTGTCGTCGAGCGTCTTGACGAAGTGGCCCATGTCGCCGCCGGCACTGAATGCGCGTCCGGCGCCGGTCAGTATCGCTACTCGTGCCTCGGTGTCTTCGGCCAGCGCCCGGAACAGCTTGGGATAGGCGAACAGCATTTCCGTGGTCGAGGCGTTCAGGTCGTCGGGACGATTGAGCGTGATGATGCGCAGGCCACCTTCGGCCTGCACGAGGATGTCGTCGGGAAGATCGTAGAGGTTGGTCATAGGGTTCTCTCGCTAGGGTCAGACCCGGGCGCCGCCATCGAGGCGCAGGAGCGCCGCGTTCAGGTAGCCGTTCTCGATGATCTGCAGGGCCAGCGTCGCGTACTCGTCTGGATGCCCGAAGCGCTTGGGATGCAGGTTCCAGTCGCGCATGCCGGACTTGTAGTTGGCGGGCACGGAAGACAGCAGAGGGGTCTCGAAATTGCCGGGGAGCAGGGTGTTGACGCGAATGGCCTCGGGTGCCAAGTCGCGGGCCATCGACAGTGTCATGCCGTTGATGCCGGCCTTGGCAGCGACGTAGGCGATGGTGGCGGCTGGTCCATCCTGAGAGGCGACGGACGAGGTCATCAGTATCACTCCCTTGTCGCCGTCCGTCCCGATCGGCAGTGTCATCATCCCCTGCGCGGCGATAGAGGCGCAGAGGAAGGTGCCATTCAGGTTCAGTGTGACGATGCGGCCGAAACGCTGGAAATCATGGCGGCGGATGGCACCTGATTCGCCGTCCCGCCATGCCGTGTAGGACAGGCCTCCGCCGCCTGGCGTGGCGACCAGTATGCGTTCCTGGCCATTCCGGGCGCGGGCCTGCTCGAAGGCCCCGAGTACGCTCTCTTCGTTGGTGATGTCCGCGCGAAAATAACTAGCCCCGGTTTCCGCTGCGACACTGGCGCCGCGCTCTTCGTTCAGGTCGAGTATCGCGACTTTCACTCCCCGCGAACGCAGGGTGCGAACCGTCGCTTCGCCCATGCCCGATGCGCCACCCACGACGACGGCGCTGACGTTATCGTTCAGCTTCATGACGGAGCTCCTTCGGAAGCGCGATCAGGCGTCGATGCGAATAGCGTTGGCGTGGCGTTCGACCCAGCGGGTGAATGGCGTGAGCTGGATCTCACGACTGCCCAGTGCGACCGTGAGTGCGGCGATATCCGCGCGATAACCCACCTCGTTGGTCCACTCCTGGGAGCGCACCCAGCCGGCAAACAGTCCGCTCTCCAGCGCTCCTGCAGGCGATACGCTTTCGGCCGCCACGGGTTTGCCCAGCACCCGCGCCAAGGTGGCGGCGATTTCCGTCATGGTCAGCGATTCCGCAGCGAGGTCGATGTTCTGCCGGTTGAAATATTCCGGGTCGCGGAAAGCCGAACAGGCCAGCAGGCCGACATCGTCGGCGGCGATCAGTTGCATGCGGGTGGTCGGCAGCAGGGCGGTGACGAGCCGGCCCTGGCGCAGGTGGGGGAACATGTACTTCGACTTGGGCAGGGCGAAGTTGTCCATCATGAAAGCGGGCTTGAGCACCGTCCAGCGCTCGAAGCCGGCGGCGCGTACGGCCTGCTCGATGTCCCATTTGTCGGTCCAGTACTTCTGCCACCAGTAGCCGCTGCCCCAGCGGGGAAACGCCGCGTGTTTGCCTGCCTCGCAGACCGAGGTATGCACGAAGTGGCGGACCTCGGCGTCCTTCGCCGCTTCGATCAGGGTGAAGGCGTGGCGCCTTTCCGCGTCGGTGCCCTGGGCGTCTGGCAACTGCACCGAGAACACGCCCTGGCAGCCAGCGACGGCGGTTGCCACGCTATCCGCCGCTTCGAGGTCGCCACGAATCGCTTCGGCGCCCGCCGCGATCAGTGCCTGGGCGGCGGAGGACTCTGGGTTTCGGGTCAGGAAGCGTACCCGCAAGCCAGCGGCGAGGAGGTGGCGAGCGGTGGCGCCGCCTTGGGCGCCCGTCGCGCCGGTAACGAGAATCAGAGGTTGTTCGATATTCACGTTTTTTTATCCTTGTTTTTCTCGTGTAGTGAGGTGCGGATTCAATCGGCGGCTACCGTCAGCTGTCGCGCCAGGTGAAGCAGTTCCTGGCCGATCTCCAGCAGGCGCTCTCGCGGCCAATCGGTGGCCAGGCCTGCGGCCGAGAGCCCGTAGACGGTGCCGCTGTGAGGAGAGCGGATCGGTACCGCGACGACATTCATGTGCTCGTGCATGACGCCGATGCTGGTGATGAAGCCGGTGGCGGCGTACTCGCTGGCGGCGTGCTCTAGTTGCCGCGATATCTCCCTCTGGGCCTCTCGATTGGCGGCAGCGAGCAGCTGCAACACCTGGGCGCGCTCGGCGGCGTCATAGGCGGCGAAGCAAGCCCAGGCGGTGGGCGCTGTTGCGAATGGGCGGCGCGCCCCGACCGGGTCGTTCATGTAGATGAAGTCGCCGTGGGTGCGCTGGATGTAGAGCATCTCCAGGCCATCGCGCACGGCCAGCGACAGGCCCAGGCGGTGGCGGTCGGTCAGTTCCTGCATGTAGGGCAGGGCGGTACGCGGCAGCGCATGGCGGGCCTGCGCGGCATAACCCAGGGCCAATGCCGGAAGGCCAAGCGCCATGCGGTTGTTTTCCCCGGCGCAGACGATGAAGCCTTCCTTGACCAGCGTGTGGCATAGGCGCCAGACGGTGGGTTGTGGCAAGCCGGTCATGCGGACCAACTGCTGAGGTGTCAGTTCCGGCCTGTCATGGCTGAAGCAGCGAAGAATCTGCAGGCCACGCGCCAGTGCCGTGACGTACTGGCGATCCTTTTCTTCGACCTCATTGACGACTTCATTCAACGGCGTTGCGGTCATGGTGTTGCCTTCGAAATCTCGTTTCCACGTATATTCGTAATTCACAGTGCGGATGTCAAATTCGCATAGCGAATAAATTCAGCGAGAGGTTCCGATACGATGTCTTCACTCTTCGATTTGCGCGGCAAGGTTGCGATCGTCACCGGCTCGAGCCGTGGCCTGGGGTTGGCCAGCGCCATGGGGATGGCAGAGCAGGGCGCCAGGGTGGTGATTTCCGGGCGCAAGGCGGAGGCCTGCGAGGCCGCCGTGGCGCAGATTCGCGAGCGGGGCGGGGAAGCCATCGCGGTACCCTGCAACATCGGTCGTAAGGAGGAGTTGCAGAACCTGGTGAGCAGCGCCGTGGAGACCTGGGGCAGGGTGGATATCGTTATGGCGAACGCCGCGATCCACCCGTGGGTAGGGTCAGTGCTGGACCTGCAGGAGGAGACTTTCGGCAAGTTCATGCAGGTAAACGTCCAGAGCAGTATCTGGCTAGCGCAGATGACAGTTCCGGGGATGATCGAGCGCGGCTATGGCCGCTTCATCGTGGTGGCTTCGATCGTCGGCTTGCTAGGTGATGCCATGACCGGCACCTACGGCTTGACCAAGGCGGCGGACATGCAATTCGTCCGAAACATGGCCAACGAATTCGCAAGCAAGGGCATCACCGCCAACTGCATTGCGCCGGGGACGTTCAAGACAGAGATGGCTCGATCGCAGTGGGAAGATGAGGCCATGGTTAAGTGGTACCAGGGACGAAATCCTTCGCAGCGGTTTGGTGAAGTTGACGAACTCGCTGGATTGGCAGTTCTGTTGGCTTCACCTTCTGGGGGCTATATCAATGGTCAGACAATCGCTGTAGACGGCGGTCATACTGTCTCCTTCCGGTAGTCTTTGACAGCACCGACTGTCCTGGACCAGGCAAGTCGGTGCTGAAGTTACGCTGAAATGTTCCTGGAAACAGCATTCCGCATAGAACCTCTGCCCAGATGCAAAATGAGCGCAGCTATGGGGCAGGCCATGGCGAACAGTAGCGCAAGGGAGTAACCCAGCTTCGCATCATCTCTAAAGAGAAAATCGGTGAATGCAGCCACTACAGATGGACCAGCACCGATGCCCAGTAGGATCATGACGAAGAGATAAATCGAAGAGAGCCTTCCGCGTAAGCGGGCAGGAGCAGCTAACTGCAAGGCTGCGGCAGAAATCCCCATGATTGGGCTAACCAGGATCTGCACCAGGAAGAACGCACCTAGAAAAATGTAGGGGTCGTTCCAAAGAACTCCAGCCACGGCAATTGGGCAACTCAGTAGGCAGGTTCCGCTGAATAGGCGCATGTGTGCGTCATGGCCGCCCTTAGCAACTTGCCGGTCAATCAATTGGCCGCACAGGAAAGCTCCGATAACTCCACCCGCAGTGCCGACAATCCCAAGCCATGCGCCAATCTGCCCCGCGCTCCATGCAAAGCTGCGGCTCAAATAGGTCGGGGCCCAGAGAGCGAGACCTGTTACAGCCATTACGCAGATGGTGAAGCCGGCATGGTGGCATAGAAAGAAACGACCATGCTCTCGTATGTAGCCAAATACCTCCCCGAGTGCATTGCGTGCTGAATCACCAAGCCCAGCAGGCTGTCGGCGAGCCGGTTCGCGGAAGGTGAACACAAGAAGCCCCAAAAATAGTCCTGGCAGACCTATGGCGATGAAGACCAACTGCCAGGAGCGTACCTCTCCAAGTAGGGGCAAGACTACGTGCTCATGGGCGGCCACCATTTGCACGATTAGCCCACCCATGAGATAGGCCATGCCGGTCCCAAACAGCGAACCCAGTGAGTAAACTGCCAGTGCCGTGGTTAGCCTGTGCGGTGGAAAACTATCGGCCATTAGCGAGTATGCTGCGGGGCTCAGTGCTGCCTCACCAGCCCCTACTCCGATCCGCGCAAGGAACAGGTGCCAATAGTTCTGGGCGGCACCGCAGAGGACCGTCGCAAGAGTCCAAATTGACACCCCTCCGAAGATGATCCAGCGGCGGCTAAATCGATCTACCAGCCAGCCCAAAGGTAATCCGCAGATCGCATAGAACACGCCAAATGCGAAGCCCTGAAGTAGAGAGAGTTCAAAGTCGGAGATACCTAGGTCGCGACGAATGGGCGCAACCAGCAGCGATAT